>WBUL01000027.1 GCA_008933735.1 Anaerolineae bacterium | reverse complement strand
CCCAGTATCGTTTGATCGGGGCGTGGCCCCTGCTGTGGCTGGGTATCTTCGAGAAGATCGTCTATTTGCTAATCACCTTCGCGCAAGGACTCAGCTTTGTGTCTTTCGCTGCCGCTGCCATTTTCGCTTTTTTCAAGCGCACGGAAGCCATCGCCCGTTCCGTCGTGGACCTGTGGATTGAGATCATCATTACCACTGTTGTTATCGCGCTGGGGCAGGCACTCATCGTCTCGCTGGCACTGGCAGCCGCCGCCACCCAAAACCCACTGGCATCGATTGGGGTCGGGCTGCTCTGTGCGGTACTGATGTTCATCCTGATGCTGTCTGCGACCAAGCTAGTCTGGAATGCGCTCACTCGTATTTTCGGCACGATTAGCCAGGCAACAGGTGGGGCATTCATCCCGCCGCAGCAGGTGGCTACGGGGGCAGCAGTCGGAACCGTTGGAACTGTCGCGGCGATAGCCACAGGCGGGGGTGCTTTGGCATTAGCAGGTGCAGCGATGGCAGGTATGAGTGCCTCCGGGATAGGCGGACCCGCAATGGGGATGGCAAGCGGACAACTCATGATGGCGGGACGTATGACAGGAACGCGGCGCATGACCCCTGCGGGCAGCACGGGCGGAGCCAATCCCCTGCCTGCATCGGTAAATGGTGCTGCTCAGGAGATGATACCCGCCGAGAGTGGAGTAGAAATCGCCATGCCTTCTACATCTGCATCTCCCAATACCGCCATACCAGCACGACCCATGCCACAACCTGTCATGGTGCAGGGTTATGATAGCGAAGCCCTGACTCCCAACAGCGTGGCGGGTCGCCGGACTTCGCACATCCAAACACAATTTACACCTTTCCCCGATGACGAGCCGTTAACCCAACGCGGCGCACGCCAGATCATCGCCGATGATAGCCAGCGTGACGACTCGGCTGCCCAAGCCCGTCTGAATGCTGATAATGTGCGAGACGATGCCGCGCTGCGTCATACTGTTGAGAGCGATAACGCCCGCGATGAGACGGTGGCGCAAGCCCGTTTGGATGCGGACAACATCCGTGATGATGCCGCTCTGCGTGATGCTCTGAACACGACCAAGCAGGGGCAGCCTACTCAGGTAGATACCTCTGGCTTGGAACGTGCCGGGCGTGACTTGAGCGCGGCGGCGGATGCCCTGAAAGCGACTGCCCAACAACAGCATATGGATCGTGTCATGGGGCAGATGGATGTTACAGGTGGGCAGCGCGTAGGAGCAGTCGTCGGAGATGCGATTGACATGGAACGCGAATATCGCACTCAGATGAACAAGCCGATGCTGGAAGGGGCGGGCGATACCTTCGGTGGGCGTATGGTGCAGGCGGTGGGGATGCAGTCCATCCCCGGACAAACCCCGATCACTGATCCAGCACGTTTCAATGCGGTTGGCGATGCGGCACTCCGCATGGGGCTGAATGGTGGGCAGGTCATGCACATCATGGAAGCCCAGGCGAATGCTCCCGATGGTCGCAGCGTTTCGCCCGAAATTCAGGCGGCACTGGTACGTCAGGTACGTGCCAATACCGGAGCGCGGCAGTCTGAGGCACAACAGCAGGTCGGGCAGTTCCTTAACGTCACCGCCGCGCTGCCCGATGAAGTTCGTATTACAGGGTCTATTGACCAGAACCGTCTCAATAAGGGGGAAGGGGCAAACTGATGCCTGAACAAATCGTGCCAGATATTGAAGAGGTTGCTTATCGTCCACTGGAGGATTGGCAGGCACTCACCATTGCAGAACTGGACGAGGCTTATGCGCTTGTGCCGACCCAACGGCAGCAGTATTACCGCGAAGTGCTGGAGCGTGAAGCTGCTAAAGCCAATGCGGTGACGGATGCTGAAGAATTGCAGGTCGCCAGTGCCTTGTTGGAACGCTTCGCGGAGGATGCCTTGGTTCCCGTCGGGGCGAGATGGGCAAAGCCACCGGCACGGGTCAAGGCAGCCGCGATGGGCGGTGAACCACTGGTTACACCCGAAGATGAGGTTGCTCCGAAGGGCGGCAATCTACCCAACCCGATGCTGATGGGGGCGGCAGGCGTGCTGCTGTTTGTCTGTCTGCTGATTTTCCTGTTGATGATGGCGGGCGGTGGCGATGATGAACCTAGCGATAGTGAATCCGCAAATGCCTTCGCCTCACCCACCCTACGCCATACCGTTACACCAACGCCCATCGCCCTTGAGGAGCAGGATACTATCATCAAGGATGGGGATCGGGACAGCAGTCGCACGCTCGCCTATCCGGTTGGACTGCAAATCTATCCACCCGGCGAACAGCAGCCGCGTGTGTTCGTGGTACAGCGGCGGCTGGTGGAGTTCTCGGAGTGGGCGTATGATCCCAACCCCGATACTGCCAGTTATCTACTGGGCATGTCGGTGCGGCGTGTAGTAGGCATCCCTTGGAGTGAGGAAAATGCTGCTCTGTTTGACCGTCTGCATGAAGGCGCAGTTTTTCACCTGATTCTGAACACAGGCGCGGTGATTGAATACCGCTTCGAGCAACAGACTGAAGTTCGCCGCAGCGACACTGCTGCCTTTCGTCAGATTTCACCGGGACTGGTGCTGGTTTTGATCGGCGAACTGGATGGTTCTGGCGCACCCACTGCGACACGCTCATTGGTGGTGGCTCGCTATGAAGCAGCACAAGAACTCACCCGCGAAGGCTTCCTGTCTACCGATGTAGAGCGTATCACGCCGATTGCTACACCGACTCCCATCATCCCTACGGCGACACCGTTGCCAGCACGTGATCTGCTCTATGTGGAACTGGTCAGCGCGACGACATCACCGGATGGCTATCTGGTGACAGAATTGCGCCTTTACAACGGACAGTTCGAGCCTGTAACCATTTATCCCGATGACATCCGCATTGCCTTCGGCAACCGACCCAACCCACCGGGACCGTGGCAGCCTGCGTCAGGCTTTGAGGAGATGACAATCTTGCCGGGTCAGGCGATGGACTTGAGTATTACATGGCAGTGGGAAGGAGAGCCATTCGTTAGCTATAAAGTAGGTAAATACCAGTTTGACATACAACTTTTCAAAATTGAGTAATAATTTATTCTGCCATATCTTGGTTTGATTCTGACTGATCTGATGTTGCTTGTCGATTCAGCGCAAGTAGCGGCAGATAGCAAAGTCTATAGGTTAACCACCAAAGATACACTATCTGCATACTGAAAAACTCTTCAGACAGCATTAGACCATGTGCTGCAAGATTTCTAATGTTAGAACCGTAACGTTCAACAAGTAGCCCTTGGAGATCAAACACAATGTCCTCACCCAAAATCTCTTTGAGTTCAGGCAAATAGATAATTTTGTTGAGTGGGTACTCATCTTGAATTAGATCATTATCTAATCCTGAAGTAATGACTCCTTTCTGTACTAAGAGATAGCGTATTGAACCTTCAATCTGTGGAATTAGAAGATGTGCTGCTACAAGGAAGTCATCATTAAAGCCTGCCAATAACCCCTTAGCGTAGATCACTTCCTGACCCGGTGGAACAAAAGGGTTATTATCGACAATAGGCATGAGATGATACAGCTGAATATGATGTTCTAGTTGTATTTGCCGCTTCGCTGGTTGCACAATGCTAAATGCATGTATTTGTCTATGTTCTCCAGCACCACGCAACATTTGATTTCTAATGAGGGTTTCCTGTTCAGTATCAGGCTCTTGCCGGGCACTTACCTTGCCTGTTCTATTTCGTGTCGTTGAGGGTATCCAGAATTGAAGAGGGTGTTCCTGCATCAAATGAATTGCTTCCTTTCGCAGTTCTGTTATTTTAGGAGAGCGTCCAATTAAAGCAAAGTTATATAGGGCTTGTTCAATTGTTTTACCCTTGATGTAATTGATTGCTGCCTGAACTTGAGGAGAAACATCTACACTTACAGAAACTTCTTTCATTTCCTGTAATGAGTTCTCACCATATTGCAGTAAAAGTTGATGCAGTTGTTCAACACGATCTTGTCGCCCACCTATTCGTCTAAGCAGTTCAATTGCCTCTTCAATTGATTTGCAGGCGGCAAGATTTCTGGATGGGGTATCATTTGCTGCTTTTTCAGCTTCTTGAACGTATGCCTCTACAACTCTTAAAAGTGCCATTCGCCGATTTTCTTCTTCTTGAGCAACTTGATGAGCTTCTGCTTTTGTTTCCCAATAACGGATAGCTTGAAACCAATCTTCTGTTTGTTCTGCTGCTTCACCAGCATGTTCACATAAGGCGATATAGTGTTGTATATTGTCCCTATCGTTTTTAATTAGAGGTGAAATGAGTAACAAAGGGAAAAGGGGTCCTTTAGCTTGGATATGACTATCCAACACCTCCCTAATCAATGTAATTGACTTGTCAAAATTAGTTTTGTTGTTTAGCAGAAGAGCTAATTGGATTGCTCGTTCTACCCTCCGATGAGCATGAAATTCCTCCTGTTCAAAAAGAACTCGCGCGCTATCGATATAGGCTTCACCAGCTAAATTTCCATACTGATATTTACGCCTACGGAGCCAGATAATATCTGCAAATCTTGCTCTCATCTCTGCATCACGTGTTAGAGACGCTACTTCTTCAAGAATGTCTAAGATATTATCGTCAATGTCATCTGGAATTAGCGTTCTTCGACCGTCCATTACCATCATAGGCTGTAATGGATTGTTTTTATCTCGTTCAGGGTCTAGCCACATTGAAGCTACGGCAGTTAAAAAGCTATAAAACTCAACCCCTAGTTCTTTCTTTTGGGCATCCTCTTCCTTAACCCTCTGACGGAACAAGCCATGATAATGTTCACAGGATTTTATACCAGCATTAGCAATAATCTCTTGCCAATCATTTTCACGGAAATCATTCAGAGTTAGCATCATTCGACTTCACCTCAGTCAGAAAAGAATCAGGCGAAGTATATCACATGTATATTTTGATTGATCGGCTATTTGCCCTTATCTGTTCAATTCCCGAACATGTACCGCCTATACCTCCGAGTAACCTATAGACCGTAACAGTCAAGCGAATAGCTATTCGGAGGAATTACTCATGGGTAATGTTGGTCCTGCCATTGAAGGCTTTTTCACCGACCTGAAATCGCTGCTGCAAATCATCGCGCCGATCTTCGCCTTCCTTGGGGTGGTGGGGTTGGGGTTGATGTACATGGGGTCGTCCTTTCCCGTCGTCGGAGACTGGAAAAAGAACAATCCCCAAGCAGCGTCCAGTGTGGTGATGGGACTCGTTTTCGTCTTACTGGCATCGTCTGTCGCCAGCCTCATCTCGTTCACCTAGAGCCATCAGCGATCAGCTAGTCAGCCATTGGGATTATCTTTGGCTGACTGCTGATTGGCTGAAAACTAAAGGCTTTCAGATATGGTGGCTGAACTCAAATCCCACGTCTTGCGGCGCGATGAAAAAGGCATGTTCGGCATCCCGTTCAAGCGGCTCTTGGGCGGGGGGATTGCTGGCGTGGTCGTGTTTATGATCGCTCGTATCCTTTTCCCAATAGGCGCAATCCCGTTTGGTTTTTTCGGCTTCATCGCCGCGCTGATCCTGTCCGCCCAAAGCGGCGGGTTAAGTCTGTATACCCGCCTGCTGTACCGTGTGCGCGGATGGCTCATCATCGCTGCCGCCAGCAAACCTGACAGTTTGGTCGGTCAGATCGCGGAAACACTAGAACTGCCTACCCACTTGGTTTTGCTGGATGGGGAGCAGGTTTTCGCACCTAACGAGAAGGCAATTGAAGTTGACCTCTCGCAATGGAACACCTACGCCGCACCCGATGAGGATGGCGAAGGTCTAGTTTTTGTGGAGCAGTTGTAGATGGTCGCTAACCGTTCACGTCGTAAAGAGGATGTATCACCGCGCACTGTCCTGATCGAACCCTTCGATCTGATGATGCACGCGACTGAGGACGGGGTAGCTGCCCTCCAGCAGCGGTTTTCGGCATGGCTGCGGACGCTGGACGGTCCCGCTCGCTTTCTATGTTGGCAGATGCCTGCCAACCTCAACGCCAAAATTGAGGAGGTCACACAAACTGCTCGTCAAACAGATGACCGCGCTCGTGCTGAAATGTGCATGTCCTATCGCCGCCATTATGAACGCTTGCAAGAAGATGCTGAATTCCAGCGGGCATTGTGTGGCATGGTGGTCTGGTCGGATGAGGCAGGAGGGACTGTCGCCAACGGCATCGCTTCCGCCTTCGATACCCTCGCGGTTGAAGCCGATCTACCCCCTCTCTTTGAAGGACGTTACACCTTGCGCGAAGCCCCCTTTTCACATCTGGCTCCGGTGGGTCGTCCGGGTGGTCGTCCCTTCTGGGCGATTCTGAATTCCTACGAGTTCCTACCAGCCGCGTGGAATTTCTTTCGTCCTATTCCGCCCCTGCTGCGGATGAATTTCCCGATGGCTCTCTGTATCGACATTCCCGAAACACTGGATCGCAACAAAGCGGTGGATGCCGTAGAAGGGATCATTCAGGCGTATCAAGTCCATCTGGTGTCGCTGCGCGGTGGGGAGGACAGCCGCGCTATCACCCGTATCAACGACTGTCGCCGAACTTTGCAGGAAATCAATCAGGGTGATGCCCTGCACAATGTCCATATTTCTATTGCGGTAGCAGCGAATACACTCGACAAACTGCGTTCTCGTGTGGCGGAAGTCATCACGGAGGCACGTTCTTATTTTCGCTTGCGGCAAGAAGTGGGGGAACTGCTCTCACGCTCGGTCTACTTCTTTTCATCTGCCAAAAGCACCCAAGTCGGTTTGCCGAATACCACCCATCCGGTGACTTCGCGTGAACTTGCCCTGATGCTGGCTCCACTGGGTTATCGCAAGCTGGGGGTCGTGGATGGTGTGCTCCGCGGAGAAGCCGTGGGTGGTAAGTATCCTGTGTTTCACAACTCCTGGCGTGATAAACGGGCAGTACATGAGGTGTGGGTAGGGCAATCGGGCTTTGGAAAAACCTTCTCATTAAACTGCCTGCTCAATCGGGAATATGCCGAGAATGGCGTACCTTTCGACATGCTCGAACCGATGGGGCATGGTATCCATCTGGCACGGGCGTTTGGGCTACCCTGGTATGTCCTGTCTGCCCAATCTACCTGCCTGAATCCACAAGATGTGATGTTCCCTACGTTACTGGAACAGACTTCCCACACCATCCGTATCTATGAAACCGTGATGGGACGTTCACTTTCCGGCAGGCAGCGCGAAAACCTAGAACGTGGGCTACTGGCGCAGGCACTGGAAATCGTCTATGCCGCGTACCGTGATGATCTGGAAAGCCTGTCGCCTGATAAAACACCGACTGCGGATTTTGTTTGCGATGTGCTGTCGGGCTTGGGCGAGAAAGACCACATCAAGCAGATCGCCAAAGATTTGGCAGATGAAATCGCCGCACTCGTGACTGGATCGGGACCTTGGGCGAAATTCCTGAATGGGACAACTACCTTTGACTTCGGGCGTTCAGGGCGCGACTGGATTGAGCCGCGCATCTTCTCTTTCCATGAATTGGAATCTGACCCGACCATGACCGCCCTCGCCTATACCCAATGTCTGGCAGCCATTCGCCGTGACAGCTTGCGTGACGAGCAGCCGCGTGTTATCGCAGTAGATGAGGTTTACCGGATGCTGCGTCATCCGTCGCTGTTGGATTTTCTAGTGGAGGCTGCTAAGACCTTTCGTACCCGCCGCAAGAAGCTTATTTCAATCGATCAATAGATGCACTAAAAACCAAAGTCTGCGACGTTTCTTCATATTGGGTTGGATTTTGTTGTTCCAAGCGATACTCCTCGGTATCTTCCCAACGAGTTCTGACCCCATAGGGACGCTCACCCTGATAGTGTGAGTATTTCCGATCCGCTGTGCCATGAATGGCATAGCGTCCCAACAGGGTGCGGAAGGTATAGCCGGGGAAGGCTCGCAGAATGTCTACCTGGTGCATATTGGCATCCATCATCTGGCAGAGCTGCTCAATATCGGCTTTGTTCCAATAATGACCATGCCAGTTGTAGCGCGTCACCACTTGGCTGCTGGTGGAGCCATCACGCCACTGCACACAGATTTCCTTCTCATGCCGTGAGAGGCGTGTTACCTTGATATACTCGGCAAATTCCTGAAAGATATTGCGCTTTTCAGCACGCGGGATCAGGTCCCAATTGGCGGCGATACGTTCCAGGGCTGGACGTGCGGTGGTTAAGGTGCGCTGACGGTTTTTGTCGGAATGGAGCAATTCGACCTGTGCCTTGAGCATTTCGATACGACGGGCTGCCGCTTCATACTGAGCCTGAGCGCGGTGGATCATCTCCTCGTTGGTCAGCTTGCCCAGCGTCGCAATGATATTGTCCTGTGCTTGCTTCTCCTGCCGAATCTCGTTCTCAAGGCGGCGAATATCCTCGAAGTTGCCTTGATGGGTATTGCTGATGGCAGCCTGCCACAACGCCTCATCCACGACGGTGGATTGCAGACGCGCTAGCAACATTTCATCAATCACCGGATCGACCAGTTTGGCTTTGATGTTCCAGACATTGGAACGTCCGCTCGGCACATACAGTTGATAGGCATAACCCTTGCCCCATGTGTACCAAATTGCGGCAAGGCGGCGATGGGGCAGCCCTTGAATATCATCTGAGAACATCAGCCCGGCATAGGTCGGATAAGGTTCATCGCGGGTTTCTTTCGGCTGGCGGCGACGATCCCGAAAGGGAGCATACTCTGGATTAGGTTCGCCGTAGAAGTCGGTTTTAGACAGCGCATTGTAGGCGAACATGAACAGGTCATGCTCAACCAGTGGTTCATGATTATCCCATTCGACAATGGCTTCCTGATGAATCCAATGACCCAGATAGGCGACATTGGTCAGGATGAAGCGCAGCCCGCCACGGCTGGGACAGAGCTTGCCCGTTTGCTTGGAACGATGGGTAACATGCATCCGAAAGATAAAACCGTCAGGCAGCATGTCCTCGGAGAACTCAGGAAAGAAGGGACCCTGCTCTTGGATATGCGTCCAGGTGTATTCCTGACTGCCGTTGTATTCTTGGAATAGCTTGAAGTAAGCACGGATACACTGCGCGAAAGGCTCAAAGGGAACATAGTAGCGATAGGACGGATTGCGCTCGCCGTTGGGCAATGTCTTACGGTTATCCACCATGTAGCCGGGCGCGATCTTGCGACCCGCCCACATGCCGCGTTCGCTGCGCCAATGGCGGCTTTTCACCAGGCGACCCCGCACATGATATTCGAGGTAATCTGCCGCACGCTGGGCATGTTCCCGAAACATCTGCATGTGAAAGCGACCTTGCAGCGGGTGGGCGAAGTCAAAAATCATGGTCGGGGTTAACACAAGAACGTTGTTACGGCGGCAGACATCAATGAAGATGTTTGGCTCAATTTGGGTGACATCCCGAAAGAAGCGATCCACATCCTGGGCTGCGACCAGACCGATTTGCTGATTCTCGATGAGGGTCATCACCTGGCTCATGCCCGGACGCTCTTCCATTTTCTTGGTTCCACTTACGCCAGCATCCATATCAATCATGATGATGCTTTCCTGCGCCCAACCCAGCCGCACCAGATGCTCAACCATATCGACGGTTTGCAGGGTGGTCGAGATATTGCCGACCTGCGCTTCACCCGATTGCCGATAGTAGACCGCGCAGGGTTTATCTTTGGGCAGTTCGGTCAGCCGATAGGGGTCTTGATTGTTGGCTTCCTCACGACGTTTATAGGTTCGCATGGGTCATATCCCTCAATGCAAAAAGCCTTGCGGCAGCGAATGATTGGTAGGCACGGTCAAGGCGTAGGTGATACACTATTCAGCTAGCCTCGCGGGTGCGTTCTCACTCGCTTGGTCAGGCAGGGCATCGTGTTTCCGCACGGTGTCCTGTCGATTTCCACCAGTGTACTCGCTTTCATCCAGCAGGGCAAGCACCCTAACCAGGGTTCGGCACAGCGATGACATATTGACCCCCTCTCCGCTGTTTTTGGGTTCGATTCCCTCGTGTTGATTACCATTCGGACTGCTCATGGGCTGCCCCTCCCTCCCGCTGGGTCTTACGGTTGTAGTACGCCACTGCTTGCAGCAGGAAGTGCCGTGCTAGCTCAGAGGAAGTCACCCCCTGCACCTCAGCCAGCTTGTCTACGGCAGCACGTTCGGTTTCCGAAAGCCGCATATTCAGCGACTTCGTGCGGCGCGGTTCCCGTGTGGGGAGTGTGAGTGGATTGGTGTTGTTGGTCATGCTACATTGCCTTTCTATCAGCTTGTTTTACGATCTGTAAGCGATGATAGCGGGCAAATTTCGGGGCGGTGTTCAAAAAGTTGACACGAACACCGATGAATCGAACGGATTTCCTGAAAAACAAAAAAGCGTATTGTTCCACCTCTAGGAGATGAAACAACACGCTTGGACTTCAAAACAACCAGTGAATTGATTTGCTGGTCGTGCCTATTGCTTCGGGTGCGGGATGATCGTCCCTCATGCGTGGCTTACAACGTGACCAGTGGTGGTCGGATTTGAACGCCATCAAGCGGTCTGGTTCGAGTGTCTCAGTCATGGCATGGATGTAGAGCCGTTCGGTTTCATCCAAGATCGGCATCTCTCCCCCCCTGCCAATTGCGGTACTTTTCGGGAGTGAGGTCGATGTATGGAAGGGGTGGTAGTTCGCCGCAATCCAGCAGATATTCCCCAATGGCGTGCATCAGCAGGTAGCTCATGGAACGCTCAACGGCATAAGCTACTAACTCCCGCCAGCAATCCTCCTCGCCACGTCGGATACACTCAGCGGCTTTGCGAATCAGTAGAAGGCAATAGATCACATCGTTGACCAGCTTGCCCGATTCCGTATCCAACCACCAAATATGGCGGCTAACTGCATACTCTTCGCAGAGTAGTTCATGGATGATTTTTAAGCTGCTCATTGATATAACCCCCGATAAGCGGTGACTTTGCGCTTGTGATACCACAGGGCTTGACCCGACGAAATCGGTTTGCCAATCTGCTGGAGGACATCGGCCTGTTTCTCGTAGTTCCAGATCACTTGTGTGTACTGGTCGAGCAGAGCGCGAACTTGCTCGCGCAGTTCGGGATAGCTGACATCATGTTTTCTGGCATAGGGAGCCACTTCCAGATGCTTACTCCAATGATGGATGATGAGCCGTTCGGGTCGCTGGCTGTCCAGTTCGAGTAGGGCTTGGTGCAGCATGTGCATGAGAGCTTGATCGCGGCTGCTGATGTGAGGCAGGACGAACTCTCTACGACCCTCACCCGGCTGGATGATCTCGCCAATCCTGCGCCAGGTCTCGATGCGGAAGTGGGCGACGGAGTGCCTTTCACCACCTAAGCCCGGTACAAAACGGCTGTTCACGTAGAGGTGAGCTGCGCCGATGGTTGGCGAATTCCGTAGTTCGGTCTCGCTGACCCAAGCCTTTTGCTGGTGCTGGACGATCAGTTGTTCCCCTGCAACCCCACGCTTCTGGCAGGCGAGTTCAAAGGCGGTGAGGGTGGGTATCCCGTAGCATTTGCCGCGTGTTTTACCTGCGTGGAAGAACAGCATTTTGCTGGCACGATCTGCCAGTGTGCGGAAACGCTGCCAGGTGGGGGAGACAATGCGCTGCACCTGTACTGCCTCGGATTGCACCTTGATACAACGTGAGATTTGGCGGCTGTCGGGAGCGAACTCATAGACTTGGAGGGGCAGGCTATGAGCATCGCAATGGTGGATGATAAAATGATCTACCCCCGGCTTATTGGTCGTCAGTAATGACTCGCCGCGATGTAGTAGAATCTCGATATATTCGGGCAGGAATTGCTTGAGTGCCGACCCCGGATAACGTGTACCCGTCAAGTAAGTTAGGGTCATGGTAAAATCTCCTTGCTTTGAAAAAGGCTAAGGTAATGCCCGACTCGTGCTTGCTGGCTAGGTCGGGCATTGCTGATTTAGCGGTTTGTATCGCGGCGAAATTCCTTCACTGCGAGGGTCGTAGTGGTAGCAACTACAGACAGGATCATCAGCCCGTGCAGTTGCTCGGAAAACAGGCTGGAAATAGTCGCTAGTAGCAGGGTTGAGATACCAGCAATCAGGGGAACTGCTGCGATCACCACAATGATGATGGCAGTCTGTTTCAGGGCGAACTGAACAAGCCTTTCGGTTTTCATCGAGAACAACTCCTTAAATTGATTGATATGGGATAGAAAGCAGCCGCTAACTGAAGCGGTCAGTGGTTATTCATCGCGGGAAGGTTTTACCAACTGCATCGGGCTTCTGCCCCGATAATGGCGGGGCGCGTTTCGCCTTGCTGATCTCTTCAGCCCGTTGTTGGCTAGGCTTCCGTTGATGGATTGTAAAGGTGCGCTTTCTGACAATCGCCCAGCATGAGGCGGCTGAGGGCAATGTCGTCGGAGACCTGCACGAATTTTGCATGAGCGAAGCGGCACAAGCCAAAGCAAAATTCGTAGCAGCAGCCCGCCAGGGCTGGACATTGCCCAGCCTCATGCTAGATTGGAAGTTGAAAGCGCAGCCAACACATCAATAGAGAAGCGTGGTGGATTGATTGGAGAATTTGGTGTAGTTCACATATTCCAAACCAAGTCGTGTTGTGGTTGTATGCGGATAAAACTTCATCTATAACATCAACAGAAACGCCATGCAATCGGGGAGAGATTCAGGTACAATCAATTTATGATTATAGATTTACTAATATCAAGATGCTGGATGACATCGTTACGACCCTAAATTGAGAACATGCTTAAAGCCTAACCATGATGAAACTTGAAGAGCTAAAACGAGGAACCCAAATTCGCGGGATCGTGCCACATCAGCTTGTGACCATCATTGATGTGGAATGGAGTGGTTCAAACGCGGTAACGATTACCTATCGACGGGGCGACGGAAAACCAGATTCCGATCTGCTCTATCGAGAGGATGAAACACGTCTTGAAATTGTTGAGTCTGAACGGCTCTGGGCATTTGATGTCGATGGTGCAATTTTGCGACTCGTTTCAGAAGCCTATCGCATCCAGCTTGCCCATCTTTTCGATCCAATGCTAGCTGTGCATACTTCACTTATTGAACCGCTACCTCATCAGATTACGGCAGTGTACGATCATATGCTGACTCGTCAGCCGCTTCGTTTCCTATTGGCTGACGATCCCGGTGCTGGTAAGACCATCATGGCAGGGTTACTGATACGCGAACTCGTCGTGCGGGGCGATGTGCGACGCTGTTTGATTTGCGCCCCCGGCAGCCTGACCGAACAATGGCAGGATGAATTATGGGAGAAATTTCAACTTGACTTCACCATCCTCACTCGTGATAGGGTGGAAACCTCGCGTAGTGGTAACCCCCTTACAGAGCATGATTTAATCATCGTGCGCCTCGATCAGGTCAGTCGTAGCAGTGATCTACAAATGTACCTGCAACAGACCGATTGGGATTTGGTGGTTTGCGACGAAGCACACAAGATGTCCGCCTCTTTCTTTGGAGGCGACTTAAAAGAAACCAAGCGGTATCGGTTGGGCAAACTCTTAGGAGAGATCACCCGTCATTTCCTCTTGATGACTGCCACACCCCATAATGGGAAAGAGGAGGACTTTCAGCTATTTCTGGCACTACTCGATCAAGATCGTTTTGAAGGTCGGTTTCGGGATGGTGTGCATGAGGTCGATGTATCGGACTTGATGCGGCGTATGGTCAAGGAAAATCTGCTCAAGTTCGATGGCAAGCCACTGTTCCCAGAACGTTGTGCTTACACAGTCAGCTATGCACTCTCCCCGGAGGAGGACTTGTTGTACGAGGCAGTTACCGAGTATGTGCGGCAAGAGTTCAATCGCGCCGAACAACTGGAAAATGATGGACGCAAGGGAACTGTTGGTTTTGCCCTGACCATCTTGCAGCGTCGTCTGGCTTCGTCACCCGAAGCGATTTACCAGTCGCTACAACGTCGCCGTATTCGATTAGAAAAGCGGCTGAGAGAGGCCCAGAGAAATCGAGAGCATGTCCTGAAAATCGAAGAGGGTTTCAACTTCGATGAAGAAGATTGGGATGATTTTGAAGATGCACCTGAAACTGAGGTTGAGAAACTCGAAGCTGAATTGATTGATAGTGCCACTGCCGCCCGTACCATCGAAGAACTCGAAGCTGAAATAATCAGCTTGCGTGATCTAGAAACGCAGGCATTGCAGGTGCGGCGCAGCGGTAACGATGTGAAGTGGAATCAGCTCCGCAAATTGTTGGAAGATACGCCCGAAATGCGGGATGCCAACCAACGATTACGCAAGCTGGTTATTTTTACCGAGCATCGAGATACCCTAAACTACTTACTCGAACGCCTAACCACCCTCATTGGTCGGAAGGAAGCCATCGTCTGCATTCATGGGGGTGTGCGACGAGAAGAACGGCGCGAAGTCGAAGACCAATTCCGCAATGATCCTGATGTACTCATCATGCTGGCAACCGATGCTGCCGGAGAAGGGATTAACTTGCAACGTGCCCATCTGATGGTCAATTATGATTTGCCCTGGAATCCCAATCGCCTCGAACAACGCTTTGGGCGCATCCACCGCATTGGACAAACCGAAGTCTGTCACTTGTGGAACTTGGTCGCGGGTGATACCCGTGAAGGACAGGTCTATCGCCGCTTATTGCAAAAGCTGGAAGTCGAACGGTCTGCGCTAGCTGGTCAGGTATTTGATGTGCTGGGTAAGCTCTTTCAGGATGCCCCTTTACGCCGTTTGCTGGTTGAGGCAGTTCGTTATGGTGATGATCCTCAAGTACGGGCTAGACTTGAGGAAGCGATTGACAATATCCTCGATCAGGAACGGGTGCGCGATTTGCTGGAAAACGAATCGCTCGTCGCCGCCACGATGGACATCCGCCAAATTGAGCGCATTCGAGCCGATATGGAACGGGCAGCGGCGAGACGATTACAACCCCATTACATCAAGGCGTTTTTTGTGCAAGCCTTCGCCCATTTTGGCGGTACGCTCCATGAACGCGAAAACGGTCGCTACGCCATCAACAATGTGCCAGCCGTGATCCGTAACCACGCCAAGGAACGCGGACTCGGACCCATTTCCATCAAGTACGAACGCATTTGCTTTGAGAAAGACATGATTCAGGTAAACGGGAAAGGCTCGGCAACCTTCATCTGTCCCGGTCATCCGTTATTGGATGCCACTATCGACCTGATGCTGATGCGGGAACGGGACACCTTACGACGGGGCGGTATTCTGGTGGATGAAACTGACCCCGGACAAGACCTGCGGGTGTTATTCTACCTTGAGCAGTCTATTCAGGATGCCATGCCAAGCCGATTGGGTGAACGGCGGACGATTTCACGCGAAGTCCACTTTGTAGAGATTGACAGCGCGGGACGTGTCCGTGAGGCGGGCAGTGCGCCTTATCTGGACTATCGACCCGCGACAGAGGACGAGATTGGTCAGATCAGCTACGCCCTAGAACAGGATTGGCTGCAAGGTGAAAACTTGGAACGGCAAGCGACTACCTATGCCATCGAGCATCTCGTGCCGCGCCATCTGGAAGAAGTGCGGGGGCGACGGATTGCCCTCATCGACAAGACAGAAGCGGCAGTACAGGCACGCTTGACCAAAGAAATCAACTATTGGGATTTACGTGCTGCCGAACTCCGCGCCCAGGAGCAAGCTGGACGAGTCAATGCGCGACTCAATAGCCAGCGTGCCCAAGAACGTGCGGATCGGCTTGCCGAACGGTTGAAGCAACGTAAAGCACAGCTCGCGCAGGAACGCCAGATTTCTGCTGCACCGCCGACTGTAGTCGGTGGTGCGTTGATAATTCCCATTGGTTTGCTACTCGGTGAGCGAACCCCACCGGAAATCATGGATCGGCGGATTACCGAGCAGATGGCTATGCAGGTCGTGTGGGATGCCGAAATCGCGCTGGGCAACGACCCGCGTGATGTGAGTACCCACAATCTTGGCTATGACATTGAAAGCCGTGACCATACTACCGGACGCCTACGCTTTATCGAGGTCAAAGGCAGACGGATGGGTGCTGAGACAGTAACCTTGACTTATAATGAATTACACAGAGCCTTGAACAGCCCGGAGCAGTTCATCCTGGCACTCGTGGAAATCGAAGACGGGGGAGCCTATCCACCGCGTTACGTAAGAAATTATCCCTTCACTGAACCCGACCCGATGGCAGCCAGTGTGAACTTCCGGTTACAGCATTTATTGGAATTGAGCGAGGAGCCAAACTGATGGCGACGATAGCGAACATGACAATGGAAGAATTGAAGCAGCTCATCGAGGAAATTGTAGACCAACGGCTGGCGGCTCTGCTCGAACAAGATGAAACCGACACGCGCACAATGGAGGAAATTTTTGCTTCCATCGAACGCAACCGCTGGACACCGCCGCCGGGGACAAAATCTTCACAAGAACTACTGCGCGAAGATCGAGACAGGTAGAGGAGGAATATGATGGCAACCGTATCTTTTGAAGAAGTCGTTGAGATCGTTGATCGACTTTCTGATGATCAGCAAAATGAGTTAATCAAGCATCTCATGATCCGGCAGGCACAACAACGTCCGCTGACCGTTGAGGAAAAAATCAAGCTGCTGGACGCTGTAAAAATACACACACCGATTCACGAAGAACCCTCGGTTCGGCGCGAAGACTGGTACGGTGATGATGGACGGTAATGTCTTCATTGATACCAACATCCTGTTACGTGCGGTATTGGCAGAGATGAAGCAGCACTCGCAGGTAGACGCGCTTCTGAAGCGAGCAATCCGAGAAGAAACCGAACTCTGGATCAGTGGGCAGATTATTCGAGAATTTATTGTGCAGGCGACCCATCCCAAAACCCTGAGCATCCCCCTGACCATAGCACAAGCTGTGCAGGAGATCGAAGCGATAAAGCCGCTTTTTCGCATTGCGGACGAAACCGCTTTAGTGCGAGACAAGCTCCTGGGGCTTCTCACCCAATACCCGACGCAGGGTAAGCAAGTGCATGATGCTAATATCGTTGCGACCATGCTGGCATATGACCTCGACACCCTGTTGACGCTGAACGTTGATGATTTCAAACGCTTTGAAGATCAAATCGAGATTATTTCGCTGGAACAACATACACCATGACCCACCGTAAAAAACTGATTGAAGTAGCTCTGCCGCTGGAAGCCATCAACGAGGCAAGCGCACGCGAAAAATCCATCCGGCACGGACATCCCAGCACCCTGCATTTGTGGTGGGCGCGGCGACCACTGGCGGCTGCCCGTGCCGTAATCTTTGCCTCACTGGTAGATGACCCCGATAGTCCTGACGCGCTGCCCGCTTTTGTGGATGCCTGCAAGCGACTGCCCGGTGGCGCGAATACGGCTATCGAGGACACGCCCCGGATGCGCCTGTTTGACTTCATCGAACGCTTGGTGAAGTGGGAAAGCACCACCGATGAGGCAATCCTGAATACCGCCCGCGAACTGATCCAGATTGCCACCGAAGGCAACCCGCCGCCCCTACTTGATCCCTTTGCCGGAGGAGGCAGCATCCCCTTGGAGGCGCAGCGATTGGGATTGGAAGCACACGCCAGCGACTTAAATCCAGTGGCGGTGATGATAAACAAGGCGCAGATTGAAATCCCGCCGCGCTTTGCCAACATGCCGCCCGTGAACCCGCGTGACAGCGCAAAGGGAACAGGCGGGGATGCCCAATGGCGCGGGGCAAGCGGGCTTGCCGCCGATGTGCGCTACTATGGCGAATGGATGCGCGAGAAAGCCTGGGAGCGCATTGGACACCTCTACCCCAAGTATCACCCCTCGCCCTCTGGGAGAGGGGACGGGGGTGAGGGCGGCGAGACGGTGATTGCCTGGCTGTGGGCGCGGACGGTACTAAGCCCTAATCCTGCTGTAAATGCTTTTGTTCCTTTGGTTCGGTCATTTGTGCTAAGTAAAAAGAAGGGACGGGAGTGTTGGGCAAAACCGGTTGTCTTTGAACCTGATGATGCCCTGATGTTGGTCGGCGGCAGATTGGGACAAAAAGTACAGCAGGTGCGCTTTGAAGTAACCCAAGGCACGCCACCTAAAGGGCAGGAAGGCACAGTCAACCGCAACGGTGGAACCTGCATTATTTCCGGCGAGCCTATTCCCTTTGAATACATCCGTGAGGAAGGCAAAGCTGGACGCATGAGTGCCATGCTGATGGCGATTGTCACAGAAGGGCAAGGTGGGCGCAGTTATTATAGTCCCACATCAGAACAGTCTGATGTGGCAGAACAAGCCCAGCCTGAATGGAAACCAATGGGCGATATTCCCGAACAGGCATTAGGTTTCCGTGTGCAATTATATGGCATGGACGAATACAACAAACTATTCACCCCTCGTCAATTGGTTGCGCTGACCACTTTTAGCGACCTTGTAGCCGAAGCACGGGAGCAAGTTTATATGGATGCAAAAGCGGCGGGCTTACCCGATGATGACATGCCACTTCGAGAATATGGGTCTGGGGCGCTTGCCTATGCTGAGGCGGTGAGTGTGTATTTGACATTTGTTGTTGATAGAAGTACAGATTACTGGTCTAGCTTATGTGGTTGGCATTATTCAGGCGAAAAGATAGACCATGTATTTCGTCGTCAGGCCTTATCTATGGTTTGGGATTACGCAGAAACAAATCCATTTTCAGATGCTTCTGGAAATTGGTTAGGTGCAACTGCCTGGATTGAACGAGCCCTTGAAACTTTGCCCGCGAAAAGTTTCGGTGATGTGCGCCAAGCCGATGCAGCAAAGATTCATGTAGATGACTGGATAACACTTTCGACTGACCCCCCATATTACGATAACATTGGGTATGCTGATCTTTCCGATTACTTTTATATATGGATGCGGCGCGATTTGCAGGAGGTCTATCCAGATATTTTTGACACTTTATTAACGCCTAAAGAGCCAGAGTTAATTGCTGCACCCTATCGACATGGGAGCAAAGAAGCTGCCAATCAACACTTTGAAAGTGGGATGAGGCAGACCTTTCGTAATATACGACGCTTCATAACGCCGTATTATCCGCTGACAATCTTTTATGCTTTCAAGCAGCAGGATACTGATGTGCTGGAAGACGACCAGGACATAGACATAGTACAGATTGCTAGTACAGGTTGGGAAACCATGATTACCAGCTTGCTTGAGACAGGATTTATTATCGGTGGCACGTTCCCAATGAGAACTGAAATGTCTGTGCGATTGCGTAATATTGACTCAAACGCCCTTGCCTCGTCCATTGTGCTGGTCTGCCGTCCCCGTCCCGATGATGCCCCCACCACCAGCCGCCGTGCCTTCCTCTCGTCGCTGCGTCAAGAACTGCCCCTCGCCCTCAAGGATTTATTGATCCCATGCTGTTCCAGCATGTCCAACAGTTGGCTGGTTCCGGCTAGATTGCGGTGGAAGCGCGACAGATCATTGGCGACCAGAGCCACCACATCGGGATCACCGAGGCGGCGTTTCAGTGCCAGCCACTCAGGTCGTTTCTTTTCCGAGGTTCCCGAACGATGACCACCGACATCCTCATACCATTCTGGTATCCAGCCGTTGCGCTCACACACCAGGCGGATGTTATCCCGCTGACGCTGCGGGCTGTTCTTGTCATCCTCATCACGGGATTGGGACTGGCGGATGTAGCATAGGGCAATGTTACGTTCATACAACTTGGGAGCAGGGCTGCGGGGCATGACAGACTTCCTTTCTACTTCAACCGATTATTGGGATAGCCAAACACCGATTGACACGTTACAGTCTGTCATCAGGCGTTGCGCTACTTGGGTTAGTGCTTCGCTTAGAGTGGCGAGGTGTTGACCGCACCTCGTCATTCGCTTTATGCCCTTAACCTTATCGCTATTCGGTGTCATTGTCAAATGTTCCTCCGTTCAAATGTCGCGCCATGATCCTGACCGCCACCTTCACGAATTGGGTGAAGCCTTCGATCACTTCGGGTTCAGTGAATTCCTCGCCGAGATCATGGCAAACCTGCTGGCTGTAGTCCTCAAGGCGATGAGATGCAGGGGGCAAGTAAATCACCCGGCGCGGTTGGCTTTCTTCTTCGATTTGTTCCATGCAAACTTCTCCATGTTGACTGTCGATGCCAGCCAGCATAGTCTGCCCCAAGGGGGAGGCGTGTTTAAGAAATTGACAAAACCAAGAGGTGTGGCGGGAAATTTTCGGGGAGAATCAGCGTCAGGTAGAATGCCGTCTGATAAGCCTGTATCGCCTAACTGCGACAATGCCAAAGTCATCAGGTTCAAGACGGTCATCAAATTCTACGATGCCAATGGTTCCATCACCTAGAATTTTGACAGCGAGCAAACGCCTCTGCAATTCAGGGAAATCCTGACGTACTAACTTCGCCATCTGCGAGATTTGGACGCGCCCAATCATTTCATTATCACTTTGGCTTTTGGCTTCGATGGGGATCACAAAAAGCCCGCCTTCACTGTTAACCCCAACTTACAGCGCATCCAGTTCGACCTGCCCGACAGTGTGAACATTGCTTCTGTAATGGTTTTGGATGTGAAAGCAGGTTAAACCAGTAAAGATGTCGATGAGACGATTATAGAGGACGCGGGTCAGCAAAGACTGTTCATCCTGGCGCAGAAGCCCTTCCACCACTTCTGGGATGGCGTTGTAAATGTCTATTGGGGCGTATTCTGTAAATGGCACGGCAAACTGCGGTGGGTTGCTCAGCTTGCGAAAAGCATAGGCATTCGTTCCCGCCGACTCAATTGCCCAATACCCAGTTGATGCTATCTTCTCTGGTAACTCGCGCCGACTTCGGAAGGCATAAATGATGTCCGGTATATTGCGGATGGTGATGCCCAATTCCTGGCAAACTTCAACCAACTCATCTTTGTGAAACTCAAAATAATCAATACCTTCTTGATAGTGTCTCTGGAATATTTCTTCGATAGCCCGTTCATAGCGTTGTTCAGAGGTCATGTTCTTTTATTCCGGTTTCTTAAGGATTAAGACATTTTTTTCAATATTCTTGTGGGTGGTCGTCGAAAATCGGTTGCGCCAGATTTCTATGCCTTCGACTTGATAACCCACTTTCAAGGCGACATCAGCCAGCAGGTGAGCCGTCGGGATCAGAATACGGAAGAATGACATTTGATCACCAACTACATAAGCACATCTTCCACCAGGGCGCAGTCGAGGGAAAAGCTGCTGCAAGTGCCGATACATCCCCCCAAAATAGAGGGTTGTTACCCGATGATACAACTTTTCAAATCCCGATGTTTTCCCTAATTCAAGCCGTCTGTTCTCGATTTTCTGGGCTAGGTGAATGATAGCGGGAATATCACGGATATATTGATCGTCATGATCATTCACAAATACATTGCGGGTATTGCTGCGAAGAAGTCTTTCTTTGAGGTCACGTAAATCATGCGGCGACTGGATATATCCCAGCAAAACATTCTCCAATCGAGTCGTGCGGGTATAGTCTTTCTCATTTGGATAAGGCGGCGAGGTGATGACAACACCAATCGGCGGGAGGTCAGCCAGAACCGCCAGCTTTCTGGCATCGTCCCTGGCAACATAAAAAGACGGTCCGGTCATCGTTTGGTTAGAAACTAATTCCCTCACATGGCCTATCATTCGGTGAACCGTCTCGTAGAAGGTGAGCAGAACGGGAGCGTCCTCCTTGGGTCTGGTTGCATAAATTTCTGGTCCAAACGCGACATTGCCTGCCGTCGAAAGGATTGTATTGGCAAGTGCTAACCGGAAAAAATCGCGGACTTCGGGGTAAGCGATATACTTTTCAATAGCATAACGAATAGCCAACACACGCTTCAATGGTAAAGGGCTGATGAACCCAGTGGGCAGAACCTTCTGAGCATTCTCATCCAGCAGCTTATCAGGATCAAAGTCACCGTTGTTATCGTTCCGTCGGTCTGCTATCAGCCCAAACAAGGTGTTAGGAGATGAAACATCATCAAACAAGGCGAGCTGCTGTTCACGTTGAAATGCTGGCTCTAATCCAACCGTCCGCATCGCATCGGTGGCAGTCTGAACCACATCCTCCAACTGCGCCTTCACAAGTTCAAGATCAATCTCCCAATTCAACTTTACCTGGTTGGCAAGTACAGCAACTGGATTGGCATCTGTGCCAATCACAGAAAATCCATTGAGTCGAGCCTCCAGGGGTGTAGTAGCAGTTCCTGAAAACGGATCAAATACCCAATCTCTTTCGGGGTCAGCCCTGAACTTTTCCAGGTATTCTCGAACGAGATGCGGCGGATAGGCGAGTACAAAACGATACCAACTGTGGATCGCTCGATCTTCGGTTCTCAGACTGTTTTTGTTCATCTCATGTTTTCAATGCCCGTTTATAGTCTCCTTCGGGTATGTGCCTCACGCGGTTTACGCTCCCAACTCAATGCCTTGCCTATCCAACCACCGCAGCACGCGCCGCTGCATTTGTTCATCCTTGAAATGGAACCAGCGTTCACGCGCTTCGGGATAATCATACAGCACATCCTTGAACCGACGAAATGCACCTTGCCCGCGAATAGCTACAGACAAGAGTTCAGCCAGATGGTTATCTTCTAGGGTAGCGATGAAATCTACCATATCCTCATAACCCTCATGGGAATCCATCGACGGGATTTCGAGGTAACGGGTTCCCATGCCTTCCTGAATCTGCATGGCTTCCCGCAAATCATCCTGCTGCCATTCATCCTGCTGTTGTAAGGCTGTTTCGAGGTCATCATCATCGTCAGCGGGCAAGTTCTCAAGCGTAAATAAAGTGTCTTCGCTTACCGAAACAGCTGTTCCTGTTTCGAGATCGAGATAGAACTTCGTATCCTCAGAATGGTCAAAGGCAAAGGTCAATTCCTGCATATTGATGGCTAGTTTTCGTTTCATGGCAACTTACCTGCACCTTCAATCCGATGACCTATTGTACCTGATTTAGCTTTCCAAATATGCCAAATCCTCGAGTTTCGTAAAGTTTTCACCACCCTAGCTGGGTTGGAGGTATATGAGATGGTTTGTGGTTCGTCATGCGGCGATGGTGTTGAGAGCAATTGAATGATGCAGCGTAGCGCGGCACGGGCAATGTCCAGTCCTGCGGACTGCTGCTACGAGTTTCGTCCGGGCTTGTGCCGTTTGCCTTTGCTGTGCAAAGCCAAACTCACCCGAAACTCGTGCAGGGCTGCGCCGACATTGCCCTGATGATGCCGCGCTCTGAGGGCTGCATCAATTGCTCTCAACACCATCGCTGCGACTGTCCAGAACACCCAGCGGTGGGTAAGCTCATAAGGAGTTTACCGATGTATACCGACCGTCTCATAAGATTCGCCCTGAAACAGACCGCCATCCTCGTGGCGGTTTTGTTTTCCATTCCCATCGCGGGTGGAACCGCCGTGCTGCTGCTCAGTACGCTGGCGGAATTCCTCTGTTCGCAGATGTCCTCCACGATGATCCTCGCTGTTGTCCTGGCCGCTTCAGTTCTCGCTGTGAAGCAGTTCCGCAGCGGAAGCACGACTTCCTGAATCAGCAAAGCCCGACCCAGCTTCCTGGCACAAGTCGGGCATTACCTGCTTTTTCAAGCAAAGGAGATTTTACCATGACCGTTACCTATCTCACTGGAACGCGCTATCCGAGTTCCGCCCTCAGATGTTTCTTACCGGAGTACCTTGAAATTCTGCTCTATCGTGGCGAATCACTGCTCACGACCAACAAACCGGGTGTGGATGCTCTGATCGTCCGCCACTGCGATCAGCACAATCTGCCGCTTCAGGTTTACGAATTCGCCTGTGACAGCGGTGATGACTTCAGAAACCGTCGTGTCAAAGTCAAATCTGAAGCGGTGCAGGTACAGCGGGTAGTATCGCCCTCATGGCAGCGTTTTCGGAACCTGGCAGATCGTGCCGATAAGATGATCTTTTTCCACGCGGGTAAGACCAGGGGCACATGTTATGGAATGCCAACGCTCACTGCCTTTGAACGTGCCTGCCAGAAGCGTGCGGTTGATGGTGAACAGTTGATCGTTCAGCTTCAGCAGAAAGCCTGGGTCAGCGAAACGGAGCTGCGTGGTTCGCCCACCATTGGCGCGGCTCATATCTACCTGAACAGCCGATTTGTGCCGGGTTTAGAAGGTGAGCGGCACTCGATTGGGCATTTCCGTATCGAGACCTGGCGCAGGATCGGTGAAATCGTCCAGCCGGGTGAGGGACGCCGGGAATTTGTGCTGCCCGGCATGAGCAGCCGCGAACAGGCACTCATGCACATGCTTCATCAGGCACTACTCGAACTGGATACACACCGACCTGAACGGATCACCATTCACCACTGGAGCAAGCGGCTTCAAGCTGCTACTTATGCCAGGAAGGGCGATTATCCCGAACTGCGAGCGCAGGTCCGCGAATTACTCGACCCGTATCCACAGGTCATCTGGCAATACGAAAACCAGACAGACCTCCTCAAGCGAATCGGTAAGCACATCAGCCAGGGGCAAGAACTCTGGTATCACAAACGCAAGATCGCAGCTTACAGGGGGTTATACCAATGAGCAAACTACGCCTGATCTATCAACTCCTTCGTGAGGAATACGCTATCAGTCGTCACATTTTCTGGTTGGATGAGGCATCCGGCAAAGTGGTGAATGATGTGACCTACTGTTTACATCTCGTCCGAAAGGCTGCTGAGTGTATCCGTCTCGGTGAGGACGATTGCTGGCGTGAGTTGGCAGCCTATGCCGTGGAACGCTCAATGTCTTATGCGCTTGTTCATGTCATTGGAGACTACCTACGGGACTATGGCAAACTTGCTCCCTTGCCACTCATCGACCTTACACCAGAGAAGTATCTTAACTGGCGAGGTGGGGAGGTTCCCCTGTTCGATGAATCTGACCCGGTTTTCATCAAAGCACCGACAGAGAAACCCGAGCCAGATCGTGCTATGGCATTCAAGCATGACCATCGTTGGTCACCGTACAAGCTGCGGATGCGCGATGAGCATCCCGCCCCTGAAGCAATACGGACAACCAGCAAATCCATTCATTGGCTGTTCGCGTAATTTTTCCACACACAGGCTGTTCGGGTTTGTCCGGGCAGCCTCTTTCTACTGGTGCGCCACTGGTGCAAAGCCTTTGAAAGGCGATCCATAATTACCTCAATACATCATCTCAAATAAATGCACCACAACTGCACCACATCTCGAAAAGGGTCGGCATCGAGCCGACCCACTGCACCGCAGGTGCACCGACCCGCGCATCCATTGGCTGCTGCACCAAGTTGGTGCATTCAAAAAGACCACTGGCAGCCAATGGAGCGGGGCGCAAGACTAACGTCTTGCACCCTGACGTGCGTCAGGGTGGGCTGTGCGGGTCTTCGTCACGCACCACCGGGCTTGTGAGTGCACCGCCCAGTGGACAGGTATCGCCTATCCGATGCCTCATGACGCACCCCTCGGGCTACGGGTGCGGACAGCCTGCGGTGAGGAAACTGGCAAAGTTGATCCTGTTATTCACCGCATCCCCTGAGCCTGGACCAGACCCGGAAGGGCCATTGGCCGCCCCCCACCAGTTCCCGGTGAAGTCC
>WBUL01000026.1 GCA_008933735.1 Anaerolineae bacterium | reverse complement strand
CCCCCCCAACACCCCGATGACAAAACTTTTGAGTTCATAGGTGCTGCCGGACAAAATCGTGAACGGGAAAAAGGTGGCGATCAGCCCTCCGGCGATTCCGGCGAGCATCGTTCCTAAGCCGAAGCTGAGCGCGAGAATCAACGCGGACGGAATCCCCATCAGTTCGGCGGCTTCCCGGTTGTTGGTGACAGCCCGCACATATTTACCCGGCGTGGTGCGGTACAGGAAGTAATATAAGCCCCCGGTAACCAGAATTGAAACCAGGGCCGCGACCAGCCGCGTGCCCTGAACGTTGATCGATCCCAGTTCCAGACTGCCCAGCGAAAAATCCACGTTGCGCGGAGAAGTGCTGAAGGCGGTTGTTCCCAGGCCAATGATAATCATATTCACTGCAAAGGTCGCCAGCAGGGTAGAAAGATGGGGAGCGTTGATCACCCGGTGGATAGCGATGGTGTAAATCAGCATACCCATGAATATTCCCACCGCGCCGACAACCAGAATGGCAAGGTAGGGATGTATTCCCAGATTGACAAACAGGAAGTAAACACCAAACATTCCCAGAGCGATGATTGGCCCATGCGAGAGATTGATGACGTTCATCACACCCCAGATTAAGGTCAATCCCATAGCAGCGATTCCGTAGACAAAACCAATCAACAGCCCATCAATCAAGAAGGCAAGGAAATCCATACGCTCCCCCTATCTGTTATTCCGAGCCGAGCGGATACAGGGTTTCAGCAGTCACGGCTTCTGGCGGCCATACAATCTGTTTGGCCAGGGAGTCTGCGCTGCCCTGCCACTGTACGTACATCATGGAATGCCCGATCTGAAGCCCGTGTGAATCTTCGGAGGTGTCAAATTTGATGCGCCCAAAGAAGGTCAGGATGTCCAGGTTATCCAGCGCCTCGGCCACGGCTTCGGTCTCCAGGGAGTCAGCGTCTTCAATGGCTTTTTGCAGGAGCAGTCCGGCGAGATAACCACCCGCCGCATGGTAGGATGGTTCTTCATCATAGGCTGCCTGGTAAGCATCCACGAATTCCTGGCTGCTGGGGCCATAGTAAGGCACACCGGCGCTTTCGGCAGCAGATTCGTCTAGCTGGGTCAGCGGTTCCCACTGGCTGGGGCCGATGATGCCAAGCGCGGCTTCACCCAATTCGGCAAAGCTCGGTTCCGGCGGGGCGACCAGCAGGGCTACGAATTTCGCATCCAGACCTTTTTCGGAAAGCTGGCGGGCAAAAGTGCTGCCATCCTGGAAGTGTCCACCGCCCATAATCGCATCGGGCGCAGCGTCCTGAATCTTGTTGATGAAGGGCGCAAAATCGGTCGTGCCGGAGTCATAACCTTCAAACAGGACAATTTCGTAGCCCATCGATTCGGCGTAATCTTTTAAGGCGTTAGAAACATCAGTCGAGAACTTGTCGTTTTCGTGAACAATCGCAATTTTCTTGGCGTCCGGATCCAAACTATTTAACAGGTCAACGGCTCCGGTCAGGTAGCGGCTGGCGGGGGTGTAACTCTGGTACACCAGGGTAAACCCTTTTTGATAGGTGCTGTCCGAGGCGGCACCGGCGGTAATCATCACTTTGCCATACTGCTCCGCAATGATCGCAGAGGCGTCAGCCAGACCGCTGGAATAAGGGCTGATGAGGAAGTCGGCCTCATCTTCAGTCACGAGCCGGGTATAAAGTTCCTGGACACGGTCGGTATTCGACTCATCATCGTAAAAAACGGCTTCAAACTTCAAGACCTCACCGCTGCTCAGGGTAAGGCCGCCGCCGCTGTTGATCTGATCCATCCACAGATTCAAACCGTTGATCTGGCGGGTGGATTCAACGTTCAGCTTGCCCGTCTGGGAGGCCGTAAAACCGATTACGACGGTGCGTTCGCTCTGAGCGCCAATCGCGCTTCCTGAAAACGCACCCAGCACAACCACAATACAAAGCACAAGGGTTAATAATTTAATGGTAGTTTTCATGATACACTCCGTGTCATACAACGTTACACGTAGCGTAAAGAAGGAACACAAAAATAGAATAAAGCGGGGATCAGAAGTATAAAAATTTCATAAAAAAGCATCAGGCGGAAAATGAATAGCCAATTCCGCGTACTGTCGAAAGATAACGCGGGTCGGCGGGATCGGTTTCGATTTTCTGCCGCAGCCGACCAATATATACCCGGAGATATTCTGTCTCCTGCCCGTATTCTTCCCCCCAGACATGCCGCAGAATCGATTGATGGGTTAGAACCCTGCCCGCGTTTTCCATCAGGTACACCAGCAGATGAAATTCAATCGGGGTCAGTTCAAGGGGCTGATTGTTCAGCGTCACTACATGCTGTTCAAAATCGACCACCAGTTCCCCGCGTATCAGACGATTGTTGGTGCTCGTAGGGACCCCCTGGGCGCGGCGCAGCACCGCCTGAACCCTGGCAAGCAGTTCTCCTACGCCAAAGGGTTTGGTGAGGTAATCGTCCGCGCCCAGTTGAAGCGCCTTAATTTTGTCTTCTTCTTCACTCAGGGCCGAAAGCACGATGATCGGTACATAAGAGGACTGGCGGATGCGGCGAATCGCTTCCAAACCATCCATGTGCGGCATCATCAGATCAAGAATCACCAGGTCAATCGAATAATTTTGGAAGATCGCCAGTGCTTCTAAACCGTTGGCGGCTGTATGGATGCGATAATGGCGAATTTCGAGATTGCGGCGCACAAAATTGCGTAAGGGCTGCTCATCATCAACGACCAGAACTGTCGTTTCTTTATAGGACATGACTGCACCTCAAATAATATTTTTGCTGATGTGCGTATACATCACTTTATGGCTAATCCAAATCTACAACAATTGGAATAGAGAATGCAACACATGTCCCTTTTTCGCCCGGCTCCAGCCAGATTTGCCCGCCATGTACCTGCACAAAACTGCGGGCAATCGCCAGCCCTAAACCGGTTCCGGGCAGGCTGTTTTTGCCCCGGTAAAACCGTTCAAAAACGCGCTCCTGCTGTTCCGGTGAGATGCCGGGACCCTCGTCAGCGACATAGACGATGACGGTATCCTCATTCACGGATGCGCTGACCAGAATGGGCGAGTCGGGCGGGCTGTATTTAGCGGCATTGTCGATCAGATTGCGAATGACGGTTTCAATACGCTGTTCATCAACGTATAAGACCGGCAAAGCCGGAGGGAGTTGAATCTGAAGACGGCTGGTGATCTGCTGTCCCCCGTGTTGCGCGGCCTGGTCAATGAGTTCCGGAAGAGTGCACAGCATCCGTTTCAGGGTAAAGCTGCCCGCCTCAATCCGCGACATATCCAGCAAATCCTGTACCAGCTTGCTCAGGCGGTCTGTTTCGTGCGAAATGATGGATAAAAATTCGTGCTGGCTCTGGGCGTCCCATTCCACATCATCCGCCAGCAGCGTAGAAGCGTACCCTTTAATGGCGGCAAGGGGTGTTCTCAGTTCGTGCGACACGGTGGCAATCAGAATCGAGCGCATCCGTTCAACCGCATACCGCTGCGTGGTGTCTTCGAGAATCCAGCCTCGCCCGATCAGGACGTTTCTCGTATCCTGGACATCGAATAAGGTCAGGCTGAGATGGCGATTCAGATAAGTCTGTACAAATTCGGTTCGGCGAATACCTTTTTCCGATAGCAGCCGGGTGATTTCGGTTTCAAGGGATTCGGAATGTTCGATCAGCAGCAAGAGACCATCCATTAAAAAGCGAATCGGCTTCTGATACAGTACCTCGATAGGCAGTCCAGTCAGTTCCTGAACACGGCGGTTGGCATATAGAATGTAGCCTTCCGCATCTTCGAGCACCAGCCCGTCATGCATGGATTGAATCAGGGCTTCCAGGCGGCGGGTTTGCTCCTGCAAATTCATGTCGCTGCGGGCATAAAGCGCCGCGTTCTCAATGGCCATCGTGGCATGGTTGGCGAAATTGACCAGCAGGCGGATTTCGCGCTCACTGAACTGATAGGGTTCCGCACGCGCCACCACCAGCAGCGCGGCGGGGGTATGCTGCACCGGCAGTCTGACTGCCAGCAGTGCCCGGTATCCAGCCATGCGGGCACGATTGCGATTTTGCACATAAGAGGGATCCGTCTCGGTATCGCTGACCTGGATGGGTTCCCCTGTCCGCAGGGCCCGCATCGCCACTGAATTGGGATCAAGCGGGTCAATCATCACCTGTTCGGCGTACCAGGTTGGCATGTTGCGGCTGGCCTTGACGCGAAACACATGGGCTGCTTCATCCAGCACAAAGATAACACTCATCTGGATTCCCAGCAGTTGTTCCACCTGCGCCAGAATCCGGTTCAGCACGGTCTGAGAATCCAGGGTGGAAACCACTTCCGCGCTGGTCTTGAGCAGGGTAGCGAGTTCAGTAAGCCGCGCCTCAATCGCCAACTGCATATTCTGCAAACTGCGCGTCAGGGTGCCCATCTGGTCAGAGCGCCGGGAAAAATCTTCAAGCGCGGTGTTCAGATTGCCATCGTAATGCTGTTCGGACCACACGGTCTGGCTCAGTGTTGCCAGCCGTTCAAGGGGGCGGATCACCCGGCGGAAGAGAATCGCCCAGAAAATCCAGCCGCTGCCCAAAAAAACGATGATCACGATAAAAATGCCCTGACGAAATGCCGAGATGACCGCAAAGGCGCTTTCGGTGGGGCGGCTTACCACGACTCCCCAGCCGTTTCCCTGGATGGGCGCATAACTGTAGATTTGTTCCTGGTCTTCCAGATTCCCGGTCTTGCCGGAAAGCACCGCGTCCGTCACACGGGGCATCCTCTGGTGGGCATTCTGGAGCAAAAAGGCGGGGTCAGAATGTGCGATGATCTGCCCGTCACCATCCAGAATGGCGATTTGCACCTGCTGGTTGGTATAGGACGTGGTGGCGATTTTGGTCAGGGTGTCGCTGAGGAATTGTAGTTTGATGTTCATGGCGACCAGTCCCATGAACTGATGTGTGGGCGACCAGAGGGGCATGACCGCCGTTGCGACGGGCTGGTTGGTTGTTGGGGAAATTCGTCCGGATGAAACCAGGGGCTCATCGGTCGTTTTTGCCTGTTGGAAATAGGGGCGGAAAGAAAAATCGACCCCGACGGTGGAGTCTGGGCCAACAGGATAATGAAAGCTCATCCTGCCCGATGAATCGAGACGGTAGATGAGGTTCACATCGTTCCGCACGCTCATGGCCTTCTCGAAAACCTCATTCATGCCCTCCGGATCATTGCGGAGGACGGCAGGGTAATCGGCCAGCTCGCGTACCGCAGTGGTCGCGCTGTTCAAAGAGGTATGGGTTTCCTGGGCGATGGCATTTGCCAGGGCGAGATCCGCCGTGCTGATGTCGGTATGAAGCTGGCGGCTGGCTGACCGGGTAAACAGGAAGGCTGCCAGCAGCACGGCCCCGACAAAGGCAAAATACAGCGCCGAGAGCTGGACACCCAAATCACGACGCAGGGAAAACACCGGTAACATGAATTCGCCCTTTATCACTATGATAAGGGAATTTTATATGGTTATAACGTCGCGCTGGCCAGGAGTGATGCTGTCAACTGCTGGAGCCGTTGCCGTTGAGCATAAGGTTGCTGATGAGTTGAAGGGGTTTTTTGAGCAGGTCGTCTCTGGAGATGACCGCTTTGATGCCGTGCGAGGAAAACTCGTGTTTGACCTTATCGCTGGACGTGGAGACAAGGGCTACCACAGAGGTCGTTTTGGTATGTGAGTTCAAATGGACTTGTTGGCTGAAGGTAATCAGCGTGTCTTTGCCAAAGACCTCATCAATAATAATCATATCCGGAATCATCGATTTGATCATTTCTATGACATGTTCAGGATGATTGCCTTTCAATACAAAATACTCTGCCTGACGCAGGGTATGGCTTATTTCCTTGACAAAAGCTAATTGCTCAGTGATGACAATGATCAATTTAGCCATGAGTTTTCCTTCCTGACAGGAGTAGAAGAGGGGAACATCAGTCCCCCCCTCTTGCTCACGCCGTTTCAAGTAGGGGTGCATCAGCGAAGGCGGCGTTGATAATGCTGGCGAGCTCGTCCAGAGAATCTGCTGAGACATCCTGCAACCAACGTTTGGTTTCATCAGACAGACCGAACGCTTCGTAGAGGGCGGGATCCCGTTCGTCGATCAGACGGTTACGAACACCAGTATCGAGGAGGGCAATCCCCACCAGATTGTTTAACCGGCGCTTTTCTTCCAGGTTGAGCACATGCTTCCACCACGCTTTGGCGCCGGAAAACCCCTGACCGTTTGGGAACGGAAAAATATCCATGACCATCGGCTGATACGTGTTTGCCATACTTGTTATCCTTCTTTAATAGCCACCACCAATTGCCCAGCCAGCCAGCACCGTGCTGTTAGGAATAAGAAGTGCCATCAGCACCAGTGCTGTAATGACCATCAGGACGATCATCCGCGTGCGGGCAATAATACGTTTTTGGTTGAAATGGACTTTTTTCATGATATTTTCCTTCGTCAATGTTGCACTTAGGGTAAGCGACGGTGTGCAACGAAGTGCTTACAACAGAAGGAAAAGAAAATCAGGAATTCAGCAGGGTTCTGGCGAGGGAGACCGTCTCCTCGGACGGCAGCACAGCGAGTTCTTCCCTAAGGAGGTGTTTTAAGGATTCGTAGTGCTCCCTAAGCTTGCGTTTTTCACCCTGCTGAGCATACGCTGACATAATGGCCCGGTGAACTTCTTCCCGATAAGGATCGATGTTCAACGCGATCTTCAGTACAGTAAGCGCTTCTTTGTAATCGTGCCGAACCTGGGAACAGGCGGCTAGCCCTATCAAGGCCTGCACATAAGATTCTCGCAGCGCTTCTCGAAGAGGAACCGGCCAGGGCGAGTCAATCAGCGGTAAAAAATCGCCGCGATAGAGATTGATGGACTTGCGCCACAAGTCCTCAGTACGGGGATTCTGTGGGGAGAGATGAGAGGCGAGGTGAATAAACCGCTCCATCTCATGGACATCACACCAGACCTTGATTTCTGGATTGATGCGGTACATATCGTCGTGATAAACGATGACATCTTCTCCAATCGCTTTTCGGGCGCGGTACAGCGTGGTATGGAAATTGGAGCGCACACGCCGGGTGGAGCTGTCCGGCCAGAAGACCAGGCAGATTTGCTCACGGGTGGTCGGTCCCATAAACAAAAGGTAATAGAAGAGCTCGCGGGCACGCGCCGCCTGCCACTCTGAAGCCAAAATGACCTGACCATCCCGCTCGATGACATCCTGCTTCCCCAGGGTGAAGACCCTCAAACTGTAGGTTTTCTGAATCTCGGCATTGGCAGAGCTTTCCTGAGATTCCTGAGACTGTGCCTCCAACTGGGCAAGGGCCTGAACCAGCTGCGGGTACTTTTCCGCTCGGGCTTTCACAAACGATTGAAGGGCGGGCGCATACATGATCTCCGCCACCAGCGGTTGGATAATTGGATGGGCGACCGCCCTTAGAAAGTTTTCTGCTGCCAGCGAATCTGAGCGTATGAGGGCGACATGAGCGCACAGCCCGGAGACTCTGACAAATTCGATCTGATTGTTCTGGCTTCGCAGTTTGTCTCGAATGCGTACCAGTTTATCAAGGGCCTGGGTGCTTTCTCCTCGGTTCGCGTGGGCGACCCAGAGTGAAGCCTGTGCCGCCTGCTTCTCATACTCCAATCCAAGCGATTCGGCCATCGTGGCGGCTTCTTCCGCCAGACTGACGGCCTCATCCCAGCGTCCCTGCCAGCGTCGGAGCGTCGATAAACTTGTCACCACTGCTACCTTGAGCGACGGTTCGTGATTGCCGATGAGCTGGATCGATTTTTGGTACAGGTGCAGCGCCTGTTTGAAGTTTCCACAGTCCCTCAGCAGATCCCCAAAGCTCCACAGCAGGTAGCCTTCCGCACGTGGATTGGTTACCTGGGTTACACTCCGCAGTCCTTCCTGGAACGCCTGAAACGCCTGAACATAGTTTCCCTGGAGGTGGTAGTAATATCCCAGATTATTCAGGGCCAGCGCCAGGGGAATAGGGTTATTCAGGGAGCGAAGGATGGCGACGACTTCCTGGAGGCAGCCACCGGCCTCTGAGAACCGGTTGGATTGGAGATGAACTGCGCCGAGGTCTTGCAGCAGATTTGCCACCGCGTAGCTGTCCCCATATTGGCGGTGAAGGGGCAGCGCCGCTTCCAGATATTCCGCTGCACGGTCCAGATGCCCCAGACGAAAATTCGCAATGCCCAGGGTACGCAGGATTCGCCCGCGCAAGTTGACGTTTTCGATGGGGAGCTTATTAAGGGCTTCGGCCTGATGCGCCGCCTCGTGGTAATTGCCCCGCTGGAGATTGATGACCGCTTTCTGAAAGTCTACCAGAAGCAGTCCTTCTGTATCGTTGCCTTCCTCAAACGACTCGGAAGCCTGCGCCAGATCCGCTTCGGCCAGATCGTATTGATAGCGGTCTGCGTGTATGATAGCGCACTTATGCAGCAAATTGGGGATGGGGATGCCGCATGGGATAAGCTCTTCTTTCCATTCCAGCAGCGTTTCCACTTTTCCCTGAACAAAGTAATCCTGCGCGACAAATTCGGCAATTTGCGCCGCATACTCAGGACGGCCTGCCGCCAGATAATGCGTGAAGGCGGTATCAAGCTGTTCATTCGACTGAAACCACTGGGCGGCGCTCAGATGCAGGCGGGCGAATTGTTCTGGCGCGGTCTGTTTTAACTCGGTCTGCAAAAAATCCCGGAAAAGCTGGTGGTAGATGATCCCGCCGGATACCCGTGAGGTAAAAAGCTGCTGATTCAGGACGGACGCCAGCAGCTCGTGGCTGTTCGGGATTCCCAGGACTTTGCTACAGATTTCGGGCGTGATATACGTGATGACCGACGACGCCAGTAAGAAGTTGCGAATATCCGGAAGCTGCAATTGCAGCATCGAGCTTGCCAGAAAACTGAAGAGAGCCTCCGGCCCTGTTCCGCGCAGGGAAAACGAAACTTCGGCAGGCAGGGGTTTGAGCGCAAGAATAATGCCGGCAGGCCATCCTTCGAGGGCGGCGATTTTTTCCAACAGCTCACTGGACAGCGTTTTTCCAGCGAGCTGTTCTGAAAGGGTTTGAATCTCATCAGGGGAAAAACAAAGTTTTTCCTGACCAATGGCCAGGATTTCCCGACGGGCGATCATTTCCACCAGGGGCAGATCGGGCAGCACCCGGCTGATGATAATCATATGGCAGCGGGGCGGCATCGATTCAACCAGCGTAGTCAACCACTGCTCCGCCGCCAGAGAACCAATCAGATAGTGAACGTCATCCAGAATGTAAAAAATATCCTGTTCCAGATGATCTCTGAGGAAGTAAGCGATTTTGAGTCCCAGATCATGAGCCGAATCGCGGGAAGTAAATTGTTTGAGCGGCTGGATTTCCGGGATGACCTGTTCCAGGGATTGAATGGCATGGAGATGAAGGTTCGGCAGGTCGCGTTCACGTTCGGTGATGGTATGCCAGGCAACCGCCAGTGGGGTCGTCTGCACGAACTGCGCGATCAGCGTGGTTTTGCCATATCCCGGTGGGGCACTCACCAGGGTAAGACGATGCCTATCTGCCGCCTGGAGTTCGTCTAAAAGAGCATCCCTGATCAGCGTCGATGAGAGGTATGGAATATCAGGATTTTGCGTCGAATCCATGTACAGGCATCCTGCGTTACTTTATGAACGCACCATACAGTCAATAATAGCGATCCCAGCGATATAAGCAAGTTGTCTATAAAGTTAGAGTGCACGTTCCAGAATTTCGGTTAGTTCCTCGTCCGTAAGGACAATCGGATTGCCCTTCATACTGCTGGCGCTGCGTGATTTTCCAACAATCGTCGGAATATCCTCACGGGTAATGCCATAAGTGCTCAGCGATGGAATTTCCATTGTATCGCACAGATGTTGTACCCATTTCACCCCGGTCAGTGCCAGCGATTTGCCCGTCAGCCGGTAGGCGACTTCATCATAGCGGTTGAGGGCATCATTTTCAGGTTCTCGCTGGCACATGGCACGAATATTGACTTCCATCACCAGCGGCAGCAGTTTGGCGCAGACAGCACCATGCGGCGCAGGGAACATCCCGCCAATCGGCCCGGCGAATCCGTGTACCGCGCCAAGTCGGGCATTTGCCAGCGTGAGTCCGCCGAATAAACTGGCCAGCGCCATATCCTGACGCGCCTCAGCATCATTTCCATTGTCATACGCACGCTGCAACGCGCACGACGCCCGTTTCATGGCGTCACGGGCCAGGGAATCCGTCATCGGATTCGGCGCGTTGCACACAAATGGTTCAATCACCTGCGTCAGCGCGTCCATCCCCGTGCTGGCGGTCAGATGCGGCGGCAGGGAGTAGGTCAGTTCAGGGTCAACCAGCGCGATTCGGGGCAGCAGCCAGGGATGGCGCAGACTGACTTTGACGCGGTGCGCTTCCGCCGCCAGCACCGCATTTCGGGTGACTTCCGAACCGGTTCCGGCGGTGGTTGGAATCGCGATCATAGGAAGCGGCGGATTTTTGAGCGGCTGTCCCCTGCCGACCACTTCCAGGTAATCGAGCGGATCACCCGCGTTGGTAGCGAGCGCAGCGATGGCTTTTCCGGCGTCAAGGGCACTCCCCCCGCCAAAACCGATGACCACATCGCAGGCTTCTGCGCGGCTTTGTTCCACACCGCGCAGGATGAGTGTCACCGTCGGTTCTTTGTCCACAGAAAAAACGGTAAAGGGTATCGTCAGCGTGTCGATCAGCGGCTGTGTGCGTGCGCCGTTCTGTCCTGTCACGATCAGCGCCCGTGTGCCAAAACCAGCGGCGAGTGCACCGACTTCTTTTAACACGCCGCTGCCAAACCGAATCCGATGGGCGGTTGCAAATTCAAATTGCATGGTTACACCCCCTTTCGGCACTGATGTTAACGCAAAAGCCTGAACGGGTAAAAGAATTGGGCAGGGCAAAAAATGCGGTACAATAAATCGCAGTTTCGTTTCATTTCGGTTGCTTATGTTTCTCGAAGAACGGCGTAGTTTTATTCTTGAACAGCTTCAACAGCAGGGGCGGGTGTCCGTCAAGGAACTCAGCGATTTTCTCCACGTCAGCGCCGTGACCATCCGGCAGGATTTACAGGCGCTGGAAGGAGAAGGTCTGCTCAAGCGGACATACGGCGGGGCGGTGCAGCCGCAGATCATGTTTTCTCAGTCGGAAAAGTCATTTGAGACACGCCGCCGCAAAAATCCGCACGAAAAAGCCGCCATTGCCAGGGCAGCCGCAGCGCTGGCGAAAGATGGCTACGGCATCGCATTGGACGCCAGCACTACCGCCTTTGCCATGACACCTTACCTGCGGCAGATGGAGAATCTCGTCATCGTGACGAACAGTCTGATCATCGCCCAGCAGTTTATTGACTGCCCCTCGATTGAGGTTTTTTTGCCCGCCGGAAAATTTCGCAGTGATTCGGTGTCGTTGGTCGGCAGGCCGGAGACCCTGCCTCCGGTGAACTTCAACGTGGGCTTTTTTGGGGCACACGGCGTGACGCTGGACATGGGGTTGGGAGAAATGAGTCAGGAAGAAGCCGCCCTCAAACAGGCATTGATTGCCAACTGCGTTAAAACGGTGATTCTGGTGGACAGCACCAAATGGGGACAGGTCGCCCCCTATACCTTTGCCCGCCCGCAGGAGGTGGATGTCATCATCACGACGGAAAAAGCACCCAAAGTCATGCTCAAAGTCTTCCGCGATTCCGCGATTCCGGTTGAGGCCGTGAAGCTCTGATATGAACCTGGATACGATAAAATCGGTGGATCTGATTTTTGCCGACCCGCCTGTATAACCTGCAACTGCAAAATCCCCTGCTGCGTCCCAATCTGGCGGAGGTGGATGCAGTCGATGATGCCTGGGATCAATTTGCTGATTTTGCCGCATATGACCAGTTTACCCGCGACTGGCTGACCGCCGCGTCTTAAAAGACACGGGCACCATCTGGGTGATCGGTTCCTACCACAATATTTACCGCGTCGGCACGATTCTGCTGGATCTGGGCTATTGGATTCTGAACGATGTGGTCTGGGTAAAAACGAATCCCATGCCGCAGTTCAGAGGAGTCCGCTTTGCCAATGCCCACGAAACGCTGCTGTGGTGCAAAAAGTCGAAGGAGCAGAAGCGGAGCGATTGGGAAATTCCTCTGTGCACAGGCAGCGAACGGCTGACGGTCAACGGTGAAAAACTGCACACCACCCAGAAGCCCTGCTCTACCGTGTGATTCTCTCCGGTTCCAACCCTGGCGTCGCGCATCCCGTTTGCTGCGCTGCTGGAAAATGGGCTGTTACAACCAGGGCAGAGGCTCTATTTCAACAGATAGTCCGGTAAAACGGCGGTTGTTCTGGCGGTGGTGGGTGATCTGCCTGCCTGCAATAGCTGGGAGCACTGGTACTATGCCAATGAGCAAGGGGAACTGGTCGTGATTGACACACTGCGGGAGAAAATCCGGCAGGGGCAAACACAGCGGTGAGTGAGGCAGCACCGTATTCATCCTGAGCTTGGGTGCGGGTTACGCACTGGTGGTCCAGTAACCGTGAATATTCTTCATCATCTCCACAAATTGATCGTAATCCACCGGCTTGACCATGTACCCTTCGACCGACAGATCATATGCCTGTTGAATATCATCTTCGTGGTTGGAGGTCGTCAGCACCACGATGGGAATATGCCTGAAATGGTCGTTGGATTTGACAACAGTCAGAAACTCAATCCCGGACATGCGCGGCATGTTTAAATCCAGGAGGATCACACTGAAATTCTGGGTGGACCCCTGCATCAACAGATCCAGCGCCTCCTCACCATTGGAAGCTACGGTCAAGGGATTCTGGATGTTGAGTTCCTTAAAAATGCGCCGGATGGTCATCACATCAATTTTATCGTCTTCCACCAGCAGCACAGATTTTGTCGGGTTCATTTATGACTCCCCTCTCGGTAATGTGAAATGAAAGGTGGTACCTTCTCCACGTTTAGACTCGACCCAGATTTTGCCACCGTAGAGTTCCACAATGCGCTTGGCAATGGTTAACCCAACCCCGGTGCTTTCGTGTTCATCTCTGGGAGTGAGCGTCTGGAAAATCTGAAAAATACGGGCGAAGTGACGTTCTTCAATACCCGGCCCATTGTCTGAAACCCGGAACTGCCAGAACGACCCAGCGTCCTCACAATCAACGCGAATCCTGCCCGCTGGTTTGTCCATAAACTTAACGGCATTGCTTAACAGATTCTGGAAAACCTGCATCACACGGGTTGGCTCTCCCTTGATGGTCGGTAAGGGAGTCGCTATTTTCACATCAAAAGTTCCCTTGGGGACGACGAGATCAATGATTTCGGGCAGCAGGGTGTTCAAATCAATATCGGTGGTCTTTTCGCTGATGCGACCGATCCGCGAATACTCAAGCACCCCATTAATCAGCATTTCCATCCGTTTGACACGGCCTGACAGCAATTCCAGCAGCTCATGCCCTTCGTCATCGAATTTGTCCGCATAGTCACTGGTCAGCCAGCCAGCCACGGTGCTGATTCCCCGCAGTGGGGCTTTCAGGTCATGCGACACGATGTACGCGAAGTCTTTTAAATCGCGGTTGGCATTCTCAAGATCCGTCATGAGTTTGGCCTGCCATTCCTGAGCCGCTTTTTGTTCGGTGATGTCCCTGGATACACCTAAAATCTGTTTGGGCGACCCATCGAGATGACGGGCGTAAACCACATTCCGGTCAGAACGCCACCGGATGTCACCATTCTTGTGGAGGCAGCGGAATTCAAAGGCACGCACTTCCTGGTCCTGAGCGGTCTGAAAGCGCATCAATTCTTCGTACTGGCGGCGGCGCTCTTCGGGCGGCATGATGGTTTCGTAAAGGCTCGTTTGCATCGCCTTAATTTCGTCCGGCGAATAGCCAAGCTCGCTGGCAAGGTGTCGATTATTGTACACTGTTGTGCGCTCTTCCAGATCAAACACATAGACAATATCGGGGATGGCATGGGTCACCTGCTCAATGAACCTCTGGCTTTCCCGCAGGGCTTCTTCCGTTTTCCTTTGTTGGGTGATGTCTGTTTCAATACCATGCCACAGCGTAGTGCCATCGTCAAGCTGCTTGGGGAGCGAAATATACTGCCGCCATCGGATTTCGCCATCAATGAGCTTTGGCATGATGCTATAAAATGGTTCCAGTGTGCGTGCCGACTCCGCGATAAGTACATTGTGGCGTTCCAGATGTTCTGGCAGAAACTGGTCATGCAAAACATGAGGGTCACGGTAGACTGCTTCCGGCTCAACCCCGTTGAGTTCCTTACAGCGCGGACTCACATAATCATAGAAAATGGTTCCGTCTGGACGCCGACCAAAAACATAGACCATGCCCGGAATATTGCGGACCAGTTCGTTGTAACGCGCGTTGCTCTCCAGCACGGCGATCTGCATCTGCTTGAGTTCCGTAATATCGACGATCTGGGACACAAGATAGAGCGGCGTGTCTTGCATATCTCTGACTAACGCCACACTCAGCAGCGTGGTGATGGGTTTGCCGCTTTTGTGGAAATAGCGTTTTTCCAGACGATAGGCCGGAATTTCACCCCGCAGCAACTGCTGGGTCAGGCTCAAGTCAATTTGCAGCTCTTCCGGGTGCGTAATCGACAGATAATCAAGATCGAGCAGCTCGCCTTCCGTATAGCCCAGCATCCGGGTCAGACTCGGATTGACCTGGAGCCATTTGCCTTCCGGCGAAACCAGTGCCATCCCAATGGGCGACGCTTCAAAGGCTTTCTTGAAGCGCTCCTCGCTCTGACGCAGGGCAGCTTCTGCCTGTTTGCGTTCGGTGATGTCCTGGGTGATTCCGGTAACAGTCCGAGGAAAACCGTGTTCGTCATAGGAAATCCGGGCACGAATCGTGACGTGACGAACTTCTCCATCCGGTCGAATAATGCGATAGTCCTGGGAATAGGAATCGACTCGCTTATCCAGCAGCTCTTGAAAGGAATCGGTGGCGTGTTTGACATCCTCAGGATGCAGAAGGCTGTTATAGTAATTGAAAGTGATGGGCGTATCTTCCGGAAGGCCAAAAATATGGTAATGCTCTTGTGACCAGCGGCTTTTCCCCGTGTTCATATCCAGTTCCCAGCGGCCCAGTTGGGCAATGTGCTGGGCTTCCTTCAGTTGGGCTTCGCTGATTTGCAGCGCTTCTTCTGCTCTTTTTCGTTGGGTGATGTTGCGGACAAGCACGAGCACCTGATGAGGCCCACTGACCACCACACGGGCTTCGTAATCCTGAGAACCCTTTTCAGGGATAGGCAGTTGGTATTCATAGCTGTGTGGCTGTCCTGTCGAGAGGGTTTCCCGAATTGCATTGAGGGCCATTTCTGCGTGTTCAGGGGGGAAAATCTCATGCAGTTTGCGTCCAATAAACTGGCCTGGGGTCGCAAAAGCGAGTTCAGATGGATCAGCCTGTAAATTCAGAAACGTGCCATCCTCGTCAATCTCGAAAACCAGGTCGGGAATGGCGTTGAGCAGAGCGCGAGAATGGGCTTCGCTCTGGCGCAGGGCTTCCTCCGCCCGTTTGCGGTCCGTGATGTCTTCCCCGGAAATCAAAATCTCAACCACACGACCCACAAAAACCAGGGTGTTGTGTAAGGCAATTAACCGGTCCTCGCCGGAGCCTGTCCGCAGCCAGGTTTCATAGTAGATATAGCCCTGGGTATCGTCATCTCCCGCTGTCAGACGCCTGAATATGGTTCGCATGTTTTCGTTGGTACTTTCTGAGGAGGAGAAGTCGGCCCAGGACTTACCCAGGAGTTCATCTCTGGGGTAACCGAGAATTTCACATCCCTTGTTGTTGACGAAGGTGATTTCCCCATGCTCATTCAGGACGAGCATCATGACTGCGGTGGTGTTTAAGTGGCGCTGCGCCCGATATTCCGCGATCTCTTTGGCCTGCTCCGCCTCTCTGCGGGCGGTAATATCGCGGGATGAATAGAGCAGATGGGTGACACTGCCCTGTTCATCGCGGATGGCTTGTATATGCGACTCTACCCAGAGATACCCACCCGATTTTTTCCGGCGGCGGAATTCAATCGTTGCGGTGCCCTTGTCCTTAGCCAACACCTGGCGTGCTGTATCGTGAACCGCCGCTATGTCGTCGGGATGGATTAAGGCGTCCAGGGAAACCGCGTACAATTCGTCCAGCGCATACCCGGTTGAGCGCAGCAAGGAAGGACTGGCGTAGATCAGTTTGCCGTCCGGGCTGTAGAGGGTCACAAAATCGGTAATGTTTTCCGCCAGCAGACGGTAGCGTTCCTCACTTTCACGGAGGGCACTTTCACTGTGCCGGAGGTGGGTAATATCATGCGCGACCATGAGGCGCCCAACGGTTTGGTTTTGCCCATTCCGGATAGGCGAAATGCTGAACTCAAGATACTGAGTCTGGCCGTCTTGCTGAAAAGTCAATTCGGTTCGCAGATCATGAACATGACGGTAGCGCTGCGTTTCGTTCAGCCACTTGGGGAATGCCTGTTCCAATGACTGTCCAATAATACTCGGCAGATTAGGGTCGGCGGCGCTGCGAGCAGCCTGATTTAAATCAACAACCCGATTTTCCATATCCACCACAATTACCGCGCTTTTGAGACTGTCTATCAGCATATTGCGGGCAATCGGCACGAGGTCAAAAATCTGATAGCGGAAGAGCCCCCATGCCACAAGCACATTCCCAAACGCAAAGGTGATCGCTGTGCTGTCACGCTGCCCGAAAGGGTAAAACTCAAGCAAGAAAGTGGCCGCCGACCCGATCAGGGTAATCAGCGCCCCGACAATGATGATCGTGAACTGATGGCGATACACGGCTTCAACGGTTCGCCATCGTGTGATCAGCAGAGACAGACTCAGGAAACCCACGCCGTAGTAATAAATCGCCCCCATCCAGAGCGGGGGTGTATAATCATAAAACAGCGCATCGAGCGGCTCGCCCGGCTCTACCCATATCTTCGAATAGGCCAGTTGATGCAGATCGTCCGTGAAGATGAACACCATAAACAGAATCGGGAAAACAAAGAGATACCCGGCTGATTTCAAGGGGAGATTTTCCTGGCGGGTATACTCTCTGGTAAATATCCACCAGGCGATGAAACTGAGAAATGCTGTTCCCCACTCGATTTTGTCCCAGAAGAGCTTATTTTCTAGCTGTGGGCTAAGCATTTCAAGAAGATAAAAGAAAGTCCATGCCGCCTGCACATAGGAATAAAACGCGAAGGTCGCCGCGCCGAATACCTTTCGTCGCTGCCAGGCGTAATATCCGACAGCAGAGGATAAACCTAAGGACAGGATATAAGGGAGCAGGTAAGTAAAGGTATCCTCGTTCATGGAATTTCTAAGCCTTACTTAGAGGATACCCCAGATCAGGCCATTCTCTAGTAGGTCAGGTGGCTAGGTTTGTACCTGGCCACCTGGCTAGTTTTTCAGTGGAAGATGCACGCTGAAGGTGCTTCCGCTGCCGGGAGCGCTTTCAACCTCGACATAGCCCTTGTGCGCTTCAATGATCTCTTTCACGATTGCCAGCCCCAACCCGCCGATATTCGGGTTCTTCGTCTTGTCGGCGCGGTAGAAACGTTCAAAGATGTGCGGTAAATCCGCCGCAGCGATCCCGATCCCGCTGTCTTTGACTTTGATCATGACCTCTGTGGGGCTATGGGTGATCTCGACACGGATGTCGCCTGAATCGGCTGTATAGTGAATCGCGTTCGTAACGATATTGCTGATCGCTCTGTCCAGGGCATGAACATCCGCCTGAATGGGCGCCAGGGTGGGATCGCTGGTGAAGTGCAGGGTATGATTTTTGTCGGCAAAAGCGGGCTGTAACCGGGTGAGAATCTCGCCGACCAGTCGGTTCAGATCAACACTTTCAAAATTAAATTCGGGTGCTTCATCCAGTTTGGACAGCCTGAGCATCCCTTCGACCAGATGAGTCAGTTGGGAAATCTGGCTTTCCAGGATGGTCAGGTGACGCTGGTGTGCCTCTGGCAGGATGGCTTTCCGCAGCATGAAAACCGTCAGATTGATCAATGAAAGCGATGCTTTGAGGTCATGAGAAATATTTGAGATAAACTGCTGCAAAAAGCGTGTTTTCTCCTGCCCGCGTGCGGTCACATTCCGAAAGCCGCCCGTTTCGAGCTGGCTGTTGAAATTGCCTTCCAAAATGACTTCGTTACCCTGGGGGGGCAGCAGCACCCGTTCATTTCCGCCATTTTTTAGCGGTTCCTGAATCGTGTCTCCAATGGCCTTATTCGCGTGAACCAGCTTACCACGGCAGCGGGCTTCGCTGGCGACTAACTCCCGATGAAGCATCGCATTTGTCAACGCAGCAGCGACATGGCTGGCAGCGACCTGGAGCAGCCGGATGTCTTCGTCACTGAAACGGCGGTTCTCCTGACTGTTCCAGATTTCGATGTATCCAGCAGGTAAAGGATAAAACAGCGCGGATTTCACACCATAGTGAGTCATATAGCTGCGGATATGCTCATTCAGGTCGGTATCCTCTATCTGACAGCGAATACCCTGGCTCGATTGAGATGTGATCCACATGACGGCTTCCGGAAAGGATCGCTGAGCGCGAAGCTCCCTCGAACCCTTTTCCGAATCAGCGGCGCTCAGATATTGGGTAGCAAGGGTGACCGTACCATCCTCCCGATTGATTTCACACACAGCAGCGGAGGTCCCGTGTACCGCCTCACACGCGATTTTTGCCATTTCGTACAGACGCTTGTCGGGATCCGGTGTCGAAACAATGACATGGGAAATCCGGCTCTGGAGTTCCGCTTCCTGGTGGCGTGCTTTGAGGGTCGTCTTGAGCAGGACGTTAATGCGAGCGGCGAGTTCGGCGGCCTGATGGGGTTTTGCCATAAAGTCGTTGGCTCCCGCCTGCAAACCGGAGAGTCTGACCTCTGGCTGGTCGCCGCGTGCGCTGAGCATGAGAATGGGCAGGTCGGTCGGCGAAAATTTCTCTCGGATATTCTGGCAGACAGCCAGCCCATCAATGTCCGGCAGCATTAAATCCAGCAGCACCACGTCGGTCTGATTTTCGGTCAGCCAGTTCATGGCTGATTTTCCGTCTGGTACGCACACCGATTTCAGGCGGTGGAGCTCCAGTTGTGCGCTCAAAAGTTCTCGTGTGTGAAGATTATCTTCCACAACCAGGACGCTGCCGTTCCAGTCGCCCGATGGCGGTGTAAGGTTATAGGTGTGGCCCGAATATAAGGTCATAATTCAATGGTTACTCCGGATACTGCCTGACTAAGACGGGTTGAAGGAAACAGCTCCGAGGGAGCGTGTGATGGATGGAACGAGTCGGTCAAGTGTCAGCAAATATCGGAGCTTGAGATCATCTGCTTCTCAAACCTTTACTATGTTCATGATGATAAGACACCAGCCCGTAATTGACATCTGCCGACTGGGGAGAAAATGACTGGCCACCTGACCAGTTTATGACCATACCCTGTTTTAGAAGAACTGGTCAGGTGGATAGGGAAAACCTACCCATCTGAGGGAGGTTTTTTACTCGTTTTCAAGTATCATTTAAGGGATGAGGATCGCGCTGGCGGAGTTGGTTTCCTGATGAACCACATTCTTCTCGTTGAGGACGACATCATTGACCAGAAAAGCTTTAGCCGGGAGATGGGTCAATTGTCTTACAGCTATCATATTGTGTCGTCTATCGCAGAAGCGGAGTCCTATCTGGCGGAAAACACCTGTGACGTGATTATCGCCGATTATTTTCTGGGCGATGGGACGGCTTTCGAGCTTCTGGAAGCGTTTCCTGCGCTGCCAGTCATTATTATCACCGGCGCCGGTGATGAAGACATTGCCGTCCAGGCTATCAAGCGGGGGGCTTATGACTATCTTGTCAAAGACCTCGATCACAGCTATCTCAAAAGACTACAGGTATCCATCGAAAATGCCCTGGTACGCCATCAGCTTGCGGCTGCTGAACGGGAACAACGTGCATTTGCGGATGCGCTGCGCGATGTTGCGATGGTGCTGAACAGCACCCTGGAACTGGAAGAGGTTCTGAACCGGATTTTGCAGAATCTCCGGCGTGTGATCCCGCATGACGCCTCCAACATCATGCTCATTAAGGATGACAGCGCCGAAATAGTCCATTCCTGGAACTGCTTTGAACCGGGGTCATCGGATCCGCCTGCCCCACTGGTCATCGCCAATGAAGCCCATCTGAATCATATGTTGCTCACCTTCCAACCGGTGGTGATCCCGGCGGTCAAAATGAACAATGCCTGCATTTTAACCGGAGATCAGACTGGCACGATGCAGTCCTACGTAGGGGCTCCGATCTCAATGGGAGAATCAGTCATTGGTTTTTTGAACCTGAGCAGCTTCACCCCCGACTTTTTTACCGCCCGTCACGCGGAGCGTTTGCAGGCTTTTGCTGACCAGGCAGCCGTCGCGCTGAAGAATGCCCGGCTGTACCAGCAGGGGAGGGAGCTGGCCGCCTTGCAGGAACGCCAGCGTCTGGCACGCGACCTGCACGATTCGGTGACCCAGACTTTGTTTTCCGCACATGCCTTTGCCGAAGCGACCGCCAAGCTCTGGGAGAACAACCCCGCCAGCATCGGGGAAGAACTGAATCAACTGCGCCGTTTGACGCGGGGGGCGCTTGCAGAAATGCGAACCCTGCTGCTTGAACTGCGCCCCCAGACTCTGCTGGATGCTGACCTGAGCGAACTTCTTAAGCAGTTGCTGGATAATATGGCCGGGCGCACCTCGATTCAGGTTGATCTGAGAATTCCCAAAACCTTTCTGCTGCCGCCGGAGGTTCAGACTGCCTTTTACCGCATTGCCCAGGAAGCCCTGAATAATGTGGAAAAACACTCCCAGGCGGGGCGGGTGACCATTGATCTGCTCAATCTCAAACAGCAGGTAGTCATGCAAATCGAGGACGACGGCAGAGGTTTTAATAAAGACCAGGCGCTCCCGCCCAGAACGGGTTTTGCGGTCATGCGGGAACGCGCCGAAGAAGCGGCCCTTGAACTGGCGATTGACAGCCAGCCTGGGAAAGGGACGCGGGTAACCGCCACCTGGCAGCGCCCGCCATCCCCCCAGACGCCGTAGAAACCTGGTCATCTGACCAGGTAAAAACTAGCCACTGTTACCAGTAAAGACCGCCCACTCGTCTGTTGTGGTAGTCTGCCTGATCGCTTATCTTCAGAGTGAGGGGGTATGCATGAAACGTGTTCTGATCGTTGAAGATAACCCGGAGCTTTCCTCTGTTTTTTCCGACCTGCTGACGGACAATCAGTTTGAGGTGCGGGTCGCTATGAATGGATTAGAGGCGGTGGATACCCTGAATGACTTCTCTCCGGACATTATCCTCCTTGATGTCCATATGCCCATTCTGTCTGGCCTGGAAGTACTGACCTATACACGGGAAAACCCGGCGCTGGATCATACCCGAATTATTATGATGACCGGAGACTTTCGGATCGAACAGATGCCCGAAGCCCGCTTAGTGGATCGTTTTCTTGTGAAACCCGTTCACCTTGCTGATGTTCTCACCCTGACCCGTCAACTTGCATCAGAAAATGAATTGGGGGCGAGTGTGAATGACAAGTATCCTGGTTATTGAAGACAATGATATTGTCCGTAAAATGGTGGCGCGAAGCCTGAATGATCAGTTTACCATCCTCGAAGCGAGCGAGGGGTTTTCAGGTGTGCGGCTTGCCCAGGAACACCTTCCTGATCTGATTATCTGTGATATTGCCATGCCAGGCATGGATGGTTTTGGCGTGCTGGAAGCCTTACGCAGCCACCAGGCAACCGCGTCGATACCCTTTGTTTTCCTGACCGCCCAGCACGAACGCAACCTGATGCGGCGGGGCATGGCGATGGGGGCGGACGATTACATCACCAAGCCGTTTACAGTTGAGGAACTGCGTCAGGCAGTGCAGGCGCGTTTGAAGAAACGAGCGATCCAGCAGGAAGCCGTCAGCCGCACCATTGAAGAAGTTCGCCAGAATATCGCCCGGTCGCTGCCGCACGAACTGAGAACCGCAATTATGGTAGCGGATGGATATGCCCACCTGATCGAATCTGAATCCGAGAACATGACGGAAGAACAGAAAAGTATGGTCGGTTCCATTCGGAACAGCATGTCCCGGCTCTACAAACTCGCCGAAAACTTCCTGTGGTACTCCAAAACCGAGCTCAGCAAGCTGAATCCAGACTCGGTAGCGTGCACAAACGATACAGAACTGGTGATCCGTCAGACAGCCCATGACAAAGCGAAAAAATTTTCCCGTATTGAGGACTTGCGTCTCGATCTGCACAACGCCAGACTCACGCTGACCGAGGATTACCTGGCCAAAATTATCGACGAAATTGTGGAGAACGCTTTTAAGTTTTCTGTGCGCGGGACGGTGGTGCAGGTCTGTTCCAGGGTGGATGAGACCCGCTATCTCATTTCAATCAGCAATGATGGGCAGGGTCTTAAACCCCCTGCATCTGAAAAAATCGACGGGTTTATGCAGTTTGAACGCGATCAGTATGAACAGCAGGGGGTGGGGTTGGGGTTAGCGATTGCAAAAAGGCTGGTTGCGGCGGCTGGCGGCGAGTTGATGATCGAGAACACCCCTGAAGATCGAATAACCGTTGCGATCCAACTGCCGCTCGCCTATCAGGGTTGATGTGCTTACTCTTTAATCGTCTGGTGGAAGGGCAGTTCGACCGAAAATGTGCTGCCTGATCCTAACTGGCTTTTTACCCAGATTCGCCCACCGTGTGCCTCAATTACTGCTTTGACCAGGCTCAAACCCAGGCCCGTCCCTTCGATATTCCGCGTTTCCGGGGTGCGTACCCGGAAGAATTCCTTAAATAGATTATCCATGGCGTCTTTGGGTATTCCGTATCCTGTGTCAGAAAAATCAACCCGCACCTTGTTTTGATTCATCGTACATTGGACGGTGATCGTGCCGCCTTCCCGCGTGTATTTCATTGCATTGTTGATCAGGTTGGAAAACGCCAGACGAATCTGATCCACATCCATGACCAAACGAATGGGATGGTCGGGCAGGATGGTGGTTAACTTTTGCTGACGGAGCTCGGCTTTTCTCTGGAACTCCATGTCCATCTCCTTCAGCAGTTTGGTCATGTCGTAGATCTGAGACTTTTTAACCCCACCGCGCACCCGTTCCAGATCCAGGATGTTGTTAATGATAGCCCGCATCTGGTTGGCCGCACGCTGAATATCATCCACGAATTCACGCTGCTCAGCAGACATGAACGGCGTTTTTTTGTCGTCCTCCAGCAGGAAATAACTGAAGTTAATGATCGCCGTCAGGGGGTTTTTCAGGTCATGGGAGGTCATGCGGATAATAAACGTTTTGAGTTCCGAAAGCTGCCTGGATTCTTCGAGCAGATCAACATTCGCCAGCACTGCCGCCGTTTGCCGGGTAAACAAGTCCAGGGTTGAGCGTGTTCGTCTCTGCAATCGGGCGACGGGGTAGCCAACCAGGACTCCCAGCGGCTGGCCTTGCCAGAGCATCGGAACCACGAGGCTTTTGTCCTGATGGCAGGAGTCACGCGAGTCCAGGGCTTGCTTGACCAGGGCCTCACTGGAGGGCATCGGCTCTTTAGCGCAGGACACGTGGGCACAGGTAGCTTTCCTTGATCTTTTATCCCAGAGCCAGATTTCCACATGCTCACAACCGAGAATAGTGCTGACATCCGTGCTGATTTCCGCCAGAATGCGTTCCACGTCCATCTGCTGGCTGGAAACCCGCAGCATGTTGTCAAGCAGCATTTCCACCTGCCGCCGCTGGCGGACTTCGTCTACCAGACGATTCGCCAGCAGGGTGGGCGCAGGCAGTGCGATTGCCAGCATACTGTGAAACAGATTAATCACAATAAGCTGTTCGGAAAAAATCACAGTGGCGGCCACCACCCAGACGAAGGTCAGGATCACAACCGCTATCACCAGCCACCAATTGAAACGCTTTTTGGGCATCTGTCCATAGAAAATGCTGGAAAACAATGCCAGCCCGATAATCATGAACAGTTGGCTGAGTGTACCCTGGGGGCGCAGCGGCACGCCTTGCAGGATGGTTTCAATCGCGTTGGCGTGAATCTCTACGCCCGCCATCCGTGTGCCCTCCAACCCCAGGGGAACATGATGCAGATCCGTCTGCCCTTCGCTGTTCATAAGCCCGACCAGCACCAGTTTGTCGTTGAACACAGATGGATCAACGCTGCCTTCCAGCACGTCACGGTAGGAATAGACCTCAAAACCGCTTTGACCAGGCTCGCTGAAGAAATTCATCATGAGCTGCTGCCGTTCGTCCAGCCAGAGACGGCGGCCTGAAGGCAGTTCAAGATAATCCTCACCGAACTTGATCACCTGCGCGATGGCACCGGGAGGAATACGCAGGTAGGCCAGATATGCCATCAGATCCAGGGAATAATAAACCTGGGTCTCGTCCATCACGCGCATGGGCAGTCGGCGGGTCGTGCCGTCCTTGTCCGGGATGTTGAACGAGGTGCCCAGACCTTCAACCGCATTCTTGAGAGAATGGGTCGGGAAACGAACTTCCTCAAATTTGGGCGGCCCGACCGGATTTTGCACGGGCTGCAAGCCGACGATGGGCATCACCGTTCGTGTCGCCGCGTAGCTTTGGCGGGCCTGTTCAATCGCTTCTGAAAACTGCTCGTCTTCCTCGGTGGACTCAAGGAACAGAATATCAAAAACAATGGCGCGGGCATTGCCCTGGGAGACAACCTCCACTAACTTTGCGTGATGTTCCCGCGACCATTCAGCGGGGGTGCGCCCATACGCGGCTAAACTGGCATCGTCCATAGCGACAATGACCACGTTTCCTGTGGTTTCGCGCGGGGAATAAAGGATATTGGTCAGGCGGAGCTGCGTATGCTGGAAGACGTTGCTGCCCCAGAGGAGCAGCACGATGCCCGCCGCAACTACCCCTATTTGCAAACTAGAGAGAACGATGCGCCCGCATTTTTGCATGGAGTTTAATCTGAGGCTTCCTCCGTTGGTATGGGTGTTGGCTCGGTAATGACATCAACTTCTTCGTTATAAACACGCAGGAGGGTGGCTGAGACCCAGCCAACCAGCCCGTCAATGGTGCGAACTTGCAGCCAGTCTCCGGCTGGGTCTTGCCCCAGGATTTCCACAACCTCGCCAAGCACCAGCGTATCTACCACTGTGAATTCTGTCCCTGGCCGGTCCCTCAGACTCGTGCCTTCTACCTGGACGAGGGCGCTGTTTCCGGTCAAATCCGGGCTTTCGTAAAGGGAAATGTCTTCGACAGGGGGATCATCGTACAGTCGGATACCCGGACAGGTTTCGTCCACCGTCACTGTCATCAGAACGGCTGAAATCCAGCCGAACCCCCCTCGGAACGGAATCCGGTACCACTGCTCATCAGCGGTCGCGCCAGCCAGCAGCACGATTTCTCCGGGGTCAACCGAACCTACGGCGGTCGCTTCGGGCGATGGACTCACCCGCACATACAGCCGGACATCGCCTTCCGTATCCACCGCGCCCGGACATCCGTCCAGGGCAGCATCCAGCGCTTCAAAGCTGGTCGCGGGAACGACATCGCTCAAGGGCTGGTCTGTTTCTGACCGAACCCCAAAGCCCGCCGCTACGTCGGCTGCGCTGGCCTCATTTTTCGCCGCGACCTGACCTTCAAAAGCGACCAGGGCTGACCGTCCGCTGTCCTCTACCCGCACATCGAAGTTGGTGCCGCGCACAGTCAGAGACATGCCGGGGGTAATCACCTCATAGTTGGAATCAGTTTCCAGCAGGTTATTCACCTGCTGCCTGACGATGCCACCCAGCACTTCCAGAGACAGATCGAACCGGTCGCTTGTCCCGGAAAATCCCTGAATGCGGAGCTGGCTGTTGGGTGTCACGATGGTTGAAGTCCCATCTTCAAAAAAGGTAATGCGGGCTTCGCCTGTCTCGTCGGTACGGATCGCATCTCCTACGTTAATTAAGGTTTCACTGTTGATCTTTACCCAGATTTCAGTGCCGGCGGTCTGAACTTCGACTCCCGCCTCAAGGACTTCCAGTACGGCGACAAGATCTGCTTGTGCATGGAGGGGCGCCATCATCGTCATGAGCAAGAGGCATGACGCTAAAAGAGATAACTTCTTCATAAAGCTGGCAAGAGCTCCTTTTAGTACATTTTAATAATAAAATAGTTACGGCCACTTTCTATCGGCCACAGATATAGATTTTTACTACCTATCTGGATAGTATTTTCCCTCTCCATCTGGCGGGGTAGGAACTCGCCACCCGTGAGACGTCGATTTTTAAAGTTACGCTTTCCATTATACCTTAATGGGTTGTTCGTCACCTCCGATTCATTGTTAAGATTTTGATAGTTGTGCCATAATAGGACTAATGAAGGTGCCTGGAGATTGGGTATGGCAAATAGTGATTCGATTCGTGTGATGATTGTTGATGACCATCAACTGGTTCGGCGCGGGCTGTCCGCATATCTCATGACGGCTGAGCGCATTCATCTGGTGGGAGAAGCGGCGGATGGGGCAGAAGCCGTGGATCGCTGTGCGGAACTGCAACCGGATGTGATTTTGATGGACATGCTTATGCCCAATCTGTCCGGGGCAGACGCGACCCGGATTATCCGCGAGCATTATCCCCATGTTCAGGTGATTGTCCTCACCAGTTTCAAGGAAGATGAAATGGTTGAAAACGCGCTGAAGGCGGGCGCGATTGGGTATCTGCTCAAGGATGCGACGATGGAGACCATTGTCCAGGCAATTTATGACGCGATTGAGGGTGAACCCACCCTGGCACCGGAAGCCACCAAAGCCCTGATTAAGGCGAGCCTGCGTCCCTCAACGCCGGACTACAACCTCACAGAACGCGAACTGGATGTGCTTACCTTGATGGCACATGGTCTCAACAACCCTCAGATTGCCGATAAACTGATGATCAGCCGCTCAACGGTAAAGTTCCATGTCAGTACCATCCTGTCCAAGCTGGGCGTGGCGACCCGGACGGAAGCCGCCATGCTCGCCAGAGAACACAACCTGGTAAAACCTTAGCTCTGCGCTTTCAGGAAGTCTTCTCGTATTGGACTGAAGGTATCCACCAACCGCACCCTTGAGGTCAGCAGTTGGATGGTATGTGGAACCCCGCTGGGGACGGTAATCAGGTCTCCGGCAACCAGCCGGTGTGGAACTTCCCCCACAAAAAACAGCAGTTCGCCTTCTGCCACATAGGTAATCTGTTCATGCGGGTGGCTGTGGGGCGGGTCGGGCTGTTCGCTCGGCCCGTCGGTAAAATCAATCACCACCACCATCAGGTTATTCGTGTGGGTCAGATAGCGTTCCCGTCCGGGTGCGATAATCTCGCGCGGGGTATCCTCTCGTAGTGTAACAGACATCCTGTGCTCCTTTGATTGTTAACGTGCCAGCCAGCCGCCGTCCACCGGAATCGTTGCACCGTGTAAATAGCTGGCCGCGTCTGAGGCCAGAAACACCGCCACACCCTGAAGATCGCTGGGCTCCCCCCAGCGCCCCACGGGAATCCGCGCCAGAATCGACGCGCTGCGGGCTTCGTCGGCTCGCAGAGGGGCGGTGTTGTCAGTTGCCATGTAACCGGGCGCGATGGCATTCACGTTGATGCCCAGCGAGGCCCACTCGTTGGCGAGGGCGCGGGTTATCCCCATCACGCCGCTTTTGGATGCGGTATACGAAGGCACCAGAATGCCGCCCTGATACGACAGCATCGACGCGATATTGATGATTTTGCCGCCGCTCTGTTGGGCCATGATCCGTGCCGCCGCCTGGGACAGAAAAAAGGCGGCTTTCAGGTTGATGTGCATCACCGCATCCCAGTCCTCTTCACTGAAGTCGAGCGCGGGCGTGCGGCGGATAATTCCCGCGTTGTTCACCAGAATATCCAGCCGCCCCAGGGTATTGACTACGCTGGCGGCGACCTGGTTCAACCCGTCTACCGAGGTTTCGTACAGGTCGCACGAAATGTTCATAAAACGCCTGCCCAGTGCCTCCACCTTTTCGCAGGTAATGTGACAGTCCGGCGTGCGATCCAGCCCTGCAATATCCGCGCCTGCTTCGGCTAACCCGACTGCGATGGCCTCCCCCAGGCCGCGGCTCGCTCCGGTGACCAGGGCCACTTTCCCATCAAGGCGGAATGAATCGAGAATACTCATGTCTCCGTCCTTACTGAAGTTCGCTCATGGGAACAGCGTCCATGTCACTGAAGGTCTGGTTTTCGCCCGCCATCGCCCAGATGAATCCGTAATTGCTGGTTCCCATGCCGGCGTGAATCGACCAGCTTGGGGAAATCGCCGCCTGCTCATTCCGCATGACCAGATGGCGCGTTTCGTTCGGCTCGCCCATCAGATGAAAGACGACGTTATCACCAGGAATATCAAAATAAAAATACACTTCCATCCGGCGGGCATGGGTATGGGCAGGCATGGTATTCCACATATTGTTGGGTTTCAGCAGGGTGACGCCCATCACCAACTGGCAGCTTTTTACGCCGTCGGGATGAATGTACTTGTTGATGGTGCGTTCGTTAGAGTTGCTGAGGTTCCCCAGGTGTACCGGTTCAGCCGCGCTGATAGAGATCTGCTGGGTGGGATAGGTCGTATGGGCGGGCGTGCTGGTCAGGTAAAAATGGGCTGGCTGGCTGGCATCATCGCTGGCGAACTGGACGCTTTTTGCGCCCATCCCCACGTACAGACCATCCAGTTTGCTCATGGGGTAAGC
>WBUL01000036.1 GCA_008933735.1 Anaerolineae bacterium | reverse complement strand
TCGTGATCCCCCGCGCTTTCTCTTCCGGCGCGTTGTCGATGTCTTCGTAGTTCATGCGCTGCGCCTTCCCGCGCAGTGCCAGCGCTTTCGTGATCGCCGCCGTCAGCGTCGTCTTCCCATGATCCACATGACCGATCGTCCCTATATTCACATGCGGTTTCGTGCGTTCAAACTTTGCCATTTAGGGAATTTCTCCTCTGGATTTAGCGGTTACTTACCGCCCTTAATAATTTCTTCCTGAACATTGGCGGGAACAGGATTGTATCCCTCAAATTCCATCGTGAAACTACCACGACCCTGGGTCATGTTACGGATGTCAGTTGCATATCCGAACATATTCGCCAGCGGTACAGCCGCCCGAATGGATGAAGCGCCTTCACCACGTGGTTCCATCCCTTTGATTTCCCCACGACGGGAAGACAGATTTCCAATAATGTCGCCCGTATAATCATCCGGCGCGACAACTTCCACTTTCATGACGGGTTCAAGCAGGATAGGCCGCGCCTTTTGGACGCCTTCCTTCAAGCACATTGAGCCTGCAATCTTGAAAGCCATTTCAGAAGAGTCAACCTCATGGAACGCCCCATCAACCAGGCGAGCACGGACACCGATCACTGGATAACCCGCGATCACACCACCCCGCATAGCTTCTTCCATCCCATGAAAAGTTGGTTTGATCCATTCCTTCGGAATCGAGCCTCCCTTGATTTCATCAACCAGGATGTAAGGTTTGTCTTTTTCGAGCTGTTCCATTTCTTCCGCTGTCAGCGGCTCAAACTCGACGACAACACGGGCATACTGACCGCTTCCACCCGTTTGGCGTTTAAAGGTAGTATCCACGCGCACGGGTTGGGTGATGGCTTCCCGGTAGGACACACGCGGGCGCCCCACGCGGGCATCCACTTTAAATTCGCGCAGCATACGGTCAACCAGAACTTCCAGATGAAGTTCCCCCATTCCTTTAATGAGCGTCTGATTGGTTTGTTCGTCAACGCTCACAACAAATGTGGGGTCTTCTTCCGCCAATTTACGCAGGGCTTCACCCATTTTGTCCTGGTCGGCGCGGGTCTTGGGTTCAATCGCCACTTCAATCACCGGAGCGGGGAAGGCGATTTTCTCCAGAACAATCGGTTGATCAGGATCGGAAAGCGTTTCCCCTGTAAAGGTATCCTTCAGACCCAGCGCAGCCGCAATGTCGCCTGCGTGCACTTCCTCAATATCGTCACGACGATCTGCAAACATTCGTACCAGACGCCCGATACGTTCCTTTTTGCCTTTGGTCGTGTTTTCAACGCTCGTACCCGAACGCAGCACCCCGGAATACACGCGGAAGAAGGCCAGCCGCCCAACGTATGGATCCGTCGCAATCTTAAAGACGAGCGCCGCGAGGGGTTCGTCATCAGTAGCATGTCGAAGCTGCGGTTCATCGTTATCAGGATTTGTGCCGTTGACAGGCGGAATTTCCAGAGGCGATGGTAGGTAGTCAATCACCGCGTCGAGCAGCAGTTGAACGCCCTTGTTTTTCAGCGCCGAACCGATCAGGAGAGGCTGTGCCCGATTTGCAATCGTGGCAGCCCGCAGGCCTGCCCGCAAATCCTCATCGGTGATTTCTTCCTCCATGAGAAATTTTTCGGTCAAAAAGTCATCGCTCTCGATGATTTTTTCAACCATTGCTTCACGGGCGGCGACCGCCTCATCCATCAAATCGGTGGGAATCGGGACTCGTTCGATTTTCGTTCCGAGGTCATCCCCATAGGTGATAAGCTGCATATTCATCAGGTCAACGATGCCTTTAAACTCATCACCTTCACCGTATGGGAACTGAATGGGGATGGCATTTGCCCCCAGGCGTTTTTTAATCGAGTCCAGGCCACGCTGGAAACTCGCCCCCACCCGATCCATTTTGTTAATAAAACAGATGCGGGGCACATGATACTGGTTGGCCTGACGCCAGACGGTTTCGGACTGCGGCTCGACACCTGCTACTCCGTCAAACACCACCACACCACCATCCAACACGCGCAAACTGCGCTGCACTTCTGCCGTAAAATCGACGTGCCCAGGGGTGTCAATCAGGTTAATTTGTACGGACTCTTCGGGACGCAGGGTATGGGTCCACTGCGCCGTAATCGCGGCGGCGGTAATGGTGATGCCGCGTTCTTTTTCCTGGGGCATCCAGTCGGTTGTTGCCGCGCCGTCATGAACTTCACCGATTTTATGAACCATCCCGGTGTAATACAGAATGCGTTCAGTGGTGGTTGTCTTGCCCGCATCGATATGAGCAATTACCCCAATGTTACGAACTTTGGCGAGGTCTAATCTTCCGTTAGCCTTCTTCGTCATGCTCTACCTTTGTTTCATTACCAGCGATAATGGGCGAAAGCACGGTTGGCTTCGGCCATCTTATGGGTATCTTCGCGTTTCTTGATCGCGGCACCCTGGCCTTTCGCTGCGTCCATCACTTCGTTGGCGAGCTTTTCTGACATACTTTTCCCGTTCCGGGATAAAGATGCCCCCAGCAGCCAGCGCATCGACAGACTCAGCGCACGGTCAGGCGGAACTTCCACGGGAACTTGATAAGTTGAGCCACCAACACGACGCGGTTTGACTTCTACTGAGGGAGTCACGTTTTTCAGTGCACGTTCAAACACCTCAATGGGATCCGTCTTTTCGCGGGACTCGATCAACTCCATGGCGTCGTAAAACACGCGCTGGGCAACACTCTTTTTGCCGCCGCGCATCATCCGGTTAACGAACATGGCAATATGTACGCTGTTATAACGAGGATCGGGCACAACTTCACGTTTTACTGGTCTATTTCGGCGTGGCATGGCTTATGATCCCTTCGGTCTTTTAGCGCCGTACTTGCTGCGCCCCTGTTTGCGATTCTGCACCCCATCGGTGTCCAGCGTGCCGCGTACAATATGGTAGCGGACGCCGGGCAGGTCTTTGACACGTCCGCCGCGAATCATCACGACGCTGTGTTCCTGCAAGTTATGGCCTTCACCGGGAATGTAAGCGGTAACTTCAATCTGGTTGGTCAGGCGAACACGTGCGACCTTCCGCAGTGCCGAATTGGGCTTTTTGGGGGTCATGGTACGCACCAGCGTACACACACCGCGCTTTTGGGGAGCCCCCTTTGGCTGGCGCGTGCGGCGCTGCTTGAACGAGTTAAACGTATACTGGAGCGCAGGAGCTTTGCTCTTCTTTTTCTTTGGAGTGCGCCCTTTACGGATTAACTGATTAATAGTTGGCATGGACATCTCCACTAATTGTTCTGCTAGCTAGCGTGCAAGCAGGCGTCGTGGAACGCCTGCTTGTTGACACAACTTGAGGCCACCCAACAGAACTTGGCAGCCTCAAATGTGCTTTACCTGAATTCCATACGCATTGCCTGGCAACCCAGGTTACGCAGGGGTTCTCGTCTGCCTAATAGGTTGGGGTATGGTATCACTGGTGAGACAATGCGTCAAGGGGTTGCTACCCTTGCTTTAGCATATCTCATGCACTATGATACCCCACTGGATTTAGGGTTTTATGTCTTATGGTCAAAAGAAAGTCATTTTTGCAAAGCGCCTGGGATTTTATTGGGATACCCTTTCGCCTTGTCCTTTTTGATCAGAAATGGCTTCCTTATCTTCATTGGACGACCCTGGAAGAAGAACGTCTAAATGCAGTTTTGCCCCATATCAAAGGTCGTCTGCTGGATATTGGTGCCGGCCCTAATACGCTGGTCAATATCTATCCAGGCGAAGGGTACGGCGTGGATGTGTTTGACTGGGGCGGTGGAACCCTGGTCGTGGAGGATACTGCCCATCTCCCTTTTGAGCCTCATTCGTTTGATACAGTCACTTTTGTCGCCTGCCTGAATCACATTCCAAACCGTCAGGAGGTGCTCTACGAAGCGGCCCGTCTCCTTAAACCTGATGGTCGTGTGGTAATTACAATGATAGACCCTATCCTCGGCGGCTTTGGGCATCGTATCTGGTGG
>WBUL01000025.1 GCA_008933735.1 Anaerolineae bacterium | reverse complement strand
AAGTCTGGGGGCGTTGATTGGGCTGCTTCAACCAGAATATAAAAAATCCCGCCAGCATCCCTATTCCTAGTGCATAGGCACGGACCAGCAGCAAAAAGGGAAATAACACCAGCACAGGCGGATCTCTCCTGAAAACATAGAATGCCAATGGGCCAGCGCTGGCACAGAAAAAAGCGGTCAGTACAAGCAAGATCAGGAACAATGGGGGAAAGAATATCCCTGCCACCAGACTCACGCCCATCAATGCCGCGAGCACGATCTGGATTTTTAGGGTCGGCGGTGTATGGGAGTCATGGGTCACCTTGTTCGGCATACGACGCAGCAGGCGCATTTTCCAGAACCCAATGCGATATTTACGCCGTGCATAGGCCGCCAAACGAGTGACGTGGTGATGGGCAACAACTGCATCCGGCACAAAAACAAGTTTTGCTCCCGTCGCCGCCACCCGAAAAGAAAACTCCTGGTCTTCCACAGATGCGGTCGGATACCCTTCATCAAAACCACCTGCCGCCTCAAAAACCTCACGTCGATAAGCCGCACTATAGGTATCTATAAAATCAATTTGCTCAAACAAACGCATTCGCTGGTAGCGATTTTCGTATTCAAGCTGTACGAATCGGGCAACAAGATGTCGGGTTTTGAGACGATAAACGCCCTTTGTCCCCGCGACGGTTTTGTCTTTCATGATTGGTCCGGTCAGATTTGCCAACCAGTCTGCGTCCGGTTCACAATCGGCGTCCGTGAAACACAAAATGTCGCCTGTACTGTGCGCCGCCCCCAGATTTCGCGCCGCCGCTGGGCCACGACTTTTTTCCTGGCGAATCACTTGCACCCCGGCCTTTTCAGCGATGACACGGGTTTGATCGGTTGAGCCGTCATCCACCACAATCACTTCAAAGGGGGACAGGCTCTGTCGCACCAGTGCATCCAGGCATTCGGGTAAGGTGCGCTCCGCATTCTGTGCGGGTATGATTACACTGGGTCTCATGCAGAGTGGTCTTTCGATGAACACATTTTATAAGCGCTGGCTGTTAATCATACTTCTGATCTTCGTGCTTGGCATAGGTTACAAAGCGGTGCGTATCATCGTGCCTGCTTACAGCCTGTGGCGCGACACACAAACCCTGCAAAACCTTGCCGATACCCAGGATTTTACCTCGATTGATCCGGAAAAATTGGATAAAACAGCCCAATCTGTTCATAAGAACACCCGTGAACTGCATACCCAGCTTAAGTCGTTTTTCCCGCTTTTTCGCAGGCTGGATTGGATTCCCGTGCTGGGAGATGACCTTGCCGCCGCGCCGGATTTGTTAGAAGCAGGACTGCTGCTGTCGGAGTCTGGTGCCGTCCTGAGTGAACAGATTGCAGCGCCCATTTTGCGCGAATGGCAGGCCGATTCCTCTCAGGAATTACTTTTGCTTGTGGCTCAAACAGTGGATGATTCACGCCAGGAACTGCCCACTGCCCGCGCCAACCTGTGGTCTGCCGAATACTTTCTTAATAACGCCGATGTGAGTGGGAGGCTGCGTGACCCACTACAGCGCCTTCAAAAACGTCTGCCGGATGCCCGATTGGTTCTGGATGCGCTCAGTCAACTGCCCAATATCATCGGTCTTTATGGTGAGGAACGAAATTATCTTCTGGTGCTGCAAAATGAAGACGAACTGCGAGCAACGGGTGGTTTTATCAGCGCGGTAGGCGTTGCGCGATTCCAGAATGGACATCTGGACAGCATCACTTTTGAAGATAGCTACACCCTGGACAAACCCGATGCGCCGCTGCTCACACCGCCCGCTCCTCTGCAAGAGTTCATGCTGGCAGAGACCTGGGTGCTCCGCGATGCCAACTGGTCGCCAGATGCCCCTACCGCGGCCCGTGACATTCAAAAAATCTACGAGTCCAATACGGGAGAAAAGTTAGATGGTGTGATTATGCTCAACCAGGAAGCCGTCGTTCGACTGGTAGACGCCATCGGGCCGCTAACCCTGCCTGATTTCCCTGAGCCGATCACCGGGGCAAATCTGCGAAATTATATGCGCCGGGCCTATTCACCAGATGAATCCGTACCGCTTGAAGAGTGGTGGCTTGACCGGAAACAGTTTATCCAGGTGCTTTTTGATGCTATTATGCAGCGGATTCAGGTAGAGTACAGTCAGGTAGATATGGTGCATCTGATGGATAATCTCCGGTCAGCACTGGATGAAGGTCATATCATCCTCAATACATTTACCCTGCCGGGAGTCCAGGTGATCATAGAGGGGCGAGGCTGGCACAGGCCGCTTTTGCAGGCTGGCACAGGCGACTATCTGATGGTGGTCAACAGCAACCTCGGATTTAACAAGGTGAACGCGGTTGTACAGCACCAGATGGAATACCATGTCAGCCTGACAAACCTCGAAAATCTGTTTACGCGGCTTTCGCTCTTCTATACGCATCCCCAGGGTGAGGGGGTAGATTGTATCCACGAAGCCCGCTACGGCGATACCCTTTCTTATGAGGAGATGATCTCACGCTGCTATTGGAATTACGTGAGGGTTTACCCGTCGTCGGGGAGTCAACTTATCGAAAGCAGTTTGCATCCTATTGCGGGGGAGAGGTTGCTTTCATCAGAGGGTTGGGATGGAAGGGCAGAACGCTCCCAGGAAATCCTATGGGATGGGCGCATTGTGCAGCCCATCACGCAATTTCTGCTGGTATCAGACAGCGAGACCGCTAGTTTTACCTATGGACTTCCTCAAAAGGTTCTGTCTCAGGAAGACGGTGTTTACGCTTATCATCTGATAATCCAGAAACAAGATGGAGTGGTCAGTACCCCAACGGTGGTGATCGTCGATCTCCCTCTGAATGCCGTCAAAATCCATGCCCCATTCGCTGTAATCAGCGAAAACAAAGTGGTGCGCTGGGAGCTTGATTTACGCCAGGACACAGAGTTTTTCATTGAGTTTGAGTTGGAATAATAAATACGACAGCTTTCAGGGCTTAACCGCCACCTTCAAAAGCATTGACGATTTCTTCAGCAGCTTTATATTCATCGCTGCCTTCTGGCACCTCATCCAGTACCTTGGCCGCTTTAAGGTAGTCCTCCATCGACACTTTAGGGCGATTCTGTTTATCTATTCTGAGCCGCATGGCCTCCAGCGCGATGTGTTCCTGGTCAGACAGTGCCCCGTGAGCTTTAGTGATGGTTTCAAAGTCTTCGGTTGTAAGAGTCTGTTTTTCCTGGAGAATCGCTTTCAGTTTGTCAAATGCTTCGCTCATAGAAGTTCTTCCTGCCCGTAACGCTCAACCCATTATATCGCAGATTAGGAAACGATTAAGACCTTTTCAGAAAAAGTTGTTTTGTGGTTTGATTAAAGCAAATATTATGGGGAAAAAATCATGGAACTGGATCTGGCAACCATTGTAACCTATCTGATTATCGGAGCGATTGCAGGCACAGCAGCGGCGGCCCTGCTGGAAAAGAGTTCCAGGCGGAAAGGACAGTGGCTGCGAAATACGCTGATAGGGGTGCTGGGGGCAATTGTCGGGCAGTTTATCTTCGATCTTCTGGATATTAAACTGACAGGCTTCTGGGAAGAAGCGAGCCTATCCCTTGCAGATGTGCTGGTCGCCTTTGTAGGTGCCGTTTTTGTAATTTTCATAATCGGTATTCTCCGGCGCTAGAGTTAGGCAAAATACTATTGACAAAGGGTGTAACGACTTTATAGAATACCGCTACACTGCCGACGTAGCTCAATTGGCAGAGCAGGCGTTTTGTAAACGTCTGGTTATGGGTTCGAGTCCCTTCGTCGGCTTGCACCTTATCTAATTGAATGGGTCTGTGTCCCGAGCGGCAAAGGGGGCGGACTGTAAATCCGCTGGCTGACGCCTTCGCAGGTTCGAGTCCTGCCGGGCCCACTAAATTGAATATTTTTGCCCGCATAGCTCAGTGGTAGAGCACGTTCTTGGTAAGAACGGGGTCATGAGTTCAAGTCTCATTGCGGGCTTCATCGTCCTTGAAGGGACGATTTTTTTGAAAGGCCAACGTTAAAATTTAATACCCTGGAGCATCAATGGCAAAGTTTGAACGCACGAAACCGCATGTGAATATAGGGACGATCGGTCACGTGGATCATGGGAAGACGACGCTGACGGCGGCGATCACGAAAGCGCTGGCACTGCGCGGGAAGGCGCAGCGCATGAACTACGAAGACATCGACAACGCGCCGGAAGAGAAAGCGCGGGGGATCACGATCAACATCCGTCACGTGGAATACGAGACGGACAAGCGGCACTATGCCCATGTGGACTGTCCGGGACACCGGGATTACATCAAGAACATGATCACGGGGGCGGCCCAGATGGATGGGGCGATTCTGGTGGTGTCGGCGCCGGACGGGCCGATGCCGCAGACGCGAGAGCATGTGCTGCTGGCGCGGCAGGTGGAAGTGCCAGCGATGGTGGTGTATCTGAACAAGATCGACCAGATGCAGGATGAAGAACTGCTGGAACTGGTCGAGCTGGAGCTGTCGGAACTGCTGGAGAGCTACGGGTTCCCGGCGGACACGCCGATCGTGCGGGGGAGTGCCTTGCAGGCGTCGGAAGCGCCGGAGGACCCCAGCCACCCGGCGTATGAGTCGATCTTCAAGCTGATGGAGGTGGTCGATGAGTGGATTCCGACCCCGACGCGGGAGACGGACAAACCCTTCCTGATGCCGATTGAAGATGTGTTCTCGATCAAGGGACGTGGGACGGTGGTGACCGGACGGGTTGAGCGCGGGGCTCTGACCAAGGGGCAGGAAGTGGACATTGTCGGCATCCGCGAGACCCGGACGACGGTGGTGACCGGGATCGAGATGTTCCACAAGGAACTCGACCAGGCGCAGGCGGGGGACAATGCGGGTATCCTGCTGCGGGGGATCGACCGGGATGAGGTCGAGCGGGGGATGGTGCTGGCTCAGAAGAGCAGCATTACTCCCCACAAGAAGTTCAAGAGTGAAGTCTATGTCCTGCGGCGGGATGAGGGGGGGCGTCACAAAGCCTTCTTCAACGGCTACCGTCCTCAGTTCTACATCCGCACCCTGGATGTCACGGGCACGATTGAACTGCCTGAAGGCGTGGAAATGGTCATGCCTGGCGACAATGTCAACCTCATCGTCACCCTCATCAGCCCGATTGCCCTCGAAAAGGGATCCAAGTTCGCTATCCGTGAAGGTGGCTTGACTGTCGGCGCGGGTGTTATTACCGAAATTCTCGACTAAACGTGAAACCAGAGGGCAGGCTGCCTGGGCAGCTTGCCCTTTTTTGAGAGGTTACTTATCATGGCGAAAAAAGGCGTGCGGGTTGTTATACATCTCGCCTGTACCGAGTGTGAAGCCAAACCGCGCAATTACACGACAGAAAAAAACAAACGGAACGATCCTAACCGTCTGGAACTGAAAAAATATTGCCCGGTGTGCCGGAAACATACGCTGCATCGGGAAACCAAATAGCACGATAGGGAAAGACTTCCCCTGGCCAGCTCCATAGTTCTGCCTGTTAGTGCAGAAAGCCCAGCCCGGCGCAACCTCAAATTGAGGGAAGGCGGGATTATTTTTGCAGGGTACACGCCAGGGTTTCATCGTGTTATACTTCCCTCATTGTGTGGTTTCAGGAGATTTATTTCGTGGTAGATAGTAGCAAGATGGAACGCGAAGAAACAACCAATACATCGTCCGCCATGAGTGACCGCCGTGCACGCCGCAAACGCAAGCGTGAAGGCGACGATGTCGTTGAGGAAAATGGGGCAGTAACCACTGCCAAAAAAGACACAGCCACGCGCTCCCGCGAGGAAGCGGAGCTTGATCGTGTCAAAGCCTCGCAGGGAAGAGGCGAGAACCTGCCGATTGTTGGGAGGCTGGTTTCTTATTTCCGCGGGGTTGTTGCCGAAATTAAGAAGGTAACGTGGCCCACCCGTGAGGAAGCTCAACGTTTAACCACGATTGTGATCACAGTCACGGTGGTAGCATCTATCGTGCTGGGGGCAATTGACTTCTTCTACGGATGGTGGTTCCAACAGGGGCTTGAAAACGCCGGGATCTACCTGCTCATCGGGGCAGTGGTTTTGGTGGTGGTGGGTGGCTTAAGCTGGCGCTTCATTCTGCGAGAAGAGAGTTAGTTTAGTAAGAGGAAAACCATCGTGGGCAACGACTACAACAATGAGGACATTGAGCGCGATATTGACCTCGACCCGATTGAGATGGAAGAGGAAGCTCCCAAGCGGAAGAAAAAAGAAGCTCCTGAACCTGTTCTGAGCGATATTTCTCTCGTCTTGAATCCTGATAAAGACGCTGAAAAGAGTGAGTCAAGCGGCGCACACTGGTATGTTGTCCACTGCTATTCCGGCCAGGAGAACAAAGTCCACCACGCGATTATGCAGCGCATCGAAACGATGAATATGCAGGATAAGATTTTCGATGTCGTGGTGCCGACAGAAGAAGAAATCGAAATTAAAGAAGGAAAACGGCGCACGGTCGAACGGCGGGTGTTTCCCGGCTACATCCTTGTTCAGATGGTGATGGACGAAGACTCGTGGTATGTCGTCCGAAATACACCCGGCGTCACGGGTTTTGTGGGAATGGGCAATGAACCCACCCCCCTCCGCCCCGAAGAAGTCGCCCAGATTAAAGGCCGCATGGAAACCCCACCGACCAGCATTAAGCTGGATTATCAGGTGGGTCAGACCGTGCGAATTAAAGACGGCCCGTTCAATGAATTTACGGGAACGGTCGGCGCAATTGATACAGAACGCAATAAAGTTCGGGTCATGGTGTCTTTTTTTGGACGCGATACGCCCGTAGAACTGGATTTCCTCCAGGTAGAGAAGGTATAAGCAAATGGCGAAGAAAGTCAAAGCGATTGTCACGTTGCAGCTTCCGGCTGGCAAGGCCAATCCCGCGCCCCCGGTTGGGCCTGCACTTGCACAGCATGGGATTAACCTGATGGGCTTCTGCAAGGAATATAATGCCCGCACCAGCAGCCAGATTGGCGAAATTATTCCGGCTGAAATTACCATCTTCTCGGATGGCTCATTCAAATTTATTCTGAAAAGCCCGCCCACTGCATTCCTGATCAAAAAAGCAGCCGGCGTGGACAAAGGGTCATCAACACCAAATTCCAACCGGGTTGGCAAAATCACACGGGCGCAGGTGCGCGATATTGCTGAGAAAAAATTGCAGGATATGAACGCCATCGACATCGAAGGTGCGATGCGCCAGGTGGAAGGCACGGCTCGCAATATGGGAATTCAAGTCGTCGATTAGTAAAGGTAAGTGGCAGGGTCATTTGACCCGACACGACCACAGGAGAATCAAATGGGTAAAAAATATGAAGCGGCTCTGGCAAAAGTTGACCGGAGCAAGGAATACGCCCCTCAGGATGCTGTGAAGCTCCTGAAAGAAATCAAGTTCAGCAGCTTTGATGAAACGGTGGAACTGCACCTTCGCCTGGGTATCGATCCTCGGCACAGCGATCAGCAGGTGCGTAATTCGGTCGTCCTGCCACATGGACTGGGCAAAGTAGTGCGAATCCTGGTTTTTGCCGAGGGTGAAGCCGCCCAGATCGCCCGTGACGCAGGTGCAGACTACATCGGTGATGACGAGGTTATTAACCGCATCAACAATGAAGGCTGGGTCGATTTTGATGTGGCGCTGTCTACCCCGGATATGATGAAAAAGGTCGGTCGGCTGGGTAAAGTCCTGGGGCGGCGTGGTCTGATGCCCAACCCCAAAGCAGGCACTGTCATCCCTGCCGAAGATATTCAACGGGCAATTGACGAGGCACGGGCGGGTCGTATTGAGTACCGTAACGACAAAACGGGCAACCTGCACGTTCCTCTGGGCAAAATCAGCTTTGATGAGGACAAAATTCTGGGCAACATGGCGGCCTTAATGGAATCGCTGGTGCGTTCCCGTCCGTCAGCCGTCAAAGGGAAGTTTATTCGCCGCATCGTGCTGACCTCTACCATGACACCTGGAATTCGCGTGGATACAACACTCGCGGAAACCATGTTCTAAGCCAATTGCAAAAAGGGCAGCCCGATTAGGCTGCCCTTTTTTATTTCCCTCAATCACTCAATGGCTGTGAATAGAATGGGGTGGTTTCTGCGGTTCGACGGGGAACTCCCCCCGGAAACCATGTCCATCTTCCAAAAATAGTTGCCAATGCCGGATCAAGCACGGTGCGTACCACAAAAGTATCTATCAGGACACCGACAGATACAGCAAACCCTATTTCAATCAGCCCCATAATTTCTCCAGCCATCATGGCGGCAAATGTGCCCGCCAGAATGATGCCCGCTGAGGTAATAATCGCTCCGGTGGTCGCAACGGCGATATGCACACCTTCATGAATACCGTGTTGAGCAACCTCTTCTTTAACCCGTCCAAACAGAAAAATACTGTAATCGATCCCTAACGCGACCAGGAATACAAAGGCAAAAAACGGAACATACCACGTCAACCCCGGTGAATCAAAGAAGTTCTGGAAAACGAACTGTGTCAGCCCCAGCGTAAAGGTAAAACTCAGCAGCACCGTACCGATGAGATACAAAGGGGCAACGACACTTCGCAGCATCAGCAGCAGCACCAGAAAAATCCCCAGCAGTACAAAACCAAACGCCCGCACAAAGTCACGATTCATGGTGTCCCGGATATCGGTATCAATAGTAGTACCGCCGCTGACTACTGCATCTCCTGAACTCTGATAACGGCTGAGAATCCGGCGAATCGCTTTGACCGTATCCATTGATTCGGGACTGGTGGGTGCCTGTCCCAGGATAATTTCCATTTTATAGGCTTGTCGATCCGGGCTTAGATAAGTGTCAACAAGCTGATCCAGTAGATCAGAACTGGCGAAGGTATCCGGGATAAGATAAGCATCTTCGATGGTGCTGAAACGCGCAGCCAGTCCATCAATTGCCTCGTTAAGCTCATCGCGTCTGGATTGCAGAGTTAAGGGGTTGGCAAGCAGAGTTTCAAGCATATTCAGGCTGGCATCATCCTGAATCTCAGGGAAGCGGGTTTGCAGAATTTCCAGGTATGCTTTTAAATCCTCTAATCCTGCCAGCGCCTGTTCAAGGTCAATATTTTCCTCATTGGACATGGCCTGCACCAGGCGAAGCTGAGATTCGACGCGCAGGAAATTGCGATATTCCTCGTGCTTTACGCCTAACGGATTGCTCAGGCTGCGGACATCGCCCACCCCATCCAGCTTCATAAGATCATCACTCAGTTGGGCAATATCTTTCGCCAGTGTTTCCGGACTGCGCCCGGTAACAACTACTGTCAGCGGCAAAATATTTCCCTCTCCTAAGCCCTCTTTGAGTTTGTGGTATCCTTCGACGGCAGGGCTGTCATCCGGCAGATCATTCATCAGGCTGTAGGAAACGGGCTGCTGCACCGCATAGATTGAGAATGGCAGCATCAGCACTACGATGATCAGAATGGTACGTAATGGATAGCTGCTGACCTGACGCGACGTGAATTCATAAAACTTACCGGTGCTCCGGTGGGTTGCTTTGCCTGGCCAGAATGCCCGATCCCCAAGCGCTGCCAGCAGCGCGGGAACAAGGGTTAAGCCAGCCAGAAGTGAAATCACAATCCCAATAGCAAGCGCGGGGCCGCTGGTTTTAAAAATGCCCATTTCAGCAAAAATCATGGCAACAAAACCGACAAAAATTGTTCCCGCACTGCTGCTGATGGTTTCGCCAACCCGTTGAACTGTGTGAGTGGTGGAATGACGTATATTCGAATCATCGGCCATTTCTTCTCGAAAACGGCTGATCAGAAAAAGACAGTAATCCGTCCCCGCCCCGTAAATAATCACGACCAGAAGAACATTGGTATAGGAGGTAATGGTCATCAGGGTATCGCCGATATAGGCCACAATGCCGCGTGTTATCAGATAGGCAAGTGTAACGGCCATAAGCGGGATAAGCGGACTGATGGGCGAGCGGTAGACAATCAGCAGCATGATAATGACCAGCGCCACCGTGACCCAGATGGTACGATCAACACTGGTGCGAATGGAGCTTGTGGTATTGTTCACAATGGGTGCTTCCCCCGTCTGGTAGGTTTTGACACCTTCAGGGCGGTTTTGCTGCACCCAATCCTCGATCTCGTCTAGGGCTTCCGTGGTCACCTCTTCTGTTTCACTGGTGCTGAACTCTACCCGCATGATGGCAACATGATTATCCGGTGCAATCATCAGCAGCGCGGTAGAAGGCGAATCAAGTGGACTTGTCACCCGCTGGATAATGGGGGGGGCATCAGCGCTGCTCAACCAGCTTTCGGTTTCCTGGATAAATGCGCCAGCAGGTGTATTCGTCTGCTCCTCAAAAGTTTCTGCACCCTCATTGAGAATCCCCCTGCGGTCTTCCACCACAATAATCATGCTGCTCGGTGCAAAATCCTCTGGAAAGGTTTCCCGGTAAACCCTGTCGGCATGGACAAATGGTGCGTTATTCGGGAGGAAATCAGCCGTATCTGAACTGGCAACGTCCTCAATATTGGGCGCAATCAGGGTCACTAAAGTGGCGATTGCTATCCATACGATGATCATCAAAAAGCGATACTGAACTACTATCCGTCCAAGTCGCTGGAACATGGTCAGGCCTCTCCCTCAAAGTCAATTCCCCTCAGAAGCAACCGAAAAGTGATCTCTGCCATTTCATCGGATGTGAGCATGTCATCCTGATTGAGCCACCACAGCCCCAAACGAACACACGCGCCAGCCGCAAACTGGGCAATAATTTCGGGGGTATAGGGTGGAACGAAATGAAAAATGCTGGGGTCGCGATTCATGATTTCTTCTATCACCGCCGCAAAATAATCAAAAGCCAGCAGATTCAATGCCGGAGGAGCCTGCTGGCCTAGCATAAGCCGGAACAATTTACGCTGCTCGCTTGCATATTGATAGACAACGCGCAGGGCTTCCCTGACCGCTTCCGGGTCTCTTTGAGCAGGCAGTGTTGCTTTAAGGCGGTCTCGTAATGCCTCGAAGCCTTTCACGATAAGCGTTTGGGTAAGCTCATCCTTATCTCGAAAATGCTGATAAAATGTACCTTTGCTCACATCAGCGGCTTCGGTGATGTCCAGCACCCCGATTTCGTTATAATCTGAGGTGTCGATAATCTGAAGGGCCGCATCCAGGAGCTTTTGCCGCGTCCGGTGTTTGCGGCGTTCATGTCGCGTATCCATTTATTAGACTCTGTATTTAATATTGAACGTCACGTTTAAATATATACGGTTAGTTCATTCAAGAAAGAGAATCAATGACATTCTGCCAGGGATTATCATGCCAATTGTCAGGAGCTCTTATGCCCATTCATTTCGTCAAAGGGGATATTTGTCTGACCGGAGCACAGTCCATTTTGTTGGGACTCAATGCACGTGGGCAGGCAGACGTAAACCCGCTCGAAACTACTCTGCGGGATCAACACCCAGTCTTTTTTAGCGAATACCGCCGAATGGCTCGTAACAATGCCCTCCCCACTCTCTGGGTTTTCCGAGAGTCGCATCCCTGGTTTATAGGGGTAGTTCTGCGCGATTCAGCGCGAGGGATTATTCGCCTGCGTCTTTTGGAACAGGCGCTTACCACCCTGCGCCTGGAATGGCAGCGTGAAGGTCTGGAAAGTATCGCCGTTGCCCCATTAGGGGATGAACTGGAATGGCCTGCCCTGAAAGGTTTACTGGAGGAACTGCTGATTTACATTCCTATTCCGATTTTTGTGTATGAGGAATATATCCCCGGCCAAAAAGCGGACGAACCCAAAGAGTAGATATTCTGTCCACAAAAATGTTAAAACTATAGGCGACGAATGTGTAGCTTAAAAAGGATCCGCTATGCCTGAAAAATTCTTTGTTGGCGGGGAATGGCGCGACAGCAGCGAAGTGCTGGAGGTTATTTTCCCTTATGATAATACGGTTTCTGGCAGCATTTATCTTTCCACAGAGGATGATATTGAAGATGCTATTGCCAGCGCCCATAAGGGCTTTCAAATCACCCGCAAATTACCCAGTTATAGACGCAGCGAAGTTTTGCGAACCCTGCATCGTTTGATGCAGGAAAACTTTAATGAACTGGTCGATTTGATGATTATCGAAAGCGGCAAAAATCGCAAAACCGCTGTCGGCGAAATGACCCGTGCCTTACAAACGATCCTGATTTCCAGCGAGGAGGCCAAACGGATTGGTGGCGAAGTTTTCTCCATTGACTGGACGCCTGCCGGGGAAAATAAACAGGGTTTTACTAAGCGGATGCCTATTGGTACGGTGCTATGTATCACGCCGTTTAACTACCCGGTCAATCTGTCCTGTCACAAAATCGGCCCCGCCATCGCAGTTGGGAATTCATTTATCCTCAAACCTGCTGAAAAAACTCCTCTGTCCTCAGTACGGTTAATTGAACTGGTGCTGGAAGCGGGGTATCCGCCGGAAGCGGTGAATCTGGTGCAGTGTTTTGGCGAAAAAGCCGGGAAAATGGTCTCCGACCCCCGTATTGCAATGTTGAGTTTTACAGGGAGTGCATCGGTAGGCTGGATGCTGAAGAATCGTGCCGGACAGAAAAAGGTCGCCCTTGAACTGGGGGGCAATGCGGGCGTGGTAGTGCATGAGGATGCGGATCTAGATTTGGCACTCAAGCATACGGTTTCCGGCAGTTTCGCCAACGCAGGGCAGAATTGCATTTCGGTGCAGCGATTATTGATTCATCGCCCGATTTATGAGGATTTTTGTGATCAATTTATTCCCGCTGTTGAAGCGCTGGTTGTAGGTGATCCTCGTGATGCCGCCACCGACATTGGGCCGATGATTCGGGAAGCCGACGCCAAACGTGCTGAAGCCTGGGTCAACGAAGCCATCGGTGCGGGCGCTCATCCACTCCTGCCCGGTAAACGTGAAAATGCGATGTTCTGGCCTGTCGTCCTGACGGATACAACCAGTGATATGAAAGTACGCTGCGAAGAGATTTTCGCGCCTGTAGTAACCCTTGTTCCCTATGAAACCTGGGATGACGCCGTGTACCTGATGAACGATACGCCATATGGCTTGCAGGCCGGATTGTTTACCCGCGATATGAAACGCATCATGGACGCCTGGGAACGCATTGAAGTCGGCGGCCTGCACGTCAACAATGTGTCCACCTTCCGCGTTGATCATATGCCTTATGGTGGGGTGAAGTCATCTGGTTTTGGGCGTGAGGGGGTCAAATATACGATAGAAGAAATGACTGAAATCCGCCTGATGGTGCTGCATCTGGATTGAACTCAGCCGGGGCGTTGACAGAACGCCCCATTTTTATGCCTCACTGAACAAATTCAACAGCATTTCGCCGCGCTGGGTCAGTTGATGATAGACTCGTTTACCACTTTGTGTTGATGTGACAAGTCCCGCCTGAGACAGCCGCGCCACATGCTGCGAAACGGCGCCAGCCGTAATATTCAACCGATTCGCGATTTCGCCTGTGCTGGTCGGCATCATCAAACACTGCAAAATTTTCGCTCTACCCGTCCCCAGGGTGATTTCCATGGCTTCATTCGCAGAAACCTGTTCCGAGGAGCACCATAATCCCCATCCGCGCGGTTGGTAGCTCAGCGATGGGTACCATTCCGGCGCGACAATAGTAAAGGGCGAGTAACACGAAAAAATCAGGGGGATCAAAATAACTCGGTCACTTTCCACCGCGTAATCCTGACCATGCTTTTTCTTAAAGCGCAGCTCAAAATCCTGGTAGACGATGTTGGGGTCAAGTTCCGCAAATAACATTTCGGCACCGCCAAGGGCGAGCTGTCTAGCCCGGTAGAGGATGTCGGCTTCGACAATTTCCTGCATCCGAGGCCAGTGGCGAGCCAGGGTCAGCCGCCAGTAAAGTTCTACTTCACCGACCAGGCGTTCCAGCGCTCGATCTGTCTGTTCTACATATTCTCTTAAAATGAGATCCTCTTCCGGTGCTAAGTCACTGATCCGTTGGCGAAGTTCGTTAATGTCGCGCCGGACAACTTCCGGTGAAGCAGCACGGATCCCATCGATTTCATCGTAGATATTCATGATGGGCTTAAGCGTAGGCGGGGTCAGGAAGTCAGGGAAAAAATGGATGCATTTGAACAATGCATCCAGATAGGGAAAGGGAATATTTTCAGTGGCACGATAGGCTTCGCTCACCCACTCATAATATGCAGGGTAATGTTCGCTGCGTAGAGCAAACAGACAGTAGCTTGTCATCACCTCCCAGATGGGACTGATAACAAAACGGGTACTGACCGGATTTTCCCCATTCAGTCGGATGGTAAGCATAGCTTTTTGTGGTCTCTGCTAAGTTGAACACCTGTTCTTATTATCCACCCAAATATCGTTTCTGGTCAACATTTTAGAAATTTCTAAAATCATTCTCTTTTTTCATCCTCTTTCGTACTCTTAGAAATGAAAGTGAGGTATGACCTATGAACGACTATACCCTGTACTACATGGCAAAGTACAAACAGCGCGACGTGATGCAGGAGCGCGATCAGGATAGGCTTGCCCGTCAGGTGGAGGCAGAAAATAACGCCCAGGAAACCCAGGAAAACAAGCGGCGGCAGTCTTTACAGGAACTGATTGTTAGTTACCTGCTGCCGAAAAACACGGCTTCCAGAGTCCGGTGAATAAGTAAGCAACACGGAATTTTCCTCATTTTGTAGAATCTGGCAGGGCACTGCCAGTTCTTTTTTCAGACACGTGCCAGAAGGTCGATTTTTCGGAGTGCAGCGATCAGCTCATAAAGAGAGGAGAAGTTTTCAGGTTGACCAGCCTGGATTAAACGCCAGCCTGTTTCCAGGATTTCAATACAAGGCAGCGAAGAATCATCCTCCACAACCTGAAACCCTTCTCGTTCGAGGGCGCGGCGTGTCCAGACCAGGCGTAGCCCCTCCCCATTGAGGATAATTTGTCCGGCATGGTGTGTATGTACGCGGAATGTGCCGGTTGTTCTGTCAAACTCTACCCCTTCGCTCTGGAAGACGGCTTCAAATGCCCCGCTTAATATGAGGTCTTCGGGTGCGCCAACCTGGAGCTTTCCTTTCGAGGAAAGCAGCCAGAGTTTGTCTGCACTCCGCAGGGCCAAATCCAGATCGTGCGAGGAAAGCAGCACGGCGCGGCCTGTTTCGCGGGCCAGTTTTCGCAGTGTCTGCATCATTTCCACCCGGCGGGGCAGGTCTAAAAACGCCGTCGGTTCATCCAGCAGAATCAAGTCCGGCTCCTGTGCCAGCGCCCGCGCTACCATTACCTTCTGACGTTCGCCATCACTCAATTCGCTGACCAGACGTTGTACCAGCGGTTTGGCCCCGACCATTTCAATCGCCCAGCGCACCACTGATTCATCTGTTTCTGTCAAACGGCCTGACCAATCCGTATAGGGATAGCGCCCCAGGGCAACCAGTTCGTAGGCGGATAAGTGTCCGGCCTCGACCCGTTCGGTGAGGACAATTGCAAGGCGCCTGGCCAGTTCGTTGGGGTTTAAATCCTCTAGGGGCTTGCCCATCAGGTGAACCTGCCCGCTCAAAGGGGGCTGCATTCCAGCAAGGGTTCTCATCAAAGTGGATTTGCCCGCTCCGTTTGGCCCCAATAAGCAGACCAGTTCACCTGTTTTCAGGGTCACAGAAATATCGTCCGCCACCACATGCACCGGGCGGCGGGCAGATTTATACCCGATGGCTAACTCCTGGATTTCCAGAACGATCATCGGGCAAAAGCCATCTTCAGGTTGCGCTGCCGTAAAATTACCCATGTCACTATCGGCGCACCCAGCAGTGCCATGACGGCGTTCAAGGGAAGCACCACCTGACTCCCCGGCATCTGGGCGATCAAATCCGCCCCCAGTGCCAGTCCTGCTCCCATCATGAGTGTTGCAGGAATCAACGTGCGATGGTCAGAAGTTGAAAACAAACTGCGGCACAAGTGCGGCACAGCGACCCCAATAAAACCGATGGGGCCGCAGAATGCGGTGATGGTGCCCGCCAGCAGGGCGGTACTCATGATGATTAACAAGCGGGTGCGCTGGATATTCACACCCATACTGCGGGCATATGCTTCACCAAGAAGAAGCGCATTGAGCGGCTTGGTCTGTACATAGGCCAGGGTCATCCCCAATAAAATTAATGGGGCGAATACACGCATTTGTTCCCAGGTGACCCCGTCAAAACTGCCGAATGTCCAGTTGATGTAAGCCTGAATTCGTTCAGTAATGCTGAAGTACATCAGCAGGCTGACGGCGGCTCCTGTCGTATAGCCGAACATCAGCCCAACAATCAGGAGGGTGACACTGCTTTCAACTTTTCGTGCAACAAACAGGACAACAACCAACACCAGTAAAGCACCCAGGCTGGCGGCGGCTGCCGTTGTGAAATTGCCCAGCAGCCCCAGTTCCGCGATCAGGGTCGCGCCAACCGTTCCGGCTGACATGACCACCAACGCCACACCCAGACTTGCACCGGAACTGATACCCAGCACAAACGGGTCAGCCAAAGGGTTGCGAAACAGGGTTTGCATTTGCAGTCCGGCGACACTCAGCCCTGCCCCTGCCAGCATCGCGGTGACGGCTTTGGGCAGCCGGAATTTGACGACAATCGTTTCCCAGATTGCTTTGTCGGCTTCACCGCCCAGCAGGATTTTCACAATATTATTCAACGGAATATCGACTGAGCCTGTTGCAATATTCAGCAAAAATACTGCCACCAACCCTGCCAGTAAAATGATCAGCAGGGCCCCGCGCATCCCGGTTTGCGGCCACGTGTGCTCGTGGGTCTGGAGGTTAATCCGGCTTAAGGAAGTATCCATGATCGTCGCTTCTCGTTTCTTGGGTGCTGTAGGGATCATTCTAATTTCTGGTAATAATGCAACGTGTGGTCGGGAAGCAGATCGGGATGGAAAATGTGGATCAAATCCGCCAGCAGCACGTCGGGATGAATCACCGCCGATTCATAGTAGTCACTGCCGCCGCTTTCAGATTGGCGGGCATTGTTGTTGTATACCTGTCCATTCTGGAAAGCCGAAAATTCAGCATAGCGTTCGTCTTCTGCCAGCCCATCCTCAAGACTGTTCCAAAAACCCACGTTCAGCCAGAAATCGGCATTTTGCGCTTTTTCCAGCACGACCTCAAAATCCATCTGCACACCACTTGCCGACTCCTCGTCTTTCCAGAGATAATCCGCGCCCGCGTCGTCAAACAACTGCGCGACGTAGCTCTGCCCGCCGGGAACATACCATGACCCGTCAAAAGGTACGCCGGCAAAAACAGTCGGTCGTGATTCAACCGCTTCAGTGAGAGTGGTCAGGGTTTCATACTGTGCGACCAATGCATTAAAGTATTCGTTGCCCAGTGCCTCTTTATTGAAAAACAGCGCGGTAAACTTAATCCACTCTGCCTGGCCAAGCGGCGTATTTTCCAGATATTCCGCGTTCAGTGCGACATGAATTCCGGAGTCGAGCAGCAAAGGATGAGCATCATATTCCGGCAGTCCCAACGCATAGGCGATCACCAGATCAGGACTCAGATCCAGCATGATTTCGAGATTGATGTTTGCCCCAAGGCCGACGTTTGCCAGCTTTTCCTGGTTGATCAGCTCAATGACTTCGGGAGTGGTGGTGAAAATATAAGAGTCGGAATCTACACCCAGCAGACTGTCCAGTTCTCCCAATTCAATCAGATGGGGTAAGTAGGTGGTTGAAAGGGAAACCAGGGTATCAATCGGTGTTTCGATGATCTGAGCATTGTCATATCCTTCCGGCGCAGGTGTACCGCACTGGACTAATACATATTCAAATGGCTCTGCTGCACCTGCCCAGGGGGACAGAACACGTAAAACTCTGTAATTGTTGAAATATTCCACTTCAAACCCCGAGGCGTATTCCACTTCGACCTTATCCGGAAAGTAATCCTGGTTCGGGTCGTAATTTTCGACACATCCATCAATAAGATTTGTTTCCTGGGGGGCAGAACCCAGAGGAAACAGGGTTGCAAAAATCACTAAGAGAAGGTACTTCATGAGAACTCGCTCCTATCCAATTAAAGATATATGTGGATAGTTAGGCGTACCCATAGAAACAAAAACGGCGCTGCAAAGAAGGGGCAGGCCGTTGGTACAAGAGAGGTGTACGCTCTGGCCCCTTTATCCACGAAGGTGGCTCATAAGCAATCCTGTCAGGGCGGGTTATCGGGCTTCTCGAATGAGTTACCGTTGCGGGACAGCGCCGGACTTTCACCGGTCTTCCCCCGTTGGGCACCACGCATCCGGGCGTTAGGTGCACCCTCACAATATGATTGATTATGCTGCAAGCATAACACGGAATTCGAAAACCCGTCAAGGAAATGGGTATACTGACTCGTGGACGCCCGAACCTGGAACACACGGTTCACGGCGGGCTACCCAGGGGAGGCATATGATTAACGTAGGGATTGTGGGAACAAGCTGGTGGGCGGACGAAATGTACCTGCCCGCCTTAAAAAATCACCCCGAAGCTAAAGTTGTCGCGGTGTGTGGGCGTGATCCGCTTCGCACCCAGCAGTTTGCCGAAAAATGGGGCGTACCGGATTTTTATCATGATTACCAGGCGCTCATCACCAGCGGGAAAATAGAGGCGCTGATCGTCGCTACGCTCAATGAGACTCATTATCCTATTACGATGGCGGCACTGGACGCGGGACTGCATGTGCTGTGCGAAAAGCCGCTCGCCATTACCTATGCCCAGGCGCAGGAGATGACGGAAAAAGCAGCCGCAGCAGGTGTCAATACGATGGTTGCGTTTACGCATCGCTACATGCCGACCACCCGCTATCTTCGCCAACTTCTGGACAGTGGTTATATCGGCAAACCCTACACACTCAATATGCGCTATTACTCTGGCGGAGCGCGGAAACCGGGTTACAAGTGGAAAAATGATAAGTCCAGACCGGGGGCAGGTGTTCTCTATGACCTCGGTTCGCACTGGCTCCATCTGGCACGCTGGTTTTATGGTGAAATTACCGGTTTGACGTGTTATATGGATGCGATTCTAACCCACGAAGGTCATGAAAGCGCCGACGACATGGCGACAATGACCGTCAAATTTGCCAATGGTGCAATGGGTATTTTGACAGTGGGCAGGCTTGGCTGGGAAGGCAACAAACCGGGGCAGACTCAACAGATGGATTTTCATGGCTCGGATGGGACGCTCTATCTCACCCTCGATTGGGATACTGTGCAGCAGATTCGCGGTGTTAAAGACGGCAGCATGGGCGTGGAAGCTTTGCCTGTGCCGGAGTCGATCTGGCAGGGTGCACGACAGGATACGGTCATGAATACCCGTGATGATGTGTTTTACACACAACATGTCATGGCACGCGAATTTTTCAGCGACATCGCGGCGGGCAGACCGAGCTACCCCGATTTTGCGGAAGGCGCACGGGTGCAGCAGTTGATTGAGGCTGCCGTTCACAGCGCTGTAAATGGCTGCTGCTGGGTGAGGGTATGAGGTAGCAGATAGAAAACTGAGAAGCCCCTCCTTGCCAAAGAGGGGCTGTTACCATTCCTAATCCATCGCAGGTTCAAGCTGTACTTCGTCTGCGGGCTGAGAGTAGTCGCCTTCCCACAGGCGGCGCATTTCTTCGCAGGTCGCCAGCAGCGTTTCCAGATCGCCCTGTGCCTCGATACGACCATCCTTCAGCACAATGATGTGATCTGCCCGCTGAAGCACCGCCTGACGATGCGACACCGCCAGGCAGGTCACGTTTTGGCGCTCAAAAACCCGTTCCCACAGGATTTTTTCCGTGTTCACATCCAGAGCGCTGGAAAGGTCGTCAAACACCAGAAGTTCGGGGTCGCGCAAGAACATACGGGCAGCAGCGGCACGCTGTAACTGCCCCCCGGAAAGCATGACCCCTTTTGGCCCGACCAGGGTATCCAGGCCTTTTTCCAGCGTCTCCAAGTCCTGCCCCATAACCGCTGTGCGAACCGCCCGCTCAACATCCACCTGATCCAACGGCAGACCGAGCAGCAGATTATTGAGCAGGGTGTCGCTGAACAGTCGCGGCACCTGAGATGTATAGGCGCTGCGCGGTGGTATAAAAAACTCGTCGGGTTTCTCAACACGTTCGCCATTCCAGAAAATCGTGCCGCGTTCGGTCGGCAGCAGACCAAGCAGTACACGCAGCAGCGTGGTTTTACCTGATCCGACGCGCCCGGTGATGACCGTGAACGAACCCCGTCTGAGCGAAAATGCTGCTCCCTCAATCCCACGCCCGGAAGAGGGATAACGGTACGTCAGATCATCTACGTCCAGTTGCTCCAGACGATGTTCCTCAGTCCTCGGTACAAATCGCACCTCTGGCAGAGTACCATCAACATAGACCTTGCCGGGTTCAATCAATTTTTCGGTCTGATCAGACTGCATCACACGCATCATCCGGGCAATTGACACCCCCGCCTGACGGTAACGCGCGACCAGAATACCCAGAAAACCTGTTGCATCGGTCACATAACCCAGGCAGAACACAAACAGGGCAAAATCCCCGATAGTAAAATCGCCCTGTTTCATCACGTTGGTCACCAGCAGCAGCACGATCCCGGTGCCAATATTGCCCGCATTCCAGAAAATAGAGCGCAAAATTTCCAGGAACAGGCGATCTTTGAGCGCAGCACGGCGGCGATTTTCATTCAGCACGCCAAAACGCTCTACAACAGACTCTTCTGCATTGGCGACTTTAATAGCCTGTACTGAGGCAAAGGTTTCGCTGAGAAAACCCGTGATGATCCCCGTCGCTTTGCGGCTGGCCTTACGATATTTTTCCACCAGCGGCGTGACCATTGTGGAAATCACGACCACAATGAGCATCGGGATCATCGCCACCACTGTCACTGCCGGGTTGATTCCGATCATCATGACGATGGCAATCGTCGAAAATGTCATGATTCCCAGCAGGTCATTCATCCATAGCGCGAACAGAGGAATCTCATGCACGTCACCCTGAAAACGGCTGATCGCTTCACCGGGAGATTCCGTGAGCGCCCGTGCCCCTGGCTGCTTGAGAATATTGCCCAGCATATTCTTGTGAAGCAGAGTATGCGTGATGTAAATAAACGGCACGTTGCATCGGATGATGCCGTAAATCCCGACCTGGCGTACCAGCATCGAAATGAGCAGCAGGACTACAATCGACCACAAGCCCAATCCCGCGTTGGCACTGTCGCTGATATGATTAAAGAACTCCCGTGAGAGCAGCCCGACTGACAGCCAGCCCAACTCTATGCTGACCAACGACACCCCATTAATGATGTACAGCACCGGGCTGTAACGCATGGTGCTGAAGATGACCTTCCAGGTAGGCAGGGTCTTTTTCGGCAGCTTTTTCAGATCAACTTCTTCAAGGAACATCTCGTCCGCAAAGCTCATGCGAGCACCTCCTTCAGTCCGGTCTGCCGCAGTTGATAAAAATGTGAGGTTGGGTCAAGGACAAGGGCATCATAGGTGTCATATTCCAGAATTTCCCCATCCTGCAAAATCATGATTTCATCTGCACGTTCTACAGTCCCCAGGCGGTGTGCTACGATAATTGCGGTGCGATTTTTCAGCAGTTTATCGATAGCCCGTTCGATTAATTGCTCGGTCGCCGGGTCAAGCCTCGATGATGCTTCGTCCAGGATGACCAGGCCCGGGTCTTTCAGAAAAACACGAGCAAACGCAAGCAACTGTGCCTCTCCCGCCGACAGACCACCGCCGCCCGCTTCCAGTTCCGTATCCAGACCTTTGGGCAGCTTATCGTACCAGCTTCGCAGTTCCAGCTCCTCGATAACTTCCATAAGACGGTTGTCCGAAATGGATTTATCGAAAAAGGTCAGGTTGTCGCGGATCGTGGCGCGGAACAACTGCACATTTTGCGTTACCATCCCAATCTGGCGGCGTAAATCGGCCTGCCGCGTATCACAGATATTTGTACTGTCCAGGTAAATCGTTCCGTCTCGCGGCTCAAACAGACGGAACAGCAGACGGGTGATGGTCGTTTTACCGCTGCCAGTACGCCCCAGCAGCCCCAGCACCGTTCCTGGTTCGAGACAGAACGTGAGGTCTTTTAAGATAGTTTCATCGTCCTCATAGCCAAAGGTCACATGATCGAATTCGACTTTTAGACCTTGCGATGAGGGATGTTCGACGCGCTTCTTGCCGTCTTGAATTGTCGGTTGAATGGCGTACAACTGTTCAACACGCTCGATGCTGGCCCCGGCTTTCTGCAAATTCTGAATCTCGTTGGTGATTTCACGCAGAGGTCGGTAAATGGCATCGGTGTAATACACAATCAGGTACACGGTGCCTATCGTAATAACATCGGCGCGAAACAGATAGTAACCGGAAATGAAGGCCATCGCCTGCGCCAGGCTGTAGGAACCGATCCACAGCAGGATGACAAGGATATTCATCACCCCAGCTTTGCGTTCAGCTTCCAGACGCCGCGTATTGACCTTAAACAACCCGCGCATGACATGATCGACAGCCCCGCTGGAGCGAATATCTTCCACGCTGGAAAGCTGCTCTTCCAGAAAACCAAACTGGTCAGCGCTGGCTTCGCGGGCAGCAGTCCAGTAAGGCTGTGCCACATCGCGGATTTTGTTCATCAGGTAGAGCGACAGGCCGATATATACCGCCATAACTGCACCCACCCGCCAATCTTCACGCAGCAGCATGACGAGCACTCCGACCAGCAAAATCAGGTTGGCAAACACACGAATCACAAACTGCGAGAAAAAAATCGCCAGATCCGCAATATCACTGTCAATACGTTCGATCATCTCACCAGGAGTGTGTTCATTATGATAGGTCATATCCAACCGGAGTGCGTGCAGTGCTAAATCACGGCGCAGCGCGTTGGTCGCAATCCAACCAATATCTTCCCCGACATAGGTGGCAATAACGGACAAAACCTGGATCAACAGTGCCAGCCCCAAAAAGGCGATGGCGGCATAGGTCAGCTTCTGAGAATCGCCGCCGGGTTCCAGCGCGGTGTCCAGAAAGTAGCGTATGATCTGAGGATTCACCAGTTGCAGCAAGATGGTACTGCCGAGCAAAAAAGCGAGAATCACAACTTTACCGCGCTGTGGTTTCAGGTATTTCGCCAGAAGTTTTGCATAACTTCTCAGTGGTATTTTCACGGAAAGACCCCTTAGAAAAACTGATTAGGTTGTCTGTCGTGTGGGGTGGTTGCAGAGCCAGCGAGCAGCTTTCGCTTTCAGATGGAGGTGTATTCGCTTGTCGAATGACTACACCCGCGTCTCTGGTCCAGACGCGCTCACAGGCTATATGCAATCACTAACGATTCGAGTGCCGGGGCTTCGGCATAGCGGAAAAAACGTCGTTAGTTACTGGTTGTGGGACAGCCCTGCGAGATAGTAGATCATTCGGTTTCCCTCTTTAGTATACAAAAGAGCACTGCACATCTAATAATACGACAGTTTTTTGAAAGATGTTCAAACCAGTTTTTAAGTGAGTAAAATTTTAATGTTGCTTGGTTTTTTTCTGGTTTAGTGATATAGTTACGCAAAATTGGACTATACCACTCTATACCATTTGCTATGATCGCGCACGACTCGCATGTGCCGCTTTACATTCAAATCAAGGACTATATCCGGCTTAACATTCAAGCGGGTGTTTTCCCTGAGAACAGCCGGATTCCGTCTGAGCGCCAGCTTGCGGAACAATTTCAGGTGAGCCGCCTGACCGTCAGCAAGGCCATTAACGAACTCATCCAAGAAGGGCTGCTGCACAGCCATGTTGGAAAAGGCACATTTGTGAGCAGTACCAAAATCGAACAGGAACTCCGCACACTGACCAGCTTTACCGAAGAAATGATCCGTCGTGGACAGCGACCTTCCAGTCGCGTACTGTATGCTGCTGTTGAGCCGGCCTCCAGCGAAGTAACTAAGGCGCTGCTGCTGCCTTCCGGCACAAAAATTATTGTTCTGAGGCGTGTCCGTTTAGCAGATAACCAGCCCGTCGCGCTGGAAACTTCCGCCATCGTCGCGGCGATTTGTCCGGGTATCGTGGATAAACATGACTTCTCACAGGAATCGTTGTATCAGGTACTGCGCGAAGAATGTGGCATCCGGATTGCTTACGCCCGTCAGACCTTTGAATCACGGCAGGCCACGCCAGAGGAGCAAGAGGCACTCCACCTTGATCCACATACACCGATTCTGGGGATCACCCGCGTCACCTATAACGCACAGGAACAGCCCATTGAGTATGTACGATCAGCCTATCGGGGAGACCGCTATAAATTTAACGCGATTTTGCGCTATGGTGAATGATAAACTTGAGGCTCTGGTTGCAGATCACCTGGATCGGGTTTTTCCTGCGATGACCTTGATGGTCATCCAGGCGGGTGAGGTCAAGATTCACCGGGCGTGGGGTTTTGTTGATCCCGAAACCCGCCGGATTCCTGTCACCCTGGAGACTTTGTTTGATCTGGCCTCCGTGACCAAGCTGTTTACCGTCAGCACATTCTTATCGCTGGTGAGTGCAGGCAAACCCCATCTGGATGATCCTCTTGTCAGCGTTATCCCTGAATTTGGTGTCATCAACCCGCGACCAATTGACGGGGGACAAGACCCTCATACCCGTGTCAAATTCCCGATCCCAGAAGACAAAAAAGGCAAAACCGTTGACCCAACCCAGGTGACATTTCGCCATTTGCTGACGCATACCTCCGGTTTAGCACCCTGGCGAGATGTCTATAACTCGGCGGGACTCCCGCCACAGCCGCCTGATCGTTCTATGCTCATTCCGCGGGAAACCCGTTGGGCAAATGCACTCCATGCCCTTTACCGTTATCCATTTGTCGGTTTTCCGGGGGAAAAGGTGCGCTACAGCGACCTCGGTCTGATGCTGCTGGGAGAAGCGGTTTCACGCCTGCACACGAACAGCTCAGGTAAAATTGATGAGGCCATCCGGGAGTTGGTAACGCAGCCGCTCGGTCTTGCTTCCGTTATTTTTAATCCGCTGCGAAATGGTATTCCCCGCGAACAAGTAGCCCCTACAGAATATGATCTGACCTGGCGTAAACGGCGCTGCTGGGGCGAAGTTCACGATGAAAATGCCTGCGGAGTGGGCGGGATCGCAGGTCATGCCGGGCTGTTTGCCAGCGTTGAAGACGTAGCTCAATTCGGGCAGGCGTGGCTGTCCCTTGATCCCCGCTTACAGATTGAGAAATCGCTTATGCAGGAAGCTATTACGGAGCAGATCGAAACGGATGGCGAACGGCGCGGACTGGGTTGGATACTCAAAGCGCGGGAAAACTCATCCATGGGTGGGAAGTTCGCTTTGTCGTCCTATGGGCATACAGGTTTTACAGGAACCTCGCTGTTTATTGAACCAGAGCGTGAGCTGGTGGTTGCAACCCTGACCAACCGTGTTTACCCTGGACGGCAGGTTGAAGGCATCACCGAATTTCGACAAAAACTCCACGATATCATTGCTGAGGCGGCAGACTCATGAGAATTGTAGGTTTAATGTCCGGCACATCCGGCGACGGGATTGATACGGCCCTGTTTGAAATTTCAGGCCACCCGCCGCAGCTAGACGCCCGAATGATTGCTGGAGAGACTCTGCCTTATGATGACCCTTTTCGCCAGCGTATTTTGACCGCTTGTTCTCCCAACGACAGCCGTGTAGATGCGGTTTGCCAGTTGAATGTCGATGTTGGCGAACGGTTCGCAGAAGCCGCGCTGTATATCATTAAGCAGGCCGGATTCTCACCCGATGAGATCGACCTGATCGGCTCACATGGACAAACTATCTGGCATCAGGTTGCGGCAGATGGCACGGTCACGGCCACGCTGCAAATCGGTGAAGCAGCAGTGATCGCCGAGCGCACCGGAGTCACCACCATCAGCAATTTCCGTCCCCGTGATGTTGCTGTGGGAGGACAGGGGGCACCCTTAACGGGTTATGCGGACTGGCTGCTGCTGCGCCATCCTGACCACTGGCGTGCGGTACAAAATATTGGTGGGATGGGTAACGTCACCTTTTTGCCCCCGCTTTCGGATACAAGCTCAACCCCGCTGGCCTTTGATACCGGGCCGGGAAATGCTTTGATTGACGCTGCTGTGTACAAGCTGACCAACGGCCAGTTTACGTATGATGTCGATGCCAGGATGGCGCGGCGAGGCAAACTGGATGAAGAATGGCTGGAAATTCTGCTGGCGAATCCGTTTTTCCGGCGTCAGCCGCCAAAAACCACCGGACGTGAGCTTTTCGGCACGGATATGGCTCGCCAACTGGTGGCTGAGGGTCAGAACCGCCACCTAAACCCCGATTCAATTGTCGCCACCATTACTGCCCTGACCGCCCAGAGCATCGCCGATGCCTATCAGCGTTTTGCCCCGCACCCGGTTGAGGAAGTCATTTTAGGCGGCGGCGGACGGCATAATCCGGTGCTGGTGGAACTTATCCAGAGCTTTACGGGCGGTGCTCGTGTCCTGACTCATGAAGATATTGGTCTGGACAGCGATTTTAAAGAAGCCCTGGTATTTGCGCTGCTCGCCCACGAAACCTGGCATAACCGCCCCGGCACCCATCCAGCCTTAACAGGGGCACAATTTCCTGTCGTGCTGGGACAAATCACCGCCGGTAAAAATTATGCTTCCCTCCTGCGGCGAACCTGGTGTGCATGATGTTTTTCATCGGTGTGGACGGCGGCGGCAGCAATCTTCGTGTGGTGGTAGCCCAGGAGGACCTAACGGTTGTCGGGCAGGCGCATGGAGGAACGGTCAATCCGAGCGTGGTTGGTCGTGACAATGCTGCGTCCACGATTCAGCTTAAAATCCGTGCAGCCCTCGCCGACGCAAAAATTGCCCCAGAGCAGATTACCGGTGTGGGGATGGGTGTCGCAGGCGCAGCAAAGGAATATGCGGCGGGCTGGCTGGTAGAGGCAGCGCAGGCCGTGACCCCCCACGCATTCATCGTTCCCAGCTCCGATGTAGAAATTGCGCTGGTAGGTGCACATGGGAAGCGCGAAGGGATACTGGTCATGTCTGGCACGGGCAGTGTCGCCTATGGGGTCAATCCGGCTGGCGAATCGCGTCGCGTCGGCGGATGGGGTTATTTGATTGGTGACGAAGGCAGCGGCTATGGTATCGGTAATCTGGCCCTGCGAGCAGTCGTTCGTGCTTTTGATCAGCGCGGCGTAAAAACCTCGCTCACGTCCGCGATTTTAGAAACACTCAATCTATCCGACCCTTATCAGCTTGTCGTCTGGCTTTACAATACGGATGTCCCCCGCACGCCGGACGTGGCAAAACTCGCGCCTCTGGTGTTGGAACATGCGGAAGCCGGAGATGCTGTGGCTCAGGAAATCGCTGCATGGGGCGCTGATGAGCTTGCCCTACATGTTCAGGCCCTTGTACAGATTTTAAACATGGATAATCCCGCGATTGCGTTTGGCGGGAGTCTGCTGACTCACCCTAATTCCTTAAGTCTCGCACTGTGCCAGCGCCTGCATTTAAAGCAAATCCCTATGCCCATTTATCCGCCTGTGATAGGGGCAGTTTTACTTGCGAGAGAAATTTATGCTAACCGAAGCACGTAATCCTAAAACCATGCGGATCGACCAGCTTTCTGCGCTGGAGATTGTAAGGGTGATGAATCAGGAGGATGCAACCGTCGCTCAAGCCGTAGAAAAAGCCCTGCCGGACATTGCTCAAGCTGTTGAGGCGATTGTTGAGGGTATTCGCGCTGGCGGGCGGCTGATTTACGTGGGAGCCGGGACCAGTGGACGGCTTGGCATTCTGGACGCGGCGGAATGTGTGCCAACCTTCGGCACATCACCAGAACAGGTGCTTGGAATCATCGCCGGGGGAAAAGAGGCCCTTGTCCAGGCGATTGAAGGCGCAGAGGATCATGATGACAAAGGTGAGCATGATGTCCTGGCTCTGCGTCTCAGACCGCAGGATGTAGTGGTTGGCATCGCGGCAAGTGGACGCACACCCTATGTTGTTGGAGCGTTGAAAGCCGCCAATCAGAGTGGGGCCGTAACGGTTGGTGTTTCCTGCAACGTACCTTCCCCGATTCTGGACGTGGCAAAAATTAAAATCGTGGCAGTCACTGGACCGGAAGTCATTACAGGTTCAACTCGTCTTAAGGCGGGGACGGCGCAAAAACTCATTCTGAATATGCTGAGCACCGCCAGCATGATTAAACTCGGCAAAGTTTACGGAAATCTGATGGTTGATGTACAGGTAACCAATGAGAAGCTGGCGCAGCGTGCCCGACGTATTGTGGCAGAAGTGGTTGGCGTGAGCGAAGACGACGCCTATAGACTCCTGCGGCAAACAGATAATGAAGTAAAAACAGCAATTGTCGTAGGGCTGCTGCATGTTTCGCCGGAAGAAGCACGGCAAAAACTGACAGCCTCGCACGGCATATTACATGAGGTCATTGGATAATGCTCATTAAAAACGCACAAATTATCACACCCACTGAACAGATCAGAAACGGCTGGTTGCTGGTAAAAGGGGGGAAAATCGCGCAAATCGGAACGGGCACTGCCCCTGACGATGAAGAAACAGTTGATGCTCAGAGGAATACGCTCATTCCTGGGTTTATTGACGTGCATGTACATGGCGGTGTTGGCTATGAGGCCATGGACGCCACCCCGGAAGCGATTCAAAGGATGGCCCAGTTTTACGCACAGCATGGGGTGACTTCCTTTTTAGCAACCACATGGACAGATGCCGGTGAACGGATTCAGGCTGCGCTGGAAAATATCGCTGCACTACAGGGGCCACAGCCCGATGGGGCAACTCTCCTTGGCGCACATGTCGAAGGGCCTTACCTGAACCCCGAAAAATGTGGCGCCCAGAATATGTCTTATATTCGGCGGGCAAACCGGGACGAAGCCCTGGCATGGCTGGATTTAAATGTGGTGCGTCTGCTGGCACTTGCCCCGGAATATGAGGAAAACGACTGGTTGATAGAAGAATGCGTGCGGCGCGGTATCACGGTTTCGGCGGCACATACGTCTGCAAAATATAAAGATATTCAGAAAGCAGTTTCACTGGGGCTGTCGCAGGCAACTCATACCTACAATGCGATGACTCCCTTGAGCCATCGCGAACCTGGCGTGGTCGGAGCGGTCATGACGATGCCGGAAATTCGCTGTGAACTGATTGCGGATAACATTCATGTGCATCCTGCTCCAATGAAAATCCTGTATATGATGAAAGGCGCGGAAAAAATCATTTTGATCACCGACGCGGTGCGCGGCGCGGGAATGCCGGAAGGTGAGTATCAGATTGATGAACGTGTGATTACTGTAAAAGATGGTGCGGTGCGTCTGCCGGACGGTACGCTGGCGGGCAGCATTTTGACGATGGAAAATGCTCTGTGTAACTTTTTGCAGGCAACAGGCGAACCGCTGAACACACTCTGGCGCACCTCCAGTCTTAATGCAGCCGAAGCTATTGGCGTCGCTGACCGCAAAGGCAGCCTTGAAGTGGGGAAAGACGCGGATTTAGTGCTGGTGGATCAGAACATGACCGCTCTCCTGACAGTCGCTGAAGGCAGGGTCGTGTTTCAGAGGGGAAATTGATGGTACATCTACAGAATGAAATTAATGAACAGCCAGATGTGATCCGCACCTTGCTGCAAGAAGAATCAGCACATGCGGCAAAAATCGCCAGAGCGATTCGGGATTTTGAGCCAACCTTCGTACTGATCGCCGCACGTGGCACATCGGATAATGCCGGACGGTATGCACAGTATTTGATGAGTATTCAGGCGCGTTTGCCTGTTGCGTTAGCAACACCGTCTGTGCACACCCTTTACGAAGCGCCCCCAAAGCTTTCACGGGCGCTGGTCGTGGGTATTTCGCAGTCAGGCCAGTCACCAGATATTGGGCAGGTGGTCAAAGATGCTCAGTCACAGGGGGCACTGGCAGTCAGCATCACAAATAATGCTGACTCTCCTTTGGCAAAATCAGCCGATTATCACCTGTATTTGCACGCAGGGCTGGAACGGAGTGTTGCAGCCACCAAAACCTACACCACCGAACTTACTGCGGTTGCGATGCTGACGACCGCGCTGGTCGGTAACGAAGCACTGTCTGAGCAGTTGTCCACCCTGCCGCAAAAAATGAAGGAAACGCTGCTGCTTTCAGAAAAAATCATACAATGGGTTGAACGTTACCGTTATATGGAACGGATCGCGGTTATTGGACGGGGCTATAATTACTGCACCGCGTATGAAATCAGTCTCAAGCTAAAAGAATTGTGCTACCTGACCGGACAGGAATACAGCGAAGCGGATTTCAGGCATGGCCCGATTGCAGTTGTCGAACAGGGTTTCCCTGTGCTCACCGTAACACCCAAAGGAAAAACATCGCCTGTGCTGGTAGACCTGCTCAAGCAGTTGAAGGAACGCAAAGCAGAATCCCTCATTGTCTCTAATGATCCGGATGCCTACGCATTGGCACAAAATACAATGTACCTGCCTGAAAACCTGCCAGAATGGTTGAGTCCGATCTGTGCGGTTGTGCCGGGGCAGGTATTTGCACGGCATCTGGCAGAAGTTAAAGGTTATCCTCTGGATGAACCACGCGGTCTCACCAAAGTTACCTTGACCGTTTAGCGTCCCCTCTACAGTTGTTTCTTTCAAGAGCAGGCCAGTCGCCTGCTCTTTTTGTTTGATCCTTGAGAGCATTGTCTCAACACTATCTTAATGGAAAAGGTTGGGGTGAGGTGAGAGTTTTGTGAAAAGGGGTTAGAAAAAGCGGGGGAGGGGTTGACGGGAGAAAGAATTAAGCAAGAATTAAGAATGAAGAAAGAATTGTGACGGCACAGCCGTTTCATTGAGACAGGAGACAAGGGAATGCGTCACAATACATGGAAACTGCTCACCGGTCTGCTGATCGGGCTGGTG
>WBUL01000012.1 GCA_008933735.1 Anaerolineae bacterium | reverse complement strand
CACCCCAACCCCTTCGCTCACTCCGACCGCCACGATGACTTTTACACCATCGATGACTTTTACACCATCGATGACTTTTACACCATCGAGAACCTTTACCCCGTCGCCGACAGCGGAAGGGGTTTTACCATGCTCTTATACCTGGTTTTTCAGTCCAGCGCCGCCGAACTGCCCTCAAACGAATGCGGTTGTTACCCCGGCAGCGTTTCAGGCGATGCAGAATGGGGCAATGGTCTGGACCCAAAGTGGATTAACCATCTACGTGATGTTTAATGACACCAGTTCTCCGGGTTGGGTTGTGGCCCCGGATACGTTTGTTGAGGGTGAACCAGAGGTGGATTTTAATTTGCAGGTGCCGCCGGGTCTGCTGCAACCACGCCGAGGTTTCGGCAAACTATGGCGCAGTGATAGACCCTTACAGCAGCGCCTGGGGTGGGCATCCACCGCCGAACTGGGTTATACCGCTTCCGTTCAATCGGATTCTGTCACCGGAATCCGCTATATTTCCGGACCGCACGGGGAAATTTTCGCCCTTCTGCCCGATCAATCCCGCTGGTACCGGGAAAAGTAGGATAGCTAATGATGAGCAAAAAAATTGCGATTTCGACAGGTGGTGGCGATGCCCCCGGTTTAAACGCGGTGATTCGCGCTGTAACACTGACGGCCATCCGGGAATATGGATGGGAAGTCATTGGTTTAAGAAATGGGTTTGACGGAGTACTCGCAAAAGAACCAGGGATTCCTCTGAATGAACAGCTTACAGAAGATATTCTGCGCGAAGGCGGCACGATCTTAGGAGCGGCGAATCGAGGAAACCCATTCAAACGACCAATCACACAACCCGATGGAAGCGTGATCTACGAAGATGTCTCAGATCAGGTGATTGACCACCTCAAAACGATGGGGGTGGATGCACTCATCATGGTTGGTGGGGATGGCACAATGGCTATCGCCCAGCAGCTCTACACAAAAGGGGTCAGGCTTGTTGGCGTTCCCAAAACAATAGACAATGATCTTGGGGGGACAGATCGAACTTTCGGGTTTGACACCGCCCTGAATATTGCGATGGATGCGCTGGACAGGCTGCATACAACGGCTGAAAGTCACCATCGTGTCATGGTGCTGGAAGTCATGGGGCGGAATTCAGGCTGGATTGCGCTGCAAGCCGGAGTCGCGGGGGGAGCAGATATTATCCTCATCCCGGAAATTCCTTTCGATATAGACATCGTGTGCGAGAAAGTACGTATGATCCGGCGATCAGGACGCCTGCATAGTCTTGTGGTCGTGGCAGAAGGAGCAGCGGAACACGACGGCAGTAAATATTACGTAGACGCTGCCCAGAAACGGCTGGGTGGCATTGGTGACCATGTCGGCAAACTCATCATGGAAAAGACGGAGGCTGAAACCCGTGTGACTGTCCTGGGTCATATTCAACGCGGGGGCAGCCCAACAGTTTATGACCGCTGGCTGGGAACTCGTTTCGGGGCGAATGTACTGCGATTGATTAAAGAGGAAAAATGGGGATATATGATCGGATTACGCGGAGAAGACATCACGGAGGTAAAAATTGCAGACGCTATTGCTGCTCTTAAACGGGTTGATCCTGCCAGCGAACCCATCCATACAGCGCGTAACATGGGAATTTCCTTTGGCGCCGCCGAAGATAAGTCTTGACACACGATTGAACCCTGCTAAAATCTCAACAGGAATGTACCTGTAGCTCAGTGGATTAGAGCATTTGCCTACGGAGCAAGGGGTCGGGGGTTCGAATCCCTCCAGGTACGCTACCAGCGCCAACCTTTAAGGCTGGCGCTATTTTTTCCCCGTGACGGATGCTTTCCGGGAGGTCTTTTATCAGCCTACCGGATTGCTTTTTACGGACAGGCAGGCGTCGTAACCGAGACAGGCAGCGCACTTGCCAGCACGGTAATACCATCAGTCGCAACCGATTCCACCCGCAGGCTGTATTCAGTACCACACTCAAGGTCAACAATTTTGACCGCAACCGTTGGATCGCTGGCGTTAACCACTGTAGGAAAGCCATTCGGGTTGTTCGGCGGGTCAACCTGCACATAGAAAAAGGTCGTTGTTCCGGGGGAAGCCCACGAAATATCTACCCCATAGGAAGGTCTTCCGTCAGCAAACGTGCCAATCTGCTGAGGTTCAGCCGCCGTCACACTTTTGGGCGCATTCGGGTCATCAGGATTAATCGGAGTACCTTCCGCAGTGGGCTGTGCTTCAGAGTCACCGGGTTCTTCAGTAGCCGTTACCCCGCTGTCACCCGCTGCTACAGGAGCAGGGGTATTCACTGGCAGCACGATTTCCGCATCACATGGAGGCGTGGTGATGGTCATAGTGGGTGAAGATTCCCCTGCGCTGCCATCGGCACCGACTGCGGCAATGGACACATTAAAGGTTGTGCCACAGGCCATCCGGCCCAACTGCGCCGCTACCGTGCTCGAATCAAAACTGTTCTGTGCTTCAATCGCTGGCTCAATCGACAGGCGATACCCCGCACTGCCTGCAACTTCATTCCACTGCAAACGCACACTGTAAAACGAGGTACCCTCTGCGCTGCGATAGTCAAACAACGGCTCGGTAAACACTGCTGTTTTTACAGTTGCCGGGGCAGGTGACGTTAAATCCGGCCCCCATTGGGGGTCAACCATGCGGCTGGCCTGTTCCGGTAGAGCCCTTTCCTGCATGATGTCGTCTACCCGGACAAAATAATGGGCGGTGCCTGTATTGGTGGTGTCGTCAAATGCGTTGAGATAAACAAGACCGACCCCATCTGATGTCCAGGCGACCTCTTCGGCTAAATCCGCATTCGGGATGGATCCCAAGGCGGTGCGGGTTCCATCAAACCCCAACTGCCAGACTTCACTGGTCGTAATGTTGTTACCAAAGTCGCGGATAAAATAGGCAACGCCGTTATGAATGGGAAAAGCATGGGACACATAACGTGCTGCTTCTCCCGTCATCGGAACAATACGGCTTTTGTCGTTCACGTCAATGATAAAGCCATCGCCAGTGGGAGCAAGCGGGACATCGCTGATAATCAGGTCTGTGCCGTCCAGCGAAAAGGCTCCCCTGCTGTAGCCATTTTCATTGATGTTGCCTGTGTTGGCGATATTATAGGCGTAGGCACGACCCGTGAAAAAGTTGTAGCGCACGATGCCGTTGCTCTCAAAAAACAGCGCTTCTAGGAGGAGTCGATCCCCGGATTTTGCCCAGGTAACCTCGCGGTAAATCGTTTTGCTGGCGTCGTTGGTTCGCACTGAATTGAGCAGCAGCGTCCAATTCTGATTGTTCATGTCCAGCAGCCATACCCCTTCTGAGGGATCAGCCGCTTCATTGGCAGAAATCGCCACAACAACCGCCTGTGATTTGTCGGGTGACCAGGCCACATCATTTAAATTTAGATTCTGGCTGTCTAAGGGGCCACCATTGGTAAATGTGACCCCATCAAGATTGAGCGACCGCGCTGTAACATAGGCGACTGTGTTATCGTAAGCCACATCGTAAGCCACAACACTGCTCGTTTCCTGGCTGACCTGCTCAATGGTGTTATCTGTTTTGATGCGAAAAACTTGTAATACGCCGTTTGCGTCCGGGGCGCGATAATACAGTTCCGCGCCAACGCCTTCCAATGCTTGTGTCACCGGCAGAAAAGTCAGCAGCGCTAATACACAGCCCAGCACCGCCCCATATTTTCTCAAGAACATGCTTTACTCCGATACCTTGACCTAGTTTAACCTCAAAAACAGGGAAATTATACTGAATTCAGTCAAAGCGGTCATGGGTTTCTAAAACAGCGGCACTTACCCTGCCTGGAATCCTTGAAAATCAGTGGAGCCGCATCATGCTCTTACAGCAAGTCGGTAGAATCTTTAGCCGGGCGAGAAATCCATCGTCATGGCTTCAATTTTTGATGTACAATGGCTCCCATGCCAACACCATTTATGCACCTGCACGCCGCCCATCGTTTTCTTAGCGATGAGTCGGTTTCTGCTGCTGTACGGCAGTTTTTAAGTGCCCATCTTGGGGCATTTTTGCTGGGGAACATCGCACCAGATGCACGAGTTTCTGGTGGTCTCGACCGCGCCAATACTCATTTCTTTGATTACGGCCCCAAAATCGAACCTCATGCAGTCGATGCCATGCTGGCTGCTTATCCTGAACTGAAATTTGCGAAGGAAGATCGGCGTGCGTTTATTGCAGGGTATATCGCCCATCTGGCGATGGATGTTGTCTGGGCGGAAGGGATGCTCTATACATATTTCTATAAACGCAAAGATTGGGCAGACGGGCGTACCCGGTTTAATATGCTGCATGTGCTGTTGTGTTATCTCGATGCTCGTGATTACCGCCAGTGGCCGGAGGAATTTTCTGCCGCGTTGGAATCGGCACAGCCCCATGATTGGATTCCCGTAATTCCTGATAACGCGCTGGCAGCATGGCGGAATCTAATCGCTTATCAGATTTGCGCTGAGTGTGATAGTCAAACGGTTCCACTGCTTGGCGGGCGGGTGGACATTGGGGAAGCAGGACTGCGGGATATTTTAGGGAACGGGCAGCGCATGGAGGATGAGCTCTGGCATTATGTTCCCCCTGGGGTGGTTGCGGATATTGAGGGGCAGATGTACGACGCTATGAAAACATGGGTCGAAAAATATATGATGGAAACGGAGAAATAATGCGTATTCTGGTTACTGGCGGGGCGGGATATATTGGGTCAGCCACGACGGCCCACCTCCTGGCGGCAGGTCATGATGTCACTGTATATGATAATCTGTATCGCGGGCACCGAGGAGCAGTTCCAGGGGACGCAGAATTTATTCAGGGTGATACGGGCAGCTCGGGGTCGCTGGATTTTCTTTTTCAAACGCATGATTTTGATGCGGTTGTGCACTTCGCCGCGTTGATTGAGGCGGGTGAAAGTATGCAGCAGCCAGCCAAATATATTCATGCTAATGTGGTGAACACGAGTGTGCTTCTGGCGAAGATGAATCACTATGGGGTCAACAAGCTGGTGTTTTCTTCAACGGCGGCGGTTTTTGCCGGACAGGATACCCCACTTAGAGAAGATGACCCGATTGGGCCCAATAATCTTTACGGCGAAACCAAGTTAATGATTGAACGAATCATTGGCTGGTATCATCAACTCTGTGATCTTCGGTATGCCGTCCTGCGTTATTTTAATGCGTGTGGCGCGATGGTCGATGAAAAGGGCACCGCCATACGCGGAGAAGATCATACCCCGGAAACTCACCTGATTCCGCTGACCCTGCAAGTCCCGTTAGGCAAACGTTCTCATATTTCGATTTTTGGTACGGATTACCCCACCCGTGATGGAACATGTGTCCGTGACTACATTCACATTGATGACTTGGCTCAGGCGCATGTGCTGGCGGTTGAGGCGCTGGATGACCGCGCTGCCATGACCTATAACCTGGGCAATGGGCGTGGGTATACTGTACGGGAAGTAATCGAGACTGCCCGCGAAGTCACCGGCCATGAAATTTCTGCCATAGAAGTTGAGCGCCGACCTGGGGATGCCCCCAGTCTCGTGGCTTCCTCAGAAAAAATCATCAGGGAGCTGGGCTGGAATCCACAGCATCCCGATTTAGATGACATCATACAATCCGCCTGGGCATGGCACAAAAGCCACCCTGACGGTTACGGTGATAAAAATAGGAACACCTGATGCACGTTGCGCTCAACGGCTGGTTCTGGGATCACCCCCTTACGGGAAGCGGACAGTACTTAAGAAACCTGGTCAAAGCGCTGGTTCGGTTAAACGCACCGCTTCAATTGACACTGGTTGTTCCCAGGCCGATACTGAATCTGGCTGAGCTTCCCAATGCGGTGGAGGTGGTCACAGCCGCCGCGCCACTCGGCAGTAAACTTGGCAAAGTCTGGTTTGAGCAGCGCAGCTACCCCGCCGCTGTGAAAAAAGTAGGGGCGGACATCGCGCATATCCCCTATTGGGGCCCGCCGCTGAGCAGCCCAGCACGGTTGGTTGCCTCTGTGTTGGATGTGATTCCGCTGCTCTTCGCGGAATATCGCGGCGGATTCTTTAATCAGTTGTATACCAGTCTGGTGGCTGCCGGGGCCAAAGGGGTCGGGCATATTATCACCCTTTCGGAAGCCAGCAAAAAGGACATCATCAAACATCTGCAAATTCCTGCCGAAAAAATCACACCCACATATCTTGCCGTCGATGAGAAATTCACGCCTGTCAAAAGCGAGTACGACGAGGAGGTGCGCCAAAAATACGGTCTGCCTGATGAGTTTGCGCTGTATATGGGCAGCTACGATGTCCGTAAGAATGTCAATACGCTTCTGCTGGCATGGACCTATGCAGGCCCATCGCTGGGTGAAATTGTTCCGCTCGTTTTGGCGGGAAAGCAGCCGCCGCACTGGGGTACACCGCTTTTCCCGGATTTAAAAGCGTATGCCCAGGAACTGAATGTCGATAAGTATCTTGTTTGGATTGGTGAAGTAGCCGAAGAAGATAAACCCTCGCTCTACCGTCTTGCTAAAGTGATGATTTTTCCAAGCCTGTACGAAGGATTCGGCCTGCCCCCGCTTGAAGCGATGGCTTGTGGGACACCTGTCGTCGCGGCCAATGCGTCTTCCATTCCAGAAGTAGTTGGCGATGCAGCGTATCTGGTCGAGCCGAAAAATGCACGCGCTATGGGCGGCGCGATACTCGCGGCACTCATTCAGGATGATTTAAACCGTCATCTCTCAAACGCGGGGCGCGGGCGGGCCACCCATTTTAGCTGGCGCAAGACTGCTCAGGAAACTTTCGCCGTCTACGAACAGGTCATGGCAAGGAAGTAATACGTGTCCAATTTGATTTCCCGTCCATGCCACTTTAATTTTTTGACTCGGCTCCCATAATGTGTGGTATTGCTGGTATTCTATCTTTTGAACCCCGTGCGCGGTTCCTGCAAGATGACCTGATCTTGCGAATGCGAGATATGATGGCGCATCGCGGGCCCGATGATGTAGGTCTGTTCCGCGATGACCATATCGCGCTGGGGCAGCGCCGTTTAAGTATTATCGACTTATCCGGCGGTGCACAACCGATGTGCAACCCCGAAGAATCCATCTGGGTGCTGAACAACGGCGAAATCTATAACTATCAACAGATTCGCCATGACCTTGAGCAACGTGGATTCCGCTTCCGTACCGACAGTGATACAGAAGCCATTGTTCATGGCTACTGCGCCTATGGGGAAGAGGTTATCACCCATCTGCGCGGGATGTTTGCAGCGGTAGTCTGGGATGTTCAGAACCAACGACTGATGCTGGCCCGGGACCGGGCGGGCAAAAAGCCGCTTTATTATGCTCATCTTCCAGAAGGATTATTTTTTGCCTCGGAAATTAAAGCCCTGCTGCAATATGAAAATATGCCACGAGAACTGGACGATCAGGCGCTCGCCGATTATTTCACCTTTCAGTCTATCCCCGACCCGCTGACCATTTTCCAGCACATCAAGAAACTTCCGCCAGGACATTTTTTGACCTGTGACATTCAGGGGAGAACGCGGATTCAACGGTACTGGCGCTGGTCGATCACAGCAAATCAGTACACAAACCTCACGTACCAGGACGCGGTCGTTCAGGTGCGGGAACTTCTGCAAGAGTCGGTGCGCTTACGGATGATTGCCGACGTGCCGCTGGGAGCATTGCTCAGCGGCGGGGTTGATTCCAGCGCAGTGGTCGCCATGATGAGCCGAGTTGCCACCGGCGCAGTCAAAACTTTTTCCATTGGATTCAGCACCGCCACCTACGATGAACGACCCCACGCACGAGAAGTCGCCGAATTTTGTGAGACTGACCATCAGGAACTGCTGGTCGAGCCGGAAAATATCCGTGAGGTGCTGCCAAAACTGGCATGGCAGTATGACGAGCCGCTTGGAGATATATCTGCTCTGCCAACCTATTACGTATGCAAAATGGCGCGGCAGCATGTCACTGTAGCGCTGGCGGGGGACGGTGGAGATGAGGCTTTTGCTGGCTATTCTCGCTATGCGAAATTCATGCGCCTGACCGGACAGTTCCAACGAGTTCCACTTTCCATCCGGCAAAATACCATTGGATTCCTGACCGATAGACTGCCAACAGGTATTCAAACCCGCCCCACGCTGCGCCTGATTTCAACACCGCTGGAGCAGCGCTACCAGCGCATGAACACAATCTTTGAAACCCGTGACTTAAGCTGTCTGGTTCCCAAAAGCAAAATCCATGCCCCGCGCCCACTGTACACTGAACATTTTATCGACTTCCCGACGCTGCCGCTCCTCAGCCGGCTGCAACTGGCGGATTTTGAACTCTATATGACCAGTACAGTGTTGGCTAAAGTGGATCGTGCCAGTATGTTAAATTCCTTAGAAGTACGTGCACCCCTGCTTGACCACGCGCTGCTCGATTTTGTCGGCACTCTACCCTCGGAATGGCGTTCTGGAAAACGGATTCTCAAAGACGCGATTAAGGGGCTTGTACCGGATACAGTTTTACATCGCCCTAAAATGGGCTTCGGCGTGCCTCTGGAACACTGGTTTAGCGGAAGTTTTGGGAGTTTTCTTCGGGAAATCCTGTTAGACCCTCAGACCCAACAGCGCGGCATTTTGAACATGGTTGAAGTCAAAAAACTGATGACGCGGCAGGCCAAGCCCTACGCGGAACTCACCCATCATCTGTGGCTGCTGCTGATGTTTGAATTGTGGTGCCGCGAATATATGTAGTCGCTACAGCGTTTTTTCCAGTTTTTGACCGAACTCTTTCGGGCTGCTGGCTTCGAGCACCAGGGCTTTGGCGTGATGAAAATTCAAAAAGTCCCGCATAGCCTCCGCAACACCAGCCACCAATTCATCCTCTGGTTCAATGCCGGGTTCAAGATACAGCGCCCGCAATACGAGTTCACCTTTCTTGCGTTCCAGTTTAGGGTCAAAGCGGCCTACCAGCCGGTTTTTGTGCAAAATCGGCAGGCAGAAGTAACCCCATTCACGAATAGGCGCGGGTTTATAGGCCTCTAATACCTGGCGGAAATTCCAGAACTGTTGGTCCCGGTCTTTTGCCCACCACAGGCTGTCAAATGGGCTCAAAAAAGTGGTGTGTTCGGCACGAATTTCTCCGTCCGCGATTTGTTGCAGCGCGTCCAGATTATCTCGATGCACCACCAGGGTTTGTTGTTTGCCATCCTGTAAAACACCCTGAATTTCCACAAACGTCCCCTCATCAATCAATGCTTGAATGTGAGGGCGAGCAATTGAACGCTTCATATACGTGTAATCGGCAGTTTGCATTGGCTGGCATACCCCCTGCGCTTTGAGTGAAATATCGAGAAGATGGCGATTCGTCTCGTCCTCAGAGGGAACTGTCGTATCTACCCACTCTGGAAGCACCCGCTCTCTTAGATCGTATACGCGCTGGAAACTCTTTCGACGGGAAATCATTAAGTCTCCGGTGTTATAAAGATGTTCCAGAGCACGTTTGGCGGGCTTCCATCCCCACCAGCTGCTGCCGCGCTGACCGTTGTGGTCAAAATCCGCTGAACGTACCCCTCCATTTTCCTGAATGCTTGCCAGGATTTTTTCCATTAGGGCAGGGGTTTCCTCGTGTGCCAGAAAATCGGCATTCCACTTCGAGCCCCCATTTTTGTAGAAGTTCATCTTGGGCAAACGATAGCGATATTCAGACAAAGGGACAATACAGGCTTCGTGCCACCAGTATTCAAACAGACGGCGATGTTCGTGGTCATACATCAAACGATCAAACTCAGCCGTGTTATAGGTCCCGAACCGACTCCAGAGGGTTAGATACTGGCTGCGCTGTACCATTTGAAGGGTATCAATCTGCACTGCGCCAACCTGTTCCACCATCCGATCAATATTCTGTATTGTCGGTTCATGTCGGGAGGTTAATCCCTGGGTATAAAGCGCAAGTGCCTGGAGGGTTTCAAGTGAGTATGACGGCATAAAGAAGTTTCCTGCTTGTTCGACTCTATGATTATACGAACAACTGTTCTAAGTTTCAATGTTTAAAGCAAAAAGATCGGACAGACCGCCCGACCTGAAGTAGTTGCAAGAAATCTGATCAAGAAAATTATTGCTTGATATTTTGCGGGTGATCGTCTTTTCGGTTTTTGAGGCGGTCAACCACGACCTGGGCCATTAGTAAACCAGCGAACCCGGCGACGACCAGCACCACCGCCAGGACGGGATAGGTGGTCATCAATGCAGCCGCAATTACCAGAAAGTAGAAAACAGCCGCTAATCCCAGAAGAAATAATCCTGCTTTTTCCATGATGGTTCTTCCTTTGGCAAGACTTCCTTAAGGATGCCACAAAAACAGAATTTTGCTTACCCCAATTTTTGGGAGAATAAACGCTTGATTTTGCCGCCTGTAACTGCCCTATACAAAGGCAAATTGGTTCTGATATAATGCCACTCGCCAGAACTTAGGGTTTTAAGGATTTTGGACACTATGCCCCTATCCAAAGAGGAAAAAAACGCTATATTCGGAGAATATGGCATCCATGAAGGTGATACTGGTTCAGCGCCCGTTCAAATTGCGCTGCTGACAAATCGCATCACACAGCTCACGGAACATCTCAAAGAACATAAACATGATGAGCACAGCCGTCGCGGGTTGTTGAAGATGGTTGGCAAGCGGCGCAGATTGCTCAAGTACCTGAGCACCAAAAGTCCTGACCAGTATCGTGAACTGATTGGCAAACTGGGTTTGCGTCGTTAGTCAGCTGGCTACACCCCCATTGGTGTAGCCGCTGTATTTTATAGCGACGAAAATACGCAAGCCGGGATCGCTTGGGGTTCTCCAGGATGTGTCAGCATCCCGGAGCGGCAGCCAGGCGTTTTGTTTTGTAGCAGAGCATACACCTGGGCTTGCATCGGTTTTTTAGATAATGGACAATTGTAAGATTGGAATTTTACGAAAGGCGGCAACACAAGGATATGACAGTTGCAAGGTATACAGGCCGCGTTGGTCAACAGGAAATCATATTTGAAATAGGCCAGTTCGCGCAGCAAGCAGGTGGTGCTGTGATGGTTCGGGCAGGGGACAGCCAACTGCTGGTCACCGCGACCATGAACAAAACAGCGCGCGAGGGCATTGATTTTTTCCCGCTTAGTGTGGATTTTGAGGAACGAATGTATGCGGTAGGGCGTATTCCGGGGTCTTTTTTCCGCCGGGAAGGGCGCCCTGGTGAGCGGGCAATTCTCATCGCCCGTGTGACGGATCGTCCACTCCGCCCCTTATTCCCCAAAGATTTGCGGAACGAGGTTCAGGTTATTGTGACTCCGATGTCGCATGACCAGGAAAATGATCTGGATATGCTGAGCATTAATGGTGCCAGTGCTGCGCTGATGGTGTCGGATGTTCCCTGGGATGGCCCCGTCGGGGCAGTCCGTATCGGCTTGATCGATGGTGAGCTGGTTGTCAACCCGACCATTAGCCAGATGGCCAGCAGCGACCTTGATTTGCGGGTCGCCGCCACTAGTGACGCAATCATCATGGTGGAATGCAGTGCCAATGAAGTGCCAGAGGAAACCGTCCTCAAGGCGTTGGAACTGGCGGCCGAATCGGTGCAGGAAGTAATCGCGCTGCAACATCAGATGGCACAGGAAATCGGCAAACCAAAGGCAGAATACAAACCAGCTATTGTTCACGAGGAACTCCAGGCCCAGGTTGAAGCGCGGGTGCGCGGTGATATTGCCACGATCATGCGATCCAAGTTCGATAAGGACAACCGAAATGAGGCGCTGGACGAGCTGCGTGAAAATGTCGTGGCGGAATATGAAAGCCTGGAAGACGTAGCCATAGACATGAAGGAAGTGCGAGACGCTATTTCCAACACCGTCAAAGCCCAGACCCGCCGACAGATTATTGAAGAAGGTGTCCGTCCTGATGGGCGCCAGTACACTGAGATTCGCCCTCTTTCCGCTTCTGTAGACCTGCTGCCCCGTGTGCACGGGTCAGGGTTGTTCCAGCGCGGCGAAACCCAGGTCATGAGCATCTGCACGCTGGGGACGCCAGGAGATGCACAGGAAATTGATGACCTGTATCCGGTCACAGCCAAGCGGTACATGCACCATTACAATTTCCCACCCTTTAGTACCGGAGAGACAACCTTTCTGCGCGGCCCCAAACGCCGCGAAATTGGGCATGGGGCGCTGGCAGAAGCCGCGCTGCGTCCGGTTATTCCCCCGGAAAAAGACTTCCCCTATACAATTCGGGTTGTCAGCGAAGTCCTCTCATCGAATGGCAGCACAAGCATGGCGAGTGTGTGCGCCAGCACGCTGTCTTTAATGGCCGCGGGTGTCCCGATCCGCCGCCCGGTGGCCGGTATTGCGATGGGTCTGATTAAAGAAGGCGACAAAATCGCAGTCCTGACCGATATTCAGGGTATGGAAGACCATATTGGTGATATGGATTTCAAAGTGGCCGGCACGACCCAGGGCATAACGGCCCTGCAAATGGACATCAAAATCAAAGGCGTGTCTGACCAGGTTATGCGCCAGGCGTTGGCACAGGCATACGATGCTCGGATGCAAATTCTGGATGTGATTGCCGCGACTATTCCTGAACCGCGCAAGGATCTCAGCCCCTACGCGCCGCGTATGGTCATCCTTAAGATTTCACCGGAAAAAATCGGTACGATCATTGGCCCCGGCGGAAAGATCATCCGAGGTATTCAGGAAGAAACCAAGACCAAAATCGAAATATCCGAAGACGGAACGACTTATATCATGGGCGTAATCAGCCTGGGGTCAGATATCGAGAGGGCAAAGAACACCATCCTGGGTATGACCGAAGAGGTAGAGGTCGGGCGTATCTACACGGGTAAGGTGCAGCGTATCGAACCGTATGGGGCTTTCGTCAACATTCTGCCCGGTCAGGATGGGATGCTGCACATCAGCCAGCTTTCTAACAAACGTGTGAACAAAGTCGAAGATGAAGTGTCGATTGGCGATGAAATCACGGTGATGGTGACAGAAATCGAGCACGATGGAAAAATCCGCCTGAGCCGCCAGGCAGTGATGGAAGGGTGGACATTGGAAGAAGCCCAATCCCGGGACAAGGGCATTGCCAACAAACGCAGCGGCGGCGGTGAACGGCGCGGCGGTCATGGCGGTGGCGAGCGGCGCGGTGGTCATGGCAGTGGTGAACGGCGCGGAGATCGTGATCGACGCGGAGACCGAGACCGCCGGAGCGACCGGGACAACTACTAAACGTATCATCTTTTGATCGGCACATAAAGGTACGGCAGAAACGTACCTTTTTTGTTTCAAACCGCGTAAAATCAGGGGCAGTGTGAGTTATGGAGTTCCTGATGAAAGCCAATACCCCGCGCTTTGCCCGTGCCATGACCTTTCTTTTTCCCTTGCTGGCCATAGGACTGTCCATTGTTGCGCTCTATTTTGCCGCTGTGCGATCAGAGGGTTCAGAAATTGTCATCACGGGTGGACAAAACTCAGAAGGAGCCGTGATTATGCTGGAGCAGGCTGAACTGGCTCTGGAGCGGGCAAATGATGCAGTGGGGTCGGCGGAACTGATCCTCAGCTTTCTGGAAGGGGGATCGATTCTCGCTGGTGTGATTCTGGTGGGTGCTGGTATTCTCGGTGTATCCAGCATTCAGGATTTGCGTCATGATACAGAGGCCATCAAACAGGAAATGACCACCCGGATTCAGGAAGAAACGCGAGAACTTATTTCCCGCCTGGAACGGGCAGAACGTGAGCTTCTACGGCGAGAAGAACAGCTTGCCAAATTGGAATCCCAACTAGAACAGTCGATTGCCAGCAACCAGAGCCGGATTGACGAGCAAATCCAGACCGCCAGCAAGATGGCACGTCGTTCGTTTGAAGCCCTGTCGCAGCACGTGATGGCGCAGCGGCTTGCCCGCGAAAACAATGTGGAAGCGGCCATCAAAGCCTGCCGGGATTCACACGATCTTGACCCGGATAATGTCCCTAATAACTATCTATTGGGAACGCTCCTGCTCCGGCGCGGAAATCTTGACGAGTCGATTGAACATCTAACGGAAGCGTTCACCAGAGCCCGCGTCAGTGGTGAAGATGCCAGTGTTCCGGCCCAGGCCGCGTTGGGTCTGGCGCTGCGGTACAAAGGCGACCAGACAACGGATCCAATGGAGCGTAATCGTCTGTATAACCAGGCTGAGCACTATCTGCTTGAAGCGACCCGCAGCGACCCTCAACTGCTCACCGATGACCGCGAATCCTATTTTGGGGTGCTGGGCAGCCTCTACCGTCGGCAGGGGCGCACCCTGGATGCCATCCAGGTTTATCATCGTGCCGCAGAAATGACCCCCCGCCGTTCGTACCCGCAGATCAATCTGGCGATGCTCTACCTGAACAACCATGATCCTAACCAGGCCGAAAAATACCGGCAGTCTGCTGAAGCCAAAGCCCGCCGCCGCCTGGAAGACACCCCGGAGGATTATTGGGCGTGGCATGATGTGGCACTTTCACAGCTTCTGGGCGGCAATGTTGATGAAGCGATGCGGCACTTCAACGAGGGAATTGAGCTTTCGCCTGATATCAGTTCCCTGGAAAGCGTGCTGGCCCGGCTCATTTACATCAAGCAAATTGCGCCAGATCTGGGCGGCCTCGACAAGGCGATTCAACACTTCCAGGAGTCGATCCGACTAAAAGCCTAATGTTTTGATTCCCATTCCTGAATGGTCTCCTGCAAAAACCGACGCACATCGAGATCATCGACATCACTCACCGCCTCGTAATGCTGCCCATCAACCTCGATACTGACACCCCCTCCCGCAGCAGCGTGCACATGTATGCTGCGTCCGAAAAGTGATGGGTTACGCAGCAGTTTGGCCTGCAAGTAAGTTTCAATCTGGTCAGCAAATCCCATTTCAGGGGTAGCGGGTTCAGAGGCTGGTGGTCGAGGCGTGGGCGCAGGCGGTGAGACTGATTGAATGCTGGCAATCTGGTTCAAATCCTGGATCAGTTTTTTGAAGCGGCTTCGCAGCGCGGCATCCTGAACCTCGTTCAAACTACCAAAAAGCTGGTCTTTCATCCCGATAATCAGCCTGCCATCACTCACGTCCCGCCAGACGCGCATCATTTCCACAGCATCACCGGGTAACTCATTGCTGCCAGGGACATAGGTCAGGGAGTCCGAAACGGCGGGTTCACTTACCGGAATTACAAACTCATCTGAGATCGCCGCTTCTACCACACGGACAGCAGGCGCGGATTCTTCAACAAACTCCCCCTCTATCACTGGCGGCGCTTCAAAATCCTCTGTGAGTGATGCCAGATTGGGGGAAGGTAAGTCGGCAGTGAGTGCGTCCAGGTCTGGCATCATCGCTGCACTGGTGGGTCTGGCTGGGACAGATTGACCTCCGGCTTCCGTCGATTTAGTCAAGTAATGGTAGGCTTGCGTAAAAAACGAGGGTAAAGGGTCTAAACCCTCTCGCTGGCGGCGACGACGTTCAGCAGCACGCTGGAAAATGAGATAGGTCAGGAACAGCCACAGCACTCCGGCCCCAACCGTAATAAAGATCAAGCCCTGTATCTGGCTGATAAAATCCCCGAAGCTACTTCCGCCTTCCATGTTTCTACCTCTGGCATTGGGGGCAGAAATGTGTGCTGCGCTGCCCCACGACTATTCTTTCAATGGTTCCCTGCCCACACGTCTGGCAGGGGTGACCGGCTCGTCCATAAGCGAGAAATTCATCCTGCATGGTGCCTTTTTCGCCATTCGGCTGCCTATACCAGCCAATGCTTGCGCCGCTGCGCTCAATACCCTTATTTAACACCCATCGAATCGCTTCGTGCAAACTGGAAATGTCATTCTCTGTCAGACTGTCACTGCGCCGCAGAGGATGTAAATGGGCACGGTGCAGCGCCTCGTCCGCATAAATGTTGCCGATCCCAGCGATGAATTCCTGATTCAACAGCAGGGGTTTAAGGCTCGTTTTGCGGTGACTAAGACGCTCTTTTAAAATGTCTACCGTAAAACTCTCATCAAGCGGTTCCGGCCCCAGATGCCCAACGACCGCCTTGAGGTCATTCGTCAGAATGACACGCCCAAACTTGCGCGAATCGGAGAAACGCAGTTGGTGAGCATTGTCCAGTTGAAAATTAAAATGCACCCAGCGATCTGAATCTGTTGCTGCTTCATTCGCCACGATGTACAGACGCCCACTCATTTTGAGATGGATCAGCAGCCAATCCGCGTTCAGTTTGACAAGCACATATTTGGCTCGCCTGCCCACCAATTCCACCTTTTGTCCGGCAATGCGATTTTGGAAATCTTCCGGCAGCATCGGCTCAAGAGCACGCGGCCAATCCAGCCATACACTTTGAATGGTCCGCCCAACCAGATGGGGACGCAGTTCCCGTGCAACGGTTTCGACTTCAGGTAATTCAGGCATAGGCTTAATTGATTTTAAGAGTATCTATGATCGTATCCACTGTTTGCGCGTAATCTGCATACACCGAATCCGGAATTTGCACCTGCCAGACCGTTGCGCGAGTTTCTCTTAAGGGCACAACAATATCAATTTGGTGGGTGCGGCTGTCCTGGGTGTGTACCAGATAAATACAATCACTTTCCGTGCGCTCTTTGACCTCGGTTTCCACAAAACCGGGCTGCTGGCTGATTTCTGGCAGTTCCTCTGCCGCCAGTTGGCGCAGACTTTCGCAGGTGTTGTCCGCGTCGGCCAATGCCCGAAACTCCACCAGTTCCAGGCGCGGCACATCCGGCAGCACATTGCTTATCTGGGAGCCGTCCGTTTCGACGATGGACACAGTTTCCGAAAGTGTATTGTCCGCATTGAACACCACCTCCCCCAGGTCTGTTTCCAGCTCTCGCCATCCCGTCACAAAATCCGGGAACTCCCGTTCCAGCGCTTCGCGTTTTTCGCGCCAGGATGGACTGCCGCGATCAGCTAAAAACCAGGTCTCCGGCACGGTCACTGCAAAACCAATCGCTTCCGTTTCCGATCCTACCGCAAAACTTAATTGCTTGTTATCTTCCACAAGAGCCAACCGAGTGAGCAAATCATTCGTATCCACCTGACTCAGGGCCAGACGAGCAAGCCAACTACACAGTACTGTCATTAGAATCACACTCAAGAAAATGAGCCAGCGCCGCCAGCGTTTTTGACGTTTGCTTCGCTTTTCCATCTGCTGCAACACCGGCGTAGCGGTCACAGGTGGAGCAACACCCATTTTTTGATAGGTCAGGTCAGTCTGCATTCGGAGCGCTGTTGGATGATCGGGCTGCATGGCAAGTGCCTGGGAGACACAGTGACGGTATTCCTGGGCATCTGGTGTGATATGCGCCAGCCACAGCCAGACTTCAGCGTTAACAGGCTCGTTCCCCACCGCATAACGCAAATAGGGAAGCGCCTCAAGCCGCCGCCCCTGCTGCGCCAGTTCAATTCCTGTCTGTGTATGTAGACCCGTCATATCATAGGCATTATAGCACTTTTTTACTATTCCCTAGATGAGCTCTGTTGCCTGTATAATTGTGATAGGAGTTTATTTTCGATTATCCGGTATGTGATTGACCGTCTATGCTACAATGAGACAACAATTAAGTTTCGGAGAAAACCATGAGCCTGCCACCTCGTGAGCCACCTGATTTACGCAATCCTTCTAATCGACCCGGCGGATCGGGGCAGCAGCAGCCCCAACCACCTAATTGGGGGCAGCAGCAGCCCGGCTGGCCGCCTCCTCAGCAGCCTCAATATCCGCCGCAGCGTGGAACAGGGCCGCTGGGGCCCACGCAGCCACCCCAGTTGGGCGGATACCAGGGAGGCATCCCGCCCGCGCAGCCACCCCAGCTTGGGGGCAGCGGGGGCTTCTTCCAGGATGCACTACACGAGCGCCGGATTGAATACCTTGCCTGGGGCAGTGTTGTCATCATTATGGGGTTTTCGATCATTCTGATGGCACTCAATACGGAAGTTGCAACCAATATTCTGCTTATTGGAGCTCCCCTGCTCAGCGGGATGATCCTGCTGGGAAGCGGCTTCGTGCAGCGGCTGTTCTTTGGCTACAACGTCAGCCTGGGAACCTGGGCAATTGGCGTGTTGGGAATTTCCTTCGGCTGCACCCGCACCATCGCAGAAATCACCGACAGCGGGGATGCCGTTAATCAGATTATTTATTTCGTCGGCTTGCTGGTGATTATTTCCGGGCTGATCATTATTTTGCAGGTGTTTCGTCCCAGTCACCGCTGAAGACAGCGCCGCAAGACCTTTGCGGCGCCGACCAACCTACGACGGTAACTTCCCCTCTGTTTGTAATGTTTCCAGGATCGCCAGACCCGGTTCACGGGTCAGTTCGCTTTCGGCACTGGCCTGGATTCCAGCGGCACTGCCCAGCTCAGGCATCAAACTGATCGCCAACAGCAAATCTGCTTTGGCCTGGTCAATGTGACCTGCTTTCCAGTGGGCAATGGCGCGGTTGTAATAGGCGGCTGGCTGGCTGGCCTGTCCACGTTCAAGTGCCATCGTCGCATCTTTGACTGCGTCCTCATAGCGCTCCATGTAAAAATTGATGAGCGAACGGGTAATATACACGCCCCCTTTACGGGGATTTTTCTTCATCTCACGGTCAACTTCTGCCAGGACTTCATCATAACGACCTAAACGCCCTAACACCAACCGCCGCCCGGACTCAATGTCCGCATTTTCCGGGTCAAGGGCCAAGGCTTTTGTATAACATTCCAGGGCGGCTTCCAGATTACCCGCCTGACTGGCAATGACCCCAAGCTGGTAAAGATAGTGCGCCTCGTTGGGGCGGAGTTCGAGCGCCTTTTCTACCGCCGCCCGCGCCTCGTCAAAACGTCCCAGCGCCAGCAGGGTCATGCCGTAACTGCTCCAGACACGCGACGAGGAGGGTTCCAGCTCCAGCCCTTTCTGATCATCCGCCAGCGCCTCCTCATGTCGTCTGAGTCCGGAGAGTGCCAGGCTGCGATTCCGGTAATATTTGGGAACCTCCGGATTGAGCTCAATAGCTTTATTGACATCATCCAGCGCTTTTTGATGCTGCCGCACCGCGTTATAGGCTGCCGCCCGCCCGTTATAGGCTGCCGCATGGGTTTCATCAGCCTTAATGGCTGCCGTATACTGCTCTACCGCCCCATCATAATCTTCCAGGGCATAAGCCTCGTTGCCCTGCTGGAACGGCGGCACTTCACTGAGCGGTTCGGAGTCGGCAGGCAGAAGGGTCGCAAGTTCTTGCAGCGCCTCGCCGTAACGTCGTTTGAGTTTGACTTCCTTCGCCCCTTCCGGCGATCTCACACCCAGATCCGCCAGCACCCCGATGACATTTTTTCCGGCAGCCTGCGTGGTCAGATTGACCACAGACTGATCGCGCTGAGATTTTTTGGTGACAATCACAACCACATGAGGGCTGTTTTCCAGCGCAGTCTGGGTGACAGCCTCGCGGTCATCCCCCGGTGCAGCATCATAAATGGTCATCCAGGGACGTATCCCGGCCTTTAACAGGTCTGCATAAATACGTTTCGCTAGTATTTCATCTTCATTCGTGTAATTGATAAAAGTTGTGTACATCTATCTTGCAACCTATCGCCAGTGAGAACGTAAAAATGATATATGATGGGCAGGCAAAGGTAAACCTGCTAAATGACAGGCGAAGAGAGTGCGAGAATAACTTTGGAATGCCCCAAATTGAGATAGAATGAATATAAACGAGGACTGGGAGAGAAAAATGAACATCACTGAAAAAGAACACAACGGCGTCGTGGTTTTCACCCTCGAAGGACGTATCGATACGCAGGGTGCGGTTGATCTTGATCTTGCGCTGCAAACTTCTGCCACCGAAGGTCACAACCAGATGGTACTGGATATGGCTGAGGTTAAATATATCAACAGTTCGGCACTGCGGACTCTGGCAGATATTGTGACCCAGAATCGGGATAATGGCGGTGACCTGAAACTGGCTGCACTAAGCCAGAAAGTCAAGCGTGTGTTCGAAATTATCGGCTTTGATAATTTCTTTGAAATCTACGAAAACATCGACTCGGCGGTTGCCGCTTTTAAGGCCGGATAAATTTGCAGTTATCAGGCATCACGGCGTAAACTTGGCGTCATGCCTGATACAATCCCTTACCACCCACTCAGCCCGCCCGATGACCCAACACTTTTTTTCGGGCGTGAAGATGTTATTGCCTTTTTGCGGCAGCACCTTGTCGGTGCTAATAACACGGAAATGCTTGTCATCCTGGGGCGTACCGGGATCGGCAAAACTTCGGTGTTGCAGCATATCCCATACATTGTGGATGAGCGTTATCAGCCCGTCTATATGGATGTGGAAGCCCTGGATAGTGTATACGCATATCTGTCCAGCCTTGCCAATCGTATTGTCCAGCGCATGGAATTGATTGGCGCAAGCACCTATCGCGTGCCAGATTTTCCTCCTCAGGAAACGCCGGACGAAGAACTGCTGGAATGGTTTGCGGGAGCGTTTCTGGATGTAGTGCTGGCAGCCATTTCACGCAACCGCTTTTTGCTGGTGATGTTGGACGATTTTCACCGGATTTTTGAAGCGGCGGCCAGTCAGCGTGTACCTGCTCATTTTGTGGATTACCTGGGTGATTTACTCAAACAACATGACCGCTTGAGCATAGTCGTGGGAATCAACGTTGACTATGAAGACTATGCGATGCGCCACACCCCCACGGCCAACCTGAATTATCATTTTCGTTTGCAACATCTGAAGGAAAAAGCTGCCCGCCAACTCATTGTCGAACCGGTCACCGTGAAATATGAATGCACAGAGGAAGCCATTGTCCGTATCCTGGAATTGTGCGGCGGGTATCCATTTTTGCTGCATTCTATTTGCCGCCTGCTTTACCGCCATTACAAGAACAATCCCCAGATTCCACAGATCGGGGTGAATATCGTGGATCTGGTATATACGGCAGCTCTCGAAGAAACCAGCGAAATTATGCGTGACTACTGGCAGCATACAACCACGGCCCAACAGACTACCCTGATGGCACTTCTGGAATTTTACCAGGAAAATCGTACACAAACGGTCTCTTTTGAAAGCCTGAAACAGTGGATGGATGACTACGGCACGGGCATCAACGGGACACAGCTTGCCGCCACACTCCGCAGTCTGGAATATGATTTGCTGGTCGAAACGACGGCATCCGGCGATTATCGCTTTGCGACTCAACTGGAAGCGGATTGGCTGCTGGCAAATACGGATCTGAAACAGCGGCGAGAAGAAAAATCTCGCCGCAGAGCACGCTTAATCGGATTGGCAGCAGTGGCGGTTGTGGTTGTGATCGTTGTGATGCTGCTGGCTGTAGGTGTTTTTGATCCCTCAGACGACACTGCCACCCCGAATCAGGATGCGCCACCGACATCTACCCTACCGATTGATATGAATCCAACACCTAATTGATCCACTGCCCAGCTACTTTGACAGCAGCACGAATTTGGTTATCCGTGTTCCATCCTCATCGACGCGATGGAACAGTGCCAGACTGTCATACTGTCGCACATAAGTAAGAATATCTCCAATCAGGTTTTGCACGGCTTCCGGCACCGCCGCCCGACCTGTATCGATAAACGCTGCTGTTGACCGTAAATTCAGATAAATGACCTGCTGCGCACCTTCCGGCGCATACACCAGTGTGCTTTTCCAGATGTCATTATCGGTTAAATTGCGCCCATCGACGGCCTGCTGTATGTCTTCCATACCGCTTTCCGTGCTGAGATACAACCGCCCTCCCATAAAACCGAAATAAAGATCAAGCCCCGTCCCCGTATCCAGGGAAAAAGTGGTGGGCGAGATTCTGGTGATCGGCAGGCCGGACTGTTCAAGCCGGTTGGTGATGGTCGAGGAGGTAAAAATCGCGTTGGCAGAATCTTCCGGCGCAAGCACAAAACCACCGTCAATTGGAATTCCCAGCGCGGCATAACCCGACCCAAAGCCGAAGGTCAGGAACCCCGCGTAGCCCCCATCAAACAGCGGCAGAAATTCGCGTTCATAATCTACACCCAGCATCGTTCGGAACAGCGAATCCGGAAGATCAGCTATTTCCGCGAAAGCGGGGTCAAGATCACGCAGAAAATCAAAAAGCGCTTCAGGTACACCGGTCATGCGCTGTAAAATCAGCGAAATATCCGTTCCCGAAATCACTGCAAATGCGTCCTGCGGAATGCTCGTTAACGCAGCCTCGTCCAGAGCGTCCGGTATCCCCAAGTCAGGGGGATTTCCACACGTTACCACTTCTATACTAAAAACCTCGCCCGTATAGATGGCGAATCCACCAACCACACCGTACCCCCATAGGGTTGGACTGCCCGAAAGGGCATTTTTAACCCGTACAAAATCCGGCGTACTCCTTAAACCGCCCTCTTGCCCGTGTGCCATCATCTCAGTACCGCGTGCACTTCCCATCACCAGATAACCATCCAGGCGCAAAATAGCACGTGCGAATGCCGGGCGCTGCTCCGTCCAGAGATACCCCCCTTCAACCTCAGTATGACGCCAGTTAGCGCCAACCAGTGTGGATACAAATGCATCGGCGGCATCTTCATCCCGCACCTGAAATACCAGCGCCATCGTTGGGATTAGGTCACGCAGACGGGGACTGCCAGGGTCAACTGGCAGGTAAATTCCAACGCCAATCCGCTCCCCAACCCAGGGGGCAAAATCCAGGTCTGCAAAGAACGGCAGAGTCGATGGGAATTCAAGATATGCCAGGGTTCCTTCCGGGAAAAGGTCGGCAGGGGACGTATCGGCCTGCTGATGGGAATTTCCCGCCTGGAGCGGCTCAGCCAAGATAAACGGCATGAACAATACCAGGGAAATTATCATTAACTTACGCATAAGAGAGAGTCTCCTACTGTTGTTGGAGACGCAATTCACCGAGCGTCTCCAGGAAAATATAGAGCGTTCCGGCATCATCTGCCACTATTTCATCACGGGTGCCGTCTGGTAAGGTCAACCGATATGCCCCTAGTGGCTGCAAGCCTGTCACCAGCACATTAGCTCTATCTGCCTGAAATGCTGCCTGAGAAATGTCACCGGGATCATCATCAAAGATCACCAGCCAATCTCCCCACGCCGCCCCACGAACCCCGGTTCCCTGGATATACTGCCAGCCCGAAGGCGTATCCGCGCTGGCATCGCCTGCAATGAGCAGGGTGATGAAAAAATGAGATACGCGGGCTTCAATCGGCATAAACCGGATGCTGTACAATCCATACGCCTCGTCCTCATAGGGATTTGGTGTAAACGGAATTTCTTCCCCTGCAACAACATAGCCAGTATCTATTTCGTGCGTATTTTGCGGTGCGATCCCTGCTAAGTACAGCACGGAATCACCCTGGATAATTTTGAGCCAATCGCCATCTTCAACAGGTTCGCTCCGCGTGTGAAACATCACGGAGGGAATAAAGGGCCCTTCCATAGGCGTTACCCGGTCGTGAATGACAAGCATACCAGGCCGAATATAGACCAGTTCACGCAGAACTTCGCGCACCTTAGGCTGGTTATCCGCAGAGGTAAAATCGGCATTGTTATAGGCAGCGGTCAGACTCGCGCGGGCATAGGTCATTCCGCCTTCCTGAGCGACTCGCAAAAGTTCCCCTGTTTCATAAACTGCTGCATTTGCCTGTCTGAAGTAAGGATTAATCGCACTGGCGGGGTTCGGATACATGGTGCGCTGTCCGCAGTCGTTGAGCCAGACTTCACGCTCATCATTGGGGCGTATTCGGTTAAAACTTTCAGCCAGATCACACACGAGAATGGTATTTCCGGCAACAGTGCGCCCATAATAATTGGCGTCGTGATCCGAAAAACCACCGGAATGTACTCCGCTTCTGACCAGCAGTTCTTCCCCTGCCCGCCAGAGCATGATGTTACCCTGGTCAAAGAACTGATGCGTCGCAAAATGGTCGCCCGCGCTAAAGGCTATTACAGTGGCATTTTGGTCCAGCGTACCATCTTCGAGAGACCAGCCTGAACGCATGAAAAAGTGTCCCGAACGAAGGGTAAACCACGAGTTCCATGGAATAGGGATTCCGGAAGAATCTTCCTCGCGCCATAAAAACTCTTCCACTGCCATCCTTCCGGCCAGACTGGGCGAGAACTCTCCTTCCTGAGCTAAAAACCAGTTCATCCAACCTGCATGTTCGGTACCGCTATAAACGGTGCTCAGGAGCATATCCTGGGCGCGTCCATAAAACGCATCCTCGCTGAAGCGGATCGTATCGCCAAACATCGATGGGTAATTCCAGAATGTGCCGCTTTCTCGCTGGTAAGTTTGGGGATAATACAGGAACATATCATACGGCATCCGGTCATACCACCAGCGCGAATTATCGAAATAGTTCTCCCCCAGAGCCATCCAGAAAGCAGCGGCGGTTTGTACAGCAGCCCAGGTGGCTAAGTAACCATAGGTTGGCCCTTCTGCCCAAGCGCCACCGTGCAAGTCATCCAGAGCAGGGACAATCCAGCCGTTAAACAACGTGCGTGCGTAGTCGATCTGGCTAACCGCAAGTTCTGTGTCTCCCAGGAGCGCAATCCCAACCGCCGTCTGTGCCCACACGATACGCGGACCATAATGATCGTAAGCAGAAAAACGGTAGGTGCCGTCCTCAGACTGGATGTACACTCGGCCCTCATCACGAGTGGGGTCGTTAAGAATGTCCACCGCACGCAGCAGGACATTAACCAGCGCGGTTCTATCATCTAAGCGAAGCGTATCGTACAGCCAGTCGTAACCTATCGCCACACCTGTCACCCATTCCACAAAGTCTTCATCCCATGTTTCGTCGGAGACCATCGCCGGGTGAGATTCAAGTCCAGCAACCATTAAAAACAGGGGAATTTTAGCACGGTCGGCATACTGGACATCGCCTGTTACCTGATAAGCGATTGCCAGCGAGCGCATAGTCTGGGCAGGATAGGTCTCAAATTCATTCTCTGGCTGGCGGCTGTCCACATAACTCTGAAAAACCTGCCATGCACGGGTTTCATCTTCCATGCGCGGCCTGAGCATCTGGTCAAGATAAGCACGGTTGAGAAGCAGCCGTGGGCGGGCAGTAAGGGGAGTGTTGACAGGAAGGTCAGGATCACCAATTTGCACCCGTGCAGAAACAGAACTGCCCAGCAAACACAGCAAGATAATCAATTGAACAAGGGGCTTCAATCCCTTGTTGGTGCCCCTCATAGGTTATCCACTTTTTGCCCGTTCCAATACACTCATCCGTGCCATATATTGCTTGCCTGCATATTCAACAAAATCCTCGATTTTCAGATCAAAGGGAATGTCCGGCAAGAAGGATTCAAGCAGTTCAATAAAAACGCCCTGCGCCAGAATCAAGAGGGTATTGATTCGTGCTTCCATCACACCCCAGAAAGCAGGGTTTTCTTTGACCAGCCTCGAAAGCAGGTGTATCCCAAATGCCACGTGTCGGGCCTCATCGCGCTGCACCAACTCCAGTCCACGAATCAGCCCCGGCATGAGATTCCGTTTTTTGAGCGCGGTGAAAATACCGTAATAACCGGTCTCCGCCAGCACCCCCTCGATAATCATATGATAGGTACAAACCGCCTCAACCTGTGCTTCTTTCGAGTGATCGGTTAACAACCGTCCAAGCGCGGTGGAAAGTTCGGTTTCGAACAGCCTCCGGTAATTCGCTCCGGCGAGCTGTTCCAGATCAGGCTCAAGCTGTAGAACTTCGTTCAGAACCCGGTCGAAAAATTCGACGTGTTTGCTCTCCTCAAAAAGCTGGGTCGTGATGAACATTTCTTCCTCGATGCTGCCGCCGTTGTGTCGCAGGGCCACCAACAACGGCGCGAGATCGTGTGTAACAAAAGCTTCACCGCCCAGAAACAACCCCAGCGCATGAATCACTAAATCTTTTTCTCGCCCCGTCAGAGCCTGCCAATCGGCCTTGTCCTGGGTCAAATCAATATCCATCGGATCCCACATGAGCTTTTTAGCTTTATGGTAATCTTTGAGTGGCAAAAGGTCTTGATTCAAACGCACAGCAATTTTCTCCTTAAAACTTAAGTTTCGTCCAGCGGTTTCTGGCTATTCAGATGAAAGTCCGCCGGGGCGACCCGTTCCGAAAAATTATAATACACACGGTAAGGCCCAAAGTCGCGGGTCTGATAAGTTACATTGTTTTCTGCCAGCACAGCGGCAATCCGATTATCCAGTGCCGGGAAATTCTGGGTTATCCATACCACGCGAGCGGCCTGCCTGACCCGTTCTACATAGGGCAGATAGCGGTTGTTGTGAGCCCGGTAGCCTTTCTCATCATACGGCAGGCTGGTATCAAAAATGACCTGCTCCCCTGTGCGAAACATCAGCCGATAGGATACCCAGTAACTTGCATATCCATACTCATAACCTTCTTCTTCTAAAAAAGCTAACAGCTCTGCATCATATCGGGCATCCGCCTGTAAACCAGACGCCAACTGCGGCTCGATGCCGACCTCGCTTTTGGCGGTCGTGAAGGTGGTACCGAGATGAAAAGTCACCAGGAGCGCCAGCAGCCCCGCCCTGAATGCCCAATGCTTTAGCTGCATGAGACTCATCGCCACGCCGATCATTGCCGGAAGCCAGATAGGCAGCAGATAGCGTCCGGTGGCATCCTGAAAGGTGGACAGCATAAAAATCGCCCCCAACACAAAAAAGGACAACCAGACCCACCTCGCAGGGGTAATTACTTGGGAATCAGACGGAGCAGTCTTGTTTATTTTCCCATATCGCAGGTGAGCATACACATTGGTCACCCTATGACTCACTAACAGCAGATACACCAGCGCCGCAAGCAAAGAGAGCAAGCTCACATAATAGGAAGCTGCCCAGGGAAACCGAAATCCGTACAAGCCTGGCAGACCGATGAATAAAAAGGCAATCAACTTGGCAGGAAGACTCAGCGGTTCTGTATCCGGGGGAAGCTGATCAGAAAACAGAAATTCCAGAGCCTGCCAGTCATGGCGAAAGTTATACAGCCACCAGAGCCCTCCGCCAATAAAAAAACCTGCCCCCGCCAGTCCATACAGCCGCCATTTTGAGGAAGAAAAACAGCGTAACCCCATCAAACCAACAATGACCAGCGGGGTAATAATTGTTCCATTTACCCACCAGCCCACGCCCAGGAAAAATCCCAGTGCAAACCAGCGCCAGGGAGTTTCTGATTTTCCAACCGTGACCTGCCAGCCAAGGAGCAGCGCCAGATTTCCCAGCAGCAGGATTTCGTTATATCCTCCCAGGGTTAAGGTGGTGTAGGTTGTACCCAGCATCGACGGAACGGCCAACAGGAGCGCCGTTACCAGAGCAACTGAACGCCGACGGGACACTTCGTACGCCAGCAGATAGCCTGTCCAAACGACCAGCAGATATAAAACAAGCTGAACGTAGCGTATCGAGCGCACCGATTCACCCAGCACTTCAAACCCGATAGCGACCAGAACAGCGTCAAGGCTGCCCATGTAGTGCTGCCCGTAGTAAAACGTGGGGATTGGTTTGCCCTCAGTGATGTGGCGGGCCATCAGCCCAACAACGGCTTCATCCGAACTGAAGGCCACTTTATCCGTTTGAATCAGCCAGACACGATTGACTGCCGCCAACAGCAGGATCAGCAGCGCAGCGCAGCTACTCGTCTTCACTTACGGGGTCAACCGCCTGTGTTTCATCCGGGAGCAAGGGGTCAAGCTGCATCCAGGTGCGTCCCAGCTTGAAAAGTGTGCCCGGTAGGATTTCGACCTTTTCTTCGACGGGCTTCTCTCCAATGAAAGTGCCGTTGCGGCTGCCCAAATCTTCTAACCAGAAGTTCTCACCATCAAAAAGGATGCGTGCATGAAGCCGTGATACCTGACTATCATAACTCAGTGAGATGTCGCAGTTTTCGCGCCGCCCAAAGGTAATCTCTTTTTCGTGTTCATCAGCAGCAATGTCAAAATGTGCGATTTCTCCATCCCGCGGACCACTCATCATCGTAATGGAAACACGAGCAGGTCTACCCATCACTATCCCTTAGCGCGATTGTTTTTCCAGGAGAAGACGAATTTCCGAAAGCTTATTCTGCGATGATTGGTGCGTTGGGTCAACTTCCAGAGCACGAACAAACATCACGACCGCCTCTTCAAAGTGTTGTAGCTGTACCAGTGCTGTCCCACGATTATACCAGAAGGATGCATTCTCTGGCGCAAATGTGGCTGCTTTTTCATAGCAGGTTAGAGCCGCCTGCCAATGCTGCAAATCAGCATAGATTTGTCCCAGTTCGTTCCATGCCCACCCGTATTCTGGCACAAGGTCAAGCGCCTGCTGCAAGGGGCCCAGCGCTTCCTGACTTTGCCCCAGCCGACCCAGGATGTGCCCCTTTTTTGCCCATGCAACTTCGTTTTTGGCATTTATTTCATAAATTACATGGTCGATGATTTTCAGAGCATCCTCACGGCGACCCAGCGCCAGCAGAGGATCAATTTGATTAGTCCAGTACAATGCGTTTTCGGGTTCTTCAGCCGCCGCGTGCTGGAAACTGGTCAGGGCATCTTCATGCTGGTCCAATGCTTCCAGCGTTAAACCACGCCCATTCCATGCCCAGGCGTAGTCCGGATTTAGTTCTAAGGCGTGGTCGTAAGCGGCCAGGCTTTCCTGAAACCGCTCAAGATGTCTCAGCACATGACCCCGTTTTGCCCAACCTTCCAGGTGATCTCTGTCCAGTGCCAGCGCCCGGTCGAGTGCCTCCAACGCCTCCTCACAGTGTCCAAGGCTTATGAGAGAGTCAGCCAGATTATGCCAGACCCAGACATCTTCGCGCATCGTTTCAACCGCACGCTGAAAGGAATCGCAGGCTTCTTCATAGCGTTCTAATTTCATCAACGACAGCCCACGCCCGTTCCATGCCCAACCGTAGCCTGGTTCGAGTTCGACGGCCCGGCTGTACGAAGCGAGGGCTTCCTCAAACCGATTCAACCGTCGCAAAATCTGACCCTGTTTTGCCCATGCCCGGAAGTATCGTGCATCCGCCTTTAAAGCCTGATCCAGCAGCGGCAACGCCTCCTGAATTTGCTGCATACTGATGAGCATTTCCGCCTGGTTGTACCAATACAGCGGATTGGCCGATTCATGCTGCGCCGCCCGACCAAACGATTCTGCTGCTTCAGCCGCCCGATTCAGCTTCTTCAGGATCATGCCATGCTCATTCCATGCCCAGCTATAGTACGGGTCAAGCTTCAGGGCTTTTTCCACGTAAACGAGCGCAATATTGGGCTGCTCATCCAGGCGATAAATATTGCCGAGCCGGGCCCAAGACCGGGCGTGCTGAGAATCCACCTGCGTGGCTTTTTCCAACGCGGCGATTGCTTCCGAAAAACGATTCTGGATTGCCAGTAAATTGCCCTGGTTATACCAATGCCACACATCTCCCGGCGTAAGTTCGGCGGCGCGACGGTAATCTGCAACCGCTTCGTCATAACGCCCCAGGCGTTCCAGGACGATCCCACGTCCATTAATCGCCCAGGCATATTTTTCATTTAAAGAGATCGAGTAATTATAGGCTTGCAGCGCTTCGTCATAGCGTTCCAGATGCCGGTAAACTTGCGCCAACTTTGCCCATGAATAGGCATGAGTCGGCCTAGCGCGTGCCGCCTGTGCCGCGATGGGCAGCGCGTCGATGTAGCGCCCCAGTTCAACCAGCATTTCAGACTGATTATACCAGTGCCAGACTTCATCCGGCTGCAAGCGGCTGGCCTGCTGGAAGGCTTCTAAGGCTTCCTCAAAACGCCGCAGCGCCTTCAAACACAATCCCTTGCCGCTCCACGCCCAAGCATAGGAACTGCTTAGTTCAAGGGCACGGTTGTAAGCATTCAGAGCTTCCAGATGACGGTTGAGCGTGCGTAATATCTGCCCACGCTTCGCCCAGATCAATTCCTGGCGAGGGTCGGCGTTTTGGGCCTTATCCAGCATCACTAAGGCTTCCTGATGCCGCCCCAGGGTCGCCAGCACGTTGGCCTGCTCGTACCATACAAAAAAATCATCCGGGATTAACTGAGCCGCCGTTTCATAAGAGGCAAGCGCACTTTCCCGTTTATTCTGCTTTTCCAGAATATGACCTCGCACGCGCCATGCGGTACCCAGTTTTGAGTCGAGTTCCAGCGCCTTACCGATGTCATGCAGCGCTTCGTCGTAGCGCTCCAGTAAGCGCAGGGTTCGCGCCTTCTGAGCCCAGATAAGTCCATTACGTGGCTCCAACAGAAGGGCACGTTCATAGGCTTGCACAGCCTCCTCAGCATAACCTATCTCGGTCAGGCTGTAGGCCTTGTTCAGGAGATCTTCTACTTCAACCTTTGCTCTTTCGACCAGGGGTTCTTTACCAACTAAATCACGGTACAACTCTGTGAGTTTTTCAACCAATTCATCCCAGTTTTCCGGGCGACGATTCGGGTCTTTGGCGAGACAGTCCAGCACCAGCCGCCGCACAACCTGCGGCACAACCGCCCCTCTCGGAAATCTGGCAATGCTTGTTTGATGTGCCCGGACCCACTCCTGCCGGGATTTGGCATTAAAAACGGGCTGATAAGTCAGCATTTCGTACAGAATACATCCAAAAGCGTAAATATCGCTTCGCATGTCCACATCATGGGTACTGGACTGCTCCGGCGACATATAAGCCGCAGTGCCAATCATTGCCCCAGTACGAGTCAGGTGCGGGTCATTTGGCTCATGCTCATGGTTTTCCTCAAGCTGGATCGACCGTACCAGGCCAAAATCAGTGACTTTGGCAACCCCATCATGCCGCACAAGGATATTAGCCGGCTTTAAATCCCGGTGCACCAGGTCGGGCATCTGGCGGACAGCGTGCTGCATCCCCAGACAGATGTGGAGGGCAAACCGCAGCGCCGTTTCCAGGTCTATGCGACGGTGTTCAATCCACGACCGTAAATCCGCCCCCAGACCTTCCGGCCCGATAATGCTTTCCAGAATGATATGCGGACGATGACCGAATTTTTGAACCTTGAGCGCCTGAACAATATACGGATTTTTTTCCAGGCGAATCCAGGCCAATGCCTCCTGAGAAAACCGGGCGATTGCACGTTCGTTGTTCAGAAAGCGGTTCTGGAAGGTTTTGAGGGCCACCGGGTTATGTTGTACATGGTCATAGCACATATACACAATGCCCATGCCTCCCTTAAACACGTGCTTGACCTCATAACGCCCACCGATGGAATCGCCAGGCTGATAATCGGTATCATCATGGACAAGGTGAATTTGGCTGGCAGGGGCGAGCAAATCTTCTACCGCCCGGTCGCGGGCTTCCAGATTTTCCAGTTCCTCGACATGCGCGTCGGCGGTATCCTGCCAGCGAGATTCCAGCACTTCTGAGAGCATACCCGCCCGCGTCTCCATATCCAAATGAGTATCCACCGTGCGCTCGTAAGAAATTTGCTCCACTGAGGCTGGCGGCGGTTGTGAGTCCATCTTCAGAAGATCAAGCCACTGCTGAAGAAGTGATTTTTCAATCGCGGGTAAATTTGCCTGCGCCACCGCCCACAGCGCCGTTGCCAGGTTTCCCCGCGTGGAAAAACGCCGGGCGGTTTCTGCCAACCAGCACAGGTAATTTTCCAGGGGGGCTCGCACATCCTCATGAGCAGACAGCCGCTGGAAGGCCAGGAGCGTTTTTTCTACATAGCTGAGGTGAAGTGTCTGTCCTGAAAAGGAGCGGGCTGCACACAGATCAGCCAGCTCGGCGTAATCTTCGGGTATGTTGCGGCGAAGCGCCAACCGCCCCAGATGGCGAATTGTCGAATCGAAATCGGTGGCAAACGGATCAGTACGGTCGTATTTACACCGGCGCCGAAGAAGCGCTTTTTCTTCATCTGGTGTCATCATGGGACGTACCCGCCCCAGTTGTGGTGGTACTGTCATCTGCCTCTTCCGTTACCCCCTGATGTTAACGGTTTTTTCACCATAAAACCATAGACGAATAGTCCTGAACAAGCCCCAAAATTTAGGTTATACTTGCGGGCTATATTGTCGGAAGGTAATCGCAGATTTGACTGATTTACCAATTCAGCTTGATCCGATCACTGATTTCTTGGTAGACTTATTGTCTATTCCCAGCCCAACAGGTTATTCCATTGATGCCATTAACTATGTAAAAAGGGCTTTTGAAGCACTGGAAATCCCTGGCCTGCATCTTTCGGTGACTCCTAAAGGGGCACTCATGGCCATCTGGCCGGGTGAAAAAAGCGACGAGTCTCGCGGTGTAACCGCGCACATTGATACACTGGGACTGATGGTCAAAGAAATCAAAAAAACAGGCCGCCTCCGAACCACCCAGTTAGGCAAATTCATGTGGAATGCCATTGAATTTGAAGGCGTAACCGTGCAGACATATGATAATCGCCATTACCGGGGCACACTGCTGCCAAACAACCCCAGCACCCATGTGAATAACCAGCTCCCGGAGATTAAGCGAGTTGAAGAACTTATGGAAGTTCGGCTGGATGCCAGAACCTCCAGTGCGGAAGAGACACGTGCTCTAGGGATCGAGGTAGGCAATTTTGTATTCCTTGATCCGCGTGTTGAGGTCACTGATACGGGTTTCATTCGCTCTCGTCATCTGGATAACAAATCCGGTGTGGCATGTATCTTTGGGGCGTTGCTAACCCTGAAAACAATGCGGCAGAAACCAGCGCAGGATACGGTTTTTCTGATCACTACCTACGAAGAAGTGGGGCATGGTGGTGCAGGTGGTTTTCCCGACAATCTAGCGGAACTGCTAACAGTTGATATGGCTGCATTGGGTGAGGGGCAGACTTCGGATGAATTTTCCACAACCATCTGCGTTAAGGATAGTTCCGGGCCGTATCATTATTTGATGAATAACAAACTGCGCCGGATTGCCGAAAAATACCATATTCCGGCGAAAATAGATATTTATCCCTTTTATGGATCCGATGGTAGTGCCTATTGGCGAGCTGGTGGACAGGCGAGAGTCGGTCTGATTGGGCCGGGGGTGGATGCCTCCCACGCTTATGAACGTACTCATCAAGACAGCTTGATTCACACCATCCACCTGATCGTCAGATATTTGCTGGAAGTAGAGTAAGAAAGGAAAAGCACGCATGACAAAGAAAAGACGAGAACAAATTCGTCAGAAATCCCGCACCCGATCCCGTCAGCAAATGCTGATTATCGGTGCAATTGTCCTGGTCGGAGTCATTGCAGCGGTAGGCGCAACAACCTATCTTGGGCGACAGGTGTCCCTCCCAGAAGGAGTTTCCGCCGCTTATACGGGCCTGGAACAAGGTTTTACCAGCGAGGGTTATCCTCGCCTGGGACGCGCTGATGCTCCCATTGTTGTCGAAGATTTTTCCAGTTTTGCCTGCCCTCACTGCGAGACTCTGCACGAAAGCCAGATCAAAAGTCTGCTGGATTCCGTAGCAGATGGACACGTCCAGATCATCTTTAAGCCTGTCATCAGTATTGGCGGCGATTACGCGGAAGATGGGGCAAGGGCGGCGCTGTGTGCAGGCCAGCAGGGAAAATTCTGGGAAATGAATGACATCGTCTTTTACTGGCGTTCTCGTTACAGCATCAATGACTTCCGGCTTGAAAAAGCAGCAGAGGAAATTGACCTGGACGCAGATGATCTTAAGGCCTGTTACGATAGTGACAGCAGTGAAGATTTACTCCGCCGTTCACAGGGCGAATTCAGAAGCCTTGGCCTGACAGGCACGCCCAGTGTCTACGTGGATGGGCAGAAACTGGAGAACCCGGGCGAAGTGGTGTCCGTTGTCCAGGCCAAAATCAGCCAACTCGGATCCGGCGGCTGATGTTTATTTCGGGTGTGCATCATATCCAGCTCACCGCGCCCCCTGGCTGCGAACCTGATGCCAGGGCATTTTATATTGGACTGCTGGGGCTGGATGAAATCCCCAAACCCCGGTCTTTGCAGGATCGGGGTGGGGTGTGGTTTCGGACAGGAAACTGCGATTTGCACATCAGCCCCAGGGAAAACGATACGCCTCCAGGCACCAATTGGCATGTCGCGCTGCGGGTCAAGAATGCCGAGGCCCTGCGCCGTAAATTGCAGGAAGCCGGAGCCAGGATTGACCCAGCACCAGAGATTCCCGGCTGGAAGCGATTTTTCGGCTACGACCCCTTTGGCAATAAGCTGGAATTTCTGGAAATCGCATGAACCCGTCTATTATCCTTGATGCTCACCTGGACATTGCACTCAACAAAATCGCGCTGGGGCGTGATTTCCGCAAGTCTAGCTGGGAAAAGCAGCGCCTCGAACGCAAATTCCCCGGTCACCCCTATGACAACATCGGTGTTGCCACTGTCGGAATGCCGGATTTAATGTTAGGACGGGTGGGGGTGGTGTTCAGCACGCTCTGGGTCAGCCCACCCGGTCAGCCCGCCTGCGAAGCTGTCTATTATTACGACGCGCAAGACGCCTACCGTCAGGGGATGCTTCAGATGGATTATTATCATCGCCTCGCGGATGAAGAGCCGCGCGTCCGCTTGATCTACACGCAGAAAGATCTGGATGCCGTGCTGGCAACATGGCAGGATGGCAAAACCCTGAACGATCATGTCATCGGGTTTGTGGTACTCATGGAAGGGGCAGACCCCATCCTGGAGCCAAAACAACTTGAAGAATGGTACGCACGCGGTTTGCGAATCATCGGGCCTGCCTGGAACAAAACCCGCTACGCTTACGGAACCGACGAACCAGGTCGGCTGACTTCGCTGGGGCGTGAACTGCTGGAGGTTATGGCGGATTTTCGGATGCTGCTGGATCTTTCCCATCTGGCGGAACAGGCGTTTTTTGAAGCGCTTGACAGTTATGACGGAGCCGTCGTTGCCAGCCACAGCAACCCGCGTCACTTTGTGGATGGCTACCGCCATCTGTCCGATGACATGATACGGCGTCTGATCGAACGTGATGGGGTAATGGGTATCGTCCCATTTAACCAGTTCATGAAAAAGGGCTGGAAGTCAGGCCGGGAGCCGAAAACTGATGTGACCGTAAAAACTATGCTGGACATGATAGACCATGTATGTCAATTGGCAGGCAACGCCAATCATGTAGGAATCGGTACAGACTGGGACGGTTTTTTCGGCTGGGAAAGCATTCCCGTGCCGTTTGACTCACACATTGACCTCTGGAAAATTCGCGGCTGGCTGGCGCAGCACGGTTATTCATCAGACAGTATCGACCGTATCTGCTGTGGCAATTTTTTGCGGAAACTGCGAGAAAGCCTGCCCGCATGAACCAGAACCAGCAGCAGTACATCAATCAGCAGCTTGTCCAACTGGGCATTCTCATCAGCACCCTGGGGATTGTGCTGTGTCTGATCGGCCTGTACCCCGGCATTACTGGCTTAGAACCCAAATCCGGTATTGGGGTACTGCAAATCATGATCATCATTCTCGGCATGACGCTGATTATTATTGGCGCAATGCTGTTTGTAAAAATCGGCTTTTATCCCTCTACCGGGACGAACCTGGCACAACGGATTGCGATCCGGTTGAGCTTAACCGGACTGCTGCTGGCGCTGGCGGCGGGACTGGCAGATTTGCTTGGCTATGGGTCGAATCCGCCTGAAGGGCCGGAGAAAATTCCCGTGCTGGGAGTTTATCAGGCCGTCGGGATGGTGGTAGGATTTCTGGTGGCATCATTAGGGGTACTGCTGTTTGCACTGCGGGGCCCCCACCCAGAAGAATAAATCAGCCCAGTGCAACCACAAACGCAATCGCATTGTCCTGCGTGTGGCTGAGGGAAACTTCCCAGGTGAGCAGCCCCATTTTTGCTGCAAGCACCGCTGCATCGCCGTGAAATTGTAAGATCGGGCGCCCACGTTCATCATGCAGCACTTCAATTTCTCTCCAGCGAATCTCGCCAATCCCCGTCCCAAAGGCTTTGGCAACGGCTTCCTTCGCCGCTAACCGCGCGGCCAGCCGTCTTGGCTGATTCTGGCAGAGTTCACGTTCCTTCTCGGTGAAAAAACGCTTGAAAAAACGCTCGCCGTGCCGCAAGGCTGCCCGTTCAATGCGGGCAACCTCAATCATATCCACACCGACCCGAAGAGTCATGGTCAATAGGCCGCGCCGTTCAGTTCCGGGCCAGCCACTGCCAGCGAAAAGGCGTCTGCTGTCCAGTAATGCTGCATGGCAGCCTGGAGCTGCTCAACGGTCAGCGCATTAATCATATCGTTGTACTGGCGCAGATAATCCAATCCAAGATGATATCGTTCCAGCGCCAAGAGATTCGCAGCCACGCCCTCGTTGCTTTCCAGGCGCAGCGGCAGCCGTCCGGTCAGATTAGCCTTGCTATCCGCTAAGTCTTCCGAACTGATGGGTTCGTTAATCATCCGTTCGATTTCTACGCGAATGCTGTCTACCGCCTGCTTCACATTGTTCGGATTCACACCAGCAATCACCCGCCAGGGGCCCTGATGAATGCCTCCTTCAATGCTGCTGTAGCAGTAATAGGCTAAACCCTGTTCCTCACGAACGGATTTTCCCAGGCGTCCGAACATCCCAAACACTCCCAGTACATGATTGGTTACGCTGGCAGGTACGTAATCTTCCATGTAACGCGAAGGCCCCGGCACGCCCAGCACAATGTCGCTCTGGGTTTTCCCAGGCAAGGTGACTGCCCGGTACTGAATTTCATTCAGTTTTTGCACGTCTGGCTGCGAAAAATCTGTGTTTTGCCGATCATTTTTCCACTCGCCCAGCGTCTTCTCAACTTCTGCCAGCACGATTTCCGTTTTAACCGCGCCCACAACCGCCAGGATCATCGCACCGGGGCCGTACTGCTGTTCATGGTACGCGGCTAAATCCTCACGGGTTAACCCGCTCAGTGTCTCCAATGTCCCTGTTGAACCACGATGCTGGATATGATCAACCGGATAGGTCAATTCGTAAAAGGCTCGGTTCGCCATGTAGCGGGTGTTCTGCAAGTTGTACTTCAAACCCGTGATGGCCTGCGCCTTAATCACATTGACGTGTTCCGCAGGGAACACAGGGTTTCGCAGTACATCACCCATCAAGTCCAGCAGGATCGGCAAATCCTCTGCCAGCGCCTTGCCGTCGAATGAGGTCAAATAACGTCCGGCGCTCACCTCAAGACTCATGCCCGCACTTTCCAGCGTTTCATGAAGGCTGTCGTAGCTGCGATTTTGCGTGCCGTAGAGGGTTGCTTCGGCAGTCAGGGAGGCAATCCCCGCTTGCACCGGATTTTCAAAAATCGCGCCTCCTGCTAATGAGCCAGTCACCACAACGGACTGTGCGTCAAAATTTTCGCGTACCAGCACCACAATGCCGTTGGGCAAAACATGCCGTGCGATGTCGTCTGAGCCGGGTATCGAGTTAGGCATGTGCTTCGTTCTCCATCTGTGGGATAAAACGGCCAAGTGTACGCTGTGACGGCCTGAGATACTGCTCCGCCACCTGCTGCACCTGTTCCAGAGTCACGGCTTCCAGACGGCTGACAAAATCAGTAAACAGGGTGTAGCTGTCCAGCATTTCGGCATAACCCAGCCAGTAGGCCTGCCCTGTTACCCCCTCTGTGGCATAGGCAAATGCGGCTTTGGCCTGCTTTTTGGCTTTATCCAGTTCCTTCTGGGTAATTGGATTGGTTTTGAGACCATCCAACACTGCATCCAGAGCCGCTTCGGCTTCTTCCAGTGTACGATCATCATTAACCGCGAGCGTGATGGTATAACCGAAAGGGTCGCTGGTCATATAAAGGTGACCCGATGCACTGGCGGCGATTCCCGTTTCAACCACCCCCCGGTACAGGCGCGAGGTCTTATTGTCGATATTGCCACCGCCGGGCCCACTTGGTCCGCCTAGAATACTATCCAGGGCAGCAAAAGCGAACCAGTCCGGATTGGAAACCGCCGGAGCGCGATACATGACCTCAATAAAGGCGGTGCTGCCAGGGCGCTCGACATTCACGCGGCGTTCCCCCATCTGAGGAGGTTCTTTGCGTACTACTGGCGGCGGGGCATCACCGGGATGAATGCCGCCGTACACAGCTTTCACTTTTTCCAGCATCTCGGCACTGGCAAACGCCCCGACGACAACCACAATAGCATTGTTCGGGGCATAATAGCGGCGGTAGTGATGGTAAAGATCATCACGGGTCATGGTTTCCAGATCAGCCATATCACCGATAATGGTGTGGTGGTATGGATGAACCCGGAAGGCCATCCCCTGAACCTCTTCGTTCAGCCAGAACATAGGGCTGTTTTCTGATCCCTGTCGTTCTGAGATAATCACTGTGCGCTCGGATTCGGTTTCTTCCGGGTCAAAAAGGGCGTTCACCATACGATCAGCTTCGGCTTCAATGGCTAAGTCAATCCGGTCTGCCGGAAGCGTTTCGTAGTACGCCGTGTAATCAAAGGATGTCTGCGCGTTCCAGATACCACCGTTGCGGTCAATTTCGCGGTCAAGCACCCCCGCCGGGTAGCGCGGAGTGCCTTTGAACATCATGTGCTCGACCCAGTGAGAAACACCGGTTTGCCCGGTCTGCTCGTTTCGACTGCCGACCCGGTAAAACACCCAGAAGCTGATCAAGGGGGCACTGTGAACCTCCTTCAACAGCACCACCAGGCCGTTTTCGAGAACGTGACGTGTAACTTCGTGACCGCTACCCATTCGTCTTAGTACCGTCATAACCCCGCCCGATGCCCCGATACGTAAAGCCGATATTCTGCATCAGGTCGGGTTCGTACAAATTGCGTCCATCAATCAGGATGGGTTCTTTCATGAGCTCTTTGATTTTCCGCATATCCAACTGCTTGAATTCGTTCCAGGGGGTCAGCACAATGAGGGCATCCACATCTTTTGCCAGCAGATACGGGTCGTCAACCATCTCTACGTAAGGCATAATTTTGCCAGCATTTTTCATCGCCACAGGGTCATAACCGCGTACTTTTGCGCCGCGTCCGTTCAGATAATCGCCAACCGTAATGGACGGGGCTTCGCGCATATCATCCGTATTTTGTTTGAAGGCCAGCCCCAACAGCCCAATCGTTTTCCCGCTGACCGATCCACCCCAGATTTCTTCCAGCTTCCGCACGACATGGCGGCGCTGATAATCATTAATATCCATCACCGCTTGCAGCAGTTGCGGATGTGTCCCGTGAACCTGCGCCATATATGCCAGAGCTTTCACATCTTTGGGGAAACATGACCCACCGTAACCAACTCCGGCTTCCAGAAAATGTGGGCCAATTCGCTTATCATAGCCCATGCCAGTGGCAACTTCCTTCACGTCCGCGCCCAGTGTTTCGCAGATATTGGAAATTTCGTTGATGAAGCTGATTTTGGTGGCGAGGAAGGCGTTAGACGCATATTTGATCATTTCGGCAGTACGTAAATCCGTGACCACAATTGGGGCACGGAGAGGAAGATGCAGTTGAGCCACCCGATCCGCTGCCTCCAAATCCATTGAACCCAGGACGGTGCGATCAGGGTTAAAAAAGTCGCTCACGGCGGATCCTTCACGCAGAAATTCAGGGCAGCTCACCACCGCAAAAGGTATCGGCTCTTTCTGATTTTCCCGCACAATATTGGCGACCCAATCCCCTGTACCGACGGGCACAGTAGATTTATTGATGATAATTAATGGCTTTTTCATCAACCGGGCAATCTCTTCGGCGGCAGCACGGACATACTGCAAATCTGCCTCGCCATCCACCCCTTCGGGCGTCCCAACACAGATAAAGGCAAATTCCGCGTCCTCCAGCGCTTCTTGATAGGAGGTCGTAAATTGCAGGCGTCCAGCTTTCATATTGCGTTCAACCAGTTCGCCCAGCCCCGGCTCGTATATGGGCAAAATCGCTTTTTTCAAGTTCGCAATACGTTCCTCATTGATGTCCAGGGCACGGACTCGGTTGCCCAGATCGGCAAATGCTGTGCCCGTGACCAGCCCCACGTAGCCGACGCCAATTACACAGATATTTCGCATTGGTTTAATCCTCATAGACATTCTGATACATCTTCAACGACGCGGAAGCGCTTTTCCGAGGCCACCGTTGTCCCACGCCATGCGGCACGGTCAATCAAAAACGTTCCATCCGGCTGCTCGTTCAAACCGTCCTTGTCATTCGTATAAACAAACGTTACCCAATATTCACCAGCAGGAAGCCCGAAACCTGTTGGGGTCACCGGAATACCGGAGTCTGGCCCAAGACCCTGAACCCACAGACCCAGGTCATCTTCTTCCTGAATGTAGTTTCCATTAGGGTCTAACTCAACAAAATCCTCTCGAAGCTGCGGCTCCTGGATCGCCAGGCGTGGCCCCAGCGGGCTGTTATTAATGCTTAACATCCATAGACCGTTCTTATAAAAATAAATTGAATTTTGCGAAACATTCAAGACCTCAAGCGTAAATGATATAAAATCGTTGGCGGCAAAACATTCTCCGTCGAGCCGCATGGTAATAAATAAATCCTGGTTGTCCTGAAGGGCTTTTATTTCTGCCGCGTTGGATGTCGGCGCAGCATGGGGCGATACATCGACTGTTTCTGCCGTTTCAACAGGCTCAACGACGACCTCCGTGGCTTCTGGAGTCGGTTCGAGGGTGAGTTCGGCAGTCACCTCGGATGGCACAGGTGACGGTGTTAGTGTCGCAAACAGATTCGCGGCAATCTGTGAAGGTTCAAGCGTGACATCTGTTTTCGGTTCTGGCGAGGATTCCTCAGCACAAGCCGCCAGAAGAACCAAGAACAATAGGAAGACTAGTTGACCGATTCTCATATGTGCATATCTTCCATTGCCAGGCGGGCGACACGCCGTCCAATTTCAACCGCATAGTTTGTGCCTCTGTCCCAGGGGTAAACCTGACTCATGCTTGCCCAGTAAATACCTGGTAATGGTGTTCGCAGATCAGGAATATTCTGAGCATGATTTACCGTCGGGAGGGGTTGGGCATACGGGGCGCGGAACACCCACCATTTTCGGATCCAATCAGGAGAAAAATTTGGGTTAATCTTATGCAGCGGTGCCGTGAACAGATTCTTGAGGTCTTCCTCGCTCATCTGGAAATAACCATGATCAGGTGACACATAATCTCCGAGATACACCAGACAGTCACCACCGAAGTGTCTCCGGTCCATATAATTGGTGTGTTCAACCAACGCCAGAAACGGAAATTCATTTTGTGTCTTGTCCGGCGTATCAGCAGGCAGGCTCAGCCAGTAAGTACCATCTGTCATCAGTTTATGCTTGAGTGCCAGAATCACCACCACCGCGCCCATACTCCTCAGGCTGTTCACTTTGCGGGCATAGTCACCTTGAAGAGTCGGGATCATTTTCAGAAGCAGCCGTGGGGAGACGGTGCTGATCACAGCATCAAAGACTGCGGTTCCAGTTTGACTTTCCAGCCGGATTTTACCGTCTGCCTGCCGTTCCACACATGTCACAGGTGTCCCGAAGCGGAACTGAACTCCTTTTGCCATCAGCACCGCCGCGAAATCCTCTAAGAATGCCTGAAAACCACGCTCGTAGGTACCCAGACGGGAAGTACGGCTGTATAGCCGCGCCCACATCCATGCCATATTCGCTTCGTTGTACAGCACGCCAAACTTGCCAATGAGCAGCGGACGCCACATTTTTTCATACAACCTTCGCCCAAAATAACGACGCAGCCATGCATCTGCCGTATATTTTTCCATCCAGCGCCACTGCTTACTCAGGCGCAGGTAGAGCATCACCAGGCCAAATCGGAGTTTTTCGGGCCAGGTGAGGTAACGGGTTTTCAGAGCGCTGATTGCGCCGTCTATCTGGTAGAAATTGCCGTTGAACCACAGCGACGTTTTGGGACGGGGGAAAAGAATTTTGTGTCTGACACCAAGTTCATCTGCCAGTTGCAGCAGGTCTTTGTCCGATTGAAACCAGTGATGATAAAACTTTTCCAGTGTCCATTCCCAGGCTTCATCCCTGAAACCAGCCGCCAGCCCACCGACCTGCGGCTCAGATTCAAAAATAGTAACCTGATGTCCATTCAGCGCCAGTTCCCATGCAGCCGCCAGCCCTGCCGCGCCCGCGCCGATGATCCCGATTTCTGCCATTACGCGGCAGCCTCGCTTTCTACGTATTGTGTCGCCTTGCCGAAGTCACTCCACTTCATACCCATTCGGATAAAATAGAGGAAGCCTATCAGTGTGACGGGCAGCCATAATACAAGGTGCATGACAACTGCGTAGGCGCCCGCGTCCTCTTTCGCAACCCCAAACGCGGTCAGGGTAACACCGACAGCGAGATGAAACGATCCGACATACCCCGGCGCGGAGGGAATAATGGTGGTCAGATTAGCAAACCCCATCGCCAGCATGAGCACCCAGAAAGTCACGGAAAAATCAAAAGCATGGAGCACAATCCAATAAGTACTGGCCTCGACAGTCCAGCTTGCAATAGATGAAATCCACGTCAGCAGCAGGAGGCGCGGGGTGCGAAGTGTCTCCAAACCCGTCATAAAATGTCCGGCCAGATGCAGCACTTTTTCCTGTATTCCTGGCGATGAAATGACTCTTGTAATCACCTTTGTATATACACTTCGGGTCCTATCGGGGCGCAGTGCCAGCACCGAAAATACCATCAGTGCTCCCAGAAACAAAGGGACAGTCACATAAATCACGGTGTTCAGGGCAGGTTCATCGAAATCCACAAACAACAGCGCCGTTAAAATAAAGGTCAGCAGCACCAGTCCATCAAAGACGCGCTCCACCAGAATCGTCGCCAGACAAGGGGCATAATTCACCTGCTCCTTGCGCTTCAGGATGTAAGCCCGTACCAATTCACCGATGCGTGCCGGATAAATGTTGTTGCCCATGTACCCGATAACCACAATCGGGAAGAGGCGGTTGGGATGCACTACCTTGACCGGGCGCAGCAGATAGTACCAACGCCATGCCAGGATATAGGTGGCGATAAAATAGACAGCGGCGGCAACGAACAACCACCCCACATCGATAGACCTGATGGTGTCTATAAGTAAATCGTGGTCAAGGTTTCTCAGCCCAATCCACACAAAAAAGGCGCTGATTCCCAGTCCCAGCGCGAATGTCAGCCAACGGCGCACACAGGCCTCATGAAATAAATCCGACTCATCCGAGGGCATTGTATCACAGAGTTATCACCGTGTGATGTGAAAATTTATTCACCTCTTAAGGCCCGTGCTTTCGCGTAAGCCAGAACACTTTCCAACTGCTCACGAGTCGCGGGGAATCCTCCGCCCTGGGCCAGAGTCTCGCGCCCCCCGCCACGATCCGTGCCCAGCGTTTCCAGCGCTGCCTTAAGCAGCGGCCGCACATCATACCCGGCATCTTCTGAGGCACCGAAAATGACATGCGCTTTCTCCCCTGGAACAGCCATCAGTACAATAGTTTTAGGTTTCTGGATCAACTGCCCCACGATCCCCTGCAATTCCGCCACCTCACGATTGTCCATCAGGTCTGCAATGACCATCCGTTCACCGCCGGATTCTCTGGCAGCCTGCCACCTCGCCTCCGCTTCCATTTTAAGAAGCTGGGATTTTGCCTGCCGAAGCTCCCTGGTCAGGGTTTTGTTGTCCTCTTGCAACCGCTTGAAAGCATCCGGGACTTCCCAGTAACCAACCGTTAGATCCGCCGCGAGTTGCAGCAGCAGGTGATTTTTCTGACGGTAATCCTCCAGACTGCGCTGGCCGCACATGAACTCTAAGCGTGTACCCCCACGCCGCTTTTCAAACCGGATGATTTTGATTTGCCCGATCTCGCCCGCTGCACGGACATGAGTCCCCCCACAGGCACACACATCAAAATCCTGGATTTGTACTACCCGTACCTTGTCCATGACTTTTTCCGGCACTTTCCGCAGCGTTAGCCCGGCCAGTTCTTCCGCAGAAGGAAACCAGGCCCGCACCACTCGGTTTTCCGCGATGACCTGATTGCTCAGATCTTCAACCGAGTCAAGATCACTCAACGGAATATCAGCTTTATCAAGATCAATCGTTAGTGTGTTATCTGTAAGGTGGAACCCGACTGTGTTGGCATCCAGTACAATCTCAAATGCGCGACTTAAGATGTGCTGGCCGGTGTGCTGGCGCATCAGGTCAAAGCGCCGCGGCCAGTCGATTTCGCCTCTTACCAGGTCTGCATCCGGTATTCTTTCGACGATGTGCCAGACCTTGTCACCCTCAGCCAGCACATCCAGCACCGGAATCCCATTCAGCCTTCCCAAATCGTTGGGCTGACCGCCGCCAGTCGGATAAAAACAGGTCGATGCCAGACTTAGGGCAGGACGACCTTCGGTGACAAATTTTTCGGTGATGCTGGATTCAAATTGGGTAATATAGGCATCCTCGTAATACAGTCGGCGTGTCATTTGCTGTCCTTAAACAATCAAAACCCTTGCGACTGCTATAATAACCATTGAACCGGAAAAAATGCTATGCGCTTTATTCTTCTGATTCTGGGTGGGCTGCTGCTGGTCAATACCCTGCTGGTCACACAGGCGCGACGGCGCGATCCACAGCCTCCCTGGATTAGTTTTGCTCATGACAGCAATCTATATAAAGTTCGTCCTGATGGCAGTCATTTACAGCAGTTGACCACTGGTTATCATGAAGAAGGCTCTCATGCCTGGTCGCCGGACGGAAAATGGATCGCCTTTGCCTCCTACCTTCAAGGGCAGGGGATGGATATATATCGCATGAATCCGGAAGGCAAAAACATCGAGCGCCTAACCAATAACGACACCGGCAGCAGTTCCCCTACCTGGTCGCCAGACAGCGCATGGATCGTGTATGAAAGCCAGCACGATGGCAACTGGCAGTTATTTAGAATTCCGGCGGATGGCAGCGCTCCGCCTATCCGCCTCACGGAGGCCGACAACGGTGCAGCGCTGCCCGCATATTCGCCGGATGGTCAATGGATCACCTTTGTGACCCATCCTTTTCGGTTTGACCCACGCATTTACCTGATGGCGTCCGATGGCAGTGAATACCACCTGGTGCCTGCCCCTAACAGCAAGCTCTATGTTCCGCGCTGGCATCCTGACGGCCAGCATCTGCTCTTTTCAGTGAATCTGCGCGAGATCAATTCGACGCTTTATACGCTGGATATTTCCCAACCAGAAAATGGGCAGCACCTCCCGACCCCGTTAGACCATCAGGCCGATTTGATTTTCCCGACCTGGTCACCGGACGGGGAATGGATCGCATTCATCGCCCGCTACAGCGCTACTGCGTATCTCTACAGAGTCCGGTCAGATGGTACGGAATTGCGCCGTGTAACGGAGATCGATAACAATATCTGGTATCCAGCTTGGTCGCCAATTGTTGATCTGGAATGGCGTTTTATCTATGGCGTAGGGAGCGGATTCGGTTTAATCTTGTCAGCAGGGTTGTGGAGGAAAGTCCGTGCAGTACAGCGCAGATAAGTGGCCGATTCTTGGGCACGATTGGGCAGTTGATCTGCTCACCACCGCTTTTAATGGGGGGCGCACCCGCCATGCATACCTGCTCACCGGGCCAGTGTCGATTGGCAAAACGACCTTTGCAAGGGCAATGGCGATGGCGTTTAACTGTACCGCCGAGAAGGATCGCCCGTGTGGTGTCTGCCGCGCCTGCACACTGATTGAGAAGGGCGGACATCCTGACATCACCCTGATCGAAGCCGATCGGGTGGGCGGAACGATGAAAATCGACCAGATACGTGAAATGCAGCACATCCTGGCCCTGCGTCCCTATGAAGCTCGCTACCGGGTTGCTATTTTGCGCCGTTTTCATGAAGCGAATGCCGCTGCCCAGAATGCCCTGCTCAAAACACTGGAAGAACCCCCGGCAAGCGTAAAATTGATTCTTACAGCAAACGATGCCAGTTTGCTTCTCCCGACCATTCGCTCACGCTGCCAGCCACTGCCCTTAAAGCCCCTAAAAATTGACATGGTGAAAGATGCGCTCGAAAAATTCTGGGATGCTTCCGCCGAACAGGCGGATTTACTGGCACATCTCTCCGGGGGACGCATCGGGTGGGCAATTCGGGCCGTGCAGGATGACAGCACCCTTGCACTGAGAGAAGAGTCAATTGATTTGCTGGAAGCGCTGATCTCCAGCCCACGGCGTGTCCGTTTTGAGCAGGCCGAAGCGCTCGCTAAAGACAAAGACAAGCTCTACGAAGTCCTGCATTTGTGGCAGGCCTATTGGCGGGATATGTTTCTGCTGGTGAATGGAAACTCAGCGTGGATGAGCAATATTGATCGTCAGTCATTTATGGCGGAACTCAAAACAAAATTTCCGCCCGAAACCTTCCAGAGGGCACTCACAGCCACCCGGCGCACTATGAACTATATTGCCCGCAATGTGAATACACGTCTGGCCGTTGAGACGATGCTGCTGGATTACCCTTTCATTAAAGGCAGGCTGATGTAAAAGGTTGAACCCTGATTTTCGCCAGCGCTGACCGCCCAGATACGCCCCCGATGAGCATCAACCACCGCCTTCGCAATGGACAATCCCAGTCCCATCCCGCCGTGTTTACGGGTCATATGATCTTCCACCTGGAAGAAGGTCTCAAAAATCCTTTCGAGGTGTTCCGGCGGAATCCCTGCCCCCTTATCGGTCACATAAATCCAGATTTCATGATCCCGCATCTCGTACCCCATCATAATCTGGCTGTTGGGCGGCGAAAATTTGATGGCGTTGTTCAGGATATTGGTCATTGCCATGCCAATTTTGTGACGATCAACTTTTATTTTCGCATCATTCGTAGGCAGACGATATTGCAGCGCCAAGTCTTTGGCTTTGGCCGTTGACTGCACTTCATGCAGAGCACCTATCATGATTTCAGAAACCAGTGATTCTTCAGAATCGAGTTCACCCTCACCGACCTTCAGATAGCGCAGATTGACCATATCTTCAATGATCTGGCGCATTTTCATGGCGCTGCTGAGAACCGCTTCTGCATGTTCACTGGCTTCACCCTGAGATTCGTCTTTCAGGAAAGAGGCATACCCCAGAATAACACCTAACGGGGTTCGTAGTTCATGAGAGGCAATGGAGATGAAATCATTTTTAATTTTGTCGATCTGGCTCAGGTCTTGATAGGCACTTCGTAATTTGGCAACCAGACTGGCGTTTTCTATTGCAACCGCTGCCTGAGACGCAAGAATTTCGAGATAATGCTGATCGTCCTCCGACCAGTTCCCTTGCAGTTTGTTGACGGCTTCCAGTACACCAACCACCCGTTCTTTTATCCGCATCGGCACCCCCAACAGGGAATGGGTCAAAAAACCGCTTTTGTCATCTGTGACACGGTAATGGCGGGGATCAGTGGTGACATCATTGATCATGATGGCCCTGTTTTCCTGTACGATTGCTCCCGCAATACTCTTTGTCAACGGCACGGGAATGCGTTTAAGCCGTTTGGCGTGCTCCGAGTCGCTATCACTGGCGAAGGCCATAAAATACAGTTCTTGGGTCTTAGTATCAACAAGCAGAATCGAGGCCACCTGCGCTCCGGTGATTTCTGCTGCCGCGTCCATGATAAACCGCAGGAGAGGTTCAAGTTCCAGCGTCGAATTGATGACGACGCTCACTTCCACTAACCGATTAAGTTTCTCAACTTTATCTGAGAGTATTTGTGTTGCCATACTACTACCGCCCATTCTTAACGCCTGTGCCTATCCTACCCAACTTTAATTTTTAGAGCAATTTAGTTTTTTAGTAGTCTTTAGTAGGGGATGTTCATAACTTTAAAAAGGATGGCTCAGGAAAGCTCAAAACCATAGATATGGGGGTACAAACCAATTTCTACCCCCATATCTACGGAAAAGTTATCGACATCCCCTGTCGATAACTCTGTCGATAACTTGCCGAGTTATCGACACAATCGACAGTTATGAACATTGACACGCCGTTATGGGGACAATTTTGTACAGTTATGAACATAGACTGTCGATAACCTGTTCATAACTTTTTGGGATAAAAAATCAGGATTTTCTCTGCCCCCCAGATATGGGGGATAAAACGCTTCTCTAACCCGATATATACGGATTTTATCCCAAATTTGGGCGAATGTTAAATATTTGGGAATGTCGATAACTCTGTCGATAACTGCATTATGGTGGCAGGAAGATCTGAAGTGAGACGAGTGCCAGCTTGTAATGATATGGAGACCTGCTGTTACTTGCGGGCGTAGAGCTGCTTACGGAGGTCAGAAATATCCTGGCGAAAAACCGGGTCTTTAGCAAGGCGTTCCGCCACCTTGTTATATCCATTGAGGATTGTACTGTGGGTTCGCCCGCCGAGAGCACGCCCTATTTCCGGCAGCGTGGCTTGAATTTCTTCGCGGGCAAGGTAAATGGCAACATGGCGAGCCGTGGAGACCTCTTTGTTGCGATGTTTTCCCAGCAAATCATCCAGGGCTAACTGATGAAAGTTGGCGGTGACTTCAAAAATATCCTGAAGTTCAATGCGAGATTGGGGGGATGTCCCATCTCGGAGAAGGGTATCGGCAAGCTCACGGGACGGGGTATGACGCATCAGGGCAGACTGAGCCAGCACCCGATTCAGGGCCCCTTCTAACTCCCGGATGCTGCTTCGTACCCGGTTCGCCAGCAGGTCGGCCACCTCGTCAGGCAGATCCATCTCCTGGGCTTCTGCTTTCTGAAGGACAATTCGCAGGCGCGTTTCATAGTCCGGCGAGCATAATTCAACTGCCAGTCCACCTTCAAAGCGGGAACGGAGTCGTTCTTGCAGGCCGTCAATCTCAGCAGGCTTGCAGTTACCCGTTAAAACAATCTGGCAGTTGCGGTTGTACAGGGCATTAAAAGTATGGAAAAACTCTTCCTGGGTACTGTCCTTGCCCGCTATAAACTGCACATCATCAACCAGCAGCACATCCACGCTGCGGTAAAATTCACGAAAGGCTTCGGTCTGGCGGGTACGGATCGCCCGAACCAGATCATTCGTAAATGTTTCCGCACTGACACACAACACCGTTTTCCCCGCCGCTTCCAGATCATTACCGATTGCATGAAGCAGATGGGTTTTTCCCAGCCCGACGCCGCCGTAAATATAAAGCGGATTGTACATACGGCTTGCGGTTGTGACGACCGCTTCTGCCGCCGCGCTGGCAAGTTGATTACTCTGCCCTACCACAAAGTTGTCGAATTGATAATCCGGGTTTGTTGTTTCTCCCTGTGCAAAAAAAACGGGCGACTTTTCAACGGGTGCGACGGTCAGGCTGGTTGGTGTCTGTGGTGGTGTGGGTTCAGTTGGGGATGAGAGCAGGGGGCCATAGTTGACAAATAGCTCTTCCTCTTCCGGCTCCACCACAAACTGAATTTCTACCGCCTGCCGGATGATTCGAGACAGAGACCGCTGAAGCGTTGTGTAGAGGCGCTGTTGCAGCCAGTCGCGGATATAATCATTCTCCACACTGACCACTGCCTCACCATTCCCCAGAGAAACCAATCGCGCTCCATCTACCCAGGTACGGTAGATAGCTGGGTGGAGTTGTAGTTGTAATTCTCCTAAAACTGCCAGCCAGATGTCACGCAAATTCATGGTTTATTCTCTACAGTTTTTTAAGGTTGGGTCAATTTCCTTCCCTAACCTCGGAAATTCTGCTGTCCTCTATCGGATTGTTCGAGCTTGTTGTTCTAGTGCTTAGGAAGCGGTGCGTCGGGAGAAAAGATAGGTCTAAACCTGATATTTTATTAACGTTGCCTTTTATAGGGGCCGTTTAGGAGACTGTGCGTCACCGCTATCTAAGTGCGTTTATTTTAACAGCGGGAAGGGATTCGCTCAACGCTTTGAGGGCTTTAAACCTTAAAGACTCTAATGTTTTAAGATTCCAATTTTTTAAGGTTTGGCCGCAAAAATGAATTTGGGATATGCCCCCCAGATATGGGGATATTTGCTCCAACGTGCTCCCACTTATGGTGGTTCGTACCGATTCTATAATTATGTTGCTTTGGGATATATTTTCAACTTTAAAAAGTGGGCTAATGCAAAATTTGGAATCAGTCGCAGAACAGCATTAATTTATAAAGAAAAATTCATTAATTATTCACAAAACTTTCCGCTTACTTACATCTATAATTAGGGCAATCCCCTCTACGCACTACCCATTTCGCAGAGGGAGCAAAAATGGAGCCAAATTTTCTAGGAGAACAAGATGGAAGCTACAACACACTCAGACCTACAAGAGACTGTCCTCTCTGTCGAAATGATCAAAGTATCTGCGAACTCGCGGTCAACGGCCGTGGCGGGGGCAATTGCGGGTGTTATCCGCGAACATGGACGCGCTGAAGTCCAGTCGATTGGTGCGGGAGCGGTAAACCAGGCGATCAAGGCTGTAGCGATTGCACGAGGCTACTTGAAGGAAGATGGCTTTGACATTGTGACCATTCCTTACTTCAATGACATTGAAATTGATGGGAATGAACGAACAGCGCTGCGTCTGATTGTTGAACCACGCTAAAACAACGGCTGGCACATACGCCAGCCGTTTTGTTGATGTCCCCTGTGTTTGCTAGAACAGCAGCCCCTGCGCTTTGACGGTTCCCCCTGCATACTGAATGATCCGCCGTACTTGCTGTTGCAGCGTTTCCAGCACCGTGACGGCTGAGATGCTGGGGCTGCCATCCACAATTAACAAAACCGTCTGTGTCTTCGTTGTGATTTTGGTTTTATCCGAGTCACGGTGGTTAAGCGCCCGGCAAATGACCTCACTGGCGTCTGCGTAAACAAGTTCACCCGGCTCAACCGACTCGACCTGGCGCCCTCCCAGCGGCAAATGCTTGTCACCTTTTTGAGCAAATCGTAGAGTCAAGGGTAAGTCCAGGTTCTGCATATCATATACGGCAGCCGAAAGCCCTGTTTCCAGCACGGTCAGATTCACGGCATCCACGACATTATTCACATTCGGCAGGCGGTTATCGTTTACAGCGATGCGTAAAATATTCTGCGGGCTGGGTGGGGTGGCATTCGGGTTCGCGCCAAACGTGGCGAAAAGCTGACGATAAGCATCAATCGCGCCCTGCGAAATCGCCACCTGAATATCGATTCCCTGTACGGACTGTGTCGCGCTGGCAATCGCCCCCTCCAAATCCTCAGAACGATCATCCTGCATGGTCACACCTTCAATGACCGCCGCGCCCAAGACCATATCCGGGTAGCGCTGTTTAACTTCTTCGGCAATCGTCACCGGGAGCAGCGTACCCGATGGTACTGTTTCTTCTTGCAACGGTTCTTTAGGCCTGACCGACTCGGCGATACGCTGGCGGATCAGTTCGATTGCTTTTTCCTGCCCCAGCAGTTTGATGAAAGCGCCTCCACGCGGGCCGCGCTCCTGTTTGATCAGCGCAAAATACAGCGCCCGAAAGAACTTTTTCGGGTCTACATTGTGATTTTTGGCAATCTGGAAGAGTTCGTTGTGCAGCGCGTCCGCCTCCCATTCCTGGGCTTCCAGTTTGGCGACCAACTGCCCCAGTAAAAAGCCGTCTTCACCATCAAATTCCGGTTCTGCCAGCTCCAGCACCATCTGCTCATCATAGTAGCGGCGGGCTTTGAGGATGAGGTCGTGCAAATCTCGGCGCTGGTTGTCACTAAGGCTACCTTCAACCAGCCTGGATCGCCGCAAATAATCTTCCACAATGACCGGATTTTCCAACCCAACGTTGCCTACCAGATTCACCAGGGTTGTAAAATCGACCGTGACAGGCGGCTCAAGTGGAATGCGCCCCAAACGGATAAATTTATACGTTCGGGCCTCGCGGGCCTGCTTTTCATCTCCGCTGAAATAAGCATCTGCCGCTTTCATGGCGGTATCCACATAGCGGGGAATTATCCCTGGATAAAGTTTGGTCGCCTCGCGGGGTTTGTCCATCATCAACAGCATCAGCGAATCGTGTGTGCCATAGCGCTGCCATTCTTCTGCGGTCATGCCGGTGCCTTTAGATTTGGAGATTTTCCGGCCCTTGTCGTCCAAAAACATCTCGTAAAACATGTGGACGGGAGGTTTACCCTTAAAGATGCGCTGCACGATTCTGTCCCCAACCTCAGCCGATTCGATCAGGTCTTTGCCAAACATTTCATAATGCACCCCAAAGGCGTGCCAGCGTGCCGGCCAGTCAACTTTCCATTGTAATTTCCCATTCCCGTTCAGTGCGTGTACCTTCCCGGTATGTCCGCAGCCTATGACGCCGCCAAATTCACGGTCACAGACGTAGGCCAGAATCAGATTTTCTTTGTCTACCGCTGTAACTCGGGTATGGCTGATACTCCCGCAGTTTTCACAGAGCGGGAAAAAGGGAAACCAATGTTCTTTTGTTTCGTCCCGCAGGTAGGGGAAAATAATGTCCTGCACGGCTTCATAATTCTGGATGACCATCTTAATCTGCTCATTGAACGTCCCCGCCGGATAACACACCGATGAGATACGCAGTTCATATTCCAGTTGGAGCTCGTCCAGCATTTTGACGAGCAGCGCATTCATGCGTGCAGAAAAGGATTCATATTCTTCAAATGGGTCAGGAATTCGTGATACCGGATGCCCGATATAATCCTTGAGCCAGCCAGGGAATCCCTCAGGAATCTTCCGCAGACCGTCCAGATCATCAGAATAGGCGATCAGTTTCGTCTTGTACCCCAATTCATTCATAGCCAGCATGACATAGTTGGTACGCACGACCTCACCGAACGTCCCAAAATGGGGCTTACCAGATGGGCCAAAACCTGTTTCCACGATGATCATTTTATCCGCGTCTGCACCGTGAAATTTCAAAATCTGCTGTGCTTCTTTATCGGGCCACAGTTGAACCGTCATTTTCGCCTTTCCTTAAAAAACCGACCTCGAAAGTTTAATGGTGATTTCAGGGACTGCATATAGGGAAAATCCTCAAGATTTGCTTGACCAGATGCCGCCTGTAGCACAAAATAGATGAAAAAAGGTGAGGGTATGCCTAACCAGGAACTTGTGCATAACTTATTAGCCGAATATGTTGACCAGCGCGAAAAAGGCACCGAACCCAAACAGGCGCTTCATCTGCTGGCCCGAATTCAGCCAGATTTGCCCATCGAGGAACGTCAGCAGCTTTTTCAGATGATTCGCGCCTGGGAGCAGCGAAATCAAGAACCTGCCCCCCCGCAACCCTCACAGGATGAAGTTCAGACCTGTCCCCTGTGCGGCAAGGATAACCCCGCGAGCGAAAAGTATTGTTATTCATGTGGGCAGTTGTTGGGCGTGTCGCTTTCGACCCGCATCCTGGAAAGTGAAGAACCAGACCATGCGACTTTTGGGGCGATGTCCAAGCTGCTGATTATGGTGCGGGGACACGCGCAAAAACCAATTAATGTGTCTATTGGGGACGTTCCGGTATTAATTGGTCGTTCTGTGCCAGGATCAGCAACCCAGCCGGATATTGATTTGACACCTTATAACGCTGAGTCATTAGGGGTTTCCCGGATTCACGCGGCGATACAACGAGCCAGCCAAACCCTGACTATCGTGGACAAAGGCAGTTCCAATCACACCTATATCAATGGCGAAAAAGTCCATCCCCATGAAGTACGGGTGATTCATGATGGGGATGAAATTCGGTTTGCGCGTCTGACGACGATTTTCATTTTTAAACGGGAAGTACGCCGTCTATAGTTTCGCATAATAAATGGGGGTATAGTCCAGGGGAAAGCTGACTTTATCCAGCAGGTCTTCATCCCCCGGCAATAAAAGCGCATCCTCGTTGAGGTCAAGCAGTCTGGCGATAGGGTATGCCGCCGCTAAGTCCTTAAACGATGGTTCATGCCAGTTTTGGGGGACGTTCAGGCACGTCATAGCGGCCTGCACACGCTGTGCCGGGGCACTGTCCCATGAAAACTGCCCTTTGAGCACGTTCATCGCCTCGGATTGTGCTTTGCTGGCTTCACCCTCTGTCTGTTTATCCAGTTTCTCGAAGATGCCTCGCGTGGTTTTCTGGAATAGTTTTTCAACATGTTTGCTCTTCACACCGTACTGTTTCGCCAGATCGCCAAGTTCACCCTGCATCGTATCACCCGTATTGACCGGTGTGATTTTTTCAGCACGATTTAAATCGTCAGGCGTTTTTCCATCTTTCAGGAATTCAATCAGGGTTTGGCTGCCAACGGCTTCTACACGACTTTCATTTTCCGAAATCCAGATGGAAAGCAGAGTAACTCCCAGACTTTCCGCTAGACGGTTCAAAATATGCGATTCGATGTGACCAAGGATCCGCGTCCAGCCATTTTCCGCCGCCCCGACAAACAGGCGGCTGGTGGCAGTAATCCCGGTGGGGGTGCCTGTGCCGCCGGGGAAGGGATCGTAAGGTGTATATCCCTCCGCCTCGTAAAGTTTCTCCAGTGCGGATGTGATCTTGCTTTTGTCCGTAAGCGGCACATAGACGCTTGCCCACAGTATATTATCTGCCATCGGGTCTTCCTATCGTTGTAAGCGCCAGTCCAAACCACTCCAGCGCTGCGCTACTTTATTGTTCCTTACCGCAATCGCAATGGCTCTTTCGGTTCCCACCAGCACCACAAGTTGTTTAGCGCGGGTGATGGCGGTATAGAGTAAGTTGCGCTGAAGCATGATGTAATGCTGGGTGAGGACGGGTATTACCACTGCCGGGTATTCGCTGCCCTGCGAACGATGCACCGAACATGCATACGCTAAGGTGAGCTGATCCGCATCTTCCCAATCATACTCGACCAACCGGTTGTCCATTGCGATGGTCAGGAGTTTTTCTTCTTTGTCGATGCTGTGAACGCGCCCAATATCCCCGTTAAACACATCTTTTTCGTAGTTGTTGCGCGTCTGCATGACCTTATCCCCCACGCGGAAAAGCTGTCCGTTAAGCAGTTGTTCCGCAGGGCGTCCAGGCGGGTTGAGAACACTTTGCAGCGATTTGTTGAGCGCGTCAACACCAATCGGCGTGCGGTACATGGGTGAAAGCACTTGAATCTGGTCAATCGGGTCATAGCCAAATTTTGATGGCACGCGGTTTTTGACAATATCAACCAGCAGATCAGAGGCCAACTGCGGGTCGGATTCGCGGAACATGAAAAAATCGTCCCCCCGGTTATCCATGACCGGCATTTCGCCCCGGTTAATGTAGTGGGCGTTCTGGATAATCAGGCTGCCACCCTGCTGCCGGAAAATGGCATTCAAGCGGGTGACCGGACAGATATTACTGCGAATCAGGTCGCGCAGCACGTCGCCCGGTCCTACACTTGGAAGTTGGTCAACATCACCGACCAGAAGGAGGTGCGTGTCCGGTTTGATGGCGCGAATCAAGGCATAAAAAAGGACTATATCCAGCATGGAGACTTCATCGATAACCACGAAATCCACATCAAGCTGGTAGCCTTCGTCCGAAAAACCGTTAATCCCAAACCCCAGCAGACGGTGAATCGTGCTGGCCGGACGCAGGGTTGCTTCGGAAAGACGCTTGGCCGCGCGTCCGGTGGGTGAGGCCAGGGCATAGTGATAGTCTTTGGCATCCAGGGCAGCAATCAGGGTTTTCAGGGTAGTGGTTTTACCCGTACCGGGGCCACCTGTTAATATACTGAGCTTGTTTTTCAGGGCAATCTGGATCGCATTTTGCTGCTGGTCAGTGAGGGAAATGTCTTTGCTGATCCGCTCCAGAAATTCGAGCCATTCCTTTTCCGACATTTTCCTGAATTTTTTGAGGCGGGTTTCGGGATATGTAACCATCTGCTTGACGCATCGCGCGGCCCCGACTTCGCTGTGGTACAGCGCGGGAATGTAAATCGCCTGCAACTGCCACTCCTCCCCTGCTGGGGCGGGCAAGGTGTCCGTGCAGATATATCCTTCGGAGATGAGCATCAGCAGGGCATTGTCCAGCAGGGCTGAGTCTTCGACTTGCAGCAGTTCCTCAGCTTTTTCCAGCATCATTGTTTTAGGAATGTAGACATGACCCTCTGAAATTGATTCGTTCGTCACATATACAATCCCTGCCTTTAGCCGTTTGATGTCCTGGTAATGGATCCCGACATTTAGCGCGATTTTGTCCGCGATCTTGAACCCGATGCCCTGAATATCATAGGTCAGTTGATAAGGGTCTTGCTGGATAACTTGCAGTGGACTTACATCCTGGTCTTTATAATAACGGTAGATTTTCTGCGCCAGCCGCGTCCCAATTCCGTACTGCTGGAGGAACATCATCATTTCGCCAATTTCGCGCTGTTCCGTCCAGGTATTGATGATGGAGGCGATACGATATTCGGGGATATCTTCGATTTCGTAAAGACGGCTGGGATTATGGTTGAGAATGTCCAGTGTTTCTTCGCCAAAGTAGTCCACGATTCTTTCGGCAGTTTTACGCCCCACATGTTTGATAAGGCCGCTTGCCAGATACCGCCGGATTCCTTCAACCGTCACAGGCAGGGTGCGGTTTATGAATTCAACTTTTAACTGGCGGCCATAGGTTGGGTTATTAACCCAGACCCCTTTGACTGTCACATTTTCGCCCGGCAGGATTTCCGGCATATTACCAACGACCGTAATCTCATTATCCTCGTGACCCAGTTGCAGGCTGTCCGGTACAATGACCATCACGCAGTAGCCGTTATCGTCGTTGTAATAAATGATTTTTTCGACCACGCCTTCGATTTGTTCACTCATAGCCACTCTTTGTGGATTTTTTGACGGTTTTTGGGCATCAGCGTTAGGCTTAGTAATACGCCACAAGGAAATTATAATATGAAAGTATGGGCTAGTATCGTTATTGTTTTCATTTCCATTCCTCTGGCCGCTTTTGCTCAGCGCCCTGATGCTCCACCTTACGCGATACGGGGGCTGTTTCCGGTGGGCGCCCGCGATTTTACCATCGAAGATGACATTCGTCCGCTGAAATTGACCGTGTGGTACCCTGCTCTGAATCCGGATGAACAGGCGGAGGCTATTATCTATGTAGAAAGGCTGGCACGGGTGGAAGGGCGTGCCTTACAAGATGCACTTCCAGATGTAGACAACGGCCCCTATCCACTGGTGATTTTTTCGCACGGGTTGGGCGGGCTGCGCTTCCAGAGTATTTTTTTCACGGAGCATCTCGCTTCTCACGGGTTTGTAGTCATCGCCCCCGATCACCCCGGCAGCACGGTGTTTGATGTCATGCTGGGGGAAGGGTCAGAAGAAACCATCATTGAAAATTTTGCTGTGCGTCCCTATGACATTTCACGAGCGATAGACTTCGCGGGGACCCTGAGTAGCCCTGGGGGCGTGTTGGAAGGCGTCATTGAGACCGATAAAATCGCGGTTTCCGGTCATTCCTTCGGCGGCTACACTGCACTTTCGGTAGGCGGCGCAAGACTTAATACCTCGGAAACCGTCTGTGAGGGCAATTTGGAACTATGCCAACTCATGGAGCGTGCTGAGGACATCGCGTCTGCACGTGGGCTGGAGCGTGTTCCGGAAGGTCTCTGGCCCCCTACAACAGATTCCCGCGTGGATGCGCTCGTTTTGCTTGCACCGGCAGGCGGACATTTATTTCAGGAAGCAGGATTGGCAGAAGTGACCCTCCCCACGCTGATTATTGTGGGTTCTTTAGACAGCGCGACCGTGCCGGAAGAAGATGCTTACCCGATGTATGAATATATCGGCAGCACGGACAAAACACTGATTACCCTGGAATATGCCGACCATTACATCTTTGTAGATGAATGTTCTGAACTGGAAATCAGCTTTGGGTTATTTGATAGCTGTTCCGACGATGTGTGGGATATGACCCGTGCCCATGACCTGACGAACCACTTCACCACGGCTTTCCTGTTATCTGTACTAAAAGAGGATCAGGAGGCTGCCAGAAACCTGTTGCCTGGTGCTGTAGATTTCCGGGGCGTAATTTACGCTACCACGCGCTGAAAGCTACGGTTAAAATTAGCTCTTTGTGATGTGCGATTGGAGATAAGATGCATAGACTAGCTATGGTTGGGGTCATTCTGGTGCTGCTGCTTGGGGCGGCAGTCCCCGGATTTGCCCAGGAAGATGAGCCCGGCACAATTGCCGAAGTCATTACAGCAGCAGCCGATGAAGGCCAATTTACAATCCTGCTGGCCGCAGTCCAGGCCGCAGACCCATCGGTTTTAGAAAAATTGTCCGACACAGAAGCCGATATTACGGTTTTTGCTCCAACGGATGATGCGTTTAACGCAGTGGGCGAAGATGAACTGAATGCCATCCTTGAAAACCAGGAACTCCTCACCAGCATCCTCTTGTACCACGTGATGGAAGGTGCGGTTGGCTCTGCTGATATCGCTGATATGGACGGCGAAGCGGTCACTACGCTGCAAGGAACACCGATTGAGCTACGGATAGATGAGGACAAAGTACTTGTTAATAGCGCTGAAGTGGTTACCCCTGATATTGCTGCGTCTAATGGGGTCATTCATGCGATTGACACGGTGCTGATGCCGCCCGCCGAACCAGTTGCGGAGGCTACCGAAGAAGCACCAGCAGCAGGCAACACCATTGCTGATGTAGTCACGGCGTCTGCACAGGGGGATGAACCGGAGTTTACCATGCTGCTGACCGCAGTCCAGGCCGCAAGTCCAGATGTTCTGGAACAATTGTCTGACCCGAACGCGCAGCTTACTGTTTTTGCTCCCACTGATGAGGCGTTCAATGCGCTCAAGGAATCTCTGGGAGATGAGGCATTTCAAGCCCTGTTAGATGACGAAGGTAAACTCACCGATACCCTTCTTTATCATGTGGTCAATGGCAAGGTGCTGGTCGCAGACATTACCGCCGCCTTTGAAAGTGAAGAAAACGTTGATGCCCTCGTCGCGCAAACGCTGCTGACTGGCAACACGCTGCTCATCACAAAAGATGAGGAAGGGAATTACTATGTGAATGGCGCTCAGATCGTTACAACTGATATTGAAGCCGCTAACGGGGTCATTCATGTGATTGAAGCGGTGATTACGCTGCCAGAAGCAGAATAGTTGATACAATCTAGGGGAATTTGGGAAGGAGATCTAATCTTGCGTAAGTTACTCATACTGCTGGCGCTGATATTCGCGGCGGTTGCGCCGGGATTTGCCCAGGAAGAGACAACAGAGACAATCGCTGATATCGTAACTGCGTCTGCTGAAGGGGAAACGCCGGAGTTCACGACTCTGTTGGCGGCGGTACAGGCGGCTGGTACGTCCGTACTGGAGACTTTGTCCAATCCGGAGGCCGAATATACCGTATTCGCGCCTACCGATGCGGCCTTTACGGCGCTGGGTGAAGAAGCGCTCAATGCGGTACTTGCCGATTCTGAAGCCTTGACCAACCTGCTGCTGTATCATGTGGTCGAAGGCAAACTGCTGGCTGCCGATCTCACAGCGCTAAACGGGCAAACCGTCACGACCCTTCAAGGAGAAGTGCTGAGCATCACCGTCGAGGAAGACACAGTGTTTGTCAACGGGGCAGAAGTGACTACGGCGGATATAGAGGCTGCAAATGGAGTCATTCACGGTATTAATGCCGTGCTGGTTTTACCGGAAGTCGCAGGTGAGGCCACTGCCGAAGTTCCTGCCGAGCCGCAGGGAACCCCCGTACCGGAAATAGTTGCACCCGGCACCATTGCAGATACCGTGCTGCAATCGGCGGCCAATACGGAAGCCCCTGAATTTACCTATCTGCTGGCGGCGATTTTTGCGGCAGACCCGGCGGTGGTGCAGACTCTTTCCGACGAGAGCGCCAGCCTGACCGTATTTGCACCGACAGACGCGGCGTTTGCCGAGCTCATGGACATTATTGGCGCTGACGAATTCACGATGATCATCGCTGATCAGCAGAGATTGACCGATCTCCTGCTGTATCACGTTCTGGATGGACAGCATCTGGCGGCGGATGTGGCGGGCATGAACGGGCAGTCTACCGCAACACTTTTGGAAGGCCAATCTCTCCAGATCACAACGGATGAAGGCGGTAATGTTCTGGTTAATGGCATTCAAGTGCTGACCACTGACATTCAAGCTTCCAACGGGGTGATTCATGTGATTAATGGAGTTCTGGTACCGGAAACGAGCGGCGGCGAAAGCAGCTAACCCGATTATCATCGCTTATAAAAGGGGGTCGCAGAGACCCCTTTTTCGATCAATCCGGTTCTTGTGTCGGTTTCAGGAATGGCTTAACATCACAAGAGGAACTTCAAAAAGGGAAAGTTGATGTCACGTCAGGTTGTGCATACAGAAAAAGGGCCAAAGGCGATTGGGCCCTATTCGCAGGCGATTGTCGCACAGGGAAGCTTCATCTTTGTGTCCGGCCAGATCGGAATCCTTCCGGACACCGGAGAATTTGCCGACACGACGGTTGAAGGACAGGCGAAACAGGCCTTGAATAACATCAAGGCGATCCTGGAAGCGGGCGGTTCCGGCTTGAAAAATGTGGTGAAAACCACGGTTCTGCTGCACCGGATCGAAGATTTTGCTGCCCTGAACGCCATTTACGCGACCTTTTTCACAGAAAATCCACCGGCACGGGCAACTTTTGGCGGTCTTGATCTACCCAAAGGGGCATTGGTCGAAATCGAATGCGTTGCGCTCATTGAAAACTAGAACTTTTGTTCTTGGTTGCCGACTGCTATAATCTCAGGTAGTGAAGGACATGCGAAGGGTTGGTATTCTGGCGCATCCCCGCCGCCCGGAAAGTCAGGCAGTTATGGAAGAAGTTGCCCGCACGGTCGAAGCACGGGGTTTGAGCGCCTGGACAGACACCTCCGGACTGATCCAGCCGGATTCGTTAAAGGAGTCCGATTTTGTAGTAGTGATCGGTGGTGATGGGGCGATTTTGCGTGCTGCCCGGTTGTGTGCGCCGTTTCAGGTCCCTGTGTTTGGGTTAAATATTGGCTACCTGGGATTTTTGACCGAAGCGCAGCCGCCGCAGTGGGAAGAATCATTAAACCGAATTCTGGCTGGTCACTACTGGATTGAGAGCCGGCTGATGATTACAGGGTCGGTGTGGAAAAACGGCGAGTGTATCCTGCACGAAGACGCCTTGAATGATGTGGTTGTTGGGCGAGGCGCGATTGCCAACGCCACACGACTGGATGCGTATATCAATGACGAGTGGGCGACTTCTTACAATGCGGATGGGGTGATCATTGCAACTGCGACGGGTTCCACCGCGTATGCGCTGGCTGCTGGCGGGCCGATTTTGCCGCCCGAACTGGATAACATTTTGCTGGTGCCTGTTGCGCCACACTTTAGCATGGAACGTCCGGTGATTCTGGCTCAGGGGGCAACCGTCAAGATTGTGGTTTCACCGCAAAACGAATGGGATACGGTGGTGACCATCGATGGTCAGACAGTTGTTGAATTGAACGGGGGCGACTCGGTAGAAGTCCGCGCCAGTGAAAAACGCAGTCACTTTATCCGGTTACAGGGTCGCAATTACTTTTTCCGCTCGCTGATGGACAGGATGGAACCGCGCTTTTTGCCCAAACACCCACCCGGCAGATAGAAAGAAAAGGCATGGAACAAAAACCGCTTGTTTTTGAAGGTAGTAAACGCGAATTCTACGAACAGGACGGCAAAATTTATTGTGATCGGCGGGGCTGCCCTGGTAGTGAGGGTTTGCGTGACCATCGTAATGGGGTGCCCATTTGCTCGAAGTGTGCCGTGCGAACAGCGGTAGGCTATATCAGTAAGGATACCGCCCGCGAACACCAGAATCTTTTCTTTAATGCCACCCCCGGAGATTACCTGATTACCGGGATCACAGCCTTTGTAGTGAGCCTGTTTGCTGGATTTTTTATTGCTCAACTATTTCTGTTCCTTGCCCTGCTGATTTCGGCCCCCGCAGGCGGGGTGGTCAGTGAAATGGTAGCTCGCGTATCGCGCCGAAAGCGCGGGCGTTATACTGGACAGGTAGTAGGAGCGGCGATGGCGCTGTCAGTATTAGTGCTGTTATTGGCGTGGTTCATTGGTTTCGCCCGGCTGAACTTTATCAGTCTTGGAATTTACGCCTTTGTTGCCATCAGTGTCGCGGTATCGCGGTTTCAGTTGGGGTTGAGGATTTAGAACAATGTTAAAAGCACTCCACATTGCTGATTTTGCTCTGATCGACGAACTCTCGCTGGAATTTTCCAGGGGGTTTAACCTGATCACCGGAGAAACTGGCGCAGGTAAATCGATCCTGATTGACGCGGTGGATTTTGCACTGGGCGGGCGTTCCGAAACGACCTTTATCCGTTCTGGTGCTGAGCGTGCCAGTGTGGAGTTGGTTTTCCACCTGCCACAGAGTATTCGCTCTCAGGTACGGGCCATTCTGGAAGCCAACGACATGAATATTGACCTGAGTGAAGCCCTGGTATTGGATCGAGAGGTACGGGCCAACGGGCGGTCATCGTCTAAAATCAATGGCCTGACCTGTAAACAATCCGTATACCGCGAAGTAGGCAGCGTACTGGTGGACATTCATGGGCAAACCGAACATCTGTCTTTGCTGCGCCCTAAAGCGCACATTTTCCTGCTTGATCGTTACGCCAACTGCGAAAGCCAGCGTGAGGAGCTTGCCCGTCTGGTGCGCCAGCTACACGGCATCCAGCAAACCATTTCTTCTTTGCAGCAGGATGAACGCCAGCGAGAACAGCGTATCGAGTTTTTGAAGTATCAGATTCAGGAAATTGAAACAGCCCGGTTGGTTGAAGGTGAAGAAGAAGCACTCCGCGAGGAACGCAACCTGTTAGCGAATGCGGAAAAACTGGCAAACTTGAGCGAGGATGCATACGAGGCTCTGGAAGGCGAAGATATGATGGGGCGCTCTGGGCTGGATGCGTTGAACCTTGCGGCAAAAGCTCTGGAAAAATTGGCCGCTCTGGATAGTACCCTGGCAGAAGAATACGCACTTGCGGAAAGTCTGGTCGCCCAGGCGGAAGAACTGGCAGTGTCGCTGCGGCGCTATAAAGACAAAATTGAAGTCTCTCCAAACCGGTTGGATCATATTGAAGAGCGTCTTGAAATCATTTACCGCCTCAAACGTAAGTATGGCGACTCGGTGAAAGTCATCCTCGAATATGCTGAACGTGCTCGTAAAGAACTAAACGATATTGAAATGGGTGAAGAACGTCTGGCCGAACTGTACCAGGAAGAGGACAAACTGCTGCATTCAATTGGGGATCTGGCAAAAAATCTTAGTCTGACGCGGCAGAAGGCGAGCGAAAAACTCTCACAGCAGATTGTCCGGGAGCTGGTTCAGCTCCGCATGGAAAATGCGCGGTTTGAGGTATCGGTTACCCAGGAAGAAGATCCTCAGGGCTGCTATGTGAACGATGAACGACTGGCTTTTGACTCCACCGGAATCGATCATGTCGAATTTTTGATGTCCGCCAATCTTGGTGAGCCAATTCAACCGCTTGTCAAGGTTGCATCCGGCGGCGAAACGGCGCGGATCATGCTGGCCTTAAAAACTGTGCTTTCTGCCGCCGATGAAACCCCAACCCTGATTTTTGATGAGATTGACCAGGGAATCGGGGCACGAGTGGGTGAAACGGTCGGGCAAAAGCTGTGGGGCTTAACGGCTTCTCATCAGGTATTCTGTGTGACTCATCTGGCACAAATTGCCAGTTTTGCCGATACCCACTTCCGAGTCACCAAAGGGGTGAAAGGCAACCGCACGATTACTACGGTTGATCGCCTTAATCACGAAGAACGGATACAAGAATTGTCGGATTTGCTGGGTAGTCGTTCCGAGGCCACCACTCAGAGCGCCCAGGAGCTTTATCACGCGGCTTATTTATTCAAGAGCGAGGGCAAAATCCACGCTGAACAGCCGAATTTGATTTGAACCGGACATGGTTCTGCTTACTCCGCCAGCTCCGCCCATTCTTCCAGAACGGCGTTCAGGCGGGCTTCTTTGTCATTATATTCCAGACTCAAGCGCGAAACCTCGCCGACGTTCCCAGCGGTGCTAGCCGATTCAATCGCCTGGAACAATACTGCAACTTCATCCTGTAAGACATGAATCAGTATTTCCAGTTCCTGTACCCGTTTTTCGCGCTGATATGGGGTCAAACCCCGCACCCGATGATTCTCCGATTTGGGTTGCCTGATTTTGCTGACTTCTGCTTTTTTCTCTGCCTGTTCCTGAGCCCGTCGCGTGATATATTCCGCGTATGTCCCTTCAAAAATGGTGACTGCTCCTGCCTCGGCGTACCAGAGTTGCGATGCCAGTGCATCAATGAGGTAGCGATCATGGCTGACCATCAAAATCGTGCCTGCGAAGTTGGCTAATACATCTTGCAGCATTTCCTGAGAGGGGATGTCCAGATGATTGGTGGGTTCATCGAGCAGCAGGACGTTCGCTTCAGAGAGTGCCAGTTTTGCCAGCGCCAGCCGCCCACGCTCTCCTCCGGATAATGTGCTCACTTTGCGGAACACATCGTCTCCAGAAAATAAATATGCTGCCAGATAATTCCGAGCCTCACTGATCGGCATCGCTTTCATAGACAAAATTTCATCCAGAAGCGTATGTTCCGGCCTTAAGTCCTCGTGTGCCTGCGCGAAGTAACCGATTTTGACCTGGGCTCCCCACATAACTTCACCGCCCAGGGGGGGTAACTTCCCCAGGATCGTTTTCAGAAAGGTTGTTTTGCCTGCTCCGTTCGGCCCGATTATCGCCGCGACTTCACCCCGATACAGGGTAAAATCCGGAACTGTAAAAAGTACCTGATCATAGCCAACAGCCAGATTTTCCGTCATAAGCACCTTATCTCCGGTGCGAGTGTTGGCCTGCAAGTTGATTTTGAAGGTGCGGCGTTTAGGTGGTCTTTTCTTCAGCCATGTATTTTCAGACTCGCGTCCCCGGCGATCTGTGCCGCGCATCAAACGCTCCAGCCGGCGCAGACGGCCTTTCGCCTGGCTGGTGTTCTGCCCGGCAATGTTGCGTTGAATGTAGTCCTGTTCTTTGGCGATGAACGCCTGCTGTGCTTCGTATTCCTTCAACCGACGTTCGTAGCGCTCCTCACGCTGCTGCAAGTAGTGGCTGTAGTTGCCCCGATATTCCTCCAACCCACCCCAATCGAGTTCCCAGATGACGTTGACCACCTTATCCATGAAATAGCGGTCATGCGACACCATCAAAATCGCGCCCTGGAAGGCATTCAGAAACCCTTCCAGCCATTCAATGGCGCTAATATCCAGATGATTCGTGGGTTCATCCAGCACCAGCAAATCCGGTTTTTCCAGCAGCAGCCGTGCCAGCAGCGCACGGGTCATTTGCCCTCCGGAAAGCTGATTCAAAGGCTGTTTGTAATTTTCTTTCGAAAAACCGAGCCCTTGCAAGACCTGGTCAATTCTGGTTTCGTAGGTATAACCACCAGCTTCTTCAAACGCCCTCTGTTGGCGCCCATAGCGCTCCAGAAGTTCTTCATCTGAATCAACAAGCTGGCCCGCCAGTGCCGTGAGTTCGGCTTCCTTCTGGCGCAGTTCCTCAAAAGCGGACAGCATCTCATCGTGTACGGTCTGCTCGCCTTTGAGTTCAGGACGCTGTGGCAGATAGCCTACCCGTGTGCCCCTGGCAATTTGAATCGTCCCTTCGGAAGGGGATTCCAGACCGACGAGCACATTAATCAGGGTTGTTTTCCCCGCTCCATTGGGGCCAACCAGTGCGATTTTTGCGCCCTGCGGAATGCTGACGGAAACATCATCAAAGATTTCGTCAGCGCCAAAAGATTTGCTGAGGTTGTTTGCCGTGAGTAAAGACATTGCACCATCATTAAACTATGATCGCTGCAATTCTACACAATTCTGGCAAAAAAAAAGCAAGAGTGGCATCTGGGGGAAACAAATGCCATCTCTTAACTTTCGGGGGGAGCAACCCAATCGGTTGAAGGGGGGAACTTCAACCATTACGTTTTCATGATAGATTTTCTGAGGTGGTCTTGCATGACGCCATCCCTATCAACAAACAACGCTCAACTTACTTGCCACCCACGCGCTTGTTACGGAACATTAAGCCAAACCCCCGCCGGGTGATGATATAGTCGTGTTCCGGGTCCATGTCGATTAAACGCTTCCTCAGGCGGCTGACCAGCGCATCAATCGTCTGGTCATTAACTTCATAATCCAGTCCCCACACATATTTGCGAATGTCATCACGGGTTACAACCGCATCCTCATTGTTGACCAGCAGGGACAGCAGCGTGAACTGGCTGGGACTGAGAGGCGGGTCAAGCCGTTCACCATCAAGATAGACCTGGGCTGCTGAGTCGTCCAGGCGCAAACCGGGCACAGGGAGTTTGACCTCAGAAATTTGCGCGGTGGTCGCCGGGTCGTCAAAAATGAAAATCAGCACATTCCCGACGTTAATTTCATCGCCCGCCCGCAGTTTGGTTTGTTTGCGTGGTTCAAGTGGCTGGTTGTTTAAATACGTGCCGTTGGTGCTGCCCATATCGGTGATATACACCTGCTGATGATCAAAGTCAAATTCAACATGCAGGCGGGACACATCCGGCGAATCAATAACAAAATGACATTCGCGGGCGCGTCCAATCGTAAAAGGAAAGGTATCCAGATTAATCTGGGTTCCGGCGCGTTCGCCCTCTTTCACATGCAGACAGGGTGCTGTAGGCATGATTGGCTACTCACTCCATTTGTGTCTTAATACGCATTATTGTAGCAGAGAAATAGAAGGTGACATTACCTGAACAAACTCTGATCACATTTTTTCCGGTAGCGGCAGGCATAACAGCGCCGTCGTTCGTCGTGGCTGCGGGGCACGTCGTCCCGCTGGCGGTTGGCTTCAATCTCATCCATGATGCCCGACAAAACTTCAACTGCGTCTTCATCAAAATCAACCTCAAATGTACGCCCGTCGGCATAACGGATCACGCCGTAGAGCGGATGACGCGGCTCGTTTTCTGCGACGATCATCCCAAACGCAACCAATTCCATGATGTGAGCTTCGTAGGGTGTCTCCGGTCCTGGCATATCCTTGGCTAGAACGGGAATCTTATAACCCTCTACCTCCAGCAGATAATCCGGCCTGCCGACCAGTCCAAATTCCTTTGCTACCAGGGTCTTGTGGTTGCGATGTGCTTTGATCCCCTGAAAGCTAATGTCTTTATCAGGTTGGCGCGTCCGGTGGTAGATGTAGCGCAGCAGAACTGACAAAAAAATACTGACTAACCCGGCAATCAGGGTGATGCCGATGCGCTGGGTGACGGCAAACATCACCACCAGCGACAGCACCAAGATCCCCGTCCGCCAGGGTTGTATGAGCCAGCGCCACAACTGCCCTACCAGATTAGGATTGTGTATATCAGGATTGCGGCGGTCATAAAACAATGCACGGGCACAGTAAATGTGCCGTGCAATTTCGCTGGCAGTAATCAGCGGGGGCGGGGATTTTTTGCTCACTTTTGTTCCGTTAATTTTTGCAGCAGTAATTCAATCGCATTTTCCAGACGCTGCTGGCGCAGACTCATCGTCACATCAGCGCGGGTGTTTTGCGCCACGCTGCGAACCACGTCGGTTCGGCGGCGCAGCCCACCGGTAATGGCGTCAGAAAAGTCCATCGTGATCAAAATTGTGTATACCGTATCCATCGTATCAAGCAGGCGTTCGGCATCCTCCATCTTACTTTGCCGGATCAGGTCGAGGATGTGCCGCCGAAGTTCGGTGGCGGCCTCTGCCATGCCGTTGATATAGGTGCTTGGAATCACATCCAGGGTCTCTGGTGTCGGAATCGTCTCGCCCCGCACAAATGCGTACATCAACTGGGCTTCTACATATTCTTTTAAAGCATCTTGGGTGTAGCCCGTATGATACAGGTCGTGATGATTCTGAAGCAGTTGGCGAAGTGAATGGGCGATAGTACGGGTTTCCTCCAGCATCGTCTTGGCCTCATCCCACTCCATGCGGTGAATCGCCCGGATGGTATTGGCACACTGGCGGGTCAGTTGGCGGGCGGTGTTCAGTGCGTTTTCCCGCACTTCGTTTTTGATTTCAAAATAAGCGACGATATGGTCGCCAATACGATCAAGTTCATTCATTATTCGGCTCATTGTTCTCTTGGGAAACCTCCGGCGGTTTAAGGCCGCCAAAAAGCTGGTCGGCGAGTGAAGGGGGTACTTCGATTGGGCCGTGCTTGGCCTCGTACTGGTCAAGATTCTCGCCCAGTGCCTTATACAGCAGTTTGGCATGAGTCGGCGACATGACCACCCGCGTATGTACCTGTGTTTTGGGGATGCCGGGAAGAATCTGAGCAAAGTCCACAAAAAATTCTGAGCTGGTATGGATTATAAGTGCAAAGTTGGAATAGACCGCCCGCAAACTGGCAGGAATCTCGATCTGGATGCGGTTGCCCTTCTGCATTTTCAGCCTTTCTATAAACCTAGACTACCGTTTCAAGCAAAAATAAGCCACTTCTGCCTGAAGAGGCTTATCTCAGCATTATGCACGCGAAACCCCTAGAAAGGAATATCGTCTACGTCCTGAGCACCGCCGTAATCATTCCCCCCCGCATTGCCGCTGTAGGGGTAATCCGCGTCGGTAAATCCTGGTGCCCCACCTGCGCCGCCACGACCGCCAAGCAGGCGGACAACATTGGCCGTCACTTCAAGTGATGCTCTCGGCTGTCCATCGTTGCCCAGAAAGGGTCTTGCCTGAACGCGGTTGGCGGTCACAAGCACCTGAGCGCCCTTCGTAATATACTGGTGCAACGCCTCAGCCTGCTGTCCCCAAATTGCAACACGAAACCAGGTGGTCTCTTCCTGACGCTCATTGGAATTCCGATCTGTCCATACCCGATTCGTAGCCAGGCTAAAACTGCATACAGCGCGTCCGGCCTGTGTGTAAGACAGTTCTGCATCACGGCCTACATGTCCAACCAGGACAATTTCACAAAAGCTCATGTTGCCTCAATCCTTCAAACTGCTAAAACACCCTCGACTCTCAAGAAGATGTGAAACTGATTTAACCACGCTATTGGATTTTTCGCATCTAAATAGGGAAACAACTTTATAGAAGAGCGTATATCTCATCCTATAATTATAGAACAGGTGTTCATTTTATTCAATGGGGAAAATGAGGCGGGCGGGGTTTCCCCACCCGTTAAACCCGGAAATATTCGTATTCATTTTCGATGGGCAGTCCCCACACCCCCCAGAATTCACGAGTGGCAGGCCGCATAATGACCGCGCCGCAGGTCTCGGAATAATAGGGCGGTTCGGAAATGGAACAAATGCTGTAGGCTCCATCACTGCGATCACGGGTCAATTCCATCAGGCTGTCCGGCGTGACAGGCCACCGCTGCAAAAACTGAGAAGCGCGGCTGGTACGGCTCATGGAATCCGCGTGGAGGTCATCATCCAGGGGGCGCTGCACAGCCAGTGTCGTTTCCGCACGGCAGCAGTTCGCGTGAACAATGGATCCATCCTGAAGTTCCTCCATATGAAGCGTGGTGCTCATGGCTTCGATGCTGTAGCCGCGTCCGGTGCTATCTGCTAGCATATAGTTGTGCGCCCCGGCAAGATTCGCTGACAGGAGCGCATTCAGGCCATCATCAAGGTTGGTTTGCGCTAGCACCTTTCGGCACACAAAAGGCCAGGTCACTCCTGGCTGCCCATCTGCGCCAAGCAAATTGTTAATCCCAATGCTGATTCCGGCTTCGTTCATACCGATCATGCCAACACAGCCCGTCAGCGTGAACATCAGGAAGGCAGGCTCATGTTTGGGATGCCCGCGCAGTAAAAGGACATGCGGTGTAGCCGTCTCGTGCATGTCCCAGGTCTGCCCCAGAAAACCAAGTCCTTCGCTGGTGGTTTCTCCGCTGACCATAAAGGTTGTGCACTCGTTTCCGACGCGGGCAGGTGCAGACGAAAGTGGTTCCCCAGCATTGTAGATGACATCGGTAAAATCAGTGAATCCGTTGGCGATGATCAGTTCCGCCAGCCCTAATCCGGTTGCATCGGCCATGCCCTCCAGTTCCTGCATAAGTTCAGGCACGTAGCGGTAGTGTTCCTCAAGGCAAATGGTTGCCAATTGCAGTACCTGTTCACGCGGGAGGGTGCGACCTGTCCAAGTATCATCGCAGCTCAGGCGAATGCGTTCTTCTGCCAGTTTGCAGATAGCCTTTTGGAAGGCTTTACCGTGCTGGTACCCCATTTGATAGGGCGTTCCACCAACTTCCAGAAGTCGGATTCGGGGCATCTTTCTATACGGTTCTCCAGGTAAGTTTAGCGGACGAAAAAACAAGGCTCAGAGAGGCTGAACCTTGTTTATAAATTAGCGGAATATGCTTCTGATTGCAATAGAGAATCAGATAGAAATTTGCTGTGGGTTTTTCCACACGATCAGCATTGCAGCATCACCGGCAGCGGGGTAGCAGGTGTAGTTTTCGATCAACCGATAGGGGCGAAACCCTCGTTTCATCTGCATCGTTACCGTAGGGTCACTGATTTCCCCCCGGATGACTTTTTCCGCATACTGCCGGATGTTCATCTGATGACAGTAGTGCTGATAACCCATCAGCATTCCACCGGCGTAAAACCCGCGCAGACCCAACTTCTTCACCAGATTGAAGCGGGCTTGATACAGCCTGGTACCAATTCCCTTGCGGCGGTAATTAGAGTCCACCACAAAATCAATTCCGTACAACCACAGGCCATCCGGGTCATGGTTAGATATATCTAAATCTCCGACCGCATCCAACCAGGGAAGTGGGTGCTCATCCGGGCTGTGGTTTGTTCGCATGGTTAAGGCAAAACCAACCACGCGCTGATTCAGCAGTGCAACCAGTTGTCCTTCTGGAAACTGCCAGATGTGATTGCGAATGTTTTCCGGGGTGGGACTTTCCGACCCCGCCGGGAAATAACCACCGATTCGGCAGATGGCTTCTGCATCTTCGGGACGGGCATTATAAATGATGACCTCTGACATGACCTTTCTCCTTACAAAGCACAAGATCGGTAAGCGTGATCAACGTTACCGGTGAAGGTATGAAGTTGTTGCAAGAAAGGAATGTCAGACGAAGTGCGAAGGGAATTTATGCAAGGATTCCAGACATTCGATGAGGTAGACGGACAGTTCCCATGCGTCGGTTACGGCAAACTCACTGCCGACTATTGTGTTCGGTGCGAACGCACCTATGATGTAAAACATAGATTTTCTGAAGACACTTCTCCGCGTGTCTTCCTCCTCAACCTACACTTATATCAAGTGTACACCATTTTTGGTTTCTCGACCAGTTCTCAAAAATGAATGCCAGGTGAGCAGGAACGAAGGTGATGCTTAATAGTCAGTGAAATTTAATCTTCTGCTTAAGTGACTGGCTTATGCTGGGGGCATCTCGTCAAGATAGCGTGAAAAGGAGAAACGAGATGAATTGGGACATTGTTGAAGGCAAATGGAAGCAGGTGAAGGGGCACGTCCAGCAGCAGTGGGGACGCCTCACCAACGATGAACTGGATTACATCCAGGGCTCGCGGGAAAAGCTGGCGGGCAAACTTCAGGAACGCTACGGTTACACCCGCGAGGAAGCCAACCGTCAGATTGATGAGTGGGCGAACCAGCTCAAGGTGTAAACGCCTGAAACAGGACAACGGCACGGGCAGCCCCGCCCGTGCCTTTTTGTTTTTGCCGCACAAATTAAAATTACGTTTATCCGGGTGGGCATGTTACCATTGGCTTGAATTTGTTGTCTTAAGAAGGTGGCACGATGGCCGAGATACATCCGGACGCCATTCATTCTCTGCTCAATGCGGTTCACGGGGCACCTTTTGATTTACTTGGCCCGCACCAGGTGAGCGAAAACCAGGTGTCTATTCGTGCGTTTCGTCCGACAGCCCGAAACTTGGCGGTGGTGGATGAATCCAGCGGGGAATCGCATGATATGAACTGCCTTCATAACGAAGGTTTTTTTGAGATTACTTTGAATGGTCAGAATTTGAAGTACCATTACAAAGCTGAAACCCACGAAGGCAAAAAAGAAACTTTTCACGACCCCTACGCTTTCCCACCCCTGTTTACCGACTATGATCTCTATCTGTTTGCAGAGGGCCGCCATCTGCACATTTACGAAAAAATGGGCGCTCATCTACGAGAAGCGAACGGCGTCAAAGGTGTTAATTTCTCGGTCTGGGCACCGAATGCTTACCGGGTGGGAGTGATTGGGAGCTTTAACGGATGGGATACACGGGTACATCCCATGCGACAGCACGGGGCCAACGGCGTCTGGGAATTATTCATTCCAGAGGCAAAAGAGGGTGACATTTATAAATTCGACATCCGCTCCCGTTTCCGCGATTACCATGTGGAAAAAACCGATCCGTATGGCTATTTTTCCGAAAAACGCCCACGAACGGCTTCGATTGTGTCCAATCTTGATAGTTATCGCTGGCGTGACAAAAAATGGATGGATGCGCGGGCCAACAGCAATCCGCTGACCAAACCCATGTCCATTTATGAAGTCCATCTGGGGTCGTGGCGGCGCAACGAGAATAATGAATGGCTGACTTACCGCGAACTGGCGCAGGAATTAGTGGCATATGCCAAAGAGATGCATTACACCCACCTGGAACTGTTGCCGATTGCCGAACATCCTTTTGATGGTTCGTGGGGCTATCAGGTGACCGGTTATTTCGCACCGACCAGCCGCTATGGGGATAAGGCGGTGGACTTCATGTATTTTGTAGACCTCTGCCATCGTAATGGCATCGGGGTGATTCTGGACTGGGTTCCCGCGCATTTTCCTAAGGATGGTCATGCCCTGAGCTATTTTGACGGCACCCATGTTTATGAACATTCCGACTACCGCCAGGGCGAACATCCCGACTGGGGAACTTATATTTTTAACTACGGACGCAACGAGGTACGCAATTTCCTGCTTTCCAATGCCCTGTTCTGGCTTAAAAAATATCATATTGACGGGCTGCGTGTCGATGCCGTTTCGTCAATGATCTATCTTGATTTTTCGCGCAAAGAGGGGCAGTGGATACCCAACAAATACGGTGGCAGAGAAAATCTGGAAGCGATTTCTTTTTTGCAAGAATTCAACGCGGTGGTTCACAGCGAATGCCCCGGTGTGATCACGATTGCGGAAGAATCAACTGCCTGGCCAATGGTATCGCGCCCGACGTATCTGGGAGGGTTAGGGTTTACCTTCAAGTGGAACATGGGTTGGATGCATGATGTTTTGTCCTACATGAGCCGCAACCCGATTTTTCGCCGTTTTCATCATCACGAGATTACCTTCTCCTTGATGTATGCCTTCAGCGAGAATTTTGTGCTTTCGCTGTCTCATGATGAAGTCGTACACGGCAAAGGGTCTCTGGTGAATAAAATGTCCGGAGACTGGTGGCAGAAATTTGCCTCACTGCGCCTGCTCTACGGTCATCAATATATGCATCCCGGTAAAAAACTCAATTTTATGGGTTCGGAAATTGGGCAGTGGAACGAATGGAGTGAAGCCCGCAGTCTGGACTGGAATCTGCTGAATTGGGCAACCCATGCCAAAATGCAGCAGTGGGTTAAAGATGTGAACCAGTTCTACCTTGAACAACCCGCACTGTACGAGCTGGATTTTGACCCCCGTGGTTTTCGGTGGATTGAGGCAAATGACTCTGACCAGAGTGTGTTTACTTATATGCGGTTTGCCGAAAATCCGGATGATTTTCTGGTGGTTGCCTGTAATTTTACCCCTGTTCCGCGTCATAACTATCGTGTTGGTGTTCCACGCCCCGGCTACTACAAGGAAATGCTGAACAGTGACGCCGAAACCTATGGAGGCGGAAATGTGGGAAATCTGGGCGGTGTACAGACAGACCCGGTTGCATGGCATGCCCACCCGCAGAGTCTGAATCTCACGATTCCGCCGCTTGGAATTGTGATTTTGAAATGGCAAAAATAAAAGGGGGCGCGTAGAATCAGTCGGCTAAATATTAGAGGGAAAGATATGCTCCATATTTCTCAACACCCGCTGGTTCAACACAAGCTGTCCATCCTGCGCGATAGCCAGACCCGTCACCCCCAGTTCCGTCAGCTTGTCCGTGAAATTGCCATGCTCCTGTGCTATGAAGCAACTGCCGATCTTGATTTGAACAATGCCACTGTCACCACACCGATGGGAGAGGCCAAAGCCAAAGTATTACGTCAGGAAATCGGCCTGATCCCGATATTGCGTGCCGGCTTGGGAATGGTGGATGGTATCCTGGAACTGCTGCCCTCAGCGCAGGTGTGGCATATTGGCATTTATCGCGACGAAAAAACGCTTCGTCCTGTGCAGTATTACAATAAGCTTCCTATCGCGCCAACGGTGCAAATTTGCTTTATCCTCGATCCGATGCTGGCAACCGGGGGATCGGCCGTTGCGACGGCTGAGATTTTAAAAACATGGGGTGCATCTCAGATCAAATTTGTTGGCCTCATTGGGGCCCCGGAAGGGGTACAGGCGCTAGAATCCGCTCATCCCGACGTGGATATTCATCTGGCAGCGCTGGATGAACGGCTGAATGAAATCGGGTTTATTATCCCGGGCCTTGGCGATGCAGGTGATCGCCAGTTTGGGACTGCCTGATTTGGAGGATGATACGCCATACCTGGCTTTTGCGCTGGTCTTCGGCATCGCTCTTTTTTCGTCTTATTTACTGACCCCGTTCGCACAGCGTTTTGGATTGAATTACGGGCTGGTGTCTGTGCCGGGGGGACGGCATCAGGGGCATGGACGGATCGCACGCACGGGAGGACTGGCGCTTTATTTTTCCTTTACCCTTGCTGCTGTTATTGCCCAGTTTTTACCCATTGAGCGCACCGACACAAAAGAAATCACCCGCTTCATTGGCCTGCTTCTTGGCGGGACGGTGGTTTTTATCATCTGGTTGCTGGACGATAAATACGATCTCCCCTCCTATGTACAGTTTGCGGGACAGTTCCTTGCTGGTGCTATCGCCGTGGCCTTTCTGATCATTATCGAGACTTTTAACAACCCTCTGACGGGTAATTCGGTGTCAACCGGACCCGATGCACTGGTGATGCTGATTTCCATCTTCTGGATTGCCTTGATGATGAACACAGTGAATTTCCTGGATGGCTCAGATGGATTGGCGGCGGGGGTGGTGTGCATCGCGGCACTGATGATTTTTGTTCACGCCGCATTTCGATTGGATCAGGTCAGTGTAAGTTTGCTGCCGTTGGCCCTGGTCGGGACGACCCTCGGCTTTTTGCCGTATAATTTTCATCCCGCTAAAGTCTTCATGGGTGGTGGTGCCCCCTATTTAGGTTATGTTCTGGCCGTTTTGAGTATTATTGGCGGCGCGAAAATGGCAACGATTTTGCTGGTCATGGGACTGCCGCTGGTTGATCTCGGATGGCAGGCCAGTAGTCGTCTGTTACGCGGAAAAAGTCCTTTTTCCGGAGACCGCGGGCACTTGCACTTTCGACTGCAAGCCCTGGGGTTGTCTCCCAAGATCATCGCCCTGGGTTACTATGCGTTTTGCGCCTGCTTCGGGCTTATCGCGCTGACCACTAACAGCCAGCTTTTTAAGCTGCTGGCGCTGGCTGTCATGTTTTTCATCGTCAGTATTGTTTTTCTCGTGATGACGTGGCTTCAACGGAAAACACAGGAGTAAACAGGTGGAAGAATCGCCCTTCCGTAAACGCCCACAGCAGCAGGAAGAACGACCTCAAATAGATATGGTTGTCCGCCGTGGTTCTCTGTTAAGACGCTGCGGGTGTCTTCTGGGGATACTCCTCTGGATGCTGCTTCTGATCATCCTGCCATGTGGATTTGTCACGCTGCTCGTGGAAAAAGAAATCCGCTTCAGTTTGAGCGATTTGCCGGATGATGAACTGCGGATTTTCCTGCTGAACAGCGACGAAACACGTGGGATAGGATTCCAGCGGCCTGATATATATTCTGGGGGAGCGGATGAGGATGCCTACTGTATCATTACATCTACTCATTATTTCGTCTGGGAAGGTGATGCACAGAACGTGAAGACCTGTAATTGTTATCAAAAAATTGAGGATGAATGGGTGTCCGTCTTAGTTGGCGGCGACGAAAATTGCAACCCTTCCTCTGAATAGACTCCTACTAACAGAAATTTATCCCAAACTTATCCCAAACAGTTGCTTGACATGCTCATAGAAATTTGCTATTTTTTAACCATGAACAAATGTTCCTCAAACGTTTTGTGAAAGGGGTAACACCCGATGGCGACACAACAGCTACCACTCTTCCTACAGGCTGGCTATCTGACGGCGCATTCTCCTCTCATGCAAACCATCGCCCCGTTTCAGAATTTCTTGCGGAAAGAAGGCAAAACCGCCAATACGATCAAAAATTTCACATCGGATGTTCATCTGATGTGCGAATACTTTTCGGACGATTTCCCGATTGGGCAAATCAGCACCCACGACCTGAATCGCTTTCTCGATTGGCTGGAACATGGGCGAGAGAAACCGTGCAGCCGCAAAAGTTATGCGCGTCGTGTAACGACACTCAAAGTGCTCTTTAAGTGGTTGAGCAAGGAAAAAGTGATTCGGGATAACCCGGCGCTGGCTATTGTACAGCGTTCCGGTCCTGCGCCCCTTCAACCGATTCTTTCTATGTATGACATTTTTGATCTGCTGGAACACACCCAGCAAATGCGATTTGCGAATCGTCCCGATCCCCGCCCCGATTTACTGGTGCGCCTGCTGCTGGACACAGGGATAAAAAAGAGCGAGTGTATGAATCTGATGCAGCAGCATTTTGACCGCCGCAACCCCGACCGCCCCATTCTGCTTATTCGTCATCAGAAGCCGCAGGATATTTATAAAGAGCGCCGTGTGTCCATTGAGGACAAATATCTGCTGGACGTGCTGGATGAATATGTTGACCAATACCAGCCGAAGCAGTTTTTGTTTGAGTGTTCCGCGCGTAACCTCGAATACGTTCTGACCGACGCCGCCCGTGCTGCCGGGTTAGAAGGCAAAGTCTCATTTGAAACGCTGCGCTGGACGAGCGCAGTTCGCCAGTACCTCAATGGGATTGACATGGAGGAACTGCGCGAGAAAATGGGCTTGAGCCGGATTAGCTGGCGTGAAACCAGCACCAAGATTGTCCAGTTGGCGGAGCGATTTTGAGAGGGGGAGAAGTATCCCCTCTGATTCTTAAATCACGCGACAAAGCAGCCCTTTGAGATACGCGCCTTCAGGAAAGGTCAGCGCAACCGGATGGTCGGGTGGAGCTTCTAGTTGCCTCAAGACCTGTGCATCTCGTCCGGCATCTTCCAGGGCGCCGAAAACGACCTTTCGGAATAAGTCTGCTTCCACCAACCCAGAACACGAAAAGGTCATCAGAATCCCGTTCGGTTTTAAAAGCTGCCAGGCCAGAAAATTGATGTCCTTGTAGCCGCGCAGGGCGGACTCCAGATTTTGGGACGATTTTGCAAATTTGGGCGGATCCAGGATGATCATATCAAAGGTTTGACCTTCGCGTCGGTAATCACGCAGAACCTCAAAGACATCTCCGGCCAGCAGAGGCGTATCCGAGAAACCATTCAGAGCCAGATTTTGATCGGCCAGTTCCAGCGCGGAATGAGATGCATCAACGGAAATAACTGTCTCAGCACCTGCCGCATATGCATACACAGAAAATCCACCCGTATACGAAAACAGGTTCATCACCTGCATCCCTGGCTGAACAAAATCCGCGCAAATCTGGCGATTCTCGCGCTGATCCAGGTAAAAACCCGTTTTATGCCCGTGCTGAATATCCACCCAGAAGCGGTGATTGTTTTCCAGAATTTCAACAAGATCTGGCGGTGTCTCGCCAAGCAGAAGGCCGGTTGTTTCCTTCAAGCCTTCTCTCGCCCGCACGTCAACATCACTGCGCTCATAAATACCGCGCGGGTTCAGCAGTTTATTCAGAATTTCGGCAATATCGTGCTTGTAACGGTCGATACCTGCGGTTAATGCCTGCAAAACGAGCCAGCCGCCATATTGATCCACTACTAACCCTGGCAGGTAATCACTTTCGGCATGAACCAGCCGCCGCGCCTCGTTCGGGGGAACAGACCCGCGCCATGCAATCGCCCGTTTCAGCCGTTTTTCCCAGAAACCGGTATCGATAAGTTCATCTTCCCACGTCAGCACCCGCAGTCGGATAGTGGACTCAGGACTCCACAGCCCTCGTGCGAGAAAATCACCACCCTCCGAAACGAGAGTCACCACATCTCCCGATCCAGGACTGCCAGAAAAGCGTTTGATGGCTTTTGAAAAAATCCAGGGGTGGCGGCGCTGGATGGTCTTTAAGCGATCATTATGCAGCACAGCTTTCAAAAGGATTCCTTTGATCGCGCTCGTGAAAAGTTCTACTCATTGCCAATTAAGTGAAGCAAGCCCTGTTCGTCCAGAATTGGAATACCGAGTACCTGCGCCCTGGTGAGTTTGCTGCCAGCCGCTTCACCAGCCACTACATAGTCGGTCTTTTTGCTGACGCTGCTCTTCACGCTGCCCCCGTGCGATTCAATCAGGGCGGAAGCCTCCTCGCGGCTCATGGTAGGCAAAGTTCCCGTCAGGACAAACGCTTTTCCAGCGAGCTTGTCACTCGTCGGGACTTCTCGTTGATTCTCTAAATTTAGACCCGCCTGACGGAATTTTTCAATTAAAGCCAGATGATGCGGCTGGGAAAAATACTCGACAATCGCGGCGGCGGTATGAGGGCCAATCCCTTCGATATTTTGCAGATTTTCCGGCGTAGCCTGGATGAGATCATCTATGGTACGGAAATGCTGAGTCAGCAGTGCCGCAACGGTTGTGCCGATCCCGCGAATCCCTAAACTTGCCACCAACCGCGACAGCGGGCGTGATTTTGCCGCCTCAATGCTGTTCAACAGATTATCGACTTTTTTCTGGGCAAAACCTTCCAATTCCAAAAGGTCTTCCGCTTTGAGGAAAAACAGGTCACCTTCGTCATGAATCAGCCCCTTCTCCAGCAGCAAACGTACCCCGCTTTCCCCCAGCCCGTCAATATCCATCGCGCCACGTGACACGAAGTAAATCAGATTACGGGCAATGCGTTCCGGGCAGGCTGGGTTGGAGCAGTAATAGGCGACTTCTCCTGCGGGGCGGATCACCGGAAAATCACAGACCGGACATTTTTCCGGCGGTAAGATTGGGGTTTCTGTGCCGGTTCGTGCAGCGATCACCGGCCCTACCACGTAGGGAATCACGTCGCCAGAACGTTTAACAATGACTTTGTCGCCAAGGCGAATATCTTTATCGTGGATTAGATCGTAATTGTGCAGGCTGGCGCTTTTGACGGTTACACCGAGGAAAACCGGTTCGAGGTCAGCCGTCGGGGTCAGGACCCCTGTACGTCCGATGCCTATGGTGACACCGATCAAACGGGTTGTCACTTCTTCTGACGGGAATTTGAAAGCCGTCGCGCCACGCGGGTCTTTGCCAACCACCCCCAATTCCTCAAAAACGGCATGGCGATTGACTTTGATCACCAACCCATCAATTTCATAGGGCAGGCTGTGCCGCTCAAAGCCTTCTGCGTAGGCAGCGGCAGTTTCGATGTTGTCAAAACGGCGGGCTTCGGGAGCCGTCAAAAAACCCAGGGCTTTCAGATAAGCCAGGGTTTCCCACTGGGTCTCCGGCACGTCGCCATCAGCATCAACTATCGAATAAACAAAGGCCGTCAGAGGGCGGCTGGCGGTAATCCGTGAGTCCTTCTGTTTGAGGGTTCCGGAGGCAGTATTTCGCGCGTTCACATACAGGGGAAGGCCTTCTTCTGCCTGTTTTTCGTTGATTCTTTTGAAATCTTCTTTCAGGAACAGCACTTCTCCCCGCACGACCAGCCGCGACGGAATCTCGTTTTTGAGCAGGCGCAGGGGAATACTTTTAATTGTGCGGACGTTCGGCGTTACATCATCGCCTACCTCCCCGTTGCCGCGTGTTGCCGCCTGTTTCAGCACGCCGTTTTCATAGGTCAGCACCACCGTCAACCCATCAAATTTGGGCTCGACCACAAAATCAATCTGAGCCTCCGGCGCCAGCAGTTTTCTGATGCGCTCATACCATGCGATTAAATCAGCCCGGTTAAAGGCATTGCTCAGACTCAAAATAGGTTTGATGTGTGGTACTTTCGGCAAATCCGAAATCGGCTCAAATCCAGCACGCTGGGTAGGTGAGTCGGGGGTAATCAGTTCAGGGTATGCCTCTTCAAGCGCTTTAAGCTCGTTGTATAGCTGGTCGTATTCTCCATCGGTGATGATGGGATCACTCAGCACATGATAACGATAGCTGTGTTCCTGAAGTTCACGGCGAAGTTGTTCGGCGCGTTCACTGTTCATTTTGGGGAGCGGCATCCTCAGCTATGAGAAATTCAAGCGATGCCCAGCCAAATTGACCGGGGCGGGTAATGCTTTCCACTTTACACCATTCAATGTCGTCAAAAAATTGCGGTCCATCCACCACTTGCAGCACATCCCCTTCGCGGGCAACAAACTGCGCTTCCGCGGAACGGCGTGGTTCAGAACGTAAATTCAAGCCAACGTTGCCAGTTCCAAATACCACCACACGCTGATTTAATAAACAGCCGCCAGGTAGGGCAGTTCGGGTTGGCTCAACCGTCGGGAGGGTTTCGTCCTGCGGCTGCTGCGCCTGGGGGATGGCAGTTGGCAGGGCGTTGAATACGGGTTCGGTCGGTTGAATCGCAGAGGTCACAATGATGACCTGCGGCGTCTGGTCAATCAACGCCGCACTACCCAGATTCAGCACAAAGACCATCAGCCCTACGGCCGCTGCCCCAACAACGAGCACCAGGATTACCAATGACCAGCATGGCAAATAGAGACCGCTGTCTCGTGGGACACGTCTGCCGCGTCGCACGGGCGGCATGGGTTTGCCGGGAAGCGGCCCGGTGCTGCGTGGCGGAATCGTCGGATTGTCATACACGGGTGGTTTGCTGGGCGGTGGTATCACCGGACGAAAGGAACCCGTCGCGTCCGAATCACGGCGGCCTTCATAGCCCCGACGCGGAATTTCGTCGCCTCTTGGCGCAGAGGTGCGGCGCGTTTTGTCGTCCATATCACCCATGTTATCTATCCCTAACCCACTTCAAAAATCGCTCGACAGGCCATGTATTGATCACCGCATCGGCGGTCAACCAGGCGCGGCGGGCAGTCCCGATTCCATAGGGTAACACATCAAAGTCCTCGGCGCTGTGTGCGTCCGTATTCAGGGTAATTTTAATCCCCATTTCCGCTGCCCGCCGTGCATAGGGAGCAGGCAAATCTAAGCGGGCGGGGTTCGCATTGATTTCCAACGCGGTGTCATGCTGTTGTGCGGCTTCCAATACCGCATCCATATCTAAATCGGCAGGTTCGCGGTTTGGAATCAACTGTCCGGTAGGATGCCCAATGATGTCTACATGCGGGTTTGCGATGGCATTGATAAGCCGCTGGGTGACCTGCTCACGCGGTTGGCGCAAACTGACATGTAGTGAGGCGATCACCACATCTAACTGAGCCAGCACCTCATCAGGATAATCCAGGGTGCCATCGGCTTTGATTTCCATTTCCGTTCCATGAAACACACGAAAAACCGGCCCCATCTCGGCATCAACCGCACGAATAATGGCCTGCTGCTCCATGAGCCTTTCAATGCTCAACCCGTTTGCTACACCCAGACTGCGTGAATGGTCGGTAATGACGATATACTTCAGGCCCCGGCTGCGAGCGATTTCGGCCATTTCCCGGACGCTGCGAGTCCCGTCGCTCCAGGTCGTGTGCATGTGCAAATCACTGATGATATCTGCCTGTGTAATCAGTTTTGGAAGGATACTGTTCTGGGCAGCCTCGATTTCACCTTTATCTTCGCGCAGTTCAGGCGGAATCCAGGGAAGTCCCAGCGTGGCATAGACCTCTTCTTCTGTCGCGCAGAGGATTTCCCTGCCACTGCCGTCTGTCGCTGTAAAAGCATGTTCGTTGAGTGTTAATCCCTTGCCCAGCGCCAGTTCACGCATACGGATGTTGTGTGCCTGACTGCCTGTAAAATAGGCCAGCCCTGTACCATAACGCTCAGGAGGTAGAACGCGAACATCGACCTGCCGCCCGTTATGCAGCTCAATCGAACTTTTGGTTGGACCATGTCCAAGGATTCGTGCTGCATCAGGTCGTTTAACAAAACGTTCCATTATAGGTTCGGCATTTTCGGACATGATGAGCAGGTCAATATCACCAATTGTGGGGCGGTAGCGGCGCAAACTGCCAGCCACATCTCCCTGAAGCGCTTCCGGCAGCGTGAGCAAATCTTTTAAAATCTCCTGTGCGATGGGCAGTGCAACACCCAGCGGGAGGCGATCAGATTGCCGCGCCAGTGCTTCGATACCTTCGATGATTTTTTGCTCGCTTTTAGCCCCCATGCCAGGAAGTTCTCGAAGCTCACCTGCGCGGGCGGCTTTTTCCAGGGCTTCAATCGTTGTGATGCCAAGTTGTTCCCAGAACAACTTGGCCTTTTTCGGCCCAACCCCGTTAATTCGCAGCACGGCAAGCAGAGACGGTGGCACCTGTTTCGAGAGGCGTTCGTAAAAATCAAGTTTGCCTGTCGTGAGCATTTCCTCGATTTTAGACGCCAACGTTTCACCGATGCCCTGAATTTCAGTCAACAACCCATCTGCATAGATGGCATTCAGATCACGAGGCAGTTCGGCGATAACCTGGGCGGCGTTCCGATAGGCCAGCACCCGGTGAATATTCTCACCTTTAATCTGGAGCATATCGGCAACATCTTCAAAAATTCTGGCAACATCGCGGTTTCTCATAAGACGAAATTATAGCATATTACAAGGAACAGATGTTCACACTTTTGGGCACACGCTTCGTAAAGCGCTAAGTTTAAGGATAAGGTTTGTGGTTTATTGGTTCCCATTCCGAGGTTTTAGTGTTGGCTGCCTGTCTCAGGCAGCCTTTCGCAGTCTTTGACCCTTTGTTATCATTGGGGACGCGATATTTGGGTGAGTGTGTCTGTTGAGTCATTCCTATCTGTTTTTGTTCATCGTGCTTGCCGCGATAGTAAGCGTGCCTTCCCTGGTTCTGGCTCACGCGGAGTTATCCGATGCATCTCCTGCTCCAGGATCAACCGTCGAGCAGGAGCTGGATCAGGTGCGGCTGGTTTTTACAGAAGAGGTCAAAGATGCACGCATTACCCTGCTGCCGCAGTGCGAGGACTGCGACGAAGTCTATGAGCTGTCAATTGAATATCCACAGCCGAATGTGGTTGTCGGGAAGGTAAAAACGGGGATTCGACGTGCGACTTATAATGTCACATGGATGGTAACCTCCCTGGATGGTCACAGTTTCAGTGGTACCTACAGCTTTGTTTACGATGGCCCGGACAAAAGGATCAACCGGTATTTAATCATTCTCCCATTGGTGGCGATCATGGCGATTTTTAGTTTCGCCTTTATGCTGTTTGTCCTGCGTCAGAAGCGACAGGGCACGCTGTGATCAATCAGCTTTCCAGGGGCGAACGGCTCTATTTCTGGCTGGCTGGCCTGACCGCCGCTCTGGTTCTGCTGTTGATTATCCTTGGAGCAGTGGTGCGCGTGACGGATGCAGAATCGGGCTGTGGCGGAACCTGGCCGCTTTGCGATGGAAGTCCCTGGCCTTCTGGCAGTAACGAACTCGCCTGGATCGACTGGGCACATCGCCTGAACACGCTTTTTACTGTACTGTCGATTTTCGGGGCATGTTATGCTGCACGCCGCTTTATTCGTGACCGCAAGGACGTAACCACACCCCTTTATCTGGGATTAGGTCTGCTTGGCATCCAGAGCGTGTTGGGTGCGGGAACCATGCTGCTTCATGAACCATCGACGCTGCCTCTGGTACATCTCGGATTCGCGGTGATCATGTTAAGCTGCCTGGTTGCCTCCATCACGGCGCTTCTGTACCAGCCCCATACGCATATATTTTACAGTGACAAATTTTCAACGGCGGTACAGGGCGCAACCCTGATGATTTTTATGGTGTTGATGACTGGAGCGCTGGTGGTCGGCAGTGAGTCGTCGAAAGTGTGTCCAACGTGGCCTTTGTGTCGTGACACCGCCTCAGAAGCCGCTATAATAAACCTCATTCACCGGGGCAGTGTTTTGCTGCTGGGCATCACCTTACTATCGTTGGTCTGGCAGGTTGACCGTTCCTACGATCAGGTTAGTTTCACAGGGGCGGTAGTCCTGCTTGCGCTCTACGGATTGCAGGTGGCGTTGGGAGCGCTGTATATCCTGTCGGATTTCCATGCCTCGTTGAGTGCTTTACACGTCACGACCGCCGGATTAATGTGGGCGGCAGCGGTGGCGTTAAATGTCGTTCTGGTCAAACAACAGCAAGTAGTGGAGCAGGGATGAAAAGCGTACTACGGGATTATGTGGCGCTGGCAAAGCCGCGCATTGCGATTCTGCTGGTTTTTACGACGGTGACTGCTATGATTATCGCGGCGAACGGCGTGCCGGATGTAGGTATCCTGGTCGCAACGATCTTCGGCGGAGCGCTGGCGTCGGGTGGGTCGAGTGCGGTCAACCAGTATTATGACCGGGACATGGATAAAAAGATGTCTCGTACTAAAAAGCGCCCTATTGCTGCCGGAAGGATTTCGCCTTTAGCGGGGCTGGCCTATGGCGTGATGCTGATTTTGTTATCGACTGCCCTGTTAGGAACTTTTGTGAACTGGTTGGCGGCAAGCCTGGCACTGGCTGGGTCAGTCTACTATATTTTCCTGTATACAATGCTCCTGAAGCGTAACACGGTTGTCAATATTGTTATCGGCGGCGGTGCGGGTGCGGTTCCGGTGCTGGTTGGATGGGCAGCAGTGCATGGAAGTCTGGCCGTCGAAGCATGGCTGCTGTTTTCCATTATTTTCTACTGGACACCGCCGCATAGCTGGGCGCTGGCGCTGCTGGTGAATGCGGATTACACACGGGCGGATGTACCCATGATGCCCGTCGCACGGGGTGAAGAAACTACCCGCAGGCAGATTTTGCTGTATTCCCTGCTCCTGGTTGCGCTGACCCTTGTACCAGTTTCGATAGCAATGCTTGGTTTGTTTTACCTGGTGTCTGCACTGCTTCTGGGCGGTGGGCTGTTGTGGCGCTCCATCCACCTAATTCAGGAAAAAACCGCCCTGGCCTCCAAACGCATGTACAAATACTCGACTTCGTATCTGGCCTTGCTGTTTCTGGCAATGATTATTGACCGGATGGCGTTTTAGCGGCGGGACGCGCCAAAATTCGATCTTTAGGATAAATAGTCATTTCCCTTTCCAGTTCGGAGGACGGCGCTCGATTCGTGCCTGCACTCCTTCAGCCAGGTCCTCCGAATGGAACAATGGAAACTGCTCCACCATTTCCAGATGGAAACCCTCCGCCGTATTGTGGAGGCCGTTGATGACACGTTTGGCCGCCGCTACTGCACGTGGGGCAGACAGCATAATTTCCTCCGCCAGTTTTTGACCTGCTTCCAGGAGTTCTTTGGGGGAGACAACCTGATTCACAATCCCTATGTGCAGCGCGGTGGGCGCGTCGATGCGGCGGCCTGTAAAGATCAGCTCTTTGGCTCGTGCTGCACCAATGAGATGGGTCAAACGGGTGGTTCCGCCTGCATCCGGGATGATCCCAATGCGGGTTTCTTCCAGACTCATGACTGTATTATCGGCAGCAATACGCAAATCGCAGCCTAATGCCAGTTCAAGCCCTGCGCCAATCGCATAGCTGTGCATCAGCGCAATGGTCGGCAGGGATGAATCCTGCAATCGTTGAATCGAACGCTGCCACAGACGTGTTGCTTCATTGCCAAGCTCGCGCCAGTTTTCCCCCAACGCTTCCGGCATTCCGCCCATCGTCATCAGGTCCAATCCGGCAGAAAAGCACGTACCCTCGCCGCGCACAAGAATCACACGAACACCATTGGTTTGTTCGGCCTGTAACACTGCGCTGGCGATGTCTTGTAACATCTGAACCCGTATCGCGTTGCGCTTATCAGGGCGGTTTAGAATAATTTCAAAAATGGCGCCGTTGAGAGACGTAATAATATCACTCATAAGATGTCCTGTTTATGATTGGGGGATGTATCCAGCTTAAAAAGGAGCGCAGTGTGAAATTCAAACGACGCTGTGATGTTTGTGTCATTGTCAGGTGGGATCATTAGTGAGCGGGCAACGGGGCTCGAACCCGTGATAACAGCTTGGAAGGCTGTTGTGTTACCACTACACCATACCCGCAACTCCTTCACATGATAGCAAAAATGCCCTAAGCTGCCAAGAGACAACTTACGCCAGAAATTCGCCGTTTTTGTAGAACAATTCGCCATCGACCAGAATTTCGCCACCGTCACGCATGTCGCAAATCATATCCCAATGAACCTGCGAGTCATTTTTGCTGCCTGTTTCACTGTAACCGCGCCCGACTGCCATATGCACTGTTCCGCCGATTTTTTCATCAAACAGGATGCTGCCCGTAAAACGCTGGATATGTCTGTTCGTCCCAATGGCAAATTCACCCAGATAGCGTGATCCCGCGTCAAAGTCCAGCACACTGAATAGAAATGGCTCATTGGTTTCCGCGCTGGCTTTGACTACCCTGCCATCTTCAAAATTCAATTCAATCCCATCGACCTCATTGCCGCGATAGTACGCAGGATAGGTGAATTTTACCCATCCGCTGACGCTATTTTCCACCGGGCCAGTGAAAATTTCCCCGTCAGGCATGTTGTTTTTGCCGTTGGCGTTGATAAATTTGCGTCCTTCAATCGACATTTTCAGATCAATATTCGCGCCGCGCACATGCACATGCTTTTTACCCACCAGATGATCCACCAACCGCTGTTGAAACCGATCAACCGCCTGCCATTCCGCTACCGGGTCATCCAGATGTACTTTGCAGGCGTTCAAAACAAATTCCTCATACTGCGGTTGGGACATGGCCGCTGCCTGTGCAAATGCCTTTGTAGGATATTGAGTCACACACCAGCGTGCCAATCCATCTGAGCCGCGCTGCATGATGATGTGCGACGGAACAGCAGCGGCCTTTGCGATGGCTGCCTGTTTATCCGCATGATACTGGGAAAGATTGCGGGGATTGACAGAAGCCTTGATGCTGATCATCACATTAGCCTGTTCTGCCATCATTTTGTACATGGGATCGGGCACTTCCAGCAGATGGAGGTCGTCTGTTGCCTCCATTGTCAGCACTTCTTTTTCATCAACGGTCAGGAACGGCACAGGAAGCGCCCCGGCACGATACACTTCCTGAAAAATCGCCTGCACAAGCGGCTGTGCTTCCAGGCTTTCGCTGCGAATCAGCACCGTATGACCGGGTTTGACCTCCGTAGAATAGCGAACCAGAATAGACGCCAGTTTTTGTAAACGGTTATCCATCTTAGCGAACCGCCACAAACTGACCATCTCGATAAAACAGATCGCCATCCACCAGGATTTCACCGCCGTCGCGCATGTCACAGATCATATCCCAATGGACGGAGGAGTTGTTGACACTGCCCGTTTCCTGGTAACCCTGGCCGACCGCCATGTGGACGGTACCGCCGATTTTTTCGTCAAACAAAATGCTTCCGGTAAACCGCTGAATATAATCGTTCGTTCCAATAGCAAATTCACCCAATCGGCGCGACCCATTGTCGGTATCCAGAACGGAATTGAGGAATTTCTCGTTCTTCTCCGCAGTTGCCTGTTTGACCAGCCCATCTTCAAAAACCAGATGAGCGCCGATGACTTCGTTTCCACTGTAAAATGCCGGATACGTAAATTTCACCCACCCGTTGACGCTGTTTTCTACAGGGCCAGTAAAAATCTCCCCATCGGGGAAGTTTTCCCTGCCCGCCGCGCTCTTGAAGGTGCGGCCATCAACAGACAAGTGCAGGTCAATATTTTTACCCCGCACATGCAGATTCTTTTTGCCCGCCAGATAATTGACCAATTTATCCTGAAATTCACCCATTTTGCGCCATTCGGCTACCGGATCATCCAGATGCACTTTGCAGGCCTGGAATACAAAATCCGCGTACTGGAGCAGGGACATCCCTGCCTGCTGTGCGTAAGCCTGAGTCGGGAACTGGGTGGTGCAGCGCCGGAAAGCCGGGTCTTTGCCTTCACGACGCATTTGAATGGCAATCGGTGCGGCGTTGACGGCCCGCCGTGCTGCCTGTTTTTCCGCCGGGTAATCAGTCAGCGCTTTGAGATTTTCTTCGGCCTCTACGCGCACCACTACATTACAGGTTTCATACATCATTTGCAGCATTGGGTTGGGTTTTGCCAGCAGATCAAGATCGTCGGTTGCTTCAATTGCATAGCTGTGTTCATTGCTCATATGAATATAGGTAAAAACCTCTGCGCCCGCTTTCAGGGCTTCCTGGTACATGGCAGCAACCAGCGGTTCAGCTTGAGGGCTCATTCCGCGCAGCAGGACTTTTTCGCCTGGTTTTACAGCCATTGAAAAATTGATAATGACCTGCGCCATTTTTCGAACACGAGAATCCATCGTGATATCCCTTTACATTTCAGTCCAGTGAACGCCTATTTTGCGTTCAGGAGAAGGAACTGTTAATCATTCCGTTAGAAATTTGGGATAATCTTAACGTAGTTGCATGGGTACTTACAAAGGATTTGGCATGGTGAGAAAGTGGATGCTAGCAGGCGTATTGGGTCTTGCTGCAGTGTTGATAGTGATCATTGGCGGCGGGGTGTTCGCCCAGAACGGGGATGAATTTACTTACCAGGGCGAGTTGGAAGCGCCAGAATTTCCTGAAGGGTTATCGTGGCTCAATGTCAGCGAGCCTCTGACTCTGGAGCAGTTACGTGGAAAAATCATCATCCTGGATTTCTGGACATACGGTTGCATCAACTGTATGCACATTATCCCCGACCTCAAAACCATCGAAACCCTCTATCCGAATGAGGTGGTCGTGATTGGTGTTCATTCTGCCAAATTTGAGAACGAAGGGGTTACCGAAAATATCCGCCAGATCGTACAGCGTTACGGGGTAGTCCACCCGGTCGTCAATGACAAAGATTTTGTGATCTGGCGCAGTTATGGGGCGCGGGCATGGCCTTCTCTGTACGTCATTGACCCGTTCGGAAAAGTTGTCGGGCGGCACGAAGGAGAAAGCGTCTATGAGGTACTTGGCCCGGTGGTAGCGGTCATGGTCAAAGAATATGGCGACGCTGGTGTATTGGATACAACCCCTGTCACCGCGATAGATCCGGAAATCAGCAAGATTTCGGAGACTCCTCTGCTGTTTCCCGGAAAGGTATTGGTTGATGAAGCAGGCGAACGTTTGTTTATTGCGGATACAGGCCATAACCGCATTGTGGTTGCAGATTTAAACAACTACGATGTGCTGCACATCATTGGCAGCGGCGAACCATCCCTGAATGATGGCTCGTTTAGCGAGGCTGCGTTTAACAGCCCGCAGGGGATGGCGCTGGTGGAAAATATCCTCTATGTAGCAGATACCAATAACCACGCGATTCGGGCGGTGGATTTAGGCACGCAAACTGTCAGCACGGCGGCAGGCACAGGTTCAATTGCCGTTTTTTATCCCGAAGCGGGAGCAGCATTAGATACTGACCTGCGTTCTCCCTGGGATGTGACGTATCATGATGGCGTTTTGTATATTGCCATGGCGGGGTCACATCAACTGTGGTCGCTGGATTTAGCAAGTAATCTTGCCAGCCCTTATGCCGGAAATGCCCGTGAGGATTTGATTGACGGCCCACGATTGGACGCGGAACTGGCGCAGCCCAGTGGGCTTGCCACCGATGGGGACTACATTTATTTTGCCGATTCCGAGGCGAGCGCGATTCGCCGTGTGGAAATTGCATCGGAAGGTCGTGTTGAAACGATTATCGGGCCGGTAACGCTGCCTGAGGGTCGTTTATTTGAATTTGGCGATGTAGACGGGGTGTTTGACGAAGCCCGCTTGCAGCATCCGCTTGGCGTGACTCTGGCGGACGAGGGCACACTGTATATTGCTGACACCTACAACAACAAAATCAAAGCCATTAACGTTAAGGAAAAATCGGTACAAACCTTTGTCGGAAACGCGGCGGGTGGCTATTTCGATGGAGCAGGTGAAGAAGCCCTGTTTGATGAGCCCGGCGGCCTGGATTACAGCAGTGGCAAACTTTACGTCGCAGACACAAATAACCACGCGATTCGCGTCATTGATGTTGCCTCCGGCAGCGTTTCAACAGTGATTTTCCCGAATGTGACCGTGCTGCTGCCTGAAGGCACCGCGCTGACTGACGAACCCCTTTCGAACGAACCAATCACGACCATCGAGAATCCCTTTGCCGACGAGACGCTGATGCTTGAACCCCAAACGGTGGCTCCTGGTGAAGGCACCATTACCATGAATATCACGATGCCCATAGGCTACAAATTGAATAGTCAGGCACCTTTCACCGTAATCTGGCCTGAAGATGGAGTGGTCACCCTGCCAGATGACCAGCTTGAATATCGCCAAATTGTGCCTGACCTGCCGATTGTGTTCCCGGTAACCTTCACCGAGGGTGAAACCCAGCTTTCGGTGGACGTAACGATTTACTGGTGTGAAGCCATCAAAGAGACTTTGTGTTTTGTGGATCGTGGCACTGTCATCATGCCGATCACGGTCAGCGCTGACGCGCAGGGATCGAACGTCGAACTGGCCTACAACCTTGTGCCGCCGGATGTGGAAGATAACACATTCGGGAACTGAACGGGAAATAGGATATGCCGGGCAGGAAGTTTACCTGCCTGGCTGTTACTCAATAAATATCCTGCCGGATTTGTTGTCAGACAGGACGTGTGGTTATTCAGATGGAGCTTCCACTGGTGTGTAGGTTTCGCCCACGCCCGAAACGGTTAACAGGCTGGAATTGGTGATCTCAAACACGCCAACTGTTCCGGCAGGCGCATTGGTCATCACTGAGGTCATATCAACTTCGCTGGTTGTGACGGTCGCTGCAAGCAAAACCTGGGCTACATTCCCATCAGCATCAATCGCAACCGCCAATAATCCGTTGCTGTCTTCAGTCAGGTTCTGGCTGATTAGCTCGATCAGCGGATTCTGGGCACTGTCTTCGTCAACTGTTAGTAAGCCCCCCAGACCCTCACTTCCCAGGAGAATGGTAATGGACTCCACATCCCGTCCGTCTTCTAACGTTTGTGTTTCAACTGCTACCACGGTTGCCGATGCACGGATAACCTCGGCAAAGCGTTCAAAATTCTGGACGAACGGCAGGAGGCCACCGTCTTCAACTGTTGTGAAGATCTTATCCAATCCCAGGGATTCTAATCCGGGGTATGCTTCCAGGTCAGCGCGGGTAATTGCCGTCCAGCCATCCGGCAGGGCTGGCAGTGATGGATCAGGGGTGGTATAGCTGGCATTCACGTACACTGATCCATCCACCAGTCGAAGGTCAGCTTGAATCAGGAAAGTACTTTCTGTACCATCTTCAATGCGGTTACCGATTACCGTTGAAGTTCCACCGAGATTGGGCGTATCACTGTTGATTAATGTATAAGTTGTTGTGGTCACTTCGCTGCTTTCCTGAGAAAGCAGTGACTCGCTATTTGCTGTAACCGTGATGATACTGCCATTGACTTCTGTCTGTTCAACGGTGTAACTGGTATAGGTGGAGGCGGCTTCCAAAGCTGCCAGTGCCTTTTCAAGATTCGCTTGATCCTCTTCCGAAAGCCCCTGAGCAAACGCAGACAGAGGCACGACAATTACCACCAACAGGGCAAAAACTTTGAGTGTTTTGGTCATAGTATCCTCAAATAGAAAATGCGGAAGGCTATATATTCACCAGAGTGCGAAAAAAAACAAGGGGCGGGTGCCCCTCGTGGTGTGTTTTAAATGAGTCTAGCGCTGGTCTCCAGGCCAGATTTCCTCAACACCGCCATGTTGAATGGTGATTTTTTCTTCTACGAGATATTCCAATGCGGTGTCAAAATCAGAAAATCTAATTTCGCTAATCCAGGCATTGCGGTAAACCCAACGACGGGTTTCGACCCCTTCATCCATCGCTACGACTGCGATTTCACGGGTCGGCAGCACGGTTCCACGAGCCTGAATCGCTTCGCGCACCCAGTGATTGAAGGGTAAACTCGGATCCTGCTGCACCATCTTGGTCACAATCAGCGGCGGATAGCTAAAACCAACCGGTTTGCCCGTATCATCCAATTTTAAACTGAAAGGGCAAAGTCCGCTGACAGCAAAAATACCAGCCACGACTTTTCCGTTAATTTCCACTCTGAATTCATTGGCAGAAAGACTGTCAACTGCACGAATGCCATACTGAGCCGGATTCTGTGCCTGGGGTGAATAGACTCCTGCGCTTGGGGGTGCTTGAGGAACTTGCTGTTGATAGGCGGCGGGATCAGACGGCTGCTGCTGTTGATACGGTGGCAGCGGACCGGACGGGTTGTTCGGGTTCTGCATGACTAACTCCCTGTTCCACTGATGACTAACCTGAGTATATCGAAAACAGGGGAATTACACTAACAGAAGGACAATCACCGCCACTGTCATCACCAGCCCCAGGAGCGCGACGATGATGAAGGCATTATTGGCCAAGGCCGCCCCCAGTGAATTGCCCTGGGTAGACATCGTGAGCAGCAGCGGTTCGGGCTCCTGCATCTGTACGCGATTGACTTCGCGGTTCAGAAACCACAGGATGGCGTAAAGAGCCGCCCCCATACTCGCTATTGAACCCGTCACAACGACAATCAACAGCGCCAGCAGTGCACCCTTGGTTCCGGTCACATCCTGAGTTGAGGCTTCTGGGCTGGAGACCTGCTGCACCGTCGGAAGTACATTGTCTGAAGCTGAAAAGAACAGACCCACGATCAGCACCACAAATACAGCACCCAGCAAAGCAACCACAGAAGTCCGCATGATAAACTCCGCAACTCAATGTTAATCAGGACGGGCAGATTGTACTCGCTCTCACAAGCGGTTTCAATATAGGTTTGAATTTGGGAAATAGTTGGGAAATCGTAGCTTTGAACTTGAGGATAACTTTGCACAAACCGCCCCATGTCATTATAATCACCACGATTGTTTTTAATGAGGCCAAAGGCTTATGCGAAACCGTTTTACCGCTATTTTGCTTTCTGTAACGCTCGCAGCAGCTTTTGCAGTCAGCTTATTCATCAAACCGGCGCCCAGTCAGGCGAATCCTGGAACTGGCTGGCGCGGCGAATATTTTAATAACACCACTTTTTCGGGCAATCCGGTTGCTGTTGTCGTGGATGATGCGATTGCGAAAAACTGGGGTGATGGTATTCCTTTAACGGGGCTGCCTGCGGACTTCTTCAGCGTGCGCTGGACAGCGTCGGTGAACTTTGCGACCGGCATTTACCGTTTTCGCATCGGCGGCGATGATGGGATCCGCCTTTTTATCGATGATAACCTCGTGCTGGATCAATTTGCCATCGGGCCATTCCGCACTTCTACCCGTGACGTACAGCTTACCGAAGGCACGCACAATCTCAGGGTTGAGTATTTTGAAGATCAGCAGCTTGCCGGGGCATTAGTGGATTGGACGCTCATTGAAGCGGGTGTTCCAGCGATTGCCCCTGATACGGGTGCAACCACAGTGCTCCCTTCATCGGTAACGACTCCCCTGGCGCATATTGCGGCAGGCACACTTAACGTGCGGGCGAACCCGAGTGTTAATGCCGCACGCATCGCACAGGTCTATTTGTATCAGAGCTATCCGATCCGGGGAATCACCTCAGATGGGAAGTGGTACCTGATTGAGCTGAGGGATGGACGTACCGGTTGGGTGGCAGAACGTTATATTTACCGTACTGAAAACAACCCGGTGGTCATCATTGATGTGGCATCGAGTACAGAGAATCAAACGCCGAATATCGAGGTCACAGGCATCGCTACTTCCGAGTTGAAAATCCGCGCTGTGCCGCGTACCGGGGAGCAACTTGGCCTGATCCCACTGAACGGGCGTTTCCGCATCTTAGGGCGTAATTCAAGCGGCTCGTGGTTTTACGTCTCTTACGACAGTGTGGAAGGCTGGGCGTTTTCGCCGTATATCAAGCTCACCAATGGCAAGGTTATGGATTTGCCCATCCGTTAATTTCCTTCTACAAGCTCTCGGCGGCGGATCGGTAAAAATCCGCCGCTTTTTTTGTGATTTCTTTCATGCAACATTTCCCTGCAAAGCGCGTATAGTAGTATTAGGTTAGCACGCTTGGAAAAATAATTCGTGTCCATTGAAGTTGAAAACAACGATCTAATCTGGATACAAAGAGCGCTGGCTGGCGACCTGGATGCTTTCGGGGAATTGGTTCAGATGTACGAGCGCCCGGTATACAACTTGGCGTATCGGATGCTTGGGGAGCCAAACGAGGCAGAAGACGCGGCGCAGGAGGCTTTCTTAAAGGCGTATTCCAATCTGGAACGCTATGATGCTGGCCGTTCTTTTAAAACCTGGCTGCTCTCCATTACTTCAAATCACTGCATTGATCGCCTTAGAAAACGCCGATTGACCTACCTTTCGCTTGAAGAGCCGCTTCCGCCTCATCCAGCACTGACCAGTGACGAGTTAGGGCCGGAAGCCTCAGCAATCGCCAGAGAGCGCAGCCAGAAAGTTCAGATGATGCTGGACGACTTAAGTCCAGAATACCGGATGGTGGTCGTATTACGATATTGGTACGATCTCTCTTATACAGAAATAGCGGATATGTTGGAAACCAGCGAAAGCGCTGTCAAAAGCCGCTTGTTCCGGGCACGCCAGACTCTTGCCAGGGTACTTGAAGATGCTGCCCCCGAACTGCTTGCGGCAGTAGTAGGACAGGAATAATGAACAGCGAATTCAGACCACAGACTCAGGATGACGATCCTAACTGGCAGCCGGAAGCACAACCTGCCGCCGCGCCAGACGAAAATGCTGAACGTCTGGCACGTTTGCAGGCATCACCAGATGAGGAAGCGCTGCCTGTGCGGATGCGGTTGGTGGATCAGTTGTTAGCTCACACGCCAATGGTCATCCCCCGCCCTGATTTCGCATTCAGGGTGATGGCTGCGCTCAAGGAACGCACCCCTTACATCCTCAAGCCGCAGGCAGGGCTGGGGCTGGCATTAGGGCTGAGCGTTAGCGCCGGATTTGCCGTACTGATGGTCGTTGGCGCTCTGCTAATGCTGCTCCTGCTGGTGCTGAACTGGTCAGAAGTCTACGAGACCGTCACGCTGGCGCTAGGGGAAATCGGCACATTCTTAGGTTCGATCATTGATGAAATCGGTCGGCTGGTGAACGAGGCACCACCTGCTGCCGTTATTATCACGCTTCTGGCGCTGCCTGCTCTATTCGTCTGGATATGGTGGATGCGCCGGGCAGCGCGTTTCAAAGCTCCGGAGAACGAATAATCATGTGTCTTTTGTATACCGTGAGCCTGCTGTTTTCCCTGTTTGGGATATTCGGTGTTGGGCATCTGTTCGCGGGTGTGCCCATGAAAGCCCTGGCCTATTTTATTGCCGGGCTCATCTGGACTGTCATCGCCGGTTTTCTTGGACTTTCAACAGGTGTTGGTCTGTTATGCTTTGTGCCGCTTCATGTGATGTTTGCTCACTTTTGCGCGTCAGATGCGGTCCGGCGGGCGAGAGGCGAGACTTAAAGACAGGCACGCAGCCGCCATTCCAGTTCAGAAAGCATAATGGCCGTTGCTCCCCACACGCGATGTTCCTCGATCTGGTACCAGCAAATTTCAAAGGTTGCGCCGCGAATCTCGGCAAGACCACGCTGCTTCAGGCTGTCATCAAGTAAGAGGTCAAGAGGACATTCGATAATCTCCGCGACCTCAATTTCACTGTATTTCCATTCTGGGCGATAGGGGATGTAGCCCACAAACGGATTCACTTGGAAATCACTGGGGGGAATATATAGCTCAGTGAGAGCGCCAAGCAGTTCGATTTCACTGCTGCATATTCCGATTTCCTCACAGGTCTCGCGCAGGGCGGTTTGTTCAAAGGATTCATGGTCTTCGCGCCGTCCCCCTGGCAGCGAGATTTGCCCCGCATGGTTGGTAAATGTATCCGGGCGGCGTGTCAGGACGAAGTACAGGCGTTCATTCACCGGATACAGCAGCAGCAGCGTCGCCGCCAGGCGCGGATGGCCTTCCCGCGAATCAGGGCGTTTGACCGGACGGGGTAACGGCGCCATTTTGCGCTGTGCCTGGTGTGGGTCAAAGTCAGGCGGTGCTAACCGCAGCGCACAGCGCACGGTATCTATCGAGAGCTTATTTTCCATACCACGCACGACGCTTCCGCAAGGATACGCCAGCATCTTCATTGGTGGGGCGGCCCGACCGCACCCGTCCTCGCGGATCAATATGAATCTGACCGGACTGCTGAAGCCGCGCGAATTCTTCTGGTGTAATATCTGGTGCAGGTTCGCCGCCCAGACGCTCCAGTCGGGGTTTGAGGTCTTCGTTATCGGCAGTTTCCGTGTCATCTTCCATCGCTTCGGCGACGGTGCTGCTCACCACCTGCACATCCTCTTCTGGCATCTCTGGTGGGACTGCGGGGGGCGTAGGAATATTTTCCGGGGTTCTAATTTCGTCTGTCATTTTCTTCTACCTCGTCCTCGTCTTCCAATGTAATCATATCGCTGCCCAGGGCGTCAAGAGACAGCGTTTCGACAGCCGCTTCCATATGTTTGCTCCCACACACCAGACAGGCAGGGTTACGCTCAATCGTCACCCATTCGGCGCTGTAGGGTAAAGTGCGGTGACCCTGGAAAACTTCAATTTCACCGTTGGCTAAAATCACCGTATTACCCGGCAGGGCACGATGAGCAGGCATCCCTTCGATCAGGGTGTTTAAGGCCATATCTGCCTGAGTCGCCGCAACACGAACGACATGCAGCCACAATCCCGGTTCGGCATCCAAGGTGCCCTGATCGTTTATAAGGCCATAATCAAGCTCATTGCTGCCGTCCGGTGAAGGGTGGATATACCCTTCGCGCAGTGTCGAGGCCCAACAGGCATAACACGGCCCGTCATAGGGTTTAATCACGGTCACATCGCCGCCTTCGCCGCGTTCGTACACACCTGCATAAATCGCCTTGAGATTTTTCTTCAGGCAGAGGTCGTTGATCAGAAATTTCGCACCTTCGCCATCAACCGCACAGACGACCAGATCCACATCGTCAATGGCGTCCTGATGCTGCTCGATCCGGCCTCGGACGGCTTTCACCGTCGCATCAAGATTTTGCTTCTGGATAAGTTCTGAAACGACCTCAACTTTGGGTCTGCCAATATCATGATAGCTTGCGACGTGGCGCACAACGTTATGGGCTTCAATAACATCCTCGTCAATCAGCACAAAATTTGAGACGCCGCTCATTGCCAGACCCATCGCCACGAAACCGCCGCCTGATCCCAGACCAATGACGGCGACTTTGCGGGTTTTCAGAAAATTGAGTGTTTCCACACCCAGCAGACGTTCTACGCGATCCCATTTGTTACTGCTCATTGATTCTCCAGATATTTTTCAATCAGACGTATGCCGTCCAGCAGGGCGTGGCTGTCACCCGACCAACCCGCAAGGGCGCTGGAAGGTACAGCTTCCGACTTTTTGTATAGAATTTCAAACAGTCCTTCGCCTTCCTTTGGTATTTGAAGCGAAGCCAGCCGCCATGCTGGCTTTTGCTTGGGATAGTTGTGCGGGGTGATGGCAAGAATCGCCTTTTTTGAACCCGGACGATAGATCACAAAGCAGGTTTCCAGCGGCGGCATCCCATCCACATTGTACTGAACAATATCCATCACGTTCAGCCCCTCTTTTTCCAGCGCCGCAACCTCCAAATCCATCCGGGTGCTGTCGTGCAGCCACCACACCACTGCCGGAAGCAGCGGTAAATGCGATGGCACAGGTTTTAGCGGTATGAAATTCCTGTCACGCCGCCCCAATCCCCAGAAATCCACGCGCACGGCGGGCGAAATATCCGTGAAAATGAGGGTATTGGCCTCGATAGGGGCGTAATTTGCCTCATGCGCGAATGTCACAATTGGTGTCACAATGAAACTCAGGTCATTGTCCTTTAAAAACTGCTTGGCGGTTCGATAATCTGCGCCGGATGGTTCAACCATTCCTGGCTGCTTGTGCCAATCCCCAACATGTTCCAGAGGCAGATCCCATTTTGCCGCGTTGGTTTTGCCATAGGAGCGCCGCCGCAGTTCGCGGTAGACTTCCCAGTTTTCGCTCAACCAGTTAAAAATCGCGCCCTGCCAGTCGTCTCCCTGGCTGAAATGTGCCCACTGCCGCACCACATTCTGCATGGGCGGGATGGTTTCCAGCAGGTAGATGAATGGGACACCCCGTTTGCCGTTTTCCATCCGCACACCCACCAGGGCTTCCCCGGTTTCTTCGTGCGGATAGAGGAGTGCCCCACGCTTCATGCGTTCCAGGACAGCCCGCGATACAAAAATCTCCGGCATTTCCGCCTCAGCAAATAGGAGGTCGTCATCCTCCAGAATGTCGTCGGTCACTTACCGTCTGCTCCGTAAATTCCCATTTGGCGGCGCTGTCAAGCGTTCTTCGACTCCAGGCCATTTGCCGGTTGCTTTCCAGGTGTAAAAGGCGTACAACCACTGCACCGCCCAACCTGAGACCGTGACCGCTGTTGAAGTTGCCGGATTCCAACCGTAGGTCACGCCGTCTTTGGGGTTAAACAGGCACAACTGCCCATCTTCAAATTGATGCTTTTCGCTGTAAATATACGGTTCAACCACATATGCTTCCGCCGGGCGGTTGGGATAATCACCCGGATAGACAATTTTTAATGTGTGGTGACGTTGTTTTAAACCCTTCAGGTTAATCTCCACCGTGCCGAGCCAGTACAGCAGACCGCTGCGGGGAACGTTTAATTTGAACGTATCCGCGAAGGTCGCTCGCATCAGTTCAACTTCTAACCGTAAACGGGGTGACACATTTTTTCGTGTTCCCCACCATTCCAGTGCCACAGCCCTGTCTCCTTCATCAATATGTTCTACTATAGTACGAAATTTACGGTCTGCCCTCTCCCAAATTCAGGGAGAATTTATTCTTCCTGGTCTGACAGCAGTTCATCCAGACTCATGCGGCGGAATTTGCCCGTTTTTACCGCCTCTCGCAGTTCAGGGCTCAGCTCACCGTCGTTGCCCAAACGCTCCACGATTTCATTGTCTGCCAGCCCGACCCAACCAAAACGATGAATTGCCAGTGGGGTATCATTCACTTCGATGACAACCGACCAGCTTCCCCCCGTATGCGCCAGGTTTTCCAGCGGCAGCCAGGTTTTGGTGACCAGGTGGGTCGGCTTTCTGTGCAGCACATAGGTGTTTTTATCCACAAACATGGGCTGCCCATTGCTGTCAAGCAAAGCCATTGTGACCTGTGCGCGTGTCCGTTGACGGGCGCTGATTTCCGCAAAGGGACGCAGGTAGCGCGTATCTGTTACAACGGGCGTACTTCGCACGATTCGGGAAGTGCTGCGGTCACGGTAGGCCAGCAACCCCACATCCGTCAGGATAAATTCCTCCGGTTCGGCACGCGCCCGCTTCATGGCACGCTGGGCAATAGCCTGATTTTCGATTTCCCGGCGGCGTTTTTCGCCCTGCTTGACCAACCACTGCGTGACCCCATTTTCACCGAACCCTTTCAGAAACCAGCCTCCAAAATGATTCACGAACGTCACAAACATCAGCAACGTCCCAATGAGGATGATACTTAGTGCACAAAGAGTAAAAATGATACTGATGACTTCCATTGTCACTCTACTATACGCAGTTCGGACGAAATGGGTTTTAGTAAGAAGCTTAGGCTGAATTTTGCTGGTCAGACAGCAGTTCACTCAGGCTGACTTCGCTCATATCGGCCTCTTCGACAATCTGGCGCAGACGGTCAGTGATTTCGCCATCTGAAGAGACTTCGCGCAGAATGATTTTCTCCTCAAGGCTGGCTTCCCACAGAAATGGATGAATCGCCAATGGAACTTCGTCCACAATGACCCACATCGACCAGCGCTGTGTCGGATTAATATCCCGGTCTTTCAGGGAAAGCTGTGTTTGAGGCAAAATCACTGTTTTCCCGTTGACTGCATATATATCCCCGTCCCGATAAATCACCTGACGCTGAGCATCAAGAATTTGCAGAATTACCGGAAGCTGCATTTCCTGTGTTGTATTTATTTCCACAAAGGGGCGCAGATACGGCGTGTCGAGGGGAATCGGCAGATCGCGCACCAGGCGCGGCCTGCTGTTGTCCTGTATCAGCACGCCAATATCCGTAAGTTCATATGGCAGGCTGTTCGGCTCAACCGCCGCCCGACTTAACGCCGCCTGAGTCACGCGCTGTCGAATCGCTTCCGCCGTTTCTCTGGAAACACCTCGCCGTTGTATACGTGATTTTTGGCGTGGCTCGCGGCGTCTGGATACATCACTCTGATTGATACTGTACAGTACCACACCCACAGCGATGAAGATAAACAGCATCAAAAACACCGGGAACATCATGGCTTTTCCTTAACGGCTCTGACGCAGCAGTTCTTCCAGAGAAAGCGGCAGATCTTCTTCATCGTAGGGCAGCGCAGCTTCACCATCATCCATGACGCGCAGCCGTTCGCTGATGGAGGGCGACATCGTAAAGTTATGGATACCTATCGTATGTCCATCCACGCCCACGGTTAAATCCCAGGTGCCGATGCGGGAGAGTTTTTCGTTGCCGCGCAGTCGCAGACGGTAATCCGGAACAATCAGATTTTCACCGGGGCGCAGCATATGTTCCATCTCATAAACAAATTGTGTGTGCCCGGAGGCATCCCCAATTTCAAAGCGGAGCAAAACCTGACGGGGATAGCTGGTGTGATGCAGCACCACGTAGGGCCGGATGCTTTCATCATCCAGCGATGTTAATCTTGCCCGCCTCAGCGACAGCCCACTTCTGCTGCGTTCATCGACAATCAGGCCGATGTCTTGCAGCATGAAGTCATTCGTGAAAACGCTCGGACGTGCCAGCGCAGTGGCCTCCTGCGCCTGACTGGTGGGACGCGGGCGTACCATCCGGCTTTTCACTTGGGGGAGTGTTTCAGGCAGGCGGCGAGTGTGCTGTGGACGGGCGGTCAGCCAGATAAATGCCATAAATGCCACCAGCAGCCCGGCTCCAACCGGCGGGGCAACTGCACCTGCAACAATGAGCGCCGTTAAGGTCGCTGCCAGGATAAAATAAAGAGCCAATGTTCCACGAGGATTTGATTGAAGCATAGCGCACCAATTAAAAAGACCATACCCTGTATTATAGTACGTAATGGTATGGAAAAAGGTTGTTTTCTTGTATTCCTATCGTAGAACGGCTTGCAGTAAAAGCGTACTCCCAATTTAGGGGGGAAAAGAAAAGCAGGTAAGTTTCTCGGTCACGCTTTCACTAAGGTGAGAATTAGTGAGAGAGGAAGCCGTTGCGTGCCGCGCTTACCCGCTTTTGTAGGTGAAAGAAGTCTAGTTTTTAAGGTGGTGTTGAGTGCTAGTCCTTCTTGTTACTGTTTACTCATATTCTACCACCCTGTGGTAGTTAAAAAAGTGACATTCTTCACAAATCCGTGTGACTTTCAGCATGTACCCAGCCTTCCCACTTTCTGGCCTGCCAGGACGAATACAGGGCAATTGATCCGGCGGTAGCGACATTCAGGCTGTCCACAGCACCGCGCATCGGCAGGGTTGCCAGCATGTCGCACGTATCTCGCACGAGCCTCCGCATCCCCTCACCCTCACTTCCTAACACCAGGGTCAGCGAGCGATTCAGGTCAATCCGGTCAAGCGGGGGAATATTCGGGCCAATGTCCAGCCCAACAATCCAAACGTCCTGTTCTTTCAGGCGCTTAAGCGCGTTAACCAGATTATTGACCTGTGCCAGGGCGAGATGCTCCACCGCCCCTGATGACGCCGCTACCACTGCCGGAGTTACCGCCACACTGCGCCGTGCCTGAAAAATAACACCATGCACGCCGACCGAGTCCGCCACACGCAGCAGCACCCCAACATTTTGAGGGTCTTTGAGCAAGTCCAGCGCCAGGAAAAACGGTTTTTCGCCCCGCTGCGTCGGTATTTCAAGCAGATCATCCAGTTCCACATAGGGATAATCCTCGGTGCGTAAAATAACACCCTGATGGTTGCCCTCTTTGGCTAAATCATCCATCACCCGGCGTGGCACCCGGCGAATCTCAATGTTTTTGGATTCGGCCATCTGCAAGATGTCGGTGATGACACCCTTTTCGCTGACCCCTTCGGCCATCAGTAGTTTTTGGATTGTGCGGCGGCCTGCCCGCATACATTCGAGAACAGGCCAGCGCCCGTAAACAAAATCAGACATTGGGGTTACCTTAGCTCACCCGCCAGATGGTGCTGCCATCAGGACGGTCTTCTAACGCGATGCCAAGTTCGGCAAGCTGTTGGCGAATGCGGTCAGACACGGCGTAGTTTTTGCTGGTACGCGCTTCCGAACGCATATCGACCAGCATCCGAATCAGGGCTGCTTCACGGTCAGCATTTGTGCCGCCCAGCATCTTGTCTGGCACGATCCCCAGAACTTCCCCACCAAGTTTACGATACGTGTTATCAATCGCCATCAGCACATTTTTGCCTACGGTTGTACCGCTGTTTAACAGGGTGTTGACCTCACGGGTAAGTTCATACAGGGCAGCCAGAGCACTCGGCGCATTAAAATCGTCGTCCATGGCCTCTTCAAAGCGAGTACGAGCAGTGCTCAACGCAGCCAGGATACCATTACCATCATCACCTTCTGGAGCCGCCGCCATCGCGTCACGGGTGAGCCATACGGCTCCCATCAAGCGCTCCCACCCATTTTTTGCCGACCGCAGGGAGGATTCCTGTTCTGGATCGTCGCTATCGCTGTAAATTAAGGGGCTGCGATAATGACCGCTCAAAATCAGTGTGCGAATCACTTCCGGGCGATACTTTTCCAGCGCATCCGTAACCGTGACAAAATTGCCCAGGCTTTTAGACATTTTGACCGGAATTCCCTCGGCATCTGGCACCATCAAACTGCCGACCAGCATCCAGTAGTTGGCAAACGGGGCATCGTGAACACATTCACTCTGCGCGATTTCCGACTCATTGTGCGGGAAAATGTTATCCACGCCGCCGCCGTGAATATCGAAGGTCTCTCCCAGGTATTTAGCCGCCATCGCCGAGCATTCAATATGCCACCCAGGGAAGCCAACACCCCAGGGGCTTTCCCAGCGCAGAATATGCTCCGGTTCGGCTTTTTTCCACAACGCGAAATCGGCAGGGTGGCGCTTTTCGTCGCGTACATCTTCTCGTGTTCCTGCTTCCTGTTCGTCAAGCTTGCGGTTGGATAACTTGCCGTATTCCGGGTAAGAACGCACATCAAAATACACGCTGCCGTTGACTTCGTAGGCGTGACCTTTGTGGATGAGCTGCTCAATCAGCGCGATTTGTTCTGGGATATGTCCACTGGCACGCGGGCTGATGTCCGGGCGCTGTATGCCCAGTGCGTCCATAGCCTCGAAATACTTACGAGTGTAATATTCAGCGATTTGCATGGGGCTGGAGGCCGCCTGCCGTGCTTTTTTCAGGATGCGGTCTTCGCCAGTGTCCAGCAAATGCCCCACATCCGTAATATTTTGAACATATAACACATCATAGCCGCTGTAGCGCAGGTAGCGCACCACCACATCAAATGAGACATACGTCTTAGCATGTCCGATGTGGGCGTAGTCCTGCACCGTTGGGCCGCAGACATACATGTTGATTTTGCCTTCCTGAACAGGAACGAAAGGCTGTTTTTCGCGGCCCAGTACATTATAAATTTGTAATGCCATGCTTTTCTCCTAGTCGGTTCGGCGGGCAATTTTGCCCTGTTCATTGACTGCGTGAGTCTCGTGGGTTTTACGGTCGTTTTTGATGACCACCTTCTGGGCCTGTTCAATCAAAGCGGCCGGGTCAACACCCCGGCTCAAACAGATGCCAATAGCGGTCACCATGACATCAGCGGCTTCTTCCGCGATATGGGCAGGATCCGTGCCAAGCGCTGCCGCTTCGATGAGTTCGTCTACTTCTTCTCGGAAGACACGAACGGCGCTCTCTAGCTGCGGCTGCACGTCAAAGCGTGCATAAAATTCCAGGGTTGAGCGGATAAGTTCTTGCAGTGTATCCATGTCCCAAATTCTAAACAAAATACAACGATTGCATAAGGGAATCGTCAGACAAATGTGTAAGTTTCTTCAAAGTTGAGCTTTTTCCCCACGCTAATTGTACCGTCTATAACATAGCATGGTACAATCTGAATTTAGGGTCGAGTCTGTATTGGTATGGAACTATCCGTGAAGCGTTTCCTGATTTTACTGATTCTGTTACTCCCGGCGCTGGCAGGTTTTGCCCCTGCCCCGCAGTCTGAGGATGGCATTTCCATGACCATCAAGCCGGGGATTGGCGGTTGGTATCGCTATGGGCAGTGGATTCCGGTGCAAATCCTGGTCGAAAGCGAAGACCGCACCATCGATGGGCGGATCCAGGTGAGGGTGACGGATGTGACCACCACCGCCGGGAACCAGCCAGAAACCACTTACCGTATTCCCTTTACAATTACCGAAGGTGGCAGCAAGCGCGTGTTTCTGTATGTTTCGGTCAATAACTTTGAGCGGAATATTCAGGTGGAACTGCTGGATTCCAGAGAGAATATCGTGCTTAGCCAGCGCGAAAGTATCCGTCAGATTAATTACCAGGATGTGCTGTATGCGGTTGTGAGCGAATCCCCAACCGGGGTTGTTGATGTCTCCCGCCGACCAATCAGTTATGGCTTGAGTTACCAGGCCAATTGGCAGCCTGACGATATTCCCCCCAAAGCGGATGCGCTGCGTTCAATTGATGTGTTGGTATTCAGCGATACCGATACAGGCAAATTGACCGCTGACCAGCAGCAGGCAATCTATCAATGGGTCATTTCCGGAGGGCATTTGATTGTCACCGGCGGCCCGACCTGGCAGCGTACAACGGCAGGGTTGCTGGATTTGCTGCCGACCGAACCAAGTGGAACCCAGACAATAACCGATCTGACCCCTCTGGGAACGTATCTGGGGCAGCCGGGTGAGGAATTAGTCTCAACGACCATCCTGACCGAAAATACGCCAAAAGAAGGCGCATCCGTTTTACTTAAAATCGGAGATATTCCTTTTATTGTCCGGCGTTTTCAAGGGGCGGGCACGGTTGATTTTCTGGCGGCAGATACCAGCATCGACCCACTTCGTTCCTGGGATGGCACGGATTCATTGTGGTATGAACTGGTCATCAATGCGCGGGCACGTCCAAGCTGGACCTATGGTCTTGAGCGTTTCGAGGAAGCCGGAAACGCCGTAAGCAATGTCACCGGATTTAACCTCCCTAGCGTGATTCAGCTCACCTTTTTCCTGCTGGCCTATATCGGGCTAATTGGCCCTGTGAATTACCTCATCTTAAATTACGTTGGACGGCGGGAACTGGCCTGGTTCTCCATCCCCATTTTGATCATCATTTTCACCATCACCGCCTACTACACAGGTTTTTCCCTGCGTGGGGATGATGTGACCGTGAATCAGGTGAACGTCGTGCAAATCTGGCCCGGCGAGGACACTGCCCGCGTAGATGGCTCCATTGGTATTCTTTCACCGCGCCGCACGACCTATGATGTCACAATAGAGGGCGGCCTGAGTCTGCGTACCCTGCCTGATAATAAAAACACCATCGGCGCGAGCCAGATCGACATTACAGAAGGACTGGATTACGTGGCAGAAGATATTCCGGTGGATGCGGCGATTCTGACCACTTTTGCCACAAGCGGTTATGTGGATGCGCCCAATCTTTCCGGTGATGCGACCTGGGTGATCGGGAGACGCGACTACACAGCCACAGTGACAGGCAAGGTGACTAATGATATGGGTATTGATTTGAAGGATGCCGTTATCCTGGCCTATGATACCTATTACGCTCTGGGCGATCTGCCTGCCGGAGAAACTGCCGATTTTGAAATTTCTCTGACCCTGGATGCTCCTGCCCGTCTGCCGCTGGGCAATCGGGTTGACCCTGGACGGCCTGTGATTTATCCCGATGCCACTCAGCGCCAGTATAACAGTGGTGTGGCGTGTTACATCAACAATGGTCCGAACATGATTTACGAAAGTATCATGCGGAACAAGGAGTTTTCGTGTTATGGCGGCGGGGACGAAGAAGACCGCCGCATCCGACGCCGCGCCCTGCTGGTGACCTCTGTCAGCAATGAAATTGACCGCAATGCCGGACGCGATCATCGTATTTACCTGTTTGGCTGGGTGGAAGAAACCCCGTTTTTAAATGTGCAGGTCTCTAACACTGACCAGATTTTTGACGGTACGACTTTGTATGTTTATCAACTGCCTACGACCGTCACCTTTAGAAATCCTCAGTTTTCAATCGTGCCACCGGGTATGACCACCTGGACGTTGGTTGAAAATGATATGCCCAACCGCTTTGTTGGCGTGAATCCGGATACCTCGTTTCTGCTGCCGGCGGGTCAGGCCGTCGCATTCCGCTTTACCCCCATGCCGGGAGTTCCGTTGCAGGAAGTAACGCGGATCGAATTAAATGTGCGGTGGCGATACCGCAACGAAGGGGTTACCGTATCACTCTGGAATTGGCAGACACAGGAATGGCAGCCACTCGAATTTGAGGAAGATTATCAGGAACAGTTTATAATTAATGATATGGACTTTTTGGGGCCGGAAAACGCGGTGCAGGTTTTAGTTGAAGCCGACCCGGACGCTACGTCCCAGAGCATCGAGAGAATCAACGTGACTTTGCGTGGTAAATCGGAGTGAATCACATGACGGATGAACCCAACCCGGTCAGCAGCGAAAATCCAACGGTTGAGGCCCTTATTGAAAATATCGACCATCCCAAGCCGGATCTTTCGTCTCTAGAAGTTGACCGCGAAGACTACGTTATAGAGACCATCCATTTGCATAAACGCTACGGCAAACTGCACGCGGTTAATGATTTGAATCTGCGTGTGCCGCGTGGCTCGGTTTTCGGCTTTGTGGGACCAAACGGTGCGGGCAAAACATCCACCATGCGAATTTTGACCACCCTCATGCTGCCAAGTTCCGGAGAGGCCAAAGTCAGCGGATTTTCAGTCCTGACCCAACCGCGTGAAGTCCGTCGCTCAATTGGTTACATGCCAGACTTTTTCGGTGTTTACGATGATATGAAAGTCTGGGAGTATCTGGACTTTTTTGCCGCATGTTATGAAATCCCCGAATCAGAACGACCCGGTCTGATTAACGATCTGCTGGAACTTGTTGACCTCAAACATCGTCGAGATGATATGGTAGATAAATTGAGCCGTGGGATGAAACAGCGACTTTGCCTGGCAAGGACGCTGGCGCATGACCCGGAAGTGTTGATTCTGGACGAGCCTGCCTCTGGTCTGGATCCACGAGCGCGTATTGAAATCCGCAGTTTATTAGTCGAACTGGCAAAGATGGGAAAGACCATTTTCTTCTCATCGCACATTCTGGCTGACGTGGCGGAAATCTGCACCGACATCGGCATTATCGAAGCCGGACAGATGGTCGCGCAGGGGCCTATTGATGAAATGCGCCGCCAGCTTTTGCCGCACCGCCAGATTGTGATTACCCTGCTTGGGCGGGTTGACGAAGCCAAAGAGAAACTCATGCAGGTCAAAGGGGTGCAGGAAATCCTTGATCTTAAGGATGAGGCAGGCAGAAAGCGCATTCAGGTTAATTTCAATGGCGAGGACGCAGGCATCAGCGAACTGCTCACCGCGCTGACCAGCAGCGGTATTCCAGTGACCAACTTCGCAGAGCAGACGCAAGACCTGGAAGCGGTCTTTATGCGGGCAACCAAAGGAATTGTCACTTAATGCGAAACCCGGTGCGATTGCTCTTAGGGAATCCAGTAGTTTTAAAAGAACTGCGTGGCAGAATGCGCGGGCCACGTGCGTTTATCGTACTAACAGGATTTCTAGCGCTGGTTGGAGGATTTGCAATTTTGCTGTATCTCGGCATGAACGCTGCCTCCCGTACAAACACTGGACAGGTAGACGGGGGTGAAATTGGGCGGACTCTGTTTGCTGGTGTCATCGGGATTGAATTGTTTCTCGTGACTTTCATTGCTCCGGCCTTTACGGCGGGTACCATTAGCGGTGAACGTGAACGCCAAACCTATGACCTGCTTCGTACCACCCTCTTGCCGGAGAGCCAACTGGTGATGGGCAAACTGTTTTCGGCGCTAGCCTATGTTTTTTTGCTCCTGCTTGCCGCGATTCCCATGCAAAGCCTGTCGTTTATTCTGGGTGGGACAGACTTACCCGACCTGTTTATTTCGTTTGTGATTCTGATGACCACCGCGATTTTTCTGGGAACGGTAGGGATTTACTTTTCTGCACGCATTAAACGTACCTTGCCCGCCAGCATTTCAACGTATGGGGTGGCGTTAGGGATTGTGATCGGCACGATTTTGCTGTTTTTCATCCTCACAGTGGTGACCGCGCCCCTGCTGGATAGAAGTGGCAATGTACAGGCCAGCCGCACTACAGAATGGATCATTTTGATTGGACGGGGGGCGCTGATTTGCCTTAACCCGATCACAACATTGTGGGTTTCAATTGATGCGCTTGTAGAACAGCAGAGCCTGTGGGCATTTGAGTATACCTTTCAGGGCGGTTCACAAGGCGCGACCAGCACTGTGACCCTGCCTTCCCCCTGGTTGGTATTCACGGTTTTGTATCTGGTAATTTCAGCGCTGTTTTTCATGTTCACTACCCGGCGCATTCGTCAGATTGATGAACAATAATTGGTGATTGCCCTATGAGTGTCACACCACAGATGGATCTGCAACGCACCCTACGGCGCTGGGATACCCGCCGACGATTGTCCGAGTCAGTTATCTGGCTGCCCCGTGCTTTGATGGTCGGGGTTCTGTTTGGATTAGGGGTGGCTGCTGCCTCGCGTCTTCGACCCTGGCTGCTGCGCGATGAGGTCTTGAGGGTGTCTCTGGTTGCGATTGGGGCGGCGCTGGTGATGGCGCTGGTGACTGTGTGGTTATGGCCTCGGTCGGTGATGTGGCTGGCACGGCATTTTGATCTGCGTTTTCGTCTGAAAGAGCGCATCAGCACCGCGCTTGAGCTTTCAAGTGGGATTCTGCCTCCCGCACAGGATCTGGCCGATTACCAGTTTAAGGACGCTCAGCATACCGCGGCAAGTCTAGATGTGCGTGATTACATCCCCCTCAAACCCAATTATATGGATTTGGTGGTGCTGATCATTGGTGCGGTTGTCCTGGGACTGATGTTGTGGATGGACAATCCGCTTGCCGACAAGGTAAAAACACGGCGTGAACTGGATAAAGTCATTCAGGAACAGCAGCAGATTCTGGAACAAACCCGTGAAGATATTCTGGCGGATGAAGCATTAACCGAAGAAGAAAAACAGGCACTGCTTGAGCCCATTAACGAAGCCCTGGAAACGCTGGAGGAATCGGAGGTATCACGGGAAGAAGCGCTTGCCGCGCTGACCGAAGCTGAGCAGGAGCTTCGTGAAATTGGCGAGGGATTTTCCGAAGAAGAAAATCAGGCCTTTGAAGAAGCCGGACGGCGTTTGAGTCAGAGTGACGCCGGGGAGGAAGCTGGACGGGAACTGGCGCGGGGCGATATTGAAAGCGCTGCCCAGGAACTGGAATCGCTCGGCGAGGATCTGAACAAGGGTGAACTGTCCGCTGAAGAACAGCAGGCCCTGGCCGATCAACTTGAGCAGGCCGCCGATGCTTTACAGGAAACCAACCCTGAGGCCGCTGATGCCATGCGCGATGCTGCCGAGGCGATCCGAGAAGGGGATATGCAGTCCGCTCAGGAAGCGCTAGAACAGGCGGCGGATGCACTGCGAGAGCAGCAGCAGGAAGCCCAGAGTTCGCCCCAATCTGAGGCGGCAAATGAAGCGGCGGAAAATATCCAGCAAAGTCGGGAGCAGATTGCCCCTGGTCAGCAGCAGGGGCAGCAGCAGCCCCAGCAGAATCAGCAGGGCCAGCAGCAGGGACAGCAGCAAGGCCAACAACAGGGGCAACAACAGGGCCAGCAGCAAGGCCAGCAGCAAGGGCAACAACAAGGCCAGCAGCAAGGGCAACAACAAGGCCAGCAGCAGGGGCAACAACAAGGCCAGCAGCAAGGCCAGCAGCAAGGGCAACAACAAGGCCAGCAGCAAGGCCAACAACAAGGCCAGCAGCAAGGCCAACAACAGGGGCAACAGTCAGGGCAAAGCCAGTCCAGTCAGCAGTCCAATGGCGGATCATCCGCTGGTGATGAGGTTGGTGGAGACGGCAGCGATACAACACAAGGACAACAAGCACCCGCCCCTGGTAATCCAGACAATTCACCGGGACAGTACGAAGGGATTGACCCTTACGACCAGGTATTCTCCCCGTCCCGAATTGGGGACACGGGCACAGAAACCGAAGTTCAGGTAGAGGGGCAGGTGACCAGCGAGGAAGGACTGGAAACTCAGGAAACAGATTTCAATGAAGAGTTTGACGGTTCATCCAAGGTGCCCTACAGCGAAGTTTACGCAAATTATGAGAATAGTGTCCAGGAGGCCCTGGACAGTGACTATATTCCGATCAGTTTGCGTGATGTCATTCGGCAGTATTTTTCGTCATTAGAGCCGTAAGGAGTAAAACGGGGTGGGGCTGCGCCCGACGGGGATTGTGTTAGTATTCCTGATGAGCGTTTTTGTATCGGCGTGTGTGCGTCCAGTAGACCCCACCCCTACCCCGCGCCCTACCGATATTCCGGTACTGCCTACACCCACCCAGCCCGTGATTCTTGGCGCCACTTTTCCTGTGCAAGCAATTACAACCTGGCTGCAAACAACTTTTGGCACTGCGCCCAATAACCTGGCGACCTTTATGCAGCTTCAGGTGGGGCCAGATGATGTCGTCGGATATGCATATCAGGATGCCAGTGGACAGCAGTGTGCGGGTGTTATTCTGACGACGGCCGCCACCGGACAAATCTGGAATGGACATACCCGCTGTGTACCGACGGGAACAGGCATCATTGCTGCCACGACGCTGTTAGCACTGACAAATGGCGAGCCTTATGTGGCGACCTATGTATATATTGACCCGGCGGTGCTGCCAGGTGCAAATGCAGTGGCGATTCAATTTCCGGATGGCAGCAGCCTGCCCGCCAACAATCAGGATAGTATCCTTAGAAATAACGGGTATATTGGAATGCGTTCAGGATTCGATTTCCCCTCTCTGGTCGTTGTGACTGATCAGGGAGGAAACGTTTTGAGTCAGATTTCCCCCCAGTAATTTGGAGATTTTTTCGTATGGCGATTAGTGTCGAAGAATTTCAGCGTACTGCACAGGCCATTCAGGATGAAGTGGCAAAAGTCATTGTTGGGCAGGATGAAGTAGTACGCTACGTCCTCATTTGCGTTATTCTGGGGCGTCATGCGCTGCTGGAAGGCGTACCGGGCTTAGGCAAAACCATGCTCATTCGCACGCTCAGCGACGTGCTGGATCTGAAATTTTCTCGCATTCAATTTACTCCGGACATGATGCCCGCCGACATTGTGGGTACGAATATCATGGAAGAAGCGGATACCGGACAGCGTTTTTTCCACTTCCAACCCGGCCCGGTGTTTGCCAATCTGGTGTTGGCGGACGAAGTGAATCGCGCTACCCCCAAAACCCAGTCTGCCCTGCTGGAGGCGATGCAGGAACAGGCAGTCACGGTTGCCAACGAAACGTATCAATTGGATAAACCTTTTTTTGTCCTGGCGACCCAAAACCCACTGGAAATGGAAGGGACATATCCCCTGCCTGAAGCGCAGCTAGATCGCTTTTTGTTTAAGGTTGACGTGCGTTTCCCCTCTACCCGTGAACTGGTTGCCATTATGGAACGCACGACTGGTGTTAATGAGGCCCGCGTTGCCTCGATTACCGATGGAAATACCATCATGGCGATGGGTGAACTGGCCCGGCAGGTGCCGGTGCCAACCCATGTCAGCGAGTATATTGCCCGTCTGGTAGTAGCAACGCATCCTGGCAGTGAGGAAGCCTCGCCGTTGGTCAACCGCTATGTTCGCTACGGGTCAAGCCCTCGCGGTGCACAGGCGATCACCCTCGGCGCAAAGGTTTGGGCGCTGCTGGAAGGTCGCTTTAATGTCGCTTATGATGATGTCATGGCAGTTGCTCCAGCGGCGCTCCGTCACCGCCTGCTGCTTAACTTCGAGGGGCAGGCCGAAGGTATCCGTTCAGACGATGTGATTATGGATGCGCTCAAGACACTGCCACGCCAGTAAATGTACGCCATTGAATGCCGCCAGTTGAGCAAAACCTATGGCCGAGGTCGCCGCGCCCGTCATGCAGTACGCGGTTTGAATCTGAGCATCGAACCCCAGCAGGTTTTTGGTTTTCTGGGCCCCAACGGGGCAGGTAAAACGACGACCATTCGCCTGCTCCTGGATTTGATTCAGCCGACTCAGGGTGAGGTATATATTTTCGGCCAGCAGGTGCGGCGTAATCCGGCGGCAGTACGGCAGGTGGGTGCATTTATTGAAGGGGCGAGCTTTTACCCTTATCTCAGTGGATGGGATAACTTGATGGTTTTCGGGCGCACCTTTGGGGCGTTTGATACCCATCGGGCACATGAACTGATTGAAGCAGTGGGGTTAAAAGGACGCGAAAAAGACAAAACCGGGAAGTATTCGACGGGGATGAAACAACGCCTGGGCATTGCGACAGCCCTGCTGCATGATCCTCCAGTGCTCATTCTGGATGAACCGACCAGCGGCCTTGACCCGGCGGGTATCCGTGAAATGCGTGATTTCATCCGTCAGCTAGCCCGCGACCAGGGCAAAACGGTTTTCCTTTCCAGCCATCAGTTAAGCGAAGTTCAGCAGGTGTGTGACCATGTAGGCATTATCCATCAGGGACAGTTACTTGCCGAGGGCGAGGTCGCCACCCTGCTAAAAAATGCGTCTAACCCGCAGTTGACCCTTGAGGTCAAACCGCTGGAGCAAGCACGGGCAGCCCTGATAGGAAAATGGGCTGTTCAGGCAGGAAGTGGCCCCGATAGGCTGGTCATTTCTGCCCCCTATGAAGACATTCCAGCAATCATCCGGGCGCTGGTGGCGGCGGACGTGGATGTATACGGTATGGAACATCGTCAAACCAGTCTGGAAGATTTCTTCCTCTCGGTGACTGCCTGAATGATAGGGTCGCTTTTTCGTGCCGAGTGGAAAAAAGTCACCGGCAATCGCTGGCTCGTTGGCTGTCTCATCTGGATCTGGCCGCTGGGTGCGCTGTCGGTGGCACTGGGGCTGCTTCTGCTGGGTATCCTCAGCGACGATATTCACCAGCGCATGATCGATAATCCCGCACGATGGACGGATTCTTCATTGTTGTTCTGGACCATTCCCAACTCGATCATTGGACGGCTGATTATCATCTGTTTTGCGACGGTTTTGTTCGCGGGCGAATATCGCTGGGGGACGTGGAAAAACCTCCTGCCACGCCAGGGTCGTTTAACGCTGATTGTGATGAAGTTCATCACGCTGGCTGTGTTTATTATGCTGGTGTTTGTCCTGACCTCGCTGGTGTGGGTGCTGGCACGGGGAGTCGTACAGCTTTCTGTTGGCGGGGCATATCCTCCGGCGCTTGATGAAATCCCATCAAACTACTGGCGGCGCTTGGTTTTGCAGCTTATTACCGCCTTCCTTTCGACACTCATCATTGCCGGAATCGCCGCTTTAATTGCCCTGGTTACACGCTCGATTATCGCAGGGGTGGTGGTTGGCCTGGGAGCAGCGGTGATTGACGGTGTCATTGGTGCTGCTCTGCTGATTTTTTACGCGGCGTCCGGGCTGCGCTTTTTCCCCAGTCTGTTTCGTTTTACGATTACATATAATGTAGATAATTTATTGAACTGGGCGCTTTCGCAAGAATCGTCGCCTGTATTGAGCAACATTGACATCCAGAATAATGAGATTTTTGGCAACCTGAAACTCGACCCACCTCTGGCAGGCAACTCCATGCCCGTGTCACTGCTGATCCTGGTGTTGTGGATGCTGCTGCTGGTGGGATTGGCCGCTTATAGCTTTTACAGACAGGACATTACCGAATGAGCAACGTACTGTTTGACCCGACCACCTTACGCAAATTGGAGCAGTTGGCCCTGGTTGCTACCCAGGTACGCGCAGGCACGCTGAAGGGCGAGCGCCGTTCCAAAAAACGCGGTACCAGCATTGAGTTTGCCGATTACCGCGATTACACCAAGGGCGATGACCTGCGCCGAGTCGATTGGAATATTTATGCTCGCCTGGAACGGCCTTTTATCAAGCTGCTGGAAGAAGAAGAAGATTTATCTGCCCACTTCATCCTTGACGCCTCGGCCAGCATGAAATGGCCTGAGCAGGGCGTGTTTGACCAGATGAAATATGTGTGGGCGCTGCGGGTGCTGGTCGGGTTGGCCTATATTTCTCTGGTATCAGGAGATGTGGTGAGTATCACAGGTCTGCGGCAGGGTGATAACCTGAGTTGGGGGCCGCACCGGGGACGGGCCTATCTGCTGCCAATGCTGAAAGACATGGAAAAATTCCAACCGCGTGGTCACATTGACCTGAATGAAAAACTACGTGAATTTGCCCTGCGAACCAGGCGGGCGGGCATGTGCTTTATTCTGAGCGATTTGATGTGCGAAACAGGCTACCGCGAAGGAATCAGTGCGCTGCAAGGGCGCGGTTTTGAAGTCACCTTGATTCATGTCCTCTCCAAAGATGAAATTGACCCGAAAATTTCCGGCGATTTGAAACTGGTGGACGTGGAAACAGGCAAAACGCAGGATGTCTCGCTGGACGACGAAATGCTGGATTTATACAAAAAACGTTTCCTCTCATGGACAGAAGATATTGGGATGTTTTGCATGAAACGCGGCATTCATTATGTGCAACTGGACACCAGCACGCCCTGGGAGCAATTGATCCTGTTTGAACTGCGTCGTCTGGGTGTGCTGCATTAGTGAAGGTTTTTCACGGATTTATTGGTGTGGTTGTCCTGCTTGGTGCGTTCACGCTGGGAATCTGGCGTTTGGACGACGAGTCCATCTGGCATGATGAAGCATGGTCAATCCGTGCCATTCAATCGCCCTGGGGAACCCCGGATGACAACACACCGCCGTTGTACTATCTTGTACTTCATCTGCTGCAACGGTTGGGGGCAGGAGATACTCCTTTCGCGCTGCGTTATGGTTCGCTCTTGATTCACCTGCTGACCATCGCGCTCGGTTTTCGGATTGGCTGCCACTGGTATGGCCTGACCGCCGCTTTTGTTTCTGGTACTCTTCTGGCGCTCTCACCCCTTTTATGGGAGTATGCCCAGGAAGTGCGGGCCTATGTCGTGGTGCCCCTCATTGCACTGGCGCTGCTGGCTAGTACCGATGCCTTTTTAAGAAATCGCTCTCAATTTCCGTTTCGTACCTGGTTTTTCCTCTGGGGCATCGAACTTGCTGGCCTGTACACCCATAACTTGAGTGTGCCACTGGTGGTCTGGGTCAATGGAGTGGTTCTCAGCGTGTTGGGATGGCGGGCAGTCCGCTCTTCTGAGAAGTCGTTTTCCCTCATCCTCTGGGTCAGCAGTCAGGGGATATTGTTTCTCCTTTACCTTCCCTGGCTTCTGACTCAATCACCCTCCGGAACGCCGTTAAATACTGTTCCCAGATTCAATGCCGAACTGCTAAAAAACATCTGGCAGGCGTATTTTTTCCCGGTCGCTGCGTCGGATTTACCCGACAGTTTTCTTTTGAAATACCAGATTCTGGCGATAATCACGGTGCTGGCGGGCGTCCTCCTGCTGTGGAGAGAACGCTCGTTAAAAACCCTGTTGCTTGTATCCCAGGTGGTTTTGCTGCCTGTTTTTAGCACGCTGCTGATTATCCGCGCTTCGATTGATTTTCATCCACGTTATTATGTGCTGGGGGTTCCCGCTGTTTTGCTGATGCTGGCCGCGTCGGTACATCAACTCCCTTATAAAACATGGGCAGGGGCGGCACTCGTCGGGTTGGCAGCCCTGATTACCTGGCAGAGTTTATCCCTTATTGCTGAAAATCGTCGCTACCAGCATGATGATTTTGCGGCGATGGCGGCCTATTATGCTGCTCTACCCGCCGACACGCTGATCGTGATACCTTACGATCATGAATACACATTTGAAGTTTATTTCAAAGATCAAATTAAGGCGCATCTGCTGAATATTCCTCTGCACAGCACGCCAGAAACAGCGATTGAAAAAATCAACACTGCCCTCAACCGCACGCGGCGAGTCGAGTTTTTGACCTGGTTTCAACTCCCCGCCGATGAACGGGGGATGTTTCCCTGCCTGCTTGCTGCGACGAGTGAGACCATTTTAGAGACTTACGAAGTCTATGGCCTTTCCACCACAGGTTTTATCCTCAGCCAGCCGATTGAAATGCAGCCGCTTCAACCAGAAGCTAATTTCAACAGCGCCTTACGCCTGACCGGACTTCACTATACAGCATCTGAACAAGGAATCTGTCTGCAATCTGATTGGACACTCGAACTTGCCCCTGAATCGGACGTGTATCAGGCAGCAGCGAGGATTCTTAATCCGTTTGCCTGGGAGATCGCCGTAGGGAACAGTCTGATTTTACGCAATGACCAGGCACGAGTTGAAGATTGGCAGATTGGCGACAGCGGCGCGGCTTTTACCTTTATGCAACTGCCAGAAGGCACACCAGAGATGGATTATGATGTGGTTTTGCGTCTATACACACCGCAAAATCTCAGTGGTTTTGATGCTGTCAATCTTGAGGGGGCATCCCTGGGTAAAGATTTGAGACTGCCAGGGTTGACTTTGCAAGGGCAGCCTGTTGTGACGACAAATGCCCGGATAGTACAGGATAACGCCCGTGAAGGGGGTATTTATCCAGGCCAGCGTTTGCGAATCGAAGTGATGTCGCCCGAATCGGATGTGCTGATTTTACGGGGCGAATCCTGGGAACTGCGCGAAAATCTGAATCAGGGTCTCAACTGGGTTGAGTTTACGCTTCCGGCAGAGGCAGCAGAGGAGGCGGTTTTGGCGTTGAATGGAAGCGTCTTAAAAACTTATCCCATTGTTCAAGTTGAACGCCGCTTTTCGCCACCTGAATTTGCTGTGCCCATTGGAGCGCAGTTGGGGGACGTAGCGATTTTGAGTGGCGCTACAGTAACGGTGACAGAGGGACAAATGACAGTAGCGTTAATCTGGCGGGCACTTAGCACACCGGACGTTGATTATCGGGTGTTTGTACAGTTGCTGGATGAAAATGGGCGGCTGCTCACTCAAAGTAACACAATGCCGGTTCAGGATCAGCGTCCAACCAGCAGTTGGCTTGAAGGAGAATACATCGTAGATTCACACAACCTTCAAGTAAATGGTTTAGAATATAGTAGGCTGATCGTGGGGATGTACGACCCCCTCACGGCGGAACGTGTGTTAGTGTTAGATGGTACGGATTTTATTGAGATTCCGGTCAGGTAAGTTATGAGTTTCATCACACCTGCGGCGCTGGCAATGGGACTGTTGAGTGTTCCCATTATCTTGATGTATATGCTCCGTCTGCGGCGCACCGAAATGAATATTTCCAGCAATTTTTTGTGGCAGCAGCTTGTCCGAGACCGGGAAGCCAATGCTCCCTGGCAGCGCTTGCGATTTAGCTGGCTGCTGCTGCTGCAACTGCTGATTCTGGCGGCGCTGGTGCTGGCACTGGCGCGGCCTTTCCAGGAAGTCAAAACGATTTCGTCAGGCCGCATTGTGCTGCTGCTGGATGCGTCAGCAAGTATGGCAGCGACCGATGTCAGCCCATCTCGTTTTGAACAGTCCCAGCAGATTGCAGAGGCACTGGTCGATACGCTGGGTGATGAGGATACCATGACGGTGATTCGTGTGGCGGATGTGCCGGACGTGCTGATTTCATCCTCACAGGATAAAAGCGCGATCAGAAATGCCATTCGAGGCGCGGAAATCAGTGACAGCACAGGTGATTGGTTTGCGGCATTAACGCTGGCTGCGGCAGGTGCTAAAGGCGTTGAACAGCTCAATGTGGTGATTGTAACTGATGGCGGTCTCCCCGGAAATTTACCGGAAATACCTGGTGATATTCGGGTCGTACTGGTCGGTGAGGAGAGCGAGAATCTGGCGATTACAGCGCTGGCGACTCGTGCTGTGGGGGGCGGTGAACCACAATTATTTGCACAGATCACCAATTATGGCACCCAGGATGCCGAAACCATCTTCAGCCTGTCTCTGGATGGAGAGCTGTTCAGTGCTCAGCGTTATGCCGTTCCCGCCGGACAGCACATTGACGTATTGACTGAAGATTTGCCGGATAACTTCCGTGAACTGGAAGCCACCTTGAGTGTACCTTCGGGTTCGAATGTGCCGGATTATCTCGATTCGGATAACACCGCCTATGCTGTATACAGTGCAGGCGGCGCAGGGCGTGTGTTGTTGATGACGCCGCGTAATATTTTCCTTTCGGAGATTTTCAGCAGTTTGCCGGGGGTACAGTTGACACAGGGGGATCCGGCCAATGGTCTCCCACGCGGCGAATTTGATTTATATGTGTTTGATAGTTGGCTGCCCGCACGCCTGCCAGATGGGGATTTGTTCATCATCAATCCGCCGGGCAGCACGGAGTTATTCACCGTTACCGGAACTATAGAAAATATTAATCGTGCACGTGTAAGCTTCATAAAACCGGATGACCCGCGCACCGAATTTCTGGATTTTAAGAATGTGAATATCCGGTCTTTTCAGAGTGTGCGCGGCTTTGAGGACTGGGCGGAAACCATGATTGAAGCTGAAGCGGGGCCGCTCCTGCTCGCGGGTGAGGTGAACAACCGCCAGGTGGCGATTCTGACTTTTGCGCTGCAAGAATCTGACCTGCCGCTGCAAATTGCGTGGCCAGTGCTGGTATCGAATCTGACTCGCTGGTATACCCCGCCCCGTGCGCTGGACGTGGGTGACAGCATTGCCCCCGGCACAGCCCTGCCCATCCGTCCCTATGCCGGTGATTCGGTGCGGGTGACGTTGCCGAATGGTGAGCGGGTTACCCTGGAAATGGGAGAAACGGCCCAGGTCGCTTTTGCAGACACAAACCGGGCGGGTATCTACACAGTTGAAATCCGTGATGGGGATCGCACACTGGCGACCGAAGCCTTTGCCGTCAATTTGTTTTCCCCTCTGGAAAGCAATATCACCCCGCGAGAATCGGTGCTGATCGGCACGGTCGCTTTTTCGGATGCGGTGCGAGAAGACATTGGGCAGCGGGAATGGTGGCGTGAACTGGCAGTTCTGGGGTTGATTATATTGCTGGTAGAGTGGCTCCTTTACCATCGTGCAGCACTGCGGAAACCCAGTGCAGGTGTACCTGCGTTTATCGGTTCACGGTTACCACGACGTAGATTCTTAGGCTGGCGGCGGAGTTAGCGACCCATGAATGACCTGTCGATCAATTTTTCTAACAATGAGTATTTACTGCTGCTGCTGCTCCTGCCAATTTTTATCTTTGTCGGCTGGCCTCGCAGTGTCTATCGACGGCGGCGGGATCTTGTCAGCCTGCTGATTCGCCTGCTGCTGGTGACACTGATTATTTTGGGGCTGGCAGGGCTGGAACTTCCCAAAGACGCGGATTATCTGGCGGTGGTTTTTCTGGTTGATGTTTCAGACAGCATTGACCGTACCACCCAACAAGCAGCGCTGGATTACGTCCGCGCTTCAATAGAAGAAATGGACGCAAACCGGGATAAGGCGGCGGTGATTCTATTTGGTGCGAATGCGGTCGTAGAGCAGCCCATGACTGCTGCCCTGGATTTGAGCCAGCTTGGGGCGAGTCCAATTACACTTAATACAGATTTAGCGGAAGCTATTCGATTGGGACTGGCGCTGTTTCCGCCAGATACAGCCAAACGTATGGTGATCTTAAGTGATGGAATCGAAACCGTTGGTGATGCCGAAAGCGCCGCCCGCCTTGCAGAGGCTACCAGTGTCCAGATTGACTACGTGCCGCTGACGCGGGTCAACAAGCAGGAAGAAATCCTTGTCAGTAACGTTGTCGTGCCGCCGCATGTCAATGAGGAAGAAATTTTTGATCTGACAGTCACCGTGGAAAGTGAGTACGACACCAACGCAGAACTGCGTGTGCTGGCAGGCGGCGAAATCATCCATCAGGAGGACATCTCGCTGCGAGCGGGCGCAAACAGCTTTGTGATTGGGCCATTAAGTTGGCCTGGTACAGGTTTTGTGGATTTTCGTGTGCAGATTGAGCCGCAGGGGGTTGATAACTTTTACCAGAATAACGAGCTGTCTGCCTTCACGGAAGTTCGGGGGCGTCCGAGTGTGCTGCTGGTGGCACAAGACGAGCGTGAGATTGAGTTTTTGCAGCCAGCGCTGGAAGAAAACGGCCTGGTGGTCAATGTGGTCAAACCACGGGATCTACCTTCCGGTTTGCCCTTGCTCAGCGCCTACAACAGCATTGTGCTGGTCAATACCCCAGCGACGATGCTCACACCATCACAAATGGAACTGCTGCAAGTGTATGTGCGTGACCTGGGCGGTGGGCTGGTTGCTGTCGGTGGGCCCAATTCTTATGGCGTAGGCGGTTACTTCCAGACACCTTTGGAGGAAACCCTGCCTGTCGAAATGCGAATTCGGAACCAGGAGCGCATTCCTACCCTGACTATGCTGTTTGTAATTGACCGCTCCGGCAGTATGGAAATTGCGTCTAACCCTCAGGGTGTTACCAATCTGGAACTCGCCAAAGAAGCGATAATCCGGTCTTTCAATCTTTTGAACGACTATGACCGTACTGGCGTCGTATCATTTGATACCCAGGCGTATTTTGTGCTTGAGATTCAGGAAGTGGGTGATGCATCTAACCGCGCTGCGATGGAAACCACCGTCGCCTCCCTGCGTCCGGGCGGCGGAACAGATATTTTCGGCGCGTTGGGAGCAGCAAACGATATTCTCCCCTCTGACCCATCCGTATTGAAGCATATCATTCTGCTGACTGATGGTGGCGCGAATCCTGCGGGCACCATGGAACTTGCCAATTCGCTCTACACCAAACACAATATTACCCTGTCTGTGGTGGCTGTTGGTCAGGGATATGCCCCCTGGCTGCAAAGCTTATCGCAGGCCGGACGGGGGAATTTCCACGAGGCGATTGATGTAACCTCTATCCCCTCCATTTTTACCCAGGAAACGATTCTGGCAACACGATCCTACATTTTTGAGGAAACTTTTGTCCCGGATTTAACCTCGCGCAGCCCGATTATGGACGGAATTACCGGCCTGCCAAGTCTGGAAGGGTATGTAGCCACAACAGATAAGGATACAGCAACGGTGGTGCTGCGTGGGCCGGAAGAAGACCCAATTCTGGCGCAGTGGCAGTATGGCTTGGGACGCTCTGTTGCGTTTACCTCCGATGCCAGTGCGAGATGGGGTGTGAACTGGGTCACGTGGGAACAGTACAGCCGATTCTGGGGGCAGACCGTCCGGTGGACGATCACTGAGGGGGCGACCAACAATCTTGAAGTCCGCATTGAGCATCGTGGGGAGCAGGCATATTTGGTCGTAGATGCCCGTGATGACGATGGTGACCTTCTTAACGGCTTGAATCTCAAAACCTCGGTCGTAACGCCAACACTGGAATCGCAGGAACTAACTGTGCCCCAGGTTGCGCCTGGGAAATACGAACTGGCTTTCACGCCAGAGCAAGAGGGCGCGTATTTTATGCGGGTGGTTGGTTCGGGGACAGATGGTGTGCAGAATTTTTCTGTCGCTCAGACAGCAGGGTGGGTGTTGAGTTATTCGGCGGAATACCGCCTTGCTGATACTGACAACCGTTTCCTGGGACGCATCGCCGGGATTACAGGCGGCGGATCGCTGGCGGGAAATCCGGCGGGGGTGTTTGTGCATGATTTGACCTACCAGAAAGTTTATTCCTCCGTGTGGTCTTATCTGCTGACTCTGGCGGCCTTTCTGCTGCTGCTCGATATTGCTGTGCGTCGCATCGTGGTGAACCGACGTGAACTTGAACGGGTGCGACAGGTCGTGTTTGGGGTTGCTTCCCGGCGACCCAGTTTGCAGACTTCGGAGCGAATGTCCAGCTTAAAGGCGGCCAAAGAGCGTGCCTCGGTGCCTCAGTCTGATGAAAAACCCGTGATGCCTGCTCAAACACCCGCGCAAAGTCAATCACGGCCACGCGCCGTGCCGCGTTCAAGCCCATCAACCAAAGTTCCGGAGGTGAAAGCCGAAGGTAATATTGCTTCCCGTCTGCTGAAATCTCGCCAGAGGGACGACGAATAAGTGCTGCGGAAGTTGATTGTTGGTATGAAACCTCTTGTTATCACCCTGACAGGAGGGGCTGTTTTTCTGCTGCACATTCTGGTGGTGTTGGGATGCAATTTGACCCCGCAGGCTGAAACAGAACTGGCTGCAACCCATACGCCATATGCAACCGCAGCCACCCCAGGAGAATGGTTGGAAGCAGCTCCAGGATTGTTCACACGCAAGGTTCGGGTTGAACCCCCTTACGCGGCAGTCGGGGCATTTGATATGGTCGTTGTGCGTATTGATCCTTCACTCATCGAACTTCGCGTTCATTATGAGCCAACCGTGTTACGCAGTTTGCCGGAATGGAAAGACACTCTGGATGATCCGCTTATGGTGGTCAACGGGTCTTTCTTTACGGCAGAAGGATACGCGGTAGGGTTGGTGGTCACAGATGGTCAGTATTACGGCAATTCACTGGCTGGCTACGGCGGGATGCTGCAAATCTCTGAGGGCGAAGTGCGCGTCCGTTCGCTGGTCGAAGAGCCCTACCAGGGTGAAATTTACCAACATGCTGCTCAGGGCTTCCCAATGTTCGTGCAGCCCGGTGGCAAACCCGCTCGCACAGGGGAAGGATTCGATGATCCATCACGCCGTACCATTGTTGCACAGGAAAAAGATGGGCATATTCTGTTTATGATTACAACGGATGGCCTGATAACGCTGCGAAGTGCGCTCGATTGGCTGGCGCAAACCGAATCGTTTGAAATTAATGCTGCATTTGGCCTGGATGGGGGGAAATCGAGTGGTCTCTATGTTGCAGGCACGTTGTATCCATCAATTGAACCAGTCCCCGTTGTAATTGCTGCCTACTCACGCTAGATTCATAAAGTTTTACTCAACAGGTATCGATATGTCATTTACGTTTCAGGAAGTTGTTACCAAACTTCAAAACTTTTGGACGCTAGAATATGGCTGCGTCCTGTGGCAACCATACAATGTACAGCTTGGCGCGGGCACAGGGAATCCGGCCACACTGCTGCGCGTGCTGGGGCCGGAACCCTGGCGCGTGGCGTATGTTGAACCGAGTGTGCGCCCGGATGATGGACGCTACGGGGAAAATCCAAACCGGATGCAGTATTACTTTCAATACCAGGTCATTTTGAAGCCCGATCCTGGCAACCCGCAGGAAATTTATCTCAAGAGTCTGGAAGCAGTCGGCATAAACACCCGCGAACACGATATTCGTTTTGTCGAAGACAATTGGGAAAGTCCAGCGTTGGGCGCGTGGGGGCTGGGCTGGGAAGTCTGGATGGATGGGCAGGAAATCACCCAGTTTACCTACTTCCAGCAGGCGGGCGGGATCAACCTTGAACCCGTCAGCGTGGAAATTACCTACGGATTGGAACGGATTGTGCTGGCGTTGCAGGGTGTGAAATCCGTCTGGGACATTGAATTTACCACCGGTTTGAGTTACGGGGATGTGTTTCTTCGCAGTGAAATCGAACACTGCACCTACTATTTTGAAGTCGCAGATGTAGAGGGACTGCGAAATACATTTACAGTATATGAGCAGGAACATCATCGGGCGCTTGAACGTGGTCTGGTCATTCCAGCCTATGATTACGTGCTGAAGTGTTCCCATCTGTTTAACGTGCTGGATACACGCGGTGCGATTGGGGTGACGGAACGGGCGCAGTATTTCCGGCGAATGCGGAATATGACGCTCAGCATCGCCAAAGCCTACGCCCACCAGCGTGAAGAAATGGCGTATCCGTTCACGCATCTCAATACCGGATGGACGCCTCCCTATGCTCCTCTGGAAGCCGTCCCAATTCCTGCTCCCACGACCGATGCTGATTTTCTGTTTGAAATCGGGGTGGAAGAACTGCCCGCTGGGGATATTGAGACCGCGCTCGACCAGTTAAGCACGCTTGTGCCGGAATTTTTCGAGGCACTGCGCCTGCAATATCAGGGATTTGAGATCTATGCGACACCGCGCCGTCTGGTCGTGTGGGTTCGCCAGCTTGCCAAAGCCCAGTCTGACCAGACCGAGGAGGTCAAGGGGCCGCCTGTCAGCGCTGCGGTAGACAAAGACGGCAACTGGACAAAAGCGGCGGAAGGCTTTGCCCGTAAGCAGGGCTTAACGGTGGATGAGCTGCGGCGCAAGCAGTTCGACGGTGGTGAATATGTGGTGGCAGTAGTGGAGCACAAGGGCCGCCCCACGCCCCAGGTGCTTGCTGAAGAACTGCCCAAATTCATTGCCAGCATCAAATTTGATAAATCCATGCGCTGGAACGCAAGTGGGATTGCCTTCTCGCGTCCCATTCGTTGGTATGTGGCATTGTTTGGAGAGCAGCTTATTCCGTTTGAATACGCACGGGTGAAAAGTGGCAGTACAACACGTGGTGTCCGCCCTCTGGGGTCGCCGGAAATAGCCTTAAAAGGGGTGAACAGCTATTTCACTGCATTGGAATCCCAGGGGATTATTTTAGACCCCAGCAGGCGGCGCGAGGTCATTCGCCAGCAGGTGCAAAAACTGGCGGAAGAAGTTAAGGGACGTGTCCCGGATGATCCCGGCTTGCTGGATGAAGTGACGCATCTGGTGGAGCAGCCAACAGCGCTGCGCGGCAGATTTGATGAACGTTTTTTGAAACTCCCGCGAGAAGTGCTGGTCACGGTTATGAAAAAACACCAGCGTTATTTTGCGGTCGAAGATGAACATGGCGCCCTGCTTCCTTACTTTATCGCCGTGCGTAACGGGGACGCCGAACATCTGGAGGTGGTGACCGAAGGGAACGAGCATGTTCTTGTCGCACGCTTCACGGATGCAGAATTTTTCTACAACGCCGACATCAAACAAGCACTTGAAGCCTATCTTGACCGCCTTAGCACATTAACGTTTCAGGAAAAACTCGGTTCTATGCTGGACAAAAATAACCGAGTGGCTGGCATGGTGCGGGATTTTGGCCTGATGCTTGACGCGGCAGACGATTTGATTGAAATTGCCCAGCGTGCTGCTCGGCTTGCCAAAGCTGACCTTGCCACGCAAATGGTGGTGGAAATGACCGCTCTTCAAGGCACAATGGGACGAATCTACGCGGAACTGCACGGCGAAGACCCGGTTGTGGCGAACGCTATTTACGAACACTGGCTGCCTCGTTTTGCTGGAGATTCCCTTCCTTCCAGTGCAGCGGGTGTGCTGCTGGCCCTTTTAGACCGTCTGGACAGCCTGGTTGGACTGTTTGCAGTAGGGCTGGCGCCCACAGGCAGCGCGGATCCTTTTGCGCTGCGCCGTGCTGCATTGGGGCTCCTGCAAATCTTGATTGACCGTGACCTTACCCTGAATCTGCGCGGGGCCATCTCGCTCGTCGGGCGGGCTCAACCGGTCGAGGTCAGCTATGAACACGAGCAGGAAGTGCTTGAGTTCATCGGCGGGCGCTTTAAGGCAATGCTGCTTGAACAAGGGGAAGCCTTTGATGTGGTCGAAGCTGTCCTGGCGGAACAGATGCACAACCCGGCGCGGGCAATGCAGGGTATTCGGCAGCTTACCAGGTGGACACAACACGATAACTGGTCTTTTATTCTGGATAACTTTGCGCGGTGTGTGCGGATCATACGCAGCCTGGATGAGGTTTACGAACTTCGCCCGGATGATTTGACCGAACCCGCCGAAATTGCCCTGTACAAGGCCTATCACTACTTGATTACTACGCTGGATTTGGAGTACAACATCGGAGATTTTCTGGAAGCCTTTGCCCCGCTCGCCCCGACCGTCAATGCATTTTTTGACAAGGTTATGGTGATGGCAGAGGATATCAAGGTGCGACAGAACCGACTTGCCCTGCTGCAATCTCTGACTGCCCTGACCAAAGGCCGCGCCGATTTGAGTCATCTGACGGGCTTTTAAAACAAAAACACCGGGCATTTCACCCGGTGTTTGCCATCGATGCTGGCCGCTAGATAACTTCATCTTTGCCCAACCGTACTTTCATCCGTTCGATGTTTTCTTCAACCACCACATCCGAATGTTTCATTTTTACGCCATTGCCATTTGTGTGCAGCCGATGCTGTTTTTCCTTGCAGAGCAGTTTGAAACCGACAACAAAGCAGGCAACAATGAACAGCAGGCGGATTACAGCACTGGTTGCCAGCATGAATAGAGTTCCCAATCCGGCAAAAGCAATGGCGCTGATGATTGTGAACCAGCGCCCAATCACACGCAGGTCGTGGACTTCCATGCGTTCGCCCATAATCATCAAGCCAAGACCGAAGAACACGCCGTACAGTGTCCATGAGAACGCCCAGCTTTCCCAGTAACCTGTTACTGCCTGGAACAGCATCATCCCGCCAGTACCGCTGACCAGCATCCCAGGAACAGCCAGCGGAGCCAGCGATTTGTTCTCCGAATAGGCCAATGCCATCAGACCCAGACCAGGCAGCAGTAAAAACAGCGGCCAGAGTTTGCTCAGACCCAACAGCAGCAGCAGTCCTATCCCAATGAGCGCGACAGCGCCCAGGGTGCGTTTATTATTGTCATTCAGAGAGATTTCCATGATTGATTACCCCGTTTCATGTGATTTCTATTCCTTAATACGTGAGACAATGCTCTGAGGTTTCGCACAACCAGTGCTATAATTTTTGTACTGCACAAGAGAGGACAATTTGCATGTCGAATATTCCGACAAATAAGCCCCCCCTGGTTGCGCCGGTTTCTGTTCCAGAAGGGCATGGCCCCATCTCACCACGTACCCAGTGGGCCTGCCCACGCTGCGGATCAACGGATTTGGCCTCAACTTACCTTGTGGACTACAGCGACAATTTCGGAAATGTGTACCTTGCCCCCAAAGGGCTGCGGCTGCGGAAACTCCGCCGCCTGTTCCGCCCCTTCAAAGCGCTGACAGTTGTTTACGCGGACACCTGCCGCAACTGCGGCATGGTCATTCTGGAGGTGAACACGGAAGACCTGGCGGAGGCCGAAAGACGCTTTGGGAGACGCTAATCGCCTGTGGCCCGTCGAAAGCTAAATTACAACCCCCAGCAGGATTATTACGAGATTCTGGGGATCGACTCCAGCGCCAGCCAGGACGACGTTCAGCAGAGCTACCGCCAGAAGGCCAAACAACTGCATCCTGATATGAACCCTGACCGCCGGGAATGGGCGACGGAGCAGTTCCAACTGTTGAATGAGGCTTATGATGTGCTGGGCGATAATGCCTTGCGGCGCACCTATGACGAACTGCGATGGCCGCATCGTCAATTTAAATCCACGCCGCGTTCCAATCCTACGACTTCCTATACCTCCACATGGTCGGCGGAAGATCGCTGGTGGGAAACTCCGCTCCGGCGTGAGCGCAGCCGGTACGAGTACACACCGCCTGTTCCAAAAGAACCAGCGGGCGTATGGTTGGAAAAAGCTCACCTGGGGTTTTTACGTCCGGCTTATGTGACTCTGATTGATCTCTTCAACAGCCCATACCGTTATATTTTGAATCTTCTGGCGTTGATTATCGTGGCCGTGCTGCTTTTCCAAACCTTTATTGTCACCGGAATTGTCCAACTGCCATCGGATAATTCCTCCTCAGGCAGTCAAGTGTCCACACCGTCCGTCAACAATATCACCAGTGGTATTGTCCCCACCGATATTCCGCCGACACCGGTTCCACCGATTTCCTCCTCACGGATCACGCTCAAAAGCTGTGCGCCGGATATCGTAATGACGGTGCATTCGATAGTGATGGTAGGGCGCGTGCTGCAAATCAAGGCGGATTATCAGGTTGCCAATGGAGAAACCATCAGCGAGGCCAGAAACATTTCCCTGAACCGTGTGACCGTGCTGAATGATACACTGGTAGAACTGATCGAGGAGACTGAAATTCCCCCTAGCGAGATCGATTTTGTGCCGACCTCTAATCCCGATCTGGTCGATAACTTCCCTCTGTTAGATGATCTGGTCATTTCCGTCGAGACTTCTTATGGCAAAAATATGATTGATGGTGTTTATTTGCTGCACTGGACTCCCATTCTTTCCAGCGGGACACCTCACTTTGCCTGTGATGTGCTGCTTAATGTGACTGTCCAATAAAACAAAAGAGGGCTGACAGACAGCCCTCGGAAAATCGTTTTTATGAAAAGCTCTTATCGGGTCAGCCGCCCATAAAGATCGCGGGTTTCCTGGCTGGGGCCAATATTGAGCCGCTCGCGCAGGACATTTTCCAGCATCTTATACTGCTGATGTACCGCCTCTATCCGCCCCTGATCAGCATAAATCGCCATGATGTCACGATGAACATCTTCACGATCCGGCTTTTCCCCAATGGCACGAATAAAATAACCCAGAGCCCGTTCGTTTTCGCTGCGTTCTTTGTAGATGCGGGCCAGACTAATCAATGCCTGCGCGTAAGAATTGCGAAGTTCATATCGGCGTTGCTGCGCCCAGGGCCGATCTACTTCCTTGAGGAACTGTCCACGATAGATTTGAATGGCGGTGGCCCAGTTTTCTTCTTCCTCCTCGTCGGTTGCCGCGTCAATGGCAGCTTCGATATGTTTTTCGAAAATTTCTGCATCGTATATGCGGTTAACCCGCTGGTTAGGAATGTAAAAACCATTTTCGTAACTGGTCAAATCGTAGCCAAGTTTTTCGCTGATTTTGCGTTTGGTAACGTGAAAGACGTTGGTAGCTTCTTTGATACCCAGCTTAGGCCAGAAGGTGTCAAAAATCTCCGTTCGCGTGAGCATCGGTTTGTCCACAAAGAAGTAGAACAGGTCGCGGGGCAGGCTGCCTTCCCAGGCCGTAATCGGGCGGCCATCAATCAGTACCCGTGAACCTCCTGCCAGCGCATAGACTTCCAACTGGCCGCGCAGTTCTGGTTCATAAAAAATACCGCTGTTCAGCGCTTCGTCATCCCCCAGCGAGATCGCCAATCCTTCGTTGATCAGGTCACTCCAGGGTTGTTTTCGGAGTTCACGCCCGTTGATAATTAATTGTGCATGATCGGGCATACAATGGGGCAGGGTCCGAAAGAATCGATTTACGCTTTCATCGCTGCGGGGCAGCAAGTCCAGATGGTCGAGAAGCACTAAGAATTTCTCACTGCGTAGCTGCGCCAGGTCGATGCCAAGCGCCTCCGCCCATTTTGCCGAATCATTGGAGGTTTGCAGTGAAGTTCGGGTATTTTCACCGAACTCAATAGGAAACATCGCGTCATGCGAAAGATTCCATAGGAAGTTTTTGAGCGAATTATCTTCTTCGTTGAGCGCGTAGTAGTACATCCGGTCGGCGTAATGCTTATACAGAAGAGAAATAAGCGCGGTATGCTGTCGATGACGCGGGTAAAGGATGATCACACGCCTGTTCTGCGTTTTGTTGTAAACAGCCTGGGCTGCTGTTGCCGCAAGCGCCTCAACGCGGTTCTGATATTCCGGTAACACGTTAACCCCTCTCTTGAAAAGACTCATAATCTATTAATAAGCAGAATGATATTAGGAAGATATTACGCAGCTACTATTTTGTCAATATAAAAAGCTGATTTTATTTCCTGATTCACTCGCGTCTTAATAGTTTATTCCAGATGGCGAATAAAGTTAATCAGATGCCAGCGCTCGTCCTCAGACAAATCTGTGCCGTAGAGATGCCGCCCGACAATCCCTCTTGTCAGCAGGCGGAATAGCACGTCATCTCCCTGATCTGCCAGGGTGCTGCTAAAGGGCAGAATGGGACGGCTCAGATTTAGTGCCGCAGGCCGCCTGCCATACCCATCCGAACCATGACATATTACACATCTATTTTCGTAAATGGTTTGACCCTCTACCAGTGAGTTTTGGTCAGCAAATATCGGATTAATAGCATCAGGAATGGGGTTGCGCTGTTCCTCAAGGCGGCGGCTGGTATCGCTGAACAAAACCGCGCCGCCAACGGTCACGGCCAGGGTGAAAACAAGGCTGCCGGCTCCGATTGCAAGAGTCTGAGGTGTCCAATCCAGAGATTTCCCATAGCGATAGGCAGGTGGGACTGTCCATGCACTAATCACAGCAGCTACGAGAAGTACGCTAAACCAGTTCACAATACCCGGCGAACGGGTGCTGGCATCTTTGACCTCTTCTGCAAATTCCCATCGCAGCGCGGCACGCTGGGTGTTGGTTTGATCCATATCAATATCAATCAGAACATCCCACTCCGCTGCCTGAGTGATGTCGCCACCTGCGCCCACCCATAAACCAGGTTCAGAGGATTCCAGGGTAAGGGGTGCGGTGTAAAGCCCACGTTCAGGATACGAAAAACGAAGGGTGACAGCATCGACATTCGCCGCTTCCCCGTTCTGAGCAACCCGCACGTCATAGGAATTGGCACCAATGACACCGGGGCTAACGGTTACTGTCACATCATAAGCACCAGCCGTCGCCAATTTTGACATGGCTTCGACCTCGCCGCGTGCATTGGGCGGCTGGGGGGGCGGTGTAGCTGGTAATGTCGCCGCAGCGATAATGACTGCAATCGCAAATATGGCTTCGACACGTAGCGTTTGTGGCAGTTGCGTAAAACGCTGATGCGCTTGCAGCCAGTTTGCCAGCCTGGCAGATCGTTCCGGCGAAACTACCACAAAATGCACCATGCCCAGGAACAGGAGCGGCACCATCAAAATGAGTTTGGCGAGCAGAGTCAGGCCGTAGGTGCTGTCAGCAAAGTCGTTGACCCGGTACATGTTAATCGACACAGCATAAATCCCCGTGACGATAATCAGGCTGACCCAAATCAGTGCCAGCGGAGAAAATCGGCGCAGCAGGGATAACAGTGCTCTACCTCGCTGGTCCGGATTTAACGGTGCAAACGCGGGGCGCAAAATCAGCGCAATGACGATAAGGCCGCCTATCCAGGAGCCTACAGCGGTGAGGTGGATAAAATCCATAAATACAGAAACAAGGGGCAAAATCGGAGAGCCTGATGCATGGCTGATCAGGCTCATACTGCCCAGGGCGAACAGGGCCAGCACACCGTTCACCAACCACAGAATATGCGTGCTGCCTGGTCGATTGCGCGACTGCTGGGCGGCAATCACTTGAATGCCAAGCATAGCAACCAGCAGCACCAGACGAATTTGCCATACATCACCGAAGTTGGTTCCTTGCAGCACAATGTTCAGTGAATCATCTTGCAATACATTGCTCAGACTGGCATCGAACAGCTTCATAGTGATCTGGATTAAGGCCAACCCATTAACCAGAATCGAAATCAGCAGCGCCGACCACAACAAAAGGCTCAGGCGGCGCATAATACGCGGCGGCAGTGCCCACTGTGCACTGCCCCATGCCGGACGCAGCACCATCGCGTACATGAAAATCGTGCTGTACAGTACAGAGAGTGATAGGGTTAACAGAATTCGCCAGATCGCTTCCAGCGCGACTGCCGTGTTTCCGCTGCCCGACTCGTTAAAGTCCCCAACACGTTCCCCTATCCAGAAAACCAGAGTATCGTCAACTGCATGACCATCGCTGGTAAACACCGGGCGCAGTTTGACCAGGTAGGCTCCCTGTGGCAGGCTGGACGGCAGGCTAACCACCAGCTTCGCATTGTTTTGTTCGTCGGTGCCACCATCACCCGGATCGACCTGTTCCCCACGCTGGTTGAACACTTCAATTTTGCTGAATTTGGGTTCCAGACCTTCGGAAAACCAGACCTGTACTGTGTTTGGCGCACGGGTGACAACTGTACGGTCAGCCGGAATTGAACGCACAATGTATCCGTGCCCTTCCGAGGGTGAGGTTTCGGACAGCAAAAAGATAGACAGAGAAAAAAGGCTTGTAAGAATCCAGCGCTTCATCATTCGAGGGAAATGTGGGTTATATCCTGTGGAGGATGAAGAATCTCCAGTGGTTTTTGCCGCATCATCCACCAACTGATCCCGCTCGCAGCACCCAGCAGGCCAGCGAACAACACCAGAATCCCATACGCTGGTTCGAGATCATCCGGATTGTCTGAGGTGGGGCGGTTTTTCTGACCAACCCAGAACACAAAACTGTTGCTGGGTTCGTGCCCATCACTGATGACGGTCGCTTTTGCCGTCACGATATAAGCACCTTCGGGTAATTCTTCCTGAACTTCTGCATAAATCAGGGTAGGGTCGGCGGTATCGTGAATCGTTGGGCCCAGGGCAATCACGCTGCCCGTACTGCTGTGAATCGCGCTAATTCGTCCCGAATCCTGGATAAGCGGCTCATTAAACCAGATACGAATCGTCTCTGGCGAATCGGAAAGTTCCGCTCCGTCTTCCGGGTCGGTGCGTTCAACATAACCGTGCGCCAGAACGGTTGAAATTCCTAAGAGCATCACCCCGATGGTGATGAAAAAAATGCTGACTCTCATTGTGAACAAAATCCGTCCTGTGTCGATTTTAGCAGCACCAGTTCAACTCAGGTTAGGAACAGGCGGTTCCACCACTCGAAAATCATCAGACTCCACAGCAAAAAACGATAGTTGCGCCGCCCCTGCATATGGTCGTCCACGATTTGTTGCAGTGCTTCCGGTCGAAAATAGTTGCGGCTGACAGCCTGCTTACCGAGAATCAGGTCGGTCACCTCCGCACGGAGCACGGTGCGGTACCACGTGGCGTCAGGCGGAGTAAATCCCTGCTTACGCCGATGCAATGTTTCTTCGGGCAGCAGCCTGGTCATGGCCTGTTTGAAAATATGTTTGCTCTGCCCTTCCTTCAATTTGAGATGTCCAGGGATTCGCAGCACAAAATCAACGAAGTCATTATCAAGAAAAGGTACCCGCGATTCAACGCTGTGTGCCATACTGAGTTTATCTTCGACCACCAGCAGCCCGTGCAGGAAGGTCTGAAAATCGAAGCAAAGTGCACGGTTGATGGGGTCATCTGTGTGCACATTTTTCATGACCTCAAGAAAGCTGTCATAGGTGCTGAAATGCACGGTTTCACGGTTGAGCCAGTCAGAAAAAAGTGCGGTTTTGGTTTCATCATCAAAAAAGCGAATCCACTGCTGGTAGTAGGCCAGATTCCACTCCTCCGAGTCCCCCTGAACTGCCCCATGCCGCCAGGGATAGCCCGCGAACAATTCATCGCCGCCGCTCCCGCCCAGAACAACGGTAACGTGCTCCCGCACGAGGCGGTTGGTATACCAGTTCTGATAGCTGATGCCGAGACGAGGTTCATCCAGCGCCCACGCGACCTGCTGCATAACCGCAAAATTATGCGTGCTGTCCAGCCGGACTTCGTGGTGCTGAGTTCCCAGCAAATCCGCCAGCGAGAAGGACTCACGACTTTCATCGAAATACTGTTCCAGGTCATCTGCGTTTCGCGGCACCTCGAAACCACAGGTAAAGGTGTGCATGGCAGGTAAATGACGCACTGCTACCGCCGAAATACCTCCTGTATCCATTCCGCCGCTCAGGTACGTGCCTACCGGGACTTCTGAAATCAACTGGCGTGTGACGGCACGCTCAAAATGAAACGACAGCTCTTCAGCAATTGCGGTCTCATCCCGTCTGTCAGGCTCGACAGAACGCATCTTCCAATAAGCCCCACTCTGAATTTCACCTGACGCATTGCAGCGAAGCCAGTGTCCGGGGGGCAGCAGTTTTATGTCCTTAAAAAAGGTGCGATCACCGAAATGGTTCTGAAATGTGAAATGCTCTGCGATGGTGAGTGGGTCAGGGCGACGCGGAAATCCTGGTACCTCAAGAATGGCCTTAATTTCGCTCGCAAAGATGAGCATGTTGTTATACACCGCATAATACAGCGGCTTGACCCCAAATCGATCACGTGCCAGCACCAGTTCTCGTCTGCGACTGTCCCAGATGGCAAATGCAAAAATACCGTTTAAACGATCCAGGGCCTCGGTATCTTCTGCCTCAAAGAGATGCAAAATGGTTTCCGTATCGCACTGGGTCTGGAAAGTATAACCCTTGGTGATGAGCGATTCTCGCAACTCAAGATAGTTGTATATTTCTCCGTTGTAACAGATCCAGCAGGTCTCATCCGCATTTGGCATAGGTTGGTGGCCGCCCTGTACATCAATAATCGCAAGGCGGCGGTGTGCAAAGCCCAGCGCCGCCCCCTGTTCTGGTGCCTGTATGCTGTGACGATAGAGTGTATGTCCTTGTGTGGGTGTCCAGAACAGGTAACGGTGGTCATCGGGGCCACGATGTGCGATCACATCCCCCATACGTTTGATGGTGCCCCGTTCAAACAGATGCCCGTCAAAACGGTAAATCCCGGCGATTCCGCACACTAGCCGCTCTTTCTCATGATACTGCTGATGCCGCTTGGCGAGATATGTATATGGTCGATTTGCATCGCGTGCTGCTCACACCACCCGCGTATGTCGTCCGGTGTGTAGCGATAGGCATGAGTAGGGCGATACCAGTCAAAGTTGACCATCACGTTTGTTTCAAAGTCGAAGCTGTCATTCCAGTAACATTTAAAAATGTGATCGTAGATGAGGCGCTGCACATCATAGGTGCCCCTGGACAGCCCAAACTCAGGGAAATCGTCTTCTACTTCTACCCTGGCTCCAAGCTGCGAGAGATTGCGTCCCAATCGTGTGAGCCGTTCCGAGAAATCCAACACTGCTTCCAACGAAGATACCGTATAAATACCCCGCAGATAATCATCTGCGAATTCGCGCAGCGCCCCTTTGACTTTATATACATACAGCAAGAATTTCCCGCTGTCCCGTAGCAGATTGACCAATTTGCCGAAATTTTCAGGCGGGTTGGGGGTATGATGCAGTACCTGATCGCAAGAGATGACATCAAAAAAACCGGGTCGGAAGGGGAGCTGCCCAATATCAGCCTGAAGCAGCACAATACGATCATTATTCCTGAAACGCTCATAAGCAAAATCGATAGCACGACTAATATCAACGCCAAAAATAAGGCCGGTGGAATTTCGCATCAGCAGATCAGTATCTACCCCCGTACCCGTGCCCGCTTCCAGAATGAACCTGGCATCACTCAAAAATGTCCGAATATCGGAATCCCCCGCCGGAAAATTAAACCGTTCATAGTACCAGCCTTCACGGTATGCCTTGCTGGCTGCATCATATGCATATTGGGGGATGCGTGACCACTTATAGGCAAAGGTATCGACCGTTTCGCGCTGCTTCTCGCTCATCTCATCGAAACTGACAAAACGAGGAACGCCACCGCGAATCGGATACCGATGGCGGGCATCCTGCACGTTAATGAGCGTTCCTTCAAGAATGCGGTTGTTTTCCCGTACAGCGATTTCAAGACGCAGATCAGCACCGGTGATCGGGCAAACCAGGTAGGGCAGCGCTTCTTCAAGCATGGCGCAAGTCCTTTTCCGCGTGGCTATGGGGGTGATAAGATTCCTGAGCGATGAGAGGAACCGCTGCTGTTTCAAATCCAACCTGATCCATCACAATGAATCTGGGTCGCTCTCGTACCTGTTCAACGACGCGCCAGATGTACTCCCCCAACATTCCCAGAACAATCAACTGAATCCCACCAAGGAAGGTGATGACCACAATGGTTGAAGGCCAGCCAGCCCCGCCAACTCCGAATAAAACACGATTCATAGCGACCACAAAAGCGTACAGAATGCTCAATAGGGCAATCACGATGCCAAATGAAGAAACAAGCCGAATGGGGAAATAACTAAAATCCAGGATGACATCAATCGCTGCTTTGATGCGCCGGAAGAACGTCCATTTGCTGGTACCGCGTTTCCGCTCCCGCCGATGATAGGGGATCTGTTCCTGCCGAAATCCAAGATCATAAATGGCGAGGAAGGGAATCGTGTTGCGGATAGGAAGCGAATTGTAGAGGTCGATGATCCGGCGGTCAAACAGACCATAATCCATGCCGCCGGGCGGAAAATCCGGCCAGACAAAGCGCCGCAGCAGCCAGTAAAAAGTGTTCGCATAGGTCGATTTCAGGCCGGGGTCAACACGGCTGGCACGCACCCCCCACACGATATCAGCCCCTCGTTCCCACCTTGTAAGAAATTCCGCGATCAGTTCAGGCGGGTCTTGCAGGTCGCAGCTAATCACAACCACCCCATCACCTTTCGCATAACGCAGTCCGGCACTGATCGCGCTGTAGGAACCGAAATTGCGACTGAGGCTGATGTACTTAACGCGGTCATCCTGTTCATGCAGGCGTTGAAGGACAGAAACCGTCCCATCGTGGCTGCCATCATTCACATAGATGATTTCCCACTGATACGCTGTGTCGTTCATCACCTCCAAAATCGCGTGGTAAAAAGGCTGCACGTTCTCCTGTTCGTTGTAAGCGGGAACCACAATCGAAATCAACATCTCAGAGTGCTGCTTTCCGGGAACGGACAACATTCAGCTCAATCAGGCGTTTTTGTGCTTCCGAAAAATACTCCTCCACGCCGCCCTGTTCCGCAATCCAGTTGGCGTAATGGCCCAACCCTTCCTCAATAACCGTCACTGCTGACCAGCCCAGCGATTCCAGACGAGAGGGGTCAGGTACCATGTGGCGGGCATCCCCAGGACGGTACTGACTGCCGCTGCACTCTGGTTCCAAATCTTCGCGGTTGTACATTTTCAGCAGCGCACCTACCAGCCGCTTTACCGTGATCCGTTCCCCTCGGCCAGCATTGAACGGCTTCCAGTTGCATTCCTCATGTTCCATGCAGAAGATATTCGCTGAAACAATATCGCCCACGTAGGTAAAGTCGCGGGTTTGCTGCCCATCTTCGTAAATCACAGGTGGCAGACCGTTCAGGATGCGTGTGCTAAAGATGCTGACTACCCCTGTATACGGGTTGTAAATACTCTGTCGTGGCCCATAGGTGACGCTGTAACGCAGCGCGACGGTTGGGATTTCCATCTGCTTTCCGGTGTTCAGAACCAGTCGTTCGGTCGCAAATTTGCTAATGGCATAGGGTGTTTTCCCATCGTAAGGTTTGTCCTCAGCAATCCGAAGGGGCAGCATCGCCTGGCCACAAAGCGGACATTCCACTTCCCAGCGGCCTGCCTCAAACTGTGAGAGCGAGCGCGGCTGGGGATATTGCGTGCCGTGCTGCGGACATTCATAAGTCCCTTCGCCGTAAATGGCCTGTGAGGAAGCCGCCACGATTTTCTGAACAGGGAATCGGTGCCGGGAAATGGCTTCCAGCATCAAAGCGGTTCCCGTGGCATTGGCATCAAGGTAGTAGGAGATTTCGGGGGTAAATCCCCCGAAGGCGGCCTGGTGAAAGATCACATGAACACCATCCAGCGCCGTTTTCCAATCGTCAAGACTCCTCACATCCCCTTGGATGAAACGCGCTTTGGCAGGAATCCAGGGAGGTTTTCCTAAAGGATGTGTCTGTGGTTCTAAGTTATCAAGAACGGTGACTTCATAGCCGCGTGCTAACAGCGCGTCCACCAGATGAGAACCGATAAGGCCGGCACCGCCTGTTACGAGTGCGTGCATAGATCAATTTTCCAGCATCCAACGATCTTAGTAAGATTGCTTTCCCCGGCGACGTGAACCCTATCTCGTTTTCCGGGCGCCTGCTGCTATAATAGCACACGAATGCAGGAAATAAAGACATTACTCTATGGCTAAACTTAACATTGCAGTGATCGGTGCCGGTTACTGGGGCCCTAACCTGATACGGAATGTCGCTCAAATCCCCTCTGCTCAACTCCATACCATTTGCGATACAGACCAAAGACGACTGGCCCAAATTGCACAGCAGTATGCACCACTTCATCAAACTTCTGAACCAAGCGAAGTCTTCAGCCGTCCAGATATTGACGGTGTGATTATTGCCACGCCCGCCCATACCCATTTTGAAATTACGCAGCAGGCACTTGAGGCGGGCAAGCATGTTCTTGTGGAAAAACCGTTGGCGCTGACCTCCAACGATGCACGCGAGTTGATCGCGCTGGCTGAAAGCCAGCATTGCATTTTGATGGTCGGGCATGTTTTTGAATACAATCCATCGGTGCATAAGCTGCGAGATCTGGTCAAGTCAGGCGAACTTGGGCAGATTTATTATATCTACAGCACGCGCGTCAATCTGGGAAAAATCCGCGATGATCTGAATGCATTCTGGAATCTGGCGGCCCATGATGTCAGCATCATTAATATGCTGCTGGACGAGATGCCCAGACGAGTTGCGGCGCATGGTTTCAGCTATTTACAGCCGGCGCTGGAAGATGTCGTGTTCGCGGTGTTGGAATACGAGTCGGGAGTGGCCGCACACATCCATACAAGCTGGCTTGATCCCAATAAAGTCCGGCAGATGACGGTGGTGGGAGAAAAGAAAATGGTCGTCTATGATGATGTAAGTGATAATCCTATTACTATTTATGACAAAGGAGCCGCCTGGGTTGAGGACGCTTCCAGTTTTGGCATTCACCGTTTGCAGACCTTTACAGGTGACATTTATATTCCGCGTTTGCCAACGGTAGAACCTCTCCGGATGGAGGTCGAGCACTTTCTTGACTGTATCCGTACTGGAGAAACCCCGCTTTCAGATGGGTATGATGGATTGCGAGTGGTGCAGGTTCTGGAGGCGGTCAGCGAATCACTTCGCAAGAAGGGCAGCCCGGTTGAACTATGAACGAATGGATTCAGATATATCCTGGGGTGCAGTTGCCAGAGAATGCCGAGATCGACGCTTTTGTAATTCTCGGCAAACCCCCGCGCAGTCAGATGCCGGGTAAGTTAGCCCTGATTTTGGGAACAGGCTGTGTGATTCGTTCGCACAGCATCATTTATGCAGGCAACGTGATTGGAAAAAACTTTCAGACCGGGCATGGGGTGATGGTTCGTGAGAGCAACACGATTGGGGATGACGTGAGTATTGGTACCCAGAGTGTTGTAGAACACCATGTTGTCATCGGAAACGGGGTGCGAATCCATACGCACGTTTTTATTCCCGAATATTCGCTGCTGGAAGATGAGTGTTGGATCGGGCCCCGGGTGGTCATCACCAATGCCAAATATCCACGCAGTCAGGGTGTCAAAGACCGTTTGCAGGGGGCCCATATCGAAAGAGGCGCGATGATTGGTGCGAACGCGACGCTGCTTCCGGGGGTGCGTATCGGTGCGCGTGCGTTGGTGGGGGCGGGTGCGGTTGTAACCAGAGATGTATTGCCCGGTCAGGTCGTCGTGGGCAACCCTGCACGGGTCGTCAATTCCATCGAGAAAATCGATGTGTACAAAGGATCTTTAAACGAATGAACATCCCTCTTGTTGATTTAAAAGCGCAGTATAACGCTATTCGATCTGAGGTCGATGAAGCGGTAGCCCGTATTGTAACCAGTACCAGTTTCATTGGTGGGCGTGAACTTGATGCGTTTGAGGCGGCCTTCGCTCACTATCAGGGTACAAAACGGGCGGTGGGGGTTGCAAGCGGTACAGCAGCACTCTTTCTGGCGATGAAGGCACTGGAAATTGGCCCCGGCGATGAAGTGATCACCAGTACCCATACTTTTATTGCGACAGCAGAAGCCATTGAGATGGTCGGTGCTGTGCCTGTGCTGGTTGACATTGACCCGCACACCTACAATCTGGATCCTGACCGGGTTGAAGCAGCGATTACGAGCAAAACCAGGGCGATTATTCCGGTGCATCTCTACGGCCAAATCGCGGATATGGACAGGATCATGGGAATTGCCCGCCAGCACAAATTGTATGTGGTAGAAGATGCTGCACAGGCGCATGGGGCAGAACTTCATGGAAAGCGGGCAGGGTTTTGGGGAGACATTGCCTGCTTTAGTTTTTACCCCGGCAAAAACCTGGGTGCCTATGGAGATGCAGGTGCTATTTGCACCAATAATGATGCCCTGGCAGATCGTGTGGCAATGCTGCGGAATCATGGGAGAGTAGGCAAATATTCGCATGATGTGGTCGGTTATGGGGAACGCCTCGATACTCTCCAGGCCGCCATTCTGAATGCTAAACTGCCCTATTTAGACGAATGGAATCAAGCCCGTCGAAACGCTGCCGCCCATTACAATAATCTTTTAAAGGAGTTGCCAGGTGTAGTCAGACCGACTGTGATGCCTGGCGCAAGCCATGTTTATCATATTTACTGCATCCAGGTACCCGGACAACGTGACGAGGTTTTGGAGGCACTCAAAAAACAAGGAATAGGGGCAGGCGTCCACTATCCTATCCCTGTGCACTTGCAGCCTGCCATGTCTCATCGTGGCTGGAAACAGGGGGATCTGCCGCAGGCTGAATATGCGGCTGACCACATCCTCAGCCTGCCAATATACCCCGAAATCACCGATGAACAGGTACGTTACATCGCGGAGTCGCTGGCCCAATCGCTGTGATGAAAACGGGTTTTCTGGCACGTCCCCAATGGATATTTTTCATCATCGCCGCTTTATATACCGTGCTGGCAGTGCTGGTGTTCAATATATTAGAGATCAAACCCGTTGATGACTTCACTGGATACAAGGAAGCCGCCAGGTTCTCTCTGTTGAGTATTGATTTCTGGACACACTGGCGGGCAGCAACGTTTGTTCTTCTGATTAAGATGTTTGGCAGTGATCTGACAACGCTGGCCTGGGTGCAGTTTGCTCTCAATCTCACTGCCTGGCTCCTCTTTGCGGGTACGACAGCCTCATTCCTGGAGCACCTACGCCTGAGAGTAGCGGTATTTGTGGTGCTTCTGGTTTTCAGCCTCGGCATCGATTTTTTCGTCTGGAATGCTATCCTGCTGACAGAAAGCCTGGATAACACCCTCATTCTGGTTATGCTCACGATGTTCATGTGGCTGCACTATGGAATGCGAGCTCAGGTTTCACCATCACTCCGCAAACAGTCAGCTATTGCGGTGAGTTTTGTGTTGATCATTTTTCTATGGGGCTTTTCACGGCCACCGAACTACTTTAATGCCCTGGTGCTGGTGCCTTTCCTGGGTCTGGTGTTCATAAAATGGCGGCTTCAGCTCCGCGCATGGTGGCCCACGTTTGGCACGCTGATCGTCGCTCTCCTTACCGTGTATGTGCTCCGGAGCTATCTGGTAGATTACAGCGATGTATGGCAGAACGGTATGATGAACACCATTGCCGCCAATATCCTGCCGGACGAGAAAAAAACAGAATTCTTCGTCGAGCGTGGGATGCCTGACAGTCCCGAAGCGATGCGGTTTAAAGGCTACGTTCCCGCTCGTTATGCCGGCGATTGGGAGGCAGTTTACGGCGATTGGATTAACACCAAATCCCGTCGGGTTTATATGGAGTTTCTGCTGCTGACTGCCCCACAGCGCATTCAGGAGGCCGCCCAAAGATGGAATCAGGTGGTGAATCCGGATATGCTGACGTACCTGTATGGGCGCACACCGCAGCCGCAGCAGCAGCTGCCGATCTGGCAGCGAGAGAATGCTGCTCTGCTGTACAATCCCAGCGGAATTACGTTTTTAGTGCTTGCGCTCGTGGCTCTGTTCTTGATGCTGTCTCGTTTCAGGAGACGCGAAACGGATTGGCGCTGGCTGATTCCCCTGGTGATGATTGTATCCACCCTGCCAATCGCCCTGCTCAATCTGAACGCCGACGCTTATGAGGCGCGGCATCATACCGCAAACAGCCTCAAACTCAGACTAGGCATTTTGCTGCTGGTCTTTTACAGTGTCGATTATCTGGTGATTCATATGCCTAAATGGCGTTGGAAGCCAGCCTTACTGGGTACTGTCAGCTTCTTGCTGGCTCTCGAATTTCTGTCCGGATATATCCTTACCCGCGACCACCTTATATACCCTCTGGCATCCCTCCTTTTCCCCAATACCAATGTGCTGAAGTATCACGAGGTAGATGAGGATGCTTACCGGGTCTACCAATATGCCCCATTGGATAGTGTGGTTTTCAGGCTGCAAGTGGATTGTGTGGGAACAGATTGTTATCAACGCGCTTTTCGCCTTGCCTGGGTGCAAAACGGAATCTATCCTGAAATAAGAGCGGCTGAGGGTCAGACGAGTATATTATGGCGCAATTCGCCGCAGCCTATCTCGGTAGATGGCCCTAAAGGGCCCATCTTCGGTGCTTTCCCGGTAAGCGATGAGCAGTCCATCGCGTGGCAGAAGTGGCAGGAGGTTCGTTTACCCGGATTATTGGCGTTGTGGGATGCAGATTACATCTTCATCAAAGCGAGTATGTGGCGTGAACTTCCAACCCATGAGCAGCGGATTTTTGAGAATTCTGATCTTTACGAATTTGTTAAGGCGTGGAATTCTGGAGATCGGCTTTACCGTATTGCTGGCAGTCAAACCACATGGGCGGAACTGGCATCCGGCCAGAACGGGCTGTCGGAAGCGACTTCTGAGCAGGCTCAAGCCGCAGCACAAAATTTACCTTTGCCTGCCAATGTGATCATTTTTAATCCTCAGACCGGTTCGGTTACCGAACCGCAGACGGAAATCGGCGGCTTTATTGAAGCCACTCAGCCTTCCCCAGCCTTACTTGAATTGTGGTGGATTCTGGGGCTCATGCACACCCAGGACTCATCTTTTTTTGATGAGGAGCAAAGGGCTGCTATAGATCAATGGCGTTCTGACAAAGACCCGGCACCGCTGCATGAGGCCGGAATTGAATATATTATCTTCAGCAATACGTGGTGGCAGTGGCTGACCGCTGAGGAACAGGGGCGTTTTCAAGACCCCGATCAATATGAACCTATACGGATTTGGCAGGATGGGATTTTTGAGCCGTATTATCTATACCGGATCAACACGCGAGGAACGCCTTGAAAAAACGCATACTCCTTTTGCTAGCGGGACTGGTCATCCTTTTAGGGGGATTGGTACTCGTTGCTGTAGTCATCGGTCAGGCCACGCCGGCTGATGATCCCCTTGATACGGGGGTAGAGAATGCTTTTCCGGCACTTCACGGGACGAATCTTAAATTTGAGCGGATCCGTATACCGGAGGATTTGGCTGAAGGACTGAAGTTAATCGTGGTTGCTTACGATTCCGATCAGCAGATTTACGTTGATAAGTGGCTGCGCCCCCTGGAAAAACTTAATGAGGATTATCCCCAGCTCTCCGGATATTACGTGCCGCTGCTGCCTCAGGATACGAGCGACGCCGCCGTCGCCATTCTTGGCGGAATGACGATTGCGGCCAGGGGAGACCGGGATCGCGTGCGAACCATTGTGGTCTTTACCAACGTGGATGCCTTTAATGAAATCGTGGGAGTGTCCAGCGGCAATGATGTGCAGCTTTTTTTGCTGGACGAAAAAAACCGGATCCGCTGGCGTGGGTCGGGTGCCTATCAATATGAAACGCTCCAATCGTTGGAGCAGAGGTTAGCCGAACTGACGGGTTCAGCACGGCTAAACCCGTCTTAACAGTCACGCTTCTTCACGCAGCCGGAAATGATCTAATTGGGAGAGCATCCGCACCTGCTTATCCGCATGATAGCTGCTGCGAACCAGCGGCCCGGATTCAACCCAGTTGAATCCTAAGTCCAGTCCAATGCGCTTGAGTTCGATGAATTCTTCCATCGTGTAGTAGCGTTCAATGGGCAGGTGTTTGCGGCTTGGCTGCAAATACTGTCCGATGGTCAGAATATTCACACCGACACTCGCCAAATCCCGCATGACTTCAACAACTTCCTCAAAATCCTCGCCCAGCCCAACCATGATTCCGCTCTTGGTCAGCACCAGCGGGTCGAACCCTTTGGCGTTGCGGAGCGTGGTTAACGCCCATTCGTAGTTATCCTGCGGCTGCACTTTTTTGAAGAGACGCGGCACGGTTTCAACATTATGGTTCAAGATTTCCGGTTGGGCATCCATGACAATTTTTAAGGCATCGGGGCTGCCTTTGAAATCGGGGATGAGAATTTCAATGCTGCATCCTCGGTGAATACGGCGAATCGCCCGAATCACCATAGCGAAGATGGGTGCGCCACCGTCCTCGCGTTCATCCCGGTTCACACTGGTAATCACGACATGGCGCAGATTCATCGCTTTGACCGCGTTGGCAATTCGCATAGGTTCGCCCCAGTCAAGCGGCGAGGGCATCCCGGTCTTAATATCACAAAAACCGCACGAGCGTGTACATGTATCGCCCATCATCAGGAACGTGGCTGTTCCTGCGCCCCAGCACTCACCCAGGTTCGGGCAGCGGGCTTCTTCGCAGACGGTATGCAGCGATTTCGTTCGCATCTGGCTGCGAACAAATTCATAGGTTTCACCCGATGGGGCCTTGACCTTAATCCAGGGGGGGCGGCGCGGCCCGACTTTCCCCTCAGGATTGTGGCGCTCGCTGCCACGTACCCCGTGCCGGGGATTCTTGGGCTTTTCTTCGTCCCCCAGAACGGGAATATCGTTGAGATTTATCAAATCAGTCACAGGAAGTTTGCTCCATGTGCTAGCGAAAGTTTCTCTGAGATTATAACAGGGTTCATCCTTTCTCAGTTATAAGAATGGTCTATGGATTTAGTCAAATGGCGTTTCCTCTGTTAAGACCGTTGATAAGGCATGAGGATATAGAGATGAAGCGATTCTTGAAAGCTGCGTTACTTACTTCTGTGGTGGTGTTCGTGTTGATCCCGCTGCGTGCGGTCGCACAGACGCCGGAGATCACTGAGTTTTCTGTTCCTTCGGGCACTCGTCCCCATGATGTCGCGCCTGCTCCCAATGGTATCGTCTGGTATACCGCGCAGCGAACCGGTGCGCTGGGGCGTCTCGACCCGTCAACCGGGGAAACCCATCACATACCGCTTGGCACAGGTTCCGCCCCGCATGGTGTTATTGTCGGGCCGGATGGTGCGCCCTGGGTTACGGACAGTGGGTTAAACGCGATTGTTCGTGTCGATCCGGAAACCGAGGAAATTGATATTTTCCCGCTGCCTGCTGATCGAGGTAACGCGAATCTCAACACAGCATCTTTTGATGGTAATGGAATTCTCTGGTTTACCGGACAGAATGGTATCTATGGTCGCCTTGACCCGGCAACCGGTGAAATGGAAGTTTTTGACGCTCCACGCGGTCGCGGCCCGTATGGGATTACCACGACTCCGGATGGCGAGGTCTATTATGTATCACTCGCGGGCAGCTACCTTGCTCACATCAATATTGAAACCGGTGACATCACAATGCTGGAACCACCAACACCCAATCAGGGGGCGCGGCGTGTCTGGTCCGATTCGCAGGGGCGGCTATGGATCAGTGAATGGGACGCAGGTCAGCTTGGCATGTATGACCCAATGACAGAAACATGGCAAGAATGGAGACTGCCTGGCAATAGTCCTCGACCCTATGCCGTGTATGTGGATGAGCAGGATGATGTCTGGCTGAGCGACTTCAGTACCAATGCGCTGGTGCGTTTTGACCCGGAGACAGAGACCTTCGAGATTTTTGTCCTGCCCAGCGCAGGCTCCGATGTGCGGCAGATATTAGGCCGCGCAGGTGAAGTCTGGGGCGCGGAGTCAGGTACAGACAAACTGGTGCTGGTGCGCCTGAACAACGAATAGCAGCAGCTTTCTCTGGCGGAGCCAGTGCCGCCAGAGATCATTTCCACTACCACCCGCTCGCCTGAAAGATGGTGGTTAAAAAGGTTTCACGCTCAGCGGCAGTCATCGGACGCGGGCAGCAGAAATCCTCGATCAGGCCGGTAAAAAGCACTACATTGATCAGCCGCCCATCGTACAGTATCAGCTTATCCGCAAACATCTGGCGCGTGTAAATATTTTGCATCTGGTCAAAAAACAGGTTGCCCAGACCATGATGCAAAAATGCCCCATTGGAAAATGTGAATCCCTGCGGTTGGTGCGCCTGACTGCCAATCACCACATCCGCGCCGAGCGCGGCATATTTTTCAAAATTCCTGACCTGCGCGGCAGGAGGAGTATAGGTATATTGCTCATATTCCTGAAATGTGAGGATCACGATGTCTACCGTCTGCGCCAGACGTGGGATTTCCTGCTCCAGGTAGGCATCATCGCATCTGGCTGCCCCTTCCTGATATTCTGATGCCCACGCCCCAAATGGTCCCGCTACATTGCAGCCAATAAACGCAATGGACGTGCCCTTGATGGTCGTAATATAGGCGTCGCGTGCATCTTCAACGGTACGGCCACCTCCAAAAGTGGCGATGCCATTCTGATCATATATATCCAGGGTGCGGCGGAATGCCCCTGCGCCATAGTCATTAATATGGTTTCCAGTGAGTTCAACAACATCGAGCCCGATATAGGTCAGCAGTCCCAGATAACTGTCGCGTGAACAGAATATCACGCCCCCATAACGATCAGGGTAACCGCAGTTTTCCGAAAACGAGACCTCGTTGCTGGTGTGGAGCAAATCTGAGTCAGATAAAAATGGCAGAATGCCTTCGGCTGGAACCGTGATGCCACGCTCTTCCATTTCAGCGGCAGTCGCACGGGTTAAGGCGGTTACACCCGTCAAGACCACGCGGGACAGCTGTTCGGGGTTGCGGTTGCTGGGCTGCCATGACCCAAGTTTGAGCAAATCTTCAATCGCCAGCCCTAATTTCGCGTCATCGCCTTTGAGATTGATATAGGTGGTCAGTGGGTAGGCTTCCAGATCAAAGCCATCCCCAAACACGTCAAATCGATCCAGGGTGAGGACTTTCAAGATAGGGGTAAGCTGGCTAAAACTCATCACGCCCCAGCCATTGGGGCGTGTATTCCACAGAAGCTCCGGAATCGCATCGGTGGTTTCAGCATAATGGAAGGGCACATTCACCGCAGGATTACCCAGCACACTGACCAGTGCCCGCAGCGTTTCACTGGAAACCACCAGTTCCGGCGGCGTTCTGGTCGGTGTGAGGTAACTTAGGGCCGCAAGATCACCAGCCCAGTAGCGGCGTACATCTTCCCATCGGACTTGCTCAGCCGTATGGGCAAAAGGGACAACGGGAACATATAACCAGCGTGTTGTGACAACACCCGCCTGCTGCTCATAATCCAAAGCCAGATCCGCCTCATCGAGATCGCTCGTCCAGATATATTTTCCTGATTCAAACAGCGGATTCACCGACAGCAGCAAATCGACCGGTGCGCTGTTCACGATCCAAATTTTGATCGGGGTATCGTTTTGAGCGAGGGTACTTCCGAAAAAACTGGCAATCGTCAAAATGACGAGACTCAACCGTCCCATGAAATTCCCTTCCCCACTTTTTTCTGGAGCCGTCGCCGCCGTTTCTGGATGGCGGTAAGCAGCAGCCCTTTTTGCGGCGCAGGCGGCAGGTTTTCTGCCGCGTGATAAGCCAACTCACACCAGTATAAGGCTCTGGCCGGGTCATTTTCGGCAGATTCATAATACTTGGCAAGGGAAAGACGCGGCATGGGATTGGTTTCATCCAGTTGATGCCACAATTCCCAATAGGATACGGCAAGATTTTCACGATGGGTTTGGGTCAGCAGGTCGGTAATTTTTTCCAGGATAAAAATCTGGTTTTCCGGCGGCGGGATACGTTCCAGCGCATCATTGAGTGCTTTTTCCGCGGCTTCCACCTTCCCATGCCGTAAATACCATAACCCCATGTCCATCAAATGCTGCCAGGTGAGGTGGCGGGC
>WBUL01000024.1 GCA_008933735.1 Anaerolineae bacterium | reverse complement strand
GCCTATTGAAAGCTTCTTGACCTACTTCAGCTTGAACACCTTAACCGTTAAAAGCGACCCCATCACCTATAGTCAGATACTATCCTATCTCTCTCCCACTTGACAGTCACCCAAATTCCACATAATTCGCCCCGGCTGAGGTGGGAGCCTTCAAAAGCCAAGCCATCGCGCTGCGTTACAGTTTGGCATATGGGTTGCCCATCGAGTATGTGACCGAAGCCTTCCACCATGAAAAACATCTGCCGCAGAGTTCCATCCTGATCGACTGCACCGACAACCACTTAGCGCGGCGCGAAATCCTGAAGGGCGTTGAGGCGCAAAAAGCCTGTGTCATCTCCTGTGGAAATTCGGCGACTTTTGGGCAGGTCACCATCGGAGATACAGGTGACCGCGAGCAGCTTGCCGCGATGATTGCCAGTATGGAGGCAGAGGAAACCCCCTCCCGTTTGCGGGACGGGCTGTTTCGCCCATGCCGCCATCTGCCGCACTTCGGTTTGCTCTATCCCGAACTGCTTGAACCGGAACCACCAAAAACCGCTACAGAACCCCAACTTTCATGTGGGGAATTGTTGGCACTTGGGGAGCAGCATCCCCTTTTGAACGAACAGGTATCTTTAATCGCAGCGGGTTATTTGTTCAAGCTCCTGCACCGACAGCCCATTATCTCCTTCGTCACGACTCTTGATATACACAACTTGGCAGTGACGAGCATCCCCATTCTGCCATCTGAACTCCGGGCAGCTTTGGCGCATCTGTGACTTTCACCGCTAGCGGTGAAAAATGGGAAATTCCAGAATTAGTGTAGAAAAAGTAGGTATTCTCCAATGGATGAAGGAAGATAGGCATTTGGGGCCTCTATGAGCGAATAGAGGGTCAATTCCGCTCATGGCATACCTGTTCCCCTGCTCCTTGCGTAACACAGATGCCTTGTACATATTCTACGGTTACTCTGGAAACAGCCACTTTTTCTACAGTTACACTGGAATATATTCTACAGTTACTCTGGAAACAGCCACCTTTTCTACAGTTACGCTGGAATTTTCTACGCAGCGATTGAATCAGGAATGCTCAAAACTCCCGATTTGAGCCATTTCTTTTCTACGATAATTTTTGAAATCACCGCAGCCTCTTGCGGAACTTGGATAAGGGGCAGCCTACCAAGTGACTGCCCCGCGAGAATGGTGCAGCAGGAAATGGCTTGCTTGGCGGGCAGGTTATGGGATGGGTGTTGTGTTCCCGACGCTGTGATCCGCTGTCCTCACTCCTGCTGACCAATATTGACTGCGAAAGTCGATACGGGATTTGAGGTTGCTCAAGGGTGTGCGGTGCTGTTTTCGCCCCATCACCAGCCCCACTTGTTACCGCTTTCGCTCTGCACGCCAGTCAGTTAGTCGTCTTGTCCGTTGTAGCACAGAATTGTTCACCAGTAGCCCATGATCGGTTTGACTGGTTGGATCTCGCCGATATTTGTCCCTGTTGTCTGCCCGTGTGTGGAGCGATTTCTATCGTTGCCAGCCTGCCGTGCGCTGCCGCCTCGTCAAGGGACAAGCCCTCGCTGGATTTTTCTTCCGGGCTTGTGCCACTGCGTTCACCAGAAAAATCCGCGCCCTGCGGGTGACGAATGCGGCGTGTCCGCGCACGGCGGTCAGCGTGCAACGAAATCGCCCATACGGGCATCAGACTTACAGGAGATCAAGATCATGGCAAGTACAGCGGCAACCATCCTCATTCGCGGGCGCTTGGGAAACGAACCAGAACTGCGCTACACCAAAGACGGTCAAGCCGTGACCAACCTCAGCCTGGCAGTCGAACAGGGCTACGGCGACAACAAACGTACCGAGTGGGTGCGCGTGGCAATCTGGGGCGACAAGCAGGCAGAAGCCGCCAACACCTGGCTGAGCAAGGGGGACCTCGTGGCGGTGTATAGTGAGTCTTTCCGCATCAATGCCTATGCCGCTCAAGACGGGAGCATTCGCGGTCAGTTGGAGGTCAGCGCACGTCGGGTGGACTACATCATCACCAAGCGCAATCCCAACGAAGCACCCGCCGCCGAAGAGCGCGAAGACATCCCCTTCTAAGCGCACCATCCCACACCTCGCAGGGCAGTCACTTCGGTGGCTGCCTCTTTTTGATTCCTGAGTTCCGCTGTAAGGCTGCTAGCCGCTTTTCCCATCGTAAGACCCCGTAAATCATGAAAGGAAACACCCATGAATACCGTTTTAATTACCTATCTAGTGGTCGCCAATGAACGCCCACTGGATGCCATCCAACCAACGGAAGCACTGGTCTGGAAGAAAGTGCTTGAACTGACCGATATTGATGTGTCCGTCAAGCCTGATCCCGATTGGTGTTATGACCACATCATCCAAGCCAACCCCGACTTTGCGAATTACACCATTGCGATTTGGGGAGTGGACATCGAAACCGTCTAAACCATCCGTACCGCATTCTGGCTCGCTTCGGCGAGCCTTTTTTTCTGGAGGTGTTCCCATGTTCGCTTTCCTATCGTTTGAAGAAGTCATTGCCCCACAACGCTTGCAACCCTTTCTGGATCGCCTGCTGATCCCGCCTGAAATTGATACCGCACTCCATCAAGGGGCAGGTGTGGCTATCGGGGTCAGCGGGGGTAAAGATTCATCGGCACTGCTGATTACCCTGTCGGTGCTGCTTCGCACGCGCTATCCTGAAGCCGAGATGGTTGCCCTCCATGCGGATACCGGAATGGAATGGCGGCAGACCGAGCCACACCTGCGCGACATCACTAACCGATTAGGTATCGCATTGCACATCGTCCGCCGCGAGCAAGGCGACCTCATCCAGCGTATCCAACAACGCTATGACTACCTCCAATCCGTTGGCAAAACCAGTACCCCGATGTGGCCCGATGCCCGCAACCGTTTCTGTACCAGTGAGGTTAAGGTAGCCCCGCTCGATTCATGGAGCCGCCAATGGCGAGTGTCTGGGACAGTCATTCATGCAGTAGGTATCCGTGCGGAGGAGAGCAGCAGCCGTGCCAAGAAGACCGCTTGCGTTCCACGTCCGAAAATCACCACCAAAACTCGCACGGGCTTGACGTGGCATCCGATCCTGAACTTTTCGTTGGAAGAAGTCTGGCAAGTGCTGGGTGTAGAGTTGCATCAACTGAAAGCACTGCAACAACAGGTTCGGGCTTTCCTGCAAGCAGGGCAGGGGAATGTTTTTGAGTACATCAAGGATCGGGGCTGGTTATGGAGCATAAGCTATCCACTCGGCTCGACACGTCTATCATGCACATGCTGCGTACTCGCATCTCGGAACGATTTATGTGTGGGAGCGAGCCATAATCCCGACATGTACCGCCGCTTGGTTCAGATGGAAATCGACACTGGTTTCAGCTTCCAGCCTTCGCAATGGCTGGGCGATGTGATGCCATCACTACTGCCACCTGAAATGCGGTCCGCACTTGAAACAGTGAAGGCAAAGAAAAATCAACCACACCAGTCAACCACCACTATTCGCCTTCGGCAGCCACAGCAGTTAACCCTCTTTTGATAGCACTACCTCAACACCACATTAGAGATAAACCAGGTTGAACCGATTAAACCACCCCAATAGGTTAAATTTGGTTGAACCACCACCGAAGCACCACATCATCCCCAAAACACCACACCAGATCAAGCACCACATTTCAGGGGCGGCATCCGCCGCCCAGCACGCGCAGCGTGCCTAACCGCGCACAATTTGCTGCTAGGTGCACCAGTATGGTGCAACCCAAAAAACCACTGGCAGCAAATTGCGCGGGTAGCGAGCCTAACGCTCGCCACCCTGACGTGCGTCAGGGTGGGGTATGCGACGCTTCGCATCGCATCAGTTCCTACGGAACTGGTGAAGGCGGTGATGTAGAGTCGGGTAAGTGATGATCTGTGCGACATCCATATTTTGTTCTAAGCACAACTGTTGCTGTAAGAGAATTTCTGCTGTATAATCTAAAGATGTTGTAATGTTTTATAATGTTTTATAAGCCTTGATAAAACAATGAGCGAAGATAACTTGCAGGATTATCTCACCATCAAACAAGCAGCTAAGTTCCTTGGGGTAACAGCAGAAACATTGCGAAACTGGGATCGAAAAGGGAAGCTCATTCCTTACCGCAATCCATTGAACCGTTATCGTTTGTACAAGTTGTCTGATCTGGAACAGTTGCTTATAGAAATAGGACAGAGAGATGGAGCTTCAGAAGAATCACAAAAATAACGGCACTTGGTTAGAGGAGGAGATGATTGAGGAAATAGTTGAGACTGCCGAAGAGGAAAGAGGAATTCATCCAAACAATAGTTTGAACGATCTCACTGCAAAGGAATGGATTCCTGAAACTGTCTCCGTCTGGACTCAGAAAGGATTGGGAGCAAAGCACCCTGAAGCTCAAATTGAGCGTCAGCATCCTGCTCCATTTTCATTTACTGATGTGAGCCGTTTAATCACCTTTTTCACTAAAAGCGGACAAACGGTTCTTGACCCTTTTGTAGGGGTAGGTTCCACGTTGAAAGCGTGTGCTCTCGAAGGGCGAAATGGCATAGGAATTGAATTGAATCCCTATTATGCTCAGTTAGCAGAAGAGCGTCTGGAAAAGGAAGTCCCACCTATGTTCATCCACACTACATCTCAGCGGGTTATAGTGGGCGATGCGAGAACAGCTCTCAACGATTTTGAAGAAGGCTGCATTGACTTTGTGGTTACAAGTCCTCCTTACTGGAATATACTTCATAAAAAAGACCATAAAGCTAAACAAGAGCGAATTGCAAATGGTCTGGATACTCAATACAGTGACGATCCAAATGATCTAGGTAATATTATAGATTATGACCAATTTCTCGAAGAGCTAGCTATTGTCTTTGGAAAATGTTCTACTGTATTGAAACCTAGAGGGTACATGGCAATTATTGTGAGTGATTTCCGACACAAGTCGAAGTATATAATGTTTCACGCGCATATTGCGGATATTCTTTCCGAAAGAGGATTGGATCTTAAGGGAATCACGATCTTGTATCAAAGGCACAAACGAGTATTTCCTTATGGCTATCCATATGCATACGTTCCAAACATCCATCATCAATATATTGTGATCCTGCAAAATTCCAAATGACTACAGAAAACCATCTCGAACGGCTAATCAATTACATTCACAACCAAGATGTCTTAGATGGATTGAGATCACTACCCAATGAGTGTGCTGATTTGATCATTGCTGATCCCCCTTATAATCTAAACAAAAACTTTGGAATCTGGGATGAAAAACGGGTCAAAGATGAATGGCTCTCTTGGTCAAAACAATGGCTAGATGAATCCAAGCGAGTTCTTCGTTCGGGAGGGAATATTTTCGTATACGGAATCCATCATCACCTGTGCTGGCTCCAGTGTCACATGTACGAAATTGGGTTGACATATCGCCGCCAGATCATCTGGTACTATGAGAATGGTTTTGCTGGATATTCTGCAAGGACATTAGCTGCCCACTATGAACCCCTCTTGTGGTTCTCGAAGGGAGCGAACTACACCTATCACCCAATACGCGAACCCTATAAAAGCCAAGAGCGGCTAAAACACAAAATCACAAAGAATGGAAAAGTTTGGGAACCACATCCAGATGGGCGATTGGCAGGAGATGTTTGGAATTTCCCCACACTTGCAGGGAAACGCTTCAAGGATGAAAAAGTGAATCACCCAACACAAAAACCACTCTCTATTTCTCTAAGAATAGTGCGTCATTTTTCAAACGAAAATGATCTCGTGATCGTTCCATTTGCAGGAAGTGGTACAGAGTGTTTGGCATCTGTAATGGAAAATCGGCAGTTTATTGGCTTTGAGCTTAATCCCGATTACATTGATATAGCCAACAAGCGGATCAATGACTGGAACTCTACTACACAGATCACTTCGGACTCTCAAGCTGACCGGGATAACCTGATGAAAGATTGAGTTTGCGCCCAATTATTGCTTCAAGTTTGGGTCGTAAATCTGAGTTCTCGGTATCTATATAGAACTCTTCTGAATCTACAAAAACAACCTTGGTACGATTCCATATTAGTATTAAAAGTGCCCCTATGGTAATGGTGTTTATTTTTAGCCCCAGAACTTTTCTGACATCTTTGATTACTCTCCAATACTCTGAACGTTGATTTGGCAAGTCGAAAGTTACCACGAATGGAATGATAGTATCTTTAGAGATTCTATATCTTGCTACCAAAATTGCTACATCGTCTAATACATTACGTGGGGCATCAATAATGCTATTTCCAAATTCCACCTCACCCATGCCATGGTCAATACCAACAGGCTCCATAATCAGATCCATCCTCACGTTGGTATCCCCCCTACGCCTCATAGCTGTATCGATTCCCACTGCTATCAGCAGATTTCTAGCCAAGTGATTCGGAAATTGAGCAGTCTGTTTTTTTTCGATTTGTCGCACTTTATCGTAAAAATAACGAAAGATATCATCAGACTCTCTCAAAATGATTTCATATTCTTTGATGTCTTTGAACTTTCTTATTGTGTCATTAGTTACGATGTCATTGGATATAACCTGTGACTCCAAGAAATAATCATTGGGGCCATCATTTACGTGAGCAGTGCCTTCATTAATGAATATAGCCTTTACTGGGCATCTCAATACACATAAACCACAGATAATGCAGTTTTCTGAATCAATGGTCGGTGAGTTATTATCATCCTCCCATTCAATAGCTCCTGTAGGGCATACTTGATTATTTTCATCAGTCGGAAACTCATGAAAAATGTTCAACTGGAGTTCGTCGCTCGAATATTGCATACAACGTGGATTTGTGCATCTAATGCACGATCCAAAACTTGATTCACCATCCGAAAATTGTATGATGGCTGGTGATTCTCCATCATTCCAGTTGACTGCAATTGGAAAAACGCCTGCACGTAATTCTTTCACATATCTTGATACTTGTTTCTGCTTAAGAATCTGAGACATTTATGATTCCACGTAACCTAACTAAATCACTTTTGCGATGCGTTTTCATAAGAACTAATTGGGCTGTTGCCATATACAATAGTGATCGAAAATCGATCACTCCAATAGACAAATTGTAAGCAGTGTAAAAATCATCAATTAAAGTCTGGACTTCTGAGCGGTCATTTGGGAAATAGAAGCCTACCACTAACGAGGTCACATCTTGTTCAGTCCGATAAGGTTGCCTGGATAAAAACACTATTTTGTTTTCTAATGCCTGCCGGATAGCCTTAACAGATAAAAAAAGCTCCTCACCTGGGGATTTTATTTCGATAGGAATGGAGTAATGCTCATCGACAATCACTGCGTCCCATCTTTCATAGTTCACACCTGCTCTCGAATACTGACAATCATATCCAAGAATCTTAAATAAATCCGCTATAAGGGGATAGAATTCATTTTGATTAGATGTTTTATACTTACCGACAAGCCTTTCAATAACTTCATTTTGATTAGATGTTTCTTGATAAATAGCACGAATTTCTGATTCGATAGGTGTTTGGGTTGTATGAACATTTCCACTACCAAATGTCATTAGAACATTAGCTCTCTGGGGCTTGTAACGAATATTAGCAGATACGGTATGGATACGATTTAATGATGTACTGGTTTCTGATATAACTTCTCTTGGGAACAATTCCGCCATTTCTCTTGGTTCAATTTCCTGAAATGGGGAAAATAGCAGGTTTACGCTCTCTGACTTTATGTAGGCATTGGCTAGCTGCTCATCCTTCCACAAACCACTTTTAACGGGGGACAAATCGAAATTGGCTCTCTCCAATGTTCGATAAAAGCCCAATCTAATAAGTGCTACTCTGGTTTCGGGATGCACATTTGTAAGATCAGACGCTCTAACGTCTATCTGATGACTTATTGCTTTCAACAGGCTTTCGCCTTCATCAGTCAAATTTAAAAAAGGGATGGACCGCCCGTAAATATCACTACGTCTTTGATCCCTGAACCACCCTGACCATTTAAGGACAGCTATCGGAAAGCGGGTATAGTTCTCCAAAGTATTTGGTTGAATTTGTCTATTGTGTGAGATTTCAGCTTTCCACCTCTGTAGCTCTGAAAAACTTGTTCTAACAGACAGTAATCTTTCAATCATTTTATTAAACTGGCCTATATCTCTGTCATCTTGTAGGCATAAAGGACCTACTATCAATTCGTCACGACAGATAGTATCCCCTAATGCTTGAGCTGTCCTCAGTATTGTCACAAATGGCCTTAAAGCGTAATTTCCTGTCACCTTCAAAATTGCATTAGGGTAAACAATTCCAAGTAAACATTGCTTAAAAAAGCTCTTAGGGTTTTGCTTTGCTGCAACCGCATGATCTCCCATCAACGTGAATGTGAAATTGAGTGCTGAATTTGAGGTTGGGTGTATCCAGCCCAAAATCTTGAAAAGTTCACTATACATCTTGGACTGATTGTATAAAGGATCACGACTCCGATCATCTCTTGTTGATCTATCTAAAGCTTCTTGCCCCATATATCCTGATGATGTGGCAAGATTACTTTTCACCAAGACCCTTGACATGTCATCTAAGTCAAAAGCCTGCTGTTGATTTAATTCTTCGTGTAATTTATAGAAAATCCTGATAAAACTATCGACATCAGAACCCGGATTTGGAAATCTAAGCATTTAGTGTCTACCTATTTTGCCTGAATTTTTAAGGAAACCATTTCGCTTCTAGGGCGTGTTTGCAAAGTGCCCAACTTGCTTACGGACAATGCGTATCACGTCCAAAAGATAGAGAAAAAGGGCAATATTCTCTCAAAAATGGCATCCTCACCATCCAGAGTACGAGTTTGCAAACACGCCCTAGAATAATCCAACTTCTAGTTTACCAGCAAAAATCTTATCGAACCCTATTTATATAGCTTCTAGCGAACAATTACCCGATAACAAATGGTTTTGAAAAACGTTTAAATTGAGGCTGTTCAAAACCCAAACACTGCCTGCCCATCCCTGATGTACAACTGATGCACCGAATCATCTTGAGAGGTGCAGATGTCCGCAGACCCGCAAAACCAATACGACGACTACCGCTACAACTACCGCAGCAGCATCAGCATAACACAGGCGATGCACGAGCGACTCACACAAGTTGTCGTCAATCGCCATGATCCCAAATTCAACCAGAGTGATGCTGTGCGCGAAGCTATCCGCTTCTACCTGGATAACCAGGAGGATTTGATTGGCAGCCGCAAACACTTCGGGCGTTCGCTCCAGCGCAGCCTCAGCCAACATGAGCAAACCATCCTGTTTACCCTTCATGCGCTATTGCTGCTGGTGGCTCGCCTGTTTATCTACATTATCAAATCCAAAGATGGGCGCGAAATCGACCCGATGAAGCTGATCGAAAGTTCCATCGTGGATAGCAAACTGCTCTCCAAACGGCTTATCGAAGCTGCCGCCGCGGTGCGCCAGGATGACACCATTCAACCGCAGGAGTAGGCTCAAATGGCGAAAGCAAAATCAGTACGGCGTGGCACGATCTGGTCAAATCTGCGTTGGATCCATCCGCAACGAACGGATTATGGTACGGGGGTGTCGGCACTCAAGGAAAAGTTGCGCTACTTCACCTACCGCGATGACCGTGACGTGAAAGCCCCTTCCGGCGGGCGGCGTTGGGTCGATCATGGCTTGGGCAGCACACATGGCGAAATCCTCAAAAACTGCCAAACCCTTACCAGCGATGACCGTCTGGCATGGACGATGATGATTAGCCCCAAGCCACGCCTGATGATGCTCATTGAGGATGAAGCAGACCGCAGAGCTTTGGTTGAAAGCCTGACCGAAGAAGTGATCGAACACTGGTTTGAAGCACGCGGTTTTGTGGAGCCAACCTATTCCTATGTCGTCCATGATCGCTCTACTTCAGAGGAAGGACACCAACAGCTTCACAGTCATGTGATCCTACCAGGAACCGTGCAAACCATCGGGGGACGTGAGCGTTTCGATAATAATCCCAATGATCTGCGCGAGTTCAATACGCTGGTTGAGGACTTGTTTGAAGTTCATATGGATCGGCAGTTGGGTATGGCATGGCGGCAGCAGTGGGCTGCCATCCAACGCGAAGAAGCCCTCCGAAAGTATTGGCAGGCGATGCAGTGGGGGGATGTTCCTGATGAGCTATCCGACTTTGCTGAACGAATGCACACAGCAGGCTACACGGTCGAAAGCCTGCCTACCGATATGACCAGTTCCGATGACTTGAACCACTGGTTGAACAATTTAGAAGCGCGTGGGCAAGACCTCGATGCCTGGTTTGGAAGCTAGCCCATGCGTTTATGCGAGTCTCCTTCATTGGTAGGACTGCTCGTGGTGGGCATTCTCTTCAACATTGTACTGGGCATCTTGGGCTTACTCGGTTTCACCCTGCTGGATGCGCTCTGGGTGACAGCCTCCCTACTGACTATCATCGGCGCGGCGGTGGTGCAGCATTTCATTCAGCAAGAGAGGGATAAAAAGTAGATGTATTACACACTTTTTTCAGAAGGGCAAGCCATTCTGGGCAACCCCTTCCTGATTGGTTGTACCGCTTCATTGATTCCGCTGCTGGTGGTAGGTTTCGCTTGGTCACTCGGCGCAGATATCCGCCGCCAAGAGGATACTCAGCAAAGCAGTATGCTACCGCGTCTCATGCTGCATTTACTGGTGACACTGCTCCTCTCTGTCGCTTATATTGGCATTGCCAGCCACGTCGCCATTGCACGCGGGCGAGGTGCTGACCTGACAGGTTTTATGGAGATGGTTGTTGGACAACCACCGATCTTCATCTACCAGTCGCGCATTTTGATGTTCGCTTTTGGGCATTGGGGTGTCCTGTTTCTGGCGAACCTGATGCTGCACCAGAACTTAACATCAGGTGGTTGGCTGCGTGGATGGATTGACCAGATGCGAAATCCACCTGTCCAACGCGGCGAGTTGGGATCATCCCACTTCTGCACCCACCGTGAATACAAACGTTATCGGGTTCCAGACTCCGAAGGCATGACCTTCTTCGGCGCGTTCTGGGGGGATGGCAAGCAGCGACTGGATGCAGGACAGGGCATGTTCTGCTTAAACGACGAAGATGCCGCACGCGGTATTTTGACGCTGGGCGGTCCGGGTTCGGGTAAAACGCAGGGTGTCATACTGCCTGCCATCGCGGACAATATGGCGAATAGTCACAGCCTGATTGTGGCTGACCCGCAGGGAGAACTCAAGTATCACATCATGCAATATGCTCGCGTGACGGGGCATCTGGTGGTCATCCATGATCCGACCGGGGCGGATGCTCCGCGCTTCAATCTCGCTGAGAACATACAAACTGTTTCGGATGCGAGAGCTATCGCTGATGTACTGGTTCCTTCAGCGCAGGGCGATAACAAATTCTGGTCGGATAGTGCTGCCGCACTGCTGGCAGCCTGCCTGATTCGTTACGCCAATCTGGGAGACATTTACGAAAGCCTAAAAGACCTCAAGACGATGGCGGCGGACTTCGGCAAACAGGTCGATGATGCCGCACTGCTAGCGAACTCATTCATCGCCAGTGTGAACAGTGATGGAAAAGTGGCATCGAATGTGGTGGCGACGCTGGCAACTGCCCTCACGGGTTGGGCGTCTGTTGACGTGCGGCATAACACTGCTACCAGCGACTTCGATGCAGATTTGATTGTGCAGCAGCCCACCGTGGTGGTGCTGACCTGCCCCGGACGGATGCGGGCAGTCTATGCCTCCTATCTCGGTGCGGTGCTGCGAAAGCTGATGCTCGACCTCGACACCATCGGCGAAGCAGCCGGCGGACAACTACCCGTTCCAGTGAACATCATTCTGGATGAGTTCCCCACGCTGGGCAAGCTGGATGGCTTAGTAGCGGACGTGAACTTGGTGCGTAAGCGGCGCATTTCCATCCTGATTGCCGCCCAGACCAAAGGGCAGTTTCACCTGATCTATGGGCAGGATGGCACACAGGCGTTGTTTACAGGTTTGGCAACGCAGATCGTGTATGGTGGCTGCGATGCGGAAACCGCTGAGTTCTACAGCCGCGCCTCGGGAACAGCCACTCAGCAAGATGAAACAACCTACCGCAGCCGCCCCCTACTGACCGTTGATGAAGTAGTGACACCGCAGGCAGGCAATACCACCATCTTCGCCCGCTATGTTGATCCGGGCTATGCCACGCAAATCATCCTGACCGGGCGACTGACTCGCTTTTATGAACGCAAAGATTGGGCAGCGCGAATCAAGGCAGCAGATGAACGCGAGCCGATCTTGCTGGAACGTGGTCTGAGCATCCGACTGAGTGACAAGCCGCAGCTACCTCCCCAAGCAGTGACTATTCCGTTGAATTTGGAATCGCACTTCGATGCCATCTTCGAGAAAACGCAGGCGATGCCTGCTCAAGCACGGCAGCAGGCAGGTGATGATCTGTTGGCAGTCGTTGCTCCACACCATGCTGCTTTCAATGCCAGCTTAAGTGATCTACGGAGGTAAGTGTGAACAAACAGACGACCATCCGTGCCGTTGCCCGCAAGACTGGACACACCTACTTTGAGGTACAGACCATGCTGGAAGCCTTGCTTGAAGCATGGAGTGAGGCTCTGGCAAATGGCGAGCAGATTTCCATTCAGGATTTCCTGAGCATCAAGGTCACGGAGATGAAGACTCATCGGCGGGGCAAGTTGAAGCATCATGATGCCAGCACGCCCATCCACCAAACCGCCTATCGTGCCGATGCACGGCTCAGTCAAGCATTGCGCGAGCAGCTTCGCAAAAACAAGCGGGCTATGAGAGAATAGGGCTATGGGAAAGAAAAAACAGCAAGGATATTATTGCCGAATTTGTGGCTCCTATCGCGCTAACGAGAAATTCAGTGGCAAAGGGCATCAACAGCACATTTGTAAAGACTGCCAGCGTGAACAGCAGGAACACAAACGTGCTTTGAAAAAGGCTCGCCAGCGTGCCGCTGAGGTCGGGCTGCGTCTGCCCAAACGTGTGGATTTCACCCGCCTACAAGCTGCCTCTTACCTCCAAATCACCCCCAGCCAATTTGATTACCAGCGCAAGAAACTCGGTGTTGAGCATACCGGAACTTATGAAGGGCAAAATGGCACAGGCTACCTGTACGACATCGAAGCCATCATCACGATCTTTGAGGCGATTCGTCCTGATAAGGACGAAAAAGAAGTCTAGCGATCCATCGTCATCTCAAAGAATTTTCTACCAGTAGGTAGCTATATGGGTCTATAGCCAAGTTACCATCGGTATGGCAATCTAGCTTCATGCACCAGGATAGCGGCTAGAGGAGTTCATTACCCTTAAAGTTAATGGTATATTGACCATCTCATCATAACCACACTGTTTAAAAGCGGTAATCTCTTGTGCATTTGGAAATACACCATTATCCATCGTCATATATAAAGCAAAGGGCGGATGGGCGATCTCCTCGAAAGTTGCGGCATTTTGAACCCTTATTGGTCTACCATTGGCATCTTGAATAACAGTGATCTTTGCTGCAAGCGGCATTCGCCGAAGTGAGGTCGGACCTGAATAATTATAGGGGTAAAAATTCATCCAAAAGCGGAAACCATCTGGCAATTGATTATTCTGTCTGTCTAGAACGAATTCCATCAACTGAGGGTGATTGGCTGAAAAAACCGGACCTGAATATTGCCCAATTAGGGAAAAGAACATTGTTACCGTTTGCTTCAAGAAGCGAAGTGGATAGACATTCAGAATCGTAAATGTACTCTCGCTAACTCCTAAGTTCATCCACTGTTGCAATATCGAATGTCCTGTCCGTGCCCACTTAACATACTCACTACCATACCAAGAGCCAGTATTCGCATTACACTGCTCACAGAGAGTGTATGCGCCCAGTCCACCCTGTCGTTGCCTCCCTTTGCCCCGTTTGCCAGTTAAACTGCTATCTTCCCACTCATACTCAATGGCAGTTGCATCATTGTATGCCTTTTGTGGAGGCACATGCTCATAACTCAACTTACCTATTGCCCCACAAATGCAGCAAATACCTTGTTTGCTTTTCCGCGCCACAACTATCCCTATAACTTGAATTGTTAGATCAAAAGCCGCTAATAGCCCATGTCAAGGTTTTGGGCTTCTTCGACCAGTTGATCCAGCACGGCTTCGCGTTCACGGTCAACTGCCTCTTTGTAGTTCATGACATCTTCCATCCGCACCCGCCGATGTGTACCAACCTTGTGATAGGGAATCGTGCCATTTTCAAGCAGCTTAATCAGGAAAGGGCGCGAGACGTTCAGGATTTCCGCCGCCTGAACGGTGGTCAGTTCGGCGTTCTCAGGGATAATGGTTACACTCCGCCCCGCCGCCATCGTCTGAAGGATGTCGATCAAGAGTGCCACCGCGCCGGGTGGCAGTTCAATCGCTTGTTCTTGCTCGGTGACACGCACCAACAAGGGACGGTTGGCATGGGCATAGCGTGCCAACACCGTGCCAGACAGCCGCGCTAATGCGGAGTCCTGTTCGGTAGGGGGCATTTGCCGCTGTGCCAACATAAGCAACCTCTTTTCAACATTGATTCGTTTTGCCTACCTTAGCATGTAAATGCAATAAATGCAACGAGGGGGTTAGAGATCAAGCTCGGTAAAGCTGGGTACAGCAGGAAGTGTCATGGGTTGAATATGGCTCTCGTGTTCAGATTGGAAGATGCCCTGCTGTAATATGCCTTCTCGTTCAACCGCTTGCTCTGCGGCTTCTAGCCCATTGGTTTCAGCAACCTTATTCAAGAATACTCCTGTTCTCGCCGTATGCTCTGCCGAACCAATAAATTCCAAACCAGCCTTGCCCTTGATGTACGCGGTCAATGCGCCTGCGTACTGCTCGGCATGGTCACGTTCGGCAAAGCGAGCCAGCTCCAGCGCATGACTGGCACTGATGTCACTTTCAATCGGCACGCCGCTGTGATAGACATCACGCAGGGCAACCGCCGAATAGCCCAATGGTTTCTGCTGGGCATCCACCGTCTGCACCGTCTGGATACTGTAGCCAATCATTGGCTCAAGGGCTTGTTCCGTTTCTGGAATACCCACACGCTGCTGTCGCAGCGACTCCTCAAATTCACGCAGTGTGGGATAACGTTTGGGTGTATCCGTCGGTTCAAGAGATGCAGGTGGGGATGGCGGTGCGGGAGGCTCCTGTCCTGCCTGCGGATCATCGGGTATGCGGGGCGTATACTCGGTAGGCAGCGGTTTCAGTTCGGCTTCGCGGTCTAGCTGCCGCCCGAAGGAGATTTTCCGCGCTGCCTTGCCCTGTTCCACCGCGAACACATAGCCTGCCTCTGTGCCGGTCATGCGTCCGTTTTTGTGATGGGTGAAACCGTTGTCAATAAAGAAAGCTGCTCCAGTGTCATCATCCAGACTGCGGATCATGGTGCGGTCACGCTGGGTGAAGCGATTGCCCTTTTCCTTATAGTTATGCGGGACTTTGCGTATCTGGCCGCCTTCAACGCCACCATTACGGGGATCATCCCCGGCTGTCCAGACGACCACATCGCTATAGCCGATACTATTGGCAGTCTCGACCACCCGCGCATCCACGCCCTGATCGTTATCCCCCACATGAATCTGTGCGCCGATTTCCGCTGCTCGCACGACCAGCGCGGAAGCATAATTCAATTGGGCATTGTTGGCATTCATGCTGCCCGCGATGAGGATTTGACTTGGCTCGGTGGGCAGTGGCTTGGTCGCTTCAGGCGATTGGTAATCCTGTGGCACAAGCTTGGGCTTACTCCGTTCCTTCCAATATGCCTGCCGTTCCCCCCAATTGGTGTCACTGTGATCGGGCAGGTCGGGTAACTTGGAATGTGGGGTAACAGTATATAATTCCTGCTCACCCTGCTCGGTATAGCGGTCATAATCGCGCTCACCAGGTTCAATATGCCCTACATCTACACCGCGCTCCCCCAGCGACTCAGCCAGCCAACGGGTGCGGTGACAGGTGTGAGTCCCCTGGCAGGCACATAGTAGGGCGATGCGTTCCCCCTGACGGGCGGCGGTTGCCATCCCATCCAGCGTTTCTACCGCTTCAGGACGTTTGTCCATCGCGGCATAATCCGCCTGCCCTTCATCGGTGTATTCCCAGGGTTCTTTGGGCTTGCCTGTCAGGGCAGGACGATGAGCATAGCGCATGGGTTTGCCATCTTGCCCCTGATGGTCACGAGCAGCCGCCGCGAGTTGGTCGAAGCTGTAGCGGGCATGAAAGTCGCTGTTACGGGTATCCACCACGATGGTCACGCCTTCGGCTTCCAGCGCGTCGAACATCTTGGACAAACCATCTACCCCACTCCAAGCGTTATAGCCGATGGAGTAAATGCCACCAGCGGTCGAGTCAGGCGGGGGGACAGGCAAGCGATCAGTCATTTATAAATCCAGATCGGGTGCAACAACTTCAAGGGAGGCAGCTTGTCCAATCTCCGCTACTGTCATGGGTTGAAAATCAGTAGGCTCATGGCGCAGCGACCATTCGCCGCCTGCCAAGCGTCCCACTTCATGTGGGAGAAGCCACTGTTGGTTATCACCTAGACCATTGGCATCCTGCACACCTTTCACAAAGTCCAGTGCCGGGTTGATGTCCGTCCCTTCATTGACGATCTCACGCTTGCCCATGTATTTCGACAGCCCAAGGGCATAGGTATCTGCTGCCGCCTTATCTTGGAACTGCGCCAGTTCGTAGGCGGTCACGCTCTGGGCATCCTCTAACTCACGCGAGTTTTCCTCATGATCCCAGGCAGCATCCAGAGCAACCACCGAATGTCCTAACGCTTGCCCGGCTTTGTCCTGAACTGGCAGGACTTCCAGCGAGAGGCGATGCTGTGGGGGATTGGCTTCCGTGTACTGAGCGGCGATGTGGTTGATCTCACGTTCCGATAGGAAGGGATCATCCGGTCCTTGACTGAACATATCGCCATAACGCACATCGGGGTTGAGATGAATGCCGAGTTCATCCGCTTCATGGAGCAGCTGCGGCACATGTTGGGCATCCGCCAGCACTGCCGCACGGCTCATGGCAGCTTGGATACCTTCGCGTTCAGCCAGATCGACATAGGCATCCACTTCGCGCCGAGCATCATCGCGGTCAAAGTAAACACCCAGCGTCACAACTTCCTGCTGCTGGTCACCCCCAGCCTCCCAGCTTTTGACCGCTTCCACTGCCATCGCATCCACGCCATAAGGGGCTACCCGATGCTCTAGTTCCTCAATCCGCCGTGCCTGAAAAGCATAAGCCTGTCCTTCTTCCAGCGGCAGGTCATAGGCAGCTTCACCAATGGTGCGGCTGTAGTTCTGGGCGGTGAATGGATGGGGGGTGACGGTAGTTGTCTCGTCGGGTAGGTCAGGTGTTTGCACCTGCCGTGCCTGTTCCCCAAATTCCACTGTGAAAGGGTCTGTTGGACCCATCCCAAACAGATGCCTGTTCTCGACATCCATGATGTCGGGACGCAAATGACCCGCTGCCATATTCGCTGCCTCCTGCATGGCGGGCTGCATCCCTTCCGCCCACCATTTGGCAGTGAGTTGTTCGGCGGTCTGGAAAGCTGGTTCCTTCTCATCAAAAGCAGCCAGTGGCAGTGCCAGGGTCAGGCGTTCGTCGGGTTCCGATAGGATGTCCGGGTCATGCCAGGATTTGACTGCTTCAACCACATGATAGGAGTCGGTCAGTTCACCCCCCAAGTCAAAAGCACGGATGTGGCGTACTTCAAAGGCATAGTCCGCCCCATGATCGGCGGGAATGTCATCGTCAATAGGTTTCATCCGCACAGGATCGTATTCGGCAGGCACATGGGGTTCATCCTTATCGACGGGTAAGGTGTCCAGTGGCAGCACACGGTATTCAATTTCATCGGGCGGAGCGAGACGTTCACCCGATGGTAAGACGGCTGCATCGGTGAGCAGATAATCCCCAGCGTGCCGATCCACATACGCACCAATAGGTGTTGCCAGACGACCGGGTGGGTCAATCTCTGGCAAGTCCCATCTCACCTCTTCATCAGGGGTTAAACGCACTGGGTCGGGCGGACCCTGTGTGAACAGACCTGCCTCACGTAAGTTCAGGTTGAGGTGATCGACAGGGGCTTCTCCCAGTAGCGGCAAAGCCAGTCCTTGATGCTGCGCGGCAGCTTGATGGGCAAGGGTCTCCATGTATTCCAAACGGCTCGGCAAATCCTCCTCATCTGCCAGCCTGTCCGCGACCTGTAGGCTCGCCTCACGACTGCCACGCACATCCAGTGTGACCGTTTCAGACCCGACTTCATGGGTATCTTTGTCCAGCCAGGCTTTGACCCCTTCGACGACATACACAGGCGGATAGTTCGGATCAGGCTCTGCACCGAGATGCGCCTCTCGCACGGTCACGCCATAGAACTGCCCCGGTTCAACTTCGGGATCGACCCCATACCGCCCAATCTCACGAGCATGGGTCAAGCCATCGGGCTGTGGGATGCGATAGCCATCCTTACCGAAGATTTCTGCGTCGCGTTCCCACTCCCGTTCGGTCTGGATAGTATCAAGGTTGCGGGCATCACGGACAGGCGCGAAAGTATCCGCAGGTCCCTGTTCAAACAACTTATCGCCCTTGAAACCGTTCTCCTGTGCCAGCAGCAGGGCTGACCCCATCGCATGATCGAGGTCACTGCGTCCCCATTCATAGACCAGCGCACGCGCATCCAAGAGTGCTTCGCTACGCGGGTTGAGGTAGGAGACTGACTCGTCGTAATCTGACGGATGGTAGGTTTTCAGCACCGCACTTTCAGTCACGGGCTTGTGCAGGATTTGGCTGTCGAAGGTCTTGATGGCAGCGAGCCTGACCGCTCCTGCTTCATCAGGTGCGGAGACTTCCAAGCCATACATGGATTCATCACCCTCTGGACGCAACCGCACAGGGGCAACCCCTTCGGCGTTCTCCGGTGAACGATATTCCGCCGTGACATAGGGTGGGAGATGGGTAACATGTTCGTTCAAATCAACTTGCCAGTTCTGGCTTTCTGCCTTGAGAGTATTGGACATTCCTTGTGCTTCCTTCTCTAAATCAACGATAACTGCACCAAGGCGCATCGCTTCGACTAACAAAGGATCGAGTGCTGTATCAGGTGGGAGATCAGGTTCGTGAGCGAACCCCGCTAACCGTTCGTAGAGGTCGTAATGTCCAGGCTGCATCGGCTGCCAGACTGGATTTTCAACGACCCCTTCAGCAACCTCTCGCGCATCCGTATCAAAGGCGCGTTCGATGAGACCATCACGGGCTTGTTCAGCTTCATCGGACGTGGGATATTGGCTGATGGGCAAATACTCCCCTGCCAGATCGCCCGTGAGAGCATCCCGATAAACATCCAGCAGCGCGACCTGATGGTTTTCCCCATCGGGTAAGACCGTAAACCGCGCTTCATACCAGCCCCAAGCCTCTTGCTCTGGCTGGACGACCTCCGCCGCGTAGGTGAGTTCTTCGCGCTGATCCAGATAGGCGAGTGGTGATGTGGCTGGTGTCGGAAAAAGTGGCTGATCCGGCTCGATCATGCCGTGTGTACGGGCTTCTTCAGTGGCGGTTTGTAGCAGGGCTGCTGCCCCGCCCTCCGCCTGAGCATCTTCCAGAACCATCGCCAGATGAGAGGCTTCCCAGGGGGATAAATTCCACCCAACCAGTGCATCCTGTACCCGATGCTCACTCACCGCGATTACCGATACCGATGCGGATTCCCCCGTCAGCACCGCGTCAGAGGGATAACTAGCAACCATATAACCCGCTGCATACTCGGTAGGCTGCTCTCTGATGGCAGTGATGGGCATCGCATCCCGTCCACTTTCAAATAATGCCGTACTCGTTTCAGTAAGGTGTTCTTCCGCTTCCATGTGGCTGGGGTATTCTGCCAGTGTCAAACGCTGTTGCCGTTCCGCGCCGTGTGCGTCGCGGGTCAGGCGCAGGGCATTCACGCGATAGCGATCATCATCGCTTTCGGGGAAGGCAAGCTCCAGCCCATAGACCGCGTTCTCATCGAACGCGACCAGATGCGCCTCACCGTCCTCATCTAGTACGCTGAAGGTATCGCCCTGAAACTGCCGAATCGCTGTTGTACTCATAATGAATGAGCATAGCGACAGAGAAGGTTAGGGCGTGTTTAGGGATTTGACAAAGACGAGCTGTTAAGTCGTGAAATGGTGGCTATTCGATCTCTAGCCCCACAGGAGTAAAGGCAATATCACTTTCAACAGGAATGCCTTGCCCTGCCTCCCACAGTTCGTGGTGCTGTGTGGCAACTGCCATGCCTTCAGCGGCATCCAGCACTTGCCCGACATCTTGCGTGCGCTCCGCTACTGTGAGTAGGTATTCAGCAGTACGCTCGGCATGATCTAAATCACCCATCGCTACAGGCGCAAGCCGGGCTTGGGGCATATTGTTTTCATCCATTTGAATCGAAAGTAGGCTGGTGATCCCCTGATCGGGTGTTTCTGGGTCTTGATAAACCCCTACCCAGTAGGCGGTGTTGGTCTTGGCATCAAACAAGGGCGGTGGGGTTGTGTTGGGATCGAAGCCCGCAATCTGGATGCCCAAATCCTTAACTGCCTGATCGTAATCCGGTAAGCGATTCGGCTCTGGCTCAATCGTCTCAAAGGCTTGTGCCAGCAGCCGATCTCGCTCCGCCCATACCGCATCATCATCGAAATTCGGGGTATCTGGTGCAAGCGCGTTATCCACCCGCTGCCATTGGGTATCGGTTAGCGGCTGCCAGTCCCCTCGCCCCTTGATGAGTTCATGCGCGAAGTCCCCAAACTCCGCCTCCGAAACCCCTGCCTTATCTGCCAGGCGATAGATGTTGGATTGCATTTCCTCAGCCCGTTGCAAGTGAGGGGCATCCGCCATGTGTAGATAAGTTCCCGCTTGGTCACCGGTCTGGGGGTCTTGCCAGACTTCCACTACACCCACCGCATAACCCGTCGGATCCGCGTGTGGGTCGGACTGGATAGCTTCAATCACGATTTGGTTATGCTGCAACTGCCAGTTCGTGTCGCGTTCGATATGAGATGCAGGGGTGGGTATCCCCTGCGGCGTGATGTCAGTCTCAAAGAACATGTCCGGCTGGTCAGCGTAAACCTCATCCGGTACACGATAATCAGCAGCCGAAGGGATGGATGGGACGTATCTATCCAACCGTGCCATGATGTCAGTATCCAGCGATGGCTCATCATACAGCCAAGGCGGTTCATCCACTACAACATCGGAGAAGTAGAGGTCGGGCGGTTCTTCTGGCATCCAGTTATCTGGAGGAAGCGGCATCATCGACATGACACGACCTCACTAGCTCTTGATCGGTTGGATGAGCAACGGCTGATGCTCCAAGCCAGCCGCATAGCGGCAGGTGGGATAGCCTGAGCAGCCAATGAATTGACCGTGTTTGCCTTCGCGCAGCACCAGATCGCTCCCACATTGCGGGCACTTCTCGCCCGTTTTTTGTGGGACAGGACGGGCGGGCTGCGTGTGACTCTGTTCAGCCGTTGCACCGCGTAGCAGAGGGTGAAATTCCTCCCAGAAGGCGGTCAGGGCATCCAGTTCTGGGGTCTCACCCGCTGCGATAGCATCCAGCAGGTTCTCCATTTTGGCGGTGTAGTCGTAGGCGAAAATCGGCGCGAAGTTGCCCAGCAGGTAATCCAGCAGCTTGCGCCCGGACTCCGTAGGCACGAGCCGTTTCCTTTCGACCTTCACATATTCCCGTGACTTGATGTTGCTCAAGATGGCGGCATAAGTGCTGGGTCGCCCGATGCCACACTTTTCCAGTTCACGCACCAGTTGAGCTTCGGTGAAGCGGCTCGGCGGTTGGGTCTGCTTCTGCTCAGGCAAGACTTGTTTTAGCCCCAACCTCTGCCCGTGTTCCAGAGAAGGCAGCGTGTGTTGGGTTTCTTCAGGTGCATCCTCCTCCACATCTGACCCAACCTGATATACCCGACGGAAGCCATCAAATTGCGGGGTCGTGGCGCGGGCTTCTAGCTTTAGTGGAAAGGGTTGCCCCTGTTCCTTGCCTGCCAGAATAGTAAGGGTCTGTACGCGGTCAATGGCAGATGCCATCTGGCTCCCCATGAACCGTCGCCAGATCAGCCCATAGAGTGCCGCGCCTTCACCTACTTCCTCTTTGATTGTGTCCGGCGTGAGCGTCATATCCGTCGGACGAATGGCTTCATGCGCTTCTTGTGCGCCGGGCTTACTCTTGTAAGTAGGCTTTTCGGGAGGCAGATAGTTTTCCCCATAAGCACGCTGGATGAAATCCGCTGCCGCTGTTTGTGCTTCAGGCGCGACAAATACCGCATCCGTTCGCATATAGGTGATGAGCGATGCCTCGTACAGCGTTTGTGCCAAACGCATCGTCTTTTCGGGCGAGAGTCCAAGCTGGCTGCTGGCGACCTGTTGCAGGGTGCTGGTCGTGAAAGGTGCTGGTGGGGTATACGACACATCCTCAGCCACGATCTCCCCAACCCAGTAACTTGCCGATCCGAGCGTGGGCGCCAAACGTTTTACGAAAGCCCCATCTTTGAGGGGCAGTGTTTGACCTTGTACCTGCACCAGCTTGGCTTTGAAGGTGGTATCATCCGCATTCAATAGGACATGCAGGGTGAAGTAGGTTTCGGGGGTGAAGTCTGCAATCGCTTTTTCCCGTTCAATGACCAGCCGCAGCGCAGGCGATTGAACCCGTCCTGCTGAGTACCGCCCATCCAACACGCGGCACGCAATCGGGCTGACCAGATAGCCCACCAACCGATCCAGCTTGCGTCTGGCGTGCTGCGCCGCGACCAACGCCATATCCAGCGGACGCGGATTCTCTACGGCATGGCGCACCGCTTCTTTAGTGATGGCGGTGAAGCTCACTCGCATAACTGGCACATCTTTGGGGATTTTGGTCAGGGCGAGAATGTGGGCGGCGATTGCCTCCCCTTCACGGTCAGGGTCAGTGGCAAGATAGATAGCCTCCGCTTCCTGCATGGCTTGGGTCAGCCGTTTGATGACCGCCCCCTTGCCCTTCACCCCCACCCATTTCGGCTTGAAATCTGCTTCCACATCAATACCAAGTTCATCGGCGGGCAGGTCGCGTACATGCCCCATTGAGGCGAGTACCTGAAATTCACTGCCCAAGAATCCAGTGATTTTCTTCACCTTGGTAGGCGATTCGACTAGGACTAATCTTTTTTTGTGGCTCATTTTTTACCTTTCTGCTTGGCTTCATTCAGGTTTTCCTCAGCGGCAGCAATATGTTGCTCCAACTGCTTGATCTTTCGCACGAGGAACAGGGGCCACTCAATGAAGGCGTGATAAGCATCTTTTTCCAGCTTTTGGAAGGTCGTGGTATCCGCGATTTTCTTTGCCATCTTTCACTCCTATGTTGACCCAAACCGCCGCAACTCGTCTTGAGTTGGCGTACTGGCTAAATATCCTATAAATTCGTCCTGTACATCCAAAATGAAGTGGAAACGCGGCAGCGCCGAAATGATATTGAGATGCTGTTCGTTGAAATGCTGGAAAGCAGCATCCTCCCGAAAGACGTTCATGCCCTGTTTTTGCGAGAAAATGACCCGGATTGGGCTGTTCTCGAAGATCAATCTGGCTTTGCCTTCCATGAACACCGACATCTGCTGATCTATACTAATAAGTTTCTTCCTGCGGGTACGAAAGGTCTTGGCAGCCTCCACCAGAAAATCCAACAGCGACGGATGCCGCAGCATCCGGTAGACCTCATCCACTGCGATAACACGGGGCTGCTCGTCACGCAGGCTATCACGGCGGATCGCTGCTAGGCACTGGGTATAGGCAAGCGCAGTCATGGTTGGATCGGATTCAAGTTCGTGAAACGAGAAGATGCGCGGCTCAATCCAGTCCCGCCCTGAACGCCCGAAGTCGAAGGTGGTTGTCCCATTCAGGAATTTCGCCCAAGGACCCGATCCAGTCACCAGTGCAGCGATTTCATCCGCTAGGTCTTTGGCGATCTGCTTGATGTGATCTTTCTCGCCCAACCCCGACAGCACATCACAGACAAAATCGGCAGTTGGTGTTTTATCAGGCGACAGGCTTTCCAGATCATTACGGTACGCGGCATAGACGATTTCCAGTGCCTGTGCCAGCAGCCCGCGTTCAAGGTTTTCGCGCTGACCCCCGGATAGCGAACGACCCATCACTGTTTCGTAGATACGGATGGTGTGGGAGGTCTGTTCCAATAAAGTAGGGAACATGACATCCTGTGGGTTTAGACAGGTGGATTGGGCAGACAGGACATACCAGGGCAGTCCAAACGCCCGTGCCAGATGGATGCCATGCCCCATCGGTTCGAGCATATCAAATGGCACACCATTCTCGGCATATTCGCGGTTAAGCAGGCAGTTTAATGAGAAGGTTTTTCCAAAGCCCGACTGCCCCACCCACACCTCATGCACTGCCCGTTTATCACGCCAGGAGTTGTGAAAGACTGGGTATTTGCCACCCACCGCTTCTCCGCGCAGCACCCCATCCACCACACCCAGCTTGCGATAACCCAGTGGAGCCAACATCAGGGCAAGTTCACGGGAAGTCACTGGATGAGTCGTATTGGGCAGACCAACCTGCGTGCTTTTGGCAGATGAGAAAAAGTAAACTGAACGCGAGAGCAGTTCCCCCACTTCTTGCCGTAAGCGGAAATAAGAACGCGCCTCCGTGATGACCTCCGCTACACGGGAACGCAGTTTGTCAAGTGTATTCGCTGCCACCGCGATGGAGATATGGACATTGTGCAAGGCATCGCCCTGATTGATTTCCTGCAAAGTCCGGCGACAGTCGTTGATACGGGTGATAGCGCGACTGTCCTCCCCACCGCGCAAAGAAACCAGATGCACCTGATACGCCTGAATGATGCCTTCTACGGCATCAACCGCTTTGTTGCGATCCAGCGTTTCGGGGATGTCGATGCAGAGAGCCATCGGGAAGTTCATCCGCAGCAGGGGAGGGATGGGTCGGAAGAAATTCCACGCCGCGGGCAGGAATTCATAGCTGTTCAGAATCGCCCAGAAGGGACGACCGCCTGGACGACCAACAGGGGCAAGATGTGAAAAAGGTGCTTCGCGCAAGGTGTAACGCCCTTCAAACAGAGGGGGTAAATCGGCTTCCACCGCGAGGGTATCGAAAGCGGAAGCGATGCCATTGGCAACTGTCCCCCCTGCCTCATCCGACCAAACCACCATGCCGCACAATGCCCGCTGGAATTCAGCATCCTCTTGCAAGCGTTCGTAATGGCGGCGATAGGACATACACATCTCAGCACGAGCGCGGTCATCTGTTTGACGAGCCGTTTGTGTGACCTCCTCAATCTTGGCATTGAGATCGGCGGGCATCTGCCAGCATAGAAAGCGGGCAGGACCATCCAGCGTCCGTAGCCAAGCCGAAAACCGCTGCTGGAGGGCAGCTACCCCGTCCTCAGTCGCGTGCATCATCAGATCGAAGGGTTCGATCAAGACAGTGCGTGGTGATACATCTTCTTTACGACGTGAACGGGTAGCGACCATCTACAACTGCTCCACAAAAACGAGACCTTCACCGTCCTCATCCGGTGCGGCATAGGTGTTCCACTGCGAAAGATCAACCTCTACCGCTTTTTCGTTGGGTGCGAAGACCTGCTCCCCATCCAGCAAAACCAAGTGGGTGGGCAGTTCCAGTGTTTCCGCAAGTTGACCAACCAAACTGTCAGGCTTGCTAGCAGCCGCGATGATAAGCCAGCCCCGCACACGATATAGCAGGCGGGTATAGAGGCTCAAGCCGCCGCTTTGGGCAGACAGGATCAGCGCGGCGATGAAACCGAAAAAGCCAAACGGGATCGCACCAATCGGGAAAAGGATACGAGCGATCATGAACACGACCACGCCAGCAATCCCTGCGCCCAAGAGCCGCTTGAACGGGATGCCAAACATGCCTTTTTCATCGCGCCGCAAGACGTGGGATTTGAGTTCAGCGACCATCTCTGAATAGCCTTTAGTTTCAGCCAATCAGCAGTCAGCCAAAGAAAAACCTGATGGCTGACTTGCTGACCGCTGATAGCTCTAGGTAAACGAGATGAGGCTGGCGACAGACGATGCCAGCAAGACGAAAACGAGTCCCATCACCACGCTGGACGCTGCCTGGGGATTGTTCTTTTTCCAGTCTCCGACGACGGGAAAGGACGACCCCATGTACATCAACCCCAAACCCACTACCCCAAGAAAGGCAAAGATCGGCGCGATGATTTGCAGCAGCGATTTCAGGTCGGTGAAAAAGCCTTCAATGGCAGGACCAACATTACCCATGAGTACATTCCTCCGAATAGCTATTCGCTTGACTGTTACGGGATATAGGTTACTGGAAGGCAAAGAGTGGGTGTGTTTGGGATTTGAACATGAGAGGCTGATTTTGTGGGAAGTATCAATCTCACCACCTTTGGATATACTTGTAGATAGGAAAACCTTCAAGTTATAAATTGCTGTTTCTGTGGAGAAGTAGCGTGGCAGAACGAATAGATGTTTTCATAAGCAGTACATCACGTGATCTTCCTCTTCATCGCAAAGAAGCGATGGATGCCTGCTTAAGCATGGGAATGTTTCCAATTATGATGGAACATTTGCCTGCCAGTGATAGCGATGCAATTCAAGCATCGTTGGAAATGGTCGATCAAGCTTCCATCTATGTGGGAATTTTCGCATGGAGATATGGCTACATTCCGACTGGGTATGAAATTTCCATTACGGAAATGGAATACAATCGTGCGATTGAACGCGGGCTTCCACTCTTGATTTTCGTTATGCATGAGAATCATGTAATAAAAGCACAAGATGTCGAGCAAGGTGATGGGGCTACCAAGCTCTCGCAGTTCAAGAAACGGCTATTAGAAGATAACGTCGTTAATTTTTTCAGGTCACCTGAAGATCTGCGTGGATGCATTTTGCATTCATTGGTTCCCTATCAAGATACTCCATCTACCGTCCATCGGAGAGAAGGTGTTAAAGAAGATCCGGCAGAACGGATCGCAAACAGTTCATCTTCAACTTTGCGAGTTATCGCTGGGCCAGGTACTGGTAAAACTTACTCACTAATTAGAAGGGCCGCTAGGCTTTTGAAAGATGGCATTGAGCCAGAAAATATCCTAATTGTAACGTTTACCAGAATGGCTGCTGGAGACCTGATTCGTGAATTGAATCAAATGCAGATTGTCGGTGCTGATAAAATAACCAAGGGTACTCTACATTCCTTTTGCCTCACAGTTTTAATGAAAGCTGAGGTATTTCTTCAAACCGGACGTAACGCTGGGCGTATCTTAATGGCCTTTGAAGAACGTTTCATACTCGAGGATCTAAAATATGATCATAAGGGAAAAGTTGTTAGGGAATTTGGGAACATACACAAGCGACGCAAGTATCTCAAAGCATTCGAGGCAGCCTGGGCTAGAGATCAAACTCAGATACCTGGAACTGCGACCCTAGACACTGACAGGCAGTTTCAGAATCTATTACTAGATTGGCTTCGCTTTCATCAGGGGATGTTGTTAAGTGAAATAACACCTGAAACTCTTAAGTATCTAAAGAACAATCCCGCATCTGATGAACGCAGTCGATTTCAATATGTCTTGGTGGACGAATATCAAGATCTTAACAAAGCAGAACAAGCACTAATTGATTTACTTGGCACGAGTTCCTCTTTGATGATTGTCGGAGATGAGGATCAGTCTATATATGAGAGTTTCCGCTATGCTCACCCCGAAGGGATTGTAGAGTTCTCCAACACCCATAGCCAGACGGAAGATATTCCACTAAACCTATGCCGAAGGTGCCCATCTCCACTCCTTGATCTGGCGAAGAGTCTGATCAGTCATAATCAACTAAGGCAGCGTAGAGACTTATATTCCGTTACGGAGCATTCAGATGCTGATATTCATATTGTTCAATGGGTAGATATGGATTCTGAAGCGGCAGGTATAGCCAGATTTTTACATGATAAGATCAGTTGTGGTGAATTTACCCCAGGACAAATATTGATACTATCGCCACGCAGACAATTTGGGCAGGCTATTCGTGATCAACTTCAAGTATTGGGACAACCCGTTGAAAGTTTTTTCAATGAAGAGATTTTTGATGGGAATTCTAAAAAGATTGAGGAAGCAGATTCTCAAGAAGCCTTTTTGCTACTGAGTCTGCTGACAAATATACATGATAGGGTTGCATTGCGTTGCTGGCTTGGAATTGGAAGCAGTGATCTTGGAGCATCTCAATATAGTATTGTTTATCAGTATTGCAGATCTAATAGCAATCTTGGTCCTTTGGATGTTCTTCAAAAACTGAGTGATGGTACTCTTGTGCTGTCAAATACGGGAAATCTGGTCGCAAGGTACGAGTTATTGCGTAGTAAACTTGATTCTCTAGAAGGCAAATCTACTGTCGAAATCATGGAGAAGTTGTTTCCTCAAGAAGCTGAATGGGCGATACCGTTTCGAGAAGTGTTTGGAGACGATATTGAGAATTTAGATCTCCCTGGTATCCAACAGAGATTGCAGGAAAGCATTAGTCAGCCTGAGCTACCAACTGAAGTGAACTATATTCGGGTAATGAGTCTTCATAAATCAAAGGGCTTAACCGCAGATCATGTTATAGTGGCTGGTTTTGTTCAGGGATTGATTCCTATGTTGCCTCACGATGATCTCACAGAGGTGGAAAAGAGACGTTTTAGTGAAGAACAACGCAGGCTATTTTATGTTGCCATAACCCGCCCAAGGAAAACTTTGGTGCTGTCTAGTGTTCAACAGATTCCAATAGCACAGGCTTACCAAATGAACATGAAAAATGTAGTGCGTATCCGAAATCGAAATATCGCTCACACTATTACATCTGACTTCATCTCTGAATTGGGGCAATCCTGTCCGACTCCAATCAATGGCAGAGACTGGCGTTATTAACCCTCAATACTGACAACAATTACTGAGAATCGATAATTCACTATCTCTACTGAAACATGCGAAGTTCTTGAATCCCACCCCCACACGATCTCCAAATCCAGTGCCTGACCGGGCAAGATGGTGAGTTCCTCAAACCCTTCAGCCAGTATCCAGGGCCCTGGAGGATTGGGTTGATTACCAAAAGCGATCTGGATGTCATCAGGGTAAATTCTGACTGGTTCAAACTGCCCGTTATAAAGGCGCAATTCCGTCACTAAGTAACCAATGGGTGAAGTCGCCGCGCTGACCAGTTCCACATAGAGCAAATCGCGGGCAAGCAGCGGTGTCGCAGTGGGGATAATGGGAGTCGGCGTAGCAATCGGCGCGATACGCTCCACATCGGTAGACAGAAAGCCTTCGCGGGTCAGTTCTTGTTCTGCTTCATAGCGAGCCACCACCAGCGAACGGGTAGCAGTCGGTGCGCCTGAACCATCCAGTTCGCCGATCAAAACCAGCACCAATCCGGGTGAAATCTGACGAAAGGCGGCAGTGTCGCTGCGGCGAACTTCGGTCTGTTGCTCGAAGCGGTATTCAATCACCGCGCCTGTATTGAGGATCAGGTGAAAGACCGCACCTTCATGCAGACGGTCAAACAGGGCAGCGTTTTCCTCACTCCAAGGAATGCCCACCACGCGCCTCACCGACATGCCCAGCAGATAACTAGCGGTATCGGGGTTGGGGTCATACGCCCACTCTGAGAACTCCACCAGCCGCCGCTGCACCACGAACACACGCGGCTGCCGTTCGCCGGGCGGGTAGATTTGCAGTCCAACCGGATAGGCGAGCGTGCGACTGCTGTCCCGATCCCCATCCTTGATGATGGTATCCTGTTCTTCGAGCGCGATAGGAGTCGGTGTAACTGTGTGGCGCAGCGTCGGTGAGGCGAAGGCATTCGCGGTTTCGCTATCAGTGGGTGAATCATCACCTCCCCCCGCCACCATCAGCAGAAAAATCAGTAGACAGGCAAACAGCAGCACGCCCGCCGCCACCAGCAGCATCGGGTTGGGTAGATTGCCGCCCTTCGGTGCAACCTCATCTTCGGGAGTGACCAGTGGCTCACCGCCCATCGCGGCTGCCTTGACCCGCGCCGGGGGCTTTGCCCACCGCGCTCCTACTGGAACCAGCGCATCCCCCGCGAAACGTTCCAATAAGGCACGAGCGACCTGTAATTCTTCGGCATCCGTCACCGCATTGGCTTTGGCCGCTTCACGCTCCAAGACTTCGCGGTAATACTGCTGCCGCTGGGTCGGCACCAGCGCATAAGCCTCGTCCAGTTCTGCAATGGTGAGTGCCTGCCAATCCTCCAGTGGACGATAAGCAACCTCTTCAATATCTGGCACGATTTGTTCAGGCATCAGCTTGCCCCTTCCGTTGGCTTGAGACGGTTCTGGTCAATAGACCCTGTAATACGAACTTCATCAGGCAGCGCGGCGGTGAGGTTGAGGAACTGCCCGACCTGCTGTTGTGCCTCAGACTGCCGCGCTCCGGTAGTGGCGCGTACCTGACGTATCAGAGCAGCTTGAATTTCGGGCGAAACGCTGCGACCATCGGGAGCATTCGCCTGTGCTTCCATGATGTGCATGACCTGCCCACCATTCAGCCCCATGCGGAGTGCCGCATCCCCGACCGCATTGAAACGCGCTGGATCGGTGATCGGGGTTTGCCCAGAAATGGGCTGCATCCCGACTGCCTGGGCCATGCGCCCACCGAAGGTATCGCCCGCGCCTTCCAGCATCGGCTTGTTCATCTGGTGGCGGTATTCACGTTCCATATCAATCGCATCCCCGACCACTGCTCTCACGCGCTGCCCACCTGTCACATCCATCTGCCCCATAATTCGATCCATGTGCTGCTGTTGAGCAGTCGCTTTCAGGGCATCCGCCGCCACACTCAGGTCACGCCCGGCACGTTCCAAGCCAGACGTATCTACCTGAGTAGGCTGTCCCTGTTTGGTCGTATTCAGAGCATCACGCAGCGCGGCATCATCGCGGGTGTTGTCCGCATCCAAACGTGCTTGCGCCACCGTCTCATCGCGGGCGTTATCGCTCTCAACGGTATGGCGTAGCGCGGCATCATCCCGCACACTATCAGCATTTAAGCGGGCTTGGGCAGCCGAGTCGTCACGCTGGCTATCATCGGCGATGATCTGGCGTGCGTTAGGTTGGGTTAGCGGTTCGTCATCCGGGAAAGGTGTAAACCGCGCTTGGATGTGCGAAGTCCGACGACCTGCGACGCTGTTGGGAGTGAGGGCTTCGCTGTCGTAGCCCTGCACCGCGATGGGTTGTGGTATGGATCGCACTGGTGTAGTTCCACCAGGAGGTGCAGAGGCAATAGAAGGCAGGACACTCTCTATCCCTCCTTCGGTAGGGATCATCTCTTGAGCAGCACCATTTACTGATGTAGGGAGGGGATTGGCTCCGCCCGTACTGCCTGCTGAGGTCATACGTCGCGCTCCTGTCATACGTCCCGCCATCATGAGTTGTCCGCCTGCCATCCCCATTGCGGGTCCACCTATCCCGGAGGCACTCATACCTGCCATCGCTGCCCCTGCTAATGCCAATGCCCCACCCCCTGTGGCTATCGCCGCGACCGTTCCAACAGTTCCCACCGCCGCTCCCGTAGCCACCTGCTGCGGCGGGATGAATGCCCCGCCCGTTGCTTGGCTAACGGCACCGAAAATGCGGGTGAGCGCGTTCCAGACCAACTTGGTCGCAGACAGCAGCAGGATGAACATCAGTACCGCGCAAAGCAGCCCGACCCCAATCGATGCCAGTGGGTTTTGGGTGGCGGCTGCTGCCAATGCCAGTGACACGATGAGTGCCTGCCCAAGCGCGATGACGACGGTGGTGATGATGATCTCAATCCAGAGGTCAACCACCGAACGGGCGATGGCTTCCGTGCGCTTGAAAAAGGCGAAAATGGCAGCGGCAGCGAAAGACACAAAGCTGAGTCCTTGCGCGAAGGTGATTAGCAAATAGACGATCTTCTCGAAGATACCCAGCCACAGCAGGGGCCACGCCCCGATCAAACGATACTGGG
>WBUL01000023.1 GCA_008933735.1 Anaerolineae bacterium | reverse complement strand
ACATTGACCCGGAGAGGGTACTGAAATCAACGGGCGCTCATATAGGCGAATTTTCACCACGGGTTTTTCCACCACATTGACCCGGAGAGGGTACTGAAATCGCGACTGCCAAAACCTTCTGCGCGGTATGTAAAAGGTTTTTCCACCACATTGACCCGGAGAGGGTACTGAAATTGAGTCTAACCTGATGGCCGTCGCGGATACCAAAAAAGGTTTTTCCACCACATTGACCCGGAGAGGGTACTGAAATCGGCTGCCCAGATAATTCCTGAAGATGTCAAACGGTTTTTCCACCACATTGACCCGGAGAGGGTACTGAAATCGCGGCCATCTTCGGTGGAGACAAAAACTGTCTCCGGTTTTTCCACCACATTGACCCGGAGAGGGTACTGAAACAGACGATTTATTTCTTTTTGAAATATATCGATATAGTTTTTCCACCACATTGACCCGGAGAGGGTACTGAAACGCTTTCTGCCAACGCCGAAATTTGGTGAGTTCTTCGTTTTTCCACCACATTGACCCGGAGAGGGTACTGAAAGCCAAACAGGCGCCCAGGACGGCCTGTTCGGCCTCGTTTTTCCACCACATTGACCCGGAGAGGGTACTGAAAGCGCCTGGTGGAGTGGGTGAAGCAAATTCGTCGGGAACAACGCCAGAAACGACTGGGCGACTGGGGCGAGGAAGCATGACCACGGCGCTCGCAGATACCACAGTCGTGATTCATCTGTATCGTCGTTATGCTCCCGCGCTCACCTGGGATGGTTCACTGTCGCAACCGCTTAGCATCACCCCCATCACCTGGATGGAAGTCATGTATGGCGCGGGTAGTAAGTCGGGGCAGCAAGCCTGCGAGGTGATCATGCAGCAGTTTGAGCTGATTCCATTGCTTCCAGAGGATCAAAACTGGGCGATGCAGCAGCTTAAAACCCATCGTCTGAGTCAGAGCATCGCCATCATGGATTGTCTGATTGCCTCCGTCGCCTTCCGCCTGAGGGTTCCGTTCTATACGCATAATCTCAAAGATATGAAGATACTGCTGGGCGACAGCCTTCCGGTTAAACCCTATCTCTAAACTGCATTCCCACAATCATTCGCCTTGAGCACTCGCAGCAAAAATCGGCCCGTGCAGGCCCCAGAGAATAAGTCGAGCAGACTTCTGCGCCGTCGTTACATCGGTTTCGTGAACCGGGCGTAAAATCCGCTGCGAGTTAGCACATCCACAGCGGATGATACACCGCACAGCTTACTCCCATGTCAAATGTATAAGGGTTTCCTCACCACCGAAATCATGTCGCGTGTGATTCTCATCATATCTGAGGGTGAAGCGCCCCCCTCTCATAAAGCGACGAGCAAACCCATACATAAAGCCATAGGCTGCGTCATCAGGATAAGCGGAGGCGGTTTTGATCAGCAGGTGCTTTTCTGCCACTTTTTCGACGCCTACCTGAGTTGGCTCACCATTACGATATTGCCCCGCAATCAGTGTCGGCATGACATTGAGAAAGAATTCTTCAAGGCTCATGCTGGCAATTTGTGAGGGTAAATCGTAGCGGTCAACCGCCGCCATACCAACCGCCACAAAATTGAACGTTGAGCCGGGCTGCCCAGATACTTCCTTGAAGATATTGAGAAGACCCTGATACGAATACCATTGATCAGGTTTGACATCGGCAAAGCCATACTTCTCAAGGAAAGGCTGGAAATCCTCAGCTTGCAAATTGACCAACAACGAGATGGCAAGGTTGCCACTGATTTCCATACCGGGGTCGCATTTGAAAAGGGACATAGGGTTTACACTCCTGTGATTTGTGTATATAGCACCAAAGTACGTATGGTTTTCGACACCGATTTAATAATTCGTATTCACTGCCTCAGGCCGACTCTGTCGGCTTGTGCTGTATGCTTAGTGGCGCTGCTTTACAGGCGTTGGGGTGGCTCACAACCGCCTGAGCTGTCAGGTGGTTGTGAGCGTTGCCATAGTGATACGTTCACGATTGATGAGCGGGGCGACGCTCGAACTGCGGTACACCATATTTGGCTTCCAGGTTTCGCAGTTGGAAGGCCAGCACCACCAGCATTGCACCGTAGGCAATCGCATAGACGCCGATCATCCACAGGACAGTCAGCGCCCCGGCGACAGGCTGCGCGATGAGCAAAATACCAAAGGCGACCGAGAGAATGCCATCCAGAACCAACAGCCCCTCGCCTTCGATGGCTTTGCGGAAGCGGATTGCATAGATCACCTCGAGAATACCCGTGGTCATAGCCCAGGCAATGATGATGTAGAACAGGCTTACGGCGGTGATTCCCGGCCACACAAAAGTCACGACGCCAGCAGTGATGTTGACCAGACCCGTGAGCAGCATCAGCCACCAATTAGGACGACTTTTGCGATCCTTGATCGCAATCATGCTGAGAAGGATGCCGTCTACCAGCGCATAAGCGCCGAACAGCGCGACGAGTACGATGAGGGTAATTCCGGGCATGAGCAGGGTGGCAATGCCAAAGAGGATCGCCAGGATACCCCTGACCAGGAACATGTCCCCGTTGCTAACCGACAGATGTTTCATGATTCATTTCCTTTGTGATTTGACAGATTTTCGATAGTTGTCCTCGGTGGAACCGGGGGAATCATCGGCGGCAGATTGCGCCCCTTGATCGAATGACCAACCCAGGGGCTTCACAACCTTACGAAGCTTTCTGCTCCAGGGAGAGGGCACGCACGCGCGCTTCTTTCGCTTCGATCATTGCAGCCTCGGCTTCAGTCGCAGCCAGTTGAGCAAACTCGGCAGCAACCTCAGCATAGTGTTCAGCGACATCTGCGTGTGCCTTGGCACCCTTCAGATCAACAGCATTTTTCCGCTCATCTATGTTGCGCCGGGCACGAGTGACCTGGGCAGTGAAAGCCTCTTCCACCTCACGCCACTGAGCAGCCAATGATTCTTCCGCCTCGTCCAGTCGGGCTGTAAATGCATCCTGGAAGGACTTCACTCTGGCTCGGGCTTCCGCCACATACGTCTCGAACTCCTTGCGATTTTCTGCACGGATCGCCTCAGCTCGATTTTCTAAGGCGGCTAAGTGTTGGCTCAGTTCAAGGAACTGTTGCGATAACTTCTTCATGATGTGCTCCTTTTTGATCGGTTCATGCCGATCACTTGCATACGTTACATCCAGGGTAGACCTGAGCGGGTATATCGTCATGAATCGAAAGTGCTACAAAAGTGTTATTTCGGAAGTGTTAGAGGCACTGCTTCAACGGGTGTACCGTGCGCGTACCGAGCTTTTACCAATCTATGCAAATGACAATAATGTGAGTTCGGGATAAGAAAGCACTTTGAAGGGCTGAGGCGTGTCTAATATGTGGGTTATGTGTAGCGTGCATCCATAGATGCACCCTGGGACGACCTCAAATGAAACCTACCTATGAGCTGTAGAGGGGAATAGCAATGGTGAAGGTACTCCCACTGCCGGATGCGCTTACCACGCTGATGGTTCCATCGTGCTGATCGACTATTTTCTTTGCAATCGGCAGCCCCAGGCCAAGTTTTTCGGGTCCAAAGGTAGGCAGGTTGAAGTGATAGAACCGCTCGAATAGGTGCGGCATCAGATCAGGAGCAATCCCTATCCCCGTGTCTTGCACTTCAACGACACCATAAGTCTCTCTCCTGAATGTACAGACCGTGACGGTGCCATTTTCCGGCGTATATTCAAGGGCGTTTTCGACCACCTCTTTTATCGCGCGATACAGTTGCAGCTCGTCCGCTCTCACCGCCGGAAGCTTATCAGCGGGTTTGAGCGTGAGCGTAATTTTCTTGGCTTCAGCCAGGGGGCACATGGTGATTCCAATGTAGTGGAGGAGTTGGTTGAGTTGGACTGGTCCAAAAGCAAAATGCACGCGATTGGCATCGAGTTCGGCCATAGCCAGTACACGCTCAATAAGCTGTACCAGGTGCTGAATGTTCAGTTCGATACTCTCAACAGTAGAGAGAGCGATTGGCTCGCTGATTTGCCTTAACAGTCGGTAAACAGCCAGATTAACCACCGTCAAGGGGGAGCGTGCTCTGTTCACCGCAGCGCGGATTAAGTCAAGGAGCGACCGAACGTGACTTTGCTCCTGTGAAAGCGCCGCCTGCTGCTTGGCTAACTGCTCATCTTTGGATAAGTCTCGAACCAGCACCCAGACATCCTGAACTTTGCCCTCTTCAATTTCCGGATGCGCGACCACCTCCACTGGGAGATACTCCCCCGAACGATGTAATAGACGCAGCTTCCCCGGCGGTACCTGCTCCCCATTGCTTAAACGCTGCAAGCGTTCAATCGTAAGCGGCAAATCTGCCGGATGGATAAGCGATTGAATGTGCTTTCCAATGAGTTGGCTGGTCGGCCAGCCGCTTCTTTCAAAAACAGGGCTGAGACTGGCGATAACGCCGTCGAGGGTCACCACCGCGACACCTTCACTGATGCTGTCAACCAGGCGGCGATAGTGCGCGTCCAGGCGCTCTATCTGTTTTTTTAGATCAAGGTCTCCATTGGTGTAGTCCATCTGTTCCCTGTCACACCTAAAGTAGGTGACTGAAAGAATACTCCAAATTCTGAGTTGCTGGTAGTCAAGATCAGACCCCTTATGAGAGGGCATCGCTGCGTCCTTGACGATCCAAGTTGTCAGATACCACGTTTCCATCTCTTGAGAGGCTTCTCTCCGGCTTCCGAAGTGGATGCGTTCGTCGTTTCACCGCCTGGATCAGTTGGATCGGGCATCCGTGACTGCGCTTTTACTTCGGTCGTTTCTGATGGAGTTGTTGTTTCGTCGTTGTCTGACGTTGAACCCAATACCCGAAGTTGATTGAATTCGGGTGGGAGCAGGATGCTCCCAAGGAACTGTTTTAATAGTCGATCTCCCATCAAGCCGCGCATGGTTACCTGTCCTCTGCTGTGTGCCTCTGCCTCCGGCCTATTCACTATTGCGGAAGCAGCAGGTTATGGTTAGTTATTCTGCTGCCCATAGTCTATGACCGGGCGAATCGCCTGTCATGAATCGAAAGTGCTATAAAAGAGTCATTTTCAGAACCGCCAAGTCGAACTCAGGGGATCTGCCGACTGGTAATTTCATAGCCCGTTTTGACCAACGCTTGATAGTTGCTGAAATCCCACGAGTAGGTTGCGGCAGGACTCCTTAACGCGATGTGATGGACGGGTACTCCTCGTGCCTCTGCCAAAGCAATTTCTAAATGAACCATTCGCCCATATACTGCGAAACAGAGTTTCTCTAGTTGATTGAGCGGTCCGCCCTCATTCCCCAATAATGTAAGGTTAGGATCGTCAATGTCGAGGGCGATAATCTCCGTCGCTCCCATTGTCAGGGCAGGTTCGATGGGCAGATTACTGAGGGCCCCTCCGTCTACAACGCGACGACCATCTTTTTCGATTGGCGTGAACCAGGGTGGCAGCGCAATCGAGGCAACCAGCCCTTCCAGAACGGATTGGCCTAAATCCTGCCCGTAAATGACCGGCTGCCCTGACACGAGATCAGCACTAATTAAGGCCACACGCACTCCTGATATTTGGTCAAAGCGCAAGTCAGAGGTCACGCCAAGTGATTCGAAGAACTGTGCAACCTGTTGGCTGGCTTGTGTGTTTCGTTGCCCAAGAATTTGGCGCAGAAACACGCGCGGCAGGTAAGGGTCCATGAAATCAGCGCCAGCCGTATCCTGCCAGATTCGGTCCAGCGCCTCTACTCCAGCCAGGTCTATTCCCCAAAGTGCCAAGCCGGTGGCATTAACGGCTCCAATTGAGGTTCCCACGAGCAGGTCAGGCTTGAGGCCAGCCTCAAATAAAGCTCGTAATGCGCCAACCTGCAAAGCGCCGCGTGCTCCGCCGCCGCCTAGCACAAATGCCAGACATTTTTTCATCATCCATCCTCCAGGATTCTCTTTTGACCTCACAATGATGTCTTTCAGCAGGTTGAGCCATTCTCTTCAAATCGGTGAAGCCCAGATTCATGAAGAATCGGTTCATCGGTAGGTAGTCCATCTCCACCTGCTGGATGTTAGGCCTTCATGACGTTGCTATCCCCAGCATAGGGGCAAGTATGTCCGCTGTCATGAATCGAAAGCGCTATAAAAGTGTCATTTTCAGAATCGCGAAGGAGAATTTAGGGGATTAAGCCAAGCTGGCGGGCTTTCGCAACTGCCTCAGTGCGTTTCTTCACTCCCAGCTTGTCATAGATATTGGAAGCGTGGCGTTTCACCGTGTTCAAAGCCAGATAGAGCTGAGCGGCAATTTCCTGATTGGATTTTCCCTGCGCGATCAGAGACAGCACTTCAAGCTCACGTGCCGAGAGGAAAATGGTAAAATCATCTTGCGTTTTGGCTGCTGCTCCAACCCCAGACTTTGCTGTGGGGGTCCGCATCCCGACTTCCTGTCTGCAAATCTCCAGCAAGCTCTCGATATACTGAAGGGAGGGATAATATGCGCCGGATTGCTGCTGCTTCACCAGGCAGCGAGCCAGGAGTTCCACCATAACCCGCCCTTCATCGAGATAAATCCGGCGATAATCTTCTGCCTCTCCCAGCGCCAGAGCGCTCAACAGGGTATGAACCGCTTGATCATCTTTATCCAATGCATACTCGATCACTGCTTGCAGCACCAGGATTTCGATTTGAGAAGCCATTCGTTTGAACTGTTCTGCTTGGGGTAGAATCGCTTGCAGCCGTTTCAGCGCTTGATGTAGGCGAAGTGTATCTCCGACATTCTGCCCGATAGCCAAATCGTATCGCGCGTGCGTGAGCAGCAAATACTCAAAAACATGGTACGGATAGTTTTCCTGTCTTATATCGGTCTGGAAGTCGCGCAAACGACTTTGTTCCCACCAGCGATGCGCGGCGCTCAGATCATCGCGCTGCAAGGCCAGCCGCACCGCCGTCGCCGCAATGGAAACCGCATCCCACTGGCTGTTTTCCGCACTCAATGCCAGGTCAAACGCTTCCGCGATCAGCGCCTGCGATTCGGCGATCTCGCCCTGGCTTTGCAGCAGTCGAGCGAGCGAAACCACGGCTTCCATACTGCTCGGTGCCCACGCGGCCCGGCTAAGCTGGCGTCCCCGTTCGAGGTACGCTTTTGCCTCTTCCAAACGGTTACGCTCGCGCAGAATCTCGCCTAACCCATTGTCAATAACTCCCACCAGAGCCAGTGGTTTTTCATCTGGTCCAACCGCCAGCAACCGGGCCTTTTGCAGGGTAACGAACGCCTGGCTCAAGCGCCCCTGGAGCATCTGCATCTCGGCTAACTGGCAGGTGGCAACAATCAGGACAAACAGGTTGTTGGCACGCCTAGCCATCGCCACAGTCTCGTACAGCGCGTCGATCGCCTTGGAAGTATCACCAGAAAAGAAGGAAGTCATGCTCTCTTCGAGCGCAAGCATACTCTTTATGAACAGATTACCCTCCTTAAGATAGCCTACAGCCACGCTGGAATACTCGGCGGCTTGCTGGAAATCGCCAGCGATCAGGGCCAGCCTCGAGCGGACAAGTGCCAGCTCACCCAGCGAAGGCTGGGGAAGACTTTCCTCGGAGTTCGTTAGAGTTGGCTGGCGTTGTTCCTTATCGCGTACATCCAGAGTCTGCTGGACGACGTCCAGCCAGAATCGGGCATCGTCCAACTGGTGGCTCACAGTCAGCCCCCACGCATAGGCGAGACCCAGCCGGGGGCGCTGACGAATGTGCTTGCGGGGCAGATGTTTGATCCATTGGGTAAGCGTCGAAACTTCGCCAATTTCAATAAGTGCTTCGATGTTGCGATCCATAAGGTTCGCTGCCCATTCCATATCACCACTCGCCCATCCATGCTTGAAGGCTTCGTCGAGGTTGCCGTGCTGTTCGAACCACGTTGCAGCTCGCTTGTGCAGTAGAGGCATCTCCGCTGCATGAGTCTCCGTCAACGTATGGCGTAGGAATTCAGCAAATAAGTTATGAAAGCGAAACCACTGGTGCTGCTCATCTAAAGGCGTAATGAAAAGGTTCAGGTGTTCGAGTTGATTGAGCATTCGGGTTCCATAACCCGGCGCAGCATCCCATTCAAGCACCGCCTCACACAGCGGGCCGGAGAGGACATCCAGAATCGCGCTCCGCAGCAGGAATTGGCGGATGTCTTCGGGCTGCTGATGCAAGACCTCTTGGGCTAAAAAATCAACGAGGTAATGGGCATCACCCTGAAAACCTCGAAGCAGTCTGCTCGGGTCAGACGGGTTTCGCAGGGACAGGGCGGCTAATTGCAGTCCGATAATCCATCCTTCTGTGCGTTCCTCCAGCGTTTGGATCGCCTCTGGGGGGAGTTGAAGCCGCAGGGTCTGATTGACGAACTGCCCGATTTCCTCATAGGTGGTAAGGCGCAGGTCATCAACGCCTACTTCCGTGACCTGTCCCCTGGCCCGCAGCAGGGCCAGGTCGAGTGAGTGTTCACTGCGACTGGCGATCACCAGATGGAGGTTGGGCGGGAGATTCTTCAGGAGAAAGTTGAGGCTCGCAATGATGGACGAATCGTCCAGGACATGGTATTCATCCAGTACCAGAATGAGGTCTTTTGGAATGGCGCTGATCTCATTGATCAGTAGGGTCGCCATCTCCAACCGACTGCTCTCCGCCGTCTGCAAGTAATCCAGGATTGCATCACTGAGCCGAGGCTCGACCTCCTGAAAAGCGCTGCTGAGATAGCGAAAGAAACGTACGTAATCGTTATCCTCGGAACTCAGGGTTAGCCACGCGATAGCGCGGGTACCTTCCGCAGCCCACTCTGCCAGGAGTTGTGTCTTCCCAAAACCTGCTGGCGCAGAAAGCAGGGTAAGCGGTCCCCGTACACCCGCATTGACCCGCGCGGTCAATCGAGGTCTGGGTATAAAGTCTGGATGGGTCGGGGGAACGGAAATTTTCGTTCTGAGGAGCATCTCGGCATTCATTTTACCCATTGGAGAGCATTCTCCACCCTCGCTTTATTGATGCACCATTATTTTAACGCGAGTTCAGAATCTATACATTGTCCCGCACACCTAGGACTTCCAGGAATTCAACCGGGCTAAGAAAATCGCCCTGGACGTATTCACGAATGGCCGCAAGCGCCGATCCGTCCTGAACGATGAAAACACATCTGCTATAATAGAGCCGTGTGGGAATTTGATCCTCTGAAGCCACGCCAAGTCACCCATATTGAACCGGATTTGTCTTAGCGGAAAGAAGACGAAATGAAGGCATTCGCGCTGCCCCCACCTGCCACTTAAACAAAAACGAGCCAGGAGATGGCACTTCCTCAGCTCGGTCAAACAAGGTTCTCTAAAACACATTTTTCTACAGGTCGCGTGCTGGTCGCAGCACGCCAGGAGAATGCGGCGTCTCGCCTCTTGTGGAACAGGATGTTCAATGACCGGGAGAACTTCCCCTTGCTGCCCTGGAAATGCCAACCCTGCTCGCGGGTCTACTGGTCGGAAAGCAAGGTATTGGAGTGTGCACGCTGTCATCATCGGCCGTTTAAGTGCCTGGAACTCGCCTGAGGGTGATGCCCACTTTTTACAGGCGGCGCGGGGGCTTTGCGGAAGCCCCCGCCGCGTGTCTGTTTCCAGAAGGGCTGCTGTTGTACAAGGATAGAAAATCACAACAAAACCGGAACAGTTCCGGTTCGGGCGGAGATGGACAGTCTCCTCCCTCCCCAAAACAAAGGCGGCTACTCATCGCCGAAAAACATCTCAAAGAGACCGTCGATGACGCGAATGCGCTGGCGAGCTGCCCGATAGCCTTCGGCCAGAAAACGGCGAAAGGCTTTTTCCACATACTCTTCCGGATGGATACGCGAATCCCAGAGCAGCTTGTCAGTGAGGGTGCGGATTTCGTCGTAGTGCTCGGTCTCCAGCCGGATGAGCCGAATATGAATGAGACGATCCAGGTCAATCTTTCGCATGATACCCTCAGCATAGACCGGGGATGGCGACCCGTCAACAGGGCAGATGCTTCTGGGCGGCGCCCGGCTGAATCTGGCGGATCGCGCCGGGTCGGACGCGGCGGCGTACAGGTGGATGTGGTACTCGTCGCTGCCTGGCTTCCCATCCAGGTACTGCCGTGTGCCCGGATGCAGGGTCTGCCTCGCCTTCGCCTTCCGCCGCCGGGGGGTCCTGGCGAGCGTCAGCTCAGGCAGAATCTGTTGCAGCTCGGCCAGCGAGGCGGTCGGGATTTCTTGCGTCGTGTTACCTTCATACAGTCGGTACACCCCGGTAGGCAGGCGGCTGCCCGGCCCGATCAGGTAATTCCCTTCCGAGCGCACCCCCGGATCGGGCAGATGCAGGAGCTGGCCTTCCCGGAGATTGGTTACCACTCCATCGGCGCATTTGAAAAACACATGTCCACCCCCGCGACCCCCGCCGGTCCACTGCGCGAACACGGGTAAACCCGCCGCTACTGTTCGCGTGATGATTTCCTGGAAGGTCGCCTGGCTGTCGCATTCAAACCCGAACAAGTTGGCCGATGTTTTCCCGGTGATGAGCGCCAGGTTGCACGGCACCGCGAACAGCACCCCCAGCGCTTTGGACGGCACCCGCCCGGTGACTTTGGCATAGCCCCAGGCGCCAAACGCCGTTTTGCTCATGGCGTAGGCCGGAACCACATTGATCCCCATCGCGTAGAAATGCCGGGACCAGACTTTTATTTCGTTGTGGGAGGAAAAAACCAATTCGTTCAGCATAAGGCACTTTGATCTTAATTTATGTCGTCCTTCAAACGATGATCGGCGTTACCTAGCAACCTAAAACCCGCACAAAATCAGGAATTTTCGGGAATTGGTGTAGGGCAAATGCATATGAGCAAGGAGAGGAGATAATGGAAGCCAAAAGGATGAAACAAGTTGTCCGAGCTTCCGACAAGTTTAAGCAATCACTTTGGAGACTTGTCTGATCCGCGCACTGGCGAGAATATTCGCTACCCCCTGGTGAGTATCATTACGATAGCGATTTGTGCTGTGGTGTGTGGGGCGGATACATGGGTGGATGTGGCGCTGTTTGGCAATAGCAAGCGTGCTTGGTTCGAGCAGTTCTTAGAGTCGCCGCATGGTATACCTTCACATGATACCTTTGGGCGTATTTTCCGTAGGCTAGATGCTGAGCGGTTTCAACAACGTTTTTACGAATGGGCACAGCATATTTGCGAACGAAGCCAAGGTGAGATAGTCGCTATAGATGGTAAACAACTCAGAGGGTCGAAAGATGGTACGCTGGGTAAGTCGGGCATCTACCTGGTGAATGCATGGGCAACTGAGAACCAAATGACGCTATCGCAGCAAAAGGTGGATAGCAAAAGCAACGAAATCACTGCTATTCCTGAGCTATTGCGCCTGTTAGAGCTTGAAGGCGCAATTGTTACGATTGATGCGATAGGGTGTCAGACGAATGTTGTAGAGGTCATTATAGACCAAAAAGCAGATTACATTATTGCTGCCAAGGGAAATCAAGGGACGCTTTTTGAAGATATTCAAACGGCGTTTGAGAGTGCTTCGACGGCTCAATTGGATTATGCCCGCAGCCTCAATAAAGGACATGGATGCATTGAAATTCGCGAATGCTGGGCTTTGGATGATCCTGATCTATTAGCCTATATCCATGATTACAAAACATGGCGAGGGTTAGGCTCTATTGTCAAAGTTGTTTCTGAGCGGCGTTTGCCCGATAAAACCGAAGTGAAAACATGCTATTTCATTTCGAGTCTACCTGCCAGCGCCAAGCAGTTGTTACAGGGTATCCGTGCCCATTGGCAGGTGGAAAACAGCCTGCATTGGGTGCTGGATGTCGCCTTTCGGGAAGATGATAGCCGTGTCCGTAAAGATCATGCGCCACAGAATTTTTCAGTGATCAGGCAATTGGCACTCAACCTACTCAAACAGGAAACTTCTTTGAAAGTCGGCATCAAAGCCAAACGCAAGCAAGCCGGATGGGACGAGTCCTACTTGCTTAAAGTTTTGTGTTCAACATACCCATATGCAATTGCCCTATCAATTTGTTGCCAAATCTTGACACTTCCCGTGATTTCGCATATAGTTAAAGTTTGGTCAAATGAACTCGGTTGCGGCGGCGGCAAACCCTACTCATCAACAAAATGCGAATTTCCGCTTCATATACAGGTTTAATAGTTATTCCAGGGCCCTTGCTAGCATATAGAAAGGTGTTCGATGCAGCGTCGTCTTGACGAAAAAACCTATGCCCGCGCCTTCGATGTGGCGGATTTACCCTCCCTCATCGAAGTGCAGTTAAAATCCTTCCAGTGGTTTTGCGAAGAAGGTCTGGGTGACCTCTTTGCTGAAATCAGTCCGATTGAGAGTTTCAACGGTAACCTGAAGCTCTACTTTCCTGACGGGTCACCAGAAAGCCAGCAGTATGGCCTCAAATACTGGTTTGATGAACCCAAGTACACAGAAGAAATCTGCCTCGAACGTGATATGAATTATGCAGCGCCTCTGTACGTTAAGGTGGCGCTTGTAAATGAGGAAGCGGGTGGGGAAGCCATTGTCCAGGATATTTTCCTGGGTGATTTTCCGCTGATGACGGAAAACGGCACCTTCATTGTGAATGGTACGGAACGTGTCGTGGTAAGCCAGTTGATTCGTTCGCCCGGTGTTTATTTTGCGGCGGAAGAAGACCGTACCACCGGACGCCTGCTGGCCAATGCCAAGCTGATCCCGGATCGTGGCGCGTGGATGGAATTTGAAACCCGCAAAAGCGATTACCTGACCATTAAATTTAACCGCAAGCGTACCGTACCGGTCACGATTTTGCTGCGTGCATTAGCGGCGGTGACCGACCGACTGGACGAAAAATCGCCGATCCATGAAGGAACCGACGACGAGATTATCGCGCTGTACGCTGAAGTTGATACCAACCCTGACCATCGTTTTATTGAAAGCACGATTCACGCCGAGCCGCCGTGGAATCTGAAAGATGGGCAGACCATTGGTGAAGCCGCTCTGTTGGAATTTTACAAAAGAATGCGTCCAGGTGACCCGCCAACCCTGGACAACGCCCGCGAATATCTGGAAAGCCAGCTTTTTGACCCACGCCGTTATGACCTGGAGCGGGTTGGGCGTTATAAGCTGAACCAGCGTTTACGTATTGACGAGGTTGTGCCGCGTACGCACCGCACGGTCACAAAATTCGACCTGGTGAAGTTAGTCGAACGGATGATTCGTATCAACAACGGCGAAGAACGACCGGATGATATTGATCATCTTGGCAACCGCCGCGTCAAAACCGTCGGCGAACTCATCCAAAACAAACTGCGTATTGGCCTCCGACGCACGGAGCGCGTCGTCAAAGAGCGTATGTCCATCCGGGAAAACGACAATGTGACACCCGTGATGCTTGTCAATATCCGTCCGATTGTGGCGGCGATCCGAGAGTTCTTCGGGTCGAGCCAGCTTTCGCAGTTTATGGATCAGACTAATCCTCTGGCTGAACTGACCCACAAGCGTACCCTTTCCGCGCTGGGGCCAGGTGGTCTGCGTCGTGAACGCGCGGGTTTTGATGTCCGTGATGTGCATCACAGCCATTATGGGCGTATTTGTCCGATTGAAACCCCAGAAGGCCCAAACATTGGCCTGATCGGGCGTCTGGCAAGTTATGCTCGTGTCAATGATTATGGGTTCATTGAGACTCCCTACCGCCGTGTCAGAAACGAACTGCCGATTGACGATGCAGATTTGCTGGGCCGGAAAATCGGCAAGGATATTTTGAATGGGCAGGATGAGGTCATCCTTGAAAAAGGCACTGTGATTGACGCATCCGTCATCAAAACGCTTCAAAAAGCCAAAATCACCCAAGTGCCGGTGCAGCCCTTCGTCACCCACGACGTGCGTTACTTCTCGGCAGATGAAGAAGATCGTTACATGATTAGCCAGGCTAACGCTGTACTGGGCAGTCAGGGCGAATTCGTCGAAGAACGGGTTTCTGCCCGCCATCAGCAGCGCTTCTTGCTGACTTCCTCTGACCGGATTGATTACATCGACATTGCCCCGCGTCAGGTTGTGGGAATCTCAGCCGCGCTCATTCCTTTCCTGGAACATGACGACGCCAATCGTGCTTTGATGGGGTCGAATATGCAGCGTCAGGCGGTACCTCTGCTCAAGGCGGATGTTCCTATTGTCAGCACAGGTATGGAGCGCCGTGCCGCCTACGACTCCGGACAGATTGTGGTGGCCGAAGAAGAAGGCGATGTCATCAGCGTTCAGGGCGATCTGATCGTTATACGCACCCCAAGTGGTGACCGCGTGTATAACCTGAGAAAATATAACCGCTCGAACCAGTCTACCTGCATTGACCAGCGTCCCGTTGTCGAAAAAGGTCAGCATGTTGTTCCGGGCGACGTGATTGCCGATAGTTCGTCCACCCATGCAGGGAATCTGGCGCTTGGGCATGATGTGCTGTGCGCTTTTATCTCCTGGCAGGGCGGCAACTACGAAGACGCACTCATTATCAACGAAGACCTGATTCGGGATGACAAATTCACCTCGATTCACATCGAAAAGCATGAAATCGAGGCCCGCGATACCAAACTCGGCCCCGAAGAAATCACCTACGATATTCCGAACGTGAGCGAAGATGCGCTCAAAGACCTGGACGAACACGGGATTATCCGCATTGGTGCGGACGTTGGCCCGAACGATATTCTGGTTGGAAAGATCACTCCGAAGGGCGAAAAAGAACTCAGCCCTGAGGAAAAACTGCTGCGGGCGATCTTCGGTGAAAAAGCCCGTGAGGTCAAAGACTCCTCGCTGCGTCTGCCGCATGGTGAACGGGGTAAGGTGGTGGATGTCAAAATCTTCCGCCGTGAGGATCACCGCGATCTGCCAGCTGGCGTTGACCAGATGGTGCGCGTCATGGTTGCCCAGAAGCGTAAACTCAGCCAGGGTGACAAAATGGCAGGGCGTCATGGGAACAAAGGTGTCATCTCGAAGGTCGTTCCCAGCGAGGATATGCCTTATCTCGAAGATGGGCGTCCGATTGAAATCCTGCTCAATCCCCTGGGTGTGCCAGGACGTATGAACATCGGGCAGATTCTGGAAACCCATCTCGGCTGGGCGGCGGATCGGCTGGGGTTCCGTGCCATCACTCCCGTTTTTGACGGCGCACGCGAACACGAAATTGAAGCTGAACTCGCCCGTGCCTGGCTGATTGATTATACCTGGCGTGTCATCACCGAGGAAGCCTGGGCATGGTTCCGGGAACAGAGTATTGATACCGAAGATTACGAAGATGACGAAGAAATTCGCCGCATTTACATCGAGGAGAAAATCGGGAACCGATACGACCTTGAACGGCTGGCGCTGGAGCAGGTTTATGCCCGTCGTGCTGTTCTTTCTGAATGGCTGCGCGGCCAGGGATACGAACCCGACGACGTGCTGTTGTTCGAGACTCGCGGCCTGACGGTGGAGGAACGTATTCGCCGTGACCGGAATACCCTCTTTGTTACGCTGAAGGCTTGGTCAGAGGATATTACCGGCGAGCGCGTACCGGACGATATACAGACTTTAGAAGACATGCGAACCTACGCCGACCGGGTTTCGATGCGTACCGGAGAGTATGTGCCTGTCTACGGTAAACAGCCGTTATACGACGGCATGACCGGAGATGCCTTTGACCAGGCGGTGACCGTCGGTGTCATCCATATGCTTAAACTGGCGCACCTTGTCGAAGATAAAGTCCATGCCCGTTCGACTGGCCCATACAGCCTCGTTACCCAACAACCGCTTGGGGGGAAGGCGCAGTTCGGTGGTCAGCGCTTCGGCGAAATGGAAGTATGGGCGCTGGAAGCCTATGGTGCAGCCTACACGCTTCAGGAAATGCTTACCGTCAAATCCGATGATGTGCAGGGACGTGTCAAAACCTACGAGGCCATTGTAAAGGGCGAGCCTATCGACGAACCCGGCATCCCCGCCAGCTTCCGTGTGCTGGTTAAGGAACTGCAAAGTCTTGGTCTGGCCGTTGAAGCCATCACCGAAACGGGCGACATTATTAAGTTCGGTAAGGATGATGAGCGCAGCGGCAAGCAGCAGGCGCAGCAAAAATCCGGCCTGCTGGAAATGACTACCCCCAGCAAGCAGTTTACAATGGACTAACGCGGTCAAAAACGTGGTGCTGAAAAGCACCGCGTTTTTATTTCCTGCCCGAACTTATTCTGCCGTGGTCAATTGAAAATGATCAAAGTGAACTGTAAAACCTGCCCCTTGCGGAGAGGCGCACATGATTCCTACCTGAACTGGCTTATCTGGCGGCAGGTAGGCTAACCGCAGCAGGGTATAGTGACTGCCATCCAGGGAATAAAACACCTCCACAGCATCTCCTGATCGTTTGACCTTCAGCCAGATAGTGGGCGGATTCTGCGGAAGCGGAGTCACCGACCAGTCCGAAAACTGGCGTGTGACCACAACACTGGCCTGCTGAACACCTTCAACAAATTCAACGCCACACTTGATCCAGTTCTGCTCATCCACGCGCAGCATGACTCCAGCCTGATCGTACAGGTTACGATACTGTCCGGTGAACTGAGTCGTGAACACAAAATCACCTTCGGCAGTCTGATAGTAGAAATGCCCATCATCCCGGATGAACCCATAATGGGTCGTCCGCCAGAAATCAGTTTTTGCCCCGGTGGTGACCGTCAGCATAGAATTTTCCAGTTTCCACTGAGGGGGTTCGTTATACCACTGCATCATGACCACAACCCCATTGTTTGCCGGAGAATGCCTAACTCTCCTATATGGTAGGCGTTGTGATCAGCGACAATCAAGATTTCCCGCAAAATATTGTGTCCCCCATAGCCGTGCGGAATTGGCGCATAGAGATCGGTAGAAGGATTCTGAATGAGATCAACCAATGCCTGACGATCATGAAGAAACTGTTCAATCGTTTTTTCCCAGCCTGCTGCGTCAGTCGTGGAATTTCGCGCTGGCCAGTATCCTTCTGGAAATGATGGCGCTGTGTAGTGCGAGTTATGAATGTAATCCAGAATATCCCATTGGCAGAGACGAATATGCTCGATGAGATGCCAGAAAGTATAGTCCAGGCCGGGGGGTCGGGTGTTGATGTGCGCTGTCGGAAAATTAGCGACAGCATCTTCAAATGACATATGCGCCTGTTGGATCATCAGCAAATTGACCAACTGCTGACGAAGCGCCGCATCCTGATTCATGATGATTTTCTCCTGAATAGGTTGATTATGCCTCATGTGAGGGAAACAGGGATAGCTGCACAAGCAGTTTTTTCCCATCCAGCAGAATATACGGAACCGCTCGCGCCGGAACTCCCAGTTTTTGCAACTGCGCCAGATCCGTTAAGTGAACCTGCTTCCGAGCACGGAGGATCGCATCTGCCGTTTTCCGGCCAATCCCTGGTACCCTTAACAGGTGTTCCCGGTCAGCCCTTACCACGTCTACCGGATTTTCCCGAAGATAGGTGTTGGCCCACAGGATTTTGGGATCGTGATCCATGGGAAGATTCCCGTCCTGGGAAAACAGGAAATCTTCTACCGTCCAGCCATAATCGCGCAGCAGAAAACTGGACTGGTACAACCGCAAAATACGGCGGTCATTGCTGGAGGGTAAATTTTCAAAAGGGGTCTGCTCGACGGGATTGAAGCCCATGTAGTAGGCGCGGCTGAGCCGAAGCTCTTTATACAGACGTTCACTTACGGACAGCACTTCCAGATCCGTATCCCCCACCGCGCCGACCACAAACTGGGTGGTGATGCTGGCGATTGTTTTTTCTTGATGATTCTGCCGGATGTGGGCGGCAAACCTCAAAACTTCCAGCAGTTCTTTCATAAAATCCTTTTTGGGGGCAAGCAGATTAAGCCGTTCCTCCGTTGGCCCTTCCAGGTTAATCGATACCCGGTCTGCAAGCTGCATGGCGCGGTGTACCTGATCATACTCTGCGCCGGGCATGAGTTTGAGGTGCAGGTATCCCTGGTAGTCATATTTTTTGCGGATAATTTCAGCAGTATCCAGAATTTTGTCCTGAGTCGTAACTCCACCTTTAATAATCCCTGATGACAGAAACGCCCCATCTACCTGACCCGCCTGTTCCAGGGTATTAAAGGCTTTCGCCATTTCGTCCGGTGTAAAACTGACACGCTCCGTTTTGGAGCGACCTGCCCGAAAAACACAGTAATGGCAGTTGCGCTCACAGGCGGTGGTCAGCATGGTTTTGAGAACCGCCTTCTTACCCTGAGGCGTAGTTACATGACTGACACAATTAAGCAAACTGGGGGTTTCACGCTGCGGATGATCACCAGCCGGTTCATGCTGCGTGATATTTCCCAGACGGTTTAACTGGGTGAGCGTATCTGGTTTCACATGCACATTCATACACTCATTATACAGAACCTTTGTTCTAATGCAAATCATGAATTTCGCATTAATTTAGTCTGTAACCGTCACTGGAAACTTGTTTCTTACAGATACTTTTATAAAATATTAAAGAGGTTTTTAATATCCACATAGTTTGGAGGGGGGCTTCCATGGCTATTCGTATTGGTGTTCTAAGTACGTTGTTTGGCCCATTCACGGAATTGGGCCGGGATGGTGTGCGTGGCGTTGAAATGGCCGTTGCCGAATTCAACGGACGCGTGGCTGGCAAGCCTATTGAACTCATCGTTGAAGGTACCGTTGGCGACCCGGAAGGGGCACTCAGCAAAACCCGAAAGTTGATCGACAAAGACAAAGTGGACTTCATTGTCGGCCCGCTGTCGGGAAATGAAGGGCTGGCGATACGTCAGTTCGCGCTGGAACACCCTGACATTACTTTTGTCAATGGAACGTCCGGGGCCCAAAATCTCACCCACGATGTACCGAACCTGTTCAACTTTGTCGTGAATGGGGTGCAGTGCGTGGCGGGTCTCGGTAAATATGCCTATGAAACCCTCGGTTTCAGGCGCGTTGTTACCCTTGCGGAAAATTACTCTTATCCTCATGCCCAGATCGGCGGCTTCATGCTGGAATTTTGCCGTGCCGGAGGCCGGGTCGTAAACAAGTTCTGGGTTCCCTTGATGACATCAGATTATCGTGAAATCATCAACACCCTGCCTGGGGACATTGATGCCATTCTTGTAGCGCTGGGCGGTTCAGACGCAATTCACTTTCTTCAGCAGTATTATGACGCCGGACACAAAACCCCGATCCTTTCAGGGGCGATTACCGCTGACCAATCAGTGTTGAGTCATCGTGACCTGGCGTTGGATTATCTTGTAGGAGTGATTTCAGGGGGCATTACCGCCGATGATGACCCAGCCCCTCACTGGCAGAAGTTTGTTTCTACTTACCAGCAGATGTATTCGGATCGGTTCAATTTTCCATCCTATTTTGCACTGGGGTACTATGCGAACACCAAAGCAGCGCTGCTGGGGTTGGAAGCCATAGGCGGCGATCTTTCCGGGAAACAGTCTAGGTTTCAGCAGGCGCTGGCTCGTGTAGAATTCGATGGCCCATGCGGTCATATCAAACTGGATCATCACCATCAAGCGATCACCGACACGTTTGTGGTTGTCGTCGAAAAAGACACCGACGGGACTTTTTACCGCAAACTGGTCAAGCGCGTAGAAAATGTGAATTACACCCTCGGGCTGTCTGAAGAAGAATACGATGCAATGGGCATGTTCACTCAGGACAACCCAAGCTGCCCCTGAGAATCTTCAGGCAGTGCCTTTTCTCTGGAGGAAATGGTCATTCTGGCAGCAGCACCACGTAATCACAGTAGGAGGAAGTCCCTGGGGTAACCGGGATTTTCTCTAATTTTGCGGACTGCGGCGGCTGCTCATTGTTCAGGTCATAAACGACAATGGCAGCCGTTACCTGATCCACCCCTCCCGGAATCCGCAAATCCGCCCGGCCTAAGGTTGGCATAAATGGAAGCCATTTTTTCTGTGGATAGAGCTGGCCGGATAATTCAAAATCATACTGCGCCAGAATGGCATCCTCTGGCCCCAGCAGACGGTAACTGATACGAGCGTTTGGATAATCGGTGCTGCCGCGCCACCACCAGGCGTGGAAAATCACCGGGCAGTTGGGAGAGGTTTCCTTGTAATAAACTTCAACCCCCAGGAGACTGGGGCCATCTGAGCCGATTTGCAGGACATCCTGCAAATCCATGATGTGGTCAAGCATTGAGATGGTATCGCGCCGATATTCGTAACGGGAAACGTACACATCACCGAAATAAATAGTCTCTTCTGGCAGCCCGCCTATATATTCCGCTATGCCAAACGTTAACTCTTGAGGATCCATGATTTCGCCATCCCACGACACGATCCAGATATTTTCGGTGTCTGGTGGAAGCTCTTCCTTAAGCAGGTTCTGTGCCTCAAAAAAGTTTAAGTTGTGGTTCACGTTTAAGATCACGACATTGGGAAAACCAACATGTTTCAGAGGTGTGCGGTAATATTCAGCCGCCGTAACCAACGACCCATCCCGTAAAATCAGGAAATCGTTGGGCTGAGCATTGTCGTGAATGTAGGCAAAAGCGCTGTTGAAATCACTGGGGTAAATATCGGGCAGCGCTTCGGGCCAGCGCGTATAGACAAATACGATCACACCAACTGCAACCAGATGCACCAGTGGATTTTTCCATTTTTCCAGCCAGTAATGCACACCTAGTCCGGCGAGCAGGGCCATGCCAATCCATAAGGCCCAGCCATGCCGACCAGATAGTTTGGCTTCAACCAGACGAATACTCAGGGTAAGAAGAAAAATGGGCATAAGCCCTATCAGAAGCACCAGAATCGGCAGGCGTTTTTTCCAGAACAGAAAAAGAGTCAGGAGGACGGCCAGCCCCGCAATGATCCAGCCGAGCTTGGCTGCCATGTCATCAACGACAACCTGACCAAAAAGATAAAACTGCCAGTACGTCTTCAGAATCGTGTCAATCGGGACTGACCCTTCAAACGCAAGCCCTTCCGGCATCCCCTTATTGGCGATGATATATGTCCAGGGGAGATAACCAAGACCAGGGAGCAGGAAAATCAGAAATTTGCGATTAACAGTCTGATACCTGAAAAAAACATATGCACCCTGCGCGGCCACCAGAAACACCGCCGTGTAGTGGGCATAGATTGCGGCGATAGTTACAAGGCCGTAAACCAGCATCCGGCCCAGGGTGGTTTTATGCAGCGCGGCGTCCATGAATACCAGTGACCAGATGGACAGGGTCAGCACCAATGCGTAAGTTCGGGCCTCGCCTGTTGCATAGACAAACCCACCAGAGGCAAACAGCGCCAGCGCCGCTCCCCAACCGCCTGTGGGTGTGCCGGTAACTCGTTTTCCCAATTGAATCATGCCTGCCAGCCCGGCAAAACCGGCCAGCAGCGAATAGTAACGCAGGACAAACTCATCTGATCCGGCCTGCTTTGCCCACAGCTTAAGTGACCCAAAGTAAAGCGGCGGCTGGATGTCGATCTCAGTTGTCCACTTCCACAGGGTATCCCAGGTATGGAGGGCGAGGTAACCGCTGACGGTTTCGTCATACCAAAAGCTGTCAGTGGGAAAGTGCGTCAGGAGGTAGCCGTACATTGCCAGCAGCAGCAGGGCTGACACAAAAATATGGCGATGCCGCACGAATGACCTTTCCAGGTTTATTTAGAACCAACAGGAGCTTACTGGCTGTAATCCGCCCCAAAAACATCCACCATCAGAGAGCCAATCCGCGAGCGATTTGGCACAAGCACCGAACCGCCTGTGGGAGTTTCGTAACCGATGAGGTATTCCCAACTCACTACACCAGTGCGGATATTTTCACGCGGGACATCGGCAAACCACAGCGCCAGTTGAATCATCTGATCAAAACTCAAACCTGTATTGATGCCCGATTTGAGATTGGCGTAAATCGCTGGTGCTTGCAGCAGCAGATCATCCACCATTCCTAGAGAAAGAATACGGTCACGCGCTGCATAGAGCACATCCTGCTGACGGCGGGCACGGTCAATATCGTCCGAATTGTGGCGCGAACGGGCATACTTGAGGGCTGTTTCGCCGTCGAAATGCTGCTGTCCGGCTGGAATATTGACCACTTCCGTACCGTAATCCATGGTGGGGTAGCTGTAATCAACGATAGCTTTCTGGACATTAATGTCCACGCCGCCAATCGCGTCAATCAGACCGATGACCGTCTGAAAATCAACAGTAACAAACTCATTTACACGGATACCAAAATTGTACTGCACGGTCTGCATTGCCAGACGCGGGCCGCCGCCCGGCCCTTCCAGTTCGCCAATGACGTAGGCCGCATTCACCCGCTGCAACCCCGCATACGGCACTTCAACATAGGTATCCCGCGGAATGCTCAGTACCCCGACGCTGTTGGTTTTAGGATCAAGGCTGATGAGCATCATGACATCGGTGCGGAAGGCCGTACCGGTTTCTGAGGGGCGTTTATCCAGCCCCATCAGCAGAATCGTAAAGCGCTCCTGCCCATCCCATTTGGCCTGCTGGATTTCCAGGCTGTTACCTTCCAGCGCACCACCGACCACCGTTCCTTCACCGGAATAAATAATGGACGTTGGCTCGATCTCCGGGCCGGCTGCCAGTTCCGTCCCGTCATCGTTATCTCGCACGGCGTAACGAATGACAACCACCAGAATCAAACTGCCGACAATGGTCAGCCCCAACAATGCGCTGGCAATGACCACCCAGGCCCAATTTTCCGGCATTCCAGATGCTTTACGCTTGCGGCGATCATCAATGCGCTGGCGTGTTGGCCCTTTGCGCTCCACTGGCGATGGGATCGCCGCTGGGGGAGGCATCTGGACGGTTCCGGGTGGCGGTGCCTGGGGATTATCCGGGCCTGCGTACCAGTGATTCTTTCGGCTGTCCGGCTCACGCAGATGCGAATAATCATAGCGCACCGTTGCCGCGTTATAACTGGCATCCGGCTGCTGCGGCTGATTCTGGGGGGTCTTTTGCGTTTCTTCCATTTAGCGTACCCGTGTTTATAATAGTAGTATACGCAAGTTGCTGAAAGGTTCAATTTCCACGCTATGCAAATGCGCTTGATCCTCTCGCCCCCCCAGGACGGCATCACGAATATGGCAACAGACCAGGCCATCATGGAAGCCGTTGGTGATGGGCATGTACCGCCAACCTTACGCCTGTATCGCTGGCATCCAGCCTGTCTCTCGCTCGGTTATGCCCAATCTATGACCGATGTCGATGAATCACGGCTTCAATCAAAAGGATGGATGCTGGTACGCCGTCCGACAGGCGGGCGGGCGATTCTGCATACAGATGAACTCACCTACAGTATTAGCCTACCACAGGACAATCCTCTGGTGGAAGGCGACATCGTAACGAGTTACCGGCGCTTGACTGAAGGTCTGCGGCGTGGTCTTGAAGTCCTTGGCCTAGAAGCTGAATCAAGACGCCAGTCGAAAGGGCGCCCCGGCAGTGCCGTCTGTTTTGAGACCCCTTCCCATTACGAACTGACTTTCGATGGCCGTAAACTGATCGGGAGCGCTCAGGTAAGGCGGCAAAAGGCGGTTTTGCAGCACGGTTCATTACCCCTCAGCGGCGATATTACCCGCATCTGTGAAACCCTGGCTTATCCGAATGAATGGGAACGCGACGACGCCCGCGAAAAAGTCCGCCAACGGGCCACCACGCTTGAACACGCCCTGGGTAAAGTCATTGACTGGGAAACCGCTGCCTACGCGATGGTGGAGGGCTTTGCGGAAGCCCTGGGCATGATTTTTGAAGATAGTTTTCTGACTCCGGAGGAATCACTGCGCCTTGAACAATTACGTGCAGAAGTGTACAGTCATGATGCATGGACATATAAGCGCTAGAATCTCTTTCTAATCCAGATAATGATTGTTGGAACGTGTTCGATAGAACTTCATTTGCCCGGTGTGCAGTCGCTGAAGGAAAAACGCAGCATCGTTAAATCCCTGATTGCTCAGATTCAGAAAAAGTTCAACGCGGCAGCGGCGGAAGTCGGATTTCACGATGTCTGGCAGTCGTCTACCATTGGCGTTGCGGTAGTCAGCACCCACGCAGTTCATGCCAACCAATGGCTGGAAAATATCGTGGATTGGATTGAACACTACCGCCCGGATGTGGATGTGATAGAGCATAACATAGAAACGATTCGATTATGATCATCTATCCTGCGATAGATTTAAAAGAAGGGCGTGTGGTTCGTCTGCGGCAGGGTGACCCCACCCAGAAAACCATTTACAGCGATAACCCGGTTGAAGTGGCACAACGCTGGCTGGATGCCGGGGCAAACTGGGTGCACATCGTCAATCTCGACGGGGCACTAGATGCCGGGGCAAACACCTGGGCCATTCTGGAAGCCATCGGTGGATTAAACCTGTCCATTCAATTTGGCGGGGGACTGCGGACAGCCGCTGATGTCCAGCAGGCGTTTAACAGTGGCGTGCAGCGTGCGGTGCTGGGGACGGCTGCTGTTGAAAATCCGGCGCTGGTGGAGGCCCTGATTCACCAATACGGCGCAGAACGGATTTCAGTGGCCCTCGACGCCAAAAACGGGAAGGTCGCTACGCATGGCTGGAAGACCGAATCCGACTGGACGGCGCTGGCCTTAGGAAGGGCAATGGCACAGAAAGGTGTCCAACACGCCCTGTATACCGATATTTCCCGCGATGGCGCGTTAGGAGGCGTGAATGTGGAAGCCACCCGCCAGCTTGCCCGTGAAACAGGCTTACAGGTGATCGCGTCCGGTGGTGTGCGTTCCATTGAAGATGTCAAAGCGCTGGCCGGAACCGAGGTCGCCGGGGTAATTCTCGGCAAGGCACTGTATGAAAATCTGATTGACCTTGCTGAAGCAATTCGGTTAGCTGACCTGTAGAGGTTTTGCTTCAACCAACGTTTTTTTCTGGATGTATTGCTTATACAACTGCCAGAGGGCAACCGCCTGCAAAATTGCAAAAAACGGTGAGTAAGGCAGACGGTAGCGTGGGATGGCAAAAAAGACCATGTGTGTTAAAAACCCACCCAGGGTCACCAGCCACATTAAAAGCATCGCCTGGTCATGTGTTTTGTAAGTGATCCACAGGCTGTATACAAGCAGCAGCATTCCAACCGACCAGCTTAACAGCTCGTAGGCCAATTCGACCCCGCTGCGGGTGATTTTCGGCCAGGGTCGGATAAATCCAAAAAAATGCGCGGTCATCAGCTTGGGTAGTTTTTCGGGATTTTCCAGAATCCATTCTCGTCCTTTTTCCGCCAAGAACTGGTTGTAGCGAATTTCATCGTTAAAAAAATCTTCAGAAACCTCACCCTTATAAAGTTCGTCAGGATTAATCCATCCATCGCCCCAGGGATTTTTATATACCTCGTCGTTGTATGCCCCTGCGACCACATTACCCGATTGGGTGGATACGGGCACAAACGCATCAAATGCCCGATAGTTGCGGATAATCCAGGGAGATATAACAAGCAGCATGATGGTTCCTGTCATGAAAGTTTTGATGAAACCTGCCCGCCACCAAAGATACAGGAACAAAAACACCAGCGCCCCAAATGCTGCGCCCCGCGTCAGCCACGCCAATCCCATCAGTGCTCCCGCCGCCGCTAACCAGCGCCAGCTTTCCGGTCTATAGATGATGATCCCGATTGCCGCTGTCATGAGCAGAATAAACAACGGTTCGGTCAGGATATATCCCGGCTGGCGTAACCAGCCCAGATTCGCCAGCAGCGCCAGCACTGCCAGCCAGCCGATCTTTTCTCCGTAAAGGTGACGGGCAATCCAGAAAGTAACTACAGCGACCAGACCACTAATGACCAACTGTGCCAGCCGGATTTTCACCAGTGAATCTGGCCCGACAGCCGCAATAAGTAACGGGAACAGCGGCATGACGTAAGCGGTAGGTTTGTCATCATACCCTGGCGCGTGCATCCCCCGCCCGGCACGGATTTCCTGCCCATAGTACACGTAACGACTTTCGTCATAGCTGTTGGGCAAATATTCTTCCTGCCAGAATCCGCCACCAAACAAGGCCAGATGGACGATGCACGCCAGCACAAACACCCACAGCGTATTACTCAACGGCAATTGTGTGAATATTGCCTTCATACACACCTGCCAGCGCTGCCCCGACAATACCTGCCTGATTTCGCATTTCAGCGGGAACAATTTCTACATTCACTTTTTCCAGATACGGGGCAAATTTATTCCAGTCCTTGCTGACTCCGCCGCCAATAATAAACAGGTCCGGCCAGAGCAGCTTTTCCAGTGTGTACAGGTATCTATCTACCCGCTTTCCCCATTTTTTCCAACTCAAATCCTCGCGCTCACGGGCACTGTCGGCGGCGTGATGTTCAGCATCTTCCCCGCCCAATTCAATATGACCAAGTTCCAGGTTCGGAACCAGGTGGCCGTCGGTGAACATCGCTACACCAATACCTGTTCCCAGCGTAATCATCACGACAACCCCGTCCCGGTCACGACCAGCGCCAAAGCGCATTTCAGCCAGCCCGGCAGCGTCGGCATCATTGATCACCCGCACACGCTGGCCTGTAAAACGTTCCAGTTCCATCTCCACCGGGAAGTTGATCCAGCGCTCATGCACGTTGGCAGCAGTGCGGGTTTTTCCTCCTTTGACCACACCAGGATAACCGACCCCCATCAGACCGTGCCACTCAAAATGCTCGATGATTTCTTCGACGGTTTTCAGGACGGCTTCAGGTGTGGCAGGGTGCGGTGTGGGAATCCGGTAGCGACTGGTCAGCAGTTCACCCGTTTTCACATCCACAATTGCACCTTTGACGCCTGACCCCCCTATATCAATTCCTAAAACTTCCATCAGTCCTAGTCCGTCACTATCTTGATATTGTCTATGTCCTGCCGCAGGGTTTTTGAGTCCTGCGCGAGTTTTTCCAGCGAGGCTTTCTGGGCACGGTAATTCTCCGCAAGCACCTCCAGATGGCTGAAGACTGGCGAGAGAATCTGCTGTCCATATTGCAGTAAACGGGCACGTTCGCGTTCAGTCAAATCAGTGAGGGCTTGATGGTAACTTTTCCTGAGTGTCTCCAAACGTAAATCCAGTTCTTTGTAAGCGTCATTGCGGAGCCTGCGCCAATAGGAATAGGCCGCTGCACCACCGCCTACCAGCATCACCGGTGCGGCAACAATTCCCAGCGCCACCCCAACAGCGGTTGCAGTTAAGGCTCCCGGTGCCGCCGCCCCAACGGCGAAAGCCAGAATCCCGCCAATTACTCCCACAATACTGGCAGAAAAACCAACCATATTGGTCGAAAAGATTTCATGCAAATCTTCAGCCAGATTGTCTTCGGTATAGGTTTTTAAATGGGCATCCGCAATAGCGATGGCTTCCTGTAAAGCAACTCGTTGATCTGCGTAGCTGCCAGCATCAGGTGAAGCGATTTGTTCTTTCAACAGCGCTTCCAGTTTGTTCAGCCGTTCGATGATACTGCGCCAATAACGGCGGCTGCTGTCCACTACTGCATTTACATAGTCTTCTGAAATTGTGTTGATTTGTTCCAGTGCCGACCCGACCACATCGTTTTCAAACTTCTTGCGAGCTTCGTCTCGATCCATCACCCGGATCGACCAGTTAAAGGACAGATTATCGGTGATAAATTTTCGTCCCCGGTCCCGTATCTGATCGAATACCCGATCCAGTTCGCGCATCGAGGTATCCAACTGATTATTAAGCGTTCCGGCCTGTTTTTCCAGTTCTTCGCGCAGTTGTTTGGCCTGTCGTTCATCATTGCTCACCAGATCAAGACGGTGATTGACGATGCCAGAATACTTTTTAATCATGCTGTCGCCAAAAGCGAGCTGCGCCACCAGTTTTTGTTTGGCCGGGGGAACTTTCTCAAAGACTTCCTTCAGATAGGCACGCACCTCATCCATACCGGATTCGTCCGTATTACCCGCCCCGGAAAATAACCCAACCGTGCGCCCACCCTTGAGCGCCTTTTTGGCGGAAATCATAAAAATGGGGGGATCAATATTCAGAAGCTCCGAAACCTGCTGTTTGACAAAGGCACGCACATCTTTTTGTTCTCGCTTTTCGAGCAAATCGACCTGGTTAATCACCAGAATGATTTTCTTGCCGTAGTCGCGGGCGAGTTCAAGATAGAGTTTTTCCGTCTGCGCGAAAGCGCGTTTCGCCGAAATCAGGAAAATCACCAGGTCGCTGCGGCTCAGAAACTCTTTAGCGATGCGCTCATGTTTGGCGAACACGGAGCCTGTACCGGGGGTGTCAACAATGACCACGCCAGGTGCGCCAGTGTTCGGATGCAGCCATTCACGAATCGTACCATCTTCAAGAAGCGCCGGATTTCTGCTTTTATCGCGGCTGTACCGCACCAGTTCAATGGCATCCGTTGTAGGGGTGATCCCCATAGGCAGCATGTCATCGCCCAGAAGCGCATTGACAAACGTGGATTTACCCGCGTTAAATTCACCAATGATGACCACCATAAAAAACATATCACGCAGGTCATCAGCGTTTTTCTGGATTCGGTCACGATCTTTGAGGCCGTCGTCGCCGAACTTGCCCGCATTTTCAGAAATCGAATGCAGCCATCGAATTTCACGCTCCCTAAGTTCAGCGATTGGCCCTTCCAACACAATGCTCGTCATAGAATTGCGAGTCCTTTTTGCACATCTTCAATCGCCCGTTCGGAGGTATCAATCTGATTTTTCAGTTCGTCGGTCAGCTTAGCCTGAGATTCTATCAACCGGGTAAATGGCGCGGTCGTATCTTTCCGAAGCTGTATGCCGTAAGCCAACTGCTCCTTGAGGGCTTCGTTCAGAATTGTATGATACCGCTCTTTCAGGTCAAACATGCGTTTGCTATACGCTCGTTCCAGCAGCCAGCCCCGCAAGGGCAGCAGTGCCAGTCCGGCAAGGGCAGCCAGCAAAATCACAGCGAAAATGGCAAACAGCGTGCCTGAATTCGCACTTTGCGCGGCAGGAATTCCAAATGCCAGCGCCAGGGCAATCACAATGATTTCCCAGATTGCAGCCACAATGAGCATGTTGGTCAGTTGGCGGTCAAGGCGCTTGGTTTCAAAACGGCGGGCATCATTCAGGATATTATCAAGATCCGTTCTCACACGGCGCAAAAAACTGCGGTCATAGTTCATCGGTGCCTGAACTTTGCCGATGACCTTATCTTTCAGGTTTGGCGGTAGTTCGCCGATTTTTTTGTTCGTGTACTGGACAATATCATCCAGATCCTGCACATCCCGCCCTTCCAGTCGTGCGCCCAACATATCCACCATTTCGGGAATTTTGGTCAGGGCTTCCGCCACATTGTGCTTTTCAAAGGCGGCCTCGGCGCGGGTGCGTCCTCCGATGCGTCGTAACAGACTGGCGATACCGATAAGTTCCAGCAGGCCGGAAATGATCTGCCTGAATGCCCGCGAAAACTGGAACAGTTCACCAATCGCTTCGCTGCCCCGCATCGCTGCTTCTGACCACTGACGGTCAATTTCCGCCAGCGAATTTTCCACGGTCTGTCGTTGGTGGGTCGCCGCCTCATCAATCTGAAGCTCGATGTTTTTCAGTGTATTACGATGCTCGGTCAGCGTGACCTGATTTTCCTGCACCTGAGTCGCTGCTTTTTCCAGGACATTGGTGGCAATCAAAAGCGGTGTTTCCAGCTTTTGTTTGATCCGCTCCCTGTCGCCAAGTGTCTCTGCAAGATATTCTTCGATCTCTGCAAACCCGCTCTGGTCATAGAGGATTTCATCACGGGGCCTTTCCTGCTGCGCTTCCATGGCCTGTTTGGAGGACACCATCCAGATGATCGGGTCAAAGCCCAGGTGCAGGCGTGACTGCTCCTCCACAAAGTTTCTCACGGTCTGGCGGTCTTCTTCTTCCAGCAGGTCAACCTGGTTCACCACGATAATAGAGCGCTTGCCATACCCTTTAAGTTCCTGCAAAAAATCCAGATTTGAAGCCGACAGCACCCGTGTTGCGACCATTACTAACAGCACCAGATCTGCCCGGTGCAAAAACTTACGTGTGATGGCATCATGTTTTTCAAAGACGGATTCCAACCCTGGGGTATCCACAAAACTCAGACTTTCGAGCAGGGGATTAGGGTGAAAGACCACCGTTGAGTCGCCTGTTTTGGCCTTCTGTACCTGCGGGCCGTGTCGCAAGATATGAATATGATCCGTCGTCGGCACAGCCCCTACTTCCAGGATATTTTCTCCCAGAATGGCGTTAATAAAACTGGACTTGCCTGAACTGAATGGCCCTACCAGCATCATCATAAAAGGATAATCCGTATGAAACAGCGCATCACGCATTTGTTCCATCTGGTCTTCAGGCAGGTTATCGACCTGTTCCAGGGTTTCAATCAATTTGGAGAGGAGTTCGTGTTCCTGCCGTCGAAGTTTGGCGTAATGCGCCAGCAGTTTGCTGTCGGCCCGGGACAACAAATCATCCGACGGCTTCACGTTAGGTTGTTCTGCCAAAGGGTCATCCTTTCTTTGCCTCTATTCTAACAGGAATGGCGCTCAATAAATGTGACAGGCAGATAAGTCGTTTCTCGTATAACAAGGATATCGCTGTTGATGTGCTCCAGTAGGTCGTTAAACGCCCGGTCACCCATTTGCTCAGTCGGAAAGCCAATAGTGGTCAGGGTTGGTTCAAGCGTCTGCCCACTGGGGAAGTCACCGCAGCCAATCACGGATAAATCTTCTGGAATACGGATGCCCCGTTCCTTACAGAGTTTATAGATCGTGACAGCTACTCGGTCATCATAAGCCAGAACCGCTGTTGCCGTCCCCGCCAGCATCGTCTCCACTGCATGTGTCCAATTGGCCTTATAATCGTCAATGGCATCCGCTTCATAGATCAGTTCATCCAGGATTTTCGCCTCAGCCAGTGCTCGCCGGTAGCCCTCCAATCGCATTTTAGCCGGAAAACAAAAGTCAGTGGGAAGATTCAAACAGGCAATCCGGCGATGTCCTTTTTGAACGAGGTATTGCACTGCTTGATAGGTTGCATCCCGAAAGTCAAATAGCAGTCCTGGAATCGCAGGAATAGAGTGATTAACCAGCAAAACAGGTGTATTTTGCGAAACCGTATGCACCATCTTGACCATATCCGGTGGCAAAGTAGCCGCCACCGCGACAACGCCGTCAATTCGTCTTTTTTCCGCCAGCAGTGCCGCATATTTTTGCACCCGTTCAATATCGCCGTAAGTCAGACACAGTTGGGTTGTGTATCCTTCAGCTAAAGCAGCCTTTTCCAGTGATTCGAGGATGTCCGTAATCAATGGATTCTTAAGATGGGGAACAACGACAGCAAGATTTTGGGTGCGCCGGGTACGAAGATTGCGGGCCGTAATATTAACCCGGTAGTCGAGGGCTTGAATCGCTTGCAGGACTCGCGTCCGCGTTTCAATGTTTACCATATCGGGATTGTTGATGACACGCGAAACCGTTGCTGTGGACACAGCCGCATGACGTGCTACGTCCTCCATTGTAACTGACATTGCTCAACCCCCTGCTTTCAGTGAGTGCATACTAACCAATCCCCAAACACGCTGTCAAATTATGCTTTATAATGAGCGGCAGAGGAGCAATTCTTGTATGCTTGCCAGAACTTACGCCTGTGCTGTCCTCGGTTTAGACGGGCATGTCATTGAAGTTGAGGTTGATTTTAACCCCACAGCGCTGCCTGCGTTCATCATTGTTGGCCTGCCAGATTCAGCGGTACAGGAGAGTAAAGAACGGGTGCGGGCTGCCATCAAAAACAGTGGCCTCCGTTTTCCCATGAAGCGTTTTGTCGTCAATCTCGCGCCAGCGGATATTCGTAAAGTTGGCCCGGCCTATGATCTTGCCATTGCGATTGGCTGCCTCGCCGTCACGGATCAAGTGCCGCTTCACAAATTGGATAACGCCATGTTTATCGGGGAACTTTCTCTTGATGGCAGTGTAAAACATATCAGCGGTGTGCTGCCGATTGCTTACAGCGCACAGCAGTCAGGTTTTGACAAAATCTATGTCGCCGTAGAAGATGCCCCTGAAGCGGCGCTGCTCCCAAATATTGAGGTGATCCCTGTCCCCTCACTCGGTCATCTGGTTGAACACCTCTATGATCTGAGCCCGATTCCGCCGTACCGCCGTTCAGATGACCGGGACAGCCTTTTTCACACCCCTTCCGATTCCCTGATTGATATGCAGGACATAAAAGGACAGGAACACGTAAAGAGAGCATTGGAGGTCGCGGCGGCGGGTTTTCACAATTTGCTGATGGTCGGCTCGCCGGGAGTTGGCAAAACGCTGATGGCACGAGCACTGCCGGGGATTTTACCAAGTCTGACCTGGGAAGAAGCGCTGGAAATTACCCGCATTTATTCGGTGGCTGACAGCCTTTCCAACGGCCACAATCTGATTACGCATCGCCCTTTCCGCAGCCCGCATCACACAATTTCAGAGGCAGGGCTTGTAGGAGGGGGTACGATTCCTCGTCCTGGCGAAATCTCGCTGGCACATTTGGGTGTCCTTTTTCTTGACGAATTCCCGGAGTTTGGGATTCACACCCTGGAAGTACTGCGTCAGCCGTTAGAAGATAAAAAAGTAACAATCAGCCGGGCACGAGTCGCGCTGGAATTTCCCTCAAATTTTATGCTGGTCGCCGCGATGAATCCGTGTCCATGCGGCTATCTTCACGATCCAACCCATGCCTGCACCTGCACCGATTCCATGATTCGCAAATATCAACAAAAAATCTCCGGGCCTATCATAGATCGATTGGACATTCACGTTGATGTTCCGCGCGTTGATTACGATAAATTGACAGGACAAATACGCGGTGAAAGCTCTCAGGAGGTGCGAGAGCGGGTTGAACACGCCCGCATTCTTCAGCGAGAACGGTTTAAGGGAATGCCTCATCTTCATGCGAATGCGGATATGCGCCCAAAAGAAATCGAACATTTCTGCCAGACGACGCCAGAAGCCGCCCAGTTATTAAAGGTTACGCTGCATAAAATGCAGTTGAGCGCCCGTGCCTATCATCGTATTTTAAAACTTGCCCGCACCATTGCAGACTTAGATGGGAGTGGGATCATCAGTGTGCCGCACCTGGCAGAAGCGATTCAATATCGTCCGCGCCGAATCACGGGGTAAAAAAAAGGACATATCGGTTACCATCGAACGCTGCATACAAGGTGGGCAGCACTGCAAGTGCATAAGCCCTGAAGTAAGAGTTGGGTTCGGGTGCGCCGCCGATATGCCCTAAGGCTATCAAGAAGGCTTTTCTACCCCTATTGTCCTTCAGGTGTGGGCAGCAAAGTAGTGACAAAGGTCATATTTTTTCTAGGACTTTCTATGAGCAACAATACCCTCCACGCCAGTATCGTGAAATTTCTGATCGACGGCGGGCAAACAGATGAAGCAGCGGCCCTTCTCGCCTGTAAGCTCCACACACAAAGTCGCACAGAATCAAGCATCATGCCTTTGAAGCCTTTTTTGATCCTCTAGGAACGATTCAAATGCAGGCGGATCTCATCGAAGTTGAATCGACCAACTGGAAAGAACTGATGGAGCGTGTTTTGACAGGTGATATGGGGGTAACGGATATGCGCCAGAATATCGAACCGGATTTTCTGGTCTGTCATGCAGGCAAGTGGGGCGTTTTGCAAATTGTAGATTCTCTGAAACCATCTTTTGACCCAAAGCAGGAACGCCTATTAAAATTTCACGGGGTCAAAGTTATTGAATCCTTCGCCGCCGATTTCTGCCTGGAATACCCCGACAATGTTGTTAATGACTTTCTAAATATTCTGGAGAACTCCTGATGCAAATGACTCGTGAAACCATTCCCATGCGCGTGACGGCTTCTGGCGCACAGCAGTCTATTCATGTTTTTCGATTTACTGGCGAACCCGGCAAAAATGTATACATTCAGGCCAATATTCATGGCCCGGAAATTGCAGGAATCGGGGCAGCGCACGATCTGATCCGGATATTGCGCCAGCAAAAAACCATTCACGGCAGCATTACCGTGATCCCAAGCGTGAATCCGGTAGGTTTAGACACAAAGTTTGGTACCTATCAGGTCGGTTATGCAGACCCGAACGAAACGGTGGTCGGTAATTTCAACCGGATTTATCAACTGCTGGTGTCGGATAAAGCCGCTGGTGAGAAAGTGGGTTTAGAGGATTTTGTTGCCAGCCACCTGGACTCCGATCTGGAGACAATCACCCGTGACTTCAAAGCAGCACTGCGTCAGGCGGTGATTGCGTTTCAGCAGTCAAGAGAAAAATATGGGCTGCGGCATGGGGTAAAGCTGGCGTGTACGATTCAAGAAATGGCGATTGAGGCGGATTGCCTGATTGATTTGCACACGGCCAGTGTCGCTCAGTATCACCATTTCACTTTCAAAGAGTGTCTGGCCGCCGCCCGTTATTTTGGAATCCGGCACATTGTCCAGCTAGATGAGACTTTTAGTGGTGTACTGGATGAAGCCTTTTTGCAGCCCTGGTTGCGATTGCAGCAGACCTATGCGAAGGCGGGGAGGGAGATTGATTTTACGGATTTTGACAAGGAAGCCTTCACGCTTGAATTTGGCGACGCAGACAGCATTAATCGCTCTGACATGCAGACGGATGCAGAACGCATTGTGAATTATCTACGCGCTAAAGGAGTGCTGGAGGGCGAAGCAACTGATCCTGAGGGCGCATTCTATGTTTGCCATACCGATGATTACAAGCGTTATTATGCCCCAACGGGTGGTTTGATCTTGTGGAATAAGCAGGTTGGCGAAGAAGTTCAGGCGGGTGAGGTCATTGCAGCCATTCTACAGGCATATCAAGAGACCGAGGTGCCTGTAGTCGCTGTTGAGTCCGGCGTGATAAACAACATAAGCAAATCTCAGGTGGTTCATGAAGGCATGACCCTTTGCTCTGTTTTGACGAACATCCAGAAATTGGGATGAATTTATCATGAAAGCCTTGACGATGACGCCGGAATCGGGGTATTATCTACTCTGCTAGAGCAAAACGCCTTATGGTGCAAACCAAAGGGCAACTCTATTAAAATGAAACGCGAACCTGGAGGGTGACACGAGACGCGGTGATGCAGATGGGATAGATTGGTAAGGAAATCAATCAAAGGGACATCCCACCCGTAGCGTGTCAGCCGATGTGAAGCAAGCATCGGCTTTTTGTTTGCGGGGCGCGAGGCACCTTAACAGCAGAAGAGTGGTAAACCAACCAAAAAAGCAACACACGCAAGAAGGTAACCCCAGAAAACGAAGGAAAAAAGATTCGCTGCGAA
>WBUL01000011.1 GCA_008933735.1 Anaerolineae bacterium | reverse complement strand
GTCTGGGGGCCGCTGGCGGGGGCGCTGCTGCTCACACCCCTTGCAGAAGTCACCCGTACCTTTGTGCGTAATCCCCCTCCCGGTTTCGGATTTATCGACGGCCGTGCCGGGGTAGATGTGATGCTTTTTGGGGTGCTGCTGATCATTTTTGTGCTGTTCGTCCCAGATGGCATCGTGGGGAAGTGGCAGCAGTGGAGAAAACGTTATGCTCAAGGTTGAGCGTGTGACCAAGCGCTTCGGCGGCCTGACGGCGGTGAGTAATGTCAGTTTTGAGCTGGCAGAAGGCGAAGTCTTAGGCTTAATTGGCCCCAATGGTGCAGGCAAAACCACTCTGTTTAATATCATCAGTGGTACCTATATGCCAGACAGCGGGCAGATTTTGTTTCAGGGGAAGGGCATTGGCGGCAAAGCGCCTCATCAGATTTGCCAGATGGGCATCGGACGTACCTTCCAGATTGTAAAACCCTTTGCCCAGTTGAGTGTGGTTGATAACGTGAAAGTGGGGGCATTTTTGCGGACGAATAGTTCTCACGAGGCCGAACAAAAAGCGCGGGAAGTCGTCACATTTGTGGATTTGAAAAAGTATGCCGACACGCCAGCCCGCAGCCTCACGACTTCGGGACGTAAACGGCTGGAATTGGCACGCGCCCTGGCGACCGAGCCGAAACTCCTGCTGCTGGATGAAGTGATGGCCGGTTTGACCCCCACAGAAAGCCTGGAAATGGTCAAACTGATTCGCCAGATTCGCGCCGAGCGTGGGGTTACCCTGCTGGTGATTGAGCATGTGATGAAGGCCATTATGGCCCTGTCTGATCGCGTAGCTGTGCTCCATCACGGGGAACTGATTGCTATTGACCAGCCTGCCGCTATCGCCAGCGACCCGAAGGTGATAGAAGCTTATCTGGGCAAGGAGTATCGCTTTGCTGAAAATTAAAAATCTCAAGGCCGGATATGGTGACATCGAAATTTTGCATGACGTATCGCTCGAAGTGAATCCGGGCGAAACGGTGGCGCTGATCGGGGCCAACGGTGCAGGCAAAACCACCACCCTCAGAACCATTTCTGGTCTGATCCGGTCGTGGGGCGGTGACATCCACTTTGATGGGCAGGCTATTCAAAACTGGCGGTCTAACCGCATTGTGGCAGCAGGGCTGATACAAGTCCCTGAGGGACGCAAACTGTTTCCCAAGATGACCGTGTTGGAAAATCTCGAAATGGGGTCATTTATCCGAACCGCCAGGCGCAACCGCGCCCGGAATTTAAAGCGGGTGTTTGAACTGTTTCCCCGCTTAGCTGAGCGAAAATCTCAGCTTGCAGGGACATTAAGCGGCGGCGAACAACAGATGGTTGCCATCGCACGTGGATTGATGTCACAGCCGCGCCTGCTGATGCTGGATGAGCCGTCATTGGGATTGGCTCCGTTGATTGTGTCCAGTATTTTTGAGGTCATCAAAGAAATTAATAAGGTTGGCACAACAGTGCTGATCGTCGAGCAAAACGCAGTGCAAACCCTCGGTATTGCAGACCGGGGATATGTGCTGGAAAACGGGATCATTTCTCTTGCTGGCACCGGGCAGGAACTTCTCAAAGACGAGCGCATCCGCTCCGCTTACCTGGGATTGTGATGCTGGCAGCATACGCCGTTGACCTGCGTTTTGATGACCTGCCCGAACCCGTTGTCAATCAGGCGATTCAGATTATCCGCGACACTTTTGGGGCGATGCTGGCAGGATCAACCCTGCCGGAAGTTCGTTACCTCGCCCAGCTTGCGCCGTCGTTTGGTGGGATAGGCAGCGCGACTCTTATCGGACACGGCCAGACCAGCACGCCTCACTTTGCTGCTCTGGTAAACGGTACGGCGGGGGTATCTCTGGAACTGGATGAAGGTAATCAGTATGCAGTTAATCATCCGGCGGTACATTTGCTGCCAGCCGTCTGGGCACTGGCGGAAACCCAAGAGGTATCAGGAAAAGAACTCTTAACGGCGTTCATCGCGGGATATGAAATCGCGGTCAGAGTTGGGCAGGCGACTCATCTGCGTGATCCTGTTCACCCGTTTGGAACTCACGCAGTGATTGGCACAGCGGCGGCGGCAGCACGCTTGATGAAACTTAGCACGGAACATACGTCCCGTGCTCTTGACCTCGCTGCCGGATTAACCCTGGCTTCCTCGCAGACCGCCGCGAACTCCGGCGCATCGGTGAGAAACCTGTTCACCGGATTCACCAATCACAATGGACTGCTCGCACCCGCCCTGGTCGTAGCGGGGTTCACGGGCGAGCCAGACGCGCTAAAAATCGTTTACGGACGCATTCTAGGTGACTCCTTTGCTGAAGGAGATTTAGGACACGACCTGGGGAAAATGTATTACATTACCCGAAATTATTTTAAACTTCATGCGTGCAGCCGCTGGAATCATGCGCCGATTGAGGCCGCGGCTGCCCTGCTGGAAAAATTCCCGGTAGCTGTAGAAGATGTCGCCGCCATAACTGTTTGGACTTACAGCCCCGCCACGCGCCTGAGCGGTCGTGGGGTGCATAATGGCTACGCGGCTAAGCATTCGATCCCGTATAATGTCGCGGCGCGAATAGTCTACAACGCCAATGACTTAACGGTATACTTGGACGAAGCTGTACACGATTCGCGTGTTCAGGCGCTGATGCAGAAAATTCAGGTGGTGGAAGACCCCGCTCTGACCGCCTTGCTGCCCGATTTGCGCCCAGCACGGGTTGAAATTCGTCTCGAATCAGGCCAGGTTTTGACGGAAACCGTCACACAGCCGCGCGGCGGTTTTGACAATCCCTTCTCCGAAGCAGAACTTTTAACGAAGTTCCGCACCCTGGCAGGTATGGCACTCTCACCGGATGCGATTCGCCAGATCGAAAATCTTCTGCCAACGCTGCCTCGTTTGCGGGACTTGTCCCCCTTGTCGGTACTGCTGCGGCGAAAAAGTACGATAAAAGAAAGGAAATAAAGATGACAACTCAGGAAGCGGAGGCGCTGATCCAGCAGTTCCTGCATCTGATGGAAGCCCGCGATTTAGACGCGGCCAACCGCATGATTGCGCCCGATGCCATCATCATATTTCCCGGTGGGAGGGTATTTCGCAGCCAGCAGGAAATGGTTGAGGCGGCGAAGGGGCGCTACCGGTGGGTGAAAAAGCATTTTTCTCACCTTGACTCTTTTGCCGCAGACAATGGTGAAATCGTGGTTTATGTGCTGGGGACACTCTACGGGGTTAATAATTATGGCGTGGAATTCTCCGGTGTGCGCTATGTTGACCGCTTTGTTCTGAAAAATGGTATCATTGTTTCACAGGAAGTCTGGAACGATCTCGCCGAGTCCGGCGTGTTACACAAAATGGCTTAGGACATGGAAGCTGATTACGTCTTAGATTACGATTTGCTCTCGGTGGAACGCCCGCATCATCTGTACGTTCTGGCCCGGATTAAAGGACATCCTGCGCCGCAAAGTGAAGCTCGCAGCCCCCTGAATCTCAGCGTCGTACTGGATCGAAGCGGCTCAATGGCGGGTGATAAACTGGCGCGGGTCAAAGAGGCCGCGCAGTTTCTGGTACGGCATCTTGGTGCCTCCGATCGGTTTAGCCTGGTGACGTATGACGACCATGTTGAGGTTAATGTGCCTCCTGGCCCGGTTATTTTTAAGGACAGCATCAACCAGGCGATTCAGGCGATCCGGGTGGGTGGTTCAACGAATCTCAGCGGTGGCTGGCTCAAGGGATGCCAGATGGTGTCAGAAGCGGTCAAGTATCCCCAGTTGACCGAGGATGTTGAGGATGACATTACTGCTGGGAACAAAAGCCTGGTGCAGCGCGGCAAAGTCAACCGTGTGCTGCTCCTGACCGATGGGCTTGCGAACCAGGGTATTTGTGACGCCAGGCGGCTGGGGTCAATGGCGCATCAGAAACGGGACGAAGGGGTTCCCACCACCACGATGGGCGTGGGGATGGATTTTAACGAAGATTTACTGACAACGATGGCAACTGAGGGCGGCGGCAATTTTTATTTCATCGATAACCCGGACAAAATTCCCGGTATTTTTGCGAAAGAGCTTCAGCATTTGCTGGATGTGGTCGGGCAGAATCTGACGATCAGCCTGCAAACATCACCGGATGCCCAGTTCATTCGCCAGCTAAATGCCTATCCGATGAGTCGCGGCGGCAGTGATGTCACGTTCCGGCTGGGAGATTTATCCGGTGATGAAATCAAAACCCTGCTGCTGGAACTATCCGTTCCCCGCTTGCAGGGGCTGGGCCGGGTTGAAATTGCCCGGCTGCGCTTTGATTACGACGAGATCAACGATGATCAAGTCACCCATCGCACACTGGAACTGCCGGTTGAAATCAACGTGGTTGCGGAAGAAGATTATCAGGAACCGCCCCGCGACTCTGATGTGGTCAAATCGGTGCTGATCTTAGAAGCAGCACACGCTCGTAAACAGGCGCTCGAACACGCGGATCGGGGGGACTACCAGCAGGCGACGACGATCTTAAAAGATGCAGCGGACGCAATAGAAAGCGCCGACCTGGACGATGCTGACCTGAAAACCGAACACAATTTGCTGCGCGAAGAAGTGACGGATATGGAATTTGGCGCCAGGCGTTACGATTCACACTCCCGCAAGCTGCACACCTCGCAAATTTTTGACAGTACCCATACCCGCCCGCTGTCCCAGACGATGATTCTGACCGAAGACCTCAAACTGTCCCGCTCCGCGATAGAGCGCGGTGGCAAAACGCCTGCCGTTCTTAAGTGGGATAAACAATCGCTTGAACTGACGATGGATAAGCTGCGGATTGGGCGAAATATCGACAACGACATTGTGCTGGCGGAAAACAGTGTTTCCGGCGCTCACTGTGAGATTGTGCGGGATGGCGAGGATTTGATTCTGGAGGATTTGCAGAGCACCAACGGCACGTTTGCTAATCGTGGACGGCTGAGGGGCAAATTTCGCCTGAGTGTCGGTGATGTTGTCACTGTTGGGTCTACGCTGTTTCGCTTTGAGGATACGGCCTCCTGAGATATTTCCCCTGGGGAGTGCCGACGATATTGCCATTTTCATAGATCAAACTGCCATGCAAAAAGGTATACCGCACCTTTCCGGTCAGTTCCATGCCCTCAAAGGGTGTGTAACCCTGTGCCGAATGGCTATCCTCAGCACGAATTACGAAGGTTTTGTAGGGATCAAGCAGGGCCAGATCAGCATCGTAGCCTACCGCAATATCCCCTTTGCCGAACAGACCGAACCGCCGCGCCGGCGCCCAGCACAGGAGTTCCGCCATGTGCGAATACGCCATTCCGCGTTTGCTGCCCTCGCTGAAAACGCCGGACAGCAAGTACTCAATGCTCCCATAGCCCGCCTTTGCCAGCCAGATATTCTCCGGCTGCAAAGGATCGGTTTTCAGATCGGCGGGGCAGTTAGCATGATCCGTGCCCAACCAGTGTATTTTCCGGTCGAGAATGGCCTGCCACAAAAAATCAACATCTTCGCGTGGGCGGACGGGCGGGTTGACTTTGGCGCGTGCCTGCGCGGGCGACTCCGTATCCAGAAGTAAGTGCAGGAGCAGCACCTCCAGCCCAATATTCAATTCGGGAAAGATTCCCTGCATTTTGAGACCTGCTTCTACTGCCTTGCGTGAGCTTAAATGCAGCAGATTGATATTCTTGCAGCCTGTTTCGTGGGCCAAATAAGCGGCAATCGCTACTGCCAGCCCTTCGTTATGCGGCGGGTGGGCATGGCTGTATGCTGCCAGTGGTGTCAGGTTTTCTGATGCCCGTTCATAGAGACGGGTGTAGGCGGCCAGCAAATCCGCAACTTCGCAGTGCAGGCTCAAACTGAAAACATCAGCCAATGCCGGTTTTTCCCGCGCTAACCGGGCAAGTTCCCGCATGATCATTTCCAGATGGGCAAAATCATAGCGCTCATCCGGGTCAAGCATCAAAAACTCATTCTGGGCGCTGGAACGCCCGTGCGGGCTGTGTCCACCGTAAAACATGAAATTTTTGAAGGATACAATGCCGAATTCCGTGTTCAGAAACGCCATTTCTTCGATGTGATGTCGGCTCATCGGGGCGAGGTGAAAAGCATAATCGACATATACACGGTCTGCCAGTAATGCCAGCACATCCGGGAAGTAATCACGCCACAATCCGCCGCGATTCAGGTAGTGTCTGCCTGTTCGCAGATAGTTGATGCAGGTGGTGACACCTCCGGCAGCGGCGGCGCTGCTTTCGCTGCGGCCATCTTCGTCAAAGGGGCGATAAATGCCAAAATGCACATGCGGGTCAACAAGGCCAGGAAACCCAAGCAAATTTTGAGCATCCATGACCTGTTTCGCCCGTTCCGCGTCGATATGTGGTGCAATTTCAGCGAATTTGCCGTCCTGAATACCGAGGTCTAAAGTCTCCAGGGTGTGATGATGAGGCTGAACAACTCGCACGTTCTTAATTATTAAATCCAGCATAAAATTATCTTTCAAAATTTATCGTGTTACGCGAACAACCCGAAAACCGAAGTAATCCAGGCGGCGGTTGGGGAGGTCGTTAAAGCGGGAACCACATACCGCCCATTCAGCAACATCAACGAACGACCCGCCCCGCAGGACACGGCTGTTGTGGCCTTCATAAGCGGCGTGGGTGGGTGTTGCGTATTCGTTCAGACACCATTCCCACACATTGCCGCTCATATCCAGCGCCCCGCACCATGCCTGCCCCTGCGGATAGACCCCAACGGCGGTTGTCCGACCCAGACGGCATTCCCGCGTATTGGCAAAACGATATTCCGGCTTTCCCCAGGGATAACTACGCTCATCGTATCCCTGTGCCGCCCACTGCCATTCCCATTCCAGCGGCAGCCGGATTTCGGTGCTGGGCATCTCGCCTGCGTATTTTGCGTCTAACCAGCGTGCGAACGCGACTGCCTGATACCACGATACGCTGTCACGCGGATGGTTGTCATAGGGGGCTCGCTGGTCAAGGATTTCCTGTTGGCGGTATTTTTCGGTCAGCCCTTCCCACCACTGCTCATTATTGAAGCCGTCAGGGGACTCGTGAAAAGCCCTGAACTGCTGGTACGTCACCGGATATTTGGCGATAGAAAACGGCTTCAGCACAAATTCGCCGTATACCTGGCCGCGCTCATTTCTGAACAAACGCTTTTCCGCTGATACATCGACGCGACACCAGGCGATGTCGGGCAGCCCATCCGGGCGGAGTCCTACACCGGCACGGGTGTCGCCAATCCGGTTGAGTTCTTCGCCAATCTGCGCCCGCGTTTCGTGGTCAAGGGTTTCATCCTTAAGCTGTTCGTCCAGGCTTTCCACCATTGTCCTCGGCAGCGGTCACGATTTCTGTGTCGATCAACTTCTGAATTTGCTCGGCGTTATAACCCACCAGGGTTTGCAAAATCTCGCGGGTATGTTCCCCGACCTGGGGCGCTTCGTTTCGCAGCCCCAGATCATGAGTCCCGATCAGCATGGGCAGGCGGGGCAGTTTGGTGGCGCGACCATCCGGCAGTGTGACTTCCAGCAGGCTGCCGCCCTCGTTCAACTGCGGATCATCAAATAAATCTTCTGTGCGAGCAATCGGTGAGAAGGGGATTCCGGCTTCATCACACAGGTGAATGACTTCCTCTTTGGTCATGCGGGCGAACATGGTTTCCAATTCGGGCAGCAGGCGGTCGCGGGCACTGATGCGCTGGCTGTTGGTCGCCAGTGTGTCATCGGCCAGCAGATCTTCCCTGCCAAATGCACGGCAGAATTGTTCCCAGTGTTTGTCGCTGGTGACTCCCACAAAGACCTGTCCGCCATCTCCCGTTTCAAAGACGCGGTAAATCGCCCAGGCGCTGACCCGTGCGGGCATTGGCGGAACCAGTTCCTGTGAGATAGCAGCATAGGCCATGTGCTGCCCCATGATAAAGGCGGCGGTTTCAAACAGGCCATTTTTGACATACATGCCCTTACCCGTCTGATCACGTTCGCGCAGGGCGACCAACGCCGCCAGTGCGCCAAAGGTGCCGCCCATAATATCCACGATGGATGCCCCCGCGCGGAGTGGCTGTCCCGGCGGGCCCGTCATATATGCCAGACCGGACATCATCTGTACGACTTCGTCCAGGGCTGGACGTTTTTCGTAAGGCCCACTCATAAATCCTTTAAGTGTGCAGTAAATCAGGCGTGGGTTGAGCTCACATAAGGTCTCGTAGCCGTAGCCGAGGCGTTCCATCGTGCCGGGTGCAAAATTCTCAATCAGGATGTCTGTTTGCGGGATCAGGGCATGGATAATGGCGCGGCCTTCGTCGGTTTTGATGTTGACTACGAGACTCTTTTTGTTACGGTTGTAAAACGTGTAATAGCCTGTGCCAAAGCCCTTCAGTCGGCGGGTCGGGTCTCCCTCCGGTGCTGGCTCAATCCGGATCACCTCCGCGCCCAAATCCGCCAGCACCAATCCGGCAGCAGGCCCCATGACCGCATGGGTAAATTCTAATACCCGTATCCCCGCGAGGGGGAATGCATCGCCCAATGTGGATCCTTTCCTTACGGGCGCTGTTCTTTGGTCTTGATAATCTCATCCAGCCAATGATCAAAGGCAGGGTCGCCCGTTTTGTCGAATAGTTTTAAGGTGTCCGGTTCAATGTCACTCGTCAATGACTCTTCAGACAGTGTCACAATGCCGCGAATTTCATGGAGCTCCCACCAGTGATCGAAGGTAGCGATCTTATAGGGTGGTACACCAATGATTTCCTCAACCTTCTGCCGCAGGGCAGTGCGGTTTTCTGTTCGCTCGATGACCATTGCCAGAAAAGCCAGTTTCACATCCTTACTTTCAGCAATTGGCTTTTTTGACCAGAACGGCGGGATTTTGCGCGGCATATCCCGGTTAAATAAGGCCGGAGCAAGCAGTATTTGACGTTCTGCTTCATTGCCCTCCAGATACTCTTTCAAACGCGGTGATGGTGTGACTACATAGTATACGGGTGTCATGGCCTCTGTCACTCATTGGGTTACAGATGTATCATACCGAAAACAAATCAACCAGGGAGTGAATATCCTGTGAAAAATTAAAGCTGCCCGTATTTCCGCAGATAATGAACCAGACCGCCTTCATTCAGAATGTTAACCATCACCTCTGGCATCTGGGTCGCCCTATAGGTTTGACCGGTGTCTTTGTCCGTCACCGTTCCATTTTCCAGATCGACCTCAACCAGATGCTCGTTTTCAATGGCGTGGTCACTGACTTCGACCACTGGCAGGCCAATATTGATCGCGTTGCGGTAGAAAATCCGCGCAAACGACCTGGCAACCACCACAGAAATCCCTGCCGATTTGATGGCAAGTGGTGCCTGCTCCCGCGATGAACCCGCACCAAAGTTTTCCCCGGCCACCAGAATATCTCCTGCCTGTACCCGGTGCCGGAATTCCGGGTCAAGGTCTTCTAAAACGTGCTCGGCGAGCTGGCTCACATCCAGCGTTTTGGTATATTTGCCGGGGATGATCCGGTCCGTGTCGATATTGTCCCCGTATACATGGGCTTTACCTGTGATCGGATTCATCGAAGCTGCCACGCCTCCCCTTCTAGGATGTCAGCCGGGTCGGTGATTTCGCCTGTAACAGCGGATGCGGCCACCACAGCCGGAGAAGCGAGGTAAATTTGCGCGTTGGGGTTGCCCATCCGCCCCTTAAAATTACGATTCGTGCTCGAAAGCACTACTTCGCCATCCCCCGGTACGCCCTGATGTGTGCCCACACACGGCCCACAGCCAGACGTGATGAACGCCGCCCCCGCCTCGGAAAGGATCGCCAGCGTACCGTCTTTCAGTGCTTCATCCAGCACCCGTTTGGAGGCGGGTGCGACCGTCATTCGTACACCCGGCGCGAGTTTTTTACCCTTCAGCACCGCCGCCGCCATATGTAAGTCCTCAATACGAGCATTGGTACAAGAACCGATAAAGGCGTGATTGATTTTTTGCCCCCGCACTTCATCAACCGGGACGACCTGATCCGGCGAGTGAGGAATGCTGATTTGCGGCCGCAGTTGTGACACATCAAAGCGGTGTACAGCGGCGAAGTCCGCATCTGAGTCGGAAAGGATCGGCTCAAATTCGTACCACAATGCAAGTCCGGTGGGATCAACCAGGCCGGATTTCGCGCCCATTTCCGCCACCATGTTGGCAAGCACCATGCGGCTGGCAAGGGTAAGTGTGGTGACCACTTCTCCCGTCAACTCGACGGTTTTATACGTGGCGCCCGCGATGCCAATTTGACCCACCAGGAACAAAATTATATCTTTAGCGCTGATACCTCTTCGCAGTTCCCCCGTCAGCTCGATTTTGATCGTCTGCGGGACTTTGAGCCAGGTTCTGCCAGTCAGCATGACGGCGGCAAGATCAGTTGAACCCATCCCGACTGCGAAGGCGTTCACCGCACCGTAGGTCGGGGTGTGTGAATCCGCGCCTGTGAAAATATCACCCGGACGGACGTGCTCATTTTCAACCATCAACTGGTGGCAGATTCCCGCGCCGACATCATAAAAATGGCAGCCCGTTTCCGCCGCAAAATCGCGCAGCAGCTTATGCAGATTTGCGATCCGTTCATTGGGGGCGGGAGTGGCATGGTCAAGGACCAGCGCGACCCGATGGGCGTCCCAGGGTTTGGTGCCGCCCATGTCCTGGAAGGCTTTCAGCGCGAATGGCCCGGTCGCGTCTGTTGCCATGCAGCCATCCACCTGAACTATCGCAATGTCCCCCGCGTAGACGGTTTGCCCCGCGTGCCTGGAGATGATTTTTTCGGATGCAGTTTGTCCCATAGTTACCCTAAAAGCTGATACATTTTCCCCGGCAGTGATTGTTTTCCGAGCAGCGATTCCATCATTTTCGAGACTTCGGCGACTTTTGCAATATCGACTCCCGTTTGATAACCCATCGCGTGCAGCATATAAACGGTGTCTTCGGTCGCAATGTTGCCCGTCGCTTTTTCGATAAAATTGCAGCCGCCCAGCCCACCAAAAGCGGTGTCAAAATGGCAGCAGCCCGCCTCCAGCGCAGCAACCACATTGGCTAGCCCCATCCCGCGGGTGTCATGTAAATGTAAAATGACGGGTTTCCCTTCTGCCATTGGGATAATTTTTGCCAAAAGTCGTGCGACCTGCGCGGGGTTCGCCATACCTGTAGAGTCTGCCAGTGCCAGCTCATCAAGGCCAAGCGCGAGATGCTGGCGGGCAAGTTCAATCACTAAATCATCGGTGACATCATTTTCATAATAACCAAAGGCGCATTGAATCCCACCCCGTATCGTCAGACCGTATTCACGTGCACGGGCGACCATCTCATGAAAGTGCGTCTGTGCATCTGCCAGGGACATATTGGCGTTCTGTCGGCTGTGAGAATCACTGGCAGAAATGGAGACATCGACATCGTTTAACCCGGCGTTCCGCGCCCGTTCCAGCCCCTTCAGATTCAGTACGAGGCCGCTGTAAACCACCCCCTCCACATGAGACAGCCCCGCACAAACCTGCTCCGCGTCGGCCATTTGAGGCACGGCTTTTGGATGGACAAAGGAGGTAACCTGGATGCGCCGCAGTCCTGCCTCGACCAGCTTTTGTATCAGCGTAATTTTTTGATCGGTAGGGATGAATGTCTTTTCACGTTGCAGACCATCACGGGGGCCTACTTCGATAATCTCAACCTGCATTGCATCCGTATCTTTGTTATAACATTACTACAAATATACTAACTTTTAGAAACCAGTTTGTCAAATTATATACATTACGTCACGTTTTTCGGGTTAAACGCCGCATGACATGGGTCAGGACTTCGTTCGCGCTTTCCTCAATAGGCTTATCGGTCGTGTTGACCACTGAGAATTTGCCTTTACGGAAAATCTGGTTGGCGTATTCCAGTTCCTCCCACAGGGCTTTGGGGTTGGTGTAAGCTGCGCCTCTGCCGGCTCCCAGATGCTCCTGGCGGTGTGTCCGGTAGGCGATCAGTTGACCAGGGTCAATCGTCAGACCAACCACGCGGCGATGGTCAACTTCGAACAGCTTTTGTGGGGGTGTGACACCCTGCATCAAGGGAACATTGGCCACCTTCCATCCCAGGGTTGAGAGATACATGCTGAGCGGTGTTTTGCCGACCCGCGACACCCCTGTTAAGACAATTTCAGCCTTGTCCAGTTCTTCCACTTTGCGCCCATCGTCGTGGTCAACTGTATATTCAATGGCTTCGATTTTCTTGAAGTATTCTTCACGCAGCTCACGGTACAGACCGGGTTTTCCGATGGGCTCTTTCTGGGTAATCCGCTTGAGCAGCATCAGCACCGGCCCCATCAGATCGGCAGACGGGATGTTTTTCTCCTGGGCGAGGCGGGTCAGGTAGCCGCGCAGATCAGCATTCACCAGGGTATGGACGATACTGCCGTTGTTTTCCAGCGCTTCTTTGACGACCTCATCAATTTGTGACCGTTCCAGCACATCGCCTATGATAAAAATAGGAACATCTTCATTTTCAAATTGTGCCAGCGCGGTCCGCAGCACACGCTCGCCACTGGTGCCGCGTGCGCCTGAAACAATGTAAATCGGTTCTTTTGCCATACCGCCCACCTTTGCAGGTAAAATCAGTATCCTAATATAGCTTCTGGAGAAGGAACATATCATGGAACTCAGCATCGTCAAGATCGAAAAACCGGAAAATTTAAACTTTATTCTGGGCCAGTCGCACTTTATTAAAACGATTGAGGACATTCACGAAGCCCTGGTGAGCACCGTGCCCGGAATCAAATTCGGGGTAGCCTTTTGCGAAGCTTCTGGCCCATCGCTGGTGCGTTTTAGCGGTACATCCGATGAAATGGTCGAACTGGCAAAGAAGAACGCGATGGCGCTGTCGGCAGGTCATAGTTTTATCGTATTCCTCGAAAATGCTTTCCCGATTAATGTGTTGAATACCATTAAAAATGTGCCGGAAGTCTGCCGGGTTTTCTGCGCGACGGCCAATCCAACAGAAGTTGTCATCGCGGAAACGGAGCAGGGGCGGGGTATTCTGGGTGTGATCGACGGCCTTAGAACCAAAGGCATTGAGGCTGAAAGCGACATCGCCTACCGCAAAGACTTTTTGCGAAAAATCGGATATAAGATGTAGAGGCGAAAGCCCCTGGACTTATTCAAACCATGTTTCTTCCTTACTTTCAATCGGTTCAATGGAAAGTGTCTGGTTGCTGCTGTCGGGAACACTTGCTAATGGATATTAAGATATGTTATATTACGAAGCGAGTGAAAGATGCATCCCATCCGAAGATGGATTGTGACGGGCGCGGCAAGCGGTATCGGCCTCGCGGTTGTTCGACTGTTGGCCGCGCAGGGTGAACATGCCGTATTATGGGATTCCAACGCGGCTGAATTAGAAAAAACGGCGCGGGAATTGGGGTGTTCGTTTGTTGTGGTGGATGTGACCCAGCAGGAACAGGTGCAGCAGGCCATGACTCAAGCCGTCGCGCAGTTAGGCGGATTGGATGTCCTGATACACTGTGCCGGAATATTACGAACCGGATTGTTTGAGGAAATGACCCCCGATACTTCCCAAAAACTGGTATCGGTGAATCTGGTTGGCACCCTGCTGGTGACTCACGCTGCTCTGCCTTTCCTCAAACAGAATCGTGGGTCGCTGATTTTAGCGGGGTCGGTATCGTCATTTTATGGCGTGCCGGAATACGCGATTTATGGCGCGACCAAAGCCGCCGTGATGAATTTGGCGCAGGCGCTGCGGGTCGAACAACCGGATGTCCACATCGGCATTTTTAACCCGAATACAGTAGATACCCCGATGGTGCGCGGTCTGGATCAACCAACTCGCTTTATCCACAAATTCGGTATGATCCACTCGGCTGAGGAAGTTGCAGCCGCTATTTTGCGCGGTGTGGAGCGGCGTCAGTTTATGATCTGGCCGAGTGTACAGCCGCGTCTCCTGTTCCTGCTGACCCGGATTTTGAATCCCTTTTTATCCTATCGGCTGATGAAGCGCTTGTGGAAGGTATGAGCATGGGCGAACAACGTGATTTAACCACTCTGGAATATTATGTACTGGGACTCATCAGCGTTGAGCCGCAGTCGGGGTACAGTATCATCAGTTATTTCGAGATGGACTGGTGGCGCTGGCGCGGCAGCAGCAGCCCTGGTTCGATTTACCCGATTCTAAAGCGGCTGGAAAGTCAGGGGATCATCGACGGTGAACTGGAAGTGGTTCATGAAACACGTCCACGCAAAATGTATACGTTGACACCGCTGGGCGAAGAACTGCTGGATGCATGGCTGCGAGCGCCGGTCACCAAAGACGAGGCTGGCGAAGAACGTGCTACCTTGATGATGAAGTTCCTCTTTGCCGAAAAACGCCTGTCCAGCGGGGAAATCCTTAAGTGGCTGGACAGCTACGAGGAAGCCACTTCCTATTACATAACCCTCCTTCAGGTCAACCGTAACCCGATGGCGACGGGTGTCTGGTCACTTCACCAGCAGTTGATCCTGGAGGCGACTCTCATGGAACTCAATATGCAGCGCACCTGGATACAGATGGCACGCCAGCGCCTTTTAGCCTTTGCACAGAACGGATCGTAACCAGCTATTCGCCGATGATTCCTTTTAAATGTTCTGTGCGATTCTGAAACCGCAGACCCCATGATTCACGTTCTGGATGCGGCGAATAGACCAGATGCGTGATACCGGTATTTTCATTGAAGATATGGCAGGTGCGGTACGGGCCGATGTTAAAAACATGGTCAAATACCGCGTTAATCACCCCTTCATGACAGACCACCAGCACCGCTTCTTCCAGATGCAGCCGGGTCAGATCATCTACAAATGCGCCAATCCGCACCCGAAAGTGCATATAAGACTCGCTTCGTTCGACATCATGAGCAATCGGTTGATAAGGCAGTTTGGATTTGGTGAAATAATTCCGGAGATACTGCTCGTAATTCTGCGGCAAGGACTCTACGGTAACGGGCAGATGGTCAAGAAAACTGCTGCCGATTTCGCGCAGACGATCATCTGGCCTCATCTCGCAGCCATAAATTTCTGCCAGAATCTGGCTGGTTTGCCGGGCCCGCAGCAGAGTGCTGGTGTACAGTGCGTGAATCTGTGGAACTTCCCCCGGCAGCCATTGTGCCAGTGCACGGGCCTGCTTGAATCCGACCTCCGTGAGTCCCGCATCCATCGAGGGCTGCTGGTCAAGCTGGCTGCGGACGTTGACCAGACTCTGCCCGTGCCGAATCAAATAAAGCTGCATAACCGCTCCTTTGTTAACGCATGAATATCGCACCGTAGACCAGGGCCGAAACCACGACAATAGGCATCATCAGGTTTGGACGCCACAGGACAAAGCCAAAGGCCAGCGCGATGATTACAATCCAATCCGGATGAGTTGTAAATGCTTTGAGCCAGTTGCCGCCTGTATCTTTGGTAAACAGTTTATAAGCCTGGTCATAGGTGACGTATGCCAGCAAACCAATCACCGCCACACCCGCTCCTTTGGATGCCCCCTTGAGAATTCTGGAATCAGCATTCGACCAGAAAATTGCGGTGAAAAAGCCCATCAGCACCATCCCCGGCAGTACGACGGCCACTGCCGCTGCAATCGCACCGGGAACTCCCGCCACGCGCATCCCTACCCACATTGCGAGTTCGGGCGCAATCGGCCCCGGCAAGGATTGGCCAATCGCCAGCGCAGTACGGAAATCACTATCTGAAACCCAGGCTTTTCCCTCAACGACTTCCCCCTGCATAATAGGAATCATGGCCGGGCCGCCGCCAAAGGCGTAAAGTCCGATTTTGAAGAATACTTTGAACAAATCGATGATTTCGTGTCCGATCATTTTGCCTCTAGTTTTAAACCAACAGGCCCCAATAATAACCTAATCCAGATATACTGGATTCAAAAATGGATTTATCTCAGGAAAAAACATGACAGATGTAGACTTGCTCAAGGAACTTGTCATTGCTGCACACGGAGATCTGGGCAAAGTGAAGCACCTGCTGGCCGCCCACCCTGAACTGCTCAATGAGGCTTATGACTGGGGTTCGGCGGGTCTGGAAACTGCGATTGGGGCAGCAGCCCATGTTGGCAATCGTGTCATTGCGGAGTTTCTGCTGCAACAGGGGGCCCCGCTGGAAATCTGCACTGCCGCTATGCTGGGGCGTAATGCTGATGTGCAAACCTTCCTCGAATCGAATGAAGAACTTGCCAACGCACGCGGCGCACATGGCATTCCCGTGATGTTTCACGCGGCGCTGGGGGGGCGTACAGACATCGCGGAACTGCTGAAAAGCCGGGGATGCAAAGAAGGATATAACAGCGCCCTGCACGCGGCGGTCATGTTTGGGCATCTGGACATGATCAATTGGCTGCTGGAAAACGGCGCGGACGATGTCAACCCATTGAATTTTCGCAGTGAAACCCCCTTGCAGGTCGCCATGACGAAGGGTTACGACGAAATCGCGGAGATATTACGCCTGCGCGGGGGTCACGCGGGCGAAAGATGAGTCTTACTGAATTGTTGTTTTTGTTTGCGGCAGAATCTCACCTGCTGTAAACTAAGCGCAGATAATGCTCGCAGGGAGAATTATTAAACGATGAAGAAAATTTTGGTTCTGGGAATTTTATTCACTCTGATGGCGGGTGCAGTAATGCCCGCGCTGGCACAGGAACAGACATTTACTGTCACGAGCAAAGCGGTGCTGGTTTACAACGAGCCGCGTACGGATTCGCTGCTGATTGCGGTCATGTCTACCGGGTCAACACTGACGGTGCTGGGTGAGCAGCAAAATGGATTTTCCAAAGTCCGTATTCCCGATGGGCGCGAAGGCTGGGCACAGCTTGGCATTGAAAGCGCGGTTCCGGCTGCCACAACGGGCGGCACTGGTGTCCTGATTATGGCGGTCGATAATGTCCGTATCCGTGAACAGCCTAATCTGCGGGCACGTCAGATTGGTTCTATCGGCTGGGGTGAGGTTGTTCCTTTGCTGGCCTTTGACCAGACAGGCGATTGGGCACAGATCAATTACAAGGGCTTGATTGGCTGGGTATTTTATGCCTTTTTCCGGGTATTAGAGGGTAATGTAGGCAGCATTTCTGGCATCGGGGCGACCCCTGCGGTCACCGTTGGGTCAGGCACAACGGTGGTGGCGGTTGGGAATGTCCTGATCCGCGAAGAACCACGCCTGAACGCCCGCCGATTGACCCTGGCAGGGTGGGGCGATACCGCCACCTTCTTCGGTTTTGATGAAACCGGTAACTGGATTCAGGTGCGTTTTGGCGGATTCACCGGATGGACAGCCGTTGTCTGGTGGCGAGATGCCAATGGCAATGAGTTGACTCCAGGGATTGCGCCGAATACCATCGCGGCGCCGCAGCCTACCTCGACAGTTCAGGTTCCTCAGGGCGCATCAACAGCAGCAGGGGTTGTTGTGGTAGCGCTGGGAAATGTTCGTATTCGTAATGTTCCCAATCTGAACGGGGAGCAGGTTGGCTCCATTGGCTGGGGCGACCAGGCGGTTGTCCTGGCACGCGATGCGGCGGATCTGTGGTTCCTGATCCAATTCAATGGCGTAGTTGGCTGGGTTGCCCGCGACTGGTTCCAGGTATTGTCGGGTAATCCGGGTGGTCTTCCCATCCAGCAGTAAAGTCTCCTCTTCGGGCGGGTCTTTGCCCGCCCTTTTCCCCCTTCTAGGACTTTTGGCCTATTTCGCTTGACTTCGCTTTTGGAATGAATTAAATTACGAAGCGTAATATAGCAGTGCGGAATATAACCCGTCGTAAAAAGAGGGGGTATCACCATGAAGTTAGCCATAGACTTTGGAACCACCAATACCGTCGTCGCCGGATGGGAACAGGACGCCATCAAAGTGCTGCGCGTAGAGGAGATGAGCAACGGGAACGAACTGATCCCGTCGTTGGTGTATGTTGGACAGGAAAAAATCGCTGTTGGTCAGTCCGTGTTAGCAAAAGGGCTGGATTGCCGCCAGGATAATCGTCTGTTTCGTAATTTCAAACGGGGCATTGTGACCACGCCCGCACCTGAACCTCGCCGTATTGATGGCAACCTGTGGTCATTCAGCGATGTTGGACGTTACTTCATGGGAGAAGTCCTGCAACGCCTGCCAGAAGTCGAACAGCTTGTCTTAACCGCTCCTGTTGCTGCTTTTGACGGCTATATCGCGTGGCTGCATCAGGTGGTGGAAGAAAACCATCTGGCGGCGGACAACATTCACATTGTGGATGAATCGACGGCGGCGGCGCTGGGATACGCCGTTACTGAACCGGGGATGCCTGTGCTGGTGTTTGATTTTGGCGGCGGCACACTGGATTTATCACTGGTGCAGCTTCCCGAAAGCAAGGAAAAAACAGGCGGCATTCTGGGATTTCTGCGTCGCAGCGCCGCAAATCAACATGCAGCACAGGTCATCGCCAAAGCAGGTCAATTCCTCGGTGGCAGTGATATTGACCAGTGGCTGCTGGCGGAACTGCTGAATCGGTGTGGTCTGTCTGCCCATGACCTCGGCAGCGATTACGCACCCCTGCTGGCGAAATCGGAACAGGCCAAAATCGCTCTCTCAACTCAGGAAAAGATTGACATTGTTTTCCAGGTGGCTGGAAAACAATGTGAATTAACCCTGACCCGTGCAGACCTGGAAGCCCTGCTGCAAGCAAATGGCTTTTATGCAGCGCTGCGCCGTTGTGTCGATAAAGTACTGGTGATTGCCCGTCAGCGCGGGATTTTTAAGGAAGATGTCCACGCTGTGTTGTTAGTTGGCGGAACCTCGCTGATCCCATCGGTGCAGGCCAATTTGCAAGCGTATTTCCCGAATACAACTGTGTACGCCCATAAACCTTTTACAGCAGTGGTTGAAGGAGCACTTCAGGTGGCGGCGGGATACGGTTTGCAGGATTATCTGGTTCACAGCTACGGTCTGCGCTATTTAACTGACGCGGAAGAACATGAGTACGACGAGATTATCCAGATGGGTAGTCCGTATCCCAGCGAACCTGTTGAAGTGATCCTGGGCGCCGCCTATGAGCGTCAGAAGGAAGTTGAGTTTGTCATTGGGGAAATTGATACCGATGCGGTGGCGATGGTTGAAGTGCAGTATGAAGATGGTCAGGCGGTGTTTGTTGCAAAGGCAGACCGCAGTTCCCAGCAGATTATCCCGCTCAATCCGGAGTCGAACGTGATTGCCCGCCTCAAACCTGCCGGAAAAATGGGCGATGAACGCCTCAAAGCGGTGTTCCAGGTAGATGAAAATCGTCTGCTGCGCGTGACCGTAACGGATATGAAGACCCAGAAGACTCTGCTCAACAACGCTGCCCTGACGATTGTGAAGTAAAGGAGTATTCCTATGAAAACCGGACGTGAACCCAGATTAATCAGCAGTATGAATCAGCAAAGCGGATTCTGGCGGCTGTCTCCGCGACGGCTGGCAACCATGCTCCAGATTATTTCCCCGGAAGCCGCCTCGATTCCGGCCGTGGAAGCCATGATGCACAGCAGTGACTTCTTTGTGCGCTATGGCGCGGCAAATCTGCTGGCACGGCGTGGAGACCGAGAGGCGCGGATGGTCATGCAGCGTATTCTTGAGACTGGCAGCGCCCCATCACGTGCCAGCGCCGCCCGTCATCTGTATGGTTTTTCGTGGTACACCGCAGAACCCATGCTCAGGAACGCATTGTCCGATGAGGATCCGCGAGTCCGCGAAGGGGCAGTGTACGCGCTGTGCCAGATGCAAACCTATGAAGCGTATCAATTGATGCTGGAAGCCCTGGCAGATGAACCGCACGACGAGGTACGCGGCGCGACCATCTGGGGGCTGCGTGACCGCCACGACCCGTTAGCGGTGCAGGTGCTGGAAATAGCGCTCAATGCGAAAGACCCGGATATTCGTGCCAAAATTACGGATACGCTGTCCAGTACGGAAATGCCGGAGGCGATTCCGGTGGTGCGCCGGGCCATGCTCACGGATGGGGACAGCGATGTGATTTACAATGCCGCCTTGAGTTATGTCGAACTGGAAGAAGAAAACTGCTTTGCTGCTTTTGCCGATTTTCTGATGCAGGCGGATGGAGCACGGCTGCAATATGCCCTGCGCGGCTTTTTCCACGCTACAAATTACCTGCATCTGGATCTCGTCAATCATCCGATGGCGGACGCGCTGATTGACACGTTTGAACGTGCCATCCAGCATAAAAACCGGGAGATTCGCAAGCAGGCGGTCTGGCCGCTGGCCTGGACACGTCATCCGCGCACGCCTGAAATTGTTCTCCGTGCCTATGAACAGGAACAGGATATAGAGGTCAAAGCCCATTTTATGCGTGTGGCGGTCAGTTTGATGATGCCGGAAAGTGACCTGCTGCTTCGGGATGCGCTCGCCAGTTCCAGGGATGTCCTCCGCGAACTGGCGGAGCAAATTGCTGAGGAACAGCTTGCCGCCTGAATTCTCCGTGAATTTTTATGGATTTGGGTTGTACATCCGAAAGGAAGGGTTTATAAGTGAAAAAGCAACTTTAACCCCCGCGTAATTAAAGCTTAAAGAAGCGATTGCACTCTCTTAACATCCTGCGTTTATCCTTGGGGGGTCGCATAGGGAAAAAGTGAATGCTGAAACAGCTTGAACGTCACAACACCTTTCGAAAATTGGATGAATATCACGCGAACGCCTATCATATTCCCGACTACCAGGACAAACGTTTCATCATCTTCAGTGATGCACACAAGGGTGACCACCGCCATACCTTAGATGAATTTATGCCGAATGAGGCGGTTTACTGCCACGCGCTGGAACATTACCTCAACGAAGACTACGGATTGATCCTGAACGGTGATATGGAAGAAGGCTGGAAAAATCGCTACGCCGACATCGTAGAAAGTTATGAGGATACTGTGTACCGTTTGGAAAGCGAATTTGCCAGACAGGGCGAACAGCGCTATCTCAAGATCTGGGGCAACCACGACGCGGATTGGAGGAATCCGATGCTGGTGCGGAAATATCTCTCTGGTGTGATGAAGCACCATATCCGGGTGCATCCAGCGGTCATGCTTGGCGATAAAATCCTCATCACACATGGGCACCAGGGTGACCCAAACGGAGACACCACTGCCCGCTTCAGCGAATGGGTGGTGCGCTACCTGTGGCAGCCGATCCAGTGGGCATTTGATCTAGAACGGCATGTCGCCAGCACACTTAATGTTGCCTGGCGGCGGCGCGAAAAATATCTTTACGCCTGGGCCCAGGCCCATCAATTCCTGATGATCGCCGGGCACACCCACCGTCCAATGTTTTTCTCTGAAGATACGCACCATGAGCCTCGTATCACGCCCTGCTACCTGAATGCAGGAAGCTGTCTCAGCCGGGAAGGGATTACGGGGATTGAGATTGACCGGGGAGAAATCCGCTTGGTGCGCTGGCACTGTAATGAGGAAAACCACGCCTGCGAACGCACCGTGTTTCATCAGGCGTGTCTGGGGAGTCTGCTGGCGAGCATTTAGATTTTTCTGCGGCGCGAATCCCCCTTACTTTTTGACCGCTGTCAGCATATCCTCGATTTTTGTGAATTTCAGGCGAGGGCGGCCTATTGCTTCGCCTTTTTTGAGTTCGATCTCGTCCAGAGTCAGCCAGTCGTTATAAGAAATGCATCGGGGCTGCTTTGCCTTGATAAATGCGGCGGCGGCGTCCCTGTCGGGCTGCTCTGGCCCAATCGTGATGCCATTTTTCATATCTTCCAGCATCATATTGACGGTTTCAACCGCGTCGGGCTTGTTTGTCCCAATCACGCCGCTGGGGCCGCGCTTGATCCACCCTGCTGTGTACAGGCCAATGACCTGCTCCTGGGAATCCTGACTTTTCACCACCCGTCCGTTGATATTCGGAATCGTTCCCCATTTTTCGTGGAAGGGCACACCGGGCAGAGGAACGCCTCGGTAGCCAATCGAACGGAACACCAGACCACATTCCAGCGTTTCGATCTGGTCCGTGGGACGGGATAGGAGCGTACCGGCTTCAGTCGAATAAAGTTCATTTTTAACCAGCTTCATACCCTTGACGCCTTCTTCCATGCTGCCAAGAATTTCCACAGGCGAGAGCAGAAAACGTATCACCAGCACGCGCTTTTTACTCGTCCTGCCGCGCCGCGAGTATTCCTGCATCAACTCAACCTTTTTCAGCAGTGAACGGTCGGTGCTTTGTTCGAGGGCCGCCTTGCTCAGGGGATCAAGTTCGGCTTCTTCAGGCAGAACGATGCAGTCGGCATCTTCCATTTCGCCCAGCTCCTTGATTTCCGGCGTGGTGAAGGCTGCCTGGGCAGGGCCTCGCCGCCCGATCAGGTAAACTTCCTTGACCTTGCTCTGGCTCAGTGCTTCCAGGGCATAGTCGGCGATGTCGGTTTTAGCGAGTTCGTCCGCGGTGCGGGAGAGGATTCGTGCCACATCTACCGCCACATTCCCTACGCCAATCACGGCTGCCTTTTCCTGTGTCAGGTCAAATTGCAGGTCTCGGTAGTCGGGATGCCCGTTATACCAGGCCACAAATTCGGTTGCCGGATGATTGCCAGGAAAATCCTCGCCTGGGACACCAAGTTTTTTGTCTGTCTGTGCGCCGGTGGTGAAAATGATCTGGTGGTAAAAGCGCCTGAGATCATCCAGCGAAACATCCCGCCCTAGCTCTACATAGCCGTAGAAGCGGAAATTCGGGTCGCTGGCCGTTTTATCATACACTTTGGTGACGGATTTAATCTTCTGATGGTCGGGGGCGACACCCCCGCGTACCAGCCCAAAAGGGGTGGGCAGGCGGTCAAACATATCGACCTGGACGGCGACATCATTCTGTTTTAACAGGTGTTCGGCAGCATAAAAGCCAGCAGGCCCAGCCCCGATAATCGCTACACGTAACGGATTGGTTTCTGTACCCAGTTGCGTCAAGGTTTCGCTCCTTAAGCTAATCTTTTCCTATGATAATCTTTTTAGGCCACTCCACACAGGATACCCTGTCGTCATCTGACATTACAAAACTCATCGCTGGCAATTATGCAAGCCGCTGCCTGTACTTGTCAAAGTGTAAGAGGTTCTATTTGCAAAAAACCTGTTTTCGGGGTTGAATTAAATTGAACAATTATTCATTGGAGAATCCGATAATGCTAAAAGGGAAAGGCTACTTCATCTGGAAAGTTGAAGAGTCTGCACCGGATGCTGCCATCCTTGCGGCACGTGCGATGCAGGCGGGTTTAGGCCATGTCCTGATTAAGATCGCAGATGGTGACGGGAATTATCCGCTTGATGATCCTGATGGAAGTAAGGAGCGCTTCACCCGCGATGCGATTCAAGCGCTGAAATCGGCGGGAATTCTGGTCTGGGGCTGGACGTTTGTCTATGGTGGCAAGCCGGAACCCGAACCCCAGGCAAAAAAGTTCGCCGCACGGGCGGCAGAACTGGGTTTGAATGGATTCTGTGTCAGTTCTGTAAATTTGCCAGGGCGGAAGTGGTCTGCGGCATCGGCCCGGCGTTTCATGGAAACGCTTGTCAGCGAAATCAAATCGTTGGGAATCCCTGAGCCCACCCTGGCCCTCAGCAGCAGTGCCAGCATCACCAGCAATCCAGACTTCCCATTTGATGCTTTTATGGAATTCTGTCAGATGTCTATTCCGCAGGTGTACTGGATCGCCAAAGATGGCGGCGACCCGGTGCGTTTGCTTCAGGATACTTACCAGCAGTACAGCAGCCGTTACCCAACCAAAGCCATGGTGCCTTCCGGGGCGGCGTTTGGCGGTGACCAGACGGTTGCAGGCGAAAAATTTTTTTGGGAAGCCCGTACTGACCAGATCACCATGTTTCTGAATCAAGCGATGGCGATGTCCTTCCCGGCAGTGAATTTCTGGTCGTGGCAAAGCGCCTGGGAAAAACGCCATTTGTGGGACACTATTGCAGCCTATCCGTTCCAGGCGTCTGTATCGACACAGCCAAGCCCGGTTTCTGCTACGGCGACCCAGACCATTTCCCTGGCTGATACGGCGGATGATGATGGCGTTGCGGTTATTAATGTAGGCGAACCCGGCTATTTTGAAGGAGTATATGACAATACGGGTGGCGAGCTGGTGAGCTTTGTGCATGAGGGCAACCGCTGTACCTGGACGAACGGTGATCTGACTCGCAGCACGGCCTATGCCCAATGGGTGCCGCGTATCACCAAAAGCGGTGAATATATGATTGAGGCCTGGATTCCAGGAATTAATGCCACCACCCGCCGCGCCCGTTATCATGTGCATGGCGTGGTTGGACAGGATTCGACGGTGGTGGTGGAACTCAGCCAGATCAACTATTCCGATGAATATGCCCGCCTGGGGATTTTCCAGTTGGACGGCAATCATCAATTCAGTGGGATGGTGTCGCTGAATAATCTGGTGAAAGGGGACACGACCGCAAACCCACAGGTCGCATTTGGCCCGGTGCGCTGGCGCAGAATCGAGCGTACTGGTGGTGTACAGCCGGGATTTGCCGATGGGTTCGACTCGCCTGTAGGGACAGAGGCCGAGCGCCGCACCAGTAAAATGCCGCCCGGTGACTGGTACGATGCCAATCCCTATCTCAATCTGTATGAACTGGGCTACCATACCGGCTCGGACTTCAACCTGCCACACGACAAAGACCGAGGCGCACCTGCCTACGCTATCGCCGATGGCACGGTCACGTATTCCGGTCAGGCGTTTAACCGCGATGGCCGTCCGTCAGGGTTTGGGACGCTGGTCGTGATCCGGCATGACCCATACATGACTCCAGACGGTCAGATTATCAATGCCTATTCGCGTTACGGACACATGAAAGACCTTGTGGTGAGCAAGGGAGATCGTGTGCGGCGCGGGGACAAGGTGGGAACAATCTGGAATCACGGGACGCGAGCGCATCATCTGCACTTTGACATTTCGCTGACCGGGATTCTGCAAACCCAGGAAGGTCACTGGCCTGGATCGAAGCGCCACGAAGTTGAAAAACACTATGTTGACCCGATCCAGTTTATCAAGAAGTACCGACCGCCCTTTTAGGGTACCCAATGCCCCGCGAAATCGGGGCATTTTTTTTGCCTGTGGAGGGGTGTTAATCTGGATTTTCCCGCAGCAGTTGTGTAATCAGCTCATCCAGCGACGGGGCAGCGCTTGCGTCCGCTTCCGGAGCAAGGTGGCCGCGTACTGTGGTAAGGCGCGTTTCAAGCTCCTGAATCATGCCTGGTAGTTCGGGCTGTGCTTGTAAAAACATGAGAATTTCCAGCGCATCCGCCCATTTGCCCATTGCCTCGAAAGCCCGCGCGAAGCCGTCCAACCCCGCCAGCTTTTGTGGCAGGACATCCAACTGTACCCGGACTTCAAGCGACTCACGGAAATACCGCAGCGCCGTCGGAAAATCGCTGAATTTCAGTGCAATTTCACCCAGTTTGGACAGAGAGAACGCGAGGCCGTGTTTTTCCCCTAATTCCCGGCGTATAACCAGGCTTTCGGTCATGTGCTGCTGCGCGGTGTTTAAGTCTCCCGTTTCCAGCGCGATATCCCCAAGGATGCTAATCACAGATGCGATCCCCATCTGCTCACCCACCTGACGCAGCAGCACCAGTCCTTCGACGAGCATTTCTCGTGCTTTGTCGTATTCCTTCTGTTCCTGGGCTATCGCCGCCATGTTTACCAGACTGTAAGCAATGCCCTGGGGTTCGTTAATCTGGCGGCGGATCGCCAGCGCTTCATGGTGAATTTCGAGGGCACGTTCCTTGTTGCCCAGTAAGTCATGACTCAGCGCAAGGTTATTCAATGCTCTGGCAATATCAACCGGCGTTCCCACATCCCGCATAATGTCCAGGCATTCCTCGCGGATTTTCAGGGAATCGGTCAGGTTTTCCTGCACCTGCGCCAGATTTCCCAGATTCATCAGGTCGTAGGCGATTTTTTTTCGTTCGTTGAGCCGCCGTGAGATTTCCAGGCTTTGCTCAAAGAGCTTGCGGGCTGCATCATAATTCCCCTGCCGCAGGTCAATATCCCCGATTTCGGAAATGGCGTTGCGGATGCCCAGTGGATCATTGATCTGCTGGTAAATTTCCAAAGCCGTGTTTTGGTATCTGCGGGCCGCGTCAAATTCGCTCAGGCGCAGCGCGGCGTTGCCCATTTTGTTGTAAAGCTCCGCCAGTGCTTTTTGAGGATGGTCGCTGGATTGGTAACTTTTGATCTCCATCGCCCGGTGCAGCAGGCGCAGGGATTCGCGGTAAGCATTTTTTTCAAATGCTAAATCCGCTGCCATCAGGCTGTAATGACCTTCTTTAAGAGTATCTTTTGCGGCGGCCCAGTGCCTTACCAGCAGCGCGGCGTGGGGTTTCAGATCGTCTGCATAAACGACCTCAATGGCTTCTGCAACCTGCTTATTCAGGTGAATACGCTCATCCTCAGACAGGCTGTCGAGCACCGCCTCGCGCAGTTTGTCATGGCTGAAACGCCAGTTTTCCCCCTGTGCTTCCAGGACGGCTGCTTCAGTACAGGCCTGCAACCAGGAATCCAAATCCGGCAGGATCACCGTTTTTAGCAGATGATTCAGCAGGTCAAAGTCAATCTGGCGCCCTGCCACCGCCGCCAATTTGAGCAGCTCCTGTCCCCAATCCGGCACCCGCGCCAGCCGGCGGCGGATGATACGCTGGATGCCGCCCGCGAAGACACTCTGTGGCAGGGTCACTTTGCCGATGCTGCTCAGACTGCCGGCTTCTTCCGCCAGGGCACGCACGACTTCCACCAGAAAAAAGACATTGCCTTCGGTTTCATGGGTCAGCAGGCTGACGACATTCGGCTGTCTGCCCGCCTCTCCCAGCATGGAGGCGCTTAATTCCGCGATGCCCGTTTCAGACAGCCGCTCAAGGGGGATCACCTGCATGATGGGCAGTTCAGCCGGAAGTTCAGGACTCTCATCATTACGGTAGCTGCCGACGATCAGAAGGGGAAGTTCCTGTACCGCATTCAACAGCCATTTAAGCAGGGTCAGGCTTTCGTCTGCCCATTGCAAGTCTTCCATCAGTAGAAAAACGGGTTGTGTTTGCCGCCGGAACACCTCTACAACAGTTAAGGCCAGTCGGCGCTGGCCTTCATTTCCGGTCAGTTCGGGGGGATCGGGCACTTCACGGCCTAGAAGGGTGCCGATATCCGGAACAATTTCCTTCAGAATGCCCACTTCTGTGTCGGTTAAACTGGCTGAAAGCACAAGCCGGCGCAGCACATCCCGCCACAGATGATAGGGCAGACCCCCACCTTCTACCCCCTGCCCCCGCGCGACGATTGTCCGGCTCACCATCGCCCGGATTCTAAGTTCATCCAGCAGTCGTGATTTGCCGACACCGCTTTCTCCCCCCACCAGGTAGCCACTTCCCTGCCCAGCGACGGCTTTTTCCAACGCTGCCTGGAGGGTCTTGAGCTCCTGTTCCCTTCCAACGAATTGTGCTGCCTGCAAAAAACTTTCTCGAATTTCGATGCTCTCGGCGGGCAGGGGTTCATTAATTGCCTGGCACAGGACAGCAATCACATCTCCGGCTGAGGCGTATCGCTCTGCGGGATTTTTCGCCAGCAGCCGCAGCAGAATGTGTTCAAAGGGCAGAAGTGCGTCCGTTTTCTCCTGCGGCACAGCCCGTATGTCAGGCTGGGAATGCAGCACCTTACTGATGAGGTCAGAAATAGATTCCGATTCAAAGGGGTGCTTCCCGCTCAGCATTTCGTAGGCCAGTACCCCTACCGCGTACAGGTCAGAGGCAAGGGTTGCACTGCTGCCCATCAAAACTTCCGGAGACATATATCGCAGGGTTCCGGCGCGGTCTTTTGACTTTTCGGCCTCCACCGCCAGCCCAAAATCCAGTACCCTGACTTCCTGCTGGTTATCTACCAGGACATTGCTCGGTTTTATATCCCGATGAACAATGCCACGCCGATGCAGATAGGCCAGCGCCTGCAAAAGCTGGATCAGGAGCTGAACCTTGCCGCCGAGGTCACGGGTTTTAGCAGCCTCTTCAACCGTTTGTGCTCCGGTCAGCAGATTCATGGTAAAAAACGGCTGGTGTTCCGCATCAAAACCGTAATCCAGCACGCTGATAATGTGAGGGTGACGCAGTGAGGCCAGGGTGCGGAATTCGTGTGCCAGCGCCAGTGCCGATTGGGATTGGTCGGCGCGGGTGTTAAACTCCAGCAGCGTCGTGTCTATGGTGACACGTTTTAACGCCACTCGATGTCCGGTCAGACGGTCATCGGCCTCGTAGACCGCCCCCATTCCGCCTTTGCCCAGCAGATTCTTTAATAGATAGCGATTAGCAACAATTTCTTCGGACACGATGAATTGTTTTCAGCTCTGTCATCTATTATTAAGGCATCTACAGTGATACAACAATCCCATCATTTTTGCGAATCTGGTACAATAACTTCGGACACACAAAAAGGTTAAAGCGCGTGCCTAGTCTGAACCCCAACCTCCTTTCGGCTGACTTAACTGCCATCATGGGCGACGCCGTAGAATTAATGAATAAATTCCGTAAGCCGAATATTTTCCCCGAACTTGCCCTGCTGGCGATGTTAAAACGCAAAGGTCACGCGGCCTATCGGGTATTTGAATATTTTAATGAGACACGCGGTACGGATTTAGGACGCCTGGAACGGCAGGTACAGCTTGCGGTTGAAACACGCAAAGACCCCAACGGTGATCTGGAACTGCTCACGGAAAAAGGGCGGGGGGTCATGCTCAGCCGCCAGATGATTATCGCGCTGGATGAGGGCTTGAGCGTGGCGCAGTCTGTGGATGAAGTTTACATCGAATGCGACCACCTGCTGGCGGCTATGACGGAACGGCAGTTAGGCACGGCGATGCTGCTGGAACAGTATGGGATTACCAAAGGCGCGATGGTCGAGTTGATGGGAATGCGCCACGATACCACCCAGGTTGCGACGATGAAACGCCCGCGCTTTGAAGAACCGCTGCGCCCCTCGAACACAACCCAGGACTTTGTCGCCGACGCGAAAGCGGGGAACTTGCGAGCCGTATATTTCCGTGAACCCCTCCTGCGTGATCTGATGAATATGGTGACCCAGGCACGCCAGCGTCATGTAATTCTGGTGGGGCCGGATGGGGTCGGCAAACGCACGTTGGGATATAGTTTTGCCCTGTTGATGGCGGAAGGCAAAGGCCCTAACGGGTTAAATAAACTGGTGCAGGTCAAAGAAGAAGCACTGCTGGATAACAGCGTCGAATCGATCCAGATTGCGATCCGGCAGGCGGTGGGCGGGATACTCTTTGTACCGCATGTTCACCGATTTTTTGGTGCTCCCGTCAAAACACCTTTCCCCAAAGCGGGCGCGAATCTGCAAAAAGTATTCCTCGGGCTTGATCCGGTCGTGATTGGCACCACCACGCAGGCAGAATGGGATCAAAATCTTTCCAAAGTGAATGTCATCACCGAAAACAGCCAGATTTTACGTGTCCCTGAACCGAATCTTGAAGAAACCCTGGAAATTCTGAGTGTCATTCGGCCCCATCTCGCAGCAGATTACGGGATTGAGGTTAAAGAGGAAGCGCTGAAGGCAGCGGCGACTCTTGCCAAGCGGTACATTGGGGAATCCCCTTTGCCGCGCAGCGCTGAACATTTGCTGCACCGGGCGGCGGCACTGGTGAACATGAGCAAACAAAAGGATATTCCGTACAAGGTCAGATCCGAGGGCGGTGACGATACCCTGGATGCTGAGGATGTGACGCTGGCCGCTGCCCAGATGACAGGTATTCCGGTCAGCAAACTGGGGCAGGATGAACGCACCAAGTACGCCAGCATGGTCGAACACATCAAAAAGCGCATTATTGGGCAGGAAAAAGCGGTCATGGCGGTCAGCCGCGCGGTTAAGATCGCCCGTGTGGGTTTGCGCGATCCCAAGCGACCTATCGGGTCATTCCTGTTCCTGGGGCCAAGCGGCGTCGGCAAAACCGAACTTGCCAAAGCGCTGGCGGAATTTTTGTTTGATGACGAAGACGCCATGCTGCAACTGGATATGTCCGAATACATGGATGAAAACACCGTATCGCGCTTGATTGGTGCACCTCCTGGTTATGTCGGATATGAAGGCGGCGGACAGTTGACCGACCGGGTGCGTGAACAGCCCTATATTGTGGTGCTGTTTGATGAAATCGAAAAAGCCCACCAGCGTGTTCTGGATGTTCTCCTTCAGGTGATGGAAGAAGGTCGTCTGACTGACAGCCAGGGCAATGTAGCCAATTTCAGTGAAGCAGTGGTCATCATGACCAGCAATCTTGGCGCGGAATATCTGAATGAGCGGTTTATTGACGAACAAACCGAAGCCCATGTGATGGAAGAAGTCAAAAGTCATCTTCGCCCGGAATTCATTAATCGTCTGGATGATGTCATCATCTTCCACCCCCTCAGTGACGATGATTTGCGCCAGATTCTTGGGCTTCTGCTGGCAAAAGAATCCAAGCTTGCGGCCAATAATGGGATTGAGTTGCAGTTCACCGACAAGGCCCATGAATGGATGGTCGAACAGAATACGGAGCCGCAGTTTGGAGCGCGACCTCTGCGCCGGATTATTCAGCGTTACGTCCGGGAACCCCTTGCGGACTACATCCTGAAGGAAAACCCCAAAAAAGGGCAGGCGGTTATTGTGGATGCCCCGCGCAAAAATGGGACTGCACTGGCATTTAAGATGAAATAATGGTGGCGATACCCCACAGGTATCGCCTGGAATTTTTATTGTGTGAGCAGCGTAAGCCTGCTTCGACAGGTGAAAAAGTGTAGGGCTTTGTTCTAAGAGTACCAGCAGCAGACTATTCTCATACTTGCTGGTATCATTGGTAACCGAACCGCCTTCAACCGTGCCAGACAGAGCAACCTTCTTCTCTATCGGCTCGTCAACCAGAACGGCAATGGACATTTCCGGGTAATATCACATACGAGATTGCAAACACACCTTCATTGGTGATGGCATTACCCGGTTCGAGAATCTCCACCTTGCGGAGCCGCAACAGGGCTTATTATGCAAGCTCTTTTTTCTGGTTGTTGGTCGCCTCTTCAAGACTTCCGACCACTTTGGTAAAAGCTTCCAGCCGTTCCACCACCTTTGCGTTGAAGGTGCCCGCCGGATAGATACCCTGTTTATCTGGTTTACCGATATCGCTTTCGGTCAGGAGTGCCAGCGCTTCATCAACGGCGGTCACGGGCCAGATGTGGAATTTGCCTCTGGCAACGGCATTGACCACTTCATCATTCAGCATCAGGTTTTTGACGTTGCTGGCGGGGATAATTACTCCCTGCTGACCCGTCAGGCGGCGCTGTTTGCACACAGCGAAGAATCCTTCTATTTTTTCATTCACGCCCCCAATCGCCTGAATCTGCCCGTGCTGGTTGATCGACCCCGTAATAGCAATATCCTGCCGTAAGGGGACTTCCGCAATAGCAGAGAGCAGGGCAATCAGTTCGGCAGCAGAGGCACTGTCGCCTTCTACCCCCTGGTAGGACTGCTCAAATGCAATGCTGGCGGAAAGGGTCAGCGGGTGATGGCGTCCATACCTGTTGCCCAGAAAACCGCTCAGAATCAGTACCCCTTTGGTGTGAATTGGGCCACCAAGCTCAGCTTTTCGTTCAATATCAACCACGCCGCTTTTTCCGGGGAAAGCGGATGCAGTGAGCTTGCTCGGATGTCCAAAAGCGTAGTCACCGATCATCACCACCGACAGCGCATTGACCTGACCGACCGCCTTGCCTTTAGTGTCGATCAGGAGCATACCTTCGCTGATCAGTTCCTGAAGACGTTCCTCAATGAGGTTGTTCCGGTAGATGCTCTCCGTAATGGCCTGATTAACCGCCGCCGCCTTGACGATGGTTTGCCCTTCTTTTTGTGCCCAGTAAGCGGCCTCGCGCACAAGGTCGGAGATTTTGCCAAAACGGGTTGAGAGTTTATCCTGTTCCTCTGCCAGCCGTGCTCCATATTCGATGATACGGGCGACCGCACTACGGTCAAAGGAGGGCAGGTTATATTCATCCTTCACGGATTTAACAAACAGTGCGTAGTCGTGTTCAGTTTCTGGGGTGCGTTCCATTTGGGTGGCAAATTCCGCCTTAACTTTGAAAAGTTTGGCGAAATCTTCATCGTAATAACGCAGCAGATAATACAGCAGCGGGGTGCCGATCAGGACAACGGTAACGTCGAGCGGAATGGGTTCCGGTTCGAGGGTGGCGCTGCTGATCAGGCTGAGCTGTGTCCCCAATTCGATGATACGGATGGCTTTGTCGCGCAGAACACGCTTGACCCCTTCCCAGGCGTAGGGGTTCAGCAGCACATCGCGGGCGGGGAGGATCAAATAACCGCCGTTTGCTCGATGAAATGCGCCCGCCCTGATCATGGTGAAATCGGTTTTGAAACCGCCCATGACCAGTTCGTGTTCGATGCGTCCGATGAGGTTGTTGTAGGTTGGCTGTGTCTCCAGGATAACGGGTGCGCCATGCTGCTCTGCGTGACCAACAATCACATTCACCGTGTAGCGCTGTAACCAGTTGGCTCGCGCCATCTGTTTTTCGATGTCACCGGAGTCGTCAGCCTGGAATTTACTCAGATTCGCCAGGATGTCCGTTTTGACGGCTTCAATATGGGCGAGGATGGCTTCATGTTCTGCATAATTGGCCTTGACCGACTCAATCAACGGCGCTATGACGTACAGCACCGTCTGCTTTACCAGTTCCTCGATGCGTTCTCTGGCTTCATGCTCAAGCTCCTGTAGCCGGGTGAAGGTCTCCTCGACTCGCTTTTGCAGTTTGGCTTGAAGCTGGGTTAGTTTTTCCCGTTGTTCCACTGAAAGGGTTTCTAACTGCTGTGGACTGAGCGGTTCACCGTTGACGGCGGGGGTCAGGATGAAGCCGAATGGGGTGCGGATCAGGATGAAATTGTATTTTTTGACGTATTCGCTTAAGGTGTCAACTTCGGTAGCCAGTGTCTTTTTTAACTCTTCCAGCAGGCGGCTGCGCTCCTGCACGAAGGCTTCGTTTTCCAGTGCCCTGGGAATTTCTTCTTTACAGTGTTTGACCAGAGCCTGCATATCATCATGGAACTGCTTACCCTGTCCGGCGGGTAGCTGAAGCGCATGAGGCCGATAAGGATTGGCAAAGTTGCTCACGTAGCACCAATCCGACGGGATCGGCAGGGAAGCGGCTTTGCGTTCCAGGAATTCTCTGGTGAGGGTGGTTTTGCCGGAGCCGGGCAATCCGAGGACAAAAATGTTGTATCCTTCGGCCTGAATCTCGCTGCCCAGTTCAAGGGCACGGTAAGCACGCGGCTGCCCGATCATTTCCTGGAGGGGCGGCAGGTCGTCGATTGTTTCAAATGCCAGGGTACTGGCATCACACAATTTGCGGAGCGCGTCCGGCGGGAGCGGTGAAACCGTTCTGGTACGCATGGCCTCTCTATCCCTTCTTTCTCATATTATCGGATAGAGGCAACGAGGCGTCATGTGTTGGATGTAATTTTTTGTGGGGGAAAATCGCAATTATGCTGCCGTGTGACGATCCTTCGGGTAGAGGAGTGAGCATATGGCGTGTTTCTTCGTAGCGATCATCGTTCATAGGCTATAATCATTTCAGTATAACAGGTCAGAGATGTGGAAGCACTACGGGTCGCGCTGATCCAGACAGCCTGGTTGGGCAGCCGCGAAGCTATGGAAGCACAATACCACGAACTGCTGACTCTGGCGGTTGAGCAGGGGGTGAAGTTGGTCTGTCTGCCGTACTTCCCCGGTACCCGCGACCAGCGTGGTTTTGTTTGGGCTGAACCACTGAAAACAGGCCCAACTGCTTACGATACAGCAGTTCTTTTTGGCCCAGATGGGCAGTTCATAAATTTCACGCGCAAAATTCACATTCCTTCTGGTGCGGGCTGCCACGAAACCGATTTTTTTGTCGGCTATCATGAGTATCCGGTTCATGACATTGGCGCGGAGTTTATTTTTTATCCGACTGCGATTGGGTCTGAGCCGACAGACCCGGACATGGAGAGTAAAGCGCAGTTGGTCATGCGCGGGCACGCCGTAGCCAACGGCGTTTATATCGCGGCGGCGAATCGGGTCAGCGCCGAAAATGGCGTGACTTTTTATGGCAGTAGTTTTATCTGCGATTCGATGGAAGTTATCTCAGCGGGCTTAGACCCGCAGGTGATGAATCAGTGGCGCGGCCTGCTGGGGGCGGATATTCGGGACAAGCCGCCGGACTGGTTAGGATAACTATCTCTATGCCACACAAACTCCCGCTGTCTGAAGACTTTGTTTTTCGCCCTGAACTGGACGATATTTGTCGATGGTGGGATCGGGGTACGCCGCCAGCCATTGCTCTGCTGGGTGCGTCCGGGACAGGGAAAACCAGTCTGCTGGCAGAATTTCTGGCCGGTGTTCCCTGCAAGGTCTTCATCTGGGATTTTCGCCAGAGCAAGGATATTCCGCTTTTCCTCAAAAAACTGACGGATTTTCTGGCGATCTATGCCTCCGAGGACTGTCTGATCGTGCTGGACAGCCTGGATGAAGTTCAATCCAGGACAAAACCGAACGATTACCGCGATTATCTGATTCACGATGATCTGGTGGGCGCTCTGCAAGGTCTGATTCAGGGATACGGGCGCTGTCGTCTCATTTTTGCCAGTCAGAAATCAGTGGATGAATTTCCTTCGCAAAAAAATATGCCCTTTCAGCAGCTTTTTCTTGGGGAGGTTGGATACGAGCAGGCCACCGACTTTTTGCGCGGCAGCGGCATTCTTGGCACCGGAGATGAGATTTCAGAACTTGTCGAAAAAACCGTAGGGAAAACCAAAATTATCGTCCTGGCTGCCCTGGCGACCACCCTCAAAAAGCAGTTTAATGGGCACGCCAGCAGCTATGACCCCGCAAGTCCGCAGGCAGAAGCCGCCCTCTGGGACGGCCTTCTTATCGAGATTTTGAACTCGAACCGCCCGGAGAACGCCGCCCGTTTTTTCGGAGAAGGGTCGCGTTTTAGTTACTTTATGCTTGGCCTGAAAGAACCGGACTATGAACGGGGGCAGCGAATCCACGCCGCACTGATGGAACGGCTGGGCATTCCGCAGGAACTCCACCAGATGGCTGTTCATGAAGGGCTGTTATATGCCTTGCATGATTACAGCCTCTTTGCAGCCGATACAGGCTTGTTGCAGATCGCTGAATCGGCGCTGCGGCATATCCTCGTCGCATGGAAAGATGGTCATCGTGATCTGCTGATGGCGCGGCAGAATCTGGCGGATGTCCTGGTTTTGATGGGCAGACTGCCCGAAGCGGAATATATGGCTGAAACCGTCGTGCGAGCCTTTAGTGATCCGATTCATGGCTCCGGGCTGCTGTACCATCTGGGGGTCTGCGATTCGGCGGGCGCACGGACTTTTCCCCAATCGGGTTCAAATCCATATGCGCGGCGTGCCCATGCGCGGGCATTGCAGGGCCGGGTAACACTCGCCCTTGAGGATTTTCAGCAGGCGGCGCTGTTCCAGCATATGAAGTCCATCCGGAATCACCGCCTCATTTCGTCTTATCATCATCTCGCCGCTCAACTGCGCGAGAGCGGCGAAACGGTTGACGAGCGGGTTGAAAAAATTGCCCGTTTGTATGACCGGCCTAAATTCCTGATCGGACGGGCGGCACTGCACTACGCTGATTTGCTGGTGCGGCTGGGCAAGCTGGGAACTGCCGCAAAAGTCGCCGAGTACCATCTGCGCGAGCAAAGGACGAACGCCTTTCCGCTCATCACGGCTCATGCAGGGCTGATTCTCAGTGATGTCTATCGGCTGAGCGGCAAATATGAGGAAGCAGACACCTGGCTAAGGTACCCGCTGTCGTGGGCGCAGGAGTCCGGTCAGAAGGAAATTCTCTGCCGGGCGCAACTGGGGCTTGGTCGGCTGCGGATGGCACAGAAGCAGGAAAAAGAGGCTCTCGCCGCCGTAATCAAAACACATGAGGCCGCGGTAAGCAGTGGCTTCAAAGTGATCCAGATTGACAGCCTTATCACATGGGGGCGGCTTTTGCTGGAACACCAGCTTGAAGAAGCGGAACAGAAGGCCCAGACTGCGCTGGAAATGGCGGAGGATATTGACTGCAATTATGGGTGGGGGCGGGGAAGTGCCGTGCAGCTTCTGGGGGAAATTCGGATGCGGCAGGCTGACCGTCACAGTTCAGCGCAGCTTCTCCTGGAAAACGCTGCTGCCGTCCGCCGTGCCATCCACGATCCCCGATTGAGCAATACCCTGGAGTGGCTGGCGAAGATTCCACCAAAGGAGAAAAAATAGAATGGGTGCGCCCAAACCCTGGCCCACACGTTGGCCTGAGCCGGACTATTATCCTTTTGATGATGACGATTATTTTGAAGAGCCAGATTACGAAATCGAAGATGATCCCCAGGAAGAATCTTACCCTCTGCCAGAAGAGCGGATTCAATCGGTGACCTGGGGTGTCACCCATCCCTGCAATCTGCGATGTGTGCACTGCTACGATGTGGTCGATTATCGGCGGCAGGACCTAAATACTGTTGACGCGCTGGATGTTATCCAGCGGCTGGCGTGGGTTGGTGTAGAATTTGTGGTATTCTCCGGTGGCGAGCCGCTGCTCCGCAAGGATTTGTTTGATCTGATGTCGGCTTGCCAGTCCGCAGGGATGAAGTTTGGAATGCGGTCCAATGCCACGCTGGTCACGCAGGAGACGGCCAGCATTCTGCGGCAGTTAGGGCTGGCGGTCGCCGGGGTTTCATTGGATGGGGCAACGGCTGAAACGCATGATGCGGTGCGCGGCCCCGGCAGCTTTCAGAAGACAATGCAGGGGATTGCGTTTTTACGGGCGGCGGATATTCCGGTGAATATCGAGGTGGTATTAAGCCGCCGGAATGTGCATCAGAGCCTGGCGTGTGTGGAACTGGTGGAACAACTTGGTGTGCAGGAGATTAATTTTTCTGCCCTGACTCCTCAGGGACGTGGGGCATGGCTGCGGGAAGATTATCTCGATTACCCGGCCTGGCGTGAAGTGACCGCGTCTCTTTATCAGGCCAGCCAGACCTCCAAAGTGAGCGTGAGCCCGGCCTGTGCGCTGGTTGGGGCGTGTGTGGCGTGTATAGAGCCAAATATTACCTGCGATGGGTGGGTGACACCGTGTTATTTATCCAAACGGCGCTTGTTTCATCTTCTGGAAACTCCTGTCGAGGAATTTATTCCGCGTCTGCGGCGGGCACGTCTGGGGAATCTGGATGTGTGTGGGCGCCCAAAATGGACAGCAGTGAAGGCAGCACATGTACCTGCCAATAGATGAAATAATCTTCGAGTAGGGTGTCTTGTTCATTCGATATGGATTTTTGTCAGCAGGACTGTTCCTGCTAATTGCGAGTTTTGTTTTGTATCGAGCACGTCAGGTGGAGCCGGAAACGCCCTGGATTGTCTTTGTGTCTGATCGTGATGGCAACGATGAAATCTACCGGATGCGGCCTGATGGCAGTCATGTAGAGCGCCTGACCTATGCCCGCCGCCCCGATTTTTCGCCCGTATGGTCACCGGATGGAGAGTGGTTAGCGTTTGTTTCGTACCGGGATGGCAACCCGGAAATCTATAAAATGTCTGCCAGCGGCAGCAGTCCACAGCGTTTAACTCACTTCCCCAACGACGACTACGCGCCCTTATGGTCACCAGATGGAAAATGGATTTATTTTCTGACCAACCGCGACAGTAATACCGAGATTTACCGTATCCGGAGCGACGGCAGCAAAGAAGAACGCCTGACTGATTCGTATGGTGATGATTTTGGCATCGCGTTTTCTCCAGACGGGGAATGGATTGTCCTGACCTATGATGATTTTGATCAGACCGATGTTTACAAAATGCGTTCAGATGGGTCAGAAATGCAAAATCTTTCCAGGTCGCCGCACTATGATTACGCGCCTGTCTGGTCGCCCGATGGGGAGTGGATCGCGTTTGTCTCTGAGAGGGATCGAAATTCAGAAATTTACATTATGCGAGCGAATGGGGCAGGCCAGCGCAACCTGACCCAATTTCTGGATGAAGATTACGCGCCCGCCTGGTCACCGGATGGGGAATGGATCGTGTTTTTTTCGTCGTTGAATCGATACGCAGAAATTTACGCCATTCGCCCGGATGGAACCGATCACACACGGCTGACACGTAACTTTGAACGCGATTTTTATCCTTCGTGGTCACCGGATGGGCAGTGGATTACGTTTGTCTCTGAACGAGATGGCAGTTCAGAAGTTTACAGAATGCTGCCAGATGGGTCGCAGCAGCAGAATCTCAGCCGTTCGCGCAGTTCAGACAGCTCACCCGCCTGGTCGCCCACCATTGATTTCCCCTGGCGCTGGTGGGTGCTGGCGGGAGGTGGGATCATGTGTCTTCTGTTAAGTGTCCTCTGTCGCCGCTGTTTTCTACGCTCACCCCACGCCCGCCTGACAGCCTACGTTTCAGCTACCTTCCATATGTCCTCCCCGTAGGCTGGCATTCGCGTGTTATAATGGCGGCTTGTACTCTCTACGGATGTTGGAGCACTTTTGGTCAGTCCACTGGATTTTTTACTCGGTTTATTTTCTCTCGACATTGGGATAGACCTCGGCACGGCGAATACGCTGGTATGTGTGCGCGGCAAAGGGATTATCATTAATGAGCCATCGTATGTGGCGATTCGCCGGAAAACCCGCCAGGTAACGCATGTCGGACGCGAAGCCAAGCTCATGGCGGGCAAAGTAGGCAAAGATATTCAAATTATTCGCCCCCTGCGGGATGGTGTTATTGCAGAATTTGAAATTACTGAAGCCATGTTAACTTATTTCATCAAAAAAGTGCATGAACAGAGTTTTATCCCGATTCACCGTCCGCGTGTGGTCATCGGGATTCCGTCTGGCGTGACGGAAGTAGAAAAACGGGCTGTGTACGACGCTGCTATTGAAGCAGGTGCCCGCGAGGCCTTTTTGATTGAGGAACCGGTGGCAGGGGCGGTTGGCGCGGGACTGCCGATTAATGAGACGCGAGGAAGCATGATTGTGGACATCGGCGGCGGAACGACTGAAGTGGCGGTGTTCAGCCTGGGTGGTATCGTCATCAGCCGCAGTATTCGCGTCGCGGGCGATGAAATGGATGAAGATATTGTCCAGTACATGCGGAGTAAATATAGTTTGCTGATCGGGGAAAGCACCGCTGAAAGTGCGAAAATAGACATCGGCTCGGCTTATTCGCTGGTGGAAGAAAAAACAAAGGTGCTGCGCGGGCGAAATCTGATTACCGGACTGCCAGAAGCGCGAGAAGTCTCGTCGATTGAAATTCGAGAAGCGCTGGCGGGATCGGTCGGAATTATTGTGGATACGATCCGGGATGCGCTGGACGAAACCCCGCCGGAGCTGGTTGCAGACCTCATGGAGTCGGGAATCTGTCTGGCGGGCGGCGGCGGTCAGTTGAAGGGGTTAACCGAGCGGATTGCCCGTGAGGTCAATATCCGTACCTGGCTGGCGGAAGACGCCATGACCTGTGTCGCACGCGGCGCTGGGCGTATCCTGGAAGATTACGACAATCTGCGTCAGCTCCTGACCGGTCTGGAGCGCGGCAGTACCCACCACTGAGGCACGTTTTTCCGCCCCGTATTCGCCCCTATTGGAGGAAATTTCCTTGCAGAGCCCGCGAAGTTTTACTGTCGTGATGACACTCGGCCTGTGTATCATATTGATCCTGCTGAGTCTGGTCGGAACCCTCGCCCCGGCAGAGGGTATTCTGCGGATTCCGCTGACGGCGCTTGAGGGCATTTTTGGCGGTGCGACCACCGATTTTACGATTTTCGCTGAGGAAATGGCGGAATTCCGGTCGCTGCGGCTGCGGAATCGGGAACTGGAAAAGGCACTGGCACAGTATCAAAGTGAACTGGCGGACCTGCGTGCCTTCCGCAGTGATTATGATCGCCTGGTTGAGCTTTCCAATTACGTCGGGCAAAAAGGCTCGGACTGGCGCTACGTCACCACCGATGTCATAGGCCGCGATGTCAACGGGGTGGTGCGGACGATCCATATCGCGGCAGGAACCCGGAATGGAGTGCAGGTGGGCGATCCGGTTGTGACCGAGCTGGGACTGGTTGGGCGTGTCGTGGATGTCTCTGCGACGGGGGCGGAAGTGCTGCTGATTACGGATGTCAACAGCTCGGTGACCGCCCGTGTGCAAAATGAAACCCGTGAATCGGGGTTGGTACGCGGCAGTATCAGCGGCGATCTGATTTTGGATTTTGTCAACATTAACGGGCAGCTTGCGGAAAATCAGCAGGTGTTTACCTCTGGTGAAACCCAGGCCTTCCCCCCCAATATTCTCGTTGGGCAAATCAGCAGTGTGGGTATTTCGCCCAACAGCCTCTTTAAACAGGCGACCGTGCAAAGTCTGGTCGATTTTGAAAATCTGGACATTGTGCTGGTGATTACTAATTTTGAACCTGTTGACCTGCAAATTTTTGAAGAGCCTGAACAGCCGTGACGATTTATGCTGTTGGAATTCCACTGTTTATGATTGCCGCAGTCATTGACTCCAGTGTGTTTTCGCATTTGCGCTACCTGAATGGGCAGCCGAGTCTGGTGCTTGTTCTGGTTGTGGCCTGGGGTCTGCTCAACGAACTGCCCGATTCGCTGCCCTGGGCGTTCATTGGCGGGTTGTTTGTGGATTTGCTGTCAGTGACGCCTACAGGAACGTCCAGTTTAGCCTACGTGCTGGCTCTGACGATCCTGGCGTTCTATGTCGGACAAATCGGGTGGCGAAATATTCTGATTCCCCCTTTAGCCGTGATTTTTACGACGGTGCTGTATCAGGTGGTGGTGCTGACGATGCTTATTGTGCAGGGAAATTCGTTTCCGGTTTTCCGCACGATCCTAACGTGGACGATCCCCTCTCTAGTTTTTAACACGCTGTTGATTTTACCGATGTTCCGGTTGATGGGACGCATTTTGGATTTCCTTCGCCCGCCAAAGGTGGGTCTGGTTTAACACGCTGCCGGTAAGGGTGAACAGGAGGACATGATGGGATTAATGCCTTTTCAGGGATGGCGGTTGTGGTTCTTCCGGGGGGTGATTATCGCGGTGTTTGGCATTTTCATTTCACGGATGTACTACCTGCAATTTGTGGAAGGAATTAGTTTTCGGGATGATGCCGAAGAAAACCGCATTCAAATCCTGCCGATTGCCTCATCGCGCGGCTCCATTTTGGATCGGAATGGTCAGGTGCTGGCGCGGAATGTGCCTGCTTTTAATGTCACCATTACGCCGGCGTTTTTGCCGGATGACCCGGAAGAAGTCCTCCGGATCTACAACCGTCTGGCAGGGTTGATTAATGTTCCGGCTACAAACGAAGTGGTGATCGCGTCCGGAGTGAATCAACGCAGCCTGGAAGATCTGGTGGATGAGGGTGAACGGATCGCGCCGTTTCGCCCTGTGACGGTGGCAACCGACATCCCACAGGCAATCATGCTGCAACTGGAAGAAGAAAAATTGACTCTGCCCGGAGTCAACATTGAAGTGCGCTCGGTACGTGAATATCCTACGGGGGAATTGACTTCACAGATCATCGGTTATATCGGGCCGATAGGCGAAGATGAGGCTGAAGATTTACGTGAGCAGGGATATGACCCCAGTTTTGACCGCATTGGTTATGCGGGCATCGAGCGCTTTTTTGAAACCGAACTGGCGGGGCAGCGAGGTTCGGAAACCTATGAGGTTGATGTGGCAGGTGAAAAACTGGCGCTGCTTGACCGTCAAGACCCGCTGGCGGGCTTGACCATTCAACTGACCCTGGATACCGAATTGCAGCGTGCCGCCCAGGAAGCGCTGATTGAACGCATCAACATTTTGAACGCGCAGGAGCAAAAACTCCGTTCCCAGAGCGGTGTGGTCATAGCGATGGACCCGCGCACGGGTGAGATTCTGGCGCTGGTTTCGTGGCCGACCTATGATAACAGCCGCTTCGCCCGCAGCATTGATGTCGATTATTATTTTGATTTAGCCGACGATCAGCTTTTGCCGCTTGTGAACCATGCGACCGGGTCGCTTTACCCTCCGGGGTCAGTCTGGAAGCTGGTCTCGGCGGTCGCGGTGGCAGAGGAAGGCGTGATTTCCCCCGACTCTTATCTCTTTGATGGGGGACGCTTGCAGCTTCCTAATGCTTTCGCCCCGAATGATGTTGCCCAGAGCCAGACCTTTGTCTGCTGGGATCGAAATGGGCATGGCCGGGTCAATCTGAAGGATGCGATTGCGATTAGCTGCGACGTGTATTTTTACCAGGTTGGCGGCGGCAACCCGGATGTGAGTTCGGCGGTATTGCGACCGGGCGGGCTGGGAATTGACGATCTGTATCGCTGGGCAACCGCGTTTGGTGTCGGGTCGGAACTGGGGATTGAACTGCCGCTTGAGGTCGCCGGACGAATGCCTGACCGAGACTGGAAACGCCGTCTTTATGGGGAAAGCTGGTCAACGGGAGATACTTACAACGCGGCCTTCGGTCAGGGATACCTGACGGTGACGCCGCTTCAGCAGCTTTCCTACACAGCAGCAATCGCCAATGGGGGGACATTGTATCAGCCCACCATTATCAAGCAGTTTCTCGATGCACAAGGCAACGTGGTTCGGGAATTTGGGCCGCGTGTCGCCAGGACGATTGTCCTGCCGCAAAACGGGGATGTGGTGCTGCTGCTGCAAGAAGATTTGCTCATCCAGAAGGCCAACAGTCTCGTATGCCGCTGCGAACCCGATTCCGACCACTATGATCCGGCCCGCTGTAACCCGGATTCCTACACGGCACAGGTGGATATTGACCCGAATCGGGAAGATAACATCAGAAACATCATCACCTACCGGGTGAATGTGCCGTATAACTACACCTTTAACGGTCGTGTGTGTGACCCGTTGGTATACAACAGCAATGTCGCCCGCGATTATGTGCCCCCGTTTGCTTCGTCGGAAGTCGTACAGCTTGTGGAAGAAGGGATGCGAGAAGTTGTGACGCGCGGCACGGCCTCAACAGGGGTGACACCTGTTGACCCGCTCCCTTACGTGAACGAGGCGGGCAAAACCGGCACCGCCGAATACTGTGATGACATAGCCCGTCCTCTGGGGTTGTGTATTCCAGGGCGCTGGCCCTCTCACGCATGGTACGTGGGTTATGCGCCGTATGAAGCGCCGGAGATTGTCGTGGTGGCTTTTGTTTATAACGCAGGGGAAGGGTCTCAGGTGGCGCTGCCCGTGGTTCGGCGTGTGCTGGACTTTTACTTCCGTCGCCAGTAATCTGGCTCCTAAAATTTTCTCTTGTGGCGGCTATCGACTACAATAGTCGCCACAATTAATTGGTGGCACGCGGCAAAAAACTGCGTACAATGGAAGAATGAAAGTCTTTATTAATTGTTCATATGACGGACAAAATCGCAATTAAGGGAATTCGAGAAGGTATTCTGGCGACTCTGACGCCGCATCAGGCGTGGCTGCCGCTCGTGGATGACCTGACACAATATATCGACCAGCGTGGGACATTCTTCCGAGGAGCGCGGCTGGTGGTGGACGTGAGTGAACGGGCGGTTGACGTGGAAAATCTGACCGCGCTGAAAAATGCCCTTGCCTCACGACAGGTCGAGTTGGTGGCGGTGCTCAGCCAGAATGAGATTACGTCCAGCGCGGCGCACGAACTCCAATTATTTACCCGGCTCTCCGAAATACCGCTTCCGGTCAGGGAAACCCGTTACCCCGAACATGATGATGAAATGCTGGTGGAAGACGAGGACGAAGACCTGGAGGAGGATGAAGAAGATGTCCTTCCGCCGATGGATTCTGAAGAATATGGGACGGTCGGTGTGCTCGTTAAGCGGACGCTTCGCAGTGGGCGAACCATTCGCAGCAACGGGCACGTGGTCGTGGTTGGGGATGTGAATAACGGGGCGGAAATTGTGGCAACGGGTGACATCATTGTGTGGGGGAAGCTGCGCGGCATCGTTCATGCGGGTGCAAATGGAGATGAGAACGCGATTGTATGTGCGCTTGATCTGGCCCCGACGCAGTTACGGATCGCCTCTCATATTGCGGTTCCGCCTGATGAAGATCGAAAACGCAAACCAAATCCAGAAATGGCACAGGTGAAGAATGGACAAATCGAAGCCGTACCCTGGCTCTCCAGTTGAGGCAAGGGGACAGACTGCGACCGGCAGAGTCATCACGGTGACCTCCGGCAAGGGGGGCGTTGGCAAAACAACCCTGACTGCGAATCTGGGGGTTGCGCTGGCGGCGCTGGGGAAAAAAGTCGTCACAATCGACGCGGATATAGGCTTGCGGAATCTTGATATTATCATGGGGTTGGAAAACCGCATTGTATACGACCTGATCGATGTGATTGAAGGACGTTGTAAACTGCGCCAGGCGATGGTCAAACATAAGCAGTATCAATCATTATATTTGCTGCCTGCTGCCCAGACCCGCGATAAAACTGCCCTTAAACCAGTTCAGATGATTAGATTGGCAGAAGCGCTGAAAAAAGAATTTGATTTTATATTGATTGACAGCCCCGCAGGTATCGAACGCGGTTTCCAGAATGCCATTGCTGCGGCTGATGAAGTCCTCATCGTGACCAACCCGGAAATCTCCTCGGTGCGCGACGCTGATCGTGTGATTGGCATCATTGAAGCCAAGTCGAAAAATATTCCTGCTCATCTGGTCTTGAATCGGATCAAACCAGAAATGATTAAACGCGGCGAAATGCTCTCGGCAGATGATGTGATGGAAATACTCGCAATCAAAATTATCGGGATTATCCCTGAAGATGAAACCGTACTGATTGCGGGTAATACGGGCAATCCTGGAACAGCGGCGAAGGCCTCCATCGAATTTAACAACATCGCCCGGCGTTTGAATGGCGAGCCGATACCATTCCCCAGCTATGATGACCATCCCGGCTTCTTCCAGCGTTTGATACGGATGTTTAATAATAACCCTTGAGGAGCGAGCAATGAGTAGTTTTATGGATCGCCTGATGGGCCGAAAGCCCAAAGCCGCCAAATCTGCCAAAGACCGTCTCAAGGTAGTGCTGGTGACCGACAGAGCCCATCTTTCTCCGGAAGAACTGCGAAGTATGCAGCAGGAGATTGTGCAGGTTATTCAAAAATACTGCCGGATCACCGAGGGTGAAGTTGATCTGAAGTACGAGCAGCGCGACCGTGACAATTTTCTGGTGGCGGATATTCCACTTAAGCCTCGCAGTGATGGCGAAAAACCAGGGATGTTACATCTGCAAACCTCTTTAACCCCAATTATCGAGGAAGATACGAGTTTGCTGCGGATAGAGTATGAAGTGGACGAATTTGCTACCCGCGAATTTGACCCCAGTACCATCCAGACGCCTAGACCCGATGAAAGCTCCTCGGAGATCACACAGAAGCGCGAGGTTCCTGGCAATGAGGATACGCGCTCTTCAGGATAGAAAGGGGCTTACCTTTCAGTCGGCCAAACCGTTACCCTTTCACCCCTGTGTGTTCCTCAGATGATGTTCACTAACCTGGCATGGTCTTGCTGAGTAAAGCCTCCAGATAGCGAGATTTCACCTGCTGGCTGGCAAGCGCCTGCTTAAGCGGTGGCAGCCTCAGAATCACACCCAAAATTGCCCCTAAAATGCGGTGACTGGTCAGGGCCTGGTTGTCAAAAATCAGGTTGTGCAGCATTCCCCGTTCAATTGCCATCACCACAACGCGATGGGTGCCGTTCAGGGGCGGGATAACCCGCTGTGGGCGGCTTTGCATCTGAAGGCTGTCTTTGGGGCAGTTCCGCACGCATACGCCGCAGCCCAGGCAGGCATCCGCATCTAGTTTGGCTTTTTTGCGGGAGGGGCGGTTGGGATCATTGGCAGAAACCAGCGTCATGGCTTCTACCGGGCACACATTGACACACTTGCCACAGCCATTGCATGTCGCTTCATCAATGTCCGGCAGATAATTTGTGGTATGAATCGGACGCATCATCCCGAAGCGCCTTGCTGCAATCAGCGCCTCGCAGCAGCATCCACAGCAGTTACAGATAAAACTGATCTGTTGGCGGACGTTTTCGCCAAATTGCACAAGATTATGTTCGTATGCCTGCGCCAGCAGATCCAACCCTTCAGCAGCATCCACCTCTCTTGCATACCCGTGCCGGATGAGTGAGTGCCCGACATTATTAAACGTCATGCAGATGTCCTGCGGCGCCTCGCAGTTTTTGCCGACCTGCTGCATCTTAAAGCGGCAGTAGCACGTGCTGACTCCGACATGCGAGGCGGTTTTAATCATATGGCTGGCGCGTTCATAATCGAGGACATGAGCTTCAGGTGGCAGCACAGGCTCCTGGATGTAGATTCGTCCCTGCTGAGTATCACCCCTCTGGAACAGAGCGGGCATAAACTCATCTTCGACCGTGCAGTACTGGTAAAACAGCTCGCCCAGTGCCTTTGAATCGATCTCCTCGCGCACCCGCATCATGGAAAATTCAAAAAAACCCGCCATCGGCGGTGGTAAGACATAGGTGGTTTCTCCGTCTGGTTTTTCCATATCGACCAGCAGTGCCCGACCTGCAAGTGTTTCAAGGAGGTTCCGGGTGTCACTCAGGTCTTTTTTCCAGATCTGGCTGGCTTTTTGTGCCGTAAACGGTTTAATGGGCAGCATTGCCACTAAACCGGCTTCTTCTTCGCTAAACAGAATTTGCAGAATTTTATACAGGGTTTCAGAGGGAGGTGCGCCCTGGGGAAACCGGTTCAGGCGTTCGACCAACTGGTGATAACATGGCTGCGACATCAATAATTTCCTTTTGACTTTCATTAGAATACGGGGCGGTTTCTCAGAGTAGTGTAAGAAGTCACTGGGTCTTCGCGCAGAAATCAGGTTTTTGGCGATAATCTCCAAAAAGGGAGTGGTTATGAACAGAATATGGACTGTGCTGGTCATGCTGCTGGTGTTGAGCATGACGCCAATTTCTGCAAATACGGAATGTGTCGAAGATTTAACGGGGCAAACGATCCGCTTTTATCATTTCGGTGATTTAAGCAGCATTTACGCCCAGCTCACCCTGCCCGTGCTGAACGGGTTTGAAGACGCTATTGCTTATTTTAATGAGCAGGGTGGAATCTGCGGCGCGGCGATTGCCATGGAATACCGCGATACGGGCGGCAGTCAGGAGGCAGCACAGGCGGCATGGGATGAGTTTTCCCTGCGTGAGGATGCCTATATCATGTTTATGTATCTCACAGAAGATGCCGAACTGCTGCGCGAACAGGCCGCTCAGAAGGAAATCCCGATTGTCGTCTCGTCCGGCAGCTTAAAGGCACTCTACGGTGACGCTGCGGATTCGCCGGGATGGGTTTTCTCGGTCACGCCGATGTTTATGAATCAGCTTGGAGCCTTCTGCGATTACATCAGCGAAAACTGGGCGCAGTTTGGCATCGAAGGTGACCCAGTGATAGGGCATGTCAGCTTTTTAGGTGCACTGGGCGAATCGAGTGATTCCGACGAAGCACGAGCGTACTGCGAAAGCAAAGGGGTTGGTTATGCTGGCGCACGCTACTTCTTCCCTGGGGTGCCAGATATTTCCCCGATGGTGCAGGGTGTACTCGATGGTGGCGCCAACATCATTTATACGACCAGCGTTGCCAATGGCCCGGCACAGGTTGCCGCAACCCTGGCTGCCCTCGGTTTACGTGATGAGGTGCTGGTTGCAGGGCCGAATATCGTGCTGGATACTTCCGTCATGCAGCTTGGCGGGGAAGCGACCAACGGCATTGTAGGGCAGCTTCCCTATCTGTGGTGGGACGAAGTTGAGCATCCCGGCATTCAAACAGTGGTCAATTACTGGTCACAAAATCGTCTGCCACAGGCTGAAAACGCGGTAGAGGCGCTGGAGACCCGCAATGTTGCCTATCTGGTGGCGTGGGCGGCGGTGGATGCGTACCGAGACATCATGATCAGCACGATTAACCGCGTTGGATTTGAGAATCTCAGTGGACGAACATTTTACGACAGCATGACCAGCGGTCAGACCTTTTCTGCTCTGGATGGAGTCATCACCCTGACCTACAGCGAGACATCCCGCGAACCTCATTTTACCCGCATCGGCGCGATTCAATTTGTGGAAACTGATTCTGGTTTGCTGCCACGAATCCTGCCCCTGACAGATTTTGTCGAAGTACCTGACCTCAAACCGGGTGGGGCAGATGTGGTAAATTAGCGTGCTGCTGCGCTCTCTGGCTATAATTCCCCGATAGCCAGGGTTTTGTTTGACTGAGGGAAAAAATGATGATTGAAGCAAAGTTGTGCCTTTCTGCCCGCGCTAATCTGGGAGAAGGGCCGCTGTGGGATGGTATTTTATACTGGGTTGATATTCTGGAAGGAACCCTGCACGTTTTTGACCCCGTGGCAAATACTGATACAGCCTACGCCGTCGGCCAGCCGGTTGGGACTGTTGTTCCCCGTGCTTCCGGTGGTGTGATGCTGGCAGTGCGAGATGGGTTTGCGGCCTTTGATCTGAACACCGGAAAACTTGAAATTGTAGCAAACCCCGCTGACCGTCCGCCGGATACCCGTTTTAACGATGGTAAATGTGACCCCGCCGGACGCTTCTGGGCTGGCACCATGACCTTTTCGGGCAAACCCTGTATCGGCAGCCTGTACCGCCTGGATGCGGATTTAACGGTTCACAAAATGCTGGATGGGATTTGCGTTTCCAATGGATTAGGCTGGTGGGAAAACACGATGTACTATATCGATTCGCACCAGCGGGCGGTGACCGCTTTTGATTACGACCCTCAGACCGGGCAGATCAGTCATGCGCGAACGGCGATCCGGACCCCTGAGGATGCAGGCTGGCCGGACGGCTTGGCGATTGATGTTGAAGGCATGTTGTGGATTGCTCATAACGGCGTGGGGTATGTGCGCCGCTGGAATCCGCACACTGCTGAAGTACTGGCGCAGATCGATTTGCCCGCCTCCCAGGTGACCGCCTGTGCCTTTGGCGGAGAAAATCTGGACAAACTGTATATCACCACCGCCGCCGAACATATGACGCCGGAGCAGCGCGAACAAGAACCTATGGCCGGGAATCTTTTTGTGGCTGAACCAGGGGTAAAAGGAATCCGAGCTTATCGATTTAAAGGGTGAGATACGCCTTATGGAAGTTTCTTATAAAGGTCGTGGGGTGCTGGTGACGGGTGCGGGCGTGGGCATCGGCTATGGGCTGTGCCAGGCATTTGCACGGGCAGGTGCCTATGTTGCCCTGAATGATATTGACCCCAACCTGGCGGCTGAATCGGCGGCAAAAATCAACCAGGAAGTCGGTGCGGAACGGGTCACTGCCTGTGGGCAGGATATTGCCGATGTGGCAGCGGTGCGCCAGATGGTCAGGGAAACGGCGGCGCGTTTCGGGCGGCTGGATGTGTTGATTGCCAACGCGGGCATTACCAATTTTGGCCCATTTCTGGATTACACCCCGGACGCTTTTGACCGTGTCACTGGCGTGAATCTGCGCGGCACCTATTTTACGGCGCAGGCTGCTGCTCTCGAAATGATCGCCCGAAAAACCAGCAACGGACGGATCTTGCTGATGGCATCCGTGACAGGGTTACAGGCATATCCCAATCTCAGTACCTACGGCATTACCAAAGCGGCGATCATTCATCTCGCTCGTGTGCTGGGCCTGGAATTGGGGCAGTATGGTATCACCGTGAACGCGATCTGCCCCGGCGCAACTCTGACCGAACGCACGCAGTTGGATGATCCAAACTATGAATCGAACTGGGCATCGGTCAACCCTACAGGAAGGGTCGGCTATGTGGAGGACATTGTGGCCGCCGCGTTATTTTTGGCTTCGCCGCAGGCGCGACAGATTACCGGACAAAATATTGTGGTGGATGGCGGTTGGTCGATTAGCAGCCCTATCCCGGAAGAATCTCCGGATTTGCCGGAAGAGTCATCAAAATTGAGGTAGTTTTTATGAGTAAAAAATTACGCAGCCAGACCTGGTTTGGCAAGTACGATATTCTTGGTTTTGCCTACCGGAGCTGGCTCAAAAATCAGGGACACCCAGACCATGTATTCGACGGGCGGCCTGTCATTGGAATTTGCAATACCTGGTCGGATTTAACGCCCTGTAACGGGCATTTCCGTATTCTGGCGGAAATGGTCAAACGGGGGGTGTATGAAGCGGGCGGCTATCCGCTTGAATTTCCGGTCATGTCGCTGGGTGAATCGCTGATGCGCCCAACCACGATGTTGTTTCGTAACCTCGCCAGCATGGATGTGGAGGAGACCCTGCGGGCCAATCCCATTGATGGGGTGGTGCTGCTGACGGGTTGTGATAAAACAACCCCTTCAACGATCATGGGCGCGTGCAGCGTGGACTTGCCGACGCTGGTGGTTAACGGCGGCCCTATGCTCAACGGCAAATACGGCGGAAAAGACATCGGTTCGGGAACTGATCTGTGGAAATTTACCGATGACCTGCGGGCGGGCCGCATGACCATGGAGCAGTACATGGAAGCCGAGTCGTGTATGTCGCGCAGCGATGGTCACTGCATGACGATGGGAACTGCCTCCACCATGGCCTGTATGGTGGAAGCACTTGGGCTAACCCTGCCCGGTGCGGCGGCGATTCCGGCAGCCGATTCGCGCCGCCGCCGCTTAGCACATCTTTCCGGTAACCGGATTGTGCAGATGGTCAAAGATGACCTCAGAATCTCGCAGATTCTGACACGTGATGCCTTTGAAAATGCTATTAAGATCAACGCGGCAGTGGGCGGATCATCGAATTTTGTGGTGCATCTGCTGGCGATTGCGGGGCGTGTAGGGGTTGACCTGTGCCTGGAAGATTTTGATCGATTGGGTAGCCATATGCCGCTGCTGGTCAACCTGATGCCGTCGGGTTACTATTTGATGGAAGACTTTTTCTACGCGGGCGGTCTGCCTGCCGTCATTCAGGAATTGAAAGCGCATCTTCACATGGACGCGCTGACGGCCAACGGTAAAACGGTGGGAGAAAACACAGCGGGTGCGGTCTGCCATAATCGTGATGTCATCGCCACATACGACTCGCCCTGGAAAAAAGAAGCTGGCCTAGCGGTGCTGCGTGGTAATCTCTGCGAAGACGGCGCGATTCTCAAACCATCTGCTGCAACCCCGGAACTGATGCGGCATCGTGGGCGGGCGGTGGTTTTTGAGGATATTGACGATTACCATGCCCGCGTGGATGATCCGGATTTAGAGGTGGACAAAAGCTGCGTGCTGGTTTTAAAACAGGTCGGCCCAAAAGGGTATCCGGGAATGCCGGAAGTGGGCAATTTTCATATTCCTGCCAAACTGCTCAAAGAAGGTGTATCGGATATGATCCGTATTTCCGATGGACGGATGAGCGGCACGGCCTTTGGAACGGTGGTGCTGCATGTCGCCCCGGAGTCCGCGATTGGTGGGACGCTGGCGCTGGTTCAAAATGGGGACATGATCGAACTTGATGTGCCGAATCGCCGTTTGCAGCTCGACCTCAGCGAGGAAGAGTTAGCCCGCCGCCGTGCTGCCTGGAGGCCGCGCCCGCCGTACACCGAACGCGGCTACGTCAGCATGTTCCTGGAGCATGTACAGCAGGCCAACCTGGGTGCGGATTTTGATTTTCTGGTAGGAAAATCCGGTGCGGATGTGCCGCACGGGAATCATTAAAAGGAAACCTGATGAAACTACTCAACTTTTATCACAACAATGAAATTCGGCTCGGAATCAAAACGGACAAAGGCGTGATTGATGTCGCTGCTGTCGCGCAAAATGCCCCGGCTTCAATCGATGCGGTGCTGGCGAGCGGCCTGGAATCGCTCAAACACATCTCTGCCTCTACCCTGCTGGATGAAAGCCAGCTCCGGTACGCTCCCTGTGTAACGAACCCCGGCAAGATTATCTGCATTGGGCTGAATTACCGCCGCCATGCCGAAGAAACCAACGCGCCAATCCCCGAAGTCCCGATTGTTTTTTCCAAGTTCAGTAATGCGCTGGCGGCGGCGGGTGAAGATATTCCGCTTCCGGCAAAATCAGAAAAGTGTGATTACGAAGTTGAACTCGGTGTGGTGATCGGCAAAACAGCCTACAATGTGAGACAAACTCAGGCGCTTGATTATGTATTTGGCTACTTCACCGCGAATGACTTGAGTGCCCGTGATTTTCAGTTGCGTACCAGCCAGTGGCTTCTGGGCAAAACGCCGGATAAATTTATGCCGGTTGGCCCCTATCTGGTGACGGCGGACGAGGTGGGCGACCCGCAAAATCTTTTCCTCAAATGTTGGGTGAATGGGGACCTGCGTCAGGATTCAAATACCGCAGACATGATTTTCTCAGTAGCGGAAATTGTCAGCTACCTCAGCCAGCATTTTACGCTGCAACCGGGAGATGTGATTTTGACCGGAACGCCATCCGGGGTGATCCTGGGCATGAAAGATGCCTCCTGGTTAAAGCCCGGTGATGAGGTGGTGGTCGAAGTTGAGAAACTGGGGCGTCTCTCTAACCACATGGTCAGGGACTCACGGGCATGAAGGACGAGCCGCTTTTCGGCGAACTGCGGCGTATACGCGGCACGGTCAAAGCGGATTTGGTGACGCGCAACCTGTACAGCACGGATGCCTCCAGCTACCGCGTGCTGCCGATGGGGGTGGTTTTTCCTGAAGATGACGCCGATGTGGTGGAGATTGTCCGCATCGTTGCCCGTCACGGTGCGTCGATTGTGCCACGCGGCGGCGGTACGAGTTTATCTGGTCAGACCATTGGGCCAGGAGTGGTCGTGGATAATTCGCGCCACCTGAACGGCATCCTTGAACTGAACCGCGAGGCCGGGTGGGTGCGTGTGCAGGCAGGGATGGTGCTGGATTCGCTGAACCGTGCTCTGCTGCCGCTCATGGTTGGGCCCGACCCGGCCTCCAGCATGACCGCCACTCTCGGCGGCATGACGGGCAATAATTCCACCGGTTCTCATTCCATTGTGTATGGCATGATGGCCGACCACGTGAAAGAGGTGGAGGTGGTACTGGCGGATGGCAATCAGGTGCGTTTTGGCCCCAAATCGCCAGAGGAACTTGCCCTTTTGCAAACGCAGGATACGCTGGAAGGACGGCTCTACCGCGAAATTCCCCCCCTGGTTGAACAGGTCAAGGATGAAATCGCCGCCTGCTATCCCAAAACGTGGCGCAATGTGGCGGGCTACAACCTGAACCGTATTTTGCTTCAGCTTCAGCGCGGCGAATCGCTCAATCTCGCGCCGCTGATGGTCGGCAGCGAAGGCACGCTGGGACTCATTACCTCTATCAAACTGGGATTGGTGAAACGCCCTGCACACGCTCAACTGCTGGTGATTCAATTTGAGTCGCTCTATGAAGCGCTGGCACTTGTGCCTTATATCCTTGAATTTCGCCCATCCGCGGTGGAGTTGATCGACCAGTATTTTAACCATCTTACTCGCCAGATACCCGAATACAACCGCCGTTTGACGTTTATTGAGGGCAACCCCCGTGCTGTGCTGGTGGTCGAATTTGCGGGAGATGACGAAACCGAACTGACTGCTCAGCGAGAAAAACTGGCGGATGTACTGCGAAAACAGGTGATGACTGCCTGCACCACGCCGGAAGCCGTCGCCAATGTATGGGCGGTGCGGAAGGCCGGCCTGGGCATCCTGATGAGCAAACGCGGGGATGCCAAACCGCTCGCTTTTGTGGATGACGCGGCGGTTCCTGTAGAAAATCTGGCCGACTATGCGCTGGAATTTGAGAAAATCTGCCGTGATGCTGGAACAGAGGCTGCCTTTTATGCCCATGCCTCGGCAGGCTGCTTGCATATCAATCCGTTGATTAATCTCAAAACGCAGCAGGGGATTGACCAGATGCGGCAGATTTCACAGGGGGTCGCGGCGCTTGCGATTCGCTACGGCGGCACAACAACTGGCGAACACGGCGAAGGTTTTGCACGGAGCTACTTCAACCAGCAGCTTTACGGCGAAAGATTGCACCAGGCATTCCGTCAGGTCAAAGGATTGTTTGACCCGAACAACATATTTAATCCGGGCAAAATCGTGGATGCGCCCGAACCCTGGGCGCCGGAGTTTTTGCGCTTTAACGTCAGCTACCAGACCCCGTATACAATCACCAGCCCGTATCTCGATTTTGCCCGCGATGGCGGTTTTGCCGGACTGGTCGAAATGTGCAATGGGCAGGGTGTATGCCGCAAAACGGAGACGGGTGTCATGTGTCCCTCTTACATGGCGACCCGTGACGAAGCCCATTCCACACGCGGACGTGCCAATACCCTTCGTGCGGCCATGTCCGGGCAGTTGGGCGTCGAAGGGTTATTGAGCCGCGAAGTCTATGAGGTGCTGGATTTGTGTCTGGAATGCAAGGCGTGCCAGCGGGAATGCCCGTCGCTGGTCGATATGGCAAAATTGAAGTATGAATTTTTAGCCCATTACCATGCTGCACACGGTACGCCGCTTCGCAGCCGCCTGTTTGGGAACATTGCACTCTGGAATGCTGTCGGGAGCCGTGTTCCCTCCCTGACCAACTGGGCTTTCCGCAGTCCAATTTTGAGAGCGGTGCTGGACTCCTGGCTGAAAATTGATCGGCGGCGGGCGCTGCCCCCGTTGGCAAAGCAGACTTTCCGCACCTGGTTCGCCAGACATCCCAGGAAAACCAGCCTGAAAAAAGTCGTGCTGTGGGACGATACCTTTTTGCTGTATAACGAACCGGAAATCGGACAGGCGGCAGTACGGCTGCTGGAGACGGCAGGATACGAGGTGCTGATCGTCCAGGATCGGCGCTGCTGCGGCCGCCCGCTGATTTCTAAAGGGCTGCTCAAACAGGCACGTGCAAACGCCGCGCACAACGTGAATCTGCTTTATCCCTATGTGCAGCAGGGCATCCCGATTGTGGGGGTTGAGCCAAGCTGTGTGACCGCGCTGAAGGATGAATATCCTGATTTTCTGCGGAACGAGGAAGCCAGGGCGGTCGCGGCCAACACATTTTTCATCGAGGAATTTTTGAGCCGCACGGAAATCCCCTTTGCCGCTCCCCCCGCCCCGCAAAAAATCCTGGTGCACGGTCACTGCCATCAAAAAGCGGCGATTGGCACCCAGGCCATGATGTCCCTGTTAGGCAGGCTTCCAGATACCATCGTGGAAGAAATTCCCAGCGGGTGCTGCGGGATGGCCGGGGCGTTTGGCTACGAAAAAGAGCATTACGACCTGTCGCTGGCCTGCGGAGAAGACCGTTTATTCCCGGCGATTCGTGCTGCTGAAGTTTCGGTTATCATTGCCGCACCGGGAACGTCCTGCCGTCATCAAATTGCGGACGGAACAGCACGCAGGGCCGTGCATCCGGTGCAGGTGCTGGCGGAGCATCTGTAGGGGCAGTTATGCATCCTGCCCCATTGAAGTTGGGTGTTATTCTACGGGCAGACTCGCCGCCTGCCATTCGTTCATGCCGCCCGCCATACTGGTAACCTGCGAGAATCCGGCATCCTTTAAAATATCGCGTCCGGTGGCGCTGCGATTCCCCGAACGGCAGACCACCACAATTTCCTGATCCTGGGGCAGTTCGTTCAGGCGATCCGGCAGTTGACCCAGGGGAATCAGATGTGCACCGGGAATATGCACGGTGTCCCATTCGTCCTGCTCACGCACATCAAGGACAAAGGCGCCCGATTCGCGCATCTTTGCGGCGTCCGCAACCGAGACTTCCGCCGGAAGCGCGGTGTCCGTTGTGGCTTCCTCGGTTTCCTCATCCTGGTTCAGGAGTAAAATCGCCGCTGCCACAAGAATAATTGCGATGATTCCCACCGCCCACAGCAGGCGCACATTGTTGTTCGTGGGCTGAGTTTTTTTCTGTCTTCTCTTGCTCATGTCTCCATCCGGTAGAGAGTCATATGATGTAAATTTACCTGCTGGCACTGGCTGAATCCGACCTTTTTCGCCAAAGCCAGCACGATTTCAGGTTTTAAACGGTGATCAAGCGGCGGGCCAAACTCGCCCTTTTCATAAGGCCATTCCAGCACGACGACTCGTGACTTGGTAACCCGTTTCGCCTCTTGCAGTGCTCTGGCAGCATCATCGGTTTCGTGCAGCACATGACCCAAAAATACCAGGTCAAACGATTGGTCGCCATACGGAACGGCTTCCATAGGCGCGAGTTTAAATTCCCCCTGGGGCACATAGTGCTGCGCCGCTTCAAGCATATCCTGCCGAATATCAATGCCTGCCACGCGGCGCGAAGGGTCAGATTTTCCAGGCATAAATCAACAACCCGTGTGACTTCCAGCAGGGTAAGGCGCTCCGGCTTCCGCCGCATATCGTCTTTCGTTGGTCATTCTAAGATCCTGACACACGGTCAGTTGTTAAATCGGATCCCTCAGGTGCCGCCCGTTGAGCAGCTTGATGCGCTGCTGGTGGGCGTGGGACTGCTGCCGCCCTTCACAGCAAACTGCGAGAGTTTTTTCTGCGTTTTGATCCCCCCGCAGTGCGGACAAGCGATGCTGTCCAGCGAGTCCGACAGACGCACCCGCTTCTCGAATGCTTCCCCACAGTCCGTACAATCAAATTCATACAGAGGCATAGTTTACTCCATTTCTAATGCCTGAACGACTTTTTCTAACCGCTGCCGCGCCTCTTCCGCGACAGGTTTCAGCGATTCGTGTGCGATCACATCCATCATCATCATCGGGTCAACCAGCGACACAAGGATTTCGCCTGGTGCATTTTCCGATAGGGTCACATTGCAGGGCAGCAGCAGGCCGACTTCCGGTGCGGTTGTGAGGGCGCGATGGGCCAGGGGTGGATTACACGCGCCCAGAATTTTGTATGGGCGAAAATCCACATCCAGCTTTTGTTTCATTGTGGCTCTGACATCAATTTCGGTCAGCACCCCAAACCCCTCTGCCTTCAGCGCTTCTAGAACGCGCTTTTCGGCGGCCTGGAAATCGGTATGCAAAATGGTCGTTAACCCTAAGCTCGTTTGTTCCATGTGTTTTATCTCACGTCTTGTTCCAGCGGCAGACCGTTTTGCATCCAGCCATAAGTCCCGCCGCGTACATTATAAATAGTCTTGAAGCCCTGTCTCCCAAACAGCGCAGCAGCGGATTGGCTGCGGCTGCCGGTGGCGCAGATGACTGCGACAGGCTGTTCTGGATTTAACTCGTCAATCCGGTTCATCAACTGCCCCAGCGGGACTAACCGTGCATTTGGCACATGCCCCTGCATAAACTCCCAGGGCTCGCGCACATCGACAATTTGCAGCCCGCTGCCATCCACGATGAGTTCATTCAGTTCGGCGGGTTCAATGTCTTTCACATCGCCGCTGGTGATGGGCAGGCCGAGGGCTTCCCAGGTATCCAGACTGTCTGCAAGGTAGCCGATCACGTTGTCGTAACCGACACGGGCCAGACTGTAAACTACCCGGCGGTAATCCTCCGGATTTTTCAGGAGCAGAATCACCGGGGCATCCGACGGCAGCACAAAACCGACACGGTTGCTAAGCTGGCTGTCTGCTTCCAGATGAACCGAACCAGGGATATGTTTTGCCACGTAAGCCTCTTTAGAACGGGTATCCAGCAGGGCCGCGCCGCGCTGGAAGTGAGGGATCGCCGCTTGGATGGACACCGGTTTGGGGGTGATTTCGCCCAGCACTTTTGGTCCGCGACGATTCATCTTTTTGATGCGGGTATGGTTGGCGGGCTGTTCTGGGAGACTGCTGGTCGCATACGAGATAAATTCATCTTTGTCATGCAGCGTCAGGGCATGGTTGTGGCGTTTTTCAAATCCCAATGACGTTGACCGCACCGAACCTATCGATTTGCCACACAGCGACCCTGCCCCATGACCCGGATAAATCATCAGGCTGTCGTGCAGGGGCAAAAATTCATGCTGCAAGGTGTGGTACATATCACCCGCCAGCCCCATCGCCGCTTCCAACCCGACCAGATCAGGACGGCCAATATCCCCGACGAAGAGGGTATCGCCTGTTAATGCCATCCAGGGCTCCTCGGCGCGGGTAGTGTCCGCTACCAGCAGGCTAACACTGTCCGGGGTGTGACCGGGGGTAAACCGCACGTGCAGATGTACGTTGCCCAGTTCGATGATTTCGCCGCCCTTTAGCGGGATATGAGGGAATTCAGCGTTTCCATTTTCATGCACGTAAATATCTGCGCCAGTGCGGGCCGCCAGTTCCGTATTCCCCGAAACATGGTCAGCGTGCAGATGGGTTTCGAGAATATGGGTGATTTTCAAACCACGCTCGTTCGCTGCGTCCAGGTATTTTTGTACATCGCGGTCAGGATCAACCACTGCCGCCAGCCCAAAGGCTTCGCAGCCTACCAGGTAGGACGCACATCCAAGACCGTCAATGAAAAACTGTTGAATGTACATTGTGCCTCGCTCCTTTTTGTCACAGTAAGTTTGGTAAATGATCTGCCAGTAGAAAAATTGCCAGCCCGATGATGAAGATGGCAAAACCCCGTTTGAGCTGGTTTGCGGGTAAACGATGAGAGAGCTTTGATCCGGTAAACGTGCCTGCCAGTCCTGCCATCAGGAACAGAAGCAGCACAGTCAGATCGATGGAAACGCCGCTGAGATGCCCCAGAAAACCAGCGATGCTGTTCATAGCAATCACGACCAGCGAGGTGCCGACAGCCTGCTGGATCGGCAGGCCAACCAGCATGACCAGCGCAGGCACAATCAGAAAACCGCCGCCTACGCCGAGAATTCCGGTCAGCAGTCCGACACCCGCTCCACTCAAAAGAATGCCCATTAAACTTGGCTCGTCCGCTTTTGTCTGGCTTGGCTGGGGTGTTGCAACCATCAGGATGCCCACGGTTAGCATGAGTCCCGCAAAAATTGTCATCAGCAGGGAAGGCGGAAAATGGTCGGAGAGACCTGCCGCCAGGTAGGCGACCCCGATGCCCGCCCCGCCAAACAGAAGCGCGACCCGCCCGTTAAGCGTGCCCTGCTGCCCGTGGAAATACGCCCCCATCGCACTATTAGCGCCCACAATGGCAAGGGAGGTGGTCACGGCGGCCTGCGGAGTCTGTCCGATGATGTATACCAGTGCCGGGACGGTCAGGATCGAACCGCCGCCGCCCAGCAGACCCAGCATCAATCCAATGCCAAATCCGAGCAGCACGTCAATCATTTTTTGCCCTTTTTGAGGGGCAGTCCGGCACGCCGCCATGCGACAATGCCGCCGCTGAGATTGACGGCCTTATAGCCTGCTCCCGTCAGATGCCGCACTGCCGCCCCACTGCGCGACCCCGAACGGCATACGCACAGGATTTCTTTATCGCGGGGTAATGTTCCCAGCTTTTTAGGCAGTTGATTCAGCGGAATCAATTTCGCACCGTCAATATGCTCGATTTGAAATTCTTCCGGCTGGCGTACATCCAGGACGTAGTAGTCTTTCAGCCGGGGTTCCACTTCGGAAGGAGAAATACCATTACCACCAAACAACATCTTGATTACATTCATATGCACCACCTACATCCAGCTTCAAAAAAGAGTATGGCATGGGCTAATTCGGGCAGGCAGATGCAGTTGCTTATCTACAGGTATAAGTTATACTTATGGCATGATGGATTTCCGCAAACTGGAAATTTTTTTCGTGGTGACGGAAGAAGGAAGTTTTAGCGCCGCTGCTGAACGTTTGTATCTCACCCAGTCTGCCGTCAGCCAACACATTAAAGAACTGGAAGCCGCGCTGGGAACGTCCCTGTTTAAAAGAGGGCGCCGGGGGGTGCAGTGTACCCCTGCTGGAGAAATTTTACGCGGCTATACCCAGCGTATCTTGCGCCTCCTGGCCGAAGCCGAAGCCGCTGTAACCGATGTCTCACAGATAAGCGGTGGTCAAATTCGCATTGGAGCAACCCCAGGAATCGGAACCTACGTCCTCCCCGCGTGGATGCAGACGTTTCGCAGACTTTATCCCCATCTTACGCTGTCTCTCGTTACGGATACGACCAGTGGGGTCGCCCAGCGTGTGCGCCAGCAGCAGCTAGAAATCGGCTTTATTGAAGGTGAGCTGGAAGAGACCCCGCCCATCCAGCAGTTTGTGCTGCAAACGGTAGAACAGGTGGTGGTGGTTGGACAGCAGCATCCCTGCTACCTGCGACAGCACATTTCGATTCGTGACCTGCACCAGCAACCGATGGTGATGCGACCGGTAGGAACATATACACGGCGCTGGCTGGAGGCGATTTTCCGCCAGCATCAGGTTATACCGCATGTTGCGGCGGAACTTGACAGTCCTGCTGCGATCAAGCAGGCCGTTATCGCCGGCATGGGGATTACGATTCTACCCCGCTTTGATGTGCAGCATGAGCTGGAAATGGGGCTTGTCAACGCGGTCACAGTGACCGATGCCGTGATGGAACGCGATCTTAAACTGATCTGGAACAGCGATCACCCGTTTAACCCCACCACCCGTGCTTTTCTCCTTTTCCTCTCCGACCAGTATCCCCATTTAAGAGAGCTATTTGAATTTTCAAACACTTCCCCATGAACGGTGGATTTTAAGTTAAGGTAAAAATTATTTTAAGTTGTTAGCTTGTTTTTTCTTATGATAAGAGAATAATTAATTTATAATGGAAGCACCTGTGAATGAATCAGAGGGGATAACAGCATTGAAGCCTAATTACATAAAATTCGTTTTGTTTCTGATTTTGATGGGGCTTTTAGTCATTCGTTTTGAACGTAACATCGCCCAGGCTCAGGAAGGGGATGAGGGGGCATCCTGTGAAGCGCTGGTACAGGCCGCTGTGCAAACCGTCGGCGCTTCATGTAGTGAGATGGGGCGCAACGAAGCTTGTTATGGAAATACGCTGGTGGCGGCGACTTTTCACCCGGAAGCTGGCACCCTTACGTTTGAATCAGCCGGGGATACCGTTCAGTTGATTAATGTGCAGGCGATGGTGACGGAACCTGTGAACCCGGATACCGGAGCATGGGGCATCGCTGTCATGAAAGTCCTGGCGGATTTGCCGGAAACAGGTGAATCCAACCTGACCTTTGTGCTTTTTGGCGATACCGAAGTACAAAGCGTGGTCGACCCGAGTGCACCAGCCGTGCCGACCTGCAAACTTCAAAATCCGGGTGAGTCCATCAATGTCTATGCTGGCCCTGGTGATGATCGTCCGCTGCTGAGTGTGTTCCCTGGTGGAGAAGATGCGGTTGCGAATGGGCGCAGCGAAGACGGCTCCTGGCTGCGTATCGAGCGCAACCGGTCGATTGGCTGGGTAGAGTCGAGCAGTGTATCGCTGGCATGTGACGTGACAACTTTAAATGTGGCAGATGAAGATGACCTGTCCGACCTGTATACGCAGCCGATGCAGGCATTTACGTTGAACAGTACCTCAAGCGGAACCTGTGCCGATGCTCCCGACGGATTGATGGTGCATTCGCCCAGCGGCGAGCGCACGCGCGTGCTGATTAACGGGGTAGAGCTTGAGTTTTCCAGCGCGGGCTTTCTGACGGCGGCCCCAGATGGCAACATGACCGTTTCTGGCCTGGAAGGTGATATTGGGGTCAAGGTTGCGGGAAAAAAGGTGAATGTTCAACCGGGTTTTTTCAGCGATGTGCCGCTGACGGGCTTGCAGGCCAGCGGTCAGCCTTCTGACCCGGAACCGATCCCCGATATGGGCAATCTGCCGGAGCTCCTGAATCAGATTGTTTACGGAGGGCTGGGAGTGATCCCCGCGACCGGGCAGCTAGGACTTGTGTCTACCGATGTACCGCATTCCGTTGGTGAGGAACTGCTGGTTAACGTCAACTTTACCGGTGATGCCACCGCCTGCATGGATGCCAGCGTCCGCCCATTGGATGTAGTGCTGGTGCTGGATAAGTCCGGCAGTATGCAGGGGTCGGGCATCGCAGCCGCCAAAGGCGCTGCCGCTAATTTCATTAATCAGCTCAACCCGGATACGGCGCGTGTTGGTGTGGTGGTCTTTGACAGCGGTGCTCAACTGCTCGTGCCGCTAACTGAAAACCATCAGGAGGCGCTGGATGCCATTTTTGGCGTGGGGGCCAGCGGCGGCACCGCGATTGACCAGGGTCTGGTCTATGGCTACCGCGAAATCCTGGGCAGCAGCGCCCCGGAGCGGGCGATTCTGCTGCTTTCGGATGGGTTCAGCGACCCGGCAGCAGCACAGGCCGCCGCTGGCCGTATTAAAGCAGATGGTATCCGCCTGATTGCGGTGGCAACAGGGGCGGATGCGGATGCGGCGCTGCTCAACAGCCTGAGTTCATCCAGCCTCGATGCCTTTACCAGCCTCACCGCAGTTGATCTGCGTGAGTCGTTTAATCAGGCCGCCCTGAGCCTGAGCAGCAGTGTGGCCGCGCGGGATGTGACCGTCACCTACCGCTACGATCCATCTCAATTTGAACTGGTCGAAGAGCTGCTGGAAGATGGCGGCCAGGTGGTTGAACCGGGGATTGTGCAGTGGACGATTCCGACGGTCTATGATACTCAGGTGTATCAATTCACTACTGTGCTGCGCCCTCTGATGACGGGTGACCTGCCTGTAGGAACCGCTGATGCAACCTATCTGCCCTGCCTGACCGGAGCAACACCGGTCACAGACAATATTGAAGGGATCGTTTTATCTTCGCTAGAAGATACCGCCTCCCAGGAATCCGTGAATCCCCTCAGCGGGGTGCTTCAATCCGGCAGTACAGGGGTCAGCAGCATGGCCGAGTACGGTGCGGAGCGTTGGCTGGTTGATGTACCGCGGGATGGACAGTTCTCGGTGCTGGTGGCGGGAGCAGCAGACCAACTTCCGCCGCAGTTTGTGAACGAGGAAGGGGATGTTATCACCCCGCTGTATTCCCTCCGTAACTTCGATGGTCAAACGCTGAATGTTTTTTCGACCGATATTAGCGGGTTGAACTGGATTTACCTGCAAAGCCAGGGACCGGAAGACGCGGGAGACTACGCGCTTCAGATTACCGATGAACTGCTGGATGTGCCTGTTGCCACACTGACTCCGGGTGGTACACAGTTTGAAGGCGAGCAGTCCAATTTTGACGGGCAGACCTTTGACCTCAATGTGCAGGACGGGGATATTATCACGCTGCGTTATGGGCGGGCAAGCGGCGCCGACATCTTTGAGAGCGCCTTTTCCATCATCAGTCTGGATGGGCAGTTCTCGCGGCGCCTGTATACCTACTACGAATACTCAGCGGATCGTGTAACCGCGATTTACCGCATTGTGGGTGATGGCCCCTATCGTATCATCGTGACGACGGATGGCCGATATGTGCTTAAAGTTGATCGTGGCGATACCCTGCGCGAAGACAAAGGAACCGTCCGAGTAGGACAAACCGTTTCAGGATCATCGGATGCGCCCGTTGTGAAGTACAGCCTGGAAGCGCCCGCCGGTGAACCTGTGACTGTGGTGGGAATCCAGCCTTTGAATTATCCGTTCGTCCAGATGACGGACAGTGAGGGATTTTTTGTGCCACTTGATCTCTTTTCGAGTGGGGCCAACTATGACTTTACGATTTACACCCCGGAAAATCCCGGCCCGTATGAGATCAGCATCGACGTGAATCCTGGTGCGCCGTATACGTTGATTGTTGGGAATGAGGCAGATTTCACAAGACAGATGGGATCGCTGACGCCGGGCGTGCCGATTGAAGGCGAAACCGACAGTCCTGAGGTTCTTACATACACAATCAATGAAACCAATCAGGTGATGACGGTGGAACTGTTTATCCGGGGTGAATATCCCAGTGATATTCGGGTCGAGGACGCGGATGGAGAAGCGGTTCCAGCGGAGCGCGGTTATGAAGACTACCAGGTGAGTACCCAGGTGTATGCGTTGGGCGATAATGCCCCATACACAGTCAAATTTATCACCGAAGGGAACTACGGCGTCACCTTGCAGCCCGGTGATACCCTCCTCCCGAACAGCGGCCCGATCACCTTTGGCGCTCAGCTTCAGGGACGCACGGATAACGGCAAACTCGGTGTGAGTTACCTGCTGGATATTCCCGATGGGGATACTTTCAGTGTCACCGCCAGTCCGGGACGCCGGAGCGATCCGCTGCTGGTGAACGTGGTGGACGCCCAGGGCAATTTTGTGCTGCCCGTCGATATTTTGTTGGAAGAAGACAGCAGCCAGTATGCGTTTGAACTCGGCAGCAGCGGCCCCTACACCCTGACGGTGGAAACACCGGGTGGCTTCCGGCTGAATCTGACGCAGGGAAATCAGGTACGAATCGCCAGGGGTGAACTGCTGCCAGGCGATATGCTGATTCCAGGTCAGGTGCGTGGGGAAGACCCGGCAAGCTATACGATTGATGTCGAACCGGGCCAGACCATCAGTTTTGAGATTGAAAATCGCGGTCTGCGTGACGGCGTGCTGACCGAATTCAGAAACGTCGATGGTCAGATTCTGACCCCGCGATTCCAACTGCTGGAAGCGGGTTATGGATTATCGGTGTATGAAACGGCTGGCGACGGGCCCTATACGCTGACCTTCCCCGCACGCGGGAGTTTCACCATTAGCGTGCTGGACGGGGATGTTTCCGCTGTGGACATGGGAGCGGTCGCGTTTGACCTGCCAATTGAAGGCAATGTAGATGGCCGAATCCGGCGGGCGGTCTATACCCTGGATGCGCCTTCCGATGGTCTGTACAGCGTACAGGTGGTGCTGCCAAGACGCGGCACGACGCCCGATGTGCAAATTCTGGGCGCCGATGGCGTGGCTCTGACACCGGATGCTCAGGTCAGCCGTGATGCCTATTTTATGGGCGTGTATAACCTGACAGGTGGTGACAGTTATCAGATTTCGTTCGGGGTTGTCGGGCAGCATACCGTGACTGTGAACGAAGGCGACCTGCTGCGGAAAGATTTAGGCGCGGTCACCTTTGGCGAAACAGTTACGAATGTGGTCGAAGCACCGGCACAGGTGGCTGTGTACACGATTGTGGGGCAGCCGGGTGATGTGATCAGCATTCTCGCGGAAGATCGCCGCAACACCCCTCTGGTAACGGATCTGCGGAACGCCGCCGGAGAGATTTTGCAGTCCTTTGCCCAGGCGGAGAATGCACGAGCGCGTGATATTTATAACATTTACACCCTGGAAGGCGACGGCCCTTATACGCTGGCCTTTGACGGCACAGTGGAATACAACCTGATGCTGGCGCAGGGTGATGTGCGGCTGGCTCAAAAAGGAACCCTGGCCTATGACACCCCGGCTCAGGATCAACTGGAAGCGCCCGCCGTAACCGCCCTGTATCAGATCGAAGGAACAGCCGGAGATGTGATCAGTGTACAGTTAAATACGCCTGTGCGTGATCCACTGCCGACCGTGTTAACTGCCGCCGATGGCAGCATCATCGAACCGAATTCGACCTCGTTTGAGAATCGGAACGCGGTCAATGTGTATACATTAGCAGGCGAAGGGCCGTATACCTTCTCCTTCAATCCCGATCAGCGTTACACCCTGACCGTCACAAAAGGTGATTTGCTCCGGCTGGACAAAGGCCCGGTAGCTTTTAACACACCGATTGAGGATGAACTGCAAGCGCCATCCCTTTCTGCTCTGTATACCCTGGATGCGGACGAAAATATCAGCGTCACCGTGACTGGACGCGGCGATATTGTCTCGGTGCTGACGGATGCTGATGGAGGTGTTGTTCCGGCGGCGGCGAGCGTGGCTGAACGTGGTGGTTTTACGAATGTCTACCGCCTACCGGGGAAAGCTCCCTATACCCTTTCGTTGACGCTGCGCGGTGCATACACACTGCTGGTTTCTGATAAGGATATTGTGCGGGTTGATCGCGGCTCAGCGGAGCTTGGCACTCCGATTATGGATACGATTGAAGCGCCTGCTCGTATCGCGCTGTATTCGGTTGACGGTGAACCAGGCGATTTTATCAGTGTGGCGGTGAATGGACGTAATCCGATTGTGACGCTGGTAGATGCCAATGATATTCCGGTTGCGCCGCAAACCCAGGTGCGCGTGGAAAACCTGCCTGTGACCGTGTTCCAGTTAGTTGGAGAACCACCATTCCGGATTGGCGTAGAAGCCCAGCGCGAGTTCACCGTAACGGTCAGCACGGGGGATGCCAGCCGGGTGGATACGGGCGAAACACTGACCGCAGGAACGCCGCTCACCGGGCGTCAGACGGGCGGTTTCCAGTCCGTATATGCGCTGGATACGGCGGGCGATTCGGTGACCGTATATGTGGTCAATAACCGCAATTCGATTATCAGCGCGGCGGTGCTGGACAGTGAGGGTAATTTGCAGCGTGCCGAACCCACCCCAGAACCCACCCGCACCGCCTCGTTTACCTTCACGTTGGATGGAACCGCGCCATATCAACTGCTGCTGCTGGTGGATGGCAGTTATACGCTTCTGCTGCCTGCTGCCCCTGCCGACCCCGGTCTTGCGGTGACGATCAACACCAACGGCAGCAGTCTGTATATCGCCCCGGACAGTCGTTCCGAGGTGGTCGGGACGGTCAACCGTGACGATCCCCTGACTCTGATCGGACGTAACATTGTGGGTGACTGGTATCTGGCCGTTGATGACAGCGGAAATAACGTGTGGGTGTCGCGCCGACTCGTCCGGCTGAACGAAGGTGATGACCCACTTATACTGCCGATTGTGCAACCCTGATGGCTGACCTGCTTCACGCAACCCTGGGCGGCTGCTCCCTGGATGAATTTCTGGGGAGCGGCGGCATGGCAGCGGTGTATAAAGCGACCCGTTTGTCCGATGGACAGCGGGTCGCCGTGAAGGTGCTGTCGGGTAAGTTTAAGGTTTCCCCGGACTTCATCAAACGCTTCGAGCGCGAGGCGATGCTGATGGAGTCTTTTGATCATCCCAACATCCTGCCCGTGTACGATTTTGGCAGAACGGACGACCTGACTTATCTGATCATGGCGCTGCTGCCCGGTGGAAGTCTGAAAGATTATCTGGAACGACACCGGCTCAGGCTTGCTGAAATGGTGATTCTGCTCGGCCAGGTTGCGGGGGCACTGGATTACGCCCATGAACGCGGCGTGATTCATCGTGACCTCAAACCGAGCAATATTTTGATGGATGCCGAGGGCAAACCGTATCTGGCGGATTTTGGCATCGCCAAGTTTAAGGAAGAAAGCATCGGTCTGACCGCCAGTGGAATGCTCATTGGTACGCCGGGATATATGGCGCCGGAGCAGTGGCGGGCCGAACCAGTGACCGCGCAGACCGATATTTACGCCTTCGGAGTGATGATTTTTGAGGTATTAAGCGGCCGCCTGCCGTTTGATGCGGAAACGCCGTTCAGTTTGATGTATCGGCATCTGGACGAACCTCCGCCTGCCATCAGCCGTTTGCGTGGAGACCTGCCTGCCACGATTGACCGTGTACTGAAGCGGACGATGGCGAAAGTGCCTGAGCAGCGCTATGCCACCGCCACCAGTGTCATCGAAGCCATGGAAATCGCCCTGGCGCAAGATGATACCCGTCCCTCACGAGGCCGTGAGCAAACGGAAGCTACCTGGGACGGGCATACCTTTATGATGGATGCTCATACCACCCCGCTGACGCTGGACGCCGATATTTCTGAACGGAAAACGCTCCCACCTACGAATTACGTAGTCTCTGATGAACACCGGAAAACCGTTACCCCGCTTGATTTTCCGAGCCTGGATGATGAACCCTCCAGTTACAACGCGGTGGATGTCGGGGCGCGGACTCTGCTGGAACGTGCCAAAGAAGCCGAGCGCGAATTTACGGGCAGCGCGGCATTCCTGGCGGAACAGGTGGTCCGTTACGTTCAGGATTTACGGGAGCAGGCCAAACGTAAACCCGCTGCTGAAGAAAGCCCTTATCGTGCACTTGAATCCTATGATTTAGCTGATACTAAGTTATTTTACGGGCGGGAAGAAGCGATTGATGCGATGCTGGCGCGGTCGCCCTTTGCCCGGTTTACCGTACTTCACGCCGAAAGCGGTGCGGGCAAAACCTCCCTGCTGCGGGCGGGATTGATGCCTCGCTTGCTGGCAGGTGGTTTTTTGCCGCTCTATATTGCGGTGCGCCGCAGACCGCCGCATGAAGCCATCAAAGCCATTTTGCTCACCAACCCGACTGCCGCGCCCGATTTAGCAGGTGGGTCGCTGCGAACTTATCTCCGTGACCTTTCGCGGATTGTCGGCGAAAAACGAGAAATTTTTATTTTCATCGACCAGTTTGAAACCTTTCTGACGGATGTATTTACCGAAGATCAGCGCCACGAATTTGTCCACGAGATCGCTGAATGTTTGGACGATGAACTTTTGCCAGTGCGAATCACGCTGGCGATGCGGACAGAGTATTTCGGGCTGCTGTCGCGCTTTCAGCCGGGGATTCCGCAGCCCTTCGCGCATGAATTTTTGCTGCGGGCGCTTACGACCCAGGAAGCTAAACGTGCCCTTGTGCTGCCCGCCCGCTCCCAGGGATATGATTTTGCGCCGGAACTGCCGGAACGGATTCTGGCAGATTTGGGTGGGTCACGGGGCGAAATCGCGCCGCCTCAGTTGCAGTTAGTCGGCGGGGCGCTGATTGAAACACTGCCGGAGGAACGGAAAAAAATTACTGACAGCGATTATGACGAAGCTGGACGTGCTGAGGGGGTCTTGCGCGGTTATCTCGAACGCCTGCTGGAACGGTTTTTGCCGGAGCAGCGCCGTCTGGCTCGTCTGGTGATAGAAGGACTGGTTCGTGCTGACCAGACCCGCGACGTTCGTACCCCGGAGAGTTTGCGTGCGGAGATAGATGCTCTGGGGGTAGAAACGCACTTGCTGGAGGAAGTCATGACAGCGCTGCGCGAAAACCGGGTGCTGCGGCTGGTGGAAGTGGAGCATGGTGTCGCCTACGAACTGGTGCATGATTATTTAGCGCTTCAGGTGCAGCTTGATCCGGCAACGACCGCGCGTAAAGCTGCCCAGGAATTGCTAGACCGCCGAGTCGGTGATTTTGAGAAATTTGGGTCGCTGCTGACAGAGCAGGAATTGGGCGTGATTCGTTCCCAGCTTGACCAGCTTCGCGTCAGCGACACCGCGCGTGCACTCATTGACCACACCGAGGCACAGCGCCGCAAACAGCAGCGCCGCACCTTAATTTTAATTACAGCGGCTGTCCTGGGATTAATCGGCGCACTGGCGCTGGGGTTATTCGCTGCGATACGAGAAAGCCAGAATCAGCAGGAACGCGCCGAAATCGCCAGCACGTCGCAGGCGAGAATCGCCGCCGAACGCGATGCCGGACGCCTTACCGAGTCGCGTCGTTTAGCCGACTCCGCGATGCAGCAGCTTACCCTTGACCCTGTAACCAGCCTGAATCTTGCCATTGAAGCGCTAATTCCGCGTGAGCGCCCCTATCTGCCGGAAGCCGAATTCGCCCTCAGCCGTGCCGTGCAGCATGTTACAGAAAGACTCTATCTTCCAAGTGACAACCGGGTGTACGGCGCGATCTGGAACGCCGACAACGCTTTGATTTTGACGTGGAGCGAGGATGGGACAGCACGCATTTTTGACTCCGCATCCGGCGAAGAAAAACTGCGTGTGGGCGACAGTGAATCAGGGGCGATTCTGGCGAGCTGGTCGCCGGATGAAACGCGGCTGGTGGTTGGATATCGAAATGGCAGGGTGGTTGTTTATGATGCCGTATCAGGTGACATGCTGCTGACGCTTGAGGAACACACCGCCGCCCTGCTGGGGATTCAATGGCGCGGCACGCAAATTTTATCCTGGGGTGAAGATGGTCTCGCCATCCTGTGGGATGCGGAAACAGGCACTCCATTGACTCGCATCCAGGTTGATTCGCTGCGCTCCGCCGTCTGGAGTCCCGAACGGACAACCATTCTGACCATCGGCGCCGCGCTGCAAATCTGGAACGCGCAAACAGGTGAGGAACTGCATGGGCTGGAAGGGCATGTCAACCGGATTCATGGCGCTGTGTGGAATCAGGAAGGCACACAGATCCTCTCTTACAGCGATGACCGTAAGGCGATTGTGTGGGACGCACAAACAGGCGAAATTCTATTCATGCTGGAAGGTCATACGGATGTGGTGACTTCAGCCAGTTGGTCTCCTGACGAATCGATGATAATCACGACGGATTTTGGGGGGCTGGCGATTGTGTGGGACGCGCAAACAGGTGAGGAAAGGTTACGCATTGCTCCCGGCGCGGTGATCGATGGGGCAAACTGGAAGTCAGACAGCACCCAGGTGGTATTTTATGGAGAAGAAGCCGCTAATTTCATCTGGGATGTGACCACAGGCGATGTATTGGGGAACACCGCTGATGGCAGCGATACCGTCTACAACGCGGTCTGGAGTCCGGATGAGCAGCGGATTTTGACTTATACCCAAAACGGCTGGCTTCATCTCTGGGATGCGGGACGCAAAGTTTTGACCCTCGCGGGACACGAAGGGGCAGTTTCCAGCGCGGTCTGGAGCACGGATGGCAGCCGTGTCCTGAGCGCCGGAAGGGATGGATCGGCACGGGTGTGGGCGGTCGATTCGCTGGCCGGAACAGGCACCGAACGGCTGATGAATGCCGCCGAACGGGGTGAAGTATTCCGTGCTCTGTGGAGCGTCGATGAATCGCAGATTGTGACTGCCCACGCAGATGGCAGCCTGGTGATCTGGGATGCAGGAACAGGCGAGTCAAGCGCCGTTCTGGAAGGCCATACTGACAGTGTGCGCTTTCTCGTGTGGAGTCCTGACCATACGCGCCTGCTGTCTGGCAGCGATGATACTACCGTCCGCGTATGGGATGCGGAAACCGGACAGGAAATTGCTGCACTGACCGGACATTCCGCCGCCCTGACTTCTGTTTCATGGAACAGTGACGCAACACAGGTATTAACCACCAGCGAGGACGGCACCGCCCGTGTATGGGACACCCACACTGGACAGGAAATGCTGCAAATCGGTGGCTATTCCAGTGGGGTATGGGGCGCGGCCTGGAATCACGCTGAAACCACTATCGCAACGGTGGGGGCGGACGGTACGCTGCGCTTGTGGGATGCGGCGGCAGGTGAAAAGCTGCTGGAAATTACCGTCGGTGATCAACCTGTGCTGGGCGTCGTATGGAGTCACGATGATTCACGTCTGCTGGTGTGGGGATATGATACTTTTGCCCATATTTACGACGCCAGAACAGGGATGGAGCTTGTCCGTATGGCCGGGCACAGCGATTGGGTAGTGACCGCGATGTGGAATGCTGACGAGTCGCAGGTTGTCACGACCAGCAGCGACGGGACGGCCCGCCTCTGGGATGCAGAAACAGGCAAACCTCTTCAGCAGTTCACAGGGCACGAGGACAGCGTGATCCGTGCCGTGTGGAATCATGACCAATCGCGCCTGATGACCGCCAGCGCTGATGGAACAGTACGAGTGTGGGATGTGCGTCGTGGGCAGGAGGTGCTGCGGCTCGACAGGCATACGGATCGGGTGCGTTCAGCATTCTGGAATCAGTCAGAAACCCGCATTCTGACGGCCAGCGATGACGGTACAATCCGTATTAGCTTCGCCTGGCCGGATGTCGATGCGCTGCTGGAAACCGCTTATACCCTCCAAACCCGCTCCCTGACCCCCAAACAGCGATCCGCCTTTTTCCTGCCCTAGATCGGTCTCTTATGTCGATGGTTTTGCCATAACTTTGGCGATTTCCCGGTATTTTAGCCACCACTGCTCCTTAGGGCGCTGGTACTTATAGTCCACCATACGCTGGAAATCATCCAGACGGGTAAACTGAAGTTTGCCAGTCAGCATTCCAATGAAGGCACTGTCCGATACCTCGGCTTCCATTTTTTCGCCCAGGTACTGGACACAGCGTGCGGCCAGCCGTGCCGCAATATTACGATCAAACGGCGAGGGGTCGCCGCCCTGCTGCAAATGTCCCAGAATAGCCTGCCGTACATCGAACAGGTCGCTGCCTTCTTCTTCAAATAGGGCGCTCATAAAAGCGGTGGTGTACAGCTCATTGGCCCTTTCGTTCCGAAGCATCAACCCAAGCCGCTTGCTGTGACGGAAGCCGGAAAGCAGGAGTTCTACGTCATTTTGTAGATCACGCAGGGTGACTCCTTCTTCGTGCAGGTAGACGCGCTCCGCACCCGTCGCCAGCCCACTCATGAGCGCCAGATAACCACAGTAGCGCCCCATGACCTCGACGACAAAACACCGCCGCGATGCGACCGCTGATTGTTTGATTTTATCGACGGCCTCCACAATGTTGTTGAGCGCGGTATCTGCCCCTACACTCAATTCGGTGCCGGGAAGATTGTTATTGATCGTGGCTGGCAGACATACCATCGGGATATTAAAGGCAGGAAATTCCTCTCGACGGATATGCATCTGATACGCGGATTCATAACCTGACCATCCCCCTACGATCAGCAGTCCCTGAACCTGATTCTGTTCCAGATGGCGTGCAATCGCGTAAAAGTCCTTGCCCTGGGGAATCCGGCGATGTGTTCCCAGTTCAGCCCCGCCGCGCGACGCCCACCCATTGACACTCATCCAGTCCATTTCTCGAATGTGGCCTTCGATCAGACCGTCAAAGCCATTTTCAATGCCCAGGACAATATATCCCTTATCAAGACCCAGGCGTACCGCAACCCAGGCAGCGGTATTCATCCCCGGTGCAGGTGCTCCGGAGCACAGAATGGCAAGGCGTTTTGGCGCTTGGTCGTGTTCGTGCTGATGTGGCTTGGCACGAACCAGCGTGCGAAATGTACGGAAGATTTCCTTAAAACTGGCCCCGCGTAACTCCATGGCCTTGTTGTATTCCTTTGCAGCAATAAGCTCAGCAACCTGATGGGTTTTCTGCACACAGTCCATTAAGGGAACATGCGTCACGCTGTTTTCGTGAAAGCCGATAAGCTGCGGTTCTGCGGAAGGATCCACGGACAGGATGTAATTCACCGCCGCATGACCAAGCAGTGTCCCCAGATTGCGGTCAAAGGCACTTGGCGCTCCGCCGCGCTGCACATGACCCAGGATAGTCACACGGGTGTCTGCGCCCAGGCGTTCTTCCAGCACTTTTTTGACGTACTCTGATGTGATAGGCGTTCCGTTGATGTCGCAGGCTCCTTCCGCAACAATCACGGTGCTGTTGCGCCGTCCGCTGCGGCGGCCTTCCATCAGCACCTCGCACATCTTATTTTCCCAGTTTTCGACATTTGGCGGACTTTCCGGGATCAAAACCCAGTCAGCGCCTGTCGCCAGGGCGCTGACCAGCGCCAGATAACCACAATGCCGTCCCATGACTTCAATCACAAATGTGCGCTGGTGGCTGGAGGCCGTGTTGACAATCGCGTCTACCGCTTCCACGATGCGATGCAGTGCGGTGTCCGCCCCGATGGTCATATCGGTGCCAAACATATCATTGTCGATAGAGCCGACCAAGCCCACAACCGCAAGATGAGGATTTGCATCCGCCACTTCGCGGGTAATTTCCCCCTGTTCTACCAGTTCGTTTAGCAGTTCTGTCCATTCCTGCCGGAAAATATTCGCTCCGGTCAGGCTGCCATCGCCTCCAATCACGACCAGACTGTTAATCCCATGTGCGATAAGATTATAGGCGGCCTGGCGGCGACCTTCGCGGGTGCGGAATTCTTTGCACCGGGCAGAGCCGATCACTGTTCCCCCCTGGTGCAGGATCCCACCTACCGAATCCCACGCCATTTTCCGAATGTTATCACCACCATCGACCATACCCTGATAACCTTCGTAAATGGCATAAATCTCTACACCACGATCAAGCGCCGTGCGAACAATAGCTCGCAGTGCAGCGTTCATTCCCTGTGAGTCGCCGCCGCTGGTTAAAACGGCAAGCGTCTTTGATTTTTCGGATAACATGCCTTAACGTCCCTGCATCTCTATTCGTCTCTTTTTTATCTCAGGGAGCCTGTCTTGGATAGTGGTGGCTGTCCTGACGAAATCCGCAGATAGTCACATGATAACATGGACAGCGTGCCGTTAAGCTATCGCCAATCTCCAACCAGATTCTGATGGGCCGAGATAAACTCATCCACCAGTGCCCGTGCAGTGGGGTAAGAACCAACCAGGGGATGAACGGTCAGGGCTTCGGCGGCTGTTTTGCGTGAACGGGTCAGAATAGCCTGCACCGCCAGCCGTTCATACAGTTTCACCTGCCGCATCAGCATGTACACGTGTTCAGGGATTGCCCCAATGGGAACAGGCCGCACGCCAGACGCATCCACCCAGCAGCTTACTTCGACGACATCATCCATGTCCATCCCGTTGATGGCGCCGTTGTTGGGCACGTTTAATCCGGTGTAATGCGGGGTGTTTGTCGCAATTGCCTCCACACAGCCCAGCGCGACACCTGCGTAACCTTCATCATCGACATCAGCCGAAGGGATTTCGGGGCGGACGGCATCATCCCGTGCGTGCGCCATATAGGTTGCACTGCGCTGTTCCATCAGCCTGTGATAAATCTCCAGATGATGTTCGGGTTGGGCGGACTTGAGCTGTGACAGGAGCTCTGTGGTAAGGCGCAGCACCTGTTCGCCGCGTGTTTCCGGCTTCCTGAGCAGCGCCGCCAGTGCCTCGTCCCGATGATAATAATAATGGAGATATTCATTGAGGAACGCGCTCTGCCATTCGCGTAAGCCCCTATCAAACATTCCCATGTGGGTGGACTGAATGAAGGTTGTATCCCCCAAAAGCGCGGGCAGCACATCTTCGCCATCGACTTCCACTTTGCGCGTCCAGGAAAGGTGATTCAAGCCGTACACTTCATGCCGCACCCTTTCCAAGGGGACATTTAAATAGCGGCTGGCAGCGTGCTGGGCACCGTTGGCGCTGTCACAAATTCCTGCTACACGCTCAATTCCCGAATCATGAAGTGCTTGTGCGACCAATCCCGCAGGATTGGTGAAATTGTAGAGCCATGCCCCCGGCGCACCGACTTCTTGCAGCAGCCGCGCATAGTCCAGAATCGCAGGGATGCTCCGCATCGCCATTGCAAACCCTGCCGCCCCGGTTGTTTCTTGCCCCAGCACGCCATGCCGGAAGGCAATTTTCTCATCGGTTACCCGGCCTTGTTCCAGGCCAGGACGGATCGCGGTGATGACATGCTGTGCGTTGGTCAGGGTTTCACGGGCGTCGGTGCTGAGGACGACTTTAAAAGGGGCATTTTCGGCTAGCTGCTGGCACAGCCGCCCGATTAAGGCCAGTTTGTTGGCATCGTTATCCATGAGCCAGACTTCTTGCAGCTCCAGTTTTTCAGCCCGGCGTATCAGTGAGGGGATCAACTGTGGGGTGCGTACCCCGCCCCCACCCAGTATCGCAAGTTTCATGAGGATTTACCCAATTTTTTAGGGAAGCGTAGAACAGGAAACCGGTTTTATCAAGGCAGAAACCGCGTACAATCACTGGTGTTTTAAATCAAGTCACATTAGAGAGGAAGCATCGATGATCCGTTATCTTAGAGGAATGCTGATTCTGCTGCTGTTCCTGAGTTTAATTCCCGTCCGTGCTCAGGAGGCCGGCGCGATTGCGTGTGAATATGACCTCACCGGAGAAACCATCAAATTTTATTATTTTGGCGACCTCAGTGGTGTGTATACCTTTATCACGCTGCCAGTGGTAGCAGGTTTTGAGGACGCGATTGAATATCTGAACGCGAATGGGGGCATCTGTGGGGCGGAAATCATTATCGAAAGCCGCGATACTGCCGGTGACCGAGAAGCCGCGCAAGCCGCCTGGGATGATTTTAGCTCACGGGACGATGCCGATGTGATTATCGTGATTCTCACCGAGGACAGCGAACTGCTGCGGGAGCAGGCCGAGGAGAAGAAAATCCCGATAATTGCGTCAACAGGAAGTGTTAAAGGACTGTATGGCGATAACGGTGATGACCCCGGTTGGGTCTTTGCCGTCACCCCCCTCTACGAGGATCAGTTGGGCGCGTTCTGCGATTACATCAGCGAAAACTGGGCACGGTTTGGCATTGAGGGCGATCCGGTGATCGGTCACGTAAGCTGGCTGGGGGCGGTTGGCGAGGCCAGTGACAGACCTGAAACACGCGCCTATTGCGAAAGCGTCGGCGTCGGCTATGCGGGCGCGGCATATTTCTTCCCCGGATTGCCGGATATTACCACCCAGGTACAGACGATTCTGGACAAGGGCGCCAATATTATTTATACCACGAGTCTGGCATCGGGTCCGGCACAGGTAGCGACCACGTTAGAGACGCTGGGGATGCAGGGTAAAGTCCTCGTCGCCGGGCCGAATTGGGTCGTCGATACGTCGGTCATTCGTTTGGGCGGTGAGGCGACGGCAGGGATAATCGGGCAGCTTCCCTATCGCTGGTGGGATGAATTAAGTCACCCTGGAGTGCAGATCGTCACTCAGAAATGGGCTGAAAAACGACTCTCGGCTGACCCGGAGGGCGCGTTTGAACTCCGTAACATTGCATATCTGCTGGCGTGGGCTGCCGCAGATTTGTATAACCAGATTATCACCGCGTCGATTAATCACGCTGGTGGATTGGACAACCTGGATGGAACTGCGATTTACGAAACGCTGACCAGCGGCATGACCTTCAGTGGATTGGATGGGCTGTTGAGTTTCAGCTTTGATGAAACACGTCGTTCCCCCAATCTGACCCGCATCGGTACAATTGAATTTCTGGAGACTGACGCCGGACTTACCCCACAAGTCACGCCGCTGACCGAGTGGGTCGAAACCCCTGACCTCAAACCGGGTGGGGCAGATGTGCCGTAGCATTTTCACAGTCAGGGGTGGGTTCTGCCCGCCCCTGCAATCGACTATTCCTCAACGCTTGGCAATTAGGCAGCAGGAGGAGGCAGCTTGCCCACGCCTGAAATCGGCGGTTGCGAAGCGGGATGTAATTTTTTTATAATTTCCGCATGGCAAGATACGACCCCTGGACAGCTTCCACACCCGCACAACCCGCAAACCGCGTCGCGCAGAGTTCCACGCTCCGAGTCTGGCAGAAATTCGATTGGGCACTGCTTGGCAGTGTTTTCCTGCTGGTGCTGCTGGGCATTTTGTTTATCCGGAGTGCCACCCTTGGCGCCGTTGATACGGACTTACAGGGGCGGGTACAGAGCCAGATTGTGTATGCCGTGCTGGGTTTCGTGGTCATGTTTCTGGTTGCGGCCATTGATTACCGTCTGCTGGGCGCCTTGCAGCACTATATTTACGGTTTTCTGGTGTTTGCCCTGGCGCTGGTAGCGATTGCGGGACAGGTAGGCGGGGCGGGGGCACAACGCTGGCTGAATGTCGGCATCCCGATCCAACCGTCTGAAATCGGGAAAATGCTTATTATCATCGCGTTGGGCGCTCATCTGGCGAAACACTACGAGCAGCTTGGCAGTTTTCGCACCGTTATGGCGTCGCTGATGTATATCGCACTGCCGATGTCGTTGATTTTCAGCCAACCTAATCTGGGAAACACGATTGCTTTTGGTATCATCTGGTTGACCATGATCTGGGGCGCAGGACTGCGTGTCCGCCATATTGTCGTTCTGGCCGTGGTGGTGCTGGTCTTGCTGCCGCTCTTATGGTCGCAGATGGAAGCCTACCAGCGCTCCCGCATTCTGACCTTCATTAACCCTGAAGGGGATAAAGACGCCCAGTTTAACGTTGACCAGTCGCTCATCAGTGTGGGATCGGGCGGTTTCCTCGGTAAAGGTTACGCGAACGGCAGCCAGACCCAGGGGCGTTTTTTACGTGTGCGCCATACCGATTTTATCTTCAGCGTGATTGCTCATGAGGCAGGATTTGTGGGCGGGGTTTCGGTGCTCGGCTTAATGGCACTGACGTTATTCCGCATCACACGGGCAGGACTGCTGGCACGTGATCCGCTGGGCAGCCTGATTTGTTACGGAGTCGCCAGCGTGATTTTCTTCCAAACTGTGACCGCCGTCGGGATGAATCTGGCACTGCTGCCTGTGACCGGCCTTACGCTGCCGTTCGTAAGTTCGGGTGGTACCTCCCTGTTTTCGCTGCTGTTTGGGATTGGCCTGGTCGAAAGTGTCAATATGCGCCGCAAGAGTGCCGTCGCCCAGGAAAAACCCCTGTAAGCAGCCCGGCTCCCTCAGCGTCCTTTCAAACTGTCTTTGAAGACATTGATCTGAGCACAGTGCTCGCGTTTGTGCCCATAAAATGTATAGACAATAAAGTCATCTAAATCATAAATTTCCCCATACCAGGGCAGCACACCATTTTGACGCCATTGTTCGGCAGGGATTTTTTCCGCCAGAGTCAGTGTTTTTTCGCAGGTGACCCGGTAATCACGCCATATGTCTGCTGACGACTGCCCGTTATAACGGGCGACTTCCAGATCATTAAAATCATCTCCCGTTTCTATCATGCGATTCAGCGTCGGGGTAGCGGCGCTGTTGTCCAGCAGGTGGTTGAGAAGGTCCTCCAGCACATGCTCAAATGAGGCCAGATGTGCCAGAATATCTTTTACCGACCAGACGCCGCAGACACCACCCATTTCCCAGGTGTGATCTGGCAGTCCGTCAACGGTTCTGAGGACGGTGAGGTGCCCATTTTTGAGAATATCGACTGTGTTCATATCTTCTCCTCCTATATCACGACTTCATAATTGGGACATTGGTAAGCAAGTCGGAATCCCAGGCGTATCAGGTTTAAATAGGATTGATTCGGTTTTAGCGAGGTGAGCATGGACAGCATCGGGGCTGACCAGCTCGCTGATGATTTCTTGGGTCACGAGTTCAACGATCCCCAGACATAGGACGCGATTATAAAGAATCATTGGCAGGGCTTTTGCCGTAAACCAACGGCTGCGGCATGGGCTTTGCCATATTCCAACATGCGGGCAGTATCACTCATGGCTGTGATCTCATGTTTTATTCATTATAGAGGAGATAGAAAAGCCCTGCCGGGGTCTGCTGGCAGGACTTTGACTCTAGTTGGAAAGGAATGAAGATTTACGGTTGAACGAGCGGAAGTTCCGCCGCCACCCAGGCCTTGGTTCCACCACTCAGATTGCGAACATTGGTGTAGCCCAACAGCCCCATTACGGTGCTGGCAATCCCACCCCGATAACCGCTGGCGCAGTAAATCACGATATTAGCGTCTTTTTCGGTGGGCCATTCTTCCATCATGGGGATAAATTCATTAATCCACACGTGGGAAGCCCCCTCAATGTAACCAGGATCTGCCCATTCTTCAGCACTGCGAACGTCATACAGGTAGTCGGGGGGATTTTCAATCAGTTCGATGTTCAGGTCAGCCGCTTTTACCCCGCCCCAGTTTTCAGGCAGATTCATCAAATATTCGGCCACATATTCCATCAATTCGGGATCAATCGCTTCGGGAACTTCAGCCGCTTCAACTTCGACCGGGGCATCGACCACATCCAGGTCTTCCGCCACCCAGGCATCGAAGCCACCAACCAGCACAAAGGCATTCTCGTAACCCAGTATGTGCAGCGCTGTCATCCCGATGGTCGCACGGAAGCCACCCTTGCACACCACCACAATTTTGGCTTCCTGGTCAGGCAGTTTGTCCAGATTTTCACCCAGCGTCCGCAGGGGGATATGAACTGAGCCTTCAATCACCCCAGTTTCTTCTACTTCGGCGTCTTCGCGCACATCAAGAATGGTAATTTCCTCTTCTGCCAGCATGACGATGAAATCATCCAGGCTGACGGTGTTGTAATGGTCGAGTTCGGGAATCAGTTCGCCGTATTCCATGATGCGCTCAACGACGACTTCCGGAACTTCGACTTCCTCCTGCGCCTGTACCATCGGCACAAGCATCATCACGAGGGCGAGAATAAGAACCAAGAACTTACGCATTGTTGTACTGCTCCTTATATACTAGTTAGTGTTGTTCTTTTTCGGTCACTGCTGACCGCTAATTACCTAATCCAAACATCGAGGGTGCCTCATCCACAATCACATCCCGGTTGGCGCGGCGTTCCTCACGGCTGAGCTTATCTCGGGTGAGGAAAATGTCATCGTTCCCATGACATCCCTGGCAGCGCTCGGTTTGCGGTGTTTCACGCTGGATGTTGTGCGGCGTGGTATACACCCATGTTGGGCGTTCTTCATAATTAGGCAGCAGGTCATCGCCATAGAAGCTGAAAGAATCCGGGGCGATAGGCACATGCCGCAAGGGCACATATTTATAGGGACGTTCTTCTGTCTGGTTCGGATTAAGACCAACATAGAACCCCAGGAAGTGTTCATCCACGCGGAAAAAAGCAGTCCCTTCTTCGGTCTGCTCAACGTGGCAGTCGATACAGTTGATGTAGGTGGTACTGTGGCAGACCTGGCATGACATGAGAGTTTCATCATGGATTACGTGTTCGCGGATGATTCCGTTTTCTTCTTCGGATTCTTCCTCGTCGCCTGTCCCCATTTCGATCTTGTGGCACGACTGGCAGTCAGGTTCTTGTGCGCCATCGTAGCGGTGATTTACATCTTCCATCTTCATGCCGTGCATTTCATCGCCGGTATGGCAGTCCACACATGCCATGCGCTGTTTGAAATGAACATCACTTGGAATGCCTTCATGAGCACCATAATATTCATCTTTGATGCGGCTGCCGTGACAGGCCGTGCAGTTCTGACTCATCGAGGGAGTACGGTTGAACACATGACCTGCAACCAGACCGCCGCCTACCGAAGTCGGCTGGCTGACGTGGCAGTCGCCGCAGTCTGCATGGCACGAGTCACAATGATTCGACTGCATTTCCTCAATCGCCGGATGATGTTCGGGCTCGCTGCGGGCATACAAAGCCGTATCGTAGCCGCGCAATGTATTATGGAGACTTTCTTTCGCATACGGGGCAACATCGACATGGCACTGACCGCATGTTGTTTCAGGGTCATCTGCCACTTCGGGTTTTAGGCCCGTATGTGCCGCGTCCTTCTCTGCCACTGCCTGACCGCCGTGACAGTCGGTACAGTTAATGTACGAATGGACATCTTCTGAAAAAGCTTCGGCGTCAATCCAGACGCGCTCCCATGGCTCCATCGGAGCCACGGAGCCCCCTCAGCCAGGCCCTTCGGACGGTGGAGCTTCTACTTCCTCCACCACTACCGCCAATTCCTGGAGCTTGGCCTGATCGGTGTGGCAGTCCAGACAAGCCTGATCGGTAAAGGGTTTAGCCTCTGGACGGGGGTCACCGCTTGCCATCACACCAACAGCGAGGAACCCCATCCCCGCCACCAAAACCAACCCGTAAATCAAGCGAAATCTCATACTTGTGCCTTTCTTCACAATCCATAGTGACGTAATTCAGCAATAGGAAACAGTGATAAAGGTCACGTTGAGATATAGGAATCCTCTATGGTACACTATCGGAAATGGTGATAACTCATGGCGCTTACTTTTCAGGAAATTGAGGTTTTTCTTACCGTAGCCGACCAGGGCAGTTTCAGCAAAGCCGCCCGTCTCTTAAACCTCTCGCAGCCTTCTGTTAGCCAGATCATCCAGACGCTGGAATCCCGTCTGCAATCTGAACTTTTCATCCGCCACCGTCGGGGAGTACAGCTCTCCGACGCAGGCGAAACCCTGCTGCCGATGGCGCAGGAACTCCTGACGACGGCGCGGCGGTTGGAAGAGAATATGTCGGTGCTGCACGGCACAGTCATGGGCCGGGTTCTGGTGGGGTGTTCCACCTCGTCAGGGAAATATCTGCTCCCTCGCCTGATCGCCTCTTTTCGCCAGCAGTTCCCGGCTGTACGGGTGGATGTGCTGGTCAGGGGGCGCCAGAGCGTGATTGAAAAACTGCTGGCCGGGCAGGTTGCGTTTGGGGTCAGCAGCAAAAAAATCGACCATCACGATCTTGAATACCTGCCGTTTTTTGAAGATGAGATCGTTTTGATCGTGCCCGCCAGGCATCCCTGGGCAAAATTCGGTTGTGTTTACACCGATGATTTGCTGGATATTCCGTTGATTTTGAGGGAAGACGATGCCGGAACCACCGAAAGTGTCTATCGCGGCCTGCTGGAACATGACATCACCCCGGATATGCTCAATGTGGTCATGCAGTTGGGCAATGCTGAGGCAATCCTGCTGGCCGTAGAGGAGGAAATCGGGGCGGCGTTTGTTTCACGGTTGATTGCCCAGCGCGGAATCGCGTTAGGCCGGGTGAAGGAGATCAGTATCACAGGGATGACTCTTCAGCGCTCTCTTCACATTGCCCGGAATCTGCACTTTCCTATGACCCGCTCACAAGCCGAGCTGTGGAAGTTTTTTCAGTTGCATCTGGCGGAACTGGTACGGGTCTATTCGAGTTCGTCGGGTGCTGCTTTGGATACCGCAAGCTAAAAGCGTGGTATTTAAGGTGAGTTTAAGGCTAATTGAGGTGGGGATAACCATGTCAGTTCGAAAGAGAGGTTAGATAGAGCGTGTAAGCAAAGCTATAAAGGACGATCATGTTACACGCAAAACACACAACTCTCGTAATAACGACCTTGCTGCTTCTCATATCTGTTACAACAGGTCAGGTGGCGGCACAAGGAGATGGCAGCGGCAGCCCGCCTCCGAATCCTCCAGGTGGCGATCCGCCCGGTGGTGCGCCGTTCGGGGGGAATAATACAACCACTAATCCTGTATTGACCTCAACCTGCGGAGCCTATCTTCTGGATAGCGAAAACGGTGACCCCACAACCGACCAGACCTATACCTCCACCTCTGCGGATATATCCGCCATCTGTGTCATTAATGGTGGAAGTCTGAGTCTGGTTAATCCCACCATTACGAAATCTGGCGATACATCTTCGGACGAAAGCAGCAGCTTTTACGGCCTCAACGCGGCGGTGCTGGTTGGCCCCGACAGCACCATGACCATCTCTGGTGGTTCAGTAACGACTGAGGGGGATGGCACTAATGGCGTTTTCGCAACCGGCAGCGGCTCATCGGTAACGCTTTCTGACCTTACAATCTATGCCGCAGGGGATGGGGCGCACGGGGTCATGGCAACTCTGGGCGGCTCGCTAACGCTTACCAATGTGGATATTGTCACCACCGCATCCCATTCGGGCGCAGTTGCTACTGATCGTGGCAGCGGTACGATTACCGTCACGGGTGGCACAGTAACCGCCGCTGGACAGGACTCACCCGGTATCTACTCAACGGGCATGATCACTGTCTCCAACGCCACCATCACCGCCACAGGGGCAGAATCCGCCGTTATCGAAGGGGCAAATTCCATTGTCCTCACAGATACTGCCCTGTGCTCGACTTTTGAAGACAAATGGGGCGTGATGATTTATCAGAGTATGTCAGGGGACGCCGAGGGGACAGAAGGTGTCTTCACGATGACGGGCGGCTCACTTACCTACACATCCGCCACTGGCCCTCTGTTCTTCGTTACCAATTCAACCGGGATCATCACGCTGGAAAATGTCGAGGTCACGGCAGCATCCGGCACACTGGTAGAAGCGGCGGCAACGGATCGCTGGGGGAGCAGTGGTTCGAATGGTGGTACGGTGATCTTCACCGCCGATAAGCAAATCCTGACGGGTGACCTGGTGGCGGATAGCATCAGCAGCATCAGTGCTGCTCTGCAAAACGCTTCATCTCTGACGGGTTCTATCAACTCGGATCACACTGCACGGGAAGTCAACCTGACCCTGGATGAAACCAGCACCTGGAACGTGACCGCCGATTCGTACCTGACTTGCCTGACCAATCCTACCGGGATTTCGGGTGATACTGTTACCAACATTGTCGGCAATGGTCATACGGTCTATTATGACGCGAGCGCGTGCCCTGTGCTTGGCGGTGCGACCTACACCCTGGTTAATGGAGGGTCTCTACAGCCGCTGGATTAGTTTTTCCTGGGATATGCCGTTTTCTGCTGCCACCGCTCCTGGAAGAAAGTTTATGCTGGTATGGAGGGACATACGATGACTGGTGCTGTACCTGGGCCAGAGCTGGCGGTTTTTTGAGCTTCGGCCCGGACTGGTTTGGCCTGACGGCTCGTGGGCATTCTCAAAGCTCCTGGGAAATGAAACCACAAGACTGCTGGCGTCCGGTGATCACGGGGGGATTGGCCTCCTGATTAACATCGCGCTTCTGACTTTTATTGTGCGGTGGTCCGATTTTGAATTCTAGAGCCAGTGATGCACTTGGGTGTGGTGATCTTCCCCTCACCCTGCTCCCCTACGGCGAGCCGTCCCTCTCCCACGCCCGCAAGGAGAGGGACAAAAAGCGCCTCTGCTCCCCGCTTGTGTGGGAGCAGGGGCTTGGGGGGGTAAAAAGTGCATAACACGCTTTAGGCCAGGCTGCCGAATCATCAACTTCCCTGCCGCGCCGAACAAGGAAGTTGATGTATTTTACCCTTCGTGGTGATAGACTTCCCACCCCATGTAATTTCCGAAGGCTTCGGCCAGCACATCGGCGGTATACGCTGCCGCCATTGCCGCGTGATGCTCAAAGCCGTTTTTGCAAACATGACGCATGAGCTTCTGCAACTCTGGCACTTTCACGACTGCTCGGCTGCCGAAGGTGTCTAAGGGGTCATCCACAAATTCCCCATCCCCTACATAAGTCCGAATCGCACCGTGACGGTCATCGGTGGTGATACGCGCATAACTGAACGGCCCTGACGGAGTACGTCCGGCAACTGTGCCGTAGGTGTTTTCTGTGCCAAGCGTGGTCGCCAGAATTTCCGCGTTTGCCATTTTGACATCCGGGCCGAGGAAACTTTTGCCCCAGTTACCGCAGTGGAACAGAACACATTTATTGGGGTCGTCGGCGTAGTTGTTATTCCAGTCCACCAGCGCACTTGGCAGACCTGCCGCCAGGGTGAGCGCATACATCGAGGCCACACCAGTAATATCGACTTCGCACGCACTGGGCATCAGATTTTCGCTCATCATGCTCATCAGGGTGCAGACGTTCACGCCATAATTGTGTTGCAGCGAAGTCCAGCACTGGATTGCGGTGGCATCCAGATCGTAGGTTTTCATCCACTCATCAATCACGATGCCAAGCTTCGCCATTTTCACGACGGCTGGCCCTGGCACGCCGCCCGTAGGTACATACGCTTTGATGCTGTCCAGTTTCTCTTTGACCAGCCGGTGGTCATCGGCGAGTTTTTCAGCCTTGCCAAACACCTCGGAGAGATCAAGCGTGGTGACACTCATGCCGTACACTTGCAGCAGTTTTTCGCTGTAGCGTGTGGTGTTAAACGCGCCAGGACGTGCGCCAATTGCACCGAAGCGGGCGGATTTTAGCCCTTTGACCACACGGCACACGCTCACAAAATTCTGTAAATCCTTTTTGAAGGAGTCGTCGGTTGGGCGGACGGTGTGCAGGGTCGTGACAGTGTAGTTGTAACCGTACTGGTACAGGTTGTTGCAAACGGAGATTTTGCCACAAAACGCATCGCGGCGGCGCTCGACGTTAAACTGGTCAAGGTCATCGGGATATGCCTGCACCAGAATCGGTACTTGCAGTCCGGAAAGTTTGATCGTATCGGCCACGCCTTTTTCGTCACCAAAGTTGGGCAGCACCACCAGAATCCCATCAATGATGTCGCGGTTGGCCGCAAACAGATCCGCGCACTTTTTGGCGTGTTCCCAGGTTTCGACCGCACCGAGCTTGGTGGCGTCTTCATCCAGAATCACCACGCCGATATTCATTGCGTTCAGAACTTTTAAAATATCCTCGCGTCCTTCGGTGACCAGCCGATCCGGGAAAAAGTCACGGTTGCCAACAATGACGCCCAGTGTGATTTTTTTGTTAATCATGCATAATCCTCTCTAACATCTAAAAATGGCACGCAGTTCGCGGAGGTTAACGCTTCCAGAATAGCTTTTGCAACCTCAGTTCAGGTAGTTGACCCAGCAGCGTTTTTAAGGATGAAATCATAGACATGTCATCGCCAAGTATATCTCTGGAACTATAGGGACGCACACTGAAATGTTTCCCTGGTGACATACGCCCCACAGGTAAACGTGAGGGCTTCTAACTTCAGGCAAGACGGCGTGTCTTTTGAGGGACACGGCTGACGATCTCTCGGTTAGTATACGCCGATGCCCCGGCGTAACAAATATTGATCGCCGCGTTGTGGTCTCGGCCTAAAACCAGGCCACAGGAGCCGCAGTGAAAGGTTCGCTCGCGCAGTTCCAGGTTTTGCCGATACCCGCAGCGGGAACATTGGCTCGTTGTGCGTTCTCTGGACAACGACCTTGCCATGTTTAGTCGCCACGTGTTTGAGGACAGTGAGGAACTGTCCAAACGCCAGATCGCTCACCTTGCGTCCCCACAGCCGCTTCATGCCGTCCAGGTTCAGGTACTCGAAGCACAGCAGGTCATAGTGGTCACACAACTCGTGTGCCAGCTTGAAGTGTGCATCCCGGCGTTTATCGGCCACTCGGATGTGTGTCCGGCTGATGAGTTTGGCCGCCTTCCTGTGATTGCAGCCCGGATGGGTAGACTTTTCCGGTGTGATCGGTGAGGAAGGTGTTCAGCCCGAAGTCGAAGCCCGCGATTTTACCCGGCGTGACTCCGTTCGGAATGATTACCTGCTCAATCACACTGAAAAACAGCCACAGTCTCCCCACAGCATCCCGTTTAACGGTGAGGGTTTTAACAGCACCACCTATCGGACGATGTTTCACAAATTTGTAGGTGCGTCCACGGATCTGGATTTTGTTCCCTTCCAGCAGTTTCCAACCAGTTTGTTTGAGGGTGAACGATTTGCGTTGTGCCGCCTTCAGTCGAGTCGCAGACTCGACCCCTTAGCGTCCCCAAACCTGAACGCTGGGGTTTTACGGCGCTTTCTCGATAACGGGTGTTATTCAGCACAGGGGCAAACCTACTCCGTTTTGTGCGCCAGGTGGCTTTGGGGAGGGGAAGGATGGACGCCGAGATTCACCCGGCGTCCATCGCGTTGTTACCGGTTACTGACGGGATGTACCCCATAGAGGTCAAGAAGCTGTAAGCGGGTTTGATCCAGCGAACGGACAACTTTGTGTGAAAACCGCTTGAGGAATTCGTAACCCAGAACGGGGTCACTCTCGCATTTACCGCGCAGGCAGACTGCATCCAGGCCGATGACCCGTGTCAGTTGAACCGCCCGGCCACTGAAATGCCAGTGATAGGGCGGGAACAACCACGACCAGCCGACCACATCATTTTCATCATGGGTATACAGGATAATATCACCTCCGGTTGGCGTATGGGCTTCAATAGCGATCCTGCCATGACGGAGGATGTAAAACTGCGTGGCTTCTTCGCCTTCGCGGAATAGATACTGCCCAGCTTCAAAGACCTGGTTGGTGGCACAGCCCGCCAACAACTTGAGGTAATCCTCTCCTAATCCTTCAAAAAACGGGTGCTTGGCTAATAGAACATCAAGCGTTTGCATGTTAATCTCCTAACGGCTCAAAGTTTTAATGACACGGGTAGCTGCCTCGTTATGCCCGCGCTGCTGCCAGTTGGACACGGGTTTCATGCAGCCGTGTCATGACTGCTCTGGCGATCTGGCGCATCAAAACGGCGGCAGCACCCGACTCTTCCTCACATAGACTGCGTAATCCGCCTGCCTCAATTTGTAAAATACGGCAGGGGTTGCTGGCGATGGCAGTGGCAGTGTAACAAAACGGTTCGATCATGGCCGAAATGCCAAACGGTTCGCCCGGATTTATTTCGCCCACATAAAAATCTTTACGAAACTGCGGGTTGTGCTTATCAACAACAATGTAGTGTAATTCAACACTACCCTCGATCAAAAAATACAAAATGCTGGCGGGCTGGTCGCCCTCAAAGATCACTTTTCCCTTTTCGCTGGAAGCCTCCTGAGTCAGCATGGCAATCGCCTTCAGGTGAGAGTCCTCCAACCCGCTGAAAAATGGATAGCGGCGCAGCAGTTCTGGCGAGACCATCAGTCCTCCTTCAGAAATCGGCTCACCCATTCGATGACGCATCTGACCGCTTCCGGAACGGCGGCGGCAACACGCGGGGTGAGCGTTTCAGTAAAATCATAGATGCGCTGAGCTTCGATACCGACCACAATGATCTGTTCCGGCAGCGAAACACCCAGCTTGTGCCCTAACCTCAGGGCGGCTGGCAGAGAGGTGTCATGAACGCTGGTCAAATGTCCGGTGGTGAGGTCGGGCAGGGCTTCCAATGGGAAAACCGAAATTTCGCCGGGCTGTCTTTCCCCGGTCATTACCGCATCAACCAGTACCACGTTACGATATCCTACCAGCCGCTCCATCAGGCCTAAACCACCGACGGCCAGAACATCCACATCGCAGGGCAGGGCAGCCAGCATGGGTGCCACTTGTGTGGCGACATGCCATCCGACGCTGTCATCACCCAGCACCGGATTTCCTAACCCCAGGACAAGGACTTCTGGCATTCGTTTTCCTTAACAGTACTGGCGCAGCACGTCAATGGGCTGCCCCTGCGCGTCCCGAATTACCACCTCCATTGGCATCTGGCCGGGAAGAGAATGGGTCGCGCAGCCAAAACACGGGTCATACGCCCGGAAGGCCATTTCAATCCGATTGAGCAAACCCTCGGTCACCACCACCCCGTTTTTGATGAAATTCTGGGCGGCCTTTTTGACCGACATGCTGATCGGAGCATAGTTGTTGGTCGTACCAACAATAAGATTGACGCGGGTTAAAACGCCGCGCTCGTCCGTCCAATAGTGGTGGGTGAGCGTACCGCGTGGCGCTTCCACACATCCCACGCCTTCGGTAGGTTTTGCGGTTGGCACAGTGTGAATGTTCGGGGATGTGATTTCCGGATCAGTCGCCAGTTCCACCCAGCGTTCTGCTGCGTACAGCAGTTCGATTAACCGCGCCCAATGGGTTGCCAGCCGGTGATGGACAACTTTCGGCTGCCCCGGTACCAGCGTCTCATAAAAGCGCTCATAGGCTTCCTGCGCCAGGGGGGTTGCCATCCCGTCGGCAGCATTCAGACGGGAAAGTGGAGTCGCACAGTAAACGCCGGATTCCATCCCATCCACAAATCCTCGCCACCCGACCTTTTTCAGGTATGGGAATTTGAGGTAGGTCCAGGGTTCAACGCGCTCGGCAATCCAATCAGTGTATTCATGGGCCGCATATTTGCCAATGCGTTCCCCGTTTGGTGCAACCACACTGATTTTGCCATCGTAGAAATTGACCCGGTTTTGCTCATCTACCATGCCAATATAGTAGGTCTGGTGCAGGTAAATGTCGCCCAGTACCAGCTCAAGATAGGCCTGGTTTTTCAGCACCAGATCATCGAACAACTGGAGGCTAAACTGGGCAAATTCGACTGCCCAGCGCCCCATCTCCTCGATTTCGCGGCGCTGTTCTTCAGTGATGCCTTTGGTCAGCCCACCGGGAATGGAAGTGCAGGGGTGAACCTTGCGCCCGCCAATCATCTCAATGACGTTGTGACCATATTTCCGTGCCTGGATGACCTTGCCGCCAATTTCCAGCCCGACCTTGTGAATTACACCGAGGATATTGCGTTCGGCAACCGGTGCATCCGGCCCCATCACAAAATCCGGGCCACCAAGCGCATAAAAATGGGTGGTGTGGTCGGTGACGTAAAAAGCGCTGTAAAGCAGCTCGCGCAGCTTTTTAGCGGTGGGCGGCGGGTCAACCTGGTACAGGGCGTCGCCTGCTTTGGCGGCTGCCATATGGTGCGCTTCCGGGCAGACACCACAGATTCGCCCCGTTAACAGCGGCATTTCTTCTACAGGTCTGCCCACACAGAAGCGTTCAAAGCCCCGTAGTTCGGGGATCTGGAAATAGGTGTTGGCAACATTGCCCGCCTCATCCAGGAAAATTTCGATCTTACCGTGCCCCTCCAGCCGAGTGATGGGGTCAATCGTAATCCGCTGCATCTCAGACCTCCTTCCGCGCTTTCCGCAGCAGGGACTTTGCCAGATTAAAGCGGTAAATCTGTCCCGCTGGGTCAGGCAGTCCGTCGAGAATGCGGTCAATTTCCTGCGGGTCGTTGCTGTCAATGACCGAAGCGAATGCGGCAATGAGCCGCGCTCCATAGTCAACGACCCCTGCTGCTGGCCCATAACAGCCAATGCACTGCGCTCCAGCCTTGGGACACAACGCGCCGCAGCCGTTGCGGGTCGCGGGGCCATTGCAGGGAATCCCCTGCTCCAGCAGGCAGAGAGTCGGGTCAATCTCCGGAAGTTCCTGAATCCGCCGGAACTTCTTAATCATTTTGACGTTCCGACGGCGGGTGCATTCGTCGCATACAGTTGTCCCATTCGCGCCCAACACGGAGCCTGGCGGCGGCAGTTCGGCTTTGCCTTGCAGCACCTGAATCACATGGTCAATCACTGCCGCGATCTGATGTGATTCTGGCGGACAGCCGGGGATGTAGTAATCGACGTTCACCACCTGGTCGAGTGTCCGGAGCACCGGATAGAACTCAGGGATATGGAGTTCGCCTTCGGGAATCTGCCAGTTGAACTGGGGGCGGACTCGGAGCGGGTTGTTGGTCGAAACCCCCGCGTAAACCGCGTCGAAGATTTCTTCCTGTGAACTCAGATTTGCCAGGCCAGGGATGCAGCCTTCATTCGCGCATGAGCCAAACGCCACCAGAATTTTGGATTTCCGGCGAAGCAAATGCGCCATATGTTCATTTTCTGCGTTGCGAATCCCGCCGTTAAACAGGGTGAGCAGGATGTCTCCATCCGGCAGGGCTTCCACGTCTTTGATCTTTGCATCCATCGCTACTGGCCAGAAGACAACCTCAAAGTTGGCGTCAACATCCAGGATTTTCTCGTGGATGTTCAACACGGCAATTTCACACCCGCCGCAGGAGGCCGCCCAGTACATCGCAAATTTAGGTTTCATACGCCACCTCCTTTTCGGGTTGTGCTACTGCTGGCTCGATGCCGTTCCAGTTTAAGGGGCCAAGCGCCCGGATTTCTTCGGTAAAGCTGGCAATTTCCTGCGCCAGTTTGACCCCTTCAGCGGCGCTGGCCCAGACGAGCCGGATGCGCTCCGGTTCGATGCCCATCTGCACCAGAACCCGCCGCAGCATCAGGTAGCGCCGCAGCGCTTTGTAATTCTGTTCCAGATAGTGGCATTCCCCCGGATGACAGCCGGTAATCAGCACCCCGTCCGCGCCAGAAGACAGCGCCTTGAAGACGAAGGTCGGGTCAAGCCGTCCGGAACACATCAGCCGGATCAACCGGATGTTGGGCGGATATTTTACTCTGGCCGTGCCAGCGAGATCAGCGGCGCGGTAGCTGCACCAGTTGCAGGTAAAACCGATAATGACCGGTTCAAAAGTGTTTGTCATGTCAGCCTCCTATACCGCTTCCAAATTCAGCATAAGCAGTCCCTCAATCTGGGAAAGAATCTGCTCGTTGCTGAAACCTGTACCGCTAATCGCCCCAGCCGGGCAGGCAGCGACACACGTCCCGCAGCCCTGACACAGCGCCGGGTTCACTTCGGTGACCATCCGGTCTTCGTGGAAAATGATGGCGTTGAATGGGCACAGCCCGTTGCAGATACGGCAGCCGGAACACTTGTCTTCGTCAACACTGGCCCGCACAGGTTCGAGCGCGATTTGCTTCTGCTGGATCCGTGCCAGCACCCGTGCGGCGGCGGCGGCTCCCTGGGATACAGTGGATGGAATATCCTTGGGCCCCTGGGCACATCCGGCCACAAAAACACCCTCCGTCATGGTGGCGACCGGGTCGAGTTTGGGATGTTTTTCGATAATCCAGCCATCGCTGCTGCACGAAATGCCAAACAACTTGGCGACCTCTTTGGCATCATGACGGGGTTCAAGGGACACCGATAGTATGACCATATCTACCGGAATACGGCGCTGTCGCCCCGCGAGGGTATCTTCCACCTGGATGATAAGTTTGCCTTCCTCACCCGGCAGACGGGCGGCATCCGTGACTTCTGCGACTCGCCCTCGCACAAAAATCGTGCCTTCTTCCAGCACGCGCTGGTAGAATTCATCATACGCTTTGGCAGTGGTGCGGATGTCGATATAGAAGTTGAAGACGGTTGCGCCGGTTCGCTCCTTCACGAGATGGGCGAACTTGAGACTCTGCATACAGCAGATCGCCGAGCAGTAGTTGTTGAAATTCCGGTCACGGCTGCCCGCGCAGTGAATAATACCGACGGTTTTGGGCGTGGTCACGCCGTCCCGCAGCACGATTTCACCATTGGTCGGGCCGGCCGCGTTGCTCAGACGCTCAAATTCCAGACTGGTAAACACATTCGCCAGCCGCCCATAGCCATACTGGGCAATCCGCCGCCCATCGAGCACATCAAACCCGGTCGCCAGGATGATGTTCCCAACTTTTAAGGTCACATATTCGTCTTCCTGCTCAAAATCAATCGCATCGGTCGGACAGAATTTTTCGCAGGCGCGGCAGGTGCCTTTCAGAAAATACGTACAGTTCGGGCGGTCAATCACCGGATATTTGGGGACAGCCTGCGGGAAAGGTGTATACACCGCCTTGCGATACCCCAATCCGGCCTCAAAGACCTCATCCAGCACTTTTTTAGGGCATTTGTCCTGGCAGATGCCGCAGCCCGTGCACAGATCTTCGTTGATGTAACGGGCTTTTTTCCTGACGGTGACCGTGAAGTTTCCGACATACCCTTTCACATCGGTTACTTCGCTCCACGTCATCAGGGTAATATTCGGATGGGTTCCGGCGGAAACCATCCGCGGGGTCAGGATGCAGGCGGCACAGTCGAGCGTCGGGAAGGTTTTATCAAACTGCGCCATGTGACCACCAATGGACGGTTCACGCTCGACCAAATAGACCGGAAAGCCAGCATCAGCGATTTCCAGCGCGGCCTGAATCCCGGCGATGCCGCCCCCAACCACCAGCGTTGCCGCATCAATCGGGACATGCAGCGGTTCAAGCGGCTCGTGATGCAGCACCCGTTCCACGCCGCCGGAGATGATCGCTTTGGCTTTTTCTGTGGCGGCGTTCTTGTCAGTATGCACCCACGAGGCCTGTTCCCGGATCGAAACCAGTTCACACAGATAGGGGTTCAATCCAGCTCGCTCACAGGCGATTCGAAACGTCTGCTCGTGCAGATGGGGCGAACAGGCAGCCACGACAACACGTGTCAGTTGATGCTCGCGGATGTCCTGTTCAATGAGTTCCTGCCCAAGACTTGAACACATGAATTTATAGTCACGGGCAACGACAACCCCGCGATGTTTGAGATGTTCGCCTGCCCACCTGGCGACCGCTTCGACATCAATAATGCCCGCGATATTGGTCCCGCAGTGGCAGACATAGACACCGACCCTTTCCTGAGGGGGTCTGTGATTTCCATTCGTCATTCTTCCACCTCCTCATAGGCAGGCATACGCGGCATCGGCAGGGCTTCTTTGGCGCCCTTTGGGGGGCGGGCTTTGGGGGCAGGGACTTCTGCCGGCGCTTCTACACCGATTTTGGCGAGGGCGGGACGAGGATCAATAAATTCCTTGCCCAATCCCAGCGTATCGGCATCCAGGCCGAACGCCAGACCCATCAACTGGGTAAAGTATACAATCGGTACCCGGTAGTCCGTGCGGAAATATTTGTTCATCTCCACCTGATAGGCGTCCAGATTCAACTGGCACATCGGGCAGAGTGTCACCAGCAGGTCAGCCCGGTATTCGTGGGCAGAGTGGATCAGCCGCCGGATCAGATCGTAAGCGACGGGCAGGTTAATTTGGGTCATATGACCGCCGCAGCAGTGTGTTTTCAGGGGAAAATCAATCACTTCTGCGCCGAGGACTTTCATCAGACGGTCAAGGGCAGTGGGATGTTCGACATTATCCCATCGGTGGTCACGATCTGGTCGGGCAATCATGCAGCCATAATAAGGGGCGATTCGCAGTCCTTGAAGCGGACGAACGACCGAATTCTTGACTTTTTCCAGCCCTACGTCGTTCACAATGATGTCCAGCAGATGGCGAATTTCTAATTCGCCGGGCTGATAATGCATCCCACCCGCTTCGAGGGATTTGTTCACCTGCTCATTCAACTGTGAATCGCGGCGCAGGTAACTATCGGTTTTCGCAAGATTTAAGTAGCAGGCGCTGCACGCAGTCGTGACGGTTTGTGCCCCGTTGGCTTGCCGTGCCGCCAGCGCCAGATTTCGGGCGACCAACGCAAAGGCCGCAATATGATGTACGGCACTGTATTCAGTCGCGCCGCAGCAGTTCCAATCCTGTATTTCTGCCAGCCCTATCCCCAGAATTCCCTGGATTGCCATAATAGAATCCAGATAGGGGCGGGCGGTGCGCTGAAGCGAACAACCGGGGTAAAACAGATACTCGCTCATCCGACAGCCTCCAATTCTATAGCACAGGCCAGAATGGAACGCAGTTGGTCGATCCCTTCGATGCGCTGCGGCGTTAAATCCATGCGCCCCTTGGTGAACATTCCCAGACCCATTGGGATCATCGAGGGCGCCTGACGCAGCCGGTGTTTCAGGTTATGGCGGGTCGCCAGCCCGAACTCAAAACTGCGTCCGTAGTTTTCAATATAGTCAATAAATGTCTGAGAAAAATCCGGGGCAATAGCTTCATCATAGAGTTTGGCGCGGATCGCCATGCTTTTGAGAGTATACATCACGTCCGTAATGTGAACTTCCTGTGGGCAGCGAACGGTGCAGTAGTAACAGGAAACACAATACCAGGGGGTGCTGCTGCGAAGAACCGCTTCGCGCATGTCAGCGCGAATCATGGCGAACAACTGACGCGGGGTGTGATCCATATCCGAGGCCGATGGACATGAACCACCGCAGGTGCCACACTGAATACACATATCCAGGCGCGAATCGCCCGGTGTGGCGGCAAGAACTTCATCCAAAAAACTTCCAGGAGCACCTGTGGGTGCCGAGGCGAGGGTATCAGGATGGACAGAAGTGCCATTCGACAAAAGACACCTCCTTTATGAGGTTAAAAGACTAAGTACGGCTTCCTCCCATGAGGGCTGACACGCCCCCCTGTTTAAAGGATACGGTTTTAGCAGGCGAAATATAGTATTACTTGTCCACAACTCAGATGATAAATGTCAGTGGTAAAAAGGCTCCCCGCCACAAGGGAGCCAGGCGAGGTGTAATGCCCCCAGATGGACTCTGTAGAAAAACTAGGATGTTGGAAAAGGGAAAATGTTTTGCCTTTACGCCAATTCGCTCGAAGACTACCAATAAAAGGCTGGCTTTGGCGAGCGGCTTTAGGTTAGCCCCGATGAAATAAACCTGCAACGCATTCTTTGCTTGCCCTCGGTATCGCGCTCGCCGCAGTCTATAAGCCCGTACCAGTTCCGAGATGACACTTTCAATGCCCACGCGGATTTGCATTTCTCGGTTGAAAGCATGGGTAGCAGCTTCTTTTCGTCGTGCTTGGATCAAATCATGATGCAGGTTAATCCCCAAATGACGCCCATTCGGTTTGTCAGTACAGAGTTAAAGAGAACTTCGAGGGACATCCAACTCGATTTCCATCCTATTTTTCTCCCTTTTTACCTCACTCTCCTAGTTTTTCAACAGAGTCCAAAATCTGGACAGTTGAGAAGGTGTCGTCAATGAGGGTGGGACGGTCACGCTCAACAACGTCACCTTCACGAATTACCATTGACCAGGCCACATGCAGCGCCTGTTTTAATCAGAGAAAGGGTTCTACTCGGATCACCTGCCGTCAATAGAACCCCCACCTCCAAACTCAAGGAAGGGTGCTATCGCCACCCTCTGGAACTGGCTCAACCTGAAGGAATTCCCCGCTGGGGCGCTCTTTGGCGAGTTTAGCCCGGTAATGATCGGCGGCCATAATCGCTTCATAGGCACTCCAGAAAATCCGGCTTTCACCGAGATGTTGAATCACCCCCGCGCGTTCCAGGTAGGAACGGACTGGCTCGCTGAGACCGCTGAGATAGACCCGCCTGCCCTCGGTTTCAAACCGATGGATGAGCTCCTCAATCGCCCCGATGCCCGTCGTATCCAGTAAAGGAACGGTGCGTAGACTGAGTATGATGTCCTCATTCCCATTGATCTTTTCCAGTTCGGTCTTAAACGTATTAACCGAGCCGAAAAACAGTGGGCCCATGATGTAAACCACCAGAATACGCCCTGCGTCATACTGCATCTCATAGCCTTCAGCCCGCATTTTCTCGGCGGACACGGGCGAGAGGATGACTTTTGTTCGACTGATCTGAAAGACAAAAATGGCCGCAGAGAGACCGACACCGAGGATGATGGCCTGAGTCAGATCCAGGGCTACGGTGGCAAGCAGCGTACTGGTGAAGGCAAATATCGCACTTTTGAACCGTCGTCCAAAGATGTCTCGAATTTCGTCCCACTCGTTCATTCGCCAGGCGGTCACGGTCAAGACGCCAGCGAGCGCGGCCAGCGGCACACGCGAGAGAACAGGTGCCAGCACCAGCACAGCCAACAGGAGGGTTGTCGAATGCACAAGGCTCATTATTCGCGTGACACCGCCGCTTTTGATAGCCACACTGGTTCGAGCAATTGCTGCGGTGGCGGGAACACCGCCAAAAAAGGGGATCACGATGTTGCCTATCCCCTGGGCCACCAACTCCTGGTTAGAGGACATCTTCACACCCGTCATCCGACCTGCGACCGTTCCACACAACAGACTCTCGATCGCGCCCAATGCCGCAATAGACAAGGCCGGCATGATCAGCTCTCTCACATGTTCCCACGGAATGTGAGTAGGCAGCAGCCGCTGCTCCAGGAGAATGGTCTGCGGAATTTTGCCGATTACTGGAACCTCCAGATCAAGTAACACAGACGCTGCCGTTGCCGCAATGAGACCAAGGAGGGAACCGGGGAAACGGGCATTCAGATGTTTAGGCCAGAACACCATGATCAGAATCACCGCGACACTTAAACCGACCGAAGCCAGATTAGGGGTATAATCAAAACGGAAATAATGCGTCAACTTTACCAGCGCATTTTCGGCGGCTTCGGTTTCCACTCCCAGTAAATTGTCGATTTGGCCGATGAAAATAATGACAGCAATACCACTGGTGAACCCGGCGATCACCGCAGATGGGATAAAGTTGACAATTTGTCCCAGATTGAAGATTCCCAGCAGGAGAATCAGGATTCCTGCGATGACCCCAGCAGTCCACACCCCTTCGATGCCATAGCGGCTTGCCAGCACAATGAGGACCGCCGACATCGCGCCAGTTGGCCCGGAAATCTGGTAGCCTGCTCCCCCCAGCCCGCCGATAATAAATCCGGCCAAGATGGCCGTGACCAGCCCTGCCGCTGCTGTGGCGCCGGACGCGACCCCAAACGCCAGTGCGAGCGGGAGAGCGACAGCGGCGACGGTCACACCGGCCAGCAGATCACGCTGAAATATCTGGTAGCTGTAGTCTTGAAACTCATCACGCCAGATCTGAAAAAGATTGGGAAGGGGGTGTCCAACTCGTATCATATGTTCTATCCTCTGATATGTAACAGTCTCAACAGACACTGCAATAAAACGGGTTGTGCGGCGTGCCTTTAAACAACAAAAACTCACCTTTCAGAAAAGAGGTAGAACTCGTTGCCAAATTAAGAGCCTGCTGCTCTGCCCGGTATTCTTCGGTTTCGTGCCACTTGATGCGGTAAGGGTACTTCTTCTCACCCTTGTAGTAGGGCGTAAACCGACGATCCGGGGAGAAGTGATTCAGGTAGCGGCAGGTGATGGTGTGCCAGTTCCAGTGGGGAAATGCTTTCAGGATTTCCCACTGTGGACGACCTGCATCGACCATCTCGCGCAGCCGCTGCAATTCCGCCTGTGTCCAGTGCTGGCGGAAATCACCCCAGCGGAAGATCAGCGAAGAAGTCGAACCATCCCGCCAGAAAATTGTCAGTTCGCGCCGCACTTCATCCATCTGCTTCACTTTAGCATAGGCTGCCAGTGCCTCGAACAATTCCCGACGGTTGGTTGCGGGGACATCCTTCCAACGAGCGATGATTTTGTTCAACACCGGGCGGGCATCTTCCAGCACTTCACGCTGGCGCTTGCCCTGCCTCATGTCAATCTGTACCGCGCGTAGGCGTTCAATCTCACGCTCATTGGCAGCATAACTGGCTTCCAGGTTACGCACCATCTCCGGGTGCTGCAACGTCTTGAGGTTTTCAAGGATGGCGGTCTTGGCACGTTCCGCACCCCGAATTTCGCTTTCGATCCGGCGCAGTTCGCTGTGACCATCTTCACGGGTGCTGGCTAAGGCGGCCTGCCATGCGGTTTCATCAATCGTGGTCGCCTTCAGCCGTTCTAGCAGCAGGGTATCAATGCTCAAATCCATCCGGCTAGCTTTCACGCTGAAAACAACGGCCCCGCGTTTATTCCGCAGCGCATACTGATAGACTTTGTTATAGCAGTTCCACCCGGTGTGCATCCGGTGGTGGGGATATTCCGGTACATCGTCTGAGAACACGACACCACTGTACACAGGCGGGGCTTCCGTTCGGTCTTTGGCATCGTGACGGTTGTAGGTGCGGTAGGGCTGATACGCCGGGTTCGGGTCGCCATAAAAATCCAGCGGTGACAGCGCATTGAAGGCGAACATAAACAGGTCTTCATCCACGATAGGTTCATGGTTGTAGAAACGGGTGATTGCCCCCTGATGCACCCAGTGCCCCATGTAAACCACGTTCGTCAGCAGCTTGTCGATCCCGGAGAGGGACGGCACAATCCGCCCGGTAAACATCGAACGGTAATCCATCCGCATGTCGGTGCGGAATCCTTCAGGGGTGAGGCGTGCGACTTCCTCCGGTTCAGGGAGAAATGGACCGTGCTGCTCGGCGTATTCCCAGGTTTTCTGCATGTTGCGATTGAAGCGTTTGAACAACTCGAAGTAAACCCGGATGGCATCAGCACAGGGCGCGAAAGGCACATAACGGCGGTGGTTCGGGTTGGGGCTGCCATCGGGCAGTTTTGGACGCATGTCCACCATATACCCGGTGATGATGGCTCGCCCTGCCCATAACCCCTGCTCATGCAGATAGGCGCGGCTCTTGTGCAGCCGCCCTTTGATATGATACTCAAGGAAGTCCGCCGCGTGCTGCGCTTCCTCACGGAAAATCTTCATGTGGTAAGCACCCATCATCGGGTGATTGAAGTCATACACCATGCGCGGAGTCATCACCCGCACGTTGTTGCGTTTGCAGGCATCAATGAACAGGTTAGTCTGGATTTGGGTCACATCGCGGAAGAAACGATCTACTTCCTGCGCGGCGACCAGGCTGATCTCGCCACTCTCGATGAGTGCCAACAGCCTTGACATCCCTTTGCGGTCTGCCAGTTTGGTGGTTCCACTGACACCCGCATCCATGTCGATCATTTCGATGCTGTCTCGCGCCCAGCCCTGACGAACCAGATGTTCAAACATATCGACAGTTTGCAGCGTCGTGTTGATGTTGCCGATCTGGGCATCGGTGGACTGGCGGTAATAAATGGCGCAGGGACGATCCACCGGCAGCGGTTCAAACCGGTACGGATCAACGAGGGTCTGTTCGGGGCGCTTGTATTTGGTTGCCAATGCTTTTCTCCTTTCCAAACAAAACGCCCTGCTCCCGCGAAAGTGATACGGCAAGAGCAAGGCGCATATTGTACAATGCTTCCTAGCCCTGCGACGTGTCACTAACACTCGCGGGGTCAGCCAGATCATCGAGTACCACCTCGGTGGTCTGGCGCAACAACGAATTGCTCTCAGTGTACTCACTTTCGTCCAGCCGCGCAACAATCCTGAGCAGTGAGCGATAAACGCTTTCTAGATTCATGCCCTGCTCGGTATTCAGTTGTGGAGTTGCTTCATGTGTTGTGGGTTCAGCCTTCAACCCGCTCTCCTTGTTGAGCCTTGCGGTGATACGCCACCGCTTCCAGTATGAAATGCCGCGCCATGTAGGAGTCGGGTAGCCGAAGCTGTTTTGCCAGTGCCTCGATCTCTGCACGTTCCCTGTCCGTCAGCCGGATCGCAAAGATTCTTTTGCGTGTCACCTGCCGAACCGGTAGGGTAGGGATATTGGGTTTCTCCATCCGTTGCGCTCCTCCGTTTTACTCATAGTTCCAGCGTATCACACTGACCCTGTGCGACCCCCGCATTTTTCCAGTTTCGGGTTAGCAATCTTGCGAAGGTGTCTGAAATATTCCAGCTTTCTGGTAGGGAATCGAAAAGCTGACTGCTCAGTGTGTGGTACGCCCACGTTTTACCGATGCAGTCAGCTTATCAAAGTCAGGTCGCCTAACCCGTGTAAAATTGGCAAATCTGACCGTCAATTTTGGCAAATCGCCCGTTAATTTTACATCTTATCAGTTTGGAGATAGAAAATCAGAATAGCGGCACCTGTCGGGGAATAGATGGCAAGAATTCATACTGCCAGTTGAATAGCTCTCCTACGGGGAGATTGCCCAGTTCCTTCGGTTCGAGTTTGTACAGTCCGCCGCCGTAGACGCGGCCTTCATCGACCAGTTTCTCAACGGCGATGCTTTGCAGCGAGTGCCAGATGGTGTACTTCATTTCAGGTCTGTCGGCAAGCGGCTGGGCAAGCATCTGCTTCGGATAGATGTTCAGATAGACATTCGGCGCAACCGCCTGTGAATGATTGAGGATAAATCGAAACGGATTAGCTGTGTGACCATTGGACGGTCTGCCCATGTATGTGCATAGAAATGGCGACGGTGTGCGTTTATCCTGTGCATACCAGACGGTGCGATGCCGACACAAATAACCATCCTTAATCCCCTGCGCTGCGCCAAGTTGAAAATAAAGCCACAGCGCCGGATAGTTTTTGGCAACTTCATCTTCTGGCAAATCGCAGTTCAGCAGCCACAACGGGCGTTTGAGCAGCGGACTGCCGTTTGAGTCTGCCAGCACCTCATCGCTTTCGAGGTAGCGTGGACTGGGGAGGATAGGTGTTAGAAATGCGGAGGGCAGTTCATACTGACGTATCCGCTCTGCATCAACGATGAAGAAGTCATTCGCGCCAGTGGCGATACCGCGTTTGATCTCGAACAGATCGCGGAAACGAAGTTCGTTATTATTGGCAGCACGCGCCGGATGCTTCGGAAAGCGTGTCCACTTTTGTTCTTGGCGCAACGTTTCTACAGAAACACTTTGGCGTAGATGTGGATGTTCGAGGCTGCCGCCCAGTGAAAAACGGACTTCATGATCGGGAAGGGGTTTCTGCTTACGAAACCAGACAATCACTGAGGATACCAGGGCATCGTCAAACTGTACTTCTTCGGGATCAAACCGATGAATATCCAGCAACGTGGCCTGAGAGGTGAGATACTGACGAACCGCGCTGCCGTAGTTCACGTCCATGAACTCACTGGGAATGAGCCACCCGGCAATACCATCATCCTGAAGCCAGACATGAGCCATCCCCAGAAAATACACGTAGAGACCAGACAGCCCACTCAATCCAGTACGAATTATTTGTGCTGTTTGCGCTTGCAGGCGTTTTTTATCTTCCGCGAGTAAGTGATGGTGGCGCACATAGGGGGGATTGCAGATGACCAAATTGAACTTATCAACATCGCGCTCTGGGGGAGGTGCCTGCGTGAAATCACCGATCACAATTTCAGTGCGGCGATCACGCCATAACAACCGTGCTGCTTCCCCGTAATGCGGGTCAATCTCATAGCCTCTTGCCGCCGCAATTTGATCATTTGGAAACACCCGTAGCAGGGCAGAGTAAAATGCCCCTGTGCCTATCGCCGGATCGAGAAAACGAATGGGTTTATCGCCGGGCAAGAACCGTTTTGCCTGCTCAAGAATGGAGGTGGCGAGTAGAGACGGCGTGGCAAACTGCCCAAGCTGATTGCGCTCGCTTTTCGACTTCGCTGAATCAAGTTCAGTTTGCCGTTCCAATCGCTGGGCTTCGAGGCGATGCAGAGCATCCATTGTCATAGTCCAAACTCCGCCAGATCATCCATCCGATGTTCCCACACCCAATCAATACCCTCAGCAGCTTCGTAGCCGAGATAACCGCTGTCGAAGTAACCACCTAACAATAGGATGAAGCGTACCTGATCCCCGAACGCATTCCGAAGCTGGCGCATCTTGGTCGCTTCTTCTTTGCGTCGTTTGTTGGTATTGGTGAAATCACCGGCGGATTTGGCTTCGACCAGCAGCGGCAGATCACCAGCGGCTGCTGATCGTGGCATGATGACCGTATCAATTGGAATATTGACGACAACACTCCCCTCCTGCATTGCCGCGACATTGACACGGTGGGCAAACGTCCCGGATAGCATTTGCCGCAAATTTCGTACTTCGGATTCGGCATAGCCGTGTGTTTCGAGCCAGAGAGTGATGCGCTGAAGCTGGCGTTTCTCCTGAGCGTTCCGAATCAAGGGATCGGTGAGCATCCCGCACAGTCGATCCGCAACAACAGTTGACGCACGTCTGACTTCTTCAAGAGTCGGATCAGTATCCCCGTTAAACCAGATGAAAATGTCTTGATCGATCAGATGGCTGATAACGGACGTAATCCGCTCAAGCTGCTCACGCACCACTGTTTCAGTGAGGTTGGGCGAGATGCGCTTGCGGCGCTCCATATTCTCAATCAAACTCTTAGAAACCTGTGCCAGCCCCACCAGACGATCTCGCGCAATCGGTGGTGAGGTGGACATCCGCAGCATCTCCAGCGCGTCAGGGTGTTGAAACAGGAGATCGCCCGTCAGCCGCCGCAGGTTATCGGTACGCAGCAATATATCTTCGACATAGACTGTCGCATGGGCGCGAGTCTCACGGTAGGTAATCGGTGCATATTCCAGAAACCAGCGATTGTAATCATCGACTGAGAGTTGCGTGTCAGCTTTCCATCGCTGCGGCTTGTCTAAATTGACTGCCATTCAAACTTCCACATTATATCGAGACCTTTTTGAGAGAAGTTTATCACACAAATGAGCGGTTGGCTTGGGTGATGGCTCGCAAAAAATATAGGGCTGGCGACTACTCACCAGCCGGGGAAATAAAAACGACTGTTCGTTTCACGCTGGACAGCTGTAGACTTTGTTCAGTTCCTTGTGGGCGTTTCGCCGCAGCATATGGATCACTTTGACAACCCTAACTGCTCAACCAAGGTTTTGCAGCTTTCATAGGCTGCCATGCTCTGCACTGTCGCTGCCATGCGGAGATTACCTTCCGCCTCACAGTACTCGCTTTCGTCCAGCCGCGCAACAATCTTGAGCAGTGAGCGATGTGTGGTTTCCAGATTTATGCCTTGCTTGGTATTAAGTTGTGGTGTTTTCGCCCAGTTCGGCGAATCCGGCTTCAAACCTGTTTCCTCAAACCCAACCATTAAGGAAGATAATGATTACTATGACCAAGTGATAACGCTACTCCTGGTACGCAATCCATCAATCACACCTTATGACACCGACCCGAGCGACCTGTCTGATCCTACAGTTCAGACATGAAGTTACAAATTTCGGTTAGAGGTGAAATTGGTAGGAATCATGAAATCAAATGACCAGAAGCACATATTTGTAGGAAATAGCGCTCACTTAATCGAACAGATCAGTATCGTTATGCGCGATGTCTATTAAGTTATACTGGGGTATAATCAGTCATATATGGGTCAATGAGAGAGAACGGTGAACTCGATGAGCGACCAGGATTCAGTTATCATTTATGTGGCTGCGAAGCGCATTGCTAATGAGTTGCCAAATATAGTTGGGAAGAAGAATTGGTCTAAATTTAACCAAAATTTTTCTAACCTAATAACACAGTTTGACAATGCTCAGAATGATCTAGAACGTGCTTCCCAAGCTGAGGCCATTGAAGATCTGTTTTTGGATTATGACAGTGCAGATCGTCGTTTGACTCAAGAAATTTACATCATCTCAGATTTAGCTGACCAAAATGATGCCAAACTTCAGGCAATAGCAACTGAAATTGGGATCGATTCCACGTCTGTGCGGCTTACCTTTCTATTCTCTCTTCAAGCAATGGACTGGAGTGTTGACGAAGCTACCCTCCCGGACATAAGCAACATGGATCGCCATATAAATACACCTCAAGGTGGTAGGGGAGGTGCTAAAAGCGTCAAATTACGCAACTTCAAGTATGAGACAGCTACTCTTCTCGAAATTGGAGGGCGTGCTCTGTTAGGTGCAGGGGCTTTCATGGCGGCTCCGCACATCTATATTTTAGTTGGCGGTGCATTGATCATGGCTATGCCCTTATCGAAATCAATTACAAGAGATATTAACGAACAGGATGCAAGTGTCTTTTGGGGGTTTATTGTTGCATGTAGTCACAAGAACCCACAGATAGCGACCAAGGAACGAGTGCAGGAAGTTATAAAGGAACAACGCAGGAAATTTGGACTGGCAGAGCTATCAGAAAATCAAATCGATGCGTCCATTAGAGCGTTGAAGGATTTAGGCGCTATCGCCCCGATACCTGGTAAAGCCGATACTTGGCAGATTGTCGAACGATTCAGCATACAGTCATGATGGGTTTTGGACCAGGAAGGCCTATTGGAATAAGCTAATGTCCAATTTTGAGTTAATTGATGTGGAGTGGTTAGAGGAACAAGACCGAATTGGGTGGAAGTTTGCCCGACGAAACATTGTTTGGGAATTGGTTATTCCGGTTGAATCCTTGGCCGGGCTGGGTGTTTCTCTCCGATCTGAAAGGGCATATGCCCAATTCTTGGACCGTGTGCAGAAAGGTGATTTCCTGGGCAAGTGGTTCCAAATCTGCGGTGTTGAAAATGACAAAGCATTTTTGTTAAGAGGGTTTCCGAGAAATGCATATTCCGTACCCTGGGAACTACTGATCGAAGGTATACATGATCCGACAAATCGGCGAAATGTTTCTATTATCCGATCAATAGGGAATACGACTTTACACGCCAGAAAGTTTGAAAAACCACTAATTGTTCTTGTCGCAAAGGGAGATGCTGCTAACTTAAATATTCAGAAGGAGGAGCGCCAAATACTCCAAGGGTATGATTCATTGCACGGATCAGCGAGAGACAGAGTGAGACCGCCGATATTTGAAGATGTCGATGAACACAACTTAGGAGATTTGCTAAAAAAGCATAATCCTGACGTATTTTGGTTTAGCGGTCATGGCGCTTTTTCAGTTGAGCGAAATGAAGCTTATGTCCAATTGCATGATGGTAATATCCTTTCGATGACGAAGCTTGCCGAAATCATTAAAGGATCTCACCTGAACCCATCTCCTCTATATGCTGTGTTCTGGGCATGTGATGTCGGAAGCTCATCCGAGCTTGACCAATTTCGATTTGCGTCCTATCCAGATGTCGTTGAAAAACTCTCAGAAGTTGGAATATATGCGATCCTTGCGATGCAATCGCCTATCCGTGATCGCAATGCGATAATCCTAGCACGTCAAGTGTTTGCATCTTTGGCTCACGGATTGCCTTTAGAGCGAGCATTAGCCTATGCGCGAGCAGAGCTTCTTGAGAAAACGGATCAACCAACCACAAGTCTTGACTGGGCCAGTCCGCTTGTTTGGAGTTCTGGTACGCCAGTTTATGATTTGGAATGGGGCATTGGAAACGATGAGATTCTCAATCTACAGTTAGCATCTCTTCAACTTCTCAGATTTGAAGATATTGAATTACCACAGGAAGAGAAAGAACTCATTACCAAAATAAGCGATAGCTGGTTAGCGGCCAACACTCCTCGAATTTGGATTGCTCTTACTTCAACTGCTCACACAGACTACAAGATAACCTGGCCGTCCTTAGTTCACGCATTACTACAGCGTAGTGAAATGTTTGTTTTGTTTGTCGACATGAGCCATGGAAATCGGCAAGATCCGCAAGAAGCACTTGCATCATGGGCAAAAGAGTTTAAAGATAGGTTACGAGGTGTTCCTCAAAGGGTAAGCAATCTAACTTATCCCTTGGATGGATTGGAGGGGAGGAACCCTTTAAGTTGGAATAGGTTATTGTCAATAGATGGTTTATTCTTAATTGTAGCTCATCCACCCCCACAAACCCCAGAATACTCTTGGTTCTGGGATCCGATACGAACCAACCATGCACAGGTTGGGTTCTGTATGTTGGCAGATAACCCACTACCCCCAAGCTCTGATTGGAAAGTGGATACTTTAGATATGTCATTAAAAATAGCAGATCTTCATACCATGCTTGAAAAAGAACCGAGGTTGATGCGGGCACTGTCTTTGATGCAAATCCCAATTGATCAAGACCATGTGCGGCTAAGTGATCTGGAAACATCATCAACACAGCTATCCACGTATCTAGATGAAATACTGCCTGCGTTTGTAAGGACTGACGGCGGTTTGTATATGCGTCAAGTTGTGCGAGGATTTGTTGCCGAGAAAATTCCTAGTGATCAAATCAGTCAAGCGCATCAAGACTGTATCCAGATATTGTTGGGTCGGGGGACCAATGCGAGGACTACAGATAAAATCCGTGAAGAAATGATTTATCATCTTATTAACTCTGAAAGAATCCAAGAGCCGAAGTGGTTGAGCACAACTGTTAATGAAACTCGAGCACTGATTGACAGCTACCTTGGAGCAAATAAACTACATGAGATCGTTGACTTCTTTGGCAGAGTCAACATCCTCGATTACATTTCACCGATTCAATTCTCAGAAGATGCGAAGCTTGGAATAGCGGAGGCATATCTCCAGATCGGGAGCTTGCAACGAGCACAGTGGTGGCTTGACTGGTGTGCTCCACAAGATGAACTAAATGTCTGCAAGAGATACCGATTGCAGGCAGAGGTTCACAAGAGTGGAGGACACGCTGAAGCAAAGCAAAAAGCGGTTGAGACCATTCAGGAGGGAATAGATTTTTGCGAGAGCTATTTATCAAGCCCTCAGGACGATCCCGATGAGTTTGGCATAGATCCTGAGTTCGAAAGAAAACTACGTCGGGAGTACCTGTTGTTTCGACAGGATCATGCACGTATGATTCATTTCTTTCTGCGAGACCCAGCAAAAGCCACAGCGGAGTATGCTTCTATAATCGCAGAAGACGATAGGTCCCGTTGCCTGGCGCTGTTTGACCGCGCAATCGTTAAACGGAACTATGCTGAATGTTTGCGTAAGCTTATTCCGGTGACCGAAGAAAATGTGCGAGAAGCAAAATATCTGCTCGATCAAGCGGGTGAGGAGGCAACGAGCATTTATGAGTGGGCATTACTAGCCGAGATTCTCTATGAACAGTCCAAAATTGCCCAAGCAGAAGGGCCGCAGGGATTAGTGACCCAACGGCTTGAAAGTTGTATCAGCGCTGCAAGGCGCGGAGGGCATATGATGCTAGTGGCTATTGCCGAAAACAGATTGTTTTGGCTAGATAATGGTTCTGTGCCGTGGAACGAAACTCTTGATGCCGAGTGGAAGAACATAGCCATAAATCTCGAAACTTACAACAATCACGGTTGGGCGCTTCGCGTTCTTGTAGATAGTCGAAACAAAGCTGCTCGCAAATTGGAGGACTACGGTCGACCACGGCAAACGGTGAAACTGCTGGAAAGTAACCTGCGGTTGCTTCACCAGAATCCATCGTTCGACTCGGGATCTGACCAAGGTAGGTTAGCAATCGCTTATGCTGCGTTAGAGGAGAATCGTGGCTTTACTGCCACTCCAGAAAGAGAATTCTGGCAGGAGTTTCTTAGCTTCCCATGGTCTGCCGATTGGCTTAACCTTCGACAATTCAAGTCTTCAAGTGATGTATGGCAATCAAAAAGTTAAATTCTGAATGGAGCATTGTGAATGGGAACAGGATCTACATTCCGCAATGGTAGCGGTTCAAGAACTGGCGGTCGATTCGGCAGCAGCTCCGGTAGTGATGGTTACGGCTCTCATTGGGAAAATGGTGCTCCTGTACAGAATAAGCGCGACCTATCCACGGTGAAGCAGAATGTTGTAGGTACTCTCCTTCACATGAAAAGTAATCAACGAGCCTACTTTGTCTCCATGTTCACAGCGCCACTTGTACAGGGTGCTTTTGAAGGGCTATTTGAGCTGAACCACATCTCTCGAAATGTTCAAATAGATCTGACTTCGGGCGCATTAGCCGAATTTTCGCAGAAATACAATATCTTGTTGGAGACCCCCGGTTTTCTAAGACTTTGGGTTAAGTCGATTATCGCCCGGTTTACTATCACCGATATACGTATACAGAGTGCTGTAAGTGAAACGCTCGACGAGTTCGTATTGTCGGCCTTAGGAAATGATATTGAGCTTTATTTGAATGGCACTGCTAGTGAAGTTCTATCTAAAATGGATCGTAAGATGTTCGAAAGCGCATCTGCATATTTCTTGAAGTACTATATGAGTCGCATTATTCGACGTGAATTGGCGAGACCGGCACCTGAGATAGCGCAGTACATCTCCGAAGCCTGTGAAATTGTCGCCAACGAATTAGTGGACAAATATAAGTCGCTATATCCTAATGATGGGTACAGTAAACTATTTACAAAAATTGCAGAAACTCCAGATTGGTTTCTAACTGCCATCGGGGAACTTAGCTATGACTGAAATTGTACGTTGTAGAATCGAAGGCTATAAATCAGATGTACAAGAAATATCTCTAATGAGTGATCAATTGTCATTGGTAATGACTAACGGAAAACTGGGACCGGAAAATATCCCTGATGCGTTGACTGACCTGGTAAACCTAGCTTTTGTCATTCATCTGATTGAACGTATGCAAGATAAATTTTCTGGCGGAAATCGTGCCAATCACTATCGATTGAATATCCGCGTCAATTCAGACATTTTTACCGACCCAAAGATTATTGACCAAATTCAAAATATCCTATTATTTATGGGCGGTGCCACTTGGGAAATATGTACGGAACGCGGTTCGGTCTCTATTTTGTCCGAGTGTAATACGTCCACAAATGAGAGGCGTATAGATCAGGTAGCACTCTTTTCTGGCGGACTCGACAGTACGTGTGGACTGGCAATATTTAGTGAAAGTAATGCGATTACCCAACCTGTCTCCTTCTATACACAACAGAAGACGCGGCAACTACAAATTGCGGTTGAAGGGCTAAATTATTCATCTTTGGTTCAATTCACCCGTCGGGTAAACGCTGACTCAGGTAAGGGCAGGAGATCGTATTATCGTTCGTTCTTTTTTCTAACCCTCGCGGCGTTGGTTGCAAAGTCATGGGGTGTTACGCGAGTAATTCAAGTAGAAAATGGCGTACTCGCAACCGCAGTCAGCCCTGGTGAAGCATGGTATATGACACGCCACGCTCATCCGCGGCTCCATTCAGAGTGCGCGAAGTTATTCAGCGATGTGTGTGGAGGTGAATGGAACATCGAAAATCCCGCGCTTTTGCTGACTAAACGCGAACTATACCAAAATGCAGCGCGACAAATAGGTCACGACAAAATCGCTCAACTTGCACAGCTAACGGAGACTTGTTGGTTTCATCGTTCGCCGACTATTCCAGGTGGAGAAAAAGATAATAACAAAGCCTGTGGACTTTGTATTCCGTGTATTGTTCGGCGAACAGCTCTTCAAGACACCAACTATCATTATAAATCCATAGACGAAAATGTTCGCAACGATGAGAGGAAAGGAAGAAGTTTTCGAGACTATTACGGTTTCTTAAGTGAAATACTCGATTTAGGTGACAACATTGCAGGTTTCTACAATCTACTACCAGAAGTCTCTAGAGAGTTATTGTATCCAGAAGGTCAAATGGCGCTCAAGGATCTGCATAGCTTATTTGTCCGTTTCGCAAAAGAATACATGGAGACTTTTCGATTGTGAGTGACAAAACAGAAGTACTCGCAATATCGATTCAACAACCATGGGCTGAACTCATCATCTCAGGTCGCAAGACAATAGAGTTGAGGACATGGAAGCGTACTTACCGTGGTCAACTTTGGCTGCACACTGGATTACATGAGTCTCCAGAATTAGATAAGGCTTTCAGCTTTTCAACATTGTTTAGGGGTGGTTATATTGGTGTGGTTACACTTGAGCTTATTGTCGAGATGACGGAAGAAAGATGGGAGAAATGGCGTCAACAACACCTAGATTTTGGGCAATTTTTCCCAGGCTTCTATGCCTGGGTGTTATCCTCGCCACTTCGCTTTAAAAGCCCTCTCCTCGCTCCCGGTAAGACCGGTTTATATTCCCCATCACAAGAGATATACAGTCAGCTAATGGATCGTTTGAAGGATGCTGAAGAAGGCTAAACTAGCCTCGGCGAGCGAGTAGAAATAAGATATATTCCGGCTTCAACCGATAAAAAATATGAAGACTTTTCGAACAGTAAAAATAAAATAGCTGGTTTAACGTCACAGCCAGGACGGTTGAGATCATGCATACGCGGCTGACAGCATCCTCGCCGCACGCTTCATGTACTTTGGGAATGTTCTCGGATTACGTCCGATGTCCAGCGCTGCCTGGCGATAGGTCTTGGCGTCAATTTGCGCCCGGATCGCCCCGGCGATGCAGACGGTGTGCTGATACTGCTCCAGCAGCGCCTCGGCTGGCTCAGTATGTCCTTGCTGATACTGCTCGCGCCAGTTCTGATAAGGCGAGGTGAACTGTCCGTTGTTCCGGTTCTCGGTAGGCTGCTGCTCTGGCAGCGAGTAGTTGTGACGTTCCAGAAACACCTGCGCGAATTCGTAGCGAACCTCTTGAAGTATCGGTTCTTCATAGGTCTTGTGCCAGTTCCAGGGTGTCACACCTGCTAGCGCTGCCGCGTCTTTGCGCGTCACTTGCGTTGTGACGGCATACAGCGCGACCAAGTGCTTGAACGAGTCGGCATACTTCTCCGCCAGTTTCCGCATGATTTGCTCAACATCAATGCGGACGTCGATGTCGGTTGCCCAGGTTGCCCACTGCTCCACCGAGTTCCACCAGCCGCTCGGTGCTGTAAATCCGGTGATGGTGTGTTCATCCCAATTGCTGCGCCAGTCATAGCTCATCAATGCCTCAAGGCTGTCGTATTTGTCGTCGTAGTAACGCAGGGTGGAAATCTTGCACCGTGCCAGAATAAAAAACACCGCCTGCTGGCGGGTTTTGTCGGTGAGAAAGTCTTTGTTTGCTGAAAGTTCAAGCCACAGTGCCATGAACCCATACTGGATGCAGTCGGGCAAGTAGTTAGTGCGGTGGATGCCTTTCCCTTTCATAACGTTGGTCACATAATGCGCCAGATCATCGTAAAGCTGCTGGAAAGTCAGCGAACCTGCCCATGTAGTCGGGTAGGTCGCAACACGCGGAAACGGACGAATTTTGGCCCGGATACTGGAACGAACATCGTTGTCAATCATGGGGACTACCCCTCCTCAAACACGCTGGAACGCCAGCACGTTGAGCGCTACCGCTCGACCATGCGGGAACAGCGCAGAGGGGGGAACCTGGCAAACATGAAAAACGCCCAAGTGTTTTTAGGCGTTTTTCAAGGCGGGTGGTTCGGTAGTCCCGCCCGAAGGGTGGGATTAGCGTACCTGCCCGCTGGTGTTTGTTAGGGAGGAAACCCGCGCTGTAAGATCGCCGCGCGGCGGTAGTGCGAGGAGGATAATGTTGCCAAGCGAGGAAATGACTTTTGAGGCGCTGTAGCTGTCGAATACAGTCAGAGCAATTTGTGGTGAGATCACTAAGGGCACTAGCGGGCTAAGTTGCTCAACCTCAGTCATCAAAGCAATACCCAACTAATGTTTGATGAACAAGGCACAGAACATGAACACGTTACATATGGGAAATGGATCGGACAAAACACATTTTGTTGAAGACTCTGAGGGACAATCAGCAGATGCTACTTAGTCTCAAGTGGCTCAATTGTCTCAACTCCATCTTGAGAACCAGAGTATCATTTTTGATAGGGGGTGATTTTTTGTAAATTCAGTAGAAATCAATGTCTCAAGTTGTGCCACCTGTGCCGCCTGAGACAAGTCTAAACTATTTAGCGCGCAAACCATCAAAACTGCTCGATGGCTCATGTAAATCATTCACTATCAATGACTTGGAATTGCTTTTTGGCAGCCTGATGGTTCAGCATAGGAATGTGACGTGCTTGTCCCAGACCTAAAGCAGTAAATCGCCCTACTCCCGCATAAAAGGCATAATCTGCCAGCAGTTGGATAATATTAGTCCAGTAGCGGTCATACCGTGTCACCACATACTGAACATCGCCTCTACCCCCAATGGGCTGATTTTGCTCCAACATCTGAACGCGCTGCGAACGTAGATTGAAGTGGCTAATGCCCAAGTTCGAATAGCAAAATTCCCGAATATCCTGACGAATAGAAATGGGGCTGAAGGCATTCCATTTATCCAGTAGGCTGCCAAAAACCAGTTCTGGCAAAGGGAAAGGCATATTCATCTCGTTTTGATTGAAAACAACGGGCGCAGCAAATTCCATTTTCAAGCGACGGTCAGGGTTTGCTCCGATTAGCAGATGAGGTGCCGCAATATCTTCATAAGCGATTGAACCTGCCCATGTATGATGTTGCGAGTCGGCGGTAATGCTTAATACTTCAAACGGGGTTTCGCCAATGATAACTGCATTAGGAGGTTGCTCAAGATAATCCCTTAAAATACTGGTAACACCTTTTTCCAATGTAGTGATGCGGAACCATGCTGCATCACCGCACTGTATTGTTCTTGAATTCGGGTAAATAAGGGTTGAGCAAGTATAAGGCTTCAGACCTTGAGCATCGTGCCAGTGCTTTGCCAGTACCGGATCACGAGCATCGAGCCAGCGCAACCAAATACTATAAATCATCCGTCCGGTATGGGGTGTAAGAGCAGCTTCCGCCTGCGCTCGAACCTTTACAACTACTGAGAGTAAATCGCTCATAACTGTCCCTCAATCAGATCAAGAATGAGCGTATTGATTGTGTCATATGGGTTATCACCAATGGCTTCATTGAATACATCATTGTAAATCTCCTTCAGGTGAGCAATCAATTGCTCATTGTTATCCCCATAAGCATCTTCAATATCTTTTCGGCTAATTCCTTCAAAACCATGCCCGGCAATCCCCTTATTTCTAAGATCAGCTACGCTGGAAAGTCGGAAAATCTTTTCTGTGGTTCCCTGCCAATGCGCCCAAGCTGACTGCTGGATGAAATAATCCACGATTGCGCCGAGGCTGTAACGATTTAAAGAGCGCTTTGTGTCAACTTCTAGCGGAGAAGCTCCTGATGGCAGGATTTTGCCATCTGCCCCGCGTTGATACGATTTTAGATAGGCATCAAGTCCAGATTGCCCACTACGCCAAGTGTCGCTTAGATAGGCAGTATCCTTACCGTATTCGATACCCATTTGTTCAGCCATGTGTCGTAAGATCGCCTCCTGAAAGCGGAAAAGCCGCTGCGTAAAATCTGCATACTCGCCTTGAGAGAGCTTAATTTGTGCGCTATGTATGAGTTCGGCGAGATTGTGAGAGGCTTTTCGCTCTGCGAGTTCACGCTGCCAATAACGAATTTGTGCCTGATGTTCTCCAACAGTGTAAGAACCTTGCAGCTCATCGCGGGCGCGCTTGTAGTCAAATGCCAGACGACGATCAGCATAACCCAGCAGCTTGCTGATTAAGTCTCGTCGATTCTCATCACCAGTCAGGAGTCGTCCACTTTGCATCACAGTTTGTCTGGCCGCAGCATAGGCATACAAACTCATCTGGTTGCGAAGAATTTCCCTTGTCTTGCGAGCAAACAGCGCCTCAGATACGCCAATCTGGTACGGTAAATCGCTGTCTCTATCCATATAAAGCGTGATAATATCTTGTCCGAAGACCTCAACACCCATCAAGATGAGCATTGCAGTCATGGCCGGGGTTCCACCAGATACTTCCATATAGACTTGAGCATCACCAGGAAGTCTACCCCTGATGCCGGCAAGTGTTTTCTGGTGAAAATCAAGAGCATTGGTGTAGTCTGCCGGATTGCCTGCAATCGGGATAATCTGCACCTGCTTCTTTTGCATTTGCCACTGTCGATTCAAATGCTCACGGATGACCTCAGCATAAGGGGCCGTATCCTTTTGCCACTCGTTTTCGGGCGTTAACCGTTGGTCTTGATCGGAAGCGAAAAGAAACAAGTGAACATCTTTGACTTCGCAGTCCGCATGTTGGGCTATCCATTTGAGGGTTGTCTCTAGCAATGGTAACTGGATTGAGTTGGCATACTTTTTGAAGTTATCGCGGATCTCCTCACCTAACTCGCGTGAGCGCCAACGATAGGCATCCCCTTTATCAGGCAGCAGGGACTTGTCTGTAAGTATCACATCGCTGTTACCAACGTTTGCCAGCAGCACTGCTTTACTCATGCCATCGTCTCCATCCGAACCCATACCCAGCCCAACAGACTAATGGGCTGCATTTTGCGGGTTACAATTGCTCGCCGCGTTTTGGGGTACACATCACCAACTACAAACTTCCCTTTACGCAACATTTTGTAGCGGCTGTCATTCACCAGCTTAGAGAATTCTGTTTTATTATCAGTCAGACGCTTGCCGAGTGTTTTGCTGTCCCAACCCCCACCCCAACCGAGTTGAACGATGAATTCACGGGATGTCCGATCTGCTACAAACCGGTCAACAATTGGTTTAATTTGCTCGAATGCGTTTGTCCAATTGGACGATCTGTTCGTTTGGCTTTCAATGTTGAGCCTATCCTGTGTCCAAGAATTCACTATTTGCGGCAAACCCTGTATCCATCCTATCTGGTCATCGACATAACCCACTTCTCGACGTATTTGATTACTGAGCAAGTATCCATCAAGCGCCAGGGACATCTCGAACGAGATATCTGATGGTATCGCCTCTAATTCAATCGGTGAACCACTCGGCTGACTATTTTTGCTTACCGTGACGTTCACGATTCGTAGTCGCCTTTGCTCGTCTGGGATGCTGTCACCGATTTGCAAAGCACGCAGGAGATCGTGATTAGGCGCTTTGCCAGGGCTTACATTATTTGCGAACACGTCACGTTCGAGAGGTTGAGCAACATATTTGACGTTTATGCGATCATTTGATGGCGCAACTCTGAATTGTAGATTACGCCCTCCATATCCAGCATAAAACAGTGCCGTTCGCAGTGCGCCTTTCAGTGATGAGCCGGGGATATAAGGGCGATCCCAGGGGTCTTTAATCTGTTCTTGCAACACGGAACCGGGATTCGGTGAGCGCGGTTCGCCAGGCAGCACATAACAGAACAAAGGGCTATCGGCATGAAAATCCTCCGATTTGAGCAGTTCACTCGCAGGTCGTCCGGCTGCCATCTTTGTCAGATTGTCTTCGTCATCCGCCAGTAAATCTGCCAGCGCATCTTCGTTAATGACCCATGTTTTTCCATCATGGGTGACGTAATCGAAGTCGCGCAGTAAGGTATTTCCCGTGCCGATATGCAGGGGTGTGAGCGTTGTTACAGTTAATCGAAATTTGCTATGCAGTTTCGCTGTCATTGATCCCCTCTCTTCCCTGCGCCAACCAGCAGAGCAATCCCGCTGCGTATGACAGGATGACGAGGTGTACCCGGCACATTATCTGGCGGGCGCACATCAACCAAACGTCCTGTAACACTGGGATTTTGTCGTAAGTCTAATATCGATCCCACCTCGATAAAGCGAACCCGTTTACGCCGCTGTCCCGCAGCACCGATGGCGCTTAACCATCCGCCTACGTCAATCATCTCGTAGGATGCACCCTCACCAAGTACGCCCTGCTCCAATTCTCTTAGTGTTGGGTTGTAGCGCGAGAGCGTCATTGCCTGTGGGCTATTGTTCAGAGAGGGTATTTTCGGCACAGGGATTGAATACAATTCAAAACTTCCATATCCTGCCGAGCGTTCTCCACCGATTCCTGTATCCCCCAGATGATTCAGCACTTCGTCAAATCTGTCTTCATAGTGACGAATATCCGCCAGGAGCCATAATCCGCATTCGGATGCAAAGAAAGTCCGTCCTACCTGATAGATATTGCTCTGGTTTGTAATCCGATCAATAGTGACGCGAGGGACCGTACCAACGCTCCAGAATTTAGCATCCTTCAGTTGGCTGATGGATAGGTTTTGGAATCCATCGGGAAGTTGAGCGGTTTCATCTACGTCGATCCACACCGCTCCACCTTGCAGAAAACGCCCTCGACTCATTTCTGGTTTTGCTTCGCCGGGCAACCAAGCATCGACGCTTTCATTGGCGAGAATACCGTGAAGGATTATGGGCGAAACATAAGCCAGCTTCTTGAACAGTTTGACAGAATGCTGTCCATCCCTTGCTGTATATTTCAGTTGCAGACGTGGCATCGGAAACAGCGGCAAATCACCGATAATCGGATAGAGCGACGACAACCGGAAGGGTGGTTCGCTCTGGTCGAACTCTGCCAGCAGTTCTGGCACCAACCTCGGGTGAAGAAATGCCAGTTCGGAGACGATTGCCGAAAAGAGCGAATCTGAAGGAAACGTTTCACCGCTGGATTCCAGGGCTAATCCTTCACGCCCCGGGTGCAGTCCAGTTTTGAAAATGAACTTGTATGCTTTAAGGGTCATTGCATCAACTCTGGAACAATAGCTGGTTTATCTCGTTCAGTATGTTGGGTAAATCGTTCGAGAAATTTCCCAACGTCGGATAACCACCCTGAACAGGTTGGGGATTGCGGTAATCATCTTTTTGCTTGATAGTGATCGTCAAGTCTTTGAATGCGACCTTGCCGCTGCCCCGCGACCCGCTCCCACCGAGATAATCGTCCTCCAACAGGGTCATACCGTCTACCAGCACGCTGAACCACTCTACATCTTGTGACCCATAGATGCTGTAGACCATTTCCATGGGGCCAAATTCTGCTCCGGCTGGTACACGCTCGATAGATCGTGGATTTGCCTGAGATGTGATTCGGTCGATAGACACCTCGGTTTTGACTTCAGTGAAAGGTAAATCTGTCCGAGCTTTGAAAAGCTGTTCACGGGAGGTCGGTGTCAACATGACATCCCGGACAATGAGACGGGAGGGCAGATTAAAGTCTTGTGCTGGAACGCCATAGATATTGGCAATTGGTGAATTGGTATATATTACTCTCGCACGATTTTCATCCACCCCTGTTCTATTGTTCACCTCGGCGGTGTGTATATGTTTCACGCCCGCGTGTTCAAACAACTCTGCTCCCATGTATTTCTCTGTCAGCGAACGCATTTTGCCGCGCAAAGACGAACCGGGGATGTACGGTTCACCGGTCATGGGATTGACGATTACAGGGTTATCATTGCCGCCAATCGAAAATGAACCACCCGAACCCCCGATGTGCAAACCGGTTCTGGCTACAACTATTCCAGCAATGAATACTCGCCCATAGAGTTGAATCTGGTTCTCTGCCATTTTTACTGTCCCCCTGCGGCTTTGTGATACGCTAAAATCGCTTCAAAGAAATCGACAAAACGCTGGAATTTGTCACGGTTATCAACCTGGTCAATCATCTTGGCAAGTAATTCTGCCAACTCTTTTACCTCGTTTTTTCGCTCCGCCTGGTAGCGCAATTTGGGTTTGAGCAGAATCAGATCACGTTGGGCAGTTCTGTCCTGAGTTTCGGTTGCTGCCCAATACATCTCAATCTGGCGCACCTTGCCAAAGATGTTACGAATCTGCGCGGTTTTGAGGTCTTGCTTGAGCGCCGTACCGATTTTTTGCCCCCACTCATCAGTTGCTTTGGCACTCTCAACGGGATCGCCTGCAATGATCGTGCTTAAAACACTATCCGGGGGTAGTTCGATACCGTGCTGTTGGGACTGCTGGCGTTGTCCCTGCCTTTGTTGATTCGGTCTGTGTGTACTCATCGTCCCTCCTCCATTTGTCGTTCCTTACGAGTTAGGGCATCCACCCAGCGTGCCGTGATTCCGGCGAGCGCAATACCCTTAAAGTTATCTTTCTTCAACCCATCATGCAGCCTTTGAATACGTTCTTTTGCCACGCCGGAGCGTTCGGCAATACGTGTAAACTGATATGCACTGCGCCACAGCCAGGGGCCGTAAGCGAGCTGCTGCTCACCTGTTCGCGTTTTGCGTATTTCTTGTAGTGCCGTTTCATAGTCGGTATGAAGCTGTAACAGAGTTTGAATCACGCTGCGCTTCGCGTTACCCGTGTCGGTCAGTTCAAGTAATTCATCTCGCAGCACCAACATATCTGTCCACTGTCTCCACTTAAGCGGCTGCCCCAGGAAGCAGATACCATCCTTACCGGGTAAGTTCTTTGCCGAGTCGAGCGCGTCGCTGGCTTCTTCTGCTGCCCGATAGAGAGGATATTTGCCGCCATGTAAAGTGATACCAGCACTGATATGCACTTCCGGGTTATTGCAGGCGTAATTTCCAAAATCCTCGCGGATTTGCGCTGCGAGTTCAGGAAGTACATCCCATCTGCCGACAATGAAAAGATCGTCGCCGCCTGAATACACTGCGTACACAGCTTCAATTCCGTCTTCTTGCCTGTACTTTTCATTCATCTTTCGGCAAAGCTCACCCACATAGCCTTCAAAGTACAAGCTCAGGGCAAAGCTCAAACTCGCTACACGCGCCAGAGATGCCCGTGACTTGCCATCTGCCCCGCGAAATCCGCTTGCGAACAGGCGACCCAGATCATCCACATCCATACGCAGCACACCAATGCGTTTAAGCCCTTTGGAAGATTGCTGCAATTCTGTAAAGTCGGCTGTACTACCGTCGCTCTTTTCCGGTATAACATTAACCGTGTAACGGACACGACCAGCAACCGGGCAGTTGAAGTGCTGGCGCGCAATCGCCAGTGTTCCTTCATCGGGTGCTTGCTGCATACCCATTACAATGGCTCTATCCAGTTCAAGTGACCCGCTTCGATCAATACGTTTCCATTGTTCCTCATCGTCTAGCAAGATCACAGATGCGCCGAGTTCATTCAAGACTGCTTGGAATGATCCTGGCTCCTGTTCCTGTGGCTCCACTTCGCCCAAAAGGATGAAATTCGCTCTTGGTAGGGTACGCCCAAACATATCCAGCGATGAGCCAAAAGCAGAATAAGGCTCCCAGTCCTCCTCATCTACGGGATTTTCACGGTCATCGCGGCGCTTACTGAATTCATGATTGCCGTAATATCCACGCGGCTCAAAAACCCGGTCAAATATATCGGTAGGCGACATTTGTCCGAACCGCCTGCGTTTGTTCTGAGCAGTGGATTGTCCGACCTCGACCCACTTTTGTTGAAATCTTTCTGGCATGAAATCTTGGGCGGCCAGTTCGGTTTGACCAAGCGCAAGGTATAAATCACCATCGTGATGTTTGAGCAGCAGTTCATCTAGCTGCTCTCGAACAGGTTGTAAATCGGTGTGTGCTGGGAGAAGTAAATAAAAGCGCCCGCCGCCGCTGTAAATCAGGTTTGTAGGAGGCATATCAAACTGTTTTAAGATGAAACGAGCGATAGCATCGGTCAGCAGTTGCAGGTAAAGCGATCTTGCTCGAAGCTGCCGCGCCGCACCGCTTGCGGGAACAGTATAGATGAATCGCTGAATACCGGATACGTCGCCCTCAATGAAAGTCGCTACTGGGGTTTTGTCCCAACTCCCCAACAGATGCAGCACTGCCGCATCATCTGTGCCGGTCAAACAGGCTGCCAAAGCCGCCGTAATACGACTGTGGTCGTACAGAGAAATATCTGGCTCGCTGCCGTAGTAAGCTGAAGGAATACACCAGCAGTACCGCTGCATTAGTCCTTGTATCGCTTCCACGTATGTCGCTAAATCTGTTTCCTCGGCTAACCGCTGCGCCTGATGGCTAAATTCCTTCCAAAGTGTTTGATATTCCTTTTCTCCCGCGACAGTGTCTTTCGTGGGAAAAAGTGCCGCTGATGTGAGTTCGAGAGAGTGCAGCGGAACGTACTGCCGTTCGGTACGTGTTGCTCCGATGGTTGAGAAAACAGAAATGAGCGCTTTTGGATGCTGATCCGGTGATTTTTGGCGCTCGTTTGCTGCTGCGAGTCGGTCCGCCAGTGCTAATCTACGGGCGTGTTCATCCTGTGGGTTATGGTGAAAAAGTATCGCCGCACCAATCTGGCGAAATGGTGCAGGCACGAACTGCTCGACAAATGCTGCACTGAACGTTGCATGTGCGCCATTGGCACCATAATCTGTTCTATCAAAACCTCGATAAGCATCATGAACACCGCGCTTTTCAGCGCGCTGCCAGAATTTGCCGATGTCGTGCAGCAGCCCTGATAATGCTGCCAGGTGTGGATTGAGTGGCGGTGAATTATGCAAACAATTTCCTCTTTTCTATAAAAGTCATGCTAATTCATGGTTAGCCGATCTGCCAATCCGATCATCATCCCAAAATTTTAGGAGCTTTTTCCTAACAGTACGAGCAGCATTGCCCGGTCTGGAGGTTGAGATAATCCGAAATACTGCTGGAGTTTGAGATAAACCCCTGTCAGTTGATTGGCTATTGTTTTGGGACTTTTACTCAGTCGCTGTGCCAGCACCGCATTAGATAACCCCTCACGCACTAAAAGCTCGACAATCTCCCGTTCGGCAGCCGTAAGGGTTTGCAAGAACTTTTGTGGGGATGCACTGCCTTCAGCACTCAAATTTACAAACGGGACTGGAACAAGCTGGACGTCCGCTGGATCGTTAGTATGCATTGCCCTAGACTGAATTAGATCTGATGAGCTGACAAGATGCCACACTGCATCCTGAGTTGTTAGGATTGCCTGCGCGACTGCTAAGGCAAAGATCGTCATCGTTTTTCTACCACCTGCTATACAGAGGTGTATGATGTTGCCTGCCGCTTTATGATGTTTGAGCAGCGCATAAAGGCTGCCGAAAGCAGCCTCAATTTGATGTGGCGTAGTCACATCAGGCAGAATCTCGTGGGTATCCGTGAGGGGATGGGGCACATACAGAATATCTGCGTAGTGACGTTCAGCTACGAATACTTGATGAAGTGCTTTCAGGGAATCGTTAATGGGCGGTAACTGTGGATGTGTATGAACAATCACCACACGATTTACCGAAATTCCCCGGGCTAACAATACATCCAGGGTAAGAGTAACAACTTGCGGTTCAGAACCGAGCGTTGCAACAAGAACTGTTTCGCTCATTTTGTGTTAAGCCATCTATCGGCAAATTTTCAAAGAAACTGAACTAAAGGTAATCCCTGTTACAACTATAGGCGAGGTAGTGGTATGGGGCAACCTGATTTCCCATCCATCTGTCCTTGGAGAGCAAAACAATGAGTTGATGGACATACTAAAGAAAGAGACTCTTCAGTATCAAAGAGTCTCAAGAGTCTCAACTGTCTCACCCTGTTTACAGGCACTCATGCTGTCACTTTTGCGGGTTATCTGCTGTCCGTCTCAGGTGGCTCAACTGTCTCAACAAAGGATTCGGAGGTCAACTGCCAGAATCGCACCCGGCTGCCCCGGACGCGCTTCTGCGTGCTGAGATTATTCGGTCCGGGGATCAGAATGCCGTCTTCGCGTAACTGCATTCCGATGGCGGTTACGGTGAAGCGCAGTGGCTGTACCCGGTTGACTTCCCGATGAGCAATCTCTGGCAGCAGATACACAAATCTCTCGTCTTTGTAGCCGATAACGGTCACACCCGGCGGATACTCACGCGGGTTCTTCATGTCGTCGTCAAGCACTGCCTGTCCACCAGCAATAAGCTGCCCCAGAATATCGAGGAAAACCTCACTGGCGCGTTCCTGGCGCAGTGTGCGAACGCTTTCCACAATGGCATCTTTCCACGCGGGTAGTAGATAATCCGCGTCCATCTCAGCAAGAAAACGGGAAAGCATCTGGTAGACCGTCACCAGTACCGACCAGTTCTGGATGACACGCCCGGTGTTGGACTGTCCGCCGACTTCAGCGGCGAGCTTCTCGCGGTAGCCGCGCATGTTGCTGCTGAAGCGGTTGGCGATGTCGGTTTTCAAATCGCCCTGCTCAAGCTGCTTTGCTATCCATGAGGCAAAGTGAGCGGTGAAACCCGGCAGGTGTTCGCGTATGCGCTCTGCCAGTGCCAGTGCCTGTCCACCCGGATCGCGCTTCTCCCAGGGCGGGATTTCCAGCACCAGCATTCGCGCTACCACCGACATCTCCCCTTCGATGGTCGTTTCACCCGTTGACAGGATCAACCCACGACAGGGTTTTTCGTGCCGCACCTTCGCTTCACGGGTTAAGCGTCCCCGTCCCATCCCGCGTGAGTAGGACTGCAAGAAACGGGTGAAGGTCTTCTCGTCGGCGTAGATGCTCTTGTAATCGTCCACCCAGAACAGGCTGTCTGCGAGTGGATACCCCAATGTTTCAACCGTGTTGATGGTATCACCCCACTGTGCGGGTGGTGTGTCGCGGCTGAACTGCCCGTAGAAGCTGCTCAGGAGCGAAGCAATCTCCGATTTGCCGCTGCCGGATGTGCCGACCAGATGCACCGCAGGTCGCGGTGCGGCTGCCGGAAAGAAGCGCTGAAGCATAGGTAGCAGTGCGAAAGCAATCAGCGACGATACCAGTTTGGGCGGCAATACCTTCGTCACTGCATCGAACGCCGCGAGGCTTTCGTTCCACCCTGTCGCCTGCAAGCCATAATCACGTAACCGGTGGTCGAGTTCAACCGATGGCGGTTCGCTCAACTTGCCCTTTGCTGTAATGCAGTCCTGCGGTGAAACGTACACCCATCTGCCATCCAATTCCATCCAGCCCATAAAGTTGTAATGGCGGTGCGTGGGAAACTCGCCCGATAACTGCACAATCGCCGGAACCAGATGTTTTGACATCCCCGCTCGCACGACGTACTGTGATCCGGCATTCGCCCCGATGAAGCGGCGCAGCGCCACATCATCAACAAACACATCCCCCGGCACATCGAGCTTTTTCACGAAATCACCGCGTCGGAGTTCCAGCGCGGTGGTGTGCGCTTCTTTGCCGTCATCATCGACCTGGCAAGTCTGGTAGAGCGCGGCGGCTGTCCAGTCCACCACCGTCTTTTCCAGCGTGCCGCGATAGGTTTCCTTGCGATAGATGATCTTTCCGTCCCGCAGCAGGTAGCTCTCGGCATCGAGATGCTCCTGCTCTCGCTGGTGGAAGCTGGCACGTTTCCTTTCCTTATATAAGCGGTCAATATCCCCGATTTTCAAGCCGTCGCCGCACACAGCTTTGAGGCGCTGGCGTTCTTCCGCCCACTCCACTGGATTGAGATGGATGCAGGCTTCGACAGCGGTGACGATTTGCTCGGTGGTGGGTCGTTCAGTTTTCTGTTCAACCGTGAATTGACTCACCAGTTGACTCACCTGCTGGCGTGCCTGCTCTCGCCGCGCAGGGATAGGGTCACGTGCCGGGCGGCTGAAGGCACTCTGGATGGTCGCCAGCGCCTCGCGCTCACTGCTGCCGCTGGCGAGGTGGCGCGGGATGAGTTCGCGTTCCGCATCCGTTTGGCTGTAGCCCGCATCGCGCAGTTGGCAGGCCGCCGCGAACAGTTCAATGTTGCGAGAGCCGTCTGTCGCGCCAGATGCCAGATAGCTTTCAGTGCGCGGCGGCAGTGGGTGGTGTCCGTTCCCATTCAGCGTCACCACCTTCAACCCGTCATAGCTCGATTGTTGCGACTGGCTCTCCAGCCAGGCGAAGGTCTCCAACGGATAACGCCGTTCCGGGTAGCTCTCGACCACAGTGACTACAACGCCGCCGCGTTCGGGTTTGGTATTCACCGAATCGGGCAGGCGCATGATACCCGCAACGGTTTTCACGTATTCGGGATCGCCGCCTAATGCCGCGAACAGACCACGCAGAATGCCAGCGATTTTCTGGCGGTCAGTATCCTGCTGAAGCTGGAACGGCTGATTCAGCAACCAATAGCCATGCCAGCCGCCCCCACTGTCGAGAATGAAGGATGGCGCGGGGTCAAAGTCTCGGAGTTTCTGCAATTCCTCATTGCGCTGGTGGGCATCCCCGTCACAGTCCATATCGACCCATAGCGCCGGAACGAGTGCGGCGGATGCCGCTTTGCCCTGTTTGGTCTTCCGCAAGCAGGGGGCGAAGTACATACCGAAGCCCTCACGATTTAATGCCTCCGCCTGCTTGAGCGCGGCTGCCAATTCGGTCTTCTTGCCCATCCGTCCCCACAGCGAACGCGCCTCCCCGGTGGTCGGATGGATACAGCGCAGTTCGAGGTAGAGATCGTCGGAACTGCCTGTATAGAGTGCATTCAGGAATTCGCGTCGTCCGTCTCTAGGCGCGTCGAATGTGTCCGTCTTGTCCACAACGTCGTTCTGTGTCATACTCGTGATATTCCTTTTAGGTTGGTACACAGGGGTTTGGAGCGCTTCGTTTGGCGACGGCTGGCGCTCTTCTCCCCTGTGTGCTTTCTCGGCTAAAGTTCAAATTCGGGCGATACGTCCCGTGTTGGCTGCTCATATCCACCCATTTCCGCGATCAGCACCTCCCGCTGGTCAGCACTCATCCCGCCAATCAATCCTGCGAGTTCCTGTAATTTGTCCATCTCACCATTCATCGCCTGTGCGAAAGACTGAGCGAAAAAGGCTGCCTGTTCATGCGGGAGTCCCCCCACCAGCGGGCGGAATTCCAGACGGTGGGCATCCGGGTCATCCTCAGTCGCGGCTGCATACCAGCGATAAAAGCCAACGGCGGTTTGCTGCTCATCCGTTCGCCGTGTGCCACACCAGACATCCCAGCTTGCGCCTTTGTCGTCGAGCATTGTCCCATGTGGTTCAGCTTCAGCGATGGCGCGTTCCTGCTCACGTACAGCGGTTAACTCGTCATAACGCTGCTCCCAGTCGGGACCGACATAGCGTTCCATCTGCTCCGCCATCGTGCGCTCGGTGACATCGTGCAGCAGGTCGATGTGATTGACCTTGCGATTGCGGCTGAAAAACAGCGGCACGCGCTGCCCGTGTTCCTCGTCATACACCGTCCCTGGCAGCACAATATGGGTGTGCGGGTCATGTAATCCGGGTGTCTGCGGGTCATCCGTCAATCGGTGATGCAGAACGTAAGAAAATTCCACCCCGGTATCCAACCCGCGCTCATCAAAGAACCCGTTGACCATGCGTTCGGTCAACTCGCGGACAAACTGTTCCCGGTCTTCCGGCGCGATCATCGCCATCAGGTCGGGATTAGGATTGCAAACGAGGCTGAAGGTCAACACATGCTCACTTTTCAGGTCGTCGCAGCACTGCGCGATTTCGGCTACTGAATCGCCCATCCCATGATTGACCCACCTCTCACGCCCGGCGACATGCCGCGCTGCTTCATCCCGACTTTCGCGATAAGTCAGATAACGCAGCAGATTCTTCGACTGCTTCGCGCCGTCGTCAGAAGGTTTCTTGTACTGCACATTGGCAACGCACATCTGCTTTCTGTCCATCCCAGCTATCCCTCGCGTTTGCGCGTCACCCGCTCAATGAAGCCTTGCAGCATGGTGGTCAGCGCTTCGACTTTGGTATCCAGTGCGTCTACCTTTGATTCGACACCTTTAGCGATTGCCCGGCGCGACCCCGGTAAATCCTCCTGTGATGCCAAATACAAGTTCACCGCATCACGCAGCAGATCGTTTTTACTGACGAAGTTCCCAACACGGCTGCGGACATTCCGCAGTTCTTCCAGCCGCCGCATCTGGTCGGGGGTTAGATTCACGGTCATCCGTTCGCTGTACGGATTGGGTTTCTTCTTCACTCCGACGTTCCTTCCTTCATATGGGCATTCAACACGAACTGACGGAATTTTTCGGTTGGGCGGAAACGCACATACACTCGATTGACGGTTCGCTGTCCGACTGCGCCACCGCTGCGAAAGGTCTGTACCTCGACGGCCAGTTTGCCCAGATCGGCGACGGTGACTGTCTGACCGGGCTGTGCCAGTTGGTCGAGCCACAGTTCCGCCATGACTTCCAGCACCTCTGCCACGTCGCGCCGTTTCAGGCGCGGCAGGCGTTTGCTGATTTCGGTGACTGTCTGACGATGGTTCATCTTTACGCTTCTCCTGTCTTGCATCCGTTCCCATTCGGCTGTAAAGCACACATAGGAACCAAAATCGGCTGAACGAGCGTGATGCGGATTTTGAACGCATCCCGGTTACGGGTGCGTTCGGTGGGCGCGTCACACCGCGTCCACGAGTACGGCGGCATCTCTGCACCGCCGCACTCATGCAGGGGCGACAGCCGCTGCATCAGCCCCCACGGCGCATGAGTGGCGAGCGGATTTAGCTCGCTTGCGGCGGGGAGAAGGTCAATTTGGATACCTACTCCCCATCCCCGCCGCGCGAAGTCGCAGCGCCTCGACGCTGCGACGTGCATGGCACAGCCATGCGCCGCTTTTGGCTGGGCTGTCCTACATAGTTGGATGAATTGCTCCATCTGTCTCCTCCTTACCACTGGGAACGTTTCATCCGCCGCGCCCGGCGGTCACTGTCGTTGTCTGACAGAGCAGGTTCAGCCGCTGGTAGGACATCGCCATTGGCGGGTGAGCTGGCTGTCGGAAGCATCGCAATCTGGGCTGCACCGTTGGCGGTCACATGCTGCACCAGCCGTTCCAGATAGCCGGGCATCTCGTTCAACGCATCCCGTATCCATAAAGTGTCCTGCCGTACCTCTAGCAGTTCGGGGATGGTCAGCAGTTTGTTGCGGCGTGGCTGCTTGCCCAGATACCCCCGGATCAGATCACGTAACGCATCGCTGCGCTCGCCTTCATCAATCCCTTCCCACCAGTCCAGGATGTCGCTGTCAGTGTCCTCGAACACTTTGAACGTAATCATCCGGTAGCGGCGTTTGCTTGTTTTGCGCTTTGCCATGCTTGTCTCTCCTTTGAGTGGGTCTTACCCGTATCACCCGTTGGGCTGACCAGTAAGACCCGCCTCGATACCGAACTGCTCACTTGCGGGCGGCGAAATGGGCGTAGTGCAGGTAGCCTCGGGCGTTCGCCATCTGTGCATCCGGCACCAGTTTGGTCTGTGGGTAGGCTTCGACCACCTGCTCATACACCAGTTCCGCGCCACCGCCAGAGAGGTAGATCACATCGACGGTTGTGCCGCGCTGCCACTTCTCGGACAGCAGATTCAGGGTCGCGCTGCGGAGCGGGGCGAGTGCCTCCTCAACTTCATGGCTGTAATCCACTGGCTTGCCGCTGGCGGTGAAAATGCCCGTTCGCAAGACCTGCTCGACAATCCGGTGGGGCATCTTCTCGCGGTAATCCCGTTCCAGCATGGCGGCGATCCGTTCCTGCGCGGTGTAGACTCCACTCTCCACACTGCCGCTTTCTGCGTCCACGAAGTCCCCATCGTCATCCAAAATGATGTCTACGGTGTATGTGCCAACATCCACGACACCGGTTCGCATGTAGGTGTGATAAACATTGATTTCGCCCTGCTCGGTGAGCATCATGGCATACGCGCTGCCGTAGGGCTGCGGCATGACCATCACTTCGGTCACATTGGCGATGACTTCACTGGCATCGGTCTTGATGAGATGCTGCCCCGTCAGTGCCTGCTTGAGTCCACCAGCATCGCGCATGTGGTCTACCGGCAATCCGCTGCACAACCGCAGATGGATGACATCCCGCCCCGACACCCCCTGTGCCAGTTTGCCAATCGCCGCTTTCGCCAACCGGAGACGGAAGGTGTTGCCCATCGTCTTTTCGTTGGCGGTACGCCCACGCAGTCGGAGTAATTCACCGGGCGGAAGCTGTGCCAACGCCAGATCGCCGACAAACCAGGTCGAACCGTCTTCATCGGTCAACTGGTCGCCGGGATATTTGGCTGCCAGCGCCTCCTGCTGAAACTTGATTTCACGGGCATGACCCGCTACCGACGGAAAAGCAATTGCGGTCTGATCCGTCACGACTTTGGTGACACCGTAGCCGATGTCCAATCCCACCGTAAGGATGCCGCCCGATGTAAGGGGTGATTCGGATACCTGCTGCTGATGCTTGCGCCTGTTCATTCGATCTGCCTCCATAAACAAAAACAGCCCATCTACTCCTCATCGGTAGATGCGGCTGAAGAACCCACAAATTCAATTGGGGAACAGCGATTCAGGGCAACTGCAACTTCGCCGGGGTCAAAACTCTGCGAATTTGCGTGAGTACCACCTGTCAGAGAAACAGTGAGCCTTTCTGATGAGCCTGCGAGGTAAGCTGACGGGTTCGGGTTGAAAGGCTACCCTAGTCATCAAATGACATTCACCCCACGAATGGTTCCCCCGTGTTCCGGTCACGGAGCTTCGGCTTTTATTTGGCTTGATAGTAAACTGGTGTTTTTTCCTGCCTAGACCATAGAGATACGTTTAAGGGAGTGGCACCTCCTCACTGACCTGCCGGAGCAACGCCTGGTGGCTGATGAGCTGGCGGTTGAATATCTCACGGGCAACATCCATTAAATCGAAGACCAAGGGATCACGTATCATATAGTACACGGTCGTCCCTTCTTTACGGGTATCCACCAGGTTGCCAGCACGCAGTCGCGCCAACTGCTGGGAAACAGTGGATTGGTCAGCCCCAAGCAGCACCTGCAATTCATTGACACTTTTTTCGCCGGAGCGCAGGTGTTCAAGGATCGCCAGCCGAACAGGGTGGGCAAGTGTCTTGAAAAATTCGGCCTTAAAACGATGGACCACTTGATTCATCCGTCACGCTATCTGAAGTAGAGAGTCAAAAACGATAAAAACATTCAAATATTACTATATTGTTGTATTTCATTGTAACCATAGAGAACCCTTTGTCAAGGGCAGCACAGTAAAATACATAAAGGCGGGGCAGTCCCTGCCTGATTGCTCGAGGGGGCTATGAACTTTTGAGGAACGAAGCGGTAAAATGGCATCCATTGAGAGGGTCAAGAATTTTGTGTAAACGGAATTGCCGCATAGAAGTGTTCATGTTGGAAAACGCCCTTCAAAACGGATGGCGAGTTGGTTGAGGATCATTGCCCAGTTCTGGATGGGCATCGTCCACTTTTTCACGATGTCCTGATGTGCCAGCCACAGCATTTTGCGGGCAGCTTGGTAGGAGGTAGATGATGGGATAAATCGCCTCCGGCGGGCGGCATGACCTTGTTGGGGATGGTCGTGATGGTTTGGGCGGATACCTCCATGCCATACATGTCTTATAAGGCATCGGTGATGTCGCGGGTACTCATGCCCTTAGCGTCCACGGATTTTCACTCCTATAGCGGCACTTCATTTACACAAAAGATTTTATACTCTCGATAAAAGGTTTATTTCGATTGCTTTGACAACCCCACTATGAACCCAATGGTTCATAGAAGTGCTGCCAAAGTTGTTCTTTGATCTATAAAAGTGTCTTCCGTCATCAGGGGAGTACAGTCCTGCAACTTGCGTTTGCTTTGCAGTAAAGCCGCCGCAAAGCTCATACAGGTGGCTTCGCCGCACTGCCGACAGTTGGTTTTGGGGAGCAGTGACCAGACATCCAGCAAGCGAGGTGTACGGCGCGGCTCCATCACCGGCTTCAATTCATGGCGGTGGTCCCAGGTGGCGTTGATGGCATCGACCAGCGTACTAAGCAGTTCCAACCCTTCTTCTATGTCTTTCACTTGAGTAATAAAAACCCGATCCTCAAGCAGGGTGATAAACCCTGGTTGGCGGCGGAAGGTCAGAGAGGCTGTATTCGGGTTATAGCTGATGACATTCGGCAGGACTGCCAGATAAGGAAGTACATCGGTCAGTTCTTGTGATGGTTTTCCCATCACAATGATCCTGCCCGGTTCAGCCAGGCAGGGCATGGTTCGGATAAGCGCAATTGCCTCAAGGAACATGACGATCCCTGAATAGATTACCCTGTATCTGTGTGATCCCTGCACCAGGAACCTCGATCATCACCTTTCAGCCGCCTTCCAGAAGTTCGCGGGCTTTTCCTTTGAAATGAGTCTTCAGAAAAGCCAATGCGCCTTCAGCATCGTCATCCATCAGGATTCGCATGAGTTCGATCAGTTCCGTCTCATCCAGAGGCAGCGTAATAACTTTTTTCATGTTGTCCCACCTCCCTGCTGAAAACGTTCTACCCACTCGACAATTTGATGCCGCTTTGGAATACGCCCTGCCGTGACAACCTGCTCATTGATGACCAATCCTGGAAGTTGCAGGATGCCAAAAGCTGCAATCTCAGCATAATCGGTCACTGCGATAATTTCGCAGTGGATACCCGCTTCATCTAAGGCAGCCCGCGCCGAGAATTTTGATACATACCATGACTGGTTTGGACTTAGCTATTCTGGTAGCGAGTCAACCGCCCAGGTGATGATCTCACTGCTTTTGGGGATTCTGCCCGCCGAGACAACCTTTTCGTTGATAACCAGGGCCGGCGTTTGCAGTACGTTGTAGGCCATAATATCGGCGTATTCTGTCACTTTGGTCAGATGATACTCAATGCTCAGCGAATCCAGAGCGGCACGAGTTTCAGCTTCCAATTTCTGGCAGTTCGGGCAGCCAACACCCAGGATTTTAACCTCTATCATTAAATAACCTCCTAAGCACTAACCGACTCAGCGGTACAGACAGGACAGGGACAGTCCTTAAGGGGTTTGTGTTCACTATGACTCAATGACCCACAGGTGGCTTCCAGAATGTCAGCGATTCGGGTATCTGCCAGCCGATAATAAACCTGCAACCCTTCTTTACGACTCTCCACCAGCCCCGCTTCTCGGAGCAGCATAAGCTGTTGAGAAACATAAGGCTGTCGCTTCCGCAGCGCGGTTTCAATATGACACACGCACACCTCACCCCGCCGCAGCATATCCAGAATCTGCAAGCGGGCAGGATGGGCTAATGCCTTGAAATAGAGTGTTAAGTCGTCATAGTCTGTCATCATCTGCTCGGTGTATTCAATTTCCTGAATGCAGATTAACATTCTCTCGCCTCATCTGGCAAGTGAAAAAGATCATCAAAGTTGAATGCTAATCCGCCGTCCCTAACTCGATATGTCAGAAATCATGCAGGATTGGTGACTACCCACACTGAGAGGAAGCCATAAACATTGATAAACTGTATTCAAAATCCTGAATATGAACTATTAAAGGGTGTCAGGATGACTCAGTATGATCTCGCTGTTCTCGGTGGGGGGCCGGGGGGATATGTGGCAGCACTCCGAGCAGCACAGCTTGGCGCACAGGTTGTCGTCGTTGAACAGGATCGCGTTGGTGGGACATGCCTGAACATTGGTTGTATTCCCACCAAAGTCCTGACCACCTCTACCGAATTGCTGCTGAAAATCAATCAGGCTCAGGCGTTTGGCATTACAACTACTCATGCAGCCGCCGATTTACCTGCTCTGATGGATTACAAGCGAACCACGGTAGATACCTTAGTAAACGGTGTCGAGCAGCTGCTGAAGCAGTGGAGTATCACCCTTGTGCGGGGGAGTGGTTATGTCATCCGTCCTAATGCTTTGCGAGTAACGCATCCAACCGGAGATATTTCGGAGATTTCCGTCCGGCACATTATTCTGGCTCCGGGTTCTATCACCGCGCCTCCGCCTATTTCGGGAAGCGACCTGCCAGGGGTGATAACCAGCACAGAAGCTCTCGAAATAACCGAAATCCCTGCTCGGCTGCTTGTCATCGGTGGAGGCGTGATTGGGCTGGAATTTGCCTGTATTCATGAAGCATTAGGCAGCCAGGTCACCATCCTTGAAATGATGCCCACCCTCCTGCCAAATGCAACCGATGAAGCGCTTGCTAAACGGTTAGCCCTGCTCCTACGGCGGCGTGGCATGAAGATACACACAGACGTAAAGGTGCAAGTTATTGAATCTATTGGAAAAACCCTGTGCGTCACTTATGCCAATACAGCTAAAGAAGAACGTATTGAGGCAGATCGTGTCCTGATCGCCGTTGGTCGCCTGCCTAATACCCAGGGAATTGGGCTGAAGGAACTCGGTTTGAAGCTGAACGGGCTGGCGATTGCTGTGGACGAAACCCTGGCAACCAACCTCCCTAATGTATGGGCGATTGGGGATGCTGTTGGCGGGATGATGCTGGCGCACAAAGCGATGGTCGAAGGACGAGTGGTTGCCGAAAACGTCACAGGTAGTCAGCGCAAAGTGGACTATCGTTCAGTTCCCAATGTGATCTTTACACGCCCTGAAATTGCCAGTGTCGGGCTGACGGAGCGGGAAGCCCGCGAGCAGGGTGCAGACATCCGTATAACACAATTCCCATTCTCGGCTAATCCGCGTGCCCGTATTCTGGGTGAAACAGATGGGATTGTCAAACTGGTCTGTGAGGCAGACAGCGGGCGCATTTTGGGCGTTCACCTGATGGGCCCACACGCGACCGATCTGATCGCTGAAGGAGCATTAGCAGTCCAGATGGGTGCCACCGCCGATGATCTGGCATGGACAACCCATGCCCATCCCACCCTGCCGGAATCCATGCTGGAAGCTGCGCTGGGTTTCCGGGATGCCACCTTGCATTTTCATACACGATAAGGAGAAAGAGATGGCCGATTTTCTTGAAACAACCGTCGATAAATTTATCTTTCGGGTCGCTACCGACTGCCACTACAACTCGGAAGGACTATGGGTCAGACAAGTGGGCGATCAGGTTCGCGTGGGGCTGTCGGACTTCTTGCAGCAGCGCAGCGGGGATGTGGCATTTGTCGAGATCAAGCCAGAAGGCACGATCCTGTCGGCGGGTGATGAGGTGGCGGTTATCGAAACCATCAAGGTTAACGTCAGCCTGACTTCGCCTGTTTCCGGTAAGGTCATCGAGGTCAATCCCGCTATGGAAATGACCCCGGAGGCTATCAATCAAGACCCCTACGGTAATGGCTGGTTGGCGGTCATCGAACCGTCCAATTGGGAAGCAGACCTGGCTCAACTACTTGATGCCCAAGCCTACTTAACCCTGATGAAGGGGCAGGCAGAAGAGGAGATGAAGAAACAATGACCGATCCAAAAGGCAAAGTCGTCATTGTGCCATGCAGCGGCATCGGCAAGTCTTACGGAACTGTCACCCGTGAAGCGGCTTATGAAGTTACGGAAGACCTTCTTCCTGAAGAGACCCGGCTGATTGCGCTTTCGCTGCTGGTGCTGGGCGATGAAGAGGCGCGGGCGGCGGTGGCTGAAAGTCCGGCGGTCACGATTGATGGCTGTAAGCTCGCCTGTGCGACCAAAATGGTCAAAGAAAGCGGTGGCATTGTGGCACAGGATTTCACTGTTCTGGATTGTTACCGCCGCCACAAGGAATTCAAACCGCAGGGGATCGTGGAACTGAATGAAGGGGGGCAAAGGCTGGCGCACGCTCTGGCGGAAGAAATCGCTGCTACTATCAATAATTTCAATCATGCTCCCGTATCCGATACCAATCAGGGAGGACACCATGCCTGATCTGCCTAAGAAAAAAGTCGGGATTGTCGCCTGCTCTGGCGAAGAACTGCCAGCAGGAACAGTAACGCGGCTGGCGGCTTTGAAAGTCCTCGAAGAACTGCGTCCTGGCGATACTGTGACGATCTGCCTGCCGCTTTTTCTTGCGGGGGGTGAAGGGGATCGCGCTTTTGCGCGTTTCTATCCAACGATTGCGGTGGATGGCTGCGACAAACGTTGTGCGGCGCGTGCCACCGAAATGTATTCGAGCAAACCCGCTGCCAGCCTTGTGGTCGAAGAACTCATAACCGATCAGGGTCTCAAGCTGTCCGGCAGCGCACGGCGATTAGATGAAAGTGGACAGAAGGCGGTTGAGATCACCGCGAACCGGATCGCGGAATGGGTGGACGAACTCCTGCATAAACACTGGAGCCGACGCACTGGCACATTTATTGAGTCAATGGAGGTAGTTGAAACGCCGAAAACAACACAGGCAGGCTGTTTGTGTGGTGGTACTATCCCCTCTCAGGAGGTGATGGTCAACGGCGGACGAGTTACCTTAGTCGCGCTTCCTCTCATTTTCCAGCAGTGCAGTCAAACGGCAAAGCCGCCTGATGATAAAACTGCCGATGAGATATTGGAAATCGTCAAAATCTATAATCAGGTTCCTGCCGAAGAGGAAGCTGCCTACCGTGTCGCGCTCCTGCACGAATATGAGCTTTTCTGCAACCAGCAGGAGGCAGCCCGATGAGCCGCACAGCGACCTATCACACAAGCGTGTCATGGAAAGGTGAACACTGGGGGCATCTTGTGATGGGCAACGGACCGGAAATGGATTTCTCCGCGCCGCCGGATGCCCAGGGACATGCCGGCGTCTTTACACCGGAAGATGCTTTTGTCGCAGCAGCCAATACCTGCATCATGCTGATGTTCATCTGGGCAGCCGAGCGTTTCAAGCTGAAGCTGATTTCCTATGAATGTTATGCGGAAGGCACGAAGCTCATCGAACTTGACCGAACCGAAATCTTCACCCAGCTTCACTTCCATCCGGTGATCCGCATTGCATCCGGTGATGAAGAACCCTCTATTGTCGAAGCGCGTACTCGCCGGGCTTTGCAATCTGCCCAGAAATACAGCCTGGTGGCCAATTCGGTCAAGTCAGCAATCGTCATGGAACCACAGATTGAAATCATACCTTAAGTAGGTGACAGGAGCCGCAGATGAATGTCCTGGAAGAAAAATGCATCGCCGTTATTGGTGTCGGTAATATTGGGCGCATCTGGGTGAAGCGTCTGGTCGAAACCGGTTTTCCTCCCGAAAGCATCTTTGTCTCTGATGTTGATGCTGCCCGTATGGAAGCGGTTGTTAAAGAGTTTGGTGTTTGTGCTGCTGATCTACATAATGCTTCGTTTCCTCATGCCGATATTCTGCTCATTGCTACATCACCTAAAAGTGTTCGGTCAGTTCTGCATACCCTGGCTGACCATTTGCAGCCTGGGCAAATCGTTATCTCGCTGGCTGCCGCCGTTTCACTTGAACAACTTGAAGCCTGGGTTCCCGCAGAGGTTTCGGTGATCCGCGTCATGCCCAATGCGCCTTCGATAGTCGGTGAAGGCATGAATCCTGTTGCCTACGGGCGAACCATCCCCCGGCAAGCACGAGAACTGGTAGAGGTTTTGCTGGGGATAATGGGGCAGACCCTTGAGGTACAGGATGACCAGATGAATTGGTGTGTTGGCTTAAGCGGTGCAGCCATGCGATCTTTAGTGCCAGTGCTTGAAGGGTTGACAAAAGCGGGAATGGATGCCGGGCTTTCTGATAGACAAGCCCGACGAGTGGCAGCACAGGTCATGCTGGGTACAGCAAAGTTGGTGTTGCAGACTGATCTGACATGGGAAGAAATCAAGACCTTAACGCCGATGCAAACGGTTGATGAAGTAAAAGTGATGGAATTGTTTTATGACGCAGCACGCACAGCCAGGGAAACGATAGAGGGTGTCCAGCGTAAACTTCAGGAGATGCCCTAATATGTCAGGATAAGAAAATGTTAATTGAACACTATGATCTGGAAATTTTCACCCCGCCTTGCGCTCCCGGTGCTGAACGGTTCGCCGCTATTGCCCGTTTGACAACCGATATTGCCACTGTTTTACCATACCTCAACGCAACCCTGCGGGGGGCAGTCTATAACTCCGCAGCCGGAGCCGTGTCCTGGAAAACAGATGGTCATCATGTAGTTTTTCATGCCGACAAAATTGCTATAAGCGACGTAGAAGACCGTGATGCAGCGATTAAGGAGATCGAAGGGTTAGTCTCTCTGGTTAATCGCACCTGGGAACGGCGGGATGAAATCACTCCCGATCATACAACCCACCAGCGTCCGACCCCACTGGCAGTCTATCAGCTTCTGCCGCAAACGAACTGTCAGCAGTGTGGACAGCCAACCTGTTTTACTTTCGCTTTGAAGCTGGTTGCATCCCAAGTGCATTTGGAAGACTGTCCGCCTTTGTTTGAGCCGCTATATGCCGACAAACTGATGGCATTGCAGACAATGGTCATTGATGCACCGACGATCAAGTGAGTGTAAGTGAAAGGCAACCCATCATGGGTAATGCAGCCTGCTGTGACTTCGACAAGTTTCTCAAAGCGATGGCAAGCGAGACTCGTCAGCGGATCCTGCGGCTCTTGAGTGAACGCGAAATGTGTGTCACAGAACTCTATGAGACGTTGGACATCCCCTAACCAACCATGTCCCATCATCTGGGAGTGTTACACCAGGCGAACCTCGTCCTAGTGCAAGCTCAGAGTAAAGCAGTTGAGTAAAAAGCGAAAATCGAGTTAGCATGGAGAGATGAAACCAATATATGCCAGAGAATTGACAGATGAAGAACGCCAGGTGCTGCGCCAAAGCCTGAAAGGGACAGGCGGTACGGCAGGCGATCCATGTCTTTGATCGGGAAGGACTGAGTTGTCTTAAGCCGAAAGCCAAAGGCAATCCGACGGATCGACGGGCACTGGATGATGCTGCACGGGAGCAGTTGCGCGACCTGGGGTATGAGACCAGCCTGTGGACGCTGGATTTGCTGGCACAGGCGTGCTTTGAGCAGGGGATCACCGCAACGCAGGTCAGGGGGGAAACCATTCGGGCGACCCTGGCCGCCATGGGCATTGCTTGGCGGCGGGTCAAACACTTCATCAACCGTCCTGACCCGCGCTACACAGTGAAAAAAAGCGGCGTGACTGGCTGCCGGTGGAGCAAGATGAAAGCTGGTTTTCGCGCTTTGCTCAGCCGCAAGCTCATGGCTGGGCTGAAGCGGGGCAGGAACTGCGTCTGGTGCAGCGGGAGCCAAAACGCGCTGAGAGCGACAAGGCAGTGGCCTGTTTTGGCGCGGGGCGACACGACACAGATGAAGTGCTCCTGTACTTCAGCACTGGACAACCCAACAGCTTGCAGATGTGGCTGTGCTTGCTCACGCACCTGCTGACGGTCAAAAGCCCCTGGCTCAACCCGATTGAACCCCGGTGGGTTCATGCCAAACGGGGTGTCTGCGAACCAGACGGTGAACTGACACCGACCATCTTGCAACGCCGCCTGTGTGCTCACTTCCAGACACAGCCGCTTCTCAATTCATTCAACTTTTGATCCCTGAGCCTGCACTAGCAAGTCTAACATCACGCACCACCGGGCTTGTGAGTGCACCGCCCAGTGGACAGGCATCGCCTATCCGATTCCTCAAGTTTTTCCTATCAGATAGATTTCTGAACGCTACGCGGTTCAGTATGTGAAAATCTCATGCACGGTAAAGCTGCTCAGGTCCGTTGTATGTTTTTTGGCTTGTACGCTCACCACCGCACAAAAGGCTTGTTGATGGTTATTTAAGTTGATGCCTCGGTGATTCAATCGTTGATTGAGCACCCTTAGGCAACTGGGAGCCGTAATCGCCAGACAGGTTGCTTCGGTGCCAAGAGCGCTGCGTCCAGCCATGATCATAAACATACAGCCCGCATTTTTCGGGTGCGGACCTCGGATCACAAGTCCAAAATCCCACTGCCTGCGGTTCATGTCATGGGCATCGGGGGGGGTGTATTGGGCGCCATCGTGTCGGACGATGACCATGGGGTTCATGATCTCATCGCTCTCTGGATCAGGTTTAAATTCCCAGCTTGGCGCACGATTGTCGAAAAAATCTCGCATCAGCATCCCGGTCCAGCGGTTCGCCTTGGGGCTGCCAATGGTGTATAGATTCATCTGTTCGTGAGGTTCCTCATAGACTTGATCGTCAAAATCGTCAGGATTAACCAGCTCAGGCAGTCTTTCCAACCCGTAGATCAGACCAAATGACTGCATTAAGCCACGAATTCCGACATAATCAGATAAAGTCCTAAGCGGGCCACCTTTCCAACCGCCACCCCGTCGATAGGCAGCCCGGTACGAAAGCGGATTAGCCGCCACAACGAACTTGACCCCGTCTGTATCAATACTGGATGGGACCAAGGCTCTGCGTAATAGTTTCACTTCTGAGCCCCCTGCGTTGAGGATGGAATCAATGGATTTCTGCAAATCGTCGCGTAGGGATTCGTACCCTGCCTCCGTAGAAGAGTAGTGAATGATTCGGTGGTGGCGAATGTCAAACGGAACGTCGGTTGTCGAATCCTGGGTGATGATGATCACCAATTTCCCCAATGAATGGGCATAGGCAATTTCATACATTACATTGGGGTTATTTCCGGTGAGATCGGCGATACAAAAATGCGATATTTTGATGGCATCAATGATCTGGGCGTCGATTGGACCTGGCACCTGATCGTTGCCGACCACCGGTTCGAGAATGACGGGTTCCATACCTTTAGCCTGTACGGTAGGAGCAATAGCTTGCTTGTACATGATGTTGAATTGCGGTTGAAACGGCATCATTACAAATACGTTCATCTGACTTTTCACCAAAATATACGCGACTGCCCCTTAATTATGGGAGGCGAGAAAAAGTTGTCAAGAATTTCTGATGCAGATATAGGGTATAGCCTGTGGCTAGTACCTGACCTTGCTGAGAATGTAGGGTTGGCGGTAATCTGAAGGCATGGAAAAGAGACACATCATTAAACTGAACGCCACTATACAGTGTTCCCTTTGGGTGTTTCTTGGGCGCGGAATATAATGTTTAGCAAGCGCTCAACTGCACGATCAAGAACCGTGACATCAAGTTTACCTGCTTCGACTGCCTCAATAACTGCTTGTGTGCGATCAGGTGATGCTCCCGGCATTTCTAGTTCAAGCCCTGCTTTTACAGAAGCAACCCGATCATGCACTGCTCCCCAATCCGACATGACAAAGCCTTCAAATCCCCAGCGATGGCGTAAAATATCAGTCAGAAGGTAGGCATTTTCTGCACAGAACTCTCCATTCACACTATTGTAGGCACACATGATTGTCCAAGGATGGCTTTTCTGAATAGCAATCCGAAAGCCTTCAAGATATATCTCATGGAGAGTTCGCTCATCTACCACAAAGCGTCGCGTTTCCTGATTGTTGACCGCAAAATGCTTTAGAGATGCCCCAACCCCTTTGCTCTGGATGCCATTAATGAGTGCAGCAGCCATCTCACCAGCAAGAAGGGGGTCTTCGGAAAAATATTCAAAGTTGCGTCCACATAGGGGAGATCGCTTGATATTGATCCCGGACCTAAAATAATATCAACGCCTAATGCAATGCTCTCTTCTGCTAATGCCTGTCCCATCTCATGTAAGAGATCAACATTCCAAGAAGCGGAAAGGGCGGCTGCAATTCTGGCGGAGATTATCGCGGTTCGGCATGGTGGCAGCGGGGTTATGCGCTCACGGGCCGCCGAATAAAATATGTCCCCTTGAGAAGTAAATCCCTTACGGCTAATGCCTTGCCTTGAACACATCAAATTCAGTGACAAATGTCAGGAATTCTTATGACACATAGAAGATTTTCTATATAGAATATCTTCTATATAATGAGGCTGTACCTGAAAGGCTGTGTTCTATGAACAAACCCATTTCACCATTTGCCCCTGAAAGAGAGTTAGAAGCATGTTCGCCACGCTGCAATCCTGATTTGCAGCTTCGCGTAGATGAAATGAAGGCAGACCAATTGGCAGGGCTTTTCAAAGCTCTCAGCCACCCCGTCAGACTGCAAATGCTTGACCTCATCAGTCAGGGAGGGGGAGAGGTGTGTGTCTGCGATCTGGAACGTCATTTTGACCTGACCCAACCCACGCTTTCGCATCATATAAAAGTGCTGCGGGAGGCAGGCTTGATTCAATCCGAGCAAAATCGCGTGTGGGTTTTTCATCGCGCCAATATAAGCACTCTCCAACAAATGCGTGAGTTGCTGGGGCAATTTATAGGACTATCTTGAGATGAACATTCAGTTACAATCCACAATCACCTGTCCTGTCTGTGGATTCGCCAAAGAAGAAACCATGCCCACTGATGCCTGTCAGTTTTTGTATCGGTGCAGTGGCTGCCAAACACTGCTCAAACCGCAGCCCGGCGACTGCTGTGTATTTTGTTCATACGGCAGTGTTCAATGTCCACCCAAGCAGCTAGAAAGTCAGCAATAGCAGGATAAACCACTATAAGCAATATGATTAGCTTTACTGAACCCCCGAAACCGCAAAACCATCGGGCTGAGGTTGAACTTTTCGACCCGCCGATGTGCTGCCCACTGGGTTATGCGGCCCAACATTGGATCAAACCCTGCTGGATGTCAACGAAATGATACTTGCACTCAAGGGGCAAGGTATTTCGATTGAGCGCTACCAGATGACCAGTCACCCCCAGAAGTTCATCGGTACACCGGATGTGATGCGCCTCGTTCAGGAAAAGCAGATGGAGGCTTTGCCCATCACGTTGGTGAAGGGTCGGGTTGTCAAGGCGAGCTAAAGAAGGCTTAAGAACGATGACACAATTTCTCTTTTTCTCCGGCAAGGGTGGTGTGGGTAAAACCTCAATGGCATGTACCACTGCCGTTCGTTATGCCGATGAGGGCGAACGCACCCTGATCGTGACAACAGATCCGGCTTCCAATCTGGCAGATGTGTTTGAACAACCGATTGGACATCAGATTACCCCGATTGAAGGCGTATCAAATCTGTGGGCAATGGAGATTGACGCAGATAAAGCCACTGAAGAATACAAAGACCGTGCGCTTGCCCCCCTTTGTGCTGCCTTTCCACCGCAAATGGTCGCGGTGATGGAAGAGCAGATGAGCGGTCCGTGCACGGCAGAGGTTGCCGCTTTTGACCGTTTTACCGATTTTCTGGAGTCTCCCGCCAATGGCAACATGCAGTTTGATGTGGTGATCTTCGATACCGCCCCTACCGGGCATACTCTGCGCCTGATTGAACTGCCCGTTGAATGGAGCCGCTCGATTGAAGAGGCAGAGCAGGGCAGCGGACAAACCTGTATGGGTCCCGCCGCCATTCAGGATGCCAAGCGCAAATACGAACAGGCTGTTGCTACCATGCGGAATCCGCAGCAGTGGGGGAAAAATCTCAATCCCCTTGATTCGACGCACTCTGGAAAAGCTGATAGCAGAGGAAAGACAGACGGAGTAAGTTTGTGTTTGCAAAAGCACTTTTTCCGACAGATTTCTCGACTTACGCCAATACAGTTTTCGCCTGTCTCAAGGACTTGAAGCGGGTAGGGTTAGGAACGATTGTCCTGCTGCATGTCATCCGTGAGAGTCCGATACCGATGACGGAATCTGCCAAGAAGGAAGACTTAAAACGTGTTGAGTGGAGCGCGAAAGAACAGTTAAACATCGCTCAAATGGCGTTAGAAGGACAGGGCTTTCGTGTTATCACTCTCATCAAACAGGGTTCCCCGGTGGAGCAGATTCTTCGCACCGCAGACGAAGAGCGTGTCAGCATCATTATCATGGGGGCACAGGGTAAAACACTCAGCGCAGAACTGCTGCTCGGCAGTGTGTCGTATGAGGTCATTCGTCATGCCACTGTACCGGTCTTGATACAGAAAGCTGAGGTCGTGCGTCAGATAGGGCATCTTGAGTGTCACTTGATGTGTGAGCAGATGTTTGAACGGGTCTTGCACCCCACTGATTTTTCGGAATATGCCGATGCCGCTTTTCAGCTTGTTAAACATCTGAAAAGTGCGGGAACACAAGAAGTCATCTTACTGCATGTGCAGGACGAGCGAACCCTGCATCACCGGACAGAGGAACAAATCGCAGAGTTTGATCGAGAGGATAGGATGCGCTTGGAAAACCTTTGTCGTTCGCTGCGTCTTTTCGGATTGCAGGCTCGCTTCCTGCTCCAACACGGACATCCCGTTCGTGAAACGCTCCGGGTCGCTGATGAACAAAATGCCTCGCTAATCGTTCTGGGATCGAAAGGGCGCAGTGCCATTCAGGAGATACTGACTGGAAGCACCCTCGAAAATGTGATACGTCTCAGCCAACAGCCCGTATTGGTGGCACGATGCCCCACTCACTAATAGCACAGGTGGATTGCCTATCCACCACACTCACGAACATATAGAAGGTTATCAATGTAACAGTTTTTTTATGATGCTTTGCACTCCTGAAGAAGCTGTTGGGGCGTTAAAGTACATTCAGAAGTTTGAATGTGGGTCGCGCCGTGAAAAGTTGTTATCAGGAAAAGGAATCTTGTCTGAAGACACTCGCACATACATACCACAAAGAAAGGCTAGACCTCATGCTCAAGATCAAAATTCTCGGTTCTGGTTGTCCAAACTGTAAACGGCTCGAACAGGAAGTTAATGATGCGCTGGCAGGCAGCATGATTGAATACGAAGTCATCAAAGTCACCGATTTTATGGACATCATGGCTTACAACATCATGAGTACACCGGGGCTGGTGATGAATGAGACACTCCTTTCGGCAGGACGTATTCCCAACCATCAGCAAATCGTCCAATGGGCGGCACAGTACCAAACAGCAGAGTAGTCCATAAAAATTCAATTGGAGATTGTGAAATGCACTTTACACAACTTGCCCCAGCCCGTGATAACCGCCGAACATTTTTCATCATCGGTGCCCTCGCGCTGGTCTGGGTTATCACCTACAACAACCTGCAACCCATTGCAGATTGGATTACCTACACCCTCCTGGGATTGAGCCAGGAAAGCCATCTGGGGACATCATTCAATTTCTTTATCTACGACACCCCAAAACTCTTACTGCTGCTCTCTGGCATGATCTTTCTCATCACGCTGGTACAGACTTTCATCAACACCGAAAAGGTACGTGCAGCGGTTGAGAAACGTGGTGAGGGTGTGGGCAATGTGATGGCATCCCTTTTTGGAGCCATTACTCCCTTCTGTTCCTGCTCATCAGTGCCTCTCTTTATTGGGTTTGTGCAGGCGGGTATTCCGCTGGGCATTACCTTTTCGTTTCTCATCACTTCACCACTGATGAACGAGGTTGCCTTTGTACTGCTGCTGGGGCTGTTTGGCTGGAAGGTCGCCTTGCTGTATCTAACATCGGGTATCTCGATTGGCATTATCTCAGGCATTATCCTGGGGCGGATGAAGCTGGAACGTTATGTCGAAGGGTTTGTCTACGAAATCAAGCCGCGTGGCATCCCTCGGGGCGTGCTGGAAGAAAAACTGACCTGGGTAGATCGCTTTGAACGAGCAGTACAAAGTACCCGCGATATTGTGGGCAAAGTCTGGCTGTTCGTCATCATAGGTATCGGGATCGGCGCGTTTATTCATGGTTTTGTGCCAGAGGATGCCTTAACAGGCATTATGGGGAAAGATGCCTGGTGGTCCGTGCCTGTTTCGGTAGTGCTGGGCATCCCTCTGTATTCCAATGCCGCTGGGATTATCCCGATTGTGAGTGCCTTGCTGGATAAAGGCGCATCGTTGGGAACGGTGCTAGCGTTTATGATGTCTGTCGTCGCGTTGAGCTTACCAGAGATGATTATTCTACGCCGTGTACTCAAACCACGCCTGATTGCCATCTTTGTCGGGGTGGTTGGAATCAGCATCATCATGACGGGCTATTTGTTTAACTTGGTGATTTAGAAGCTAGGATTATGAGGTAAATCTGCATGATAAAACAGTCCATGCTGGTTGTACTGGCTCACCCGGACGATGAGAGCTTCCCGCTGGGTGGAACACTGGCAAAGTATGCAGCACTGGGGGTTCAGATTACGCTAATCTGTGCGACAAAGGGAGAAGCAGGGATTCCGAGCTTACCACAAGAAAAAGTGGCACTTTTGCGCGAGAGAGAATTACGGGCTGCCGCTGCTGTTCTTGGTTTATCTGAGGTTCGCTTCTTGGGGTGGAAGGATGGCGAACTGGCGAAAGTAGACGAAAGCATTGCCATCCAACAGCTACTTCCAATATTGAGAGAAATCCATCCGCAGGTGGTCATTACATTCGGACCAGATGGAATCTCTGGGCATCCCGATCATATAGCTGTTCACCATTGGACAGCAGCCGCTTTTGATGAGGCCGATTTGCCGGCGAAGCTGTATTACATCGCGCCATCTGAAGCAACCATGCAGGGATGCGGAGTCATACCGACAACTGAAATCACCGGAGGGCCAACTGTAGGTATTGATATAGGGGATTATCGTGTCACTAAAGTGCAGGCAGCACAGTGTCACGCCAGTCAGAATCCACCGTTCCCTGGTGATCCCGAAACGGAAGCAGAACAGGTTGCCTGTCATGAGTATTTCGTGCTGGCTCGCCCTATTGTGCAGGCGATCAGTACAGATGATTTGTTCAATATTTGGGTAAAACAGGAGGTAAGCCATGAGCGAGCCTAATGCTTTGATCAAACCTTGGCATGGTGTGCCGAGAGAGGAGATTCACTGGGATCCAACAGTTGTTGATGAACGATGCATTGGCTGCGGGCTGTGTGTGACTTCCTGCGGGCGCAATGTCTACCAGTTCGATTATGAGGATAATGTGGCGGTGGTCACCAATCCATTGCAGTGCATGGTCGGTTGTTCGACCTGTGCAACGGTCTGTCCGCGTGAGGCGGTTGAGTTCCCGTCGCTGGGCTATATTCAGCAACTTATCCGGGATCGGAAAATCCTGCGGCAGAGCAAAGACCTGCTGAAGAATCACCCGGAGCAGTATGAGACACAAAAAATCAAAAGCTAACAATTGGAGAATGCAGTAACAATGAGTAATCAAACCGTCGCTGTTCAGGCACAGCCAACCAGTAAGGTCTTTGGGCAACTCTCACTTCTGGATCGCTTCCTGCCGTTGTGGATTTTTGCTGCCATGGCAGTGGGTATCGCTCTGGGCAAACTCTTCCCCGATATTGGAGAAACGCTCGATAAGATCAAACTGGATACGGTCTCCCTACCTATCGCCATTGGGCTGCTGTGGATGATGTATCCAGTGCTGGCAAAAGTGAAGTATGAGAAGATACCTTCTATTGCTGGTAACTGGAAGATGTCGGGGACATCGCTTTTCCTTAACTGGATAGTAGGACCCGCCTTGATGTTTGCCCTGGCCTGGGTGCTGCTGCCGGATCATCCAGAGTATCGCACCGGATTGATAATCGTCGGACTGGCTCGTTGCATTGCGATGGTATTGATCTGGAACATGCTGGCATGTGGCGACAATGAATATGCAGCCGTGCTGGTGGCAATCAATTCCGTCTTCCAGATTGTGATGTATACAGTGCTAGGATACTTTTACCTGACTGTGGTTCCAGAGTGGTTGGGTGAAGAGCGTGTCGCGCTGGATGTTTCGATGTGGGAAATCACCAAGAGTGTACTGATTTTTCTGGGTATTCCGCTGGCAGCCGGATTTCTAACGCGGTTAATTCTGGGGCGGGTCAAGGGCGATGAATGGTATGAGACGAAGTTCATGCCGCGTCTATCACCCACTGCGATTGTTGGGCTGCTCTTCACCATTGTCATGATGTTTTCGCTCAAAGGGGAAGTCATCTTGGATAAGCCGCTGGATGTGCTTCGGATTGCGTTCCCGCTACTGCTGTATTTCCTTATCATGTTCGTGGTTTCGTTTGGGGTCTCGTACCTGCTCAAATTCCCTTACGCCGACACCGCGACCATCTCTTTTACTGCTGCCAGCAACAACTTTGAACTGGCGATAGCCGTTGCGATTGGCGTGTTTGGACTGGCATCCGGCGAGGCATTGGCAACGGTTGTAGGTCCGCTGGTCGAAGTGCCAGTGCTAGTAAGCTTGGTGTATTTATCGCTGTGGTTAGGGCGTCGCCTGTATGCCCAAGATCCGCTTTGGAAATCTCATGGGGGTGCACAACCCGAAGCACAAAGCGCATCCTGATATGGAAAGTAGCAAGATAAGAACAGGAGCCAGAGTTTGTCATTTTATGGCGGTTAGGGACTGGGTGGATATGCTGTTGATCTCAGTAGGCCTTGTGTCCCAATCTCTCAAGTAGGTCACCGAAGGAATTTGGAAAAAGTGAGCCGCTCCGAATAGGTCGGCTCATCAGGACATCGTGAAAAAGTGGACGTTGCCTATCCAGAATTGGGCGATGCTTCTCAACCAGCTCGCCATCCGTTTTGAAGGGCGGTTTCCAGCATGAATTCTTCTATGCGGCAAACTCGTTTACACAAAACTCTTGACACTCTCCGTTCTGCCTTTTTAATTTGTTCCAAAGTGGGAGTCACCCAGCCTGTATAAGGTTGATAGGTTCGCGGTGCATTTGGTGCAGCTTTTTGCTGAATTCGTTTTAAGACATGGGACTGGCGAGTAATCCCGGCACGGTCGTTAGCACGCTTATAGAGGCCGGCAATAATGATGCCCGTACCTACAAGACTGCCAAAGATAACCCCAAAGTTATTTGAGATAATTACAGAAATTATGAAGATAAAGAAAGCGGCAACCACAGATGCAAAAACGAGTCCACGTTTTTTATTACCCTTCTCTTTATGGCGAATAATCTGGGCTGCCTCTTTCGGCGTATTATATTCATAAGCCGATATTGGCAGGTCATCAATTGACCATGTTGCACCTGATTGCTGCTTGGGTGCGCTTACGTCACTCGTTAGTCCACCCCCGCTAAAATAGAGTAACAGTTGCTCCCATAGTACAATCCGTATGAGGAGGAGCAAATGGGACGCAAGAGTAATTACAGCGAAGCATACAAACGCGAAGCCGTAGCAAAAGCAGAAGCCAGCGGCAACGTCAGCCAGACGGCACGTGAGCTCGGGATCAGTAATAAGAGTTTGCACGCCTGGATCAAAGCATACGGCCAACCGCTTGATGTGGAAACGTCCAGTGTGAAGGAGCTGTCGGCACGGGTGCGCCAACTCGAACGGCAGTTGGCGATGCGCGAGGGTCAGATTGAGGTGCTAAAAAAAGCCATCGGGATCGTCAGCGAAGCCGAGAAGAACGGTACGCGATGATTCAACAAGAGCAAGCGATCAGCAACCTGAGCGTGGAGGCGTGGTGTGTGGCGCTGGATGTGTCGCCGAGTGGTTACTACGCTTGGCGGGATCGTGACACCAGCCCGCACCAGCAAGCCGATGCACGACTGGGTGATGAAATCGAGCGTGTGTTCGCCCACAGTCGCCGCACCTATGGCAGCCATCGGGTCTGGCTGAAGCTACGCGACGATGGCATTCGCCCCTCGCGCAAGCGAGTCGAACGCTTGATGCGTGAGCGCGGCTTGCGGTCAATTCGCGCCCGGAAGCGGCGCATCGGGCTGACGAAAGCGGGGCAAAGTGCGTATTTTGCACCCAATCGACTCCAGCAGGACTTCCACGCTACACGCAAAAACGAGAAGTGGGTCACGGACACGACCTACATCCCGACCCGTGAGGGCTGGCTGTATCTGGTCAGTGTGATGGACCTGTTCAGCCGCCAGATTGTCGGTTGGGCCATGGGTGAACATCATGATGCTGATCTGGCGACATCGGCGCTGGACATGGCGGTTTGCCGTGCGCAACCAGCGCCAGGCTTGATCGTGCATTCGGATCGGGGTAGCGAGTTCGCCAATGCCAAGTTTCATGGCCGGGCGGCTGAGGCCAAAATCCGACTGAGCATGAACAGCACCGGCAACTGCTACGACAACGCGGCTGCGGAAAGCTTCTTTGCTACAGTCAAGCTGGAGGCAATCCCGGAAGGTATATTCGCCTCACGTCAGCAGGCACGCATGGCGTTGTTTGACTATATCGAGGTGTTCTGCAACCGACAGCGGCTGCATTCGGGCATTGGCTACGCCCGTCCCGTCAGCCGCGCCGCTTGAGTAATTGTTACTCCATTAAACTGGGGGTAGACCAGAGGAGGTGGGACATGCGTTATTTCATAACGCACCAGTTCCACTGGAACTGGTGTAGTCCGTGACCCAGCATCGGGTATCCGTTGCTTTTAGGTCATGCAGTATAGGCTTCCAAATAAACGACAAAACCTGGGTAGCTTTATGGCTGTACTATCTGCGTTGCCGGGCAATTTGACGCACTTGCTCTAGGTTGATGATTTCAGCGACATCATACTGGGTAGTAAAGTTTTGCTGCACTGGCTTGAGGCGAATTATTGTTGGGAAGTGTCCCATCCGTGCGTGAAGCTCAGCGAGCAAGATCGCCGTGATGTAATTCAAAGCTGGCGGGATAATCAACCAAGGTTCGTTCTGCCAACGAACGGATTCAATCGATAGATTATCAATCATAGCAACAACTTGTGGTGTAAATGTTTGGTCGGTATCAAACTGGACTGCTATATCGCGCACATCAGTAATGGGCTGCCCAATCAACTTGGCGAGTTGCTCCAACTGTACTTTGTTGAGTGGATGAGAGAAGTTAAGAAGATTCATAGTTAACTACCCCAATAATGCCAGCGTTCATAATGTGAACGGGTACGATGTTGATTCGTAAAATCCGCGCTTAGCCTTTCGTAACTTTGATCGCTGTGACGCGCAAGTTCTGCTATCAAGATTGCCCCGTCTTCCTCTTCGAAATAAAAGAGACGGTCATTGCTTGCGAGTTTAGCTACCTTTACATCATTTATAGTGGCATGTGCTTGATTTAGCCGCCAGCCTTCATCTTGCATTTGCTGGAACCAAGCCTCTAAGTTTTGTCGGATTTTTGCATCCGCTTTTTGATAATCTTCCCAAACCCTCTTTGAAAGATAGACAGCCTGTTTACTTTGCTGCTCATTTAGGGTGCGGTAGATGATTTCTCCCAAACCACTGAGCATGTATTGGTTATCATCCCGCATAAACAATGACCACAAAGGATGAGCTTCAACTGGTTGATTACTCAATCCAAGTCGTTGTTGTAGATCAGAAGCAGGAAGCCCATTTTCACAAGCATTTAGCACATCATAGTAAGGTGTGATTACCCCGACATTAAAATCAATAGGCAAGGGTGATAAAGCTACAAGCTCGTCTGAGAACTCGTAAAGGTAAGCCATTTCGATTTTTTTGAGCATCCCTACAAGAGCAAAATAAGGGATCACTGCTTTGAAGCCGCCCGTTGGATTAAAGAGCGGCTCATAGCCTTTTGTCTGATCTAAAATAGAGTAAATTGCTTCTATGAGACTAGGTAAGCCCTCACGTAAAAATAACTGAACATCTCTGACCTGCAAGCCATGAATGATCCTTACTTCTACACCTGCATGATTAAAATGTTGACGACAGAAATCGCGTAATACTCGTGCAGCCAATACACCATCAGGGGTAGCAGTTGCCAGCAAATAGAACAGATGCCCATCTGGTATATCTTGCTGTTTGACAATTGCAATTAATGAGTTGAGTTCTGCACTGGCACGTCTCAGGCTAGTGATGTCCGTACTTTGGGCAATCAGAGTGTCCAGACGTAAGCGATAAAGTTCTTGACCTGGAAAGTCATTTTCAGCGTCAACGATTACCTTGAGCTTATCTATTTTTTCTCTCCCAAACGCATGAAATCGCTCTTTTAGGTAAGGCTCGGCGTTACTAAATATGCTTTGACCCACAGTTGAAATGATACAGCGTTGCATACCTATCTCCCTCTTTTAATACCGACTGAGCAATAAATCACGCAGGGCTGCACGTTTATCCCCAATCTCGTCCCACGCATCTAAAAACAGTGCCAGCTTTTGGTAAATTGATGCAAATTGATTTTCAATGGTGCGTTTGCTTTTACCTAGCAGTTCTGCCAAATCTTCGTTCAGATGATAGGGATGCTGGGTAAAGGCTTCGGCAATCTCACGTTCGGCTGGTGTCAGGCGCGAGAAAAAATCAGTACGCAAATCCCCCCGACGTTGCAGATATGCGCTTACATTATCGGGAAGGTTGCCACCTATCAAACGTGCGGGCAGCAACGGTAGTTGTACTAACTGCACCTGCTGCCGCATTCCCACTGGAGTATGGAACTGTCCCGATACATTGAGCATGGTAGGTGGTGATAGCACTGTCCAAACACGATCCTGCCCGCCGAAAAATGCTGCTGCTGCCAGAGTCGCATAGATACTCATCGCCTTACGCCCGCCAGCAATCATCAGGTGGAGAGTATAGCCCTGCCGTTTATATCCCAGCAGCACCTCCAATACCGCTTGGTAGTAGTGCGCTGCTGTCGCTTGATCCTCAATATCGATAAGCGGTGAGCCGTCAGCACAGGCTATTTCTCGCCATACAATTGGCAACCCCTTATAATCTTGGGAAAACACACTTTTCAAATCACGGTAAGCGTCAGCGATTCCTGAAATCTGCGGCTCAGTATGTAAGATGACAGCTTCTGCAAACGTATGGCGTTCGCTCAGTAAATCGAGAGCAACTGTAATCGCTTCGGGACGCTGCCCAAGGGTTGCCAGATAAATGTTCGCCATTGGTACCCCTACTGCACCCTCTCAAACACACCATAGCCTGCGGCGGTTTTTGCACCGATTCCCATTTCGTACAACGCAGTTTTCAGCCATTTGGCAGCTTGTTCGGCAAGTGACTTATCAAAGCCGCGCCGCACTCCCACCGCAAAAGCGAACTCTGTGCCAGCAGCAACGGTCAGGAAATTGATAGGGTTAGGTGAATCGTTATCTGATGGTGGTTCGATTTGCTTCCCCGCATTGGCTGAGTTGTAGTATTTGACAAAGTGCGGGGTCATCACATCCACCTCAAACAGCATACCTGATTGGGGTAGTGCTGAAACCACTGCGTCATAAAAGATACACGCGCCGCCATAATCTGTACTGCCAAAGATAGTGCGGAATTGCCCTGCTACTTCTACTTGATTTGCCTTTTTTAATTCCTCTATCAAATCAGAGCTCCATTCGACAGCAGCAAGCGCTTCATCAAGTTCTTGGAGTGGTGTTGGCTTCTTTTTCTCTTTATATCCGCGTAGTTCAGCAGCACTCAGGGGTTTGATGCCCAATCCTGCTGCGATAGTAAACAGTGCATAGTGACGGCATAAGCCCTTCAATGCGCTACCCGGAATGATCGGCAGCCCAGTGATAAATTGCAGTGTGAGGCTGGTTTCTAGCACTGACTCACCACCTAAACCAACCACTAAACGCCCTAACGAACGCGCTTCGAATCGTTCAGCATTGGAGATAGTTAGTTTCCAACGTCGATGCGTGCTTTCAATATGCTTTTTCAACTCTGAATCGGTTACAACAAATCGTCGGCACTGTTCTTTGAGCCATTGATCCCGCCATTTTACGTTTCTCGTATTCGCAACATCGCTGTTCTCAACAACCTGCTGTGGAATATACCGCGCCAGAATTAGGCTCAAATTACGACATTCGCTAATCCTAGAGGCTACAACGTGCGCTGAGTCCTGCGGCAGCAGGTAAGTTAATTGTGAACTGCCTTGTTGGGTAATTTGGTTTCTACCTCTTTGCTCCCTGCCACCACGATTACGCCCCATCACCCAATCCTTTCGCCTCTACAAAGCGCTTGAGCCAACTTAGATATGCCAGAGCTTCTGTGGTGGCATGGCGGTAGGTCGTGCTGTTATTCTTGATGAGACATTCCAACAAATCATCGGAGTTTGCCTCAAAAGAGATTTGGCTTTTCACCCAATCGGAAAGCTGCTCGTAAGCCCGCCAGTGATGTGTGTTCTGCTTGTTTTTGTCTTTGGCTTTCAAAAACGCCAGTGTCGGAGCCAAACCATCGTGCTGAATCATAGCAGGTAAGCTGCGTACTAATGGGCCATATTCTTTGTCGCTCTGTGCGACCGTTTCTACTTGCTGCCAAGCATGGGCAGCACGCTGCTGTTGTAGAGTTTGTTGTTGTGTTTTTGTCATGGTTCACTACTCCTTACAGCCAACGCAGGGCAACTTGCCCCGCTCCGGTGGTTTCATCACCACCAATTTGCAATCGTTCTGGGAGGTTCTCTCCCAACCATGCCAGCACCTCCTCCGATGACCCTGTTTGAAAAGGATCAGGACGGTTGCCATTTGAGACACGCAGCCGACGCGCTGTTACTGCGCTGACCATGAGTGTGTCGGCAGGCAGCGCTTCCTGTGTCCACAGTGCGCCATCTTGAACCGTTTTGCTGTCTGGGACAATACGAACGCGGGTGGTGACTTCTGTGCTGTTAACGACAAAATCGCGGAAAGCATCATCTGGCAGTATGACAAGGCTATTCTTGACTTTCTCGCGCCAGTATCTGTATTCATCCCCTTTTGGGAAAACCTCATTTGCCAGCCATTGGGCAATGGCATCAGCACCTTGCTGCGCGGCAAATGAAAATTCTTCCAACACTATCTTGTTATTGGTTGTGACGGATGAACCATTTGTAACCAAACACTTACCTTCGCTAACGGACGGCACATCCCACTCGACTTTAAGTCCTGTTCGTTGCGCTTCGCGTTTTAGCCGTGCTAGTACATGTGGACAAGTGGTATAAGCAAAAACGCCTGCCAGCGAACGCACCGGAAACAGCACAATGCGTGCTTCCCCAACGGAAACAGCACCCGCATGGTCGCTACCGTTTTTTGTATCGGGTCCGAAAATGGCGCTTTTCTCATCTTCTGGGGCAATACATTGGCTCCGCAGTGAACCCTTAACGCCGCTGCCCTGAATATTGGGATATTGTGTAGTGCGTTCACGCTGAATGGGCAAATCTACGGCGGATAAACCGCTGCCGGTTCCCGCATGTAAGGGAGACTCTGTATAAATAAACAGCAGGCGCGTTTGTATGTTATTATCCATTATAGTTGTTTCCTTTCTGATAATTACCAAATACCTACAGCGAAGCCGCCAAAGCCAAGCCGCCCCGCGTCTATCTCACCGTTCTCAAAATCACTATCAGGGATGGGTTCAGTAAAAGGTTGAGGTTGAACTTGGGCACCCTCAAAGAAGTAAACGCTCCCTGCCGGGACATAATGGTGCAATGGCTTGGGTTGGCGGCGTACTGTGTCCCAGCCACTAATCAAGGTGGGTCTGCCTAACGCCATTGATACAAGCCGCGCATTGGGACCTGCCCAGGGCGACCAATCATTGTTTGCTGGATGCCAACCATCACTAAAGTAAGCAGGCGTGAGCAATACAATTTTGAGCTTGCCCTGATGTGAAGAAGAAGACAGTTGAAAATCAACTGTTTCATAGTACCCAGAGCGTGATTCACCACCAACACCTATGTACCCTTTGCCTGGTAGCAAATCGGCATCTACTTCAACCAGCAGTCCAACCCCATCACAGAGGCGTACAAAATCCGCGTGATAAAGATGCTTGTCACGAGAAGCCCGCCGTCCGTAGTCAATGGCTAAACCAACTCGTTCATCATAGAGAAAAACTTCTTCTTGTTTGGTAATGTGTTGAGGTACTTTTCCTTGCAGATAGAGCCAGAAATTCTCCTCATCCAACCATCCACCTGCGGACTCATACTCACCTTGACCATTGACCAGGGTTAGAGGCTGCCAGCCGTCAAAAGGAGGCAGCGTAACAAAATCTGCTGGTGATGGTTTGAGAAAGGCGAGTTGATTTTCATTTTCCTTATTTTTCATCACATCCAGCGGGGTTGGCACGAGTATTTCTACTTTAATAGGCTTATTGTCCTGTCGTGCTTTAGCTGTGCGAACATCTTTTGCAACAAAAGGTCCGCGTATTTCAAAATTTCCCAATGTGGCTTTGTATTTTTTGTCTTTTGTGGCGGGTGCGCCAATTTTCCCTAACAGCGATTCATCACGACGACTGCCGAACGCCTCCCAATCTATACCAGACTGCTCAATCATGTGAGTGCGGATAATCCCCTGCATCGTCTGGGGATTTGGCGGGAAGGTACTGCGAGCAACGAAACTCTGTCCGGCGGCAAATGGCTTGGATGTGCGAAACATCCATACATCTTGCGGCTGAATAAAAATCCACTTTTTGCTCATGCTTTTGCTCCCTTCGCCAGAAATCTCGCCAAAATGACCCAATTCGCCAGCGATTGCCAACCGACAATTTCCGAATTTCCTAACCGATCAAAGTCACGAGCAAGGTCGGCAATTTTGTTTTTTATATCGCCATCTAAGCCTTCTTTTGTTCGGCGTTTAAGTAGGCGAAGTGCTTCATGAGAAATAGCTAGAGATGGAACTGTGCTTTCAATCGCTAATTCGTGGGATACCGTTAGCAGGTCATAGCCTAATTTACCTGATAGATAATCCTCCTCAAAGCAAAATTGAATATCCAGCATCAATTGAGCAATATCCCAATTTGCCCCGGCTTCGCGGATTTGCCCGGTATTCTGCCGGATACATATGGCATTACGTCCATAATGTTTCTTGGCGCGTTTTTCGGCTGCTGTACGGGCTTCTTCCAGCGCACCATCCAACGGCAGCTTGTGCGGTGTAATCGCAATACCTGCACTCATTGTGCCATCAATCTGATCTTCAAATGCTCTTCGGATGGCATCTGAACAGCGCAATGCCGCCCAGAGCGGGAGCAGTGCCAGCACATCGTCACCACCAGCATAAACTAAAGCACCTGTTCCACGCTGATTTTTAGGTGGTTTCTTGACCTGTTCCTGAATAATATGTGGCACTGTGATTTCAGCAAACTCTGCTAGTTGACGGGAAAATTCGCGGTGTTCCTCAGTCGTTTGCATGTCAGAGAGCCACTTTCCCATCCTATCACCATCCATGTGCAGTACTGCAAGATAAAGGGGACGGTCATTTTCTTCATCATCTTCTCGTGTGCCGCCTGCAATAGTGGTGGTATCAGGGAAACTGGTTTCGTCAATACCCGGAACAGCCGCAAATCGCTTGCCGGCAAAACGTTTGATCGTTGCTAGCGCACCAAGTTGCTCACTGTCTCGCAGGATAATGTCTTGGTTGTCGTGAATGGCTTTCTTCAGTCGTTTCCAATCCAACGGCAGGGCAGATTGCGCCCCAGTGATGGTGCATTTGATTCCTGGTTCATATACCTGTGTGAAAGTACGCCCTTGTTTCCGTGCCGCCATTGCCCCGACTGCGCGTTGATAAGCCTCTCCATGTGCATTGGAGTCGTAATCAACCGCTACCCAGTAAAATTCCAGCCAGGCAGTGACCTGCTTCATGAAAATATCTTCCCAGCCCCCACCGCCGATTTGGTCGTATAACCACTGCCCAACTTGTTCGGCGATGTTCTGCCAGCGCTCACGAATCGCATCTTCGATCTGTTGGGCAAGTTCGGTGGGCTGCTGATCGCTGATGAAACTGAAGCGATGTGGCACACTTTTAGGCAACTTGCCGTTATCTAAAACCACAGGGAAAATCAAACTGCTATCTCCAACGTAATGTCGTACTGCTTCGACTCCCGCACTAGCGAGAATACTCAACAAGCGACTGCCGACATACAAATCCTGCGTACGGCGTGCCGCTGCGATGAAACTCTGCACGGGTCCAATTTGGCAGAGGAAAAGTCGTTCCTGGCTCATCTGGCAAGCCTCCCACCCCAGACGGTTTCACCCTTAAATTCTGCTTCGCATCGGCTCATAAAATCGTTTAGGGTGCCCCACTCTCTGTCCTTAATATCGCTTGAACGCATGATGGTCAGGACGGGATAATATGCGCCGCCAATTTTGCGAACCTGCGCGATCAGAGGAGATGCCCGTCGTCCCTGCATAGCATGACCGAATACCCTTTCATATTGACGAAACTCGTTAGAACGCAAGATACTGAACAAAGCGATGTTGGCTTCTTGGGCAGAACGAAAATCTTTTCTCCCAATTACAATTCTGCTGTGATTGGGATGAAGCGTGGGAAAGGATGGTAGTTTTTGGTTGTAGAGCTTGGACAGCTTTTCTGGATCAGGTGCAAATGCGCTGATAGTTTTTTTGCATTCTGTTATGAAAGTTTGAGGCTCATCAAGGTCAGGCTCCCAAAAATTCGTGGCAGATAGAGCACCCATCATTCGTCGTGAGCGTTTGCCTAAACCACCAAGCAACAACCATATTTTCAGTGAAACAAAAGCTTCTTGAGGTATTTCAATACCAGGATGTGTACATAAGTGCAACTGAAAAGGGCGGTTTTCGGCAAAGGCTTTTTGCGGAGAACGCCTCTCGGAGCGATGTGGCAATAAAAATATCTCTGAGGGTTCACCAAGCTGACCATACACACGAATAGAAACGACGGAAGATTTTTCTGTGCTTCCAAATACATCCTGTTCACGTTCCCAAATTTTACTAAGCTCTACAATCCGCGTTCCCATGATAGCTCGGAACCAGTAACGCAATTGCCCACGTACAGAAGCTGCTCGCAGTTCAGGCTGGTTTTTATCGGCGCCATTCAGAAACAGTGGACTCACTGTTTTGAGTTTGATGGATAAGGATGGCATACTCGTTCCTTATTATTTTGCCAAAATCTATCTTTAGTAAGGATACCCGATAATCAGCAAAACGTTTAGGTATTCCTACTCAAAAAACAAGTATGCCATCTCGACTGTTGATTGTACGACTGGAGCCACACAAGATTTCCAAGTTGGGTATGATATGCCTTGTTCTCATTGTGTTGTGCAGGGCAAAGGTGGTCGAATATCGCTTTTTCCCCTGTTTCGTAAAATTTTCAGATCTTTTCCATGTCACATGCACCCATATACAGGCTGGTGATGCCTCATCCATCCCCCTATTTCCGACGACCACGCAGAATTTGATGGACGCGCTGCTCGGAAATACCAAACACTTTGGCTAAATCAGGAATGGACTCGCCATTAGCATATTGCTGACGAAGTTCCTGATTTCGTCGGGTTTTCTTGGGTGTAAGGTTATTGGGGATTTTGACGGGGGTTGGTTACCATAAGGCAGTTTGAGAATGCGTTGTGCGGCATCCTCAAGGCTGTGTACGGAGGTGCCCCATACGGGGCTAGAAACCCAGTTACGCTTCTACCGTCAGGCGGCGAAAACCGTCCTCAATAACATCTTCGTCGGGCAATCCCCCCAAATATTGATCCAAAAAGCCTTATCTGCACGTAATCAACGCATCCGACAGCTGTATGCTGCGGGTGAGTTTATGAGCGATCTCTCACGAGAGTACGGCATTTCACACCAACGTATTTCGCAGATCGTTCACGGGCGACGGTGCTAGTTCCCTGATCTCCTGCTTGTCCCCATCGACTGTTTAGTTTTTGGAGGATAAGCAATGACAACCCCAACGGTCGTACTGACCAACAACAAAGGCGGCGTGGGCAAGACCACGACGACCACCAATTTTGCCTATGGCTTGTGCCAGAGCTTGAAACAAGCTGGCGCAGCCAATCCCCGTGTGCTGATTGTGGATACTGACTCACAGGCACATGCTACCCTCACCACCACTGGCAGCAAAGACTACAGCCGCCATAAAAGCATCTGCGCGGTACTGGGTGCTGATCGCAAAGAGATGGTGCAGATACTCAGTAAAGTGATTGTCGAAAGTCACTGGCTGCCTGAACTGCATGTACTCCCCTCCTCCACCGAGCTTGAACAGACGGAGCGTGAACTATTTAGCGCAGCAGGTGCGCCTTACCGTCTGGCAGATGCACTAAGCACCATTCGGCATCACTATGCCGCTATTGTCATCGACACACGCCCCAGCTTCAGCCTCATGACTGAAATGAGCCTGCTCGCCGCGACGGATGCCATCATCGCCTTGGAACCCCGCTATCTGGAAACCGTCGGTCTGCAATCGGTCATCAACAAGATCACGGAAATCCGTGAAGGCTGGCGGCATCCCGACCTGCGTTTGTCGGGCATCGTCGTGACCAAGATGGATCGGCGTGTGAAGGGACATATCGAGATGATTGAGCAGATCAGGCAGCATCCGACTCTGGGCAAGCTGGTTTGCGGCGTGATTCCTGCCAATGAAGCGGTTGCCTACGCCCACCGCAGCCACATGAGCATCTACGAATACGACCCCAGCAGCGCAGCTGCCGAAGCCTACGCGCATATGGTGGGCTGGATGCTCAAGCGGCTGTTTGTGAAGGAGCCAGTGTGATGCCACCCAAACGCAACGGCTCTAACCGCACATTGGATATTCTGTCCAGCATCGGCGACCAGGATTTTCTTGGCTCGGAAACGATGCAAAGCCTGCGCGATCACGGGCTGCGTGTAGAACGGATCGCTATTTCGCTCATCCGTCCCGATGCGGCTCAACCGCGCCGCGTCTTGCCAGAGATGATCCATCAGGCATTCCACAATCAGGAACTCACGCCCGTGCAGGCACTCAAGCAGTACATCGAGAAGGTGCGGATTATCTCTCGTCAGAAAGGGCGACCTTTTGAGAACCTGATGGA
>WBUL01000022.1 GCA_008933735.1 Anaerolineae bacterium | reverse complement strand
GGGCGGGGCTGTTGGGGTCTATGCGTATTACGCGCGTGAACTTCCGCCGCCTTCTCAAATTGAATCCGCACAGGATGATGCGTTTCAGACTACCGTGCTCTATGATCGTACCGGACAGTATGTTCTGTATGAGATCGTCCCAACGCTGGGTGGGGATCGTCAGTGGGCGTCGATTTATGATGTACCTCAGTATTTTCTGGACGCTACTGTCGCCATCGAAGATGCCAGTTTTTACACCAACCCCGGCTTTGATCTGCGCGGCATTGTCCGGGCAATGTGGACGAATCTGAACGGCGGCACAGTACAGGGCGGCAGCACCATCACCCAGCAGTTGGTGCGGAATGTTCTGCTGACCGAAGAAGAACGCGCCGAACGAACTTTTGACCGCAAGTCCAAGGAGATCATCCTCGCCAGCGAGATTTCGCGCCTGTACAGCAAAGAGCAGATTCTGGAGTGGTATATCAACACCAATTTTTACGGCAACCTGGCCTATGGAATCGAGGCCGCCGCCCGCATTTACTTCGATAAACCCGCCCATGAACTGACGCTGGGCGAGGCGGCGATGCTGGCGGCCATCCCCCAGTTCCCCCGCCAGAACCCGATTGACAATCCGGATTCTGCCCGGTTGCGTCAGCAGTTGGTGTTACAGCGCATGGTTAATCTGGGATACATTACCCAGGAACAGATGAGCGAAGCGCTGGCACAGCCGATTATTTTGGGTCGTTACAGTGAACGCTTTGACATCACTGCACCACATTTTTCCCTGTATGCACGTGCCGAAGCCGAGACCATTCTGAATCAATTAGGGTTGGACGGCTCGTATCTGGTGTCAAGGGGTGGGCTGCGAATTTACACCACCCTCGACTATGATTTGCAGGAGCAGTTGGAATGCGTCAGCCGCACGGAGGTCATGCGGCTGGATGGGGCAGCGCAAGATTTTGTGCATAATACGCACTCTGGCGGGCCATGTACCGCCGCAAGCTATCTGCCGCCTCTTCCGGCAGATATGCAGGGAGTTGAGCGCCATGTGACCAACGCAGCAGGCGTGATACTCAAAGCCGATACCAGCGAAATTGTTGCCATGATTGGCAGTGTGGATTTCTGGAATAAGGGTATTGATGGTAATTTCAACGTGGCAACGGCTGAACGTCAGCCTGGTTCTGTGTTTAAGCCGATTGTTTACATGACTGCCTTCCTGAATCCGATTGATAATGGCACCACTATTGTTACGCCGGCCATGATGACCACCGATGTTCGTATGGAGTTTAACAACGGCGGCCCCGAACCCTACGTGCCGCAAAACATTGATCTGGTCTATCACGGCCCGGTGAGTATTCGAGACGCCCTGGCTAACTCATTTAATGTCCCTGCTGTCCAGGTTTTAAACTGGGTCGGGTTAAGCAAGGTTATCCAGACGGCTCATAGGCTCGGCATTAATTCGCTGGATGAAGGAATTAATGCATATGGGTTATCGCTGGCGCTGGGATCGGGTGAGACCACCCTGCTGGACATGACCTATGTGTACAACGTGTTTAACAATCTCGGTTATGCAACCGGAATGCCCGTTCATGCCAGTGTTGCCCGTCCGGGTTACCGCCAGTTGAATCCGACTTCCATTCTGCGAATCGAAGATGCGGAAGGCAAAATTCTGTGGGAGTATTCCGAGGGCAAAGGAACGTTTGACCGCCGCCTGATTATCCCACAGGGTATGGCTTACATTATGACGGACATCCTGTCGGATGAAGAAGCACGTTTGCAGGCCTTTGCTCCGGGTAACCCGCTGGAACTTTCTCGTCCGGCGGCAGCCAAGACCGGCACGACCGATGACAACCGGGACAGCGTGACCGTGGGATATACACCACAGTACACCACAGGGATCTGGGTCGGAAACAATGACAACACATCGATGACGGATGTTACAGGAATGACCGGGGCTGCGCCGATCTGGCACGCGATCATGGAATATGCCCACGCGAACCTGGAAGTCAAAGTCTGGGAGCGCCCCAGTACTGTGGTTGAACAAACGGTTTGCCAGTGGTCAGGACTGCTGCCAACACAGAACTGCCCGCAGGTACCACGAGAACTCTTTTTTGTTGATACGGTCAATGGGATTGATTATCGCCCGCAGCGCACGGATAACCTGTGGTATCGGCTCCCTATTGATGTCTGTACCAACACCCGTGCTAACAACACAACCCCCTCACAGTGCGTGGAGGAACGCATTTTTTTCAATTTTGATGTGACACCCGAACTTCGCCAATGGGCAGAAGAAAATGTCACGGAACTGCTGCCCCCACAGGCTGAAAGTGTCGTCATTGAGGGGTCACAGTTCAGCCCCATCGCATTTGTTGCGCCTCGTTTTCCGGATAAGGTCAGTGGGCAGGTGGAAATCTACGGGAACACCCGCATGGACAACTTTGCCTACTACCAGCTTGGTTTTGGACAGGGCAATGAGCCATCCAGTTTTATCCAGATCGGGCAAAATGGCGCGGAAAGCGGATTTAATCAACTGCTGGGGGTATGGGATACCACGCAGCAGCCAGACGGGGTCTATACCCTGCAACTTCAGGTGGTGAATGGGGAAAATCGCGTTGAAACAGCCTATACCCGCATCACAGTGGACAATACACCGCCAGAAATTCGTCTGATTGAACCGCCGCCAGCAGGCACTTACTATGCCGATACAGACATCATTGTAAACTTCCAGGCGGAAGTGTTCGATGCGGGTGATATTGATCGTGTAGAATTTTACGTGGCGGCTTCTCCCCACGAACAAGACGATGATGAGGAAGAAGACACCCAGCCAGAGGTCGGGGGGATTCTTATAGGGGAAAGCACTGCCTTCCCCTATACACTGCCCTGGGCAATTGAAGAGTTCGGGGTGAAAACTTTCTGGGCAGTGGCCTACGACCGGGCAGGCAATCGGGCAGAGAGTCTTCGGGTGGTGATTACCCTGGAAGAAGAAGCTCCTTAGTTATTCTGGTAAGCGGCTTCAACGGCCTGCCGTAAATCATTCGGCGGAATGGGTTTGGTGAGGAACTGGACTGCACCTGCGTTGATCGCCGCTTCTTGCAGATCAAGGGCGTTGAGACCCGTGTAAATAAGGACTGGGATTTCCTGGGTGTCTGTATTGGATTTGATCGCTTTGCAGGCGTCAATCCCATTCATCACGGGCATGTTGTAGTCCATCAGGATGACCTGTGGGTGGTGCGCCTGTGCCAGTTTAACGGCTTCCTCTCCGTTACCTGCTTCGATGACCTGCCAACTGCTGCGTGAAAGAGTCAGATTTAGCAGCGTTCTCATTTCAGACTGGTCATCGACAACCAGAATGGTTTTCCCTTTATTCTCAAGCATCCAACACCTATCCAATAAATTGCAGACCGATTTATATGATAGTTGATTATCGAGTCTGTGACTAGCAAAGAGTGATCAGAAAGCTATAATTTATAAAAAATTCAGGAGTTTTAATCTGCAATGAAGCGATTCTGGCTCGTCATCATCGGGTTGCTGCTGATGGGCGGCCTATGGATAAACCCCGTGAGGCCTGCCTCTGCTCAGGAAGAAACGGCAGTGGAGCAGGCGGCAGAAGAAGAAAATACCAATGCTGGCCCAGGTGCATTTATTGTTCTGGTAGGGCTGGGTGCTATCCTCTTTGTCGGTCTGACTTATATGGCACGTCAGAACAACGATGCCACAAAAACCAACTAATTTCTAAAAAATCCATGACAAATATCCTTTTTCGGGTATGTGTTTTGGGGTATTGTTGGTAAGTAGAAGCATTGCTGGAGAAGATGTGTTAAAAATCTATGGCTCACGGAGTTCACATTCCGTGCCGGTACAATATTTACTGTCAATGTTAGTAGAAGGGGTGTAGTCATATGTCGGAGATTACCTGGGTAAAAACACCTGAAACCGCAAAGGCTGCTGGTATTCATGTCAAAAACCGCTCCAAATATCTGTATGGATTGATCGGAATCGGGTTGTTGGCAGTGGTGGCATTTTTGATGTACAACGGGCTGGCGGCAGGCCGTTATTATGTCACGGTAAGTGAGCTGGTCAGCGATCAGGATAATATCGGCAAAAAAGTACGTGTCGCCGGAGCGGTTGATGGTAATACCATCGTTTTTAATCCGGAAACCCATCAGCTCACGTTCACGGTGGTCAATATCCCCAGCGATTCAGACGAGATCAAAGAAGCAGGTGGTTTAGGTGCGGTGCTCCATCAGGCCCTGCAAGACCCTGGGGCAACGCGGCTGAACATCGTCTGGAATAACGCGGAAGTGCCGGATTTGCTTCAACATGAGGCGCAGGCCATCATGACCGGAACCCTTCAGGAGGACGGTACGTTTGTGGCCGAAGAAGTCTTGCTGAAATGCCCAACCCGTTATTCTGACGAAGTCCCCGGACAGGTCAGCGCACAGGGATAACCCATGCTTGCAGACATTGGCATTGCTGCCCTCTTCCTAGCCTTCGTTGCGGCAGCGCTGGGAACCTTCCTGGCGTTGTATGGGATTTTCACACGCAGTTCAGCGGCGATTCAAAGCGCTCGTAACGCCTTTATGATTTCGCTTCCCATGATCACAGGGGTCGCGGCGGTACTGATCTATGCTCAGATGACAGGAGAATATCAGATCGCTTATGTTTCCCATGTCAGTAAAGACGCGCAGCCCGACCTGCTCAAATTTACTGCTCTGTGGGGAGGGCAGGCAGGATCGCTCATTCTGTGGACATGGATGTTAAATCTGTTTCTGGTGGCGGCACTGCTGCTCAACTGGAAGAGCGAACATCAGTTGATGCCCTGGGTGATGGTTTTTGCCGGGGTCACACTGGCGTTTTTCCTGGTCCTGAATAACTTCTACGAGAACCCGTTCTCACGCTACTGGGCGCTAGAAAATGGGAATGTGAAAGAAGCCGTCTTAAAGCCAGATGGTGCAGTCCCTGCGTATCCCTACCAGACTTCACAGGGGGAAACCTTTCATGTTGTTAAGGATGGGTTCATTCAGGGAATGCCGGGTGCTCGTTATGATGGACGTGGTCTGAACCCCCTGCTTCGTCACCCTGGGATGGTCATTCACCCACCGATGTTATATCTCGGTTTCACGGGATTTATTATTCCGTTTGCGTTTGCGATGGCTGCCCTGGCAACAGGAGAACTCGGCGCTGGTTGGATCAGATCAACCCGGCGCTGGAGTCTGGTCGCATGGATGTTCCTGTCACTGGGTTTGATTCTGGGCGGGCGTTGGGCCTATGACGTGCTGGGTTGGGGCGGCTATTGGGGCTGGGACCCGGTCGAGAATTCTTCTTTGCTGCCCTGGCTGACCGGCACGGCCTTTTTGCACAGCGTCATGATTCAGGAGCGGCGCGGGATGCTCAAAGGGTGGAACATGGCGATGATCATGCTGACCTATCTGCTGGTGTTGTTTGGAACGGTTGCGACGCGCACCGGGCTGCTCAGCAGTGTGCATACCTTCGCGCAAAGCCCACTGTCTATTCCAATGGGTATTTTCCTGGCGCTGACGACTCTTGTATGTGTAGGGATGTTTATCTGGCGCGGATCGCAGGGTAAATTCCAGAATGACCATGCCCTGGAAGGACTGCTCAGCCGCGAAAGCCTGTTCCTGTTCAACAATTGGGTGTTCCTGGCACTGACTGTAGTGGTTTTCTGGGGCACCTGGTCAGAGCTCATCACGGGTTTTGCACGCGATGCCGGGTTGATGCGGCGTACCATCACTTTTGGGCCCGAATACTATGAAATGATCACGCCCTGGCTGTTTGGTATCCTGTTCATTTTGATGGGTGTTGCTCCCCTTGCGGCCTGGCGGCGAGCCTCCGCGCAGAAATTGGGCAGATCAGTGCGTGTACCGATTGTGTTAACCACCATACTCAGCGTGATACTGCTGGTCATGGGTATTGGAGCGCTGACGACTCTGGCGGTTGGGCTGGTTGCTTTTGCTGGATTTGCGACTTTGGTGGAATTTTATAAGGGAGTATCCGCCCGCCATCAGGCACACCGGGAAAACTGGCTGGTGGCCTTTAGTCGTTTGTTTGCCCGGAATCGCCGTCGCTATAGTGGCTATACGATCCATCTGGGAGTGGTCGTTATCGGGATTGGCATTATTGGCAGCACGGCCTTCCAGGAGGTGCGTCAGATGACTCTTTCCCCTGGTGATACCCTGGACATCGGGCCGTACACGCTGCAATACAACCGCCTGTTTGAGGCAAAAGCAGTGGACTCCCGCGATATGATGATTGCAGAGGTCACACTTTACCGAGATGGCAGGAAAGTTGATGATTTACGCCCACGTCAGGATTTCTTTGACCCCCGGCAAAATCCGATGACCATTGCGGGCCAGCACAGCACCATCGAAAATGATGTCTATGCGCTGCTCACCTTCTGGGAAAATGACCGGGTAACTCTGCGCGTCTATCGTAATCCATTAGTGAATTTTGTCTGGTGGGGTGGGTTGATCCTGATTATCGGGACGGTGGTTGCCGTATGGCCTGACCCCGAACCAGAAACCGTCCGCAAAGTTCAGACGATGCGGCGTTCGGCCTATGCCCCGGCGGGAGATTAGCGTATGAAGAAGCTGCTCAAAGTTGCGCTGATCAGCGTGTTTTTGCTGAGCTTTGCGCCCGCAGTGGTAGCCCAGATGTCGGGGGAAGAACTTCCCCCCGGCGTCACAGCAGATGATGTATACCGCATTTCCAACAAAATGTACTGTGAGGTTTGCGCCGGGGTGCCCTTAAGCGACTGTCCCAGCGTGACCTGCCGTGCCTGGCGTCAGGAAATTGCCCGGCTGCTGGGCGAAGGGTACAGCGATTCTGACATCAAGTCCTACTTCGCCGAAAACTACGGCAGTGCGGTGACAGGTGTGCCGTTGAAAACTGAAGATAGGAATATTGGGTTAGGACTTCCTGCCCTGCTGATTGTGCTGGCCGGTGTTGTGATCGGCGGGCGGCTGCTGCTGTTGTATCAGCGTGGCGAATCGCGGGCACTGCAAGCGGCACGGGCCGCAGGACTTCGTTCCGACTACGACCGGCCTGTTCCCGATAATGTTGACGCGGACGCCCTTGAACGGTTTATGCGACTGGTTGAGGAGAGAAAATGACAGAATCGACCTACGATCCCTATGCAGATGAACAACGGGTAGAGCAGCCTAAACCAAAAGGGCGCATTTTCACCCCCTTCGGGGCGGTTATTGCGCTGGCTGCCGTTCTCATGGTTGCCGTTGTTGCCTGGGGAATTTATCAAAACGAACAAACACAGCCAGAAAGCGGCCCTGCTCCCGACTTTGATCTCCCCTTACTGGGCGCGGAAGGTAATTTTAAGCTGACCGACTATCGCGGCGAGGTTGTGGTCATCAATTTCTGGGGAAGCTGGTGTGTGCCCTGTCGTGTCGAGGCACCCATGCTCCAGCAGATGTGGGAAGACTACCAGGATCAGGGTGTGGTCTTTGTCGGTATTGCCGTTAAAGACATCGAACGGGATTCGCTGGCTTACATCGACGAGCTTGGCATCACCTACCCGAACGTGATGGATAAGGGCGGTCAGACCGAAAAAGATTACCGTACCCAGGGTGTACCAGAAACATTTGTCGTGGGAAAAGACGGTGAGGTTGTCAAATTCTTCTTTGCTCAGCCCAGAGAATCCGATCTGCGTGCAGCCATCGAAGAGGCGTTGAATGCATGAGTGAAAACACGATCCTAGCGGGACTTGTCCTGCTGGTGGCAGCGGGCATTGTCATAAGCTGGCCTTTCTGGATGAACAGCCGCAAATCGAAGATCAAGGACAAAGGCTCTGTTGCTGAACTGGAAGACAGCCTGCACCGTCTTGTAACCTCTGTGCGTGATCTGGACTTCGATTTTGACACCGGTAAAATCGGCGAAGCCGATTACATTGAACAGCGTAAACTGCTCATCGGGCGCGGGGTGAGTGTCCTCAAAAGGTTGGATGAGGCGCTGTTTGTTCAAAAAGAACTCGATGATGAAATCGAGGATATGATTGCCGCCTACCGCCAGAAAAAAGCGATATGAAACGTTTCTTTGTGCTTTTTATTGCTGTCCTGGCGGTCTTTACAACGGTTCGAGCACAGGATACCACCAATCTCACGGGTAAGCTTATTCAGGGGACAGCAGGCGGAGCGCCCCTTTCCGCTGACATTCCTGTCAGGCTGGAAATTTTTTCTCCGGAAGGCGAGCTGCGGGAAACCTATTCGGCCATCAGCGATGCGGAGGGCACTGTTGTCTTTGAATCGGTGCCGCGTTATACGGATGGCAGTCTGTACGTGCTGGTGGCTGCCTGGGCGGGGATTGAGCAGTCCAGTTTACCTGTTACCTTAACGGAGAGCAGCCAATCCCTTGAACTCCCCCTTTACGAAACCACGACCAGTTTGAACGATGTGGTGCTTTATGAAGGAAATTTGCAGGTAAATTTTGAGCAGACCAATGCGGTTGGGGTTCAAATGCTGCTCGAAATCACGTACACCAACCTGGGAGACAAAATTGTTCTGGCCGACCCGGTCACCGGCGCATTTACAGCCGAACTCCCAGTTGGGGCATTGGCGATTGCCCCCGAACAGGTTGGGGGCTCTGCCCTGCGTTTTCAACCGGTGGATCAGATTGGCGAGTTAGCGATTCCGGGTATCCGCGATATGCAGCCGCTGGTTCCCAACTGGCCGAATATCATGCGAGTATCATTTTTTGTGCCGTATGAGCTTGGCGCCGTTATCGATATGCGCTTTCCCTTCTCGGTAAATAACATCCGCATTTTTGTCCGGCAGGATACTGTCTATGTGGATGGGGGAGAGCTGTTCGAGTTAAGTGATGAGACCGAGACCTCATCCGGGCGTGTTTACCAGATTTATGAACAAACCCGACCCTTGAAGTCCGGCGAACCCTTCAAATTCTCGCTCGTGGGTCAGCCAACACAAACCGTCCAAAAATCTTCTGATCAATCTTCCGATGACGACTCATCGTCTGCGATGACCATCGTGCTGGTCGTGGTTTTTGTGGCTCTGGTGGTTTTTGTGGGGTTGACTGTGTGGTTAGTACAGGCTCGAAAAAAGACCCTATGATCGAAGTTCAGGAACTGGTCAAAACCTTTGGCTTTAATCCGGTGCTGCGGAAACTCGATCTGAAAGTCGAAGCGGGGCAATTCCTGGTGCTGCTTGGCCCGAATGGTTCGGGGAAGAGCACGCTGTTACGCATCCTGGCAGCGCTGGCGCGTCCAACCTCCGGCCTGGTAAAAATTGGTGGTTGGCGGTTACCGGATGAAGCGTTCGCAGTGCGGCGGCAGTTGGGGGTGGTCAGCCATTTGCCACTGTTGTATGACACGCTTTCTGCGGCGGAAAACCTGCGGTTTTTTGCCCAACTCTATGATTTGCCGGAAGAAGGCATGGACGATCTCATTCAATCATCCCTGGCGCAGGTCGGACTGGCACGGCGGGCTAACGATCTGGTAAGGACTTTTTCTCGCGGAATGCTGCAACGTTTGACCATTGCCCGTGCCATTTTGCATGACCCAGCGGTTGTGTTGTTTGATGAACCCTATACCGGACTGGATCAGGAGGCCTCGTCTATTCTGGATGACCTGCTCCGAGATTTGGCACAGCAAAACCGCACCATCGTCATGACAACCCATGATATTCAGCGCGGACACGCGCTCGCTTCGCACGTGGCTATTTTGAGCCGGGGGAAAATCGGTTATTTGGGTGCAACCAGCGCTGTTCCTTCTGGTGAAATCCTCAACCTGTACACAGAGACGATAGGCGCTGGTCAGTGAAGGACAACCAGCGTTTTGTGACCTCTTACTGGCGTGTGGTGCTGCTGGTCGCACGCAAGGATTTACGCGCCGAAATTCGTGGGCGAGAACTAATCAGTTCCATGTTCCTGTTTGCGTTTCTTGCTGTTGTCATCTTCAGTTTCGCGCTGGAGCTTGACCGTGAAGCTCGTGAGAACTCCGTTGCCGGTGTGCTGTGGGTGACGATTATTTTTTCGGGAATGCTGGGGCTGGCTCGCTCGATGGCCGTCGAGAAAGATAAAGGCAGCCTGGATGCTCTGCTGATTGCCCCTGTGCATCGCAGCGCGTTGTTTTATGGAAAAGCGTTGGCGAATCTTCTGTTTACCCTGGTGATTGCGCTGCTGCTGATGGTGCTGCTGACCGTGCTGTTTAACATCAGTTTGTTTGTATGGCAGGTGCTGGTGGTGCTTGTGTTGGGCTGTATCGGGTTTACCGTATCTGGTACCCTGGTTTCCAGCATGAGCGTATATGCCCGCGCCCGCGAAACCCTGCTGCCGATTATGCTGCTGCCAGTGATCCTCCCTGTGCTCATCAGTGCGGTGCGGGCCAGCGGGGCGCTGCTGGCTGGATTGAAGGCGGAAGATTGGCTGCCCTGGATGCAGTTGCTGGCGCTGGTGGATGTGGTCTTTTTGATCATCACCTATTTCTTATTTGATTATGTGGTTGAGGAATAGCACAACCGCCTATAAAAAAGATGTGTTTCTTCATATTTATCTGACTTTGTTGTGGTTAAAATAGAACCAGACCGTGAAGTTGTGGAGGATACCATTATGGAATATACCGAGAATCGGAATTTCTGGCTGCGGGTGATGACCTACGTCAGTGCCTTTCTGTTGGTCGCAGCAACCATCATGAGTTTTACCTACCCCGGCGCGGAACGTTCAATGGGCGAAGTGCAGCGCCTGTTTTACATCCATCTGGGCTCGTTCTTTGGGTCGTTTCTCACTTTTTCGGTGGCGGTAGTCGCGGGTATCTACTATCTCCGTACCCGTGATAACAAATGGGATCGTCTGGAAGCGTCCAGCGTTGAAATCGGCCTTGGGTTGTCGGCGGTGACCATTGTGACGGGGGCGATCTGGGCAAGACCAACCTGGGGTACCTACTGGACGTGGGATCCTCGCCTGACCACCATTGCGATTATGTGGTTGACCTATGCAGCGTATCTGTTTCTAAGGTCGGCTATTGAAGACCCGGAGCGCAAACGTCGTTTTGCAGCGGTATATGCTATCATCGCCTTCAGCAGTGTGATTCTAACGATTGTGATTATCCGTGTTCGTCCGGATGTCATTCACCCGACGGTCGCTGGCCCTTCCACTACTTCTGCCGATGTGCGGGGCGAATTTAACGTGACGCCGCGCATCAGAGACACGGTGTTTTTCAATATTTTTACCTACTGCGTCCTGAGCGCTGTGCTGACGTGGCACCGGATTCGGATTGAGAACAAATCCGACTTTATACAGGAACGCAAGCTGTCTATCTTGGGGAATATGTAACATGCCTGATACATTGGATTATATGATTACCGGGTACGCCCTGGGATTAGCACTGGTGGCCCTGATCATTTTCAGCATCTGGTGGCGTTATCGCAGCTTAAAAGCGGATGAAGCGGCTCTTGCCAGGCTGGAGCAGGATATCAGGGAGAGTGCTCCTGTCAAAACGGCTCAACCCAAGCCCGAACCCGCTTCGGAAAAAGCTGATGTTGCTGAGGCGCTTTGACGCGCTGGCCTCTTGAGAACAGAAAAGGTGGTAGAAGCGCTACCGCCTTTTTTTATTTTCCCCTATACTGGCTGGCATGAACCGATTTACTGTATGGTGTTTTATCGCCTTTGTACTGCTGGCTGGCTGTGATATTGCGGAACGCCGCCTTGAAGAACCCGCCGAAAAGACAGCTACGCCGCTTCCTTTCAGCACAGCGACCCCAGGTGGGCGTATTTCCGTATGGCTGATCGAACCGACCAGCGGGGGGACACCTGTACTGGAACGCACCGTTGAAGGTCAGGTAGTAGGGCCGGCGGCCACGGCAACTTCTGCGGTGGCCACCATTTCTGCCGCGACCCAGACCGCAGCCGCGCCGACCCCCCAGCCTGCTTTTTTGCAGAATGAATGTCCAGCCCCTGGCGGGCGTACCCCGCCTTCTTTGCCTGCAACATTTGATAGTTTCCCTGATGTCATTGGGGTATATTTGAGCAATGGTGGGGCACCCTCTGTACTGGAAAATACTCTGCGAACCTGGAGCGCCATCACCGAACAGGGGGGATTTGTCCAGGCGGATACAGATTTAACGGGCGACAAAACTCCGGAAATCATCGTAAATGTTTTTAATCCATATACCTATAATCCTGATTCGGTACTTAATTCAGGGCGAATGCTGGTATATGGCTGTGATAACAACGGCTATCGTTTGCTGTACGCTACACCAAGTAATCCTGGATTGGCGCTGCCCGTATTTCATCGTGTCGGCGATATGAACGCCGATATCAAAGCGGAACTGGTGTTTGATGTTCAGTCCTGCGCGACAACCTACTGCACCCGCGAAGGATACCTCTTGTCGTGGAATCCGGTTGTGGGCACCTTTGACAGTCTGAACACGGGACAGATGCTTTCGATCAATGGACGTATGGGCGTGGTGGACATCGACAGCGATGGTATTCTCGAAATTACCTTGTCCAGCTACCCTCCGGGTTCGGCTGCGTCGGGACCCACACGCGGTACTGTTGATGTCTGGGATTGGACCGGAAGCAATTATGTGCTCGCCATCCGGGTACCTGATGAATCGCGCTACCGGATTCACACTCTGCATGATGCCGATAATGAACTCTTGAATGACAATTTGCGGGCAGCGATTGATGGTTATGAGGCGGTGCGTGACGGAGAAAACCTGTTTCCATGGTCGGTGCCCAATGAGGCGGAAAATTTGCGGGCATTTGCGACGTTCCGCATGGTGACGGCCTACGCTCGCCTGGGAAATAGTAATCGCAGCCGCCAGTTTTTGGACAGTTTGATTTCTGAAAATCCGGAAGGCAGCCCAGGGGCAGTTTACGCCGCAATGGGGCGGGCGTTTTTTGATGTGTTTATCGCAGGTGGCGGATCGTCTGGAGGATGTCAGGCAGCACTGGGCGTGGCCTCATCACGTCCTGAAGCCCTCTCGTTTTTAAACAGTTACGGTTACGCCAATCGTAGTTATACTTTGAATGAATTGTGTCCGTTCTGAGCGTATAATAGTGAATTCAGTGTCGAATAGGATAGGCCATGTCACAGAACTTTAACCAATTACCCGATGTTGATTTTTCTGCCGATAATTTTGGCACGCCCCAGTATGCTCAGCCCCAGAAAAGGCGGAGCGGGTGCTTGTCCAGCACTCCCCTGCTCATTCTTGGTGGCTGCGGGGTGCTGATTGTCCTGGTGTGTCTTTGCTGTGTGGGTGGGATTCTGGTGGTTGCCCGTCAGCCTGTTGGCGCGGTGGCGATGTGGGGTGCTGGCGCACAGGTAGATTGGACGTTTTCTGAACGATTTGTGTGTGATGGTTCGCAGGCAGAACGTCTGACACAGGATTACAAAGACCGGAATATTCGGTTTACCTCACAGTTTAGCACTACCCAGAATTCTGGCAATTCCAATCGTGTTGAGGTCACCAGCGCTTATACAGAAGATGGGCGGACCATTGATTGGGAAGCAACGTTCGTTACCAAGAGTGGGGGCGGATTGCTGGGGAACTGCATTGACCAGATCAATGTAACTCGTGGTCAGTAAAAAGCTGAACAGGTCAGCCGCGGAACGCCAACACCTAATTGCCGCATCTTTTCTTCCGCGCTGACCCGTTCAGGGTGTCACCGAATGTTAATTGTCTGAGTAAACTTTAGCACTTTCTGCCGGGACTGGGTCCATATTCGCCTGAAGTTCCCGAATCGTTTCTTCCGCAGTGAAGATAATATCATCCAGCCAGCCAATGATCTCGCGGGCACTCAGGGGCGAAACGGCAGTCACGTTGTTTACGGTTGCTGCATCGTGCAGCTTGTCCATCAGTTGGAGCAGAGCTTCAAAGTGGGCTTCCGTGTACTGCTCGGTCAGGAATTTGCGGGTGTGCATCTCAATCATCATCCTCTTCCTCAACTCTAATTACTCTCTGCGCTTCGCCCCGCGAAAAAAAACGGGGCGTAGAACTTGGTCTGCTCCACGCCCCGTTGAGGGTTTCATGTAGAATGCCCTACATCGGCGTTGCTCCTACGGAGGCGTGGATATGTCGGGTCAACAGCATGACATCAAAATCGATACTGGCGGACTCTCCCCAGCAATTGGGTTCGCGCGTACCAAGTGATGGCATGTTCTGTTTTTGTAATATCGATGTTGCATAATGCATCTCAAAACAGCCTTTCTCTTTCCACGACGTGCAGCGTGGTCCGATCCAACATATCCAGAATACTCGACCCTTTGATAAATATCCGGCGCATTCCGGGCGGTTGGGATACATCTAAATATCCCAGGTCAACGAGTTTCTTGAGTGTACTCAGGCTTACGCCCAGTGCCTGCGCCGCTTCCCTGCGCGAATAAATCGCATTCGCTTCAATGGTCGCTTTACCGTCTGGCATGATTTTATCTCCACTTCCAAAATTTACAACATCCCTTTAGAGAAGTCAAGCATTTAATTACTATTAAAAGATATTTTTAGAGTTCAGTAAAGTCCAATTTTTCAAACCTGGTTTTTGAAACCACAAAATCCCCTTTTTTAGATGAAATGAGGGACTGCGTATTGACTCCAAGGGACTATCACCTATAAAATCTAGTTCGATATAGGGGTATAGCTCAATTTGGCAGAGCATCGGTCTCCAAAACCGAAGGTTTGAGGTTCGAGTCCTCATGCCCCTGTTTTTAAGACTGCACCTTGTCCTGCTATCCACCTCTTCGGTGCGGTAGAAATCTCCCAACTCGACAGAAATTCATCTTATCCATCTACAATTTCGCCGTTTGCGACGGATCTCAGGCCAGCGAGGAGATCGTTATTCTGATGCCACCCTATAGTATTTCGGTTTTTTCCCCGGCATATAACGATGAAGGGACGATTGCCAGCCTTGTTCTGGCGGCCCTCGAAACCTTAGAGGAACTCACTGATGATTACCGACACGTCCGCGCCATTCATCATCCTCAGAATCGTGGTTATGGGGGAGCGCTGCAAACAGGTTTTGCCAGTGCTTCTAAAGAATTGATTTTTTATACTGATGGGGATGCCCAATATGACCCGCGCGAGTTGAAGATGCTTTATGAACATTTCGATGAGCAGGTGGACTTCGTAAACGGGTGGAAACTCAAGCGCCAGGACCCTGTAATCCGGATTGTGCTGGGCAGGCTTTATCAATACACTGTGAAATATTCCTTCAGACTAAAGCTGCGGGACGTGGATTGCGATTTTCGGTTAATGCGACGCAGTATCTTTGAGACGGTTCAACTGGAATCCACTTCCGGGGTCATTTGCGATGCTGGTTTTCGGCGGCGGGAAGTACCTGTCAGCCACTACCACCGCTTATACGGCAAGAGCCAGTTTTTTAACTATCGGCGGTTGTGGTGGAAGTTGGTTATTCGACGTGAGCATCTGAGGGATATGAGACCGCCAGCTTCTGCCCAATCCCGAACAGAGAAACACCCGCCGCGAAATGACCCCCCTGTTTAATCCACCAACTTTCGATACGTAGTAAATGATAGAGTAAATCAGCTACCCCACCGGGGTTAACCTGCACGTCCGAGCGCCCATGTACTGAATGATGTTGTAGTTTGCGAGCCAGAAAGATTACGGGCAGCAAAAAGCTGTTCGCATAGGTAAATCTGACAGGGGTAAGTCCCCCCGCCCGAAATTTTGCTTGAAGTTCACGCGCTGTATAACGACGGATGCCATGTACAAAAGTATCGTGTTCGCCTCTGAGTGCTCGCAGGGCGGGCACTCGCATCACCACATAGCCGTTTGGATGGGTGACCCGCGTTAATTCACGAATAGCTGTGACATCATCCCGGACTCCAGCGCTGTAAATCACGTCAAATGAGGTAACTAAATCAAAAGTGTCGGCAGCATACGGTAAATTTTCAATGGACGCCTGAACGATGCTGCCGATATGACTGCGTTGGGCGTAACTTAACGCCAGGGATGAAAAATCTAAACCGATCACCGCGCCAAACTGCTTTAAGGCGGTCATGTTCCTGCCTGTGCCACAACCCGCATCAAGGATTTTCAAGTTGTGCCGATCATGAAAGAGGGATCGGAGCAAAACATCAGTGATGTCACGCATTCCGCGATACCACCAGTGATGTTCTTCAAGTCGGGACATTTCATGATAGGCTTCAGATTCCATCTTTTCGCCTCATCTAAACGGTAAACAAAAAAATATGTGAAAAACAATCGATAGGTATCAATGCAAGGTTGTTTTACTTGATTAGCACTGTTATTTTATATTCATGAGATCACATGGTAGCTTGGAAACATGACTGATTTTACTAAGCCTATGGCAATCCTGACACTGCGGACTATTAACCTGACATGGATTCGTACCTCATTTCAGCGCAATCGTCACAACCTCGTTTACATGCTGGGTTTCATCGGGGTAGTGATTGTCTTAGGCGCATGGAATCCTGTTTATGGTGTGCCAAGCATCCAGAAACTGTATGGGCGGGTTTGGCTTGTGATTGGCATCGCCATCCTATATCTGGGTTTCGTGGTAAGGGGCAAAGGAGGAATTTTACCGCGCCCATTCTTATTCACGATTTTTCGACAGTCAATTCCCGTTCGCTATGGATTTCTGGCTTTCCTGGGTGGCTGCGGGCTCATTCTGCTCGGCTTTTGGGCAAACCCTCTCTATTATTTTGCCGGATGGCGCCCCCCTGTCTATTCCCAGCTGCCAAATTACTATCAACTGCTCCTGTTCTTTGGTGGGATGGCGCTGTGGGTGATTGGTTTCATGCGGGAAGGAGATTTTCAACGTATTGCCCAACGCCTGCGTACTTCCTTGAAGCAATATCCGCGTGAGTGGGTGCTGGTTATAGGGCTGACACTTCTGGCGCTGGGGGTGCGGCTGTACAAATTGAGCAGCTTAATCCCTGTCATGATTAGTGATGAAACAGCTTACCTCGCTGCGACACGCCATGTTATTGAAGGCACACCTTTGACGATTGCTTCTGACATGCATCATGGCGACTTATATCTGGGCGCCTACCTCATTTCCATTATCACTTATTTCTCCGGCTCAACCTTATTCACCGGACGCTTGTTGGTCGCCCTGGTAGGCACGCTGGCGATCCCTGGCGTTTATCTGATGGGGCGCAAGATTCTAAATTGGCAGGCGGGATTGTTGGCGGCGTTGTTCCTGCTGGGGCAGCCCTTACATATGCACTTCAGCCGTATCGCCATGTATGACATTTATGATCCCACTTTTGGCATTTTTGCTGTGCTGCTTATATGGGATGGAATGGAACGAGGCGGTTATTGGAAGTTTGCCCTGGCCGGTTCATTGGTTGGGTTTTCGATTTATTTTTACGCAGGGGCGAAACTCTGGGTGGTCTTGATTCCTGTATGGGTAATCCTGATCGGACTGCGACAACCGCGTATGGTGCTCTCCCACTGGTTTCATTTTGGCCTGGTCGGTCTTTCGATATTTTTAGTCCTTTTTCCGTTGATCGCGCATTTTCAAACCTATCAGCTTGACCCGTTTGGACATGCGGAAACGATGGGGCGGGGAGCAGAAACAGGGATTCTGAATATCTTTAATAACTGGACGGTGGAAAGTTTTATTTTTGACGCGCTTTCCCCTTCGATTCGTGCCTTTGTAGATCGCGGGGATGTAACGGGACACTTTGAGCTACAGGGCAGGGCCGCGCTGAATTTACGCTGGGCGCTGCTGGCTTTTGCGATTGGGGTGGCTTTCTATTTGCGTTACCCGTTCAATGAGGGCTTATTATTTTTGATGCTGTGGCTGGGACTAACGGTTGTGTTGGGCGGTGCATTGATGGAAAGCACACCGGGTTTTTCGCGTTACGTGACCGCAACCCTGCCAATGGCTGTAGTGGCAGGTGTCGGCACAAGTGCGTTTTTTATTAATTTCAAAGAATATCTATCCGGAAAATATCAACGCCTTGTCATGTTCCCTGCGATTGGGATGCTGCTCCTTGTAAATTATCAGAATCTACATTACGTCTATGAAAATCTGCCGCAAAACTGGCGTACCAATATGGCGGTTGTGCGTTTGATTAACGACTCCATTGGTCAGGACGCAGCGCAAAAGCAGCAGGAGGGTAAGCAAGTTTTTTTCCTGCTGACGGGAAATCCGGATCGAGAGCGCTTACTCGAAACTTATACCTACTACTGCGGCCTCTGCGAATTTAATGACTTGAATTTACTGCGGTTCACTACGGTTGACCGACATTGGATTACCGAAGTGTGGCTTTCCACCCTGGAGAGTGATCAGGATCTTTATATTTATGTTCTACCGGAAGTAGATGATCCCTATAATCTGAGCCAGCCGTTTTCCCCGAAAAGCCCTGTTTCTGTTATAGGGGCCGCTTACCCTGATGCAGAAATCACACGGTTCAACAGCGCGAAGTACAACACAGCCCATAAAGTAGGGCTTTATACACGGGTGAAAATTCCCGCAGGGGCAGAGTATTGTCCGGTCGGTGCAGCGTGCCGGCAGGCACCGTAAACACAGTTTGGGAAAGCTGCTCTTGTTCCAGGCCATGATAAAATAAGGGAAATGCGAAATATCCGGTACGAGTCGTGACTGCGAATTTTTGGACATCAAAACCGAAGGTTTGAGGCCTGAGTCCTCATGCCCCTGCTAAAAATAGGCAGTCACGCACTGCCTATTTCTGTTTAAAAGGTAGCAGCTATGTTACGAGAGACACCTGTCCCTTACCGCGTCTGGGGAACCGATATTGAAAAAGGGGCGCTGGATCAGATCAGGCACGCCGCGGAACTGCCTGTTGCGACTCGAGGGGCGCTCATGCCGGACGCCCACCAGGGATATGGCCTGCCAATAGGCGGCGTGCTGGCGACCAAGGAGGCCGTGATCCCTTATGCGGTCGGGGTTGATATTGCCTGCCGCATGAAAATGACTGTTTTTGATGCTTCGCCCCACGTGATTGGGCAGAAACGTGATAAATTCCGCAGGATTATCGAGGATTGTACCGTCTTTGGGGCGGGCGGAGAGTGGGACAATCCGCATGACCACCCGGTGCTGGAAGACCCTGCCTGGAGGGAGCTTCCCATTGCCAGGGAAAACAGAATCAAAGCATGGAAGCAGTTAGGTACAAGCGGCGGCGGCAACCATTTCGTGGAATTCGGAATGCTCGTTGTGAAGGAGACCATTGTTGGGGAAGAGACACCTGAGGGCGAAGGGTCTCGTGCTTTTGGCACGATTCCACCGGGAATGTATCTGGCCCTGCTAAGTCACAGTGGCAGCCGGGGGTTTGGCGCGACTGCTGCTGAATATTTCAGTAAGCTGGCGATGGAGTTACATCCCGAACTGCCTAAATCTCACAAACATCTGGCGTGGCTGGAAATGAAGGGCCTTGGCGCAGAATATTGGGAAGCAATGATGCTGGCTGGTCGGTACGCCAGCGCGAATCATGCTATTATTCACCACCTCATTGCGGAAAAGCTCGGTTTTGAGATTCTGGGTGGGGTCGAAAATCATCACAACTTCGCCTGGAAAGAAATCATCGATGGCGAAGAAGTCATTGTCCATCGCAAGGGTGCGACGCCTGCTGGGTTAGGAGTTTACGGGGTCATTCCCGGCAGTATGATCGCCCCAGGCTTTGTTGTGCGTGGCAGAGGGTCAGAAGAATCGCTGTTTAGTGCGGCGCACGGGGCGGGGCGGCGGCTTTCGCGGAATGCTGCCCTCAAAAGTTTTAATTGGGATCATGTCGAAGCCAAGCTCAAAAGCGCGGGTGTTGAATTGCTGTCGGCAGGGTTGGACGAAGCTCCGGGTGCCTACAAGGACATTCGGGAGGTCATGGCAGCCCAGGCTGACCTGGTAGAAGTTCTGGCCGAATTTACACCGCGCATGGTCAAAATGGCGGACGACGGGAAAGGTAAACGGAAGCGCCGCCGCAAATAGGGCAGGCCTGCCTTTTTCGTTTTTTGTGTTAAACTTTTCATGGATTTCAGAGACTAGGATAAAACGATGCGTTACGTTGTGCTGTGTTTGATACTGCTTCTCCTTTTTCCTTTGGCAGCCAGTGCCCAACAATCCATCCAGTACGGCGATACAGTCACTGGCAGCATTAGTAATGAAGCCCCTATTCAGGAGTATCAATTCGCAGGCACAGCAGGGGATGTAATCACGATTTCTATGGAAGCCGTTGAGGGGAGTGAGCTAGACAGTTACCTGCGCCTTTTGAACAGCGACGACGAAGTAGTAGCAGAAAATGACGACGCCGCTGATGTGACCATCAATGCAGCCATCAGTGATTTTACCCTTCCTGTTGATGATACGTACCTCATTCAGGCCTCACGATATGGGCTGGAAGGCGGCATTTCCGAAGGGGATTTTCAACTGACGTTGACCTTGGGGACTCAGGGTGAAGTAGACGAAACCCCGCAGCCTACGGAAGCAACAACCGCCAATATAATAACTTATAATGCTCCTGTACGCGGCAGAATCAACGCCCAGGTTGCCGAAGAGCGCTGGGAGTTCACGGGTACAGAAGGCGATGAAATCACCATCCGGATGACTCGTGTTGACCCCGCCAGCAGTCTGGATACATTTTTGTATCTGCTTGACAACGAAGGGAACGAACTGGCGCAGAATGATGATGCTGCTTTAAGTGATGATTTATCCACCTCGGAAATTCTCAATTTTGACCTGCCCTACACAGGGACTTATGTCATTGTGGCGACACGTTATGGTGGTGCAACCGGGACATCCAGTGGTGATTACACCCTTGAAATACTCACCCGTGACGAGCCAACCACCACCACAACGACAACAGAGGGTGGTCAGGTTGAAGGTCAGGCAGTCAGCTATGGCATGTTTATTGCTGACCGTCTTGACGCGGATGCCGCGCCAAAAGTTTACACCTTTGAAGCCCAGACGGACGACATAGTAACGATTTCTGTCAAACGGCAAAGCGGCGATTTTGACCCCGCATTGATCCTCCGTGACAGCAGCGGAAATATTGTTGCCTCTAATAGTCGCTTTAATGGCGCGGCAGATGCCCGGATCGTGGATGTGCCGCTTCCGGGTGCTGGCACCTATCAGATTGAGGTGCAGGCAGAACGGGGCAGCAGTGGTGATTATATGTTGTATCTTATGGAAGTGAATACGGTGATTTCAGCCGTAACGCCAGAACCTGATACCGGCCAAACTGGGACGCCTGAACCGACACAAACGGCTCCTGATCTGAGCGGGGCGGTGTTTGCGATTACTTTGAGTTGGGACGGTGCTGCCGATTTTGACCTGCAAGTCATTGATCCGGATGGGGCCTCAGTGGATTATTTCAACCCTGAAGTGGATTCTGGTGGTCAATTTGGCGGCGATGCTAACGGCGGGTGCAGTGAAGCCCAGGACAGCCCTTCTGAAACCGTGTTCTGGGAAACCGATCCCCCTCCAGGGGCCTATGAGATCGGGGTGGCCTATGTATTCCCGTGTGGGGCAACGGACCCTGTTCCTTTTACCATTACCATCAGTCGAAACGGGGAAGTGCTGGAAACAATCGAAGGCGAATTGAATCAGGGTGGGTTCCAGTCCTATGCCTGGACGATGGAATAAGGTTTTTCTTCTCCTGCTGATTTTCTCGGTCTGGGCATGGCCTGCGGATGCCCAGACTCCGCTGCCCGCCCTGAATGCGGTTGCAGTGGATAATTCCGGTTCAGTAGTGTTGTTTTACCCTGAAAATTGGCGGTATACCCCACAGGCAAATGGTTTTTCCGTTGCGAGCAGCGCGATCACTATTCTGGTTGAAACTGCCGTCACTTCGCCTTTGACCTTTGATGAAATACCTCAATGGATGCAGAAAAATCTGGGGATTCCCGACGCCAGCCGCTTCCAGCGAAAAACCTATGGGGAAGTTACTGGCTGGCTGGCGCAGGGTGTTTTTAGCGGCGATGTGTATACCGCTGTTGTGGTTTTACCCATGAGTGATAGACAGCAAATTGTGCTTCGCAGTGATTCTCGTGCCGATAACCTTAGCCAGGACGCTCCTTTGATTACCGCTATTCTGGATAAGATGATCTTGCTGCCAACTGGCTTCGAGTCCCTGAATCTACCCGTGAACTGGGTGCTGGCCGAGCGCGAGGACGGGGTGCTCCTGGCACCAAACGCGGATAATTTGCAGCAAAGTATGCGTGGTGAGACTCCGCTTTTGCTGGCGGCAACCCTCAGTACAATAAACCAGACTCTGGATGAGCTGCTCTCGACCGAGGCTCCTGCTGAGCAGCGTCGATTTATTGTTAATGGGCGCCCTGCCATGTTACAACTGCGTCTCAATATGGCGACCCAGACCCCTGAACTGTTCATTGCCCAGGATATGGGTTCCAGTGTGCTTGTCCTGACCGCCAGCGCCGAGAACGGTGATAATCTGGTTAGATTTTTACCCCACTTGCAGGCGATTTTTGCCAGCGCTACGGTGAATTAAGAAAATTTAAAACGAATGTAATACATTTGTGCTAGCCCGTTATTCGTGAAATCTGATACAATTAACATCGGTAGGACACAAGGTCAGAGAGTGATTCTACGTGAATCAGCCCTGGTAGACCGAAAGGAGTTTTCTCGGTGTCGCAGGGGCGTGTACTATTACTTAATGGTCACACGTGGGAACCGATTGCCATTATCAGCGTTCCCCGTGCTATGAATCTCCTGATTTCCGGCAAGGCCGTTGTGGTCGAGGAGACAGGACACTTTTTGCGGACAGTGCGGGAACGATTTGCCATCCCGTCTGTGATTGCACTGCGCCGATATATTAACGTGCCGCGTCGTCAAGCGCCCTGGAGTCGCAAAAGCGTGTTGATGCGCGATGAGTACCGTTGTATTTACTGTGGTATCCATCCCGGTGAAATGCAGGCAGGTAAGGTATTAAGTAAGCACGACATGACTGTTGACCATATCCTGCCCAAGTCGCGCGGGGGTAAGGATACCTGGATGAATACGGCCTGTGCCTGCCCGAAGTGTAATCATCGCAAAGGTAACCATTTGCCGCACGAAGCGGGTATGAAGTTGCTGTGGGAACCCCGCCGACCGCGCACAAGTTATCTGGTTGTCGAGTTTGGGAACGAACATGAGACCTGGAAGCGTTACATTGACATGGGCTAATCACTGACAAGGGGCTTGAATACAGCCCCTTTCTTATTGTACAGCGGGTCGTTCTTGACACCTTCTATAGACGTGTTAGTATATATGCAGTTACACATATGAAGGTGCATATATGTCGCTTCCGCATATTATCCTCGGACTCCTGACGGTAGCCGGGCCAAAATCCGGCTACGACCTCAAGCAAATTATCAATCACAGCACCCGTCACTTCTGGTATTGTGATCTCTCCCAGATTTACCGAGCCCTGGATACCCTGAAGGAGAATCAGTGGGTATCGGGAACGGAAGATGAAGAAGCCAGCCGCCACCGCATCACATACACCTGCACACCCGCAGGGGAGGCTGAACTTCGGCGGTGGTTGGTCGAAGCGTTTGAAGTCACGAAGGTTCGCGCCCCGGAGCTTGCCCGCGTTTTTTTCGGCAAATATATTCCTCATGAGCGGTTGAAAGAGCAGGTCATTAATTATCGCACCCATTATGCAGGTCTGCTGGAGAACTATTCACGCATAAAAAGCGTAATAGAAAGTGAACGGTCAGAACATCCTGATGATGTGGATTACTGGCTGCTGACGCTCGATTTAGGCAAACGCTGTGCCCAGGCTTATCTGGACTGGTGTAATCACGTTCTTGGAAAACTGGAAAGCACGGGGAAAAAGGAATGAAACCTTTTGTACAGGTTCGGAGTCTACAGAAACAATACACCCCTCCCGACGGAGTTTTTGCGGTCGGTAAGAGCGGCGGGGTGAATTTCGAGATTTATGAGGGTGAGATTTTTAGCCTTTTGGGACCGAATGGGGCGGGCAAAACCACCTGCATCAGTATGATGAGCACCTTATTGAGTCCTACAGGCGGGGACATTGTGATCGGCGGCTACAGTGTGATCCAGAGTCCGGTGCAGGCCAAGCAGCAGATTGGCGTCGTGCCGCAGGAATTGGCTTTGTATCCGACCCTCAGTGCCCGCCAGAATCTTGAATTTTTTGGACGGATGTACGGACTGGGCGGTAAGGAACTCAGAAAACGTGCCGATGAGGTACTGGAGCTAATAGATCTCTTGGATCGCGCGGATGACAAAATTGAGGAGTATTCCGGTGGAATGAAACGACGGGTGAATATCGGTATTGGGTTGATGCACCGCCCCAAAATGGTTTTTCTGGATGAACCAACGGTAGCGATTGATCCACACAGCCGACGCCGGATTCTGGATACCGTCAAGCAGTTGAATGAAGAAGGAATGACAGTTCTTTACACGACTCATCACATGGAGGAAGCACAGGAACTTTCGCATCGCATCGCCATCATTGACTACGGCGAAATCATTGCGATGGGCAGCCTAGGCGAATTGATTCAGCGTGTCGGCGAGAAAGATACCCTGATTTTTAAAGTGGGCGAGGTGCCTCCAGAAGTGTTGGAGAGAATTAACGCGCTTGAATTGGTGGATCATGTCATATCCAAGCCGGAATCTGGTGAACTTCATGTCGTTTCTCCACGTGGGCGCAAAATTTTGCCGGAATTGATTCGTCTGCTGACTGAAAACGGAACAGGGTTGTATTCGGTTGAGGTACAAGAACCCAATCTGGAAGCTGTCTTTCTTTCGCTTACCGGTCGTGGTTTGCGCGAATAGGAGGGGACATGCTTGCCAGAATCTTTGCGATTGCCTGGAATGGAATTTACCGCACCTACACGGATCGTGTTGCTGTGATTTATATGTTCCTCGCGCCGATTGCGATCAGCACGATTATCGGGTTGGCGTTTGGAACACAGGATAACGATGTGAATCTACCAGACGCCGAAATCAAGGTAGTCAATCTTGATGAGGGGTATATCACCCGTGATGGTAGACAGGTTAACCTGGGGCAGCAGAATTACGTGGATGTACTGGTGAATAGCCCACCGGAAGGATTGGAGGATTTGATTTCTGCCAGTCTGGAAGACGATCCACAAAACGCCCGTGAGATGGTGGACAATGGAGAGATTCGCGCTGCACTGATTATCCCGCCGGACTTTTCCGCTAGTGTGAATGACCCGACACAAAAAGGCGAGGTCGAACTCTACTACAATCCTCGGCAGGAAGTCAGCGCAACTGTGATCATTGCGATTGTGGAACAGCTCACCAACAGTGTCAATATGGGGCAGGTCGCCCAGGATGTTTATGTAGGAGAAACCGGTTATTTTATCCAGCGCGGGGCAGCGACCAATACCGCTAACAAAATCGGTGAGGCGGCAAACGCGGCGCTTTCAAGATTGTACCAGGGAGAGATTGACACAGGGATCACTTTAAGTCAGGTCAATGTAGAGGGTGAAAAAAAGGAATTTGACGCCCTGCGCTACTTTGCGCCGAGTATGGCGATCTTTTTTATGACATTTGCAATGGCGGCGGGTACCCGCGAAATCCTGGAAGAGCAGCGTAACTGGACAATGCAGCGCATTTTGACGACGCCCACACCGCGCTGGGTATACATGCTCGGCAAACTGCTTGGAACATATGGGGCGGGCCTGATCCAAATGCTGATTCTGCTGGTGGTCACTCCGGTGATCGCGCTGCTGTTGGGCAGAGAGGGCAGTCTGTGGGGTAATAATTATATTGGTTTGACGCTGATTACCCTGGCCGTGGTCGCGGCTGGAACGGGTTTAGGGCTGTTGATCGCTGCGATCAGCAAGGATGTGTCCCAGGCGGATACGATCAGTTCTGCGGTATTGATCCTGCTTGGCCTGCTGGGAGGTACGTTCGTGCCAATTGAAGTCGATTTCGTGAACATCATCAGCAACCTTTCGCTCAATAAATGGGGTATCAATGCCTTTAATGATCTCGCCAACAACGGGGCCTCGCTGGGTGATATTCTGCCGAATGCCATGATTCTTTTGGGAATGGCCGCTGTGTATTTCCTCATCGCGCTGTGGCGTTTTAGCTGGAAGGCAGAAGTCTAGGAGCAGACCCATGAACACAATCATCAACATTGCGCGACTGCATATTACGCTCCAACTGCAAAACAGATCGACTTACCTTCAGTCATTCATCGTACCAATCGCCATGATGTTTATTCTGGGGATAGCCATTTCTGGGCAAAGTCCTGTGCTGCATCTGGATATTGTGGATGAGGATCAAACTGAGCGCTCGGCAGAGTTTATTCAAGCCATCCGGGACGCCGAAGGGGACACACTGGTTGAAGTTTGCCTGTATGGGTCGGATAAAAATGCAGAAAGCTGCGACCTGGAAGACGATGCAGCCTATGAGAAGGTTGGGGAAGATCGCATTAAAGAGGGCAGTACCACCGCGATTCTGATGATTCCCGTCGGTTTCGGGGCAGCACTGGAAGCTGGAGAATCCGTAGAACTCATCTACCAGAGCAACGATCAGTTTAACGCTCCAACCATCACCCGAACCGCCGTTGAAACAGCCATTTCCGAGGTCGGGGGCAGTGTATTAGTTGCCCGAATTGGTGTGGAGACTGCCGAGGAATTTTTTGGCGGTTCATCTGCGTCCGATCTGTCTGAACTTCAGGCAGAAGCCAGGGCGGGCTTACAGAACCCACCTGCTCAACTGGTCACGAAAAGCACAGGGAAGAATCCTAACCAGGTTTTTGGGGCGAGTCAGAGCGTACCAGGCATAGGGACGATGTTTGTGCTGTTTTCGCTGACCGGGTTGGCGATTAATCTGGTGCTGGAACGAGAACAGGGAACGTTGCAGCGTTTGTTCACCCTGCCCGCGCCCAAATCCTATATCGTGATCGGCAAAGTGTTGGGGGCGTTTTTCTTTGGGGTTATTCAGTTCACCGTGTTTGTCGTCGTGGGTATCCTGATGAAGGTGGACTGGGGATCCAACTACCTGGCAATTGCCCTGGTGGTGCTGGCCTACTGCTTTGCTGGAACTGCGCTCGGTTTTGCGATGGCAACTCTGGTCAGGACAAGTAATCAGGCCGGAGGAATTTCCACCCTCATCGTGCTGACTCTGGCACCGCTTGGGGGGGCGTGGTGGCCGCTTGAAATTGTGCCCGAATCCATGCAGACCGTCGGGCATATTTCCCCAATCGCCTGGGCCATGGATGGTTTCGGAGACATCATCTATGATGGTGGTGGTGTAATGGATGTGCTGCCGGAGGTGGGTGTCTTGCTGCTCATGGCGGGTGTACTGCTCGTCTTTTCCGTTTGGCGTTTCCGATACGAATAATTAGTGTATGCTCAAACGACTCTGGCTTTTTTTTCGAATTGCGGTTCTTTCGCTGCTGATCGCGCTTGTGATTGATCGTAATGCCGACCACGATAACAGCATTCGAGGTCGGATTGCGTTGGCGACACGAGGAGAGCGGTTTGATTTTGCTGTGTGGGAAATGGGAGCAATTTTCAGCAAAGCCAAACAGGAGTTTTTCGGCTACCACGCCTACATCAGTGAGGACGAACGCAAAAAGCTCGTCCTTGAATACTTCACCCTACAAAGTCAGTTGTGGTCACTGGAACAGCAAATTGAATCGGCTTCCCAGAATCCGCCCGCTTCAACGCTTCCTGATTTGCAGGCCGATTATGAGAAAACACAGGCTGAGCTCAAGTCCCGCCGCCCTTTGGTGGAACATATCATTGAGGGACAGGTCAGCACGGTGTTGCAGGACGAGGGAATAACCGTACTGGGACAGGTTGTGCCGCCCGTCACAATGCACTTTTTGAATCCGCCGAATGTGCTGGTGGTTTCGCCGCGCGATGAAATTCGCCAGTACACAACGGTTGTTTTAAATCCAGAAGAGTTTACCTATCGGGTTGAGCTGGAAGCCCGTGTTGCCGAAGCCATTCCTGAAATGTCCGTCTGGATTACACGTATCGGCGGGATCGGGGTCTGGCCTGCAATGGTCACGGAAACGGATCGGGCGGTGGTCGCTTTTGAAATTACCGCTCATGAGTGGTCGCACCACTACCTGATTTTTTTCCCCCTGGGAATGCAGTATTTGAGCAGCGAAGAGACCCGCATCATCAATGAAACGACGGCGACTCTGATCGGGAATGAGGTTGGGAACAAGGTTGTTCAAAAATTCTATCAGGAGGAACTCGCACGGGGAGTGGTGTATCTGCAACCGGTTCCTGATTATCGCTTGCTCCTGGCAGGCATAAACAATCACCGTCCGCGCCCCCAGATAGATCATTGGGGCGATGGATTGTTCTATACCCCCTATGAAATTTCCCGTTCTTTAACTCGCTCCACCGTTGATTATCTGATGGATGTTCAAGGCAAGGATGCAGGGCAGTTCATTTTGAATCGGCGTGTGCAGCAGTATGCCCTGCTCGGTTACGCTCCCTCCACTGACCCGAACTTACCTCCGCCGGATACTGACCAGCGCCAGTGGCTGCATCATACACGAGTTATGGCGGACTATCTGCTGGCTCTGGGAAATGTCCCCGCCGCCGAATATGTGATGGCAAATGGACGCCAGCATACCGGACTGCGTGTGTTGAATCAGGCATGGTTTGCTTTTAACGCGGGGTACCAGGATAACCCGATCATTGAAATTCGCGCCGATGGCAGCACGGAACTGGTTACTGAAGGTGGTGGGGGTGATCCCATCGGCGCGGCAATTTACGAAATCCGCGCCCGTTCCGGCAGTTTGGAAACCTTTCTTCAGATCATGCGCGGGATCACGACTAGTTCAGAGCTCTTTGACACCCTGGATCGTCTCCGTACTGAACAAGCGCCATAGCTGTTATGCTCAACCTTCAAATTTCCACGCCTGCAAAATAGCCGCCAGCAGTGCGGCCTTGCGCGGCAGGCTGCGAATCAGAATGTGTTCGTGAAGGGCATGGGCGCCTGCCCCCTGGGCCCCCAGCCCATCCAGCGTTGTCGCGCCTGCGCCTGCGGTTAAGTTGCCGTCGCTGACCCCACCAACCGCCGCTTCATCCAGCGAAAACCCAAGCTTTTCTGCCAGTATCCGTGCCTGCTGAAAAGCCGTGACCACCTGTTCACTGCGCTCCATAGGCAGGCGGTCGATTCCGCCTGTGATTTCCAGTGAACTGCCTGGCAGCACAGGCGTTAGGGCTTTGATGGCCGTCTCTACCCGTTCTGCTTCGTGTTTATAGAAAAAACGCACGTCCACGTAACACTCGGCTTCCGGCGGGATAATGTTATTTGTGATGCCGCCAGAAACCTGCGTAACGCTGACCGATGTCCCCTGGCGCAGATTGTTCAGGCTGTGGATTTTGAGTGTTTGGTGGGCGAGCTCTACAATTGCGTTCACTCCTTCTTCCGGTGCGAGTCCCGCATGAGAAGCGATCCCCTTTGCCTTTACCGTATATTCGCTAATGCCCTTGCGTGAGGTTTTTAAGCCGCCGTTGTCAGCAGCCGGCTCCATGACCAGAATCAGTCCGCACTGCTGAGCCAATTCGACGATCAATTCTCGGCTGTAAGCACTGCCTGTTTCTTCATCAGTGGTCAGCAGCAGCCAGATGGGGCGATCAGGCATCTGACGGCGATCACGCAGACCACGTATGGCTTCCACTGCAATGGCAACACCAGCTTTCATATCCAGGACGCCGGGGCCAAACAGCCGGTTTTCCTCTCTTTTAAGAGGCATATCGTCAGCCAGGGTTCCGGCAGGCCAGACCGTATCCAGATGCGCCAGAATCAAAATAGGGGTCCCTTTACTGGTCTTATTCCACTGTACGAGGCGGATATTCCCAACTTTTTCACGAGGAATTATCGTGACATCTGCACCTAATTCGATTAAAATGTCATGTAAATAATCACTTAACCTGTCTACCAACACCTTGTCTTTGGAAGGGGATTCGTGGCGCACGAGATTTTCAAGCAGAGTCACCATCGACTCGGTGCGGGCGTTAAAAAATTCAAATAAATCCTGCATTTTGGCTTTATTTCCCTAACGATGAGATGATTTTACAAGACGCGAATGAAATATTCCGTTAGAATGACAAAGGAAATCCGTGCTGCAAACGGATAAGGAATTATGCAGAGAAGAAAACCACATATCGGCAGCGAGAACATTGTAACGCTCGTCAAAGCATCTGAAAGCGGGGTAATACACCGCCGTCATCTCAATCGCCACTGGAGAAAAGCCGACAAAGCGATTCAGGATGCAAAGTCCCTCGGTCAAATCGCCACTGTTGAAGAACTGATTTTCGACCCTGAACGTCTGGACAAGGACGGCGCGAAAAAACTAGCACAAAACAACGGGGCAACGACCGGGCTGCCCAATTTTGCGTCGCTTTTGTATGAGGCGCTTGCCGCGCCCGATGCTCCTCCGGCTTTATTTGAGCAGGATTTATGCGACCGGATCGGCAATTACTTCAGTATGGATCTGGTCGAACGCAGCCGGATGGCAGAAGCAGGTATCGGCAGAATCGAGATCAAGCTCTTCCAGCCCTACGGCATCTGGTATTACCTCAAAACGGCTGACTACGATACCGCGTATGGATATGCCCTGGCGGAAGCGGAAAAGCGGCATGATGAAGACTGGGGCAGGATTTTCCAGTGGGCAGGCGATGAACTGCGCGAATTCACTTCAGACGGGGATACCATCCGAGCGAAAGCGCTGGCGCGGTTGTATACCCGCGCTCAGGCCGAAGTTGTCATGGATGTGTCACAGCGTGTGTTTCGGATGCTGATGAATCGCAGCTTATTGAGTCATCGGCGCTGCCCGGACGGCGTTCAACGTATTCCGGCCCATGAAGTCCATGCCCTCCGGCACAATCGTGAAAAACTGCTCACTATGGAAGATGATCTGGACATCAGCCTGAATCAAATTCGCCTGGTGACCGATTTAAAAGCCAGCTACATCAAGACCCTGCTGCATAACAAGGGTGTCAAAACGCTTTCGCAGGATTACCACAAAAACACCGCCTGGTATCGATGGGGCGATGTCCATCGTGTTTTCTGGCCCGACGGCGACCATCCGCTGATGGCGGATATTGAAGCGGTAGAAGAGAGCAACGGCTCAGGTAAACGCGAATTGTGGAGTGATATGATCATTGAACTCCATAAGGATGTGGCAGAAAAACGCCGCCGCCAGCGCGAAGCCAAAGAACGCCGCCGAGAGGAACAGCGCCAGCAGCGCGAGGTGCTTCGGGCTCAGATGATTGATAATTTTCCCAGTTGGATGCGTGATGAGGATGTGGAGCAGGTCGCCTATCTCCACGTCGGCCCGACGAACTCCGGTAAAACCCATGATGCTCTGGTGGAACTCGCCAATGCAGGCAGCGGGTGGTATCTTGCTCCTTTGCGCCTGCTGGCAAGGGAAAATTTTGAACGTCTCAACCGGATGGGTGTGTACTGCTCCCTGCTTACGGGCGAGGAGCGTATTGATGTCCCTGGCGCTACCTTTACTTCTGCAACGGTCGAGATGTTCAATCCACACCACAGTGGTAACTGCGTGGTCGTTGATGAAGCGCATATGATTGCGGATGACCAGCGCGGCTGGGCCTGGACACAAGCCCTGGTAAAGTCCGAAGCGCCGACCCTGCATGTGATCACAGCTCCACATGGGTTGAACCTGCTGACCAAGATTTTTGATAACATGGGCGTGGAAACCCAGACACTTTATCATCAGCGTCTTGTCCCTCTGAGCATTGCGCCGGAGCACTGGCCCTTGCGGAAGCTGCCGGAACGTACCATTTTGATTGCCTTTACACGGCGGGATGTGCTGCGTTTGAAATACACGCTGCAAAATTTTGGGCGTACCGTTTCTGTTGTGTATGGGGCGCTGCCGCCCGAAGTGAGACTCAAACAGGCGGAGCGTTTCGCTAATGGTGAAGTGGAAATTTGTGTGGCGACAGATGCTGTTGGGATGGGTCTGAATCTCCCGGCAGACAATGTGGTTTTTACGACCCTGCACAAATATGATGGCAAACAACGCCGCCGGATTACTGCCAGTGAATTGCAGCAGATTGGCGGGCGTGCTGGCCGGTACGGCCTGTCGGAAGCCGGGTTGGTCGGCGGGGTGGATAAACCGACTCTGGAAACTATTCGCCGCCTGATTAACGAAAAAGTTCCGGATTTGACTGTTGCCCGCCTGGCACCGCGTACCGATGAGATCGATCTTCTGGAAGGCGACCTGGCGCAGCGTTTGCTGACCTGGCAGCAGTTAAATGCGATTCCAGACTCACTGCGCCACATTCTGACTTCTACTGATATGGTTGATCGGTTGGAACTGGCGAAACTTTTGAGCTACGACGACCTGATGAAACTGGGTGTGGAGAAAGCCCTGCTGCTGGTCAGTGCCCCGGTGCGGACAGAAAGCCAGGAATATTGGGTAGAATGTGCAACCTCGATTTTGAAGGATGAACCTCTGGCACCGCCGCCGCCTTCTCCAAAAGTCATCAGTGAGGGCGACAGCTTGCGTTATGCCGAAGAGGTCATTTCGTGTATCGATGTATATCTATGGCTGGCCTATCGTGAACCCTTCCAGCATCTTGTGGAAGACCCCACGCCTGTGATTAAGCAGCGCGAGGCACTGACTTATGAGATGGATCTGGCACTCATGAAGCGGTTTAATCCCACCTCTGGTAATCGACGCTTTGCCAGCGATGATCCCTGGTTCGATTACTTCTAACGACACACACGGTAGAGCTTATGCTCACCAAAGCCTCTGAGCTCTGCCGTGAACTGTTCGATATTGACCCCATAATCCAGCAAAATATCCTGTACGCCCGGATCATCCATGAGCATGTGGGTAGTGACAATATCCCCTCCTTTGCTCTGACCTTCCAGGCGAGCCGCGATATTGACGGTGCTGCCAAAATAATCCAGGCGTTCGTTCAGATTCACAGCGATACACGCGCCCTGATGCAGTCCCATTTTCAGGATCAAGGGCGCTTCCTGTCTCCGTTCATTAAAGAGGGCGATCTGGTCGAGGATTTCCAAACAGGCGTGCATGGCTTCGCCCGGATCACGGAACACTGCCATCACAGAGTCGCCAATGGTTTTAACCACGCCACCGCGCCGCTGACTGATGATGTCGCGCAGAATGGCAAAATGGTCAATCACGCGCCCGAAGGCGGATGCATCTCCAATCTGTTGGTACAGGGTCGTCGAACCTTTGATGTCCGTAAATAGAAGAACGAGACTTTGAATGCTGACCGTATAACCGGGGCGTAATGCCTCAGTGGAAAACAGTTCACGGAAAGCCTGCAAGGTGGTTACATCAGCAGCAGTAGCAATTTGATTGCTCCATGTACCATCTTCCAGCAACAGCATCTGTTGATGGTCCGTAAGGTTTTCCACGGTCATTTCAAGTTTTCCGTCCGCTACCCGTTCCACCGAAATTGACAGGTTATCCGGGGTAAGCTGTACAGCCAGTTGAGACGTGGAATACTGTTGAGAGGCAGTGAGCCAGGGTTGACCCGGCAGCGGAGTGAGAATCGCTGCTGGAACACGGATTTTTTCCCCACCCAGGCGTGGTGCACGCAGGCGGTAGTATCCCGACTTCAAAGGCAGCGTTGTGGTGCGGGTTTCGTTCGGCTGTAAAAGCTGCTGCATCAACACATGCGGCGTCGTATGCGGCCCGCCAATGCAAAAATCATCTCGATTAACTTCAGCAATTTGTTGGTTAAGGGAAAAAGTCGCCTCTACCGACTGGTCAAACTCGGAGGTGTAATCAATGTTGCAGGAAGGGCAGTGAACAGTTTCCGGTAGAGATGCCAGCGTATAAGTTTTGGCCTTTGCGCCTCGGCATTCCGGGCACAAAATATCCCAGCTCAAGTCCAGCAGCCCAATGCTGGCGGCCTGCAAGAACAGCGCCAGTACATCTGATCGGGAAATGCCCCACTGATCGGCAAAGGCGTATGGACGCATTCGAGTCAGCGCTTCCACGGGGGAATTTTGCAGATGTTCTGCCAGCTTATCGACAAGCATGGTGGGTTTGCTGCGTCTAAGGTCTCCCAACAGTTCTTCCAGACGCCTTTTGCCAGCTTCTGTAGGGGTGATGATCGGCGTTTCAAAAGGATGGGCTTTTATTCCCTGGAGGTAATGATCCATCTGGCGAAATGCCTTCCCAAACAGCAGTCTGGAACGCAGCCCGACTCCAAAAGGAACCGCGAATAAACCCGGCAGGCCGCGTGCTTCTGCCCAGACTTCGTAGTGAATCTCAGTGCTCTGGTCAGGTCGTTCGTGCAAATGAGTCAGGGTGCGAAGGCTCTTCATAGGAAATGGCGGATTGTAAATCCGATAGACACCGAACCGCAGCGGTTTGACCCATTCAAACATGAATTCTTCCCATTGGATCGGCATGAATCCGTATAAACGCCCGGAGGCAAAGCGGCGGATGCTGCCATCGGGCTGAGGGCGTTCCTCAAACTTGACGCGCGGCAGTCCGGTTACCTGGTTGAAGTTGTGGGTATCTGACGCCAAAGGCCAGACTTCTTCGGGGGAAGAATGAAGTGTCCAGCGCCAGTTGTAATAGAAAATTTTGCCCATCTGCTGCTGCCTCTGTTACTGCATATCATAACGTGTAAGAGCGTCCGACAGATGGTAATAAGTTTCAAACCTGCTGTAAAAAGTTGTATAATAAGAACATCTGTGCGTATTGGCGATTCGAGAATGGGACTGGTAGACTAAACGTGGAGTCTTGACTAAAGGGTGAACATTGGCAAATCAGGCACTTTATCTCAGATGGCGTCCGCAGATTTTTGAGGATGTCATAGGACAGGATCACATCACCCGCACGATTCGAAACGCGCTTCAGCAGGAGCGCATCCGTCATGCCTACCTTTTTAGCGGGCCGCGTGGTACGGGCAAAACCACGATGGCACGCCTGCTCGCAAAGGCGGTCAACTGTACGCATGACGATATTCAGCGTCGGCCCTGCAATGAATGTCATCAATGCCAGATGGTCAATCAGGGACGTTTTCTGGATTTGATAGAAATTGACGCTGCTTCGCATACCAGCGTGGATGATGTGCGTGATCTGCGTGACAAAATCGCGTTTTCGCCGTCTGAAGGGCGTTACAAAGTTTATATTATTGACGAAGTGCATCGGTTTTCTGGCTCGGCATTTGACGCGCTGCTCAAGACGCTCGAAGAACCACCTGATCATGCCATTTTTATTCTTGCTACGACAGAATTTGATAAAGTCCCTGCTACGATCAAGAGCCGCTGCCTGATTTTTGAATTTCGGCGCGTGTCTCTGCGGCAGGTTATGGATCGACTTCAGCGAATCTGTGACGACGAAGGCATTTCGATTGACCCTGCGGCATTAGAGTTAATTGCGCGGCAGGGAACAGGCAGTGTGCGTGACAGCATCAGCTTGCTGGATCAGGTTGTGGCTGACCCGACCCAGCACATTTCATTCGATCTGGCGCAGCAGATGTTAGGCGCGGTCAGCAGCCAGGCGGTGCAGGAGATCGTCCAGGCAGTCATAGAACAGGATGCCGCGCAAGGATTGCATTTTTTGAATGAGGCGATTGACAGCGGCGCGGACTCCCGCCAGTTAGGACAGCAGGTAGTTGACCACCTGCGTCAGATGATGCTGGTGCAGGTCAGTGGCACTGAGGTTATTGATGCGTCGGATGAATATCGGCAGGTGTTGGCTCTTCAAGCTGCACAGATTGGACGGCGTACTCTTCTCAAGGCGATCCGTACTTTTAACCTGGCGATTAATGACCTGAGCAGCGGGTGGCAGCCCCAGCTTCCTCTGGAACTGGCGATTGTAGAAAGTTCGCAGCCGGAACAGGAAAGCATCGAACCGGTGATCGAAAAAAGTCGCCCTTCCGCGCCGGAAAAACGCCCTGTGAGCCAGCCCACGTTTGCAGCGGTCAATGATTCCGGGCTGTCGCTACGGGATATTCAGGTTCAGTGGAAAGAGGTTATTCGGGTAGCCAGGGGGCAGCGATCCACCCTGCCAGCACTGCTGGAGTGGTGCGACCCGACCAAGTTTGATGGGAGTTTATTGGTGCTGTCGCTGCGGAATGAAGTGCTGCGCCCTAAGCTGGAAGACCCGAAAAATTTGCAGCCGTTACTGGCTTCACTGGAAGCAGTGTTTGGGCATAAAATGAATGTGCGGATCGAGTTGGCGTCCCATTCGGCTCATACGAAAAAAAACCAGGAGATGGATGATGATCTGGCGATTTTTGGCATGAGCGAACTGGGTGCAGAGCCAAGAGAAATAGAGTAGGAGTAGGTGTAATGGCGAAAAAAATCAAAGCGAAGGGTACTTCCAGAAATCCTGGTGGGGGCAATCCGCTTGCGGGTGCGAGTCAGGCGGGGATGCTGGCACGAATCCAGAAAATGCAGGAGGAAATGGCGCAGGCCCAGCAGTCTTTAGAAAACGAAACGATGGAAGTCTCGGTGGGCGGGGGTGCGGTCGTGATTACGATTACCGGGCATCAGCGCGTGCAGGCAGTCAAAATCGATAAGGAAAGCCTCGATATGGAAGACGAAGACTGGCTGACAGACTTGCAGGACTTGCTGGCTGCCGCGTTTAACCAGGCCGTTGAGCAGTCGCAGGCGATGGCGGCAGAGCGTATGGAGGGGATTACAGGAGGGTTGGATACAATGCTTCCCGGTGGATTAGGCGGTCTGTTTGGTTAAAGATGAAACAGTTTTTGCTTTGGTGGCTGTTTAATGCCATCAGCCTGTTCATAGTTGCTGGCGTATTACCGGGGGTGGAAATCCGCGAAGGTATTGGGACGTTGCTGCTGGTTGCGTTGATTATCGGGCTTGTGAACGCGGTATTGCGTCCCATTCTCTATCTGGCGAGCTGTGGGTTTATCATTTTGACGCTGGGATTGATTATTCCTGTATTAAATGCGCTGCTTTTGCTGCTGGCAGATGAAGTTGCGGGCAGCCGATTTGAAATTGACGGCTTGCTCTGGGCGATTTTAGCGGCAATTTTGATGGGAATTATAAACAGCGTGCTTCATCGTCTGGTGAAAGATGATGAAGAGAAAAAGAAAGATACCTATGTCGTCAAATCCTCTTAATCAGGGACTCCCACCGACAGTTGCGCGAGTGATTGATTCGTTTTCGCGCCTACCTGGAATAGGCCCCAAAACAGCTTCGCGGCTGACCTTTTTTCTGCTGCGCTCACCCGATGAAGTCTCACGCACGCTGGCAGAAGCACTTGCAGATCTGAAAGCTAAAACGCAGCTATGTTCGGTTTGTTATAACATCACGGATTCGGATGTCTGTTCCATCTGCGCCGATCAGAGGCGTGACAAAAATTTGGTGGTCGTTGTTGAAGAACCACTTGATCTGGTGGCGATTGAGCGCACTGGCATGTACAAAGGGCGTTACCATGTTTTGCATGGGGCGATTCGCCCTGTCGAGGGCATTGGGCCAGATAATCTGAAAATCAGGGAATTGGTCAGGCGAGTTGACGAGGAACATATCGATGAAGTCATTATTGCAACCAATCCCAATACTGAAGGCGAAGCGACAGCTTTTACCATTCAACGTTACCTGGCCAATACAGGGGTCAAAGTGACCCGTCTGGCAAGGGGCTTACCGACTGGAAGTGATCTTGAATATGTTGATTCTTTGACGCTGACTCGTGCGCTGCAAGGTCGCAGTGAAATGAATTAAAGTTAACTTTAGACGATTTATCCCAATTTATCACAAATCGCTGACAAACCCTTGACGGAAGCCTGGGAGGGTTATATGATGTGGATAATTACGGAGCTTACCCTAACCAAAGGGCAACTCCTTAACAATTCGACGCGAACCTGGAGGGTGACACGAGACGCGGTGATGCAGATGGGATAGATTGGTAAGGAATCAATCAAAGGGACATCCCACCCGTAGCGTGTCAGCCGATGTGAAGCAAGCATCGGCTTTTTGTTTGCAGGGGGCGAGGCACCTTAACAGCAGAAGAGTGGTAAACCAACCAAAAAAGCAACACACGCAAGAAGGTAACCCCAGAAAACGAAGGAAAAAAGATTCGCTGCGGAAAGCAGCGGAGTACGAACGAAGAGTTTGATCCTGGCTCAGGATGAACGCTGGCGGCGTGCCTAATACATGCAAGTCGAACGAGAGCTTTCTTTCGAGGAAGTGAAAGTGGCGACCGGGTGAGTAACACGTAGCTGACCTACCCCTGGCAGGGGGATAACCCCGGGAAACCGGGGCTAATACCGCGTAAGCTCGCAGGGATCAGAAGCCTGTG
>WBUL01000010.1 GCA_008933735.1 Anaerolineae bacterium | reverse complement strand
TTTCCATCTACGACCGCCTGATCACCTGCACGCAGCAGAATGGCGTCCCCTAAAACCACCTCTGTCTGGCTGACTTCCTGCGGTCTGCCATCCCGGATAACAGTTACTTTAGGGCGGGTGAGGAGGGCAATCTGATCAAGTTTGCGTTTGGACTGAAATTCCTGGAACGTCCCCACGATAATGTTGATGCCGACTGCGCCGCCTGTAACCAGGGCATCGGCGGGTTTGCCGACCAGCACCAGTACCACAATAATCGTCAGCAGGAGCACATTTGCCAGCGACAGGAAATTTGCCCGGAAAATATCGGCGAATGAACGACTGCTGCGTAAATCGATGTCATTACTTTTTCCTGCCGCTTTCAGATGAGCGGCCTCAGCGCTGGTAAGTCCTGGAATTTCTGCCATGATAATCTCCTGCCCCACCTATTATACGCACAGAAAAGAAGAGTGTCGCGCGGAGTTCCTGCTTCGGGAGCGGAAAATGATGAGTGGATGATAGGGGCGGGTCACAGACCACGCCCCTGAGGAAATCTAGAGGTTATAAATGTCAGTGTATTTTTCGGTCAGATAGCGCATGAACGGCCCCGTCTGGATGCTGGTTCCGGTAACGTGCTGCACCAATTCCTGTGGTGTGAATTTGCGCCCGTGCTGGTGAATATTCACCCGCAGCCAGTTTAGGAGCGTGTCAAATTTGCCCCTGGCGATTTCGTTGGGAATTTCAGGATGTTCCTGCACGGCCTTATCGTAGAACTGGACGGACAGCAGATTGCCGAGAGAGTATGTCGGGAAATAGCCGATCAGACCGGATGACCAGTGTACGTCCTGCAAGACGCCCTGCGCGTCATTCGGGGGAACAATGCCCAGATAGTCTTCAAATTTGGCATTCCAGGCTGCGGGCAGGTCTTTGATCGCCAATTCGCCGTTCATGATGGCTTGCTCCAATTCAAAGCGCACCATGATATGCAGGTTGTAGGTCACCTCGTCGGCTTCTACGCGGATAAACGAGGGATATGATTTGTTAATGGCTTTGTAGAAAGTATCGACGGTAACACCGTTGAGCGCATCGGGGAACAATGCCTGCAATTCAGGATAAAAATGTCCCCAGAATCCACGACTGCGCCCGACGATGTTTTCCCACATCCGTGACTGGCTTTCATGGACACCGAGGGATGTCCCGCTGCCCAGGATGGAGTTATCCAGATTTTGCGCGATCCCCTGTTCATACATGCCGTGTCCGGATTCATGCATCGTGCCAAACAGCGCCGGATTAATCCAGTTGGGGTCAAACCGAGTGGTAATGCGGACATCATTGGCAGAAAAATGGGTGCAGAACGGATGCACCGCCAAATCCTGCCGCCCTCGCTTGAAGTCAAATCCGTAGGCACTGACCACTTTTTCGCCAAATTCGCGTTGTTTATCAATCGGGTAGCTGCGATGCAGCACGGAGTCATCGACTGCATCCTGATTCTCGGCGATGGCTTTCACCAGGGGCACGAGTTCCTGTTTGAGTTCGTCGAACAGACGTTTGACTTCACGGGTAGGCATTCCGCGTTCATACTGGTCAAGCAGGGCATCATAAGGCACTTCTTTGTACCCGAAACACTCCACCATCTGATGGGTCAGGTCGAAGATTTTTTCCAGCATCGGGCGGAAGTGTTCAAAATCGTTGTTGGCGCGAGCTTCAACCCAGACCTCATGCGCGAGGGTCGTGGTTTCCATGATGGCGACGACCAGATCCGTTGGGAGTTTGGTGGCCTGTTCGTAATCATATTCGGCGGCCCGGACCAACGCAGCATCATCACTCTCGTAATCCATACCAGCGACTTCTTTTTTGGCATCTTCTATCAGGCGGCCTGTTTCGTCTGCCGTCTGGATTTCATGGGCGATCTTGCTGAGTGTTCCTAGTTGGCGGGCGCGGGCCTCTGCTCCGCCAGGAGGCATCATGGTTTGTTGATCCCATCCTAAAATTGCCGCCGCCCGGTTCACATTGTTCAATTCACTCAGGCGTGCCTTCAATTCATCTAATGACATGATTCTGTCCTCAAACTATGCACTAAGCCAATTATATCGTTGAAAAAATTTTTTCAACAGGGTTCTTGTTGGCCTGCGAATTTCTCTAAGGATATAATGACCCATGTATCAGCCAGAGTAATATTTATGGATAGCTATCAGCCTGAAGTCAAAAAGATTGTTTTTCCTAATGGGCGCGTGGCGTCTCTTCTGGAAGTTATCCCCACCAGTTCCATCACGGATGTGGTTCAGTGGCTGGATTTACCCCCCAATCGTCTGACCATTTCAATGCATCTGGGCGCGACCGAGCTTGCACCATCGCAGGGGCAGATCCTCAGAAAACTCCTGACCCAAAGCGTGATCCGTTTTGCGGAAGATAATCAGGCATTGGTTGCGGATGGGGGAACGGATGCGGGCGTCATGCAAATCATTGGAGAGGCCTATGCTGAAGCCAACGCGACGTTTCCCCTGCTGGGGATCACGGTCAAAAATACAGTGACCTATCCGGGTGGGCCTGAACCGGAAGCGGAACGCTGGCCTCTGAACGAGTATCACACCCATTTTGTAATCGTAGAGGCGAATGACTTTGGTGCAGAATCTCATCTCCTGGTGGAAATTTCACGCTCGTTTGGCACACCAGGGATTGCACTGGTCGCTAACGGGGGGCAAATCGTCCGCAGCGAAATCGAACTCCATGCCCGAATTGGCACGCCCGTGATTGTATTAGAAGGGACAGGGCGTTATGCCGATGAACTGGCGAAGGCCTTACCAGATAGCGAACTCCGTCAGCCTTTTTCCCAGGGAACACGGCTGGAAATTTTCGATGTTAATACCCAATCCGCGGAAGACCTCTATCATCTTCTACGGCGTATCTGGCTGTTCTGATGTTCGGGGCGGACGGATCATTTTTTCAATGGTTTTGATGTGAGATGAAGCATTCGACACGTTTTCTTTGAGCGAGGCAAATTCATCTTCAATGGGCATCTCACGCGCCATCATTTTATTGATGATTTCGATCTGCATGGCGAGATTGGTCACCAATCCACTTACATGGTCGTGCAGCAGACGAGCAACCCATTCACGGGCCTGTGGGGTGAGGGCTTCTGCGATTTCGTCTTCAAACGTGCCCCAGTCGATTTCTTTTGGCATATGTTCCTCCTTCTGGTGATTAGTGGGTTTTATTCGAAAGCTAATTTTCGTTTCTCTGGATTACACCCATTGCAGCGTTCACGTAGTTAATTCCCTGCTGAGCGTCATCAAGGTAAGGGTTGTCGGCGTCAGTTCGTTCGATAAAACTGGTAAAAGCACTCTGGGCATCCTGGTAAAAAATTAAAGCCTGCTGCGCGTTACCCGCTTCATAAGCGATGTCTGCCAGAGCGCGTTTTGCCATTCCGAGTTCATAATACGAATACTCATCTTCAGGGACAAGCAGGAGTGCCTGTTCGAGATCGTTAATCGCCTGCTGCCACTGTCCGCTAATGCGGTAAGCGACACCGCGTGCTGCATATGCTGGACCAGGTTCAGGTGACAGCCTGATATTTTCGGTCAGATACTTGATGGCATCCTCGTACCGGCGCTCTTGCAGCGCATAAACGCCCAGGTAAAAATAGGCCTCGTCCGCTTCAGGGAAGTAAATAATCGCTTCCTGAAAATCCGAGGCTGCACCCGGACGATCCCCTGCCCGTGCTCGAATCAAACCCCGTTGTTCCAACGCCTGCCCGTTGACCGGATCAAGGGTGAGCGCGGCGTCGCAGTCCAGTGCTGCTGCCCCATCATCGCCCAGGTCAGCATACAGGGTGCAGCGTGCGACTAAGAGATCAACATTTTCTGGCTCGTTCTGCAAACCCTGATCAAAATCCTTTAACGCACTGACGGTATCGTTTTTTGCCCAATAGGCGGTGGCACGCTGCAACCAGGCGGGGGCATAGGCGGCGTTCAGTTCCAGCGCCTTATTCGCAGCGTCAATAGCCGCGTCGAAGTTGGTCATCTGAACATAGGCTTCCGCCAGAAAGGTATAAATCTCCGGGTTAGGAGTGCCGCGCTGGAGGTACGATTCAAACGACTGCCGTGCAAGCTGCCATTCTTTTTTCTCGTACAGAATTTGTCCCTGAAGCAGATAATACGCCGCTATTCCGGGCTGCAAATTGATCGCGTAGGTAATGTCACTGTAGGCATCGTCCAGCAGACCAAGGGTCGCCCTGAGTTGGGCACGTGCATAATAACCGGGTGTGTAATCCGGAGCGACACTCACGGCATTGTCGAACTCGGCCAGGGCAGCATTATAGTCATTTTGCGCGACCAACAGCCGACCTTTGCCGATATGGGGCCGTGGCGCACGGGGATTCAATTGGATGGCTTCGTCAAAGGCAAGGCGGGCCGAGTTTGCCGACTCGGGGAAACGGGCGTAGATTTCCCCGATATTTGTCTGTATGAACGACGGATCGGGGTGTTTGTCCATGAGGGACAGATACAGTGTTACTGCTGATTCATAATCCCCGGTCTCAGCGATGGCCCAGGCACGGTTTGCTTTGATATGGGTGTCTTCTGTATATCCGATTAGCAAATCATACAGAGGGAGCGCCGCCTGGTGGTTGCCGACTGCCTGATGACTGTAGGCCAGCATTGCCGCCAGCCGAATGTCATCCTCACCCATAACCCCACGTACATTGTCAAATCGTGTCCCCAGGGCGTCGATAACTTCCTGATGCTGGTATGTCAAATATCCCAGTGCTGCTTTGAGCGAATTCTGCCAATCACCCCCGTCAAGAGTCATGTACCAGGGACTGCTGAGACGGCTTAAGGCCAACAATTCCGGGCGATTCTGAGTTTGCTGGGTATCTTCCTGTGCGTAGAGATGCAGGCTGAATTCGCCAGCGTTATTTGTCCCATAGACCACCAGCGCCGCGTTTTCCTGACCAGCTAACGATTGGGCCTCAGCTTCGCTGGTAACGGGAGCATCGGTCATTTCCAGCCTCAGGTAAGCGGGGTCAATCAGCCCGTGAATAGTTTGATCAGTTGTCTCGTCAATAGAAGAAAGCAGCATCAGACGTGCTGAGGGGTTGTTGACTTCCTGTGTTGCGAGCGGCTGATTCGTGTCGGTTGGCGCCGGAGTGGCACTTACAAATACACTTTGTGTATTGAGCGGGATAATGGTCAAAACAGGTTCACTGGTTTGTGCAGGAACTGTATCTGTAATTGCCGGGGGTGTAATTGCCGGAACCTCGGTCGGGGTGTCCGTTGCGACGACAAATGGCTGGTCAGTAACAACAGGGGTCGGGCTGGCGGTCGGAATCACGATGATCACTTCGCGGGTCGGTTCTTCAAAGAATCCTGCTGAAATTCCCACCAGAATCCCTGCCAGAACAATCAACCCGATCACTCCAACGGCCAGGGCAATCTTAATGCCTCGGGACATCCGTTTGGGCTCCAGGTTGGGGTGTTCTTCCAGCAGAATTTCCAGAAAATCTCTGGCTTTTTCGCTGGTTGGATCATATTTCAGGGCATTTTGTATGGCGCTGTACTGCTGTCGTGGTTCGGCGGCAAAACGTGCCATATAATACCAACCGTCAGCGCTGTTAGGATGGTCTTTCAGATAGCGAGAAAGGCGGCGCACGGCTGTTGCGCGGTAGCCCTGCTCCTCAAGTTCAATAATCTCGTGAAGTTTATCGTCGCTCATGCCCATGAATCGTACAACATTGCCAGAATTCATGCTACGATAGTTTGTCAGTTTTATGAAAGGTTCATCAGATGAGGTATCAGTGGAGGGCGAAGGATCATACGATTGAAGTCACCGATACTAATGGCGTAGTCGTTGCCTCAGCATGGGTTGAGCTTGATCTACGTGCTGAGCATGAATACCGCGCCTATCTGCATGGAGAGGTCGTGCCAGAATACCGCCGCCAGGGGTTGGGCAGTTACATGATGAACTGGATGGAATCCCAGGCCCATCAATTTTTTGCCACCCTGCCGAATGATCGCCCCTGTGTGCTGAGAATCATGTTTACTGACAGCCGCCAGGATGCGGTGGAGCTGTATGAAAAGTTTGGGTTTCAGTTTTTCCTTGCGGAAGATGAAATGCACCGTGATTTGAAGCAGCCGATTCCAAGCATCTCATTACCCACCGGGATGAATTTTGTTCCCTGGTCACCGGGATATGCCTTTCAGGTCTATAACGATGCTTTCCGTGACCGCCCTGGGTTTCCAAATTGGACGGAAGCCGTTTGGCGACAGAATTTCACCGGCTTTGATACCTTCCGGCCTGAGCTTTCCCTGATGGTAATGGCGGGAGAACAACCCGCCGCATACGCCGTGAGTGCAGTGGAAAGCAATCAGGGGTGGATTGTGCAGATGGGAGTGCGTCCGGCATTCCGAAATAAAGGCGTTGGCGGGACGGTGCTGGCAGAGGCCATGCGGCGTTTTAAAACTGAGGGTCTGGATACAGCGGCATTGGAAGTCAATGTGAACAACCCGCAGGCAGCACGGTTATATGAACGTTTTGGATTCGTATTAGTCAAGCGGGTCACCATCTATCATAAAGTGGTGCGCTAAAGGGAAAAGTTGCGCTATTCTGTTAGGGAGAAGGAATTGAATAAAATTAAGGAAATCTGATGCACGCCAATAAAAACCTCTTGAAGAAGTTTTATACCTGCTTGCAGCATAGAGATCATGAAGGGATAAGCAAATGTTACTGCCCTGATGCGACCTTTTCCGACCCCGTTTTTACCCATTTGCAGGGCAGGGAAGTCCTCGCTATGTGGCACATGCTGCTGGAACGCGGTAAGGATTTAGCGGTCAAATTCGCCGATCTGGATGCCAGCTATACGATTGGGCGCGGACGCTGGGAAGCAACCTATACATACTCTGGGCGCCAGGTTCATAATCTCATCCACTCAAAATTTACGTTTCGGGATGGGCTGATTCTGACCCATGAAGACAGTTTCAGCCTGTGGCGCTGGTCGTGGATGGCACTGGGTATCCCAGGGCTTGTTCTGGGATGGAGTCCACCCTTGCAGAAAAAAGTGCGTGATACTGCTCATGAAGCGCTGAGCAAATTCATCGAGACACACCCGCAGTATCAATAATCTTTTTCTTGTGGAAAATTTGCGTGATTCTTATAAAGATGCGCTATTTTAGGCGGCATAAGTTAGTTTGGGGCTATGGCTGTGGTAGAAAAACATACTTTTCAGGCAGAAATCAAGCAGCTTTTGCACATCCTGGTGCATTCTCTGTATAAAGACCGGGAAATTTTCATTCGGGAACTCATTTCCAACGCCTCGGACGCGCTGAGCAAGATTCAATTCGAAATGCTGACCAATCAAGACATTGTTGACCCTGATGCGGAACTATTGATTGAAATTCACGCTGACCCGGAAAATCGGATCCTCAAGATTGTTGATACTGGCATCGGTATGACTGCCGAGGAAATGGTGAGCAACCTGGGAGTGATTGCCCACAGTGGAGCACGTGAATATCTACAGCGTCTTAAAGATGCAACATCAGCGGCAGAGCTGATCGGGCAGTTTGGTGTGGGTTTTTACAGTGTATTCATGGTGGCGGATAAGGTCGAGGTCACGTCGCGCTCGTATTTGCCGGACGCGCAGGCGTGGTCATGGATTTCTTCAGGTGAAGACAGCTACGAAATTGTGCCTGCCGAGAAAACAACACGCGGCACCGAGGTCGTAATTCATTTGCGGGAAGACGCTGACGAGTTTGCGCGGGTATGGAAGCTGCGCGAGGTCATTAAGCGGCATTCCGATTATGTTGGATTCCCGATATATCTCTATCCTTCGGACAAAAAGGAGGAGGGGGAAGAGACTCCGATTAATCAGCAAGTTGCCCTCTGGCGGCGGCCCGCCAGCGAGGTGGAAGCGGAAGCGTACAACAACTTTTATCGAATGCTAACGGCAGATTTCGAGGAACCACTTGTCCATATCCACGCGCAAGGGGATGCGCCGATCCAGTTTTACGCGCTGTTGTATATCCCATCTCGTGCGGAACGGAGTCTGCTCAGTGTGCGGCGTGAGCCGGGTTTAAAGCTCTACACGCGGAAAATTCTGATCCAGGAGTACAACACCGACCTGCTGCCGGATTACCTGCAATTTGTTCAGGGGGTGGTGGACAGCGAAGACCTGCCGCTGAATATCAGCCGTGAAACGGTACAGTCGAATCCGCAAATCGCTAAACTGCGGCAGGTCTTAACCAAACGTGTTCTCAGCGACCTCAGCAAGCTGGCAGACAGCGAGCCGGAAAAATATGCGCGGCTCTGGGCAGAATTCAGCCAGTTTTTCAAACATGGCGTTGTGTCCGAATACAGCGACCGTGAACGACTGTTGCCCCTGATCCGTTTCCATACCAGCACTCATCCAGACTCATGGGTATCATTGGATGAGTATGTTGAACGTGCCAAACAGGTCGAAGGGCAGAAAGCGATTTATTACATTATCACGGACAGTGTGAACAGCGCTGTCCACAGCCCGCACCTTGATCCATTTAAAGCACGCGGTCTTGAAGTTCTGTTTTTAACAGAAACAGTGGATGGCTTTTTTGTGACAGCGCTGCGTGAACATCAAGGATTCAAACTTGTCAGCGTGGATGCTGCTGATTTGGATCTGGAAGGGATTGGTCAGGTCCCCGCCGCAGATGAGACTTCAACGCCGGTCGAACAGGATGCCCTGGATCAGTTGCTCGTCAAAATGCGAAATGTGCTGGGCGATTCTGTTGAATCGGTGCGGGTGAGCAAGGTTCTCTCGACTGGCAGCCCAGTGCGCCTGGTGGCGCCTGAAGGTACGCTTGACCGCCACACCCAGCGTGTATACCAGCTTCTTGACCGTGAATTTGAAATCCCGCCGCGCATTCTGGAAATTAATGCCCGCCACACGATTATTCGTAATCTCGCAGAACATCTGGAACGCCAGGACGATGAACTGGTTGAAAGCACGGTGAAATTACTTTATGAAAATGCGCTTCTGGCGGATGGCATCCATCCAAATCCGTCAGAAATGGTCGAACATATCCAGAAGCTGATGGAAGCGGCAACACGATTATGAAAGACGAAGAGGGGCAAATTTAGCCCCTCGGTTTTTTCCCGCTTATAATTGTAGAAAGCTGTTTTACGGGAATGATTTCTTATGCCTATAGCCAGACGTTTAGAGCATCGGATAACCAGCGGTTACATTCAAATTGTAGCGGACGGACAATATATTCCTGCATTCTGGGCCCATCCTCAGATGGGCGGGCCGTTTCCTGGATTGGTGCTGCTGCACGATGACCGGGGGTTAAGTGCCCACACCCGCGCCCTGGTTCAGCGATTTTCCAGCGTCGGGTATTACGTTATTGCGCCTGATCTGTTCAACCGTCAACTGCCGACGACGGATGAGGCGGCTAATGCGATAGAAGAAGCGCTTTTCAGTGAATCTCATATTAAAGTTACAGCGGCCCTTCACGCGCTGGAAACGCATCACAAATGTAATTCAAAAATGGCTGTTATTGGTTGGGATTTTGGGGCACGATTGGTGTATGCGGTGGCCCTGACGCATCAGGACGTGATGGCGGCGGTTTCTTTTTATGGTGACCCTTCCCCGTATCTAGGAAGATTTACCGATGAAAATCTCAGCCCTCTACTGGCGATTTTTGGCACAGAAGATGAGATTATGCGGAAGCACGAGAATCAGCTTCGTGAGGAATTGATTCGTACCGGTGCACCGCATGAAGTTATTGTGTATTCCGGGGCGAAGCACGGCTTTTTTAACGATACCCTGCCAACCTATGACGCGGAAGCCTCAGAAGATGCCTGGAATCAGACCCTGGCTTTTCTGGAAACCCATCAAGGCAAGCCGCCCGCCCCACAGAGCGCATTGGGTGATGCGCTTGACCCTGGACGTGTATATTGAATTCCGAAAAATTTATGAAAATCATTTCAAAAAGGAACCGGAAGGCGTTATTATCTATAGAATGTAATAAAAATCATACGGATTTATCACCATGTACAAATGTCCTGAGTGCGGCTGCGAAAATCGTGAGGGTGTCTTTTTTTGTGAGCGCTGCGGTTTTACAATTGGTACGACTCCTGTGTTGACCTCTGTTTTGTCGGACAATTTACGGAAGTCAACCGCTTTTCCCTCGAAGATTTCGCACGTAGGGTCTACTGGCGAAGTCACAATGTATGTGCATGGAAATGCAAAACCTATGACACTCCGGGTCGAAAATGAAATTGTCCTGGGGCGAGCCGGGAATGGTACGAGTCGTCTGCGTGATTTTGTTGACCTGGATAAGTTTCGTGCCAGCGAGCTTGGGGTGTCGCGCCGCCACGCCGTCATTTGTCGTCAGGACGGTGAGCTGTACATCCGTGACCTGAACAGCACCAATCATACGTTTGTGAACGGGATGCGGGTGCCGGAAGATCGTGACTTTCTGCTGCAAGCCGGGGACGAAATCGCGCTCGGTAAGCTCATCTTGAAGGTCTATTTTGGATAAAACAAGGGGCTGTAAAACCCCTTGGTTCACCTTTCAGTTGGAGAGTTTTTCCAGGCTTAGTTCATATTCCCCGCGTCCTCCAAAGCGTGTTGCTTTGATGGTATAAAATCCATACGCTTTTAACTCAATCTCAATCACGGAATCTGTACTTCGGAATCCCTCTGGTGTATCCCCTTCCAGATCATCGTTGGTGGCGATGTCAAACACGTTCGGGTCTTGAAGGATAATCTGGGTATCCAGGGTTTGTTCAGGCGAGATATCCCGCATGGTGATGCGGATTCGGTCACCTGCTTCGCCAGTGAATGTCCAGTAGTGGAGTGGATATTGATTGTTCAGATTACCCTGTACCACAGCGCCATATTCGATTTTTCCACCCCCTGACGCCGGATCAATGCCGAGGGATTGTTCCACCACTACGCTCTGGCCCGTGCTGGGGCGATTGGGGAGCGGGAGATTGCCATCGCCCGTAAACCGGAAGGATTGAACCTGGCTGTATCCGGTGCCTGGATTAGTCTCCGAAAAATAGACTGTGATATTAGGCCCAACCACCATCCCCGCTGGGAACAGGGTTTCGCCAGCCTTGAAAGCGTCGGTGCGACCGGAATCATAGGGAAAGCCGAATCGATCAAGCAGCGCTCCAGAGGGAGCGAATTCCAGAAAACCAGCGGAGTCAGTGGCGACGATAATGTTATCCCCTGGCGCAATGGCGATGTCAACGGGTGTGGCAAAAGAAAAAACTTCCAGCCCCAGATTCGTAACCAGGGCGTTGCCATCCGCATCCAGGAGATTGAGGCCACCCGTTTCCCCTATCAGATACAAGGCGCTGGTGCTCACATTATTATCCAGGCGAACATTTTTTAGATCCGGGTTGATGTCTGCCAAATCGATCATTTGCAGCAAGTTGCCCCATTTATCAAAATGATAGAGGCGGTTTGTCGGGGGCGTGCTGTGGCCTTCAGAAACGGTCCAGATTTCGTCTTTACGGGTGACGGCAATGGTGCGGGGCATTCCTGGGGCGAATTGACCCGCACCATCGCCAGTGGTGCCAAATGCATATTCAAAGCCCCCCGCCCGGTTTACGACCATGATCTGATAATTATCGCCAGGGGTAGCATTGGCAAGGAAAATCTTGGCACTGGGGTTAATGGCAATATCCACCAGATTATCATCATCGAACCAGGGGCCAAGATAATTCACAAATGCGCCATTGGTCTGATCAATCACCAGCACCCCGCGCTGACCTGCCGCCGCGTACATTAAGTTAAAGGGATCGTAAGCCAGCCCGCCCAGGCGAATTTCTCTGGAATCCGCAGGCTGAGATGCCTGATAGTGCCATAACACGCCGCCATCCTCATCCGGCAGGGTAGCAAGCGGGTCGGCTAATCGTTCAGGCAGGGTAAATTCAAAGGTGTTTTTCAGGCTGTCAAACTGTTCCGCCGCACCATTCTGCCAGCTTTCCAGTGATGCGATGCCGCGAACCAGTGCCAGCCGTCCCCCAACCAGATTTAAAATCGCTACCCGGCTGTGCAGATTACTGTCCGGTAGGGTGTAATCAATTTCCCAACCTTCCACATTGCCATAAGTAGTCGGCCTGGGTTCGGGCGCGGTGGTGGGGTCAGGCAGCAGCCGAACAAGCTGACCCGGCAGCTCGGTCGCATTACCCAGATTCAGATCAGTAAAAGAAGCGGTTACTACCCGAATCACCAGGGTTTCTGGCACGCCGCCCAGTTCCACGGCATCCAACGAGGCGGGTTCGCCTGCCAGCAGGGTGTCTAATGTAGTACGAACCTCCCATCCGGAAGGCAAGTTAAAAGCAATGCCGAGGTCGTCATTTTGATACCGCTCTGTGCTGGCGGTTTCCTGTGCCAAAGATGTTGGCAAATAAGTGAAGGATGCGATGAGCAGTAAAAACAGCGCACGCCGCATGAACATTCTCCTAAGCTGTTAGCTGTCATTGTAGCGCAAGGATTGTAGGTGATTTATCCAAAATTAGAGAAGGTGGATTTTCGGTGGTTAGATCAGGCATAACTGACAGAATCCTAACAATCAGTAGATACTGGCTCAAAAACCTGACGGAAAGCGTCAATTACCTGTTCAGTCACTTCGTCAAAATCCTGAGGCGTGCCGCAAATTTCCTGTAAGCTGGTCACCGAACGGTCACGAATACCGCAGGGAATGATGCCTTTGAAATAATCCATATCCGTATTGATGTTCAGGGCAAAGCCGTGTTGTGTGATTGCCCTGGCAGTGATTTTGACGCCAATCGCGGCGATTTTTGCCAACTGCCCGCCTCTATTGACCCACACGCCGGTTAAACCCGGCATACGTTCTCCCCGGATGCCCAGGGAAGCTAGTGCCACCATCAGTGCCTCTTCTAAATCCCGAACATACTTCACTACATCGGCGCGAATAGAATCGCGGGCAAGCTGAAGTATCGGATAACCGACCAACTGTCCCGGCCCATGATAGGTAATATCTCCACCGCGGTCAACTTTGAGGACGGTGATGTTTTTTGCAAGGCATTCTTCCTCACTCCACACCAAATGTTCCCTTTTACCCGATGAACCGAGTGTATAGGTATGCGGGTGCTGCATAAGGAGCAGCGTGTCAGGAATTTCGTTTTTGCGTCGGGCGAGTTCTTTTTGCAGCGCCCATGCTTCTTCATAGGGAATGATCCCCAGTTGATGGATTTCAAGCATATTGAAGAACTTTGTTGTCAGTTGGTGCGTATTTTAACTGTAACTGCCATTTTTTGTCTAAGGGCGACCGTAATCTTGCCGAGTCCAGTTGACCCGACTATCCTAAAGGTATGGATAATGCAACCAGCAAGCGAATCGGTGAATATACCCTGGTGGAGCGCATCGGACGGGGCGGCATGTCCGAAGTCTATCGGGCAAAATCGTCTTCTGGTCAGGATGTGGCACTGAAACTGCTAAAATCCGATCCTGGCCACCCGGAAGAAGCGATTTTTCTGGCTCGCTTCCGGCAGGAAGCCCGGATCATCGCTGAATTGGATCATCCGCATATTTTACAGATGCTGGATTACGGTGACAGCGAGGCTGGAGTCTATATCGTCATGCCCTTGATTGAGGGGGGGACGCTGGCAGATCTGATCCGCCAGGGGCCGCTTTCGCCGGAAGTCGCTTGTCACTGGCTGACTCAACTGGCCTCTGCGCTCGACCATGCCCACAAAATTGATGTGGTTCACCGTGACCTGAAGCCAACGAACGTCCTGCTTGATCATGATGGCAACGCCTACCTGACCGATTTTGGAATCGCCAAACTGACCTCTTTCACCAATGATTTTACAGAAACGGGGAATGTGCTGGGAACACCTGCTTACATGGCGCCGGAACAGTGGAAAGATGAGCCGCTTCATGCCCCGGCGGATGTGTACGGTCTGGGTGTCATGACGTATCTGATGCTTACCGGGCATACGCCATTTGAATCGGAAACCCCTCATGCGATGATGTACCAGCATCTTGACCAAGCTCCGCCGCCGCTGCGGAATTATGTGGAAGATATTTCACTCGCGCTGGAGCAGGTGGTTCTCAAAGCGCTGAGTAAAAATCCATCCGAGCGCTATGGATCGGCAGGCGCTTTTGCTGAGGATTTTAAGCAGGCATTGGAAGGCAAAAAGACTCTGGCCTCTGTTACGGTTGCGCCCACGCCGATCCGTAACACTGGAATTCAGGTGGCGTATCCTCCACCACCAGGCATTCCATCTTACCGCCGCTACCAGATGCCGGACAAACCTGCCGGGCAGCGCACGCTGTGGTGGCGATGGTTCGCTCTGAGCACAGCAATCTTTGGCCTGCTGTTTATGGGAATCGGGGGTAGCGCCCTGGCGCTGTGGGGGGATAACCTGTTTTCGCGCGATTCATCTGATACGAAACCCACTGTGACACCGCGCTCGTTAGATGTGCCGCGTATCCGTCTGGATAGTCCTGCAAATGGCTCAGAGGTTTCTGTGGGAGATGAGGTTGTGATTCAGGTGACGGTTTTTGACCGGGAAGGGGTGACGAGGGTTGAACTGCGCGATGGCGACACGATTCTTGGCGCGGCAAATTCGGTGAGTCTGAATGGAGAAAGCCCGTGGACAATCGAATTTCGATATATTCCTAACACAGTCACTACAAAATATCTTGAAATCATCGCATTTCGGGGAAGCGTTTCCAGCGATCCCGAGGTCTTAAATTTGAGGGTGCGTTAGATGCTTGTCCGTCAGGCCACATTAAATGATGTGCAGGCGATCACTAGTCTGTATAAGTCACACGTGGATACCTGGTATGACCTCAATCAGCAGCCAGTGGAGTACGAGACTTTAACTTTGTACGAACGCTGGCGGCATGGTGGCCCCTGGTATTCTCTGGAAACCTGTGCGGTCTGGTTAGCGCATCTGCTTCAGGAAAATGATGCTATTCCGCTGGTCGTCGAACTGGATGGGGCGGTCGTGGGGCAGGCTGAGGTTTTCATCGGCAAGGAACCTGAACCCTATGGGCACCACATCAATATTTCAACCCTGTGTGTATTAAAGGACGCAGAAACAGAGCAGGTTGGTGAAGCCCTTGTCGCGTATGTCGAAGAGATGGCGGCGGTGACGAACTGCAAGCGGGTCACGGTTGCGAATCCAAAACCCCCTGAATTTTTCGAAAAACTGGGTTACCGTTCCTACATGGAACGGTATTCAGTGCTTATTCCTGCGGTGGAAGGGCATGTGTTTTATAAAGCCCGTGAGTTAAATGACAGCAGTGCACAGCAGATTGGCGGCTGGTTTATGCCAATGGGGCGTTTCCAGAATGCCCGTGAGGAATGGGAGCGGATGCGCTGGTTTATCTGGAACGGCATTCCGCCTCTGGTGGAAGGCGATTGGCAGGGTTTGACGGTGGAATTAACAGGACAGCCGGGGATTCTGCACCTGCACCAGCACCGAGATAACCCCACGCGGGTTACGGTACGCCTGTGGACGAAGAATCCTGTTTCGTCCCATATGATGATGGCGGTTGGTGACCGGGTGGCTCGGATGGGTTATGAAAATATGGTCACACTTGTTGATTCCTCGGCGCGGGCACTTCTGAAGGATGCTGAGGAGATCAGCCCATCGCGCTGGCTATATGCAAAGCCTTAAGATAGTTGATAAATTATTGCCTCGGCGTTAGATTAATTTCGATTTTTCAAATGAGCTGTTGAGGTGCTTGTGGCCAAATCTTTTGATGATCTGTTTGTATTTGCAGGCGAGTCCAACCGGGAACTCGCTCGTGCTGTGTGTAAGTATATCGGCGTGCCACTCAAAAAGAATAAGACACGCAAATTCAGTAATGACAATCTCTGGATACAGTTGGGTGAAAGTGTACGCGGCAAGGATGTCTACATCATTCAGTCCCTCTCCGAGCCTGTCAGCGATCATCTGATGGAAATGTTGATGATGCTGAACGTCGCCCGTGTGGGGGATGCTCGACGAGTCACGGCGGTTATTCCCTACTATTCCTATGCGCGTTCTGACAAAAAAGATGCTCCACGTGTCTGTATTACTGCCCGGTTAGTTGCCGACCTGGTTCAAGCCTCCGGCGCAGACCGTGTGATTACAATGATGCTGCATTCGGAACAGGTGCATGGTTTTTTTAGTATGCCGCTTGACCATCTTACCAGCCAGTCCGTATTTGTAGAGCATTTTAAAAAATACAATGACGGGCAGACGGTGATGGTTTCACCAGATGAAGGGTTCGCCAAAGAGACAGTACGGCTGGCACGAGCGCTCAAGCTGCCTGTATCAATTGGAACCAAAGTGCGTCTGGGGGACGCCGATGTAAGAATTGATGCGATTCTTGGCAGTAGCCAGATTAAACGGCGGGCGATTGTGATTGATGACGAAATTGCTACGGGAAGTTCCATGATTAAGGTCATGCAGGCCCTGCGGGAAAATGGCGCAGAGGAGTTTATCCTGGCGTGTACCCACGGGGTTTTTACCCGGAAAGCGATGGAGCGCCTGCAAGAAATCCCCGATGTGGTGGAGATTGTGTCTACTGATACCGTCAAATTAGGTAAAAAGAAAAAAGGGATTGATAAGCTTACGGTGCTTTCGATTGCCAATGTGCTGGGCGAGGCGATTTTACGCAACCACGAAGGCCGTTCAATGGGCAGCCTCTTTACCTTCTGGCCTGGGGAGTAGGAGAGATGAGTTTAGTCGTTCGGAAGGTTGATAACAAAACCGATTCTAAGGTCTTTTTTGAGTTTCCCTGGCTGCTTTATAAGAACGATCCCAACTGGGTGCCTGAACTGCCTTCGCTGCGGCGCAGCACACTGAATAAGAAAAAACATGCTGCATGGGAATACATGGAAGGTGATTATTTTGTTGCTTTCCGGGATGGACAGCCCGTTGGTACCATTGCCGCGTTTGTGAATCACCGTCACAACGAGGTTCATGGAGAAAACATCGGCTTTTTTGGTTTTTTTGAGTGCTTCAATGACCAGCAGGCCGCGAAAGCACTCTTTGACACGGCAGAAGCCTATCTGCGCGACAAAAATGTGGAAGCGATCCGGGGCCCAGCGAGTTTTACCTCGAATGAGGTTTACGGGCTGCTCATCGAAAATTTCGATCTGCCTCCCGCGATCTTGATGCCCTACAATCCCCGCTATTATCCTGTGCTTATTGAAAGCTGCGGCTATCAGAAAGTCATGGATTTGTATGCGTGGATTGCCCGCAAGAGCGAATTCAGCGAACGCAACGAGCACGTTATTCCTGATCGTTTGCTGCGGGTGACACGTCAAAATATGGCGCGGCGTGGCATTACCCTCCGCACGTTCGACACAAAAAACAAAAAACGTGATTTCCAACTGCTCCGTCAGCTTTATAACGAGGCCTGGGAGAAGAACTGGGGGTTTGTCCCTATGACCGAGCGTGAGCTGGATAATCTGGTTCGTGATTTAGGGCAACTTCTCGATCCAGACTATGCAGTCCTGGCCTTTGTACGGGATGAACCGGCTGGATTTTTGCTGGCTGTGCCCGACTTTAACCAGATTTTGAAGGTTGTAAACCCGCACCCAGGTGTTCCGGAAATCTGGTGGCTGCTCAAGACCCTGTGGCACTGGAAAGTTCGTCCCAAAGCAACGATGCTGCGGATTGCGTTAATGGGCGTGAAAGAAGAATTTCGGGCGCTGGGGGTGGAAGCGGCGATGTTCCTGGAAACGGGCGAAAAAATTCTGAGCAGCAGTCCCTATACCAGTGTGGATGGGAGCTGGGTGTTGGAAACTAACCAGCCAACCAATCAACTGCTGATGAAAATTGGGTTGGATAACTATCGCCGCTATCGGCTGTATCAAAAACCGCTTTGAAGGCAGGCTCATGAACAAGATACTCATTATTGATGATGAACCGGCAACTGTTGAAATGCTGTCCGTTTTTCTCAATCTCAACGGGTACGAAGGGGTTGGTGCCTATAATGGCAGTGATGGGCTGGTTCTGTTGGAAGCAGAACGACCCGACATGCTGATTGTGGACTTGATGATGCCGGATATTGAAGGTTTCGATGTTTGTTTGCAAGTACGCCAAAAGCCGACTTTTGCCCATACCCCGATTCTGATAATTTCAGCCCGAACTGACCAGGATTCGATACGCAGAGCCTACGCCTGCGGAGCAAACGGCTACCTGACTAAACCCATCAAAAATCTGGGTGATTTATTGGGCGAAATCCAGCGTCTGATGGGCTAATTTGTCGTTAAATTCTTGAGGGCTGTTTCAACTGCTTCGTCTGCGGATACACCGTTCAGGACAGCTACAAAGGCTGCCTGTAGCTGCACCGCAGCGGGGTTATTCCGCTGATCTACGGGCAAAACGATGCTTTCTGGCAGCCAGGCAGTAATTTGCCGGGTATAGGCGTCATTTGACCAGATACGAAGGGCAGGTGCCAGCGAGGGCAAAATACCAATCGATTCGCTGAATTCAGCCTGCTGATCCGCCCGCATCATCCACTTCAAAAACTCCAACGCGCCGTTTTTCTGGTCGGGATCGCCTGTTGTTAAGACCCACATCCAGCCATCCAGCAGCGTCAGGGACGTACCTCCCTCAGTGGGGATTGGGGCTGCTGCAATATTCTGTAAGGAACTCTGGCGCTGGAGAAAATCGGTTGAGCTGACGAGGGCAAGCGGTGCTTCTCCCTGAGCAAAACGTGACCAGTAATCGGAGGGCAGGTCATAGCTGAGGATTTCCGGGGAGAAGATCTGCTGCTGAACCCCTGCCTCGTAGAAGGTCAACACAGTAAGCAGGGCGGCTTGATCCAGTATTGGAAAGCCATTTTCATCCACTAAACGTCCTCCCTCTGCGAGATACTGTCCCAGAATCACATTGTTAACTGCCTGGTTAGGCAAAGGTGCCCCCGGCTGCAAAAAGCCGGCTTCGCTGTTCAACACATCCTCATAGGTGAGGGGGGCCGTTTCATAAGTAGCAGTACGGAAGGCCGTGTGATCGATTCGCAGGAGGTAGGGCATACCGTAAAGTCTGCCATCGATCTGTCCGAGGGAAAGAGCATTTGGCAGCAAATCGTCCCGAAGCGTATCCGGCACCCAATCGTCTATCGGACGTGCAATCCCAGCACGAACCGCCTGGGCTAAATCATCCCGCCGCAGAAGCACAAGGTCAGGGATCGCACCCGGCGCGACTTCTTCGGCGGCCAGCAGAGTCGAAATGACGCTGCCCTGTCCTTCGCTGCGTTTCAGACGCACCTCAACGGCGATGAACAGATGTGCTTCCGCAAAGTCATCTAGCTGCATTTCCAGAGTGTCTGTTATATGCTGATCATTTGCGTTGTAGAGCGCATCCGGCCACCAGACTTGTATGGTAGTTACATCTGGCGGTGGGGTTTCCTGAGCAGTAACCGTCCCCAATAGAACAACATAGATCAGCAGCAGTATGAAGAATCGCCCCATGAGTCGTCCCTGTCTAAAGTGGGACGGATTATAGCAGAGGGAACAGAGGTGTGGGGCAGGTCAATTCCTGCCCCGAAGAAGGCTAATTAAACAGGGATGCATGGGAAAAAATTGAGCGCTTCGTCAGCGCTCAATGGGAAATCAGGTAATGTTTTTCTCACCCGCCTCAATCCGTACCTTGAGGCGATTTTCTGCTGGGGGAATAGGGCAGCTATAGTTTTCGTTGTAGGCGCAGTACGGGGAGTAGGCCAGGTTGAAGTCAACCCGGAATATACCATCGCCTAGATGCTCAGGGTCAAGATAGCGACCCGCACTATAAGTTTCACTGCCTGAAGTGACATCCATAAAGGGCAGGAAAAAATGACCGTGCTCTGGACTGTAGTACAGGGTTAATTCGGCAGGTTCGTTATTAACCCTAAAAGGAAGCTTGCCCCAACGCTGGTAAATACGTAAGTCCCCAGTGCTGGTCTGCATCTGGATGCTGTCCTTCTGTGGAAATTCTTCGGCTTGAATTTCCAGCGCCAGTGCTTCATTTGGGGGGAAATAGTTCAACCCTGCGAAGACTTTTTTCTGCGCTGGCAGCAGGGGCGAATGCGGACTAGTGCGGAAAAACTGATTTTTTTCCCGGCGGAAACGTTCGTAAACAGCGGGATTCATCCTGTTACCTTTCTATAAACCGAGAGCGGCAATCCGTTTGTTTTTTTGACATTAATTTGCCTCAGCTAATGCTTCGCTTATTGCAGTTTCGAGTTCGGAAGGGTTATTTAACCGACGGCCATTCACAAAAAAGGTGGGCACCCCCGGTAAATTGATGCTGTCGCCATATTCATCCCAGTGTTCGACGGTGCGCTTGTGTGTCGCATTGTCGAGACAGTTTTCCAGGGCATCTGCATCCAGACCATTTTCCTCTGCCAAAGTGACGTAAGGAGCAATTTCGGTGTAGCTGCGGAAATCGGCATTGGACAGCGCATACAAGGCGTTGTGGAATGTCCAGAAAGCCGAGTCTCCCTGATCCAGGGCACACTGTGCTGCTTCGGCAGCGAGCGGGTCATGTTTGACGCGAATCGGATAATTGCGAAAGGTGAAGCTGACTTGATCCCCGTAGAGTTCCAGCACGTCCTCAACAATGCCGCTTTGATGCGTTCGACGGCAGATCACGCACCCATACGCGCCATATTCAACGATTCGCACTTTTGCATCTTTGGGGCCGCGTACCGCTTCCTTTTCCAGGCGGGCATCTGACACTTCCGGGGCGGTATCCAAAGAGGTATAGGCAATAATCCCGAAAAAGATGGCAACCAGGAGGCCAATGCCACCAAAAAAGTAAAGATTAAAACGCGGTGCAAAAGGTTTGTTGGCAGGATAAATAGGAGAGTTATCCATAATCGTTCCCCGTTAAACAAAAACGCCAGCTTGCACTGGCGGGCGAGGCGGAGAGAGTGGGATTCGAACCCACGGTAACTTTTACAAGTTACAACGGTTTTCGAGACCGCCCCAATCGTCCACTCTGGCATCTCTCCGTATAGATGTATTCAATTGTGGAATTCTTACCGCAGACGGGAGAAAAACTTCTGCATTTCTGCCGCTGCCTCATCGCTTAGTACCCCGGAATGCACAACAACCTGATGCGGTGACCCCGGATAATCCAGCAAATTTACGATGCTGCCGCTGGCACCGGCTTTTTCGTCGTGGGCTGCGTATACCAGCCGCTTGAGCCGCGCCTGTACCATCGCGCCTGCACACATCATACAGGGTTCTAAAGTGCAGTACAGGGTGACTTCATCCAACCGCCACGTGCCCAGTGCCCGTGCTGCTTCCCTCATTGCAATGATTTCCGCATGGGCAGTCGGGTCAAGGTCAATTTCGCGGCGGTTGTGTCCCCTGCCGATGATGGTTTCGTGATGAACCACCACCGCGCCAACCGGGACATCGCCATGCGCTGGGGCTGATTTTGCCTCCTCCAGCGCTGCTTGCATCCAGCGAATATCATCCAGCATTATAACAGCGCATGAAACTATTGAGAAGGTGCGATTAGGGCGGGTCGCAGACCGCGCCCTTACAAGCTAATCGGCTGCTTCTGTTGCTTCCTGAGTAGGCTCACCTTCCTCGGAATGTTCTTCCCCTTCTACCTCTTCGCTGTGCTCGGTCTCTTCACCATGTTCCCCTTCGCCATGTGCAACAGGTTCCTTTGCCCCATAGAGACAGCCGCGATCATTATCATAGATTGCGGTGTCAGTGGGATCGTTCGGGTTGAGGTTGCATCCACTGACATCACTGGGCGGGTCATCAGTACAGGCTGCCGCCAGCAGAGCAAAAACAAGAAGTATCAAAAGGATCAGCGCGTTACGACGCATCGGTCTCATGCTCCTTAAGTCAGAATTTAGGCTATTATAGCGGAGCGTTTAGCGGTGGACGATTAGCAAAAAGTGCCCAGCCGCTAAACGCGGCCCGCTAGAGGTTAATCATGTGCCCTTCCAGCCCATGCGCGGCTTCTTTCAATGCCTCGCTCAGGGTGGGGTGGGCGTGAACGTTGCGGGCGATTTCTTCCGGCGTCAGTTCAGCGTACTGAGCCAGCGTGAGTTCGGGCAGCAGCTCCGTAACATCCGGGCCAATCATATGAGCGCCGAGGATTTCCCCGTATTTTTTGTCAGAAATGAGTTTGACGAAACCGGTAGTTTCGCCCAGCCCGTGCGCTTTCCCGTTTGCCATAAAGGGGAATTTGGCCACGTTAATTTCATACCCCAGTTCTTTTGCCTGCTGTTCCGTATAGCCAAAGCTGGCAACCTGCGGCTGGCAGTAGGTCGCACGCGGCATCATGGGGTAGTTCAGAGTGATCGTTTCCACACCTGCGATATTTTCCGCAACGATCACACCCATTGCCTCGGCAACATGAGCGAGCATGACTTTGCCCGTCACATCTCCAATCGCCCAGACACCTGGGAGATTGGTCGCCATGCGTTCATCTATTTCAATAGCGCCGCGCTCGCTGATTTTCAGCCCTTTCAGATTTTCCAGCCCGTAGCCATCCAGACGCGGTTTAAAGCCAATGGCCTGCATAACTTCATCAGCTTCCAGGGCTTGCTGCTTGCCGTCGGCGTTCGTGAAGGTGACCTTGACTTTGCCCTTCAGTTCTTCGACCTTTTCAACCTTGGCGCCTGTGTGAACTGCCACGCCCATTTTTTCATAGTATTTTTGCAGCTCAGCGGAAACTTCCGGGTCTTCATTGGGAACCATGCGCGGCATGTATTCCACCATCGTCACCTTCACGCCGTAGTTGTGCATCACATAGGCGAATTCTGAGCCTATGGCGCCCGCGCCAATGATAATAATGCTGTTGGGTAAGGTGGGGCGGGTAATTACTTCCAGATAGGTCAAAACCCGGTCACTGACTTTGGTGTTCGGCAGCAGAGCAGTTTGTGATCCTGTCGCCAGAATCAGGTTCTTCATTTTGAGGGTTTCTTTTTTGCCGTCATTGAGGGCAACTTCGATGGTTTTGGCGTCTTTAATGGTTCCCCAGCCTTCGTAGGTGTCAATTTTGTTTTTCTTCATCAGGAACCTGACCCCCTTGACGCGCCCATCAGCGACCCGGCGGCTGCGGTCATAGGCAGCCTTATAATCCATTTTGACGCCGCCTTCGTAGATAATGCCAAAATCCTTGGCGCGATCTCGGACAATATGCGCCAGTTCCGCATTGCGTAAGAGGGCTTTGGACGGGATACAGCCGACATTCAAACACACACCGCCCCACCATTCTTTTTCCACGATGGCTGTTTTTAAACCCAATTGTGCGGCGCGAATTGCGGCAACATACCCGCCGGGGCCAGCCCCCAGCACAATGACATCATACTCGTTCGCCATTAGAACTCCTCGCGTTCTGATATTTGAAAACGCTGACGTTGCAGACTCCGCTAAGTTTACCGACTTTGTGCAGCGAATCCCACTGTCAGACTCGCTGGCCTTATTGCCCTCCTGAGTGGGTTTTTATATCCTAAACACTAAGGAGGAAGCTCATCATGTCAAAAATCTATAGTCTGTGCTGGCAGAAAGTCCCGTCTGAACCCGTTGAACCTTATCATTACAGCCGCGACTCGGTTGACCGTGTCAACCTGATTGCCGGGCACGGGATCGAAGGGGATTTAAAGGCAGGCCACCACCCTGACCGCCATTTAAACGTCATGTCGTTTGAGACTCTGGAAACGCTGCGGGCAGAAGGGTTTAAGACCAATCCCGGCGAAATGGGTGAACAAATCATTGTCAGCGAGCTGATCATTGATTCTCTGATTCCCGGAACCCAGTTGCAGTTTGGCGATGAGGCCGTGATTGAAATTACCAAGCCGCGAACAGGCTGCGAATGGTTTGAAAAGGTGCAGGGAAAATCGCCTAAAGAAGCGGTAAATCGCATGGGCGTCATGGCGAAAGTCGTGAAAAGCGGGGTTGTCAACATTGGCGATCCCATCCGCGTCCTGGAAACCGCAGCGAAATAATGCCTGTCGTCAGTACCCAGAACGCGGAACATTATGTGTGGGGTGGCGGCTGTGATGGCTGGCACCTTGTCAGGCAGCCGCAGTTAAGTGTGATTCAGGAACGTGTACCACCCGGCAGCGCGGAAGTGCGGCACTATCATGAAAGGTCGCATCAGTTTTTCTTTGTACTGTCCGGTCAGGCCACGTTGGAAGTAGGGGGCGAGAAAATCGTCCTGAACGCACAGGAAGGCCTTGAAGTACCGCCCCACATTCCCCATCAACTGTTGAATGAGTCCACCTCGGAGGTGATCTTTCTCGTTATCTCGCAGCCGCCGAGTCATGGGGATAGAATAGTGGACTCATGAAATCCCTGTGGAATCTGATCACCGACCGTATTCACGCTTTACCTCTGCTTGTCCTGTATCTGACGGACGGCTGTAACAGTAAATGCGCCACCTGTGACATCTGGAAGAACCCGCGCCGTAACATGAGCATGGAATTGGTGGAAGCAGTCGCTTCCACCTTTCAGAAATTACAGGTCAAATGGGTGCTGCTGAGTGGTGGCGAGGCCATGCAGCACCCTCAATGGCCTGAAATTGCACGGCGCTTCCAGGCGGAAGGTGCTCATGTTATGCTGCTGACCAGCGGCCTGCTGGTGAAAAAGCAGATTGACGAGGTGCTGACCAGTGTAAATGAAGTGATCATCAGTCTTGACGGGGGTAATGCAGAAACGTATGCGCGAATTCGCGGGGTGGATGCCTTTGACCTGGTGGTAGAAGGGATGCAGGCAGTTCGGGCGGGCGGCCTCCCCGTGACGATCCGCACGACAGTGCAGCGTGCCAATTACCGGGAAATCCCGCAGATTATTGAGGTTGCCCTGCAAGCTGACGTAAATCTCATCAGTTTTTTGACCGTTGATGTGAGCAATCCATTTGCGTTTGGGCCGCGTTTTGAATCTGACCCTATGTTACCCATAGCAGGTACAGCATATCATCCGCCGGCTGGCGCATTAACTGCTGAAGAGATTGATGAGCTGTCACAGATTTTGAATGATGTGGAAATCCGGTTTGCATCGGCATTTGCAAATGGGCGAATGGCCGAACCGCCGGACAAACTGCGTCGCATAGTGACGTATTTCAAAGCGATCATCGGACAGGGGGATTTTGACCCGCCGCGCTGCAACGCTCCGCATATTTCTACCGTGATACAGGTGGATGGCACGCTTCAACCGTGTTATTTTTTGCCTGCATGGGGCAGACTTAATGGGCGCAGGCTGGATGAAGCACTGAACGATGACGCGGCAGTAGAACTCCGTAAAGCCTACAGTGCGGGTCAGCGCCCGGAATGCAAAAGCTGTGTTTGCCCTCTCTATAAAGGCCCACGTTCGCTGTTACGCATGGGGAATTCATGATTTAATTAACATGCCAATAAGCTGGTCTTCCGGTACACTTAGGGCAGGAGGGCGGCTATGATCTTATTGCTGGCCTTTTTGATTTGCACGATATTTCTGACCAGAATGGTTTTGATAATCACTGGACGGCTAAAAGGCCCGATTGTTCAGATGTTTGAACGATACGGTGATGATGAACCGTTTTTTTATCCCTGGCCGCAGTTTTTTATGTGGTCGGGTGGCTGGTTGATGATCGCTCAACTGCTGCTGCGCTTTTATTTGGGGATTGCCCTGCCCATCATGTGGATTGGATTTTTGCTCCTGCTGGCAGCGTTTATAGCTTATCGTATGACGGATCGGGCACGGGAATGGGAATTTCTCCATGCTTTGCACCCCTTTTGGCTGCAAGATTTGTGGGAGCGTACAACCCGTCTGGAGCGCCGCCGAATCGCCTATATGTGGATACGACTTTCGTGGAAAGCGCGATTATACTATAACAGTAGTGATCAGGCTTTTTTACAATGGGCGGATCTGGTTATTATGGCGACACTCTTTTAAATGGACAACATTCAGCAGCAAATTCAAATGTTACAGACAGAAATCGCCGCCGATGAAGTCACTGTTGCCACTTTAAATGCGGAAATTCAGGATCTCCAGGCGGAATTGGTTGATTTCAAGCAGCGTTATGACAGTGCGGTGAAGTCTTTGTTCGGGCGGATTGAAGTCGTCAAGGATGCGATTGCCGAACTGGAAGAAAAACGAAAACAAGAGGTTTTGAGGAAAGCAGGCTGGAATCCACCTGAAGGATACGAATCGGTTGAGGAGCAGTATCGGAGAAAGTGGCAAAAACCGAGGGAGGAAGCAGCCCGCACAGCTTCTGATCCTCATCAAGTACCACTTCAGATGCCGGATTTGCCCCCTGAGCCTGTTAGCCCGGATCTGAAAAAACTGTATCATCAACTGGCTCGGCGCTACCATCCTGACCATGCGATTGACGAAGCTGACCGCAAATATCGCACCAAACTTATGGCGCAGATTAACGCGGCTTATGCGGACAAGGATTTGGCCTCCTTAAAAACGCTGGCAGATCATCCTGAAAAAGTAAATGTCGAAGAACCGCTGGCCGTTCTGCAACTGCGTCAGCTTCAGCAAAAAAGCCGGATGCTCCGCCAGCAGATTTTTGACCTGAAACAACAGCAGCAGAGCCTGCTCCACTGCGATTTAATGAAATTGAAAGTGGAGGAAAAACTCCTCAAACGGCAGGGACGGGATTTATTAAAAGAACTGGCAGCGGAATGGGAAGCTGAATATAAGACCCTGCTGCAAAAGCTGTATGATCTGCGTCGTGAAGTTCAATGAATGACCCTTACATAGGGGCGCGTCATATGATAGACTTCACCATCTGAATGAAACAAAGTTAGGAAATTAGCTGAACATGGGAAATAGCCGACCAAAAGCAAAGACGATGCGTCGGTTTGGTGAAGTGCTCATTGCCCGCCCAAAATATCAGCGTATTGTGGATAAACGGCCTTACCCGCCCGGAATGCACGGCAAAGAAAAAGCGCTGCGCCGGGGCCGTCTGAGTGACTTTGGCCTCCAGCTTACGGAAAAACAAAAGCTGGCGTTTATCTACAACGTGGGCGAACGCCAGATGCGTCGTTATTATCTGAAGGCCTCAAGAATGCCCGGTGTGACGGGTGATAATTTGCTGGCACTGCTGGAGACCCGCCTGGATAACCTGGTGTATCGTCTCGGTTTTGCGAATACCATCTGGGCGGCTCGTCAGATGGTCAGTCATGGTCATATTCTGGTGAATGGCAAAAAACTGAATGTCGCTTCATACCAGGTAGTGCCGGGGGATATGATTACCCTGCACCAGCGGATGCGGTCGAATGTTCAGGTGGTTGAAGCGATTGAATCGCGTGGGCCGCTGCCAGAATTTGTGTCTTACGAAGAAGCCAGCTTCACCGGCACGCTGATTCGTGTTCCCAATCGCCAGGAGATTACCATTCCGGTTACCGAACAGCTTGTGGTGGAATACTACACCCGCAAGACATAAACCCGATAGGTAGAATACACTGAAGCCTCTGCCATCAGAGGCTTTTTTGTTTACTTACTGGCTCGCAACGGCAATTGGACTGGTGATCGCCATACGGCTGTCTATCAGGTGGACGGCGCGATTAATCGCGTCGAATTGCAGTAGCCCGCCGCCTTCGCTCGTAAACCCAAAGCTGTAGAAGAAATTTCCATCCGGTGACCAGATAGGTACTTGAATTTCGCCCGGCAGCACCAGCGTAGCATTATCGGTGCCTAACGAACTGAGATACACGCCGTCGGTGCGGAAAAGGGCTACTGCATCCGCCGACGGCGACACAAATGCGCCAAAATCGCTGGTTGGCAGGGGGATAAGCTGTGGATTGTTCACGTCAAGCAAAAAATTACCATTTGAACTGGCGTATTGGAAAAAACCGGGGCGGACAAGTTGAGCAAAATAAAACTGCCCGGACTGCAAGAAGGTTGGTGTTGCGGCCCCTTGCGGGAAAAGATAAGCCCCTTTGACCAGACCCTGCTCCACACCTACATCGGGCACAACAAAAGCCAGTGCGCGAGTTGCCGGGTCAAAAACCGGGACGGTGATTTCCATTTCATAGGGGAGCAGGGTGCTGGTTGTGCCATTAGCTAAATTCAGGGCAAAAATTCCATTTGCACCAACCAGAAAATTGAGCGGCGAGTACAATAAAGTTTGGGTGTCCAGCCAGCCCAGCACAAAAAACTGCTGAATGCGTTCATCCGGGAAGGTGATGGGTTGAACAACCCCCGATTCTAATGAGGCAAAATAAGTCCCGGCGATTTCATCCCCACTGCCTGTGCCAAAGGTGATGACTTCATTGAACACCAGGGTTTTGCTGTCCGGTGCCCAGTGGATAAAGGCGGCGGTCTGCGGGGCGTTGTTCACCTGAAGCAGCGTTTGTGCAGCAGCATCATAGGCGAAAACATCAGCGTTGCCAAGATGGCCCGAAATAAAAGCCAGGTAGCGGCTGTCCGGCGACCAGACGACCTCCCCGATGGCACGAGTCATTTCATAATTGGGGTCACGCAGCGGAGTGTCTGCCGGGAAAATATATTCTGCTGGTAGTAAATCCAGGTCAAAAAGGAGCTGGCTGTCTGCGATACGCACAATATACAAGTGTACATCTTCATCAGGTAGGGTGAAATCCGATGTGCGGGTAAACAGGGCAAGCATCGTGCCGTCCGGTGAAACATGCAGACCATAGGCGCGGGTGCGGTCGCCAGGGCTGTCCAGCGTAATCAGGATTCGTTGTTCGCCTGTGACAGGATTCAGGGCAACTACCTCAAAAGTGTCATTCACATAAATTGCAACGTGCTTCCCCTGCGCGTGAACCGACATGGCAGGCAGAATCATGAGAACCACGAGAAAGGCAAAAACAAATTGTCGCATGAACCAAAGTCCTCTAGTCGAAAATAATCTGCGTGGCATGACGAACGAACTCATTGGAACGCAGTTCATTAAGCAGCTCGTCGCTCAGGGGTTCGTCTATGCTGATGATGGACAGCGTATTACCGCCTTTTTCCACGCGGCTGGTACGCCAGCCCGCGATATTGATATGATTTTCCGCCATGAAGGTCCCGACTCTGCCAATGACGCCGGGAACGTCATAGCTGCCCATGACCAGAATAATACCTTCTGGTGTGAAGTCGGTGCGATAACGGTCAACCTGGACAATACGAGGCTCGGTCTGGTTAAACAGCGCTCCGGCAATTTCAATATCACCATCGTCTTCCCACAGCACCCGACAGGTCAGCAGATTCGGATAAGGAGAAACCTCGCGGCCTTTGGTCTGGGTCACAAAAATATTCCGCTCAGCAGCGATCACCGGCGCATTGATATAGTTCACGACGGTGTTACCCAGCGCTGGGGCCAGGAGGCCCCGCAAAATGGCGACTGTAATCGGTTTGATGCTGTCTGCCATCTCCGAACCGATGACAGAAATCTCAATCCGCTTGATGGGCGCGTGGTGGCCTAAATAGTATTCCAGCATCCCAATTTTCTCGCCCATGTCCATCAGTGGGGCGAGGGTTTCATACCCATCCATGAAGGGTAAATTAACTGCATTGCGGAAATCAATGCCGTGCAGAGCATCGAGTACCTGTTCGGCAATCAAAACACTTAAATCACGCTGGACTTCGACCGTGTTATAGCGCATTCGCTGGGTATGAATGACCTTCGGATGGCGTAAAAGCGAGCTGCCGGGTTGGATGACATCCGTCGCAAATCCGCCAACATGCCCGTTATTCAACATCTCCAACAGGGCAGGCTCGTCAATCAGGTGGGTATCTTTGGTGTTGATAATCACCACGCCGGGTTGGGTGAGTGCCAGGGTCTGGGCGTTCAGAATATGGTGTGTTTCTGGGGTCAGGGTGGTGTGCAGGGAAACAATATCAGCACGCTCCAAAAGCTCCCGCATTCCAACCAGTTTGAGTTTTAGTCCGGCAACCTGGCTTTCGGCGACAAACGGATCAGTAGCAAGTACTTCCATCCCAAAAGCAGTCGCGCGGTGGGCCATTTCTTTCCCCACTCGCCCGAAACCAATGATGCCGAGTGTTTTTCCTTTAAGCTGTTTGCCCAGCAGGGGGTTATCAAGCTGGCCGATTGCAGCGGCATTATGAGCATGAACCACATAGCGGGTTACTGCCAGCAGCATCGCAAAAGTATATTCTGCTACTGTAACCGCATCCACACCGGGTGTGTTCATTACAATAATCCCTCGGCGGGTCGCCTCGTCGAGGTCAATGCCGGTCAGCGATGCTCCGGCTCGTCCAATGAGCTTCAATCGCGGGGCGAGCTTGAGCAGGGATTTGTCCACGACCATTTCTTCGCCCGCGATGAGCGCATCGGCGTCTGCCAATGGGATGGTGTCCGTTTTGCCGATTCGCACATCCTGAGCACTACTCAGTGCTTTCATACCATCTTCTGAAAGCGGGGTTGCCAACAGGATGTTAAAGGTCACGGTTTTCAAACTCTCCCAGAAATGCGGCTTTAAGTTCCTCCTCGCGGAATCGGATCTGATTCGCCGTGAAGGCGATATCGAGTCCTTTTTTGAAAACCTTTTCGTGGGGGGTGTTACGCAGCACTTCCAGACCATACGCGCCGGATGCCATAGGCAGGATCGGTGCCAGGGTGTTTGCGTATAGAAAAACGTCGGCTTCCTGTTCTACTTTTTCGCGCTTCACGACCCCGCCAAAACCAATAAACAGGTCGATTCCATTGTTTCGTGTGGCAAGGTCGCTTGCCCCATCACCAACCATCATGCGTCGCCCCCAGGTTTCGCCTGCCAGTTCGCGCACGATTTTGGGCTTACCGGAGGAAACGGTCAGGGGGCTTTTTTCATAATCCATGAATTTTTGCTGCCGTTGGGCTTGCTGGTCGTAGTAGCGCCACCATTCGCCGGAGAGAGTATTGTATTCCAGCTCAACGGCGCGGATGTTTTCTTTGGGTACGCCAAGTCTCTCGCCAAAACCCTGTACTGCGTCCAGCAGACCGCCGCTGATGATATAAACATGTTTCTTCAAATATTGAAGTGCTTGAATCACTTCTGCTGCATCCGGCACAAGTGTCTGAGCATACATCTCTTTGATCGCTTCCATCTGCGAACGGGTCGGGTTGATCGCCTGCAATCGTTTGCCGTAGACGACTTCCAGGTCAAGCTCGCCATCCATGGCTTTCTGGGTCAGTAAGCCGACACGAAGCTCTTTGCCCTTCATCCGGGCAAGTTCGTCAATTCCTTCAATGGTGCTGATAGTGCTGTCACAGTCGAAAAAAATGAGTTCGTAAGTTGACCAGCGCTGCATAACACTCCCCAATCGGTAGCGGCGGTATTTTAGCAGAATTTGTCGTAGGGTTCACGAGAGAGATTTTGGCTAAATGCGGGTCGCGCACAATCGGAATCCCAGAATATTTCGTCCGGAATAATGCCGCTCATGGCGGCTGCGAACAATGATTCGAGCGCCATAATGGGTGCTGTTCCATGACCCTCCTCTGGCAACCACTGCCATGTGGTGTTGGGAAGTCTGGTGCGGGTTATCCCAGGATGTGGCGCACCATTCCCATACATTGCCGCACATATCCACCAGACCATAAGGGGAGGCGCCCCTCGTATAAATACCAACGGGTGAAGTGCGCCCCAGGTAAAACGGCCCTGCCCCTTCGATCAATTCATTGACGTTGGCGTGTCCCGAAATATAGTCATTTCCCCAGGGATAAAGCCGTCCATCGGTGCCCCGTGCACTTTTTTCCCATTCCTGCTCAGTCGGCAGACGAATTTCGCAGCCCGTGAGAGTGGTCAGCCAGCGGCAAAAGGCATCCGCTTCATACCAGTTGATGCCGATGACCGGGTGATTGAAAAGGTGCCAGTGCGGATTGTTCCAGCCAAAATCTGGATTTGCCCGATCATCTTTCCATTCCCAGCCTTCGGGTGTCCAATGAGCGGAGTTACTGTACCCTCCGGAATGGACAAACGCCTCAAACTGGGCATAGGTGATCGGAAAGCGAGAAAGATAAAAATCAGGCAGGTTGACCACGTGAGGCCCATTTCCTTCGCTGGTGTCGCCAAATATGAACTCTCCTTCCGGGATTTCTACCCAGTCAATATCGGGTAGACCTCTGCGGTTTAAACCAACTCCTGGACGGTGGTCGCCCAACTGTGCCAGATCGCGTCCGGCGACAGCTCGTTCGGATGGCAGAAGTTCCAGATCGTGCATTTGCAGCAGCAGTTCTTTTGGGGTGACTTTAGGTGCCGGCTTGACCTTGCCGGCGATATTATCGGGATCATACCCAGGGTAAAACTGCCAGAAATTTTGCAGCATATGCCAGATGCGTTCCGATGGCTGTCGATGTGCCAGCATCCGTCGCAGCACTTCGTAATCATTTTGTGCCTGACGGGTGATATTCTGAAGGGATAGGGCTTCCTGGATCTCCTTCTCATAAGAATCAATTTCCATGAGGAAGATGCGCGGGACTTGATTGGAATTGGTATTGCGAATCCGGACGAGCCATTCAAGAGCGGTTTCCCAGTTTTCAGCCTGATGGGCAGCCAGAAAGCTGTCGATAGCCAGCATGACATCAAACGGCGGTGTTTCTGGCTGCAACGCCGTCTGGGAGAACGGTGGGTTGATTTTGCTGCCGATTTTTTGCTGAGGCACAACCTGCGCCAGCGCGTGAAAGAAATCGGCAGCTGGCAGTTGATTATCGGTTACATCAACGTAGTGGCAGTCCAGCAGCATTGACCAGTTTTCTCCGTCCAGGAGCAGGGGGAAAATCGGCTTGTTCAGATTTCTTGCCAGGTGAACTTCGAGTTTGACCCACTGGGACTGCCAGCCATTTTCTGTCATGATGACAACAAATGCAGTGCAGCCTTTAATCGCTTTTTCGATTTCATCCCACCATCGCTGCCCATAATCGATGCGATTGTCATCTATCCAGATGTTGAAGTGTGTAAGGGTAAGAAGTTCAGCCAGCTCATGTGCGTATGCGTGATCATGCCGGCTGTAACTGATGAAAATATAAGACATCACTGGTCAACCGCTGTTGTTACTTCTTTAATTTTACTCGCGGTTGGCATAAATTCCCAAGTGAATTTGGACAGAGGTGCGACAGACCAGCACCTGGCGGCATCATTTAGCGCCGCCGCATTACCCCCATCGCAATGACCATATACAGGAAGGGAATAATCATGACCGCTGGGCTGCCGGTCTCTGTGGCGATGATCGTGCTGCCAATGGTCATCATTAGACCAATGGTTCCCACAAACCCCCAGGCTACAATATCGACCACATGACTGCGTGATACCTCCTCAACAGCCAGTCTTTTTTTCTTATCCGGATAGGTCTCGTAATACTCTTCGGGTTCGGCGTACTCGTACAATTCCGGCTGTCCCATACGATGTGTGCTCCGTTTTTGTTTCTATACGCAGCCCCGTCGGAAAAGTTGCTAACTTAGCACTTCTTGCACTGTTGCCAGAATTTGATTGATGCTAATTGGCTTGACAAGAATATTATCCACTCCGCGTTCCAGGACTTCATCGACCCAGTGGTCGTTGGCCGTAATGACGATAACTTGTGTGTTAAAATGGCGCTTATCAGCACGAAGATGGTCAATAACTGCTGTGCCGGGTTTGTCAGGCATATTCAAGTCGAGCAAAATCAAATCGAAAGTGTCCGCATCAAGTTCGATTTCGGCAACAGTCGCGTTTTCTGCGTCAACCACCTCATAGCCCTTCTGGGTGAGCGCGGTGCGGTATAGAAACCTGAGATCGAAATCATCTTCCACGATCAATACGCGCATACACGACTCCTGAATTTCTCCATCATTTTCTATCTTACTTTAGTAAGGAAAGTTTTGCATAAATTCATCAAGCAACTCACGCCCATTGAGGCTGCGAGCGGTAAAATACCAGGCATCGTGTGTCCAGGCATATACAAAACCCTTTCCCGCAGGCATCAGCCCAAAACTCTGGTTTCCCTGAATTTTTAATTGAATAGGTTCGGCATTAAACACTGCTGGCAGTTGACTAATATAATTAGTAGCAGAAGTAGCGCTGCCTGTGTACTGGCAGGTTAGATAAATGATTTCTTTATTTTCATGCGTATATTCATTAATCTGTCCGCTTGCCTGGGCGCAGTTCCCACGCGCTCGCATCAGGATAAATTTATCCACCACAATCGGCGGTGAAAAATCCTCCGGCCTGCCCGTTGGGGCATTGCGCTGCGGTGTAAAATATGGACCAGGATCCAAAATGGGCGCCGCTGTTGGCTCAACCGCAGCATCTACGCCTGTCGGGGTTTGCTGTATGGCAAAGTTGGTAGAAGCTGGCATGACGGGAGCTCGCGCAGTGTTCGGGGGTTCTGTTCCGTTTTTCGAACTGGATTTTTCGTCCCCGCCACAGCTTGTTAGCAGCAGCCCAGCGATGATCAGGGAGAGCACTTTGTTTGGCATCGCGGCTTTCTTTTGGCAAATTCCATGCTCATCATATCACTCGTTGGGGCTCTAGCGTTATAGTAGGGCGAAATTTTTAATGGAAATTTAGGAAATATGGCAGAAGCAACCCTGGTTATCTTGAATCCGAATGCAGGGAGTGGGCGTGCTGAAAGGTTATGGGCCAAAATTGAACCATTGGCCTACCAGACCTGGGGAAATCTGGTGGTAGCAATCACAGAAAAACCGCAGGATGTGGCCGCTCATCTGGACAAAGCCCGTGCCGCAGGATTAACGCGGGTCATTGCCGTTGGAGGCGACGGTACAGTGCATACCATCGTCAATGCAATGGTGGAGTTGATGCAGCACGATCCTAAAGGGCCGCCGATGTTGTTCGGTCAGCTTCCTGCCGGAACCGGTCAGGACTTTGCCCGGACTTTAAACGTTCCAGGTAAGCTGGAAGATGCCGTACAATGGTTAGCTAATGTTCAGCCGCGCCCCCTTGACCTGGGCGCGGTTGTCTATGATAAAAATAAATGCCATTTTTTAAATATTGCGAGTGTTGGCATCAGCGGCGAGGTGGACAGTCAGGTGAATCGGATTAAAAATCGGCGTCCCTGGACGTATAAACTCGCGGCAATCCGCGCCATGCTTAGCTATACCCCCCCTGTGATGACCGTTAACGTGGATGGTGAGATGTGGTATCAAGGACGGTCATGGATGGTAGTGATTGCCAACGGTATTTATTTCGGAAAAGGGATGGCGATTGCTCCTCAAGCCAGTGTCAATGATGGATTGTTTGAAGTGGTTCTGGTGAAAGAGGCTTCCCGAATGCGTGTTTTGCAGGCATTTAATTCCGTGTATTCGGGCAAACATCTTGCACTGGAAGAAGTACAGCACACGCGGGCACAGCAGGTTGAAGTCATCAGCAATGGCCCAATTCTTCCGCTGGATCTGGACGGAGAGCATGAGACTGGACGGGAGTTTCGTTTTGAGATCAAACCAGGAGCTTTGCAGATGCTCTATGAATAAAAGGGTCATTTTTCTGATTTTGGTGGTGTTTTCTCTGGCGGCCTGTTCAGAGAAAAAAGATGAAAAAGCAAAACCTCTGCCAACCGCAACCTCTGTGACCAGTGGATATACTGGGCCGTTTATTGGCGGGGGAGATGCTGGCCAAGAAGAAAGTGGTTGTACCGAGGCCGGTGGTTGTGGTGGCGTAGTGGAACAGGTCGAACTGGTTGAAGAAGCCCTGCCCCTCCAAACCCAGAAGGTCGCCGGGTTTTCTCTGGGTATTCCGGAGGGTTACAGCCCGATTATATTTGATGAGGAAGTGGTTATTTCGGCAACCTCTGCCGAAACTATCGGCGGGTTTACGGTCGTTTTGCGGGAAGTGACCCAGGACGATCTCCAGGCGATTTTGGAACGATTTGACCAGCCCGATTTTGAAACCGGAACACTGATTAACAATCCTGTGTTAAAGGGTCATCAACTGCCCAATAAGCAGGTCGGCACGATTGCTTTGTTCGAAGCAGAAAATGGGCGAATGGTGTTTGTAGAAGGCTTCGCCAGCCCAGGCTACTGGCCCGCCTTTACTGTGACGTTTGACGCAATTCTGGAAACGGTTGCACTTAACTCTTAAAATCGCGCGTGCCGTAAATGTCGATAATTAAGCGATTCAGCGCGTTGGGATCATCTTTTAGACGCTGCAACCGTTTGAACAGTTCCATGAATCCATGAGGCTTCACCAGGAAGACGTCACACCCATTGTCAAATGCTTTATGAATCACATCCCGATCATCCAGCATGGTTGCCATGACCAGTTTAGTTGTGGGATACTTCTGGCGAAATTCCGCAATGAGATCCACGCCTTTTACATCAGGAAGTTCACTATCAATTAAGACCACTGCTGGAGGGGCCTGGAGGTTTTTCACAACAGCTCGTGCTTCTTCACCGGATGATGCTCCGCGTGTCTGGTAGTTCGCCTGTTGGATAAGTCGTTCGAGAAAATCACGGTTGGCGGGTTCATCATCAACCACCACAGCAAGAGGCGGCAGGAGGATTGCCGCCTTTTCTTCCGTTGTGGTGGGGGAAGCAGACTGATCAGAATCAGTCACGGCTTTTTGTCCTCGACGCGGACTTCCGGAGGAGCGATCCCGTTCTCAGACTTAACGACAACCACAGGCTTGGGTTCCGTTGGCGGCATATTCTCTGTCTTGATAGGGGCGTCGGCTGGCTTAATTGCTGGTTGTGGCGTATTTTCCGTCGGCACAGCAGGGCGCGGTTCGGTCTTGGGGTGGGCTTCCAGATACGCTTTAAGCTCTGCGGGAGGCTTAGGTTTGGTTTCCTTAGCGTTCTCAATGGCCCGTGTTACCGCATCATCTACTGGTTTAGTTTCAACTTCGGGTTGGGCGACCACCCGTGTTGCAGGATCATACTTTGCAAGCAGTGTCAGAAACTCGGCAATCGGGAGTGGCTTAGGAAGATACTCATTGCAGCCAGCCGCCAGAATGCGTTCCTTATCCCCCATCATCGCGTAGGCGGTGATGGCAATGATCGGATGGGTTTCGCCTTTTCCCCGCAGTGTTTTGGCGAAGGTAATTCCGTCCATTTCGCCCGCTAACTGAATATCCAGCAGGATTAAATCCACGTTATTTTCCGGCTTTTCCAGCCAGGAAAGGGCTTGCTCGGCTTCTTCAAAGGAAACCAGATCGTGCTGGTTCATTTTTGCAATCCGGGCAATCAATGACAGATTGACGGCGTTATCTTCTACATAAAGTATTTTCATGCGGGTTCCCCCTCGACTTTCGGCTCCATCATTAGAGCGGATTCAGTTTTTGTAAGTTCTTCTCGATAGAGGGGCAGAGTGAAGTAAAAAGTGCTGCCCTCTCCAGGGGTGCTTTCCACCCAGATATGACCATTCATGAGTTTAAGCAGTTGGCGGGAAATTGCTAATCCCAGCCCGGAACCAGCACGTGCCTGCCGGCGCCCTTCAGTCCCCTGTCTAAACTCCTCGAAAATGATTTCGTAGTTCTCAGGCTTGATACCAACGCCTGTATCTTTCACGCTAATTGTAACCTCATTGCTATCGCAGGTTAAGCCCAGCGTGATGCTTCCTTTGTCGGTAAATTTGGCGGCGTTGCTGTAAAGGTTTAGCAGAACCTGGCGGATACGTACCGGGTCACCTAACACATCTGGCAGGACATCTGGACAGTTACGTTGGAGTTTGATGGGTTTGCCCCCAACCAGCCCAACGGCTGTTGACATGACCCCTTTAAAGATGGGATCGAGTTCGACACGCTGCAAGTCAATATCAAGTCGTCCCACGTCAATTTTGCTCAGATCCAGGATGTCATTAATAATGTTGAGGAGATGTTTACCGCTGTTGTGAATCTGTACCAGGTCGGCACGGTATTCCTGTGGAAGATCGACCATATTGTACATCGGCGGGAAGTTGAGCATGGTTTCGCTAAATCCGATGACCGCGTTTAACGGGGTACGGAGTTCGTGGCTCATGTTTGCAAGAAATTGACCGCGAAAATGCTTGGCTTCTTCGGCAGCACGGCGGGCTTCTACCAGTTCCTCATTGGTTTTGCTGAGCTCGTCCGTCAAGGCACGCTGGCGCAGCAAGCTGCGTTCGAGTTGTTTTCGATTCTCAAACAGGCGAATGGCGCCGTCACGTTCACGTCGGTAGCTTTCCAGTGCCCATTCCGCGATGCCATAAAGTTCCCCACTGGCCTGGGCGCTCAGCAAAGCGCTGACCAGGCCAATGAACAGCGCCAGGAAGGTCGACTCGTTAGGTACTTTGATGGCGCCATCCCCGATCCAGGGTGCGACAATCAGGATAACACTGTTAATCATAATCAGGGGTGGCATCGCGCGTATCGGCAGCATCAGCCCTACCACATACACCGGAACCAGGCTGAGAAATGGCATAAGTTCCCGGATAGTTTTCGTATCAGTGATCAGCAGAAAGCCGAGCGCGATCATGGCGGCCAGAGCATATGACCATGTGGCTTCGGTGAGTCTTTGTTTCTTGAGCAAATAGCGAGCGTGTAAACAGCCTATAATAACAATTGCACCTGGGATGAAGATGGTTTGTGCATCCCCGACGCGGAAGAGGAAAAAGCACCACAGCGCGACAATGACAAGAAATAAGGTCGCCTTCCAGATGAGGTTTAAACGCTCTGTGCGTACCTCGTTTGCAAACTCTTCGTTAGAAATCTGGCCTGTATAGGCTGACTCTGCCACTTCGGGTAGCATAACGGACACTTCCCTTCGCTAAGTGCTGACTGTTTCGATCATTCAACAACACGGCTTAAGCTGTGATCCAACATTTCTATGAAAACTTTTACTTTTGCTCTACCTTTTTTCGATTATATACTGCCCTGAGAGACTGTCGTATCAAAAAAATGTGAATTATTTTTTTCAAACAGAACTAGAATAAGACTATTACAGAAAAACAACCGGATCGGCCTGTGTTATAATGATGAGGTTTGCGAGGAAAACAGTCCATGCTAGGCAAAGTTGCAAAAAAAATACTGGGTGACCCCAACGAGCGGGCCATCAGGAAATATCAGGCTATTGTTGATGACATCAACGCCTTAGAACCCCAGGTTCAGGCGATGTCAGATGCTGAGATGCGGGCGAAAACGGAGGAATTTCGGCAGCGCCTGGACCGGGGTGAAACGCTCGAAGATTTGTTGGTAGAAGCCTACGCGCTGGTGAGGGAGGCCAGCCGCCGAACTACCGGCCTGCGCCATTTTGATGTGCAGCTCATTGGGGGTATTGTTTTGCATGAGGGTCAGATCGCCGAAATGAAAACAGGCGAAGGGAAAACCCTGGTGGCTTCTTTGCCCCTGTACTTAAATGGGTTGAATGGACGAGGGGCACATCTGGTAACCCCGAATGATTATCTGTCCAAAGTCGGCGTGCAGTTGATGGGGCCAATCTACCATTTTCTTGGTATGACGACCGCCGTGATCCAAAGTCAGGGCAATGACCCCAGTATGAGTTCTTTTATCTATGACCCGGACTACCACTCGGATGATGAACGCTACGAGAATCTGCGTCCGGTTTCTCGCAAGCAGGCCTACGATGCAGACATTACCTATGGAACAAATAACGAGTTTGGCTTTGACTATCTGCGCGACAATATGGTGCGCGACCTATCTCGGATGGTGCAGCGTGGGCATGTTTTCGCCATTATTGACGAAGTCGACAACATCCTCATTGATGAAGCACGCACACCGCTGATTATCTCCGGTACGGCGGCTAAACCCTCCGATCTGTACAGCTATTTTGCCCAGGTTGTGCGTCCCCTTAAACCATCCTCAGAAGAAAGTATCGAACTCGAAGACCCTGATGGTGATTACGTTTTTGAACTGAAAGACAAAAACGTTTACCTGACCGAAAAGGGCATTGAAAAAGTAGAACAGCGCTGCCGTCGCGATGGCCGGTTGGATGGAGACAGCCTGTACGCGCCTGAAAATGCGGATATGCTCCCGTATCTGGATAACGCGCTGCGGGCGCACGTGGCCTACCAGCGTGACAAAGATTATGTAGTAATGGACGGTCAGGTCATCATTGTTGACGAATTTACCGGCCGTTTGATGTATGGGCGTCGATTTTCGGAAGGGCTACACCAGGCGATTGAAGCAAAAGAAGGTGTCGAAGTCCGGCGCGAAAACGTGACCCTGGCAACGATCACTTTCCAGAACTATTTCCGCAAATACGAAAAACTGGCAGGTATGACCGGGACTGCCATTACCGAAGCCGCCGAATTTGAAAAAATCTACGACCTTGAAGTCACTGTGATCCCAACACACCGACCTGTGCGCCGTGATGATCATGAAGACCTGATTTTCATGACGGAGCAGGCCAAATTCAATGCTATTCTGGAAGACATTCGTGAACGAATTGAAGTAGGCCAGCCCGTGCTCGTGGGTACGGTCGCAATTGAAACGTCGGAAAGGCTTGCCAGAATGCTGGAAAAAGCCAATGTGCCTCATGAGGTTCTGAATGCTAAGCAACATTTCCGTGAAGCCGGAATCATCGCCCAGGCTGGGCGGCCAGGGGCGGTTACCATTGCAACCAACATGGCAGGTCGTGGGGTGGATATTCTGCTTGGCGGGAATCCTGAGGGGCTGGCGCGTGAAAAAATGCGGCAGCAGGGTCTCGATCTCACCAATCTTGCCCCCCAGGAATGGGAGAATGCCCTGGCTGAAGCGGAGAAAATCTGCGCGGCCGGGCGCGAAAAAGTTTTGCAAGCTGGTGGGCTCTATGTTCTGGGAACTGAACGGCATGAAGCCCGCCGCATTGACAATCAGCTTCGCGGACGTTCGGGGCGTCAGGGTGACCCCGGTGAAAGTCGCTTTTACCTGAGCCTGGAAGATGATTTGATGCGGCGCTTCGGTGGAGACCGCGTGAAGAGCTTCATGGATTGGGCGAACATGCCGGAAAATGAGCCTATTCAGAACCGGATGATCAGCAAGTCCATCGAACAAGCTCAGATTCGGGTGGAAGGTCATAACTTCGATATTCGCAAGCGTGTTCTGGAATATGACGATGTGGTCAATACCCAGCGCGAAGCGATTTATGAACAGCGTCGGCAGGTGTTGAACGCGGCTCCAGGCGAACTCCGCGAGAAGATTCAGCGGCTTGTGGCGGATGAAATCGGCTCCCTGTGCGATACGCATCTGGATGGTCCCGCCGAATTGTGGAATCTGGAGGAGCTCTACCGTCAGGCGTTAACCATTTACCCGGTTCCTCAACATATTCGACCGTCGGAATGGCGCTACAAATCGGCGGAAGATATCGAAACCGAGCTGGTCAAAGGTGCTCTGGAAGCTTATGAAGCTAAGATTCAAGAACTCGGTGGCCCAGATAAAATGGCACTGGCCGAACGCGAAATTACCTTGCAGGTGATGGATGAATTATGGGTGCGTCACCTGACTGACCTTTCCGTACTGCGTGAAGGCATTGGATTGCAAGGACTGAGGGGACGTGATCCGCTGGTTGAATATAAAATTGAAGGCTTCCAGATGTACCAGGCACTTCAGGAAGAAATTCAATCGCGGATTGTGCGGTTGATGTACCGTATTCAGCTCGCTCAGCAGCAGGCCCAGCAGGTACAAAATATCCGGGCAGTGCATCCTGCTGTTGGAAATGGCAGCGGTGCGCCCGAAAAGCCTGAACCTGTCCGCTCAACAGCTAAGGACAAATTAGGACGTAATGATCCTTGCTGGTGCGGTAGTGGCAAGAAGTATAAGCATTGCCATCTTCGTCAGGATCAGGAAGAGCATGAGCAACTGGCGGGCGGCGGACGCAGAGGCAGTGGGCGTCGTTAGAAAATGCAAAGGCGGTTTATCTTAAGCCGCCTTTTTCGTTATAATCCCCTCTAAATCTCTATTCAGGAAGCAGCAGCTTGGCCTTTCAAGTGACGGATGTTGTTGACCGAAAAAGTGACCTGTGGCGGACCCTTCATGCTCTGCCCAAGATAGAACTTCACCGCCACCTGGAAGGGTCGATCCGGTTGGAGACCCTGGTAGAAGTTGCCCAGGAGCATGAAATCAGCCTGCCATCTTATGACCCTGAGGGACTTCGCCCCTATGTCCAGATGACCGCTCAGGATTCTCCGGATGTTATCACCTTCTTAAGCAAGTTTGATGTGCTGCGCCGCTTTTTCTGTTCGCCGCAGGTTATTAAACGTGTCGTGCGGGAATGCGTCGAAGATGCTGCTGCCGATCAGATTCGTTATATGGAGCTGCGTTTTACTCCCAATGCGCTGGCAAAGGCAAAGGGTTATGATCTGATGGAAGTGGTTGGTTGGGTCTGCGATACTGTGAGGGAGGCGGAAAAAGCCAACAGCATCCGTGTGAATCTGATTGTCTCGATGAATCGCCATGAGAGTCTTGAGATTGGGGAAAAAACACTCGAAGTCGCGCTTGCACACCGGGAACATGGGGTCGTGGCGCTGGATTTAGCGGGTAAAGAACCCGGCTTCCCGGCACGACCCTTCGGGCATCTTTTCCGGGAAGCAAAGCGAGCAGGTATGGGAATCACCATCCATGCCAGCGAATGGGAAGGGCCAGAAAATGTGCGTGATGCAATCGAAAATCTGCGGACAGACCGCATCGGTCATGGGGTGCGCTCGGTAGAACACTCGGAAATCATTAAACTGGTGCGGGAAAAACAGGTCGCTTTTGAAGTGTGCCCAACCAGCAATATTCAAACAGGGGTGGTTGGGTATCTGGGGCATCATCCGGTGCTGGATTTGCATTATCTGGATGTCCCTATCACCATCAACACTGATGACCCAGCCATTCACGGTATTTCTCTGACGGATGAATATGCGCTGGCGGTGCAGGGGCTGGGGATGAGTATGCACGACATTCACCGGATTATCATTCGGGCGGCAGAAGTGTCATTTTTGCCGGATGATGAGCGTGGGCAGCTTATTAACGGTCTCAAACGGGAACTTGGCACAAGCCAGTATCGTGGAATCTGGCATTAGGAGCAGGAATTTGTTTCAGATTGGGGATATTGAAATTCACATCGTAAACGATGGGCGTGTGATGGTGGATGGCGGCGGGCCGTTTGGTCTGGTGCCACGCAAGCTCTGGAGCCGCTACCTAAAGCCCACTGAAGACAATCTCGTACCGATGGATCTGAACTGCCTGCTGGTCAAGACAGCGGGACAGCACCTTCTGGTGGATACCGGGTTAGGCAGCAAACTTGATCAAAGGATGATCGACTTCTGGCAGCTCACCCGTCCAAACGGCAGTCTGCTGGATGGTCTGTCACGACTAGGCTTAACCGCAGAGGATATTGATCTGGTGATTGACACCCACCTCCACGCCGACCACTGTTCGGGGAATACGTTGTTTTCCCCGGAAATGGAGATTGTACCGAGCTTCCCAAACGCAAAATACGTCGTGCAGCGCCGTGAATATGAGGATGCCATGCATCCTAACGAACGTACCCGCGCTACTTACTATCCGATCAACTATGAAACGCTGGTCAATTCCGGACAAATGGAACTGCTTGACGGAGATACGGAGATCATGCCAGGGATTCGTGGGGTAGTCACGCCTGGACATACTCCCGCCCACATGAGTGTTGTATTTGAATCTGGCGGTGAATACGCGCTGTTTCTGTGCGATCTGGCCTCGTTCATGATCAATTTTGAGCGTTTGGGCTGGATGACTGCGTATGACGTTGAACCACTGGTGACTCTCGAAACGAAGCGGGGCTGGCAGAAATGGGCGCTGGAAACAAATGCCCTGCTGCTATCTGCTCACGATACCCTGATTCCTGCCGGACATTTACGGCAGGATGACAGGGGCAATCTCAAAGTTGATCCTGTTGAAGTATAGTCAGCAGGAAGAAAAACCGCGCTGGTCAAAGGTGAGGGGGTCTACAGGGATGCTGTCAATATAGATTTCGTAGTGGAGATGGGAGCCGGATGAATTGCCAGTGCTGCCTACAAAACCAATGACACTGCCTTTGCCTACCTGATCGCTATTGTTGACATTAATACCGCTTAGATGGGCGTATGCAGTGATGAAACTCCCGTTTTGGATTTTGACCATATTGCCATAACCTGTATTGTCCCACCCCGCAAAAATGACGGTGCCGCTGTGAGTTGCCACGACAGGATTTCCCGCAGGAAGCGCCAGGTCAATCGCCGCATGATAGACATTGTAATATTGTGTCAAAATGCCTTCGACCGGGAAGCCTGCTGGCGCACAGCCTTCGCCTCCAAATGTAGTGATCACGGCGGGCACTTCGGTCGGTTCAGGCTGAGCGAGTGCGACCTCTGGCTGCTCAATAACAATTGGAGGAGAAGTTGGTAAAGGGAGCGGGGTATCCGTTGGCAGCGGCGTGGGGGTGGCTGGCGGTGGGGTATAGCCGACTGTCGTTGCGGTAGGCTGGCGGGTAGGCAGTCCTTTGAGACCGGGCAAGTACATTCCTACCGGCGGAACACCTGTGGCACCGTTCCACAGACTGTTCTTGTCTGTATAAGGATCATTCTCGATTAGGATTTTCACGAAGGTGGGGTTCAGCGCTGCAAACGGCTGGATCGGGTGAATATATTGGGCAGTTGCAAGCAAGTCCACCTTAACTGTTTTGCTGAGCGGCAGGGCGGAAAAAGAAAAAATAAAATAGACACCAGCCCCTGTGACCAGCATTGCCGCAAGCGGCCAGAAGATGTGCCAGGCCTTTTTCATATTCCGCAAATTATAATGGCCTTCCTGAAAGCGGAAAAATCCACTTTCGTCAGTATACTTTGGATATGAATAGGAGGGTTCATTATGGGTTTTCGTTTTCGCAAGAGTATCAAAATACTGCCCGGTGTACGCATTAACCTGAGCAAATCCGGGCCATCGCTGTCATTGGGCGGGGGCGGCGCGACATTTAATGTCGGGGGGCGCGGCACACGGCTGACCCTTGGGATTCCCGGCACAGGTATTTACTACACTACCCAGAAATCCCTGTCGAAAAAGGACAAATGGGTTGAAAAAGATAGAAAACTTGACCTGGGTTTTTTCGACAAGATGACTCTTTCCGACGCAGAAAAAGCCTTTGTGGAAGGAGTGCAGGCGCTTTCGGAAGGCGAGGAGGCGCTGAACAAACTGCGCGAATCTGCTTCACTGCCGGACGGAGCATTTTTCGCTGGATTCGTCGCGCTTCATCAAAACCAGCTTGAGGAGGCGCTGAACTTCATGCTGGAAGCACGAAAAAATCAGGATGGCCTGGGCAAGCTGTTTGAGAAATATGGACTGAATGCCGATCTGAGCCTGCCGATTACGGAAGAAATCGCCGCCCATGTTCGTCCTGATGCCAAAGGGGTGGCGCTGGTACTGGCGGAGATTTACCAGGCACTTGGGCAGGAACAGGAAGCACTGAACACACTCCAATTTCTTTATGAACAAAGCCCTGATGATGTTATGGTGCGCCTTTCGATAGCGGAACTGCTGCTGCCTAACGTCGGCGAGACGGAAACCTGCCAGCGCATCTTAAAACTGGCGGAAGGGATCGAAAATGAGACTGAAATTCATACGGCGCTGCTGCTTTACCGGGCAATGGCGCTGAGGGGATTGGGCATGGTTGATGTCGCAAAAGAGGTGCTGACAGCAGCGCTGCGCCGCAAAAAAGACCGGTCTAAGGAACTGCTGCTGGCGCTGCGTTACGAACTCGCGTTATGTTATGAAAGTCTGGGGAAAGTGGATGCGGCCCGTAAGGAATTACAGGGCATTTATGCCGAATCCCCGGATTATGAGGATGTGGCCTCCCGGCTTGGGCTCTAAAAAGAACTGCCCCGAATAAACAGGGGCAGTTTTGTTTCTAGCACTTGCTAAAACCGCAGGAGTAGCACTTCTGGCAGCCTTCCTCATAAACAAGAGTCGCTGACCCGCATTCCGGGCAGAGATCACCAAGCGGTGGGCGGTTGACTTTGCTTGTGCCGTTGTGCTTGGGTGCAGGGATTAACATGGGCTGCTGGATATTGGCGGAGGCCGCTTTTTCTTCGGCTTCTTTCATCGCTTCGGCGCTTTCGGCCAGATATTCTTCAAAAACCTGCGCCAGGCCATCCGGTAAACTGCGGACTCGGTTGGGCCCGAACCCCAGCGACGTATCGCCGCCGATTCCGCGCAGTTGGCGGGCGACTTCTTGCAGGCGCTTGTTTGGGCTAACTGGCGACACCAGGCGCAGCAGATAGGACACCAGGCGCCCTGTCGCCTCGGCAATTGCCATAACTTCGGAGCCGACTTTGCCCGTGTGAATGAAAACCTCAAAAGGATGACCCGGGCCTGAGCCATTTTCGTTGATGGTGACATAAGTAGTGCCGGCGGGGGTTTCTACCCGATAGGTTTTCCCGATCAGATGGCGTGGGCGGGGTTTTTTATCCTCATTGAACATCCGTGTCTGTTCCAGTTTAGGCTGTTCGGTAAGAATCTGCCCCTGCTCTTTTTGCTGCTTTTTGTCCAGAGTTTCTTTGGTTTCCAGCACGACTTTCTCACGGCTTCCTGTGACATAAACGGTCAACCCCTTGCAGCCTAACTTCCAGCCGAGTAAGTAAGCTTTTGCAACATCCTCCTCGGAGGCAGTTGATGGAAAGTTACAGGTTTTTGAAATGGCATTGTCAACCCACGCTTGCATAGCTGCCTGCATCCAGATGTGCTCTTCAGCGGTGATGTCGTTTGCCACAACAAAGGTATTGCGGATGTCTTCCGGCACATCGGGAATATCCTGGCAGGTACCGCTGAGATTGACCTTTGCTACAATTGCTTTGATTTCTTCCTCAGAGAGATTTGCCTGCCGCAGCGCTTTTTCAAACAGCGGGCTGGTATATTGCAGCGGGATGCGGTCGTCACTGTTCCCTGCGTTGTTTACCATGTAGCGGATATAGGCCAGCGCAAACACAGGCTCGCATCCGTAGCCTTCGCATCCGCTGACAGTAGAGATTGTGCCCGTTGGCGCGACGGTTGTCTGTGCGCCGTTGCGAATGCCATGTTTCTTAAGATCGCGCTCGATTTTTTTCCAGTCCAGCTTCGGGCGTTCCCAGTCAGTGACATGAGGAACCAGGGGCTGCGGGACCGTCCATTTCAGGTCTTTTGTATCGTAACGACTGCCTTCAATGGCGGGGAAGGGGCCGTATTCCTTGGCCAGTGCAATGCTGGTTTTCATGCTGTGGTAGCGTACAAATTCCATCACCTGGCTGGCAAATTCCTGTCCTTGCTTTGAGCCGTAGCGTACACCTACCGCGTACATCAAATCGCCCAGCCCCATGATGCCCAGTCCGATACGGCGTACACGGTCAGCCGCTTCTTTCAACTGAGGCACGGCGGGCACATAGGAATTGGCCGTTACTACATGGTCTAGGAATCGGGTCGAAAGTTCGACCGTTTCGCGCAGTTTTTCCCAGTCTACATGCCCATCGTCGGTGTAGTGTTGCGCCAGATTCACACTGCCAAGACAGCAGTTTTCATAAGGCCCTAGAAACTGTTCACCACATCCTACGCTTACATATCCATCGGTAATCCATGTGTCGCTTCGTGGCTCGTAGAGGTCATATACTTTTGCGATTCCTGCTGGCTCAATTTTTGTGACCTGAGCAGCCCAGTTCCCGCCTGTAAAATTACACCGCAAGGCTGCTTCTTCCAGCCGATACTGTTTTTGAGGGTGGCTGAGCCGGATTTGGCGGAAGAAACGACCAAAACTGTCGCCGGCGATAATGACATCATATTTGGGTCGGTCATAACGGATGATACGGCCATTAATCGTGTGTCTTGCACGAACGGATTTATGAATCCGTCCGTGAATACCAAACATCAACAGGATGCGTCGGATTTGTGCTGCAAGATTCTCGCTGGATGTATGAAAACGGATCAGAGGATGATCAGATGACAGATCAATACTTCCGTCTGTGCTAAACAAACCATCAATCAAACCTGTTAGGAATTCACGGTTGCTATTAAGGTAACACTCAGGAATGGTTTTTTCAGGGCCTCTTGCAGGCTCAAGAGGTAAGGAGCGCACCCAGGCAGCAATAACACGACCCGGTTTGGGGTCGATCATCATTGTGCGGCTGCCTTTATTTACATAGGTATAAAATTCATGCATCCCAATTTTCGTGAATGCCTGTTCAAGGATTTTATTCCATGCTTCTTCATCGGCGTGCGTGCTGAGGCGAACCCCATTTTTGGATAATGCACGCGGCGTATAACATCCATCTCCAATGAGTACCCCTACCAGAAAGCCGTAATCACGATCCGGTAACTCTACATTGCCCTGTAATACCGCGTTGTTAGGCATGGCGGTTTCAAAAACCCGTACCCAATCCCCTTGTTGAATTTCATCCAGACGACGGGGTTCAAAAAACTGGGTACGGGAATTCCTCACGTGAAATTGGTGAGCGGCTGTCACCCGAATTTTGCCACCATCAGACAAAGACACGTCATAGACTGGCACAGCTTCATGAACTTCAATCGTATTGACCTTGCCTACCCCTAAAACAGTGCAAATTTCGTCGCCTTCTGTAAAGGAGTCGGCTCGTTTCCAGCCTGAGGGGGTGGCAACAAGTGTATCCCCTGTTACACAGGGGTTTGTGCTTTCGAGTTCATACAAATGAGGGACAGGGTTTTCTTTGTTCGCCGTATCAAGGAACAGAACACCGGGTTCGCCGTTGTGGTGAGCATATTCGACAATCATATCGAAAATTTCGCGGGCTCGAACGGTTTCCCAGACAGAGCCATCTTGTGGGTTGATGAGATCGTAGGTGGTATCTTCCTCAACGGCTTTCATGAAAGCGTCCGTGATGCCGACGCTGATATTGAAGTTTTCAATGGCGCCTTCCACCGCTTTGCACTTGATAAAATCCCGAATGTCTGGATGATCCACACGGAGTACAGCCATATTCGCCCCCCGTCGGCTTCCTCCCTGCGCGATCTCACCAAATGCCTGGTCGTAAACGCGGAGGAAGCCTACCGGCCCAGTTGCTGCCCCGTTTGATGACTTCACAATCGCGCCACGTGGTCGCAGACGGCTGAAGGCAAAGCCGTTGCCACCTCCTGTTTGCTGAATCAGTGCGGCATTACGAAGTGTCTGGAAAATTCCGTCCTGGTCGCGCCCCATGTCGTCTTCTATTGGGAGCACAAAACATGCGGCTAGCTGGCCCAACGGCGTCCCCGCGCCCGTAAACGTAGGGCTGTTGGGGAAAAAGCGGAGCGTCGTCAGCAAATCATAGTATTTCCGCGCCCAATGTTCGACAACTTCATCGGTGTTGCCGAGTTCTTTATCCGCCAGTGCGATGTGATAGGCGACACGCCAGAACATCTCCTCTTCGGTTTCTGCGGGCGACCCATCCTCATTTTTGCGGATGTAGCGTTTTCTCAGCACCGTGCGGGCGTTGTCTGTAAGTGCGATTTCGCGCTGCAAGTCCTGGGGCAGGGGGACTTTTTTGAACTCCTTATTTTCATTCACCGTTGCGACCATTATGCGTCCTTTGCTCATTGTAAAATTGTGAACACTAAACATACCCTCTGAGACCTTGCACTCAGGGGAGATCAATTTATTCGCTTAGAGATGTGCCGTTATGGTTCGACGGCAGTGTTGCGCTGTTCGCGCTGCTGCTGCTGCTCGTGAAGCAGCTTGTCTGTTTCTGCCCGGACACTTTCAAGATTGTCCAGGCCGAGGTAAACGATGGCATACCGGATGTACGCGATCGGGTCAAGTTCCTTAATACCCTGTACGACCATGTCTCCAACTACGCGGCTTGGAACCTCATCCTGACCCAGTGCACGAACCTGGGTTTCGATGCGCTCAACCAGGCGGTTAATTTCTGCCGAAGAAACAGGGCGCTTGGCACAGGCCAGGCGGATTCCCCGAATGACTTTGTCCCGGTCAAATTCCTCACGTTCGCCGTTGCTTTTGACCACTAATGGAGTCACTACAATTGGGCGTTCAACCGTATTAAAACGCTTGCCGCAGCAGTGACATTCGCGTCGCCGCCGCGTGCCTCCCTGAGCGTCCGGGGCTGTATCGATAACGTAGGATTCACCTACTGCGCCGCAGTGCGGACATTTCATTGGTGTTTTTCTTTTCCACTACTATACGAATGGAACAAATGTCCTTAAACGAAAATCCTTATACTTCTCCAATTGCGTCAAACTAGTGAAATTTGACACAGGAACCCCCATATCTGGTGGCTTCTTATGTTATACCCTCCCATATCTGGGGGTATTATCTTCTTGATTGTGACACAGTATATCGGATAATGCTGTACTTTGAGGTTAGAATTTCGTTTCGATAGAAAGTTTTAAGGATAGGTTAAATTTGACAAAGAAGAGGGAGATTCTATAATCAAATACCTATTTGATTACCAGTGTTTGAGTGCAAAAAAGTGGCCCGAAAACCTGCTGAACAAACGGTCTCCCGTGAAGATATTTTAATTGCTGCTGCGTCCGTTTTCCACGAGAAAGGTTACCACCGTGCCAAAATGGAGGACATCGCGGCGGAAGTGAATTTGACGGCGGGCAGTCTGTACCATCATTTTCCGTATGGCAAACAGGAAATTCTGCTGGCCGTATTAAACGAGGGGGTGGATGCCGTTGCCGCACAGGTTGAAGAGGTTATTGCTTCGGGTTTATCCCCGGAAGAAAAACTGCGTCAGGTGGTGGCTCTGCACATTACCAGCCTGACAGGCAATATCGCCATTGCGGCGGCGATGGTATTTGAAATTCGTACTATGCTGGATATTCCTGAAGTGAAGGAAGCCTACACTGCCCGTCGGGACCGGTTTGAAAAGGACTTCCGCAAGATTATTCAGGAGGGAATCGACAAAGGCGTTTTTTGCCCGGTGGATGTGAAGCTATTTGTCCGCATGATTCTGGGGGCGCAAAACTGGGTCGGAGTATGGTATCGCCCCGATGGAGCCCTGTCGGGCCAAGATATTGCAGACCAGATGGCAGCATGGTTTATTAGTGCTTTGAAAGGGAGTGCGAATGAGCTACAAGATTAATAAAGTTGGGATCATCGGTTCGGGAACGATGGGCAGCGGCATAGGGGCTCTGCTGGCTGGCATTGGTGTTCCTGTGGTGATGCTGGATATTCCCGGCGACAAGAATCGCAACAGCATCGTTGAAGCAGGCCTGAAGCGCCTGCAAAAATCCAAACCGGCGCAGCTCTTTGAGGAGGCTGATCTGAGTCTCTTTACCATTGGCAATCTGGAAGATGATCTGCATTTGCTGGCAGACTGCGATTGGATTGTCGAAGTAGTGGTTGAACGGCTGGATATAAAGCAGCAGTTAATGGAAAAACTGGAAAAAATCCGCCAGCCGTATACGATTATTACCACAAATACATCCGGCTTAAGCATTAATGCGATTGCGGAAGGCCGAAGCGAAGAATTTCAGCGTCATTTTCTGGGAACACACTTTTTTAACCCGCCGCGTTATCTCAAGCTGTTGGAAATTATTCCCCATAAAAAGACTGACCCGGCCTTAATAGACTTTTTTATGGATTACGGCTCACGTGTGCTGGGAAAAGGCACCGTTCTGGCTAAAGATACTCCTAATTTCATCGGCAACCGTTTTATGAGCATCGTGGGGATGCTGGCGATCAATTATGCCATCGACCATGATTTTACGGTGGAAGAAGTCGATGCCATCACGGGGCCGCTGATCGGTCACCCCAAAAGTGCAACCTTCCGGCTGAATGATGTGGTCGGTGTGGATATTGCCCATCACGTCGCTGAAAATCTCTATGACGCGATTCCGGATGATGAATGGCGCGAAGTGTTAAAGCACGAGGGCACGCAAAAAGTGTTCAGCTTTTTGATGCAGAATAATTTTCTCGGCAGCAAAACCGGACAGGGTTTTTTTAAGACGGTGAAAGGCACAAGCGGGGAAAAAGAGTTCTGGCATCTTGGTTTGAAGGATTTGGAGTACAAAGCGCCCGATAAAGTTCGCTTTGAGAGTGTTGGCAAACACCGCAAAATAGAAAATGTTGGCGAACGTATCAAAGCCCTGATTAACGAATCTGACCGCGCAGCCGAATATCTATGGCACCTGCACGCGGGTTTTCTGGCTTATGCCTCGCAGAAAATGGGCGAAATTACCGATGATCTGGTGAGCATCGACAACGCCAATAAATGGGGTTTTGGGCACGAGTTGGGCCCGTTTGAAATCTGGGACGCAATCGGTGTGGAAGATACCGTCATCCGCATGGAAAAAGACGGGTACAAAGTTGCGCCGTGGGTCAGAGCTATGCTCGCTGGCGGGCATCCGACCTTCTACCAGTATGACCAATACGGTGTGCAGGTTGGTTTTTATGACCCACGTGTGAACCGCTACGTTTCCCTGCAAAAAGACCCTCATCATATTGTTATTGCCCACCTGAAAAATGACAGCAGCAAAGTCGTTGATCGTAACATGGGCGCGAGTCTGATCGACCTGGGTGATGGAGTCGCCCTTCTGGAATTCCACACCAAAATGAATGCCCTGGATGATGACATCATCAAAATGGGTTTTAAAGCCCTGGAGCGGCTGGACAGCGATTTTGATGGGTTAGTGATCGGCAACGACGGGGAAAACTTCTCGGTTGGGGCGAACATCATGCTGCTGGTGATGGCAGCCTCACAGGGTGCGATGGATCAGGTTGATGAGATTATCCGCATGGGGCAGACGCTTTCACAGGCGCTGCGGTATGCCAAAAAACCGGTCGTGACTGCGCCCTTTGGCCGCTGCCTCGGAGGTGGGGCAGAAATGGTCATGTCCGGATGGCGGGCCGTTGCCCATGCGGAAAGTTACATCGGGTTGGTGGAATTTGGTGTTGGCCTGATTCCGGCATGGTCAGGATGTAAGGAACTCCTCCGCCGGATCGTGAATCCGGTCATGGTTAGTTCAGAAAATTCCAGTGTGCTGCCGCATCTCCAGAAGGTGTTTGAGCAGATTGGGCTGGCGAAGGTGTCTATGAGCGCGATGGAAGCGCGTGACATGGGCTTTTTGACGAAAAATGACCGGATTGTGCTCAACCGTGATCACCTGCTGGCGGAAGCCAAAAAAGAAGTGCTGGCCCTGGTCGAAGGCGGCGCCCCCGCTCCTGAACCCAGTCCGATTTATGCCGCAGGGCGTGATGTGCTGGCAGTGCTGAATCTGGGGGTGTGGCAGCTTCGGGAAAGCGGCTATGCTACAGATTACGATATGGAAATCGGTCGGCACCTGGCCTATGTTCTGACTGGCGGCGATGTCAGCGGCCCACAGTGGGTATCTGAACAATATATCCTTGACCTGGAACGCGAATCGTTCCTTGATCTCGTAAAAAACGAGAAGACAATGGCACGGATCACCCATATGTTAGAAACGGGTAAACCTTTGCGGAATTAACCCTATTCGCAAGCTAATATCTGAAGGCGGGGGAAGCCCTCGCCTTTTTTGTTTTTTGGGGACTGCTGTAAAATGTTTGTGAGGCAGTGATAGCGGGGTAGATCGAATGCTCAAAGCAGATGTCTTGGATGGTTTCAGAAAAGCGGGAATTCCAAGGAGCTATAAAGCTGGTGAAGCGGTTTTTCTCGCTGATGAGCCTTCTACTGGAATGTATCTTATCCTGAAAGGTGAGGCCAGCGTCGTCCGCCGCGACCCTGTCTCCGGTGGGAATGTCGAGATTGCGGTTGTGGGGCCGGCACAGACGATGGGTGAAGTGTCGCTGCTGCTGTCTCAGGCGCACTCTGCGACGGTTTTTGCCAAAACGGATCTGGAATGCCTGCTGCTGACCCAAAGCCGTCTGGACGACCTGCGCCGTGATGACCCGGAGCTTGCCCTCAAGCTGTTTGAAATCCTGGCATTCACTCTGGCGGGGCATCTGATGGATATGAACCGCCAGCTTGCGAACGCCAAAAAGCAAATTGAAAAGCTGGAACAAAAACTCGCTGAAGAAACACACGGATACTCATACTACTAAAATGTTAATCTATACCATTCACCCGGCTTTCTATGACCTCGATTGGATGGGGGTGGTCAGTAATATCAGCTATGTGCGATGGATGGAAGACATTCGCACCCGCCTGCTGAATATCAGCCCCTGGCCGATGTCCCGGTTGATTGATGCCAAACTTTCACCTGCTATGTTTACCACTCATATTGACTATCACAATCCTTATTACGGGCGGGATGGCGGCATAATAGATGTACACATTAACGCGGGTGAGAAAATGGGACGCAGTCGGTGGCAGTTAGTCTATGATTTTTACCGGGCTGCAAACGGCAGTCATCTGGCACATGCTTTCCAGATCGGCTGTTTTGTAGAACTGCCCGCTCTCCGTCCGGCGCGGATTCCTGTGGACATGGTGGATTTTCTGGTTGAAAAGCTTAACCCAGACAGCACCTATCCGTTAGACTGATGGGAAAATGTCACACCCCTAATAATCGGGATTGTTGTCAGCCATTTTTGATGTAAGCTCGTAGTAGGGCGGCTGGTTTTAAAGGTAAAACATCATGACGTATCCTCATGAACCGATGTATGGCTGGGCCCTCACGCTGGATGGGGTTCCTGTCCCTATTGCGGCGGCGCAGCGCGGGCAAAGGTATCTTTGTCCGGTGTGCAAAAAAGAAATGGTTCCCAAAATGGGTGATTTCAAGCAGCATCACTTTGCCCATTTAAATCTGCTCGACTGCACACCGGATAATGTCGCACGGGCAGTAGCTGGTAAATGGCTGGTGCTGACCCTGACACGATACCTGGCCAGCGGTCAACCTGTTTTGATCGAGTGGCGTACCCAGAATACGAGTTACAAAGTGGATGTTCTGAAAAATGCTGCTGCCATCAAGGAAAACGAGAATACACCCCAGGGGCAGGCGGATATTGCCCTTCTGAATAAGAAGGGAGAAGCGCAAGTCGTTATTCTGCTGGGTCTGGGGAGTCCTCCTGAACAGGAACAACTCCACCAATGGACGCGGAATGGTACAGCCGTGATTGTCTTGAATCCAACGGGTGTTCGTACCGGGCAGATTCAACTGGATAACCTTCTGGCGGAATCTGAAATTTCAGGGGGGTGGTGGCTGCTGGATGAAAAACAGCTTCCGCCAAACCTGGTGAGGGCGCCCCAGATGATTCGGAAAGTGCTGCGGCGTGCGGTGAGAAAACCTCCTTATCGTTTTTATGGTGAATTGCACACCGAAGGAGCATTTTCGCATCTGCTAGAGGTGGAAGGACATAAATTGTGGCTGCCGCAGGAAGTCTGGCGCGACACGATTGGGGGTGCCCGTAACCGCCTGGGGCAGGATGTGGATGTCTTGCTGCAAACCTGGGAAACTCACGATGGTGGACAAATCGCCTTGTTTTATGTGACTGTTCGTGAAACGACTGCCGTTGCAGTACGGCGTTTTCAGGCTGGGGAAAATATCGCGTTTAATCTGGGAACATCGGCGTTCCGGCTGCCAAGTGTTACTGCTGTTGATCTGGCGCGGCATCTCGCGGGTGGGCCTATTAACTTTCCAGCATAAGGGGATATGATGCAAAATCGGCTTCAGCAGGCAATTGAACTCGCGCAGCAGGGACAGCGAACTCAGGCACGAGCGATCCTGATCGATCTGGTTGCTGAAAATCCAGATTTGGAACTGGGCTGGTTGTGGTTGGCGACTGTTGCGGCAACCCCCGCTGAACGGCTGAATGCCCTGCAACGGGTAATGCAAATTAATCCAAATAATGAGACTGCACGGGCTGCCCTGCAAAAACTTGGCGCGGAAGTTCCACCAACAGGCGAAATAGCCGATGATAGCCGCGTGCTGCTCAGGAGATTTGCTCCGCTTGAGGTTGGCGCGTTTGTGTTAATCGTGGGGGTGATCATGCTGGCGCTGCTGGTGATTATGCTGCGGCTTGGCAGCGAAGAGGTTGAACTGCCAACGCGAACGCCTGTGCCTACCCTAACTGCCACAACGACCAGTTCTCCTACGATTACCCCTACACCGCGTCCTACGATCACCCCAGGGCCATCACCCACACCATTCAGTTTGCCTCCAACCTGGACGCCTGAGCCGACTTCCACTCCGGTACCGACCCGCACCCCCGTTCCGACTCTGACACCGTTGCCCACACAGACTTCATTCCCATCGCTAACGCCTATTTATTTTGAAACGACCTCCGTGCCGGAGGTACCGATTTTGCAGCCTGTGACCTTTACCCCATCACCGGAAAACTAATTCCGGAGGGTCACCAGGGGCACGGCCAGAATCGGCTGTGCGGTATAAGCCAGCGGCTGCGCGGTGGTGCTGTCCGTTGGCAAAAAGAACAGTTGTGTCTGAGGGATGCTCTGGAAAATCTTTGCCGGGTCTTCCCCATTGATGACGGCAGCCAGAAATACACGATCTGACGGAATATAAGTGAATAAAATACCACTACCATCAGGTAACCCTTGAATTCTCCCAATAGCAAAACCATTTTGCCCTTCCCATCGCTGCACCTCAGCGTGGTTATTGATGTCTATCTGATACAGACGTACAGTATTCAGACGGGACTCGAAAGGGAAGACGCCCAAAATAGGCTCTAATTCAGTCTGACGGCTGGCATCATCGAAAACGGTTGGCCCGGCGGCGGTCAGGGTGCTGTAATAAAGCTGCGTGCCGGTAATATCCCAACCGAGTTGATCAGGGGGCGCAGTCGTAGGGATGACGATCTGCTCCAATGTTGACAGATCAATGATGACGATACCTTCGTCACTGATTGCGGCGATTCTGTTTAAATCCGGCGCGAGTTGTGCGCGGCGCAGGTTTTCCCCGAGGTCAGTTTCCTGCCCTGCATTCCAAATCGTTAGGCCTTGTCCGGTACAGTTGGGAGTATAGACAAAACGATCTCCGAACAACCAGGCGAACATCAAATTGTTACCTTGAAATCCTGTTTCTTTCGCGTAGAGGCGGTCAACTTGATAACGGAGGGTTGTGTCGCAGTTGGCTGTAAAGGACAGACTGCCCAGCACGTTTTCATTGACGACAATTTCAAGCTGCATTACGCCCCCACTGGATGAAGCGCCTGTATCCCGCATATAGGCCAGTTGCGTGCCATCCGGCGACCATGCAGGCGGAAATCCTCTGGCGGTCTTTTCGCTAATACGCTGAATCCCACGTGTTTCGACCAGCGAAAAGCTGTACAGACTGGTTTCATCCTGGATGAACGCTACCTGCTGCCCATTCGGTGAGGGGAGAATATGGGTTTTGGCTGAGATTTCATCCTGAGTGAGGGGGATGCCGGGCAAATTATTGAGTCGGCCAATGTGAATGTCACCGAGGAAGACATGAATGAAAGGGATGGTTGTGAGGTCAATCATGGGTGCGGCGGGCGGCATCGGCACCTGGGCCGCGATTTCTGTTGGCATTGGGGTGATGGCGCTCACTTCTGCTGTAGCCGGGTTTGCGGCTGTTGTGGGGGCGGTTACATTAGCGGGCTGAACGACCACACTGCCGGAAACCGCCGTAAAACTGTTCAACATTTCTCCAAAGACGGGTTTCCAGATGGGGTAAAGATTTTCCGGCGACCACTGCACAATCAGGTAGGCGTTATTCTGGTCAGTCAGGGCGGTGGCCTGCCATTTGCGCTGAAAGTCGTTGCAGGGAGTGGTGTATACTGTCTGACTGCCTGTTAATCCGAAAGGCGCATTAATACGGCCTTCTGTGCTGGTATTGGAAAGGTAACTCTCCAACACCGCTTCCGCGTTTCCCGGATTGACGACAACATAGACGGCTGCTCCCGGCAGATTACAGCCAAGCTGCCCCCGGAAGGCATATGAAACCTCGGATTCGCCGCTGCGCTGGGCTGTCCACAGGTTCGGATGGCGGATCGTAAACAGATTGTTGCTGAAGGTGGAATAGGTCAGATTGGCTTCACTCATCCGGGCACACAACACCGCCTGCGAGCCATCAAGGTTGCTGTGGACGCGATAACGAATGCCGTCGTCAGTTAAAAAATTCCATGAATACCCGTTAATGGTGCCAGGGGTGTAGGTTTGCCCGTCTTCCGGGCAGCCCAGCGATGAGTCCTGCCAGGTGGCCGCCTCAAAATTATATTCCAGCAGGACGTAATCCCGTCCTAGTTGCTGACGCAGGAAATTTTCAATGACTGCCAGGGTCGCCTCGGCAGTTTGTGCGTAGACAGGCGTAAAACACATGAGGGTAAAGAGCAGGATCAGGGATTTTCGCATGGCATCTTTTATCAGAGTTGAACAGAATCGGCAGGGTATTATATCATAGCGTATATGCTAAACTTCCCTACGCTATGACGATGTTCAGCCACGATACCTTTTTGTCTCCATTTTCCTGGCGCTATGGGTCAGAAGAAATGCGCCAGTTGTGGAGCGAGCACCACCGCCGTAAATTGTGGCGGCAGGTATGGGTTGCGCTGGCAACCGCCCAGTCCGAGGTTGGACTGGTGACCCAGGCGCAGGTAGCGGATTTAGTCGCCCATCAGGAAGCGATTGATCTGCAACGCGCTTTTGAACTCGAAGCCGAGCTTCGTCATGACGTGATGGCGGAAATTCGCGTTTTTGCCGAGCAGTGTCCAGTCGGAGGTGGAATCATCCATCTGGGGGCAACCAGTATGGATGTGCTGGATAACGCGGATGCCCTGCGCCTGCAAGCGGCATTGGATTTGCTCTCACAGCGGCTGCGAAAAGTTTTAGCAATACTGGCCGACGCTGTTGAACAATGGGCAGCGGTGCCCACGATGGCGTTTACCCATTTGCAGCCTGCCGAACCGACCACCATTGGCTACCGCCTCGCTTCCTATGCTCAGGATGTGCTGATAGACTGGCGCTCGATACAGGCGCTGGAAGTGCGGGGCAAGGGGATTAAAGGCGCTGTTGGCACATCGTCATCTTATGTTGCACTATTGGAGGGAACCTCTGTTTCTCCGGCCCAATTTGAAGCACGGGTCATGGAACTTCTTGGTGTGTCTGCGTTCGACATTACAACCCAGACCTATCCACGCAAGCAGGATTGGCAGATCGGTAGTGTGCTGGCGGGTATTGCAGGTAGTTTGTACAAGCTCGCCTTTGATATACGGATTTTGCAGTCGCCGCCAATTGGGGAATGGTCAGAACCGTTTGGCAAAAAACAGGTTGGATCATCTGCGATGCCTTTCAAGCGCAACCCGGTGAAATCAGAAAACCTGGACAGCCTGGGGCGCTGGGTGGCGGCGCAGGTATCCGTGTTGTGGGATAACGCGGCGCATTCCCTGCTGGAACGTACCCTGGATGACTCGGCGAACCGGCGCGAGGTGCTGCCGGGGATGTTCCTGGCGGTAGATGAGATGCTGATTCAGGCGGCGGAACTGCTTTCCGGCCTGACCATTCATGAAAAAGGGGTTCAGCGCAATCTACACATTTATGGCCCGTTTGCGGCAGTGGAGAATTTGCTGATGGCAGCAGTGCGGGCAGGGGCAGATCGTCAGGAAATGCATGAGGTGTTACGAGAACACAGTCTCCGTGCATGGGCGGCCCTCCAAAATGATGAGCGAAATCCTTTGGTCGAACTGGTAGCCTCAGATGAACGGATTCTGCGTTATCTGGCAGAACCACAAATCCGTGCTGCGATGCAGTTTGAGCATTACATCGGGAATGCGCCTGAACGAGCACATGCCCTGGCCCAGCAGATTAAAACGATGCTTGAGCAGTAGAGAAAAACGCCTGTTTTTCGGCAATTAGTAACGCACGGTAAATATAGTTACCAACACCTGATCAGTGGTGGTAATGGCGCTTGCCGACGCACTGCCGCGACCCCCGACGAGGCGGTGGTAACTCCGCGTCGCCGCTGCGTAATGGGCGCGGTCAGTAAAAGAAGAGGTAAAGCTAATCACGGGTGGATGACTGTGAAGGGCAAACTGAGGGGTGAGTGCCCTTTTAGGTCACGCTGTAGTGTCAGCAATCAACGTGCTGGGTTTGGGGAAGGACAAGTTTCATTGTAGGTTTCGTCCCTGAAGAGACTCTGCCACTCGGTTTCAGTGAGATTTCGATGGGCAATCTGGCACGCTGCTTGTTCCCAGACGATGGGATTAATGCCCCAGAGAAAAACTTGAGCGTCCCGTCCGCTGGAAGCAAAAAACTGCCCGTCCAGGCTAAAAGTCACGTCGGTTACCCAATCAGAATGGGCAGTAAGGGGTGGACTGAACGACTGGCCTGTTTCCACATCCCACAAAATGATGGTCATATCACGACTACCTGAAACAAGAATCCTTCCATCCGTGCTGAAAGCCAGAGAAGTGACCCAGTTCGTGTGGCCTTGCAATGCAGGTCTCAAGGGTGTGCGTGTCAGGGTATCCCAGAGGACAATCGTATTGTCACGACTTCCGGAAGCAAGGATACGTCCATCGGGACTGAATACTACGGTTTCCACATCATCAGAATGACCTGAGAAAGCTTCACCTGTCTGCTGCTGGGCATCCCACAAAACAACCGTATGATCTTGCCCTCCTACAGCAACGAGACTTCCATCCGGACTGCAAGCCACCGAAGTTGCGCCACCCGGAACCGTGAAGGTACTGGCAAGAGACCATATGTCCCCCTCTGCTTTCCAGAGTATCACCGTCCCACCAGTATCTGCTGAGGCAAGCATTGCCCCATCAGGACAGAAAGCAACACTCGTCACACTGCTTGTATGCTTATCCAGTGAAATAACCGGCTCCTTTTCCGGCAGTTTCCTCAGACGAACGGTGCGGTCCACACTTCCGGTAGCAAGCCACTGATCGCTGACCGCAACGCTGGTCACAGCGGCACTGTGCTCGGTCAAAATCTCCGGTTCAGTTGATAAACTCCCATCGCATGGAAGTAGAAAAACGGGATAGGCTTCAGCCAGGGTAAGGCTGCCACCGCCTGCCACCAAGCCACATCCACTAAACGCCACGCTCCAGATCGGTTCGGTACCCACTTTGAGTGGATGCGCCAGTCGTTGAACAGGCTCTAAATTCCAGAGGATTAGAGATCTGTCACTGCTGGCGGAAAGAAGCTGCTGCCCGCCGGGCACAAATTCAATATCCCAGATGGCATCCGTATGGCCCACTAAGGGAGGTTGGGCGAGTTGAGCGCTGGATAAATTCCAGACCCGGATGGAGTTGTCTGCGCTGGCTGTTAAGAGACGCTGCCCATCGGGCGAAAAGGCAATGTCCCTTACCCAATCAGAATGGTTAGTATGAAATTTACCCAGGGCAGTTCGGGCGGCCACATCCCACAGGATAACTTCATTTTCCGGCCCACTGGAAGCGAGGGCGCTGCCGTCCGGGCTGAAGGCGAGAGTCAGGATCCAATTCTGATGGCCGCTAAGAATTGTGGCATTAAGCGCTTCAGCCGTTTGAACGTCTGTTAAGTCCCACAAAATAATCGTCAAGTCCTCGCCGCCAGAAGCCAGGAGTTTTCCATCGGGGCTGAATTCAACCGTGTAAACCGTAGCCGAATGTGCGGAAAGGGTTTTGGGAACAGGAACTTCAAGCGAAATATCCCAGAGCAGAACTTTTCCATCTGAACTGGCTGAGGCCAGCCAGCGCCCGTCCGGGCTGAAGGCTACATCCCACACTTTATCAGTGTGACCTTCCAGCACAATAGGCTGATCGGACTGACTTAAATCCCAGAGGCGAATCGTATGATCGTGACTGGCCGAAGCCAGCCAGCGCCCATCCGGGCTGAAGGTGACTTTCCAGATGGTGTCCGTATGTCCGGTCAGCGGCTCGAACAAAAGCTGTTGTGTTTCCGCATCCCATACACGTATTGTCCGATCATCACCCGCACTTGCAAACATGCGACCATCCGGGCTGACGGCAGCCGTGCGGACTACAGCTTCATGCCCGTGCAAAAAGGTGACGAGATACGGATTGGAGACCAGACCAAGTAACAAACTGCGGCGGGCTTCTAAGGTATCATAACTTCGCAGGGCTTCTAAACTGATCAGCAGCGAATAGTCTAACCGTCCTCCTTCTGTGAGCGCGGATACGGCCAGTTCTCTTGAACGGGAAATCTGTACCTGTTCATTGGCACGGTCGCGTTCAGTTTCCGCCGTTTTACGCTCGCGGGCAGCCTGCTGCTGGCCCAACCATGCCAGAAACGCCATAATGACCGCACTGATGGCAACGACCGTTAGCACTCCGACAAATAACTGCCTTCTTCGAGCGTTCTGCTGACGAAAAGCGATGCTGGCCTGCAAATACTGTTGTTCCAATTCATTCAGGGCAACGGCCAGCTCCTCAAACTGGGCAAGACGAGTCCCGCTTGCCAGAAAGCTGTTTTCCCGTTGATTATTCACCCACTCAGCGGCAGCTTCAGACAGTTTCCGATACTGTCGCAGATCGTCTCGATGGGTGTCCACCCATTCACGAAGCTGTTCCCAACGATGGATAAGCGCCTCGTGGGCAATTTCTACAGTGGGGGCCCGCGTGACTGGGTCTCGATCAAAGGTCAGGAGACGGTGTTTACCGAACAGGTCAAGCAGCATGTCGATGGAATCACGAGCTGGCGCAAGCGAAGTTAAGTTTTCCCGCAAAACACGCTGGCGAGTCGCCGCTTCACTGACCAGTCTCAAAAAGATTTGTTGTACCCATCGCTGCTGTTCAGGATTGAGCTGATCATAGAGGTCATTGGCACGTTTTGCGAGCGCGCCGCTCACACCGCCAACAGCGTTGTAAGCGGCAACAGTAAGGCGGTTCCCTTGGCTGTTCTCATACAGTTCAGTCAGGGCAAATTGTAGGAGCGGTAACATCCCTGGCTGCCCCTGTACATCATCGGTCATGGCAGTCACTAAGGCTCTATCGACCACCAGCCCGACCCGTTTCGCCGGTTCCACGATACTTCGCTCAATTTCTGTGCTCGAAAGCGGCAGAATAACCTCGGTGTTTTCGCGGATAAATTGGCCCAATTCAGGGTAGTGAAGAGGGCGGTCATAAAAATCAGCTCGTAGGGTGAGGATAACTCGCAGATGGCTCTGGGGATGGTTCAGCGCACTCATCAGATTATTAATAAAGAGGCGGCGAACGGATTCATCCTCTGCCAATGAGAACAGCTCTTCGAACTGGTCAATCAATAAAAGCAGGTCGCCCGGCAGAATTTGGGTGATCAACTTATGCAGTCCACTCGCCTGTAATTGTTCGGCGATAGAAACTGCTGGGGCATTAATCGCCACGCGCATCAATGCCTGTTCCAGTTCAGAGAGGGGATTTGCGCCAGGGGTCATGGTCGAAATAAACCATGTGTCCGATTCGGGGAGAGCTCCCTGTCGCAGCTTTGGGAGCAGACCCGCTTTAACAACACTCGATTTTCCACTGCCGCTGGGCCCGATGACCGTTAAGAAACGAGGATTTGACTGCAAGCGTGCCAGGAGCTTTTCAATCAGGTCTTCTCGTCCATAGAAATCAAGCGCATCGACTTCTTCAAAAGGACGCAGCCCTTTATACGGATTCGTGCCTTCGGTAATCAACGTATGGGCTGCCATCGGGAAGGTTACATCTACGGGCAGAGAGGAGGTCTTTTGCTGAGCAAAGGCAGGTGTAGAGACTGTCACGGTTTCTGTCTGAAACTTCCTGAACTCATTGGCAAATTCACTCACGGTCGCATAACGATTTTCTGGCAGCACATCGGTTGCTCTCCAGATGAGCAGATTCAGTTGATCTGGCAGTTCGGGACGATTCAGGCTGAGCGGCGGGAGTACCTCGAAAAGTTTTTTCCGCAGAATGGTGGTGACACTGGGCGACTGGTACGGCATTTCGCCCGCCAGCAACGTGTAAATGATCAGCCCCAGGCTGTAAATGTCTGACCGCTCAGTAACGGCATTGTCCCTGGCCTGTTCAGGTGCCATAAATGCGGGAGTTCCCCAGATTTTATCCCCCCCCGCTTCTGAAAGATTAATGTTGGACAGGACATCTTTGGCGATACCAAAATCGACCAGATAGCCGTTTCCTTGTTCATCAAAAAGGATATTTTCCGGCTTTAAATCCTGATGAATGATGCCGGACTGATGCGCTGTGGACAGTGCCGAAGCGATCTGATCAATCAATTTGATGGTCGCAGGAAGGGGCCAGGCCCCGTTACTGCGTACATGGGCTTTCAGACTGCCGCCTTTCAGGAAGCGCATCACAAGATAAGCACCATGCGGGTCACGCCAGAAATCATAAAGGGGAACGATATGAGGGTGTTCCAAGCGGGCGATGAACTGGGCTTCTCTTTCAAATCGCCGCACAAAATCCGGATTGTTGGCAAACTGAGGAGAAATCGCCTTGATGGCAACTTCGCGCTCTACCGCTGGCTGGTAAGCCAGATAAACAACACTCGAACCACCTGAACCAATAATTTGCTTAAGCTGGTACCCTCGTAACCATTTGTCCTGCCAGTTGTCCAAATCAGAGGCTCACTTCTCAAACAGGATTGGCGGTTTCAGGTTTAGGAAAAAAAGGAGGATTGGCGAAAGTTTTTCGATGAATAACTGCGCTTTTTCAACTGCTAAATCCGGTTTAATGCGAACAACAATATTCTGCGCCAGGGGTTCGGTTTTCAGTTCCTGCGCGTCCGTATTTTTGTTGACGGTTTTCCATGGCAGCACAACTTCCTGTATGATTTTCAGGGTTTCCTGCGCTCTATCCAGCCGAATCACTATTTTATTTCCGGCAGTATCCGCCTTGATCGACTCAATTTTTATTTCCTGAGGGTCACGCTCCAAAAGTGTATTGAGGATGAGCTGGAAATCTCCAATGGTCTTCAACACAGGGAGAATCTCACTGCCAAGCGATGTCGGGGTTAACTCACAAGCCTGATCAAAGGATAATGAAATCGTGACCTCTGTGGTTTTTTCCCCTTTGAAATAGGCAACAACGGCAAGCTGAGCCAGCCGGATTTTGTCACCGGGATGCAGATGATAATTGCGATGAGGGATCAGGGGGGCATCATTGAGCCAGGTGCCGTTGGTACTGCCCAGATCTCGCAGGAAATAAGTGCCATCCACTTGTTCAATCATCGCGTGTTTCCGCGATATTTCCGGCGGTTTTTCGTCATAAGGTGTTAAGTCTACTATAGGAGAGGCAGTATTCGGAGATTTTCTCCCCAGGGTGATTTCCTTCATGTTTCTTAAAACAATCGGCTGGTTGTGCCCCGACACAAACAGAAAAAGATCGCTGGGGGTAGCTATGCTTTGTGGTGGACCGTCAGGCGTTGGTGTTGGATCAATTGCAACTTTAACGGTAAAGGAAGTTCCGCATTGTGAGCAGGCCAGAGCATTCTGAAGGTTTTCTTGATTGCAGACAGGACAAACTTTCATGTCCATTGACTGCATAACCTGTTGTTGCAAATTTCAATTCCCGTTGCCATTGGCATTCCCGTTCCCATTACCATTGGCGTTGCCATTCCCATTCCCCGGATCGGAAGCGCCGCCCCCACCATTCGCATTACCATTGGCGTTGCCATTCCCATTCCCCGGATCGGAAGTACCACCCCCACCATTCGCATTACCATTGGCGTTGCCATTCCCCGGATCAGACGTGTTGCCTCCGCCGTTGGCGTTGCCATTTCCGTTCCCGTTGGCGTTGGCGTTCCCATTCCCATTGCCATTACCTGGATTGGAACCCGCGCAGCAGCTATTTCCCCCGCTGTTGCCTCCGCCGTTGGCGTTGGTGTTGGTGTTGGCATTGGCGTTTCCGTTCCCGTTGGCATGGGCGTTCGCATTGGCGTTGGCGTTCCCATTCCCAGGCGAAGAAAAACTGCCGCCACTTTGGGCAGATCCCCAACCGGGCAGGGTGGTTGTATTTACACTCAGGGTCTGCGGTGCGCTTACTCCACCGACTGGCGTTAGGTTTTCACTGATAGGAATACTCACCTGCTGTCCAGAGGACACGGTCTGAGACAAGCCGTTGCTTTCTACCTCAGCCCAGCCGCTAATGACTTCGACGGTCATCGCGCCGCCCGGCTGCGCCTGGACAAACGCGGTCGCGCTGAGTTGAATATTCACGCCGTTGATCACGAGATTAACTTCAGCAACTCCTTCTGGCGTTTGGATGATCAAACCGCTTTCGGGAGCCTGGGGGCACACTGCATCATCCGTGCCGCTGGTAAAATAAAAGGCCTGCATGGGGCCATAATAGGGTTCCCACGCATCTACAATCGTGAGTTCATCCAGATGACTGCTTTCGTTGACTGCCTCGGCTGGAATCCAGCCCACAATACCACTGTCCTGGATTTCGACCCGCAGCCAGGAGGTATCTTCGAGACGCTGTTTAGCTTCGATAATTTGACCCGCCTCAACGGTTTCGATAACTTCTGAGCTGGCTGCCGGAGCGATCAAAAGATCGGTGGATTCAACAAGCGTGATCTCAAGGGTCGTCGTGGGTTCAACAAGATTCTGAATCTCAACATTGCCAAAAACAAGTATAGACACATCTTCCGGCTTGAAATCCGAGTACGCCAGAAGATTCATGAAGGCCACACCCCAAGCACCTGTTCCAACATCCATCGCACTCAGACGCATGGTGCTGATTTCCAGCAGATCCGCTTCATCCCCCGGCGCAGCGAATTCGAGGGTTTCTACATCGGGACGAGGTTGAGCGTCAATAAAAGAATGACCATAACAAGCCTTATTTGTCCCAACGTTAAAACAAGCTTCATCTGCCGCGTTCAAGGCGATTTCTACCAGTTCCGGGCATGTATAATTTTGAAATGCGGTGGTCGTCAGTGGTGTGAGCAGTAAAAGACCCAAAAAAAGACTGAGCAAAACCTTCATGTCTCTAGTACTTTCACCTGTACAGATAGGCAGGTTTGTAACCTTGCTATTAGTATAATCCAAAATCAGAAACTGTGTGTGAAAAAAAACTAACAATTTCCACGGGCGCTGTGGGTCTCCCGGATGTCGTTAGGATAACGTGGTAATCTGCAAGGAGCTTATCAAGATTCTGGCGAGCTTATTGTTCTGCTAAAGGCATACGAGGTGCTTTCCGCTTCAAAATCTTGTTCAGCAGATCGCTGAGTGCTCAAAGGGCACCAGCCCCTGAAGCCTCATTTTCAAGGGCTGGCGAAATCATACAGATGCGTCAATTCTTTGCTGGTAGGCAGGGCTAACCCCAGTGCAGCACACAGGTATTTTCAACCACGACATTAATACTCGCCTGCCCTGGCCCGCTGCCCCAGACCGAAAGGTAACAGGGGATTCCTTCTATTGCAAAAGGATAGTTACGATGTGGAAAATGACCTCCGAGCGCGTAAGCCTGTTGAAACACCATCTGTTCATCCAGCCGCAGAGTAACATTCAGAAGACCCGTACTGCCCGTCACATCCAGTTTTAGGGAGTGAGATTCTGCAAAAGGGTATTTCCGCGGATCAAGCAGGATGCTGGTCATAGGCTGCTCTGCTCCTTAAGCGATAGTTACCTCTTCGCACAGGTATACATCCTGAATCGCATTCAGCAACTGCACACCTTCTTTCATCGGACGTTGGAAGGCTTTCCGCCCACTGATCAGCCCCATGCCGCCTGCCCGTTTGTTAATGACGGCTGTCTTAACCGCTTCTGCGAGATCATCTTTCCCGCTGGCACCGCCTGAGTTAATCAACCCCACACGTCCCATATACGAGTTAGCGACCTGGTAACGGGTCAGGTCAATCGGATGTTCGCTGGTGAGCTTGGTGTACATTCGCTCGTCGTACTTCCCGTAGGAAGACTCACCGAGATTCTTCAGCGCGGTATACCCTCCGTTGCTCGTCGGTTGTTTTTGTTTCACGATGTCCGCCTGAAGGGTTACGCCTAGATGATTTGCTTGCCCTGTCAGGTCGGCTGAGGTTTCATGGTTCACGCCGTTGACCTTAAAGGCTGGATTTCGCAGGTAACACCAGAGGATGGTTGCCATTCCTAATTCGTGAGCATAGGCAAAAGCCTGCGAAACTTCCACAATCTGCCGCCCGCTCTCCTTTGAGCCAAAATAAATGGTAGCGCCAACCGCCGCTGCTCCCATATTCCAGGCCTCTTTGATGGTGCCAAACATGATCTGGTCGAACACATTTGGATAGGTCAGCAGTTCATTGTGATTGATTTTGACGATGAAGGGAATTTTGTGCGCGTATTTTCTGGCGACTGCACCCAACACGCCAAACGTTGAGGCGACCGCGTTGCAGCCCCCTTCCAGCGCCAGTTCTACGATTTTTATAGGGTCAAAATAATCCGGGTTTTTAGCGAACGAGGCCCCGCCAGAATGCTCTACCCCCTGGTCAACGGGCAGGATAGAAAGATAACCCGTACCACTCAGGCGCCCATGGGTGTGCAGTTGTTCCAGACTCCGCAGTACCTGTGGACTCCGGTCAGAATTGCCCCATACATCACTGACACAGTCCGGGCCTGGCAGATATAGTCTTTCCTTACTGATGGTTTCGCAGGTATGATGCAGCAGGGAGTCTGCCTCGCTGCCAAGCATGTCTGCTATTGCATCAATTGTGAGGTGTTCCTTAAGTTCAGGTGTCGCAGTTGCAACCATTTTGCCCTCTTTTTGTGAAAAAAAACATTTCTGCTTCATTTAATCATTGGGTAAAATAACCCTGTCTTCAGTGTATAAATGCTTACACTGTTTGTCTTGATGCAAGGCTAATTGGAAATGTATGATTTTCATCACTTTAGCTCTTGGTATAACTTCGCTATGTTCTAAACAGCACATAGCGAATCAAAATGAGTTTTTGAATCGAGAAAGCGACTGATTATGCGTATAGGAGTTTTAACAGGCGGCGGGGACGTACCTGGCCTCAATCCGGCGATCAAGGCCATTGTGAACCGGGCAACAGATAATGGATATGAAGTGCTGGGCATTCGACGCGGGTGGGCAGGGTTGCTTGAATACAATCTGGATGACGAAACGGATAAATCCCACTGGGTGATCCCCTTGGATAAAGAGGCTGTTCGAAGGATAGACCGTACTGGTGGTACCTTTCTGCATACCTCTCGTACCAATCCGAGCAAAGTAAAGCCCAAGGGTATTCCGGATTTTCTGCGCGAAGAGGGGAAAACGTACACCGAGCCTCAGGATTTTACACCCCATGTTCTGCGTGTAATTGAGCATCTTGGGATTGACAGCCTGATCCCAATAGGGGGTGATGATACGCTCAGTTTCGGCGAAAGGCTGCATCATCAGGGTGTTCGAGTTATCGCTATCCCCAAGACTATGGATAACGATGTCTATGGCACCGATTATTGTATTGGTTTTTCGACAGCGGTGACCCGCAGCGTGGAATTTATCCACAACCTCCGCACTTCCACCGGTTCACACGAACGCATTGCCGTCGTTGAGTTGTTTGGGCGTAATTCTGGCGAAACGTCTCTGTTCGCTGCTTATCTTAGTGGGGTAGATCGGGCGCTGATCTCCGAAGTCCCCTTCGACATAGAAAAGCTGGCAAAACTCATTGTGGACGACAAACGCACGAACCCCAGCAATTATGCCATGCTGACGGTGTCAGAGGGTGCACGGATGATCGAAGGATCAGTCATGGAGCGCGGCGAGGCCGATGCCTACGGACATCGCAAACTGGGGGGTGTCGGTATGGTTGTGGGGGAAATGTTACAGGAATTAACAGGTCAGAACATCGTTTATCAACAGCTTGCTTATCTCATGCGGAGCGGTGCTGCGGATTCACTGGATTTGATGGTGGCGGCGAACTTTGCACAGGTTGCGATGAGCCTTGTGGAGCGCGGTGAATCCGGGCGTCTGGTGTGTCTACAGCGCGGCGTGTATAGTGATGTTCCAATTGCGACTCTGTCGCAAGGTACCAAGCGAGTCAATGTTGCCGAACTCTATGATTCGGATAACTATCGGCCCAAGATTCGACATATCCTGGGAATGCCCATGTTCCTGACATAGTTACAACTTTTCGATTACTCGTTCCCGATTGGTAAAGGCATAACCGCCGGTCGGGAACAGTTTTTTTGTGATCACGGCAGCTTATATAAAGTATAAATATCTTCGCCCTGCCAGATGATTTCAAGCCGTGCTGGTACTTTGTTCCATTCCTCAAAATCACCTGGCTCAAACAGGCCAACAGGGTTGTTCTCGAATTCAAACTCCCGTCCGGTTTCCCAGACTAACAAATGGGTCACGCCGTGTTTTTTCCAACTTTCGACAATATCCTCAGCGCTGCCAATCGCGCGGCGGTCGTGCCACCAGCGCATGATAATGGTATCTTCCTCACAGGTGATCTTCCCTTCCTCGCAGTAAAGTGAGCGTGTTTCCCACAAAAACAGTACGTGCGACCCCTCTGGCAGTGCGTTAACGGCGTCCATCGCGGGCATATACCAACCGAGCGCATCCTCCAGAAATTCGCGTTTGTTGACGATTCCCAAGAGGTAATCGAAGGCGCGTGTTTCCAGGAAATGACTCACCATCGTAGTCCCCTGAAAATTTTCGTCGCCTTCCTTTGGCCGGACACCCGCAACATGATTTACCGCCGTGAGGAAAAGAATTAATGCCACAACGGTACGAATCATCCAGGCGATATTAAGAGGTTTTTCCGGCAGCAGGCGCAGGCTGTCCAGGGCCGCTGCCGCTAATATTGCCATGAGCGGGAATATGCTTAAGACCAATCGGGTTTCTGTCCACCGGTTGGTCATTGAATACAGCCAGAACACATGCAAAAACAACAGGAACCACAGCAGATCTCGCACACTGCTGCGCCAGTCAGGTTGGAGAGATTTCCACGTCAGCAGCAGCAGCGGTATCAAAAGCACAAATAACGGCCCGATGGTTGCGGAAAATGGCTCGCCGCCCTCGACTCCTAAAAATGTCGGCGTGAAAGGCAGCAGGGCAACCATCCACCAGCGTTTTTCCAGAACAGAGGTGTCATCACGCATGTAAAAGTAAAAATGGTTGCTGAGATCATCCCATTCCCCAGTGGTGGGGCCAAGAGGGTAAACCGGATTGTCGTAAAAAAAGAGGTTCCGAATGAGCCAGGGGGAAACAACAACCAGGGCTGCGATGCCAAAGATCACAGCGGATTTAATAAGCGCTGTAATACCATGCCGCCACCCATAGAGAAACAAATAGAGAGTGCCCGCGAAACCTACCATTGCCGCGTTATATTTTGAGGACAGGGCCAGCCCTGCGAAAATCCCGCCCAGGATTAGAAATGCAGGTTTCTGGGTCTCTTTCCATCGCTCCAGGGTTGCAAAGGTCAGCATGGCTGTGCCCAGTCCGACCATATCCACATAGGCCCATGAGATTTCCAGCCAGATTGAGGTCGCCGAGAGCAAAACCGCAACTGCCACCCACCCAACAAATTTGTTGAACCGCCGTACCCCGTAACCGCCTACTGCCATCAAGGTCAGAATACCAAACAGCGCGTGAACAGTTGCTGTACCAGTCAGACGGCCTGCCAGCAGCGCAATATGGCCCGTGTAGAGGGTATTCACATACTGCGGGAATCCAAAAAAGTGATTGTTGGGCAGAGCCGTGAATTTGCCTGCCTGCACCCATAATTTGGGGCCAACCAGATGATAGGTCAGCGAGTCGAATTTGGTTGGAGGCAGCAGGGCCATCAAGCAAGCCATCGCCAGGTTGAATCCGATAAACAGGGCTAACCCCTTACCCCAGAGAAAATCAAATTTCGCGCCGCGCAGCCAGCTAATCCACGCGCCTGCCCAGGTAAAAACTCTTCCTCTCAAGAACAGGATTGTCGCGGCGAGCAGCGCCAGCATGGAAAAAACGCTCAGGTTGACCAACCCTACCAGAAAAATAAGGACGCTCAAAATGCCCAGACCAATGAATCCCTCTCCTGAAAGCTGTTCGGCTGTGGAAAGACTTTGCCAGTCATCAGGGAAAAACCGTCTGACCAGGGTACGCCCTGCTGCCCCACCTACCATCAGGAATAAAAACGCTGCGCCATAATCGAGCAACGCGCCGCCCGTCGCCTCCATCATGTGTGTTGTGATGGGTTTATGGATCCAATAGTACAGAAAAAGGACGAGCATTAGCCAGCACAGGACGCCTGCCAGCGCCAGGGGATAACGAGGGCTGGTTTTCATGAATTGGCTTCTCCCACTAAAAAAAATCCCTCTGCAAAGAGGGAAATATTGTACCGGATTTGTTGGCGGCGCTTAGCTTACGCCTGCTGTTCGACGATGCTCAATGCTCAGACGACTGTGGACAACCAGATAAGGGGAAACCGATTCGATGGTAGAAATAACCTCATAGACGAGGGATTTGGAGTCGACGGTTCCTTCGACAACCACATGGTAACCTTTTACAGATAAACGAAGGGGGAGGTAGGAAGTCAGCTCGTTCCGTTTTAACGCGCTGATAATGAGTTGTCTGAGTTTGTTTTGCATTCTAACGTTCCTTACACGTTTTTTACCAGTAGAATAAGACAGTAACTGCTCGTTTCAATATGCCAGAGATTAACAGTCAAGTCAATTGGTTCTGGTAAGAATATTAGCAAGCATTAATTTTGCAGGAGCAATGACCATGCGAAGTCGCATACGTACCAGCCTGATCCTCCTCCTTGCCCTCATAGGACTTTTTAGCGCTGCTCGATTAGACCGGATTCAGGGTGCGAATCAGGCCGTAACGGTGATCCGCATCGGTACCTTGATGCGGCAAAACAGTCAGGCGGATTTAGGTGCCCGCCTTGCTGTTCAGGAAATCAACGTGAACGGCGCATTTGCCGCGGGAGATGGCAGGGTTTATTCGCTGGAACTGGTCTATCCAAATATATTTCCGACAGCGCCGGAAGATATTCCTCGCGCTCTGGATTCCCTGAAAGCGCAGGAGGTCAGCGCAGTGATTGGCCCGCTGGATAACGCCCTGGCGCTGCCAAACTTAGAACCGCTGGCCCGTGCGGGAGTGCCGGTGCTGACGCTGGCGACCTCGGATACACTGACCGATTTTGATGTGACCAACAACATCATGCGGATGCAGGCCAGCGAACGATATTACAGTATTGCGGCAGCGGAATACATGGTGAATGAATTGCAATTGACCAATATCGCTGTGGTGCAAACCAATGTCGAATCGACAGAGGCTGTTGTCGCATTTGAAGGTGCGTTAGGCAGTTTAGGATATGCTCCAATCACAAAAATCCAACTGGTTGATGCCAGTACATTGAGCGAACAAATTCCCGGACTGGTGACGGCCAATCCTGACGGCATCATTTTCTGGGGTGCGCCACAGGATGTGAACGTCCTCCTATCCAATTTGTTTGGGCGAGGTTGGAATGGTGTCTTTTTCTATCGGGACGCGCAAAAAGCTTCTCTTGCGGGACAACTTGATCTTGATCTGGCGGCAGGGATTTATGGCGCGTCAGGTTGGGCATACAGCACCCAGACGGAATTGAGCCGCCAGTTTTTAATTAATTTTGTGTCTGCTTATGGACGTGTGCCGGATGAAACCGCTGCCGCTGCCTATGACGCGGTTTATACGCTCGCGGGTCAAATTAAAATTGCTGGCCCTTCGATGCCGGGTTTGTATGAATCTCTGCTCAGGATGCAGACAGTCTATACGGTACAGGGCCGGATTGAACCCTATGAGAACGGGGATTTTTCCCGCAATGTGACCATTTTCCGGTTGAGCGAGTTTGGCGGGATTGATGTGCTGGCACGATATAAAAACACCGAACGGCTGCCAGATGATGATCTGGTGGTGCAGGAACTGAATCCGGTGGCCGTGATTGGCACACCTACATTTACCCCGACCATGACTCCAACGGAAACGGCGACTTATACGCCTTCGCCCACGCCTTCGCAGTTACAATTGACTGTGATCTCAGATACAGTCAATGTACGCTCCGGCCCTGGCCTGTTTTATGAGGAGATTGGGCAGTTCCAGCGGGGTGCGACAGCAACCATTGTTGGCGCGAATGAAGATTTATCCTGGTTAGTGATTCAGTATCGCGGGGGAATCGGTTGGGTGGCGGCTGAATTTGTAGAAGTGTTTGATCCTGGTGGCTTACTGAATCAGCTTCCCATCATTCAGGCTCCCCCAACGCCTATTGGCGGTGTCACAGCGACACCTCGTTTGAATTTGTCTGATATTGTGATTGATAACGTTCTGCTGATGCCGCTGCAACCTGTACCGGGACAGGGATTTGTAGCCAGCGTGACGGTCCGTAACGCAGCCAGTGCGCCTACAGGTCAATTTGTAGTGGCCGCTTCGTTTGAACCTGGCCCGGTTTACACCTCGAATATCGTTTCTAACCTTGAACCTGGCCAAACCCTGACGGTGCCTCTGTCTGTGACTCTCCTGGGGACAGGGACATTTGCGGTAGACATTGTTGCCGACATCAACAACGAGGTCAACGAAGGGGAAAATGGGGAAGGAAACAACATTTATCGAGTTAACTATGCTGTAGATTATCCGATACTGATCCAGACCAGCAGCCTACCTGTTTTTGCAGGAACCAATGTTGATCTGGCGGGAGGCGTGGCTGATCTGAATTGGACAGGCACAGAGCTTGTGCCGCTCAGCGGCGGCCGTGTTGGAATTGTTACCAGTGCCACGTTTGAAACGGTGCATTATAACCTGCTTGATCCAGCGATAATCAGTAACACAACCGGGTTGAGTGAATCGCAGATTTTCCCTGGGGTGCTGATCGGGGTCATAACGGCTGAGGGGCAGCGCGGGATCATCCGCATTGAAGCACGCGCTGGAACAGCGATCACCATCAGCTATAAAATCTACAGCAATCCATAGTTTGTAGCTTTGAGGCGGCGCGGAACAACTTCAGAGGGTTCTTGCCGCCTCCGACTACCCCACCCTCTCAATTTCAATTTGCAAGTCTGCCCATCTAGCGGTAACAATTAACGTTCAAAAAAACAAAAGGGAAAACGTTATGGCAGATGTACGCAGTACCCAGGAGATTTTTGGCGATTTATTTGGCGGACTGGCGAGTCTGGGTGCACGGGGTGTTGATGGCTTGATAATCTCACGAGCATTAGCGAATTTGCTGGTCGAAAAAGGCATTATCACTATTGATGAACTGGTGGAAACCATGCGGCGTGTGATTCACGATGAAATGGCACGCGAGGATAACTCAACTTTTTTGCTGGAGACGTATCAGGAAATTATCCGGCGGCTGGAGGAAGATAAGAATCGCCCGAAAGAAGTCAATCCCAAAGCGGATAGTAACTGAAGGTGAGGGCACTGGTATCCAGTACCCCATATGTTTCTGAACTGGATCGCGGTGAGCCGGCAGGGTCAAACAACGATCCCGGATTGACGATCAACCCTCGGCTGCCATACGTGGAAATTGGCACATGGGTATGGCCTGTAATCAGGATGTCCGCGCCGATTTTATTGAGCCAGTGTAAGGCACGTTCACGGTAGGCGGGCATCAAGTTCATACTTTCGGCATTGCTGCGGGGCGTACCGTGAACCATGACCACCGTGCGCCCCCCGATACGTGCACGGTAGGTGCGTGGCAAAGTCAGGAGCAGACGCAGGGTGCGCGGTTGGCACTCCCGGAACATATCCTCATCAGTAGAGTAGTAGTACCCCCGTGTCAGCGCGATTTCGTCGTGGTTTCCCAGCACCGTTGGGATGCCTGCGCCCACGATTTTTTCCACGACTTCATTCGGATGACGCCCCCGTCCCACCAGATCACCAGCACACCAGATCATATCTGCCCGGTTTTCGAGCAGCATAAGCGCACGGTCAAGCGCTTTCAGGTCGCCGTGTATATCAGATATGAGTCCAATTCTCATGGCGTTAATTATAAAAGTGCAAGCGGACGGGTCAACCGCCGCTTGCATGATGGAAACCTGCTGGTGAAATGACTATCAGGATTCGAGCAGCTTGTCAATTTCCTGATAGAGAAAATGCAACTGAATCCCGCCGCGCCATGCTTCCCCATTCGGGGAGGTGAGGAACTGTGGGGTAGCTTCTCCGGTGGTAAACAGCAGGGATGGGGTGCTGGTGACGCCGAGTTCTTCTGCAACTTCTGCGTTTTGCTCAATTACATCGGCGTATTTTTTGTCCTGCACACAAGCGGTGAAACGCTCCGTATCCGCGCCGAGTTCCTCTGCCAGCACGATCATATTTTCTTCACTGTAATATGCACCGCCTTCCGAATTATAGCCTGCGAAAATGCCCTCATGCATTGACCAACCAAGGCCCTGCTCTGCCGCACAGTATTGGGCATGAGTCACTACTTCGGAACGTTCCTGACCGATAAACGTCACGATGCGGAATTCGATTTGCACATCACCGGAATTGACATATTTTTGGATAATCCGCTTCACATTGCCCGCGTAGTCCACGCAGTGCGGGCAGGAAAAATCCAACACTTCGACCATTTTCACCGGGGCATCTGAACTGCCAACACGCAAAATCTGGTCGGCTTCAAGACTGGTGGCAAAGGCCTCGTTAAGCACAGCTTCGTCCAATTCGACCGGTGTGATCACGATGCTGGATAGCAAACTGTCCGACAGGGTCTGCCATTCCGGTTTTCCCACCAGGATCAACAGTGCCACTGTATTGTTTTCCACGGTGTAACCCACCAGGCGCCCATCGCGTCCATTCGAGTCAGTGGGGATTTTTAGGGTGAGAGCTGTGCTGCCTTCAAGTTCGATTTCCTCAACTTCATTACCCGTTGAATTTTCGGCGAAGCCGGCAAAAAGAGCTTCCAGACTCCCGTCAATCTGCCCCATTTGCAGACCGACAAAATTTCCTTCGGCATCAACGAGGATAAACTCAAAACCATCTTCCCCGATGAGACTCCATTCTGCCGGATACTCGAATTCGAGATTGGCTTCGGGCCAGCGCATCAGTGTCAGTTCTGCGCTCTGAGCCTGAGCCAGTAAAGGAAGCGCTGCCAATAAAACAGCCGCCAGCAGAAGTTTATACAATTTCATTGATGATACTCCACTTATACAACGGACAATTAGAGTGTAGCGGGTTTCGACCCTAAATTGCCATAGACGCTTTTGGCCTTCAATGATACACTTCACCAACAAATCCAAAGGAGGCAGCACCATGAAGGTACGCGCTTCTGTACGTAAGATGTGCAAAGACTGCAAATTTGTACGGCGCAAGGGCAGACTATATGTCATTTGCCCCACCTACCCCAAGCATAAGCAGCGCCAGGGTTAAACAATGCAAAACGGGCTTTGAGGCTCGTTTTTGCTTTTAGAAGATACTTTCCGTTAAAATCAAATCACCATTTGGTTTAGCTGTGGAGATTAGTTCATGAGAGAAGCAGTTATTGTTGCCGCTTCACGGACTGCTGTTGGGAAAGCGAAACGCGGCACGACTCGTCATGTCCGTTCGGATGACATGGCAGCCGTTGTGATCAAAGAGATTTTGAAAAAGACTGAAGGCAGGCTTGACCCAAATGAGATTGATGATGTGGTTATTGGGTGTGCGATGCCGGAGGGCTCACAGGGGCTAAATTTCGCCCGCACGATAGGTATTCTGGCGGATTTGCCGCTTGATGTGCCTGCCCAGACCGTGAACCGCTTCTGTGCCAGCGGCCTGCAAACCATCGCCGCCGCCGCTGAACGGATTATCGCCAACGGTGCGGATGTAATTATCGCGGGTGGGGCGGAAACGATGAGTCTGGTTCCCATGACTGGTTTTCAACTCAGCCCGAATCCGATGCTGGCAGTAGAGCACCCTGAAGTGTATATGAATATGGGCTTAACGGCTGAACGTGTCGCAGACGAGTATAAAATCTCCCGCGAAGACCAGGATCAATTTGCCTATGAAAGCCACATGAAAGCTGCAAAGGCGACGCAGGCAGGCTACTTCAGAGAAGAAATTGTTCCTATGGACATCCTCGAAGTTGAAGTCAAAGATGGACAGCGCATTGAAAAAGAAATCGTTTTTGATGTCGATGAACACCTGCGCCCAGACACCACACTAGAAGCTCTGGCTTCGCTGAAGCCATCGTTCAAGCAGGGTGGCAGTGTTACTCCGGGCAACTCCAGCCCGTTAAGCGATGGTGCAGCCGCCGTGTTAATTATGGAGGCGGGAAAGGCAGCACAGCTTGGTCTTAAACCATTGGCGCGTTTTGTCGGATTCAGCGTGGCGGGCGTGCGGCCAGAAGTCATGGGGATCGGCCCGATCAAAGCGATTCCAAAAGTTTTGCAGCGCACCGGATTAACGTTAGACGACATCGATCTGTTTGAGCTGAACGAGGCCTTTGCTGCTCAAGCCCTCGCGGTGATACGGGAACTGGAGATGAATCCCGAAGTTATCAATGTCAATGGTGGGGCCATCGCGTTGGGGCACCCCCTGGGCTGTACAGGTGCAAAACTGACTGTCCAGCTTATCAACGAGATGAATCGTCGCCGCAGCAAGTATGGCATGGTGACCATGTGTATTGGTGGCGGTCAGGGCGCGGCTGGTATTTTTGAGAACTTGAACTGAAATTCGCGTGACGCGAAAAGAAGAGGCGATATCCCTCTGTTGGGTATCGCTTTTTCTATCTCAGGAGCACTGGATGGCATACATTTATGTGGCAGGGCCGCTGTTTAACACTCACGAACGCTGGTATCTTGAGCAAATTGCCGCTGCGCTTGAGGGCGCTGGACACCGCACCTTTTTGCCTCATCGAGACGCAGGCATTTTTAAGAGTGAGGCTGACCGTCCGCGCCTGTTTAAGGCCGATATGCAGGCGTTGGATGAATGTGACATGCTGGTGGCTTTGCTGACAGGAGCCGATCATGATTCAGGAACGAGTGCGGAGCTTGGTTATGTTTACGCGAAAGGTAAACCCTGTATTGGTATCTCGGATGACGTTCGCCGATTGAATAATCTTATCTGGGGGTTGTGTGGTGAAGGCAAAAAAGTGGTTCGGACCATAGATGAACTGGTGGCGACAGTTGCCGCCCTTGCAGCAGGGTGATCTTATGAATGACCTGACCGCTGCGCTTGATCCATATTATTGTGAGGTCGTTGCAGTAATACACGAAAAGCAGGAACTTTCCCCCTGGAAAACGTGTCTAACATCAAAAAGGGAAAGCTGCCATGAAGCAATGGCTTGTTTTTTTGCTGTTTCTTTCGCTTGGCTGTAGTCTGACCTCGGTTGACGATGCTCCGACAGAACCAGATGTAGCTGAGACTATGGAACGCTTCGGAAGCAGCAACATCCAGTTTTATCTGATTGCACCAGAAGATAATGGCGTCTCAGGAACACCTGTTGGTTGTGGCGACTCGATTGTGGCGGTGTCAGCCGAAAAGGCGGTTACGGGAGATCTCCAGAATAACCTCCGCGCCGCCTTAGAGTCATTGTTTTCCCTGGAAGAAGAAAACTATGGTCGGGCAGGTTTGATCACGAATTTGCACACCACCAACATGCAAATTGAGAGCATTTCTGTTGAGGGTGATGGTGTGACAATTAACATGGGGGGTATATTCTCTCTGGTCGGGGTGTGCAGTGACGCACGGATGCAGGCTCAGATACTGCATACCATTTTTCAGTTTCCACAAGTGAACCGTGCTGTGGTTTACATCAACGGTGAGAATATGAAACAGCTTTTTGATATGCGCGGCGTGGAATTGGACGATGCCTCCTATACCCGTGACGATTTATAAAGGGGCAGTTCTTGCCCCCACGATTATTGTGACCACTGCGGCGCATAATTGGGAAGCCAGCTTCGCCCAATGACTCCTTCGTATGGCGCAAAACTGCTTTCTGAGCACCCTGTTTCAAGGCAGGCAGTATCCATTAAGAGGGCTTTGTTGTTGTAGGAAAAGACAAGCTCTCCTTCAGGCGTCCAGGCTAAAGCGTTGATAGGGCTGCTGCCGGTCCATGCAGGGATGGGGTAAGCGACCTGTGCCTCGCGGCTATCGGACCGTACCAGCCACACTCCCGCCACGTTATCCAAGTTTGACATCGGCGAGCTTACAAATGCAATCCATTCCCCATTTGGCGACCAGCGCAAATCACCGGCACACACTGACTGCTGGTTCACCAGTTCCGTAAGATTTGTACTGTCGGGATGAATCTTAAAAAGACCGCAGTTCCCATGAAATGCGATCCATTCTCCATCCGGTGACCAGGAAGGTGACAGGCTGTTCATGCTCAGCGTTTCCAGCGGTTTTAAACCTGCCCCATCTTTATTGATAATGAATAATTGGCTGTTCAAAGAGCAGTCATCTGCATAACAGGCGGCAAAGACAAGCTGTTCCCCATCTGGCGACCAGGAAAATGGCTCAACTGCACGCCCTGGTACATCCAGCTCGAATTCTTCCACCGTCACGCCCAAGAAGTTGGCGATGCAAAAGCGCAGATTCCCACCGTCCCCACATGAATGGGCAATCTGACCGAGGGGCAATGCAGTCGCGGTAGGCCGGGGAGTCCACGTGATCGTCGGAGGTAACACGGGGGTCTCTGTCGGGGTAGGCGTAGATGATGCAGTTAAGGTTGGTGTGGCCGTGACGCTGGGCAAAACCGCGCCTTCCCGATCTTCATCATCATCAAAAACATCCACACCCCACAATCCGATCAATACTGCGACAATCAGCAGCATGATGCCGAGGAGATAAAGGGTCGGGAAGCGGCGTTTTGCTGGAGAAGAAAGCTCTGTTGGGTCGGTCACGAATGTGGTTCCGTGTTCTACCAGGGTAGGAGCATCCGGCACCTGTTCCGGCACTTTGTAATCGATAAGGGCATCGCCAAATGCTTTGGCAAGCGCCGTGCAAGTAGCATAACGATCTGTGGGCGCTTTACTTAACGCTTTCAAAATAACATTTTCGGCGGCTTCCGGTAGATCGGGGCGCAGCGTGTGGGGGAGCGGCAGGTGTTCACCCATCATATGCTTGTGGATGATTGCCATTGGAGTTTCTGCCTGAAATGGAGTGCGCCCCGTGACCATTTCGTACAGAATTACCCCTAATGAGTACTGGTCAGATGCAGGCGACAATTCCCTTTCTCCCCGGCATTGTTCAGGACTCATATACTGCGGTGTGCCGATGATGCTGGAGCCTGTCAGGTCAAGTGCCCCTTCCACCATTTTTGCGATTCCGAAATCCGTTAAATAGGCGTTCCGGTGTTGGTCTATCAATACATTGCTGGGTTTGACATCACGATGAATAATGCCGTGTGAATGAGCATAGTCCAGGGCTTCAGCAAGTTGGGAAATCAGGCGATGGGTTTCATTCAATGCCATCGGTTTATGGCGAATCATATCTCCCAGGGTGCCGGTATCCATATAGCGCATCACCATATAGGCGATGCGCTCTTCTTCCCCATACGCAAAAATCGGCAGAATATGAAGATGTTCAAGCTGGGCAATCGCTTTTGCCTCGCGCCGGAAGCGTTCCTGGAATGTTGGATCCTGGGAGTACATTGGGGGTAGAGTTTTGATGGCAACAAATCGTTCCGTATTGGGGTCATAGGCTTTGTAAACGGTTGCCATGCCCCCCATCCCAATTTGCTCAACGATTCGGTAGCTGCCCAGAGTACGACCAATCATGGAGGCTCCTTTCCATAAGTGTCTTATACTCCCCTTCACCTATCAGTATATCAGGAAACAATCCGCCCATTGAAGATTACACGCCCGAACTGTAAGATTGAGCCAAAATAATTCGAGGACATTCAATCACATGGCAGATGTGAATACCCTGTTTAACGAACTGGTCGGTCTGAGCAAGGACGACGCCAAGCAGTTGAAGGAAATGCTGGAAGAAAAACTTCCTAAGAAAGAACCCAAGGCCTCGAAAACCGAGGGAGCCGCTGCTGAAGGGGAAACCCAGGCAGAAAGTGCTCAGTAACCACCCCGCCCCAGGCGGGGCTTTGCATTAGAAGTCGCCAATCAAGGAACTCGATAAAGATAATAAGTCCGCCCAATCGAGCGGAATGTCCATTCATAAATCAGCTCATAAGCAGAATTGAATTGTTTTAGCTCCTGCTCAGATAAAAATCCAACCCATCGGTTATCTATAAGCAGGTAATCGATGCCTGCGTCTCGCAGATATTCAGGCCGCTTTTCGACCCGCCAATCTTGGAGCGCTGCCCTTGCTGTGTCTGACATTTCCTTTTCATACTGCATTTGTTGAAGTAAGTGCAGCAGGTCGAAGGCTGAGCTTTGCTGATTTACGTCCAGGTTTGACAAGGCAATGAAATGGCCTAGATTCAGGATTTCGTCCTGCGGATCAGCCAGGACATCAGTGGCTGGGTTAAATATAACGGCCTCTGGTGATACAGGAAGTGTTGATGCATGTTCCCGATATACTTTGTACAGTTCGGGCGATAAATTGAAATGGGCCTCATCCACGGTCAGTTTTTCAATATGGTAGAGGTTATAAAGGCTGTTACTATAGATCTGCCTCGCTGCATAAAGGGACTGGTTGTATTGAATTAACAGCGGGATTTCCTGATCTTTTCTTGTAACCATATACTCAACTCCATAGGCAATATTGCTTATGAAGACCTGTATCGGGTCAAAGGGAACTGGGTTAAGCGCATCAATAATTTTCCTTAACTCAACCGGGTCTAGCTGAGTATAGACGTTCATCACCCACTCTTCCTGGCTGATAATAATGGGACGATTAGCCAGCACCCTGAATCCGCTGCTGTAATAATTAGTCGTATAAAAAAGACTGTCTTCATCCGTATTTTTCTTCACCCATTCAATAAGAGCCGTAAATTCCGGATTAATATCCTGCTCGTAGGGGTCAAATGTCAATTCCAGGCTGTTAAGATCAGACTGAGACATTGCCAGCGCTTTATCGAGGCGAAGGGAAACCTTTTTTTCTGTCTCTACAGGTTGACGAGGCAGGAGCAGCACCCCCCAAATCACCACCCACATGACACCGAAGACACCAATCAAACGTCGGTTTTTATCGAAAATCTGTCCAAGTGCAAGCACGATCAATGCGGTACCGATGCTTACCAGACAGATAACATTAAGTCCTTGTAGATTTATTCCAGTAAGCCACAGTGTGGTTGCTAAACCAGCCAGGACAGATACACCTATCGCGGCGGCGGAGATAGATGGTTGCGGGGATGTTTTTTGTGAAATCAGGTAGATACCTGGCAGTGCCATGATCAGCAGCGCCCCATCCTCAAGCTGCTGCCCCACAGTATATATAGGGATATTCAAATTTCTGTAGATGATATAGGTTAAAATGATGATGAATGTGAGCTGTATCGAAAAAGGTCGGATAGTCTGCTTCAAGTGCATTATGCTCAACCCCAACAGACTATAGAAGGGCAGGTAGCCGATGATCGAAAAACGGGCTATTTCGTAAAGCAGTCCCGTTAAAAAAACAATATCCAAAGTGTCCCAGAAATAGTAAATGATAACCTGTTGTAGAGGCCCTAACCAGACGCTCATCACTACGGCGAACAATAGCCCCTGATCGAGTCTGTCGATTTTCTGTTCCCGGATCCGAAGTACCAGATAGACGAAAATGAGTAAAGGCAGCCACCCTGTGTTGATAAAATAGGCCACAAAGAACATCTGGATAGCACAAAAAAGTATCCGGGCGATTCGCCCTCCTGTTCGCCAGGCGAGAAACAAAGTCAGTGCAGTAAAGAAGAAATAGGCAGCAAAGAGCGCCAGATGAAACTGAGAGGCGGTATCTAAATTGTTTGAGACTGTACCTAGTCGTTCATCTACGCGGCCAGACCAGGGATAGATCATGCTCCCCTGGGATAACTCGATGACCTCACGGGCACTTTCGGACGATATTTTATTATTGACAGTGCCCGTGACCTGTCCTCCAATGAATCGCGGCAGACTTATGAGAATCAGCCCCGCAAAAAAGACCGGGAGGGCAATCCAGGATACTCTTTTCCTGAAAATCTGGATGAGCACGAGCAGGGTGAGCAGTTGGATGAATGCCACCGCGAACAGACCATGTATGAGCATGAGTAGAAGGCCAAATAACATGCCCAACACGAAGATTTTCCTGTGATGGGTAGGCTTATCAGGGTACAGCCACCAGGTGTATGATAACCATCCATACCAGGGCGCCAGGGCTATAAAGACATAAGAGGGCAGCAAAATGTCCTCTGGAATGCCCCATATCTGCCCCGATGCATATAAGCCAGAGGGGATACTTGAGATCAGGCTGAGTGCTAGCGCCACCAGCCAATCTCGAATGATGGTGTATAAAAAGAGATACATCCCTGGGAGATATACAGCGAGCATCAAAACACTGTACCAGCGCAGCGCCAAATCAAAATCCCGATCTGTCAGAAGGTATAGCTGTTTTAATATGCTGAGGTATAGTGGCGAATTTTTGCTTAAGATCGTGATGGATGGACTGCCATAGATCAGGTCTTTCGAGAATCGGTCGGGGTCTTCATCTCGCAGTATTATGGCAGTATAAAGTGCAATATCTGATCGGATAAAAAACTGGCGATAGGGTTCTGGTTCATATAATCTCACTTTTAGGATGTTGTATCCCAGAACGATGGTCAGGCAGGTCATCACCAGCAGCGTGGATAGCTTAACGAGTTTCATTATTGTCCTTCAACGGCCCAAACAGCGTATAAGGATTTTACATTTTCAGCCTGGTGTCAACAGGGATGTGAACGGATTTTTCTCACCTTCGGATCGAAAAGATGATAGAATAACGGGGAATGTGGAGTCTCTATGATGGATGATGCGACCCGCGACAAAGTACAGGAAGTTTATCGCCTCATTAAAATCAAAGATTTTGTGACAGCACGTCCGATACTTGCTGAAATTCTGCGCGAAGACAAAAACAACATCGATGCATGGTGGCTGGCGGTCTTCGCTGCGGAAAGTGATAAGGATAAACACATCGCTTTGAACAAGGTGCTGGCGCTCAAACCTGATCACGCTGCCGCCAAAGAAATGCTGTATCGGCTGAATCGCCAGACAGCAACCCTAACGCCGCCGACGATACCCCAGAAACTCCGCACCACCTCGATACAGAAAAAGTCCTCTCCCCTGTCCTATCTCCTCGGATTATTAGGAATTGTAGGCTTTCTTTTTACAGCGGTGGCGGTTTACGATGCCATCACGGGGAAAAACATTCTGGGGTTTCTGGCAAAGGATAAGGAAGCGTTGGGTTGGGTTGAGGCAGATAGTATTGGCATTGCTGAAGAGGAAGTTCCGGAGGACAAGCGCATCCCGATTGTGCAGGATGAAACTGCTGAGCTGAACGAAATCCAGAATGGGACCTTGTTCCGGGGTGAAGCACACGCCTATAACATCCGAGGGCGGCCTAATGATACGCTTCTGATTGTGATTGTTTTTGCAAAAGACCTGGTGAGTTTTAATGAGCAGGAATTACTGGATGCTCTGAGCAATGTGAGCAATATTGATCCGTATAATCGCCCCCTGCCCAACGTTCCTCTGATGGAGTTGTGGAACGAGCAGAATCGGGTTGTTGCGAACGGTACGCTGGGAGATCTTCCGCATACTCAGATGATTGAATATACGCCATCGCAGTATGAGACTTTAAAACTGGTCATTACCGGTCGTGATGGGGCACCGACTGGAAACTATTTTTTGCAGATTACATCGGCAAGTGGGATAACACAGTTGATGGAAGAAGTGGAAAGCGGGGCCTATCGTTAAAAATGCCCTGTTGCCACCTGCCATGTTGGGACTATAATCCCTGCCCGGTAGCAGAAAGACAACAACGACATGAATACGCAAAGCAAAATCAGACCCGTATGGTCTTGGGTACGGCTGGTGATGGGCATCGTCGGGCTAGTTGCCCTGTTTGAACTCGTGGATATGCAGGATGTCCTGGATACACTTGCCGGGGCTAACCTGATGTATATTTTCCCGGCGTGGGTGCTGCTCATGGCGGCCACCGCCGTTAAAACCTGGCGCTGGATGCTGTTATTGAGAAAGAACCATGTCGGAACGACCTTTGGGCGGTTGTTCGGTACCTATCTGATTGGTGCGTTTTACAGCCAGTTCTTGCCGGGGTCATCGGCTGGCGGAGATGCCATGCGGATGGCAGAAAGCTCGGTGGATACGGGCCGCGCTGTGGATTCTGTTTCTTCGGTGCTGATTGAGCGTGCCATCGGCTTGATTTCGGTTGTCACAACTGCTGCACTGATTTTGCTCATCGTGCGTCCTGGCGGGATTCCGTTTGAAATGTCGCTGTTGGTATATGGGCTGTCCATCGCAGGTATTGCTGGACTGGTTATTTTGCACTTTGGCTGGTTTGTGCCGACCTTCGTGAAGCTGATGACGCAGTTTAAGATGGGAGGCGTTGCCCGCAAAGTTGAGCGGTTGAGCAAAGCCTTTCAGGGTGATTTGGGCGAACCGCGTATTGTGGGCGAGATGGTGCTCCTTTCGCTGCTGGCGAACTTTTTTAGCATGACCTCCTATTATGTGGTGCTGCTGGCGATCTCGGAACCTGTATCTTACCTGGCGTTTATCTCGATTGTGGCGCTGATTTCAACGCTGGAAATTATTCCTCTTACTCCGGGATCGCTGGGGATTAAGGAGGGAGCATATGTCTTCTTTCTTGGCTATCTTAGTGTCAGCGAACCGAATGCCCTCAGTATTGGGCTGTTGATTCGTTTTGTAGGTTGGACTCAAGCGGTGCTGGGCGGCTTGATTTTGCTGGAACGTGGGATGCATCCCTCGCAGCACCGCCGCTCTACCGAACCCAGTTCCCGTCTTTAATGCGGCGTCTGATACTTGTCGTCGTGAGTTTATGGGTGGTGTGGGCCGTTCGTGCTCATGCCATCCTTGCGATGCCTGCTTTCGTGGATGAAAGTCTGCACATCATGCGGGCGCAGGTGGTCTACGAATTCACCGATGAAAAGGCGTCTTTTTTACCCGCCAAGCTACTGCTGTACTACTATCTGGGCCTCTTTACACCCCAGGATCATAACGCGCTGTGGTTAACCCGGCAGGCTCTGGCCCTGATGTCACCGCTTGCCGCTGCGTTATCATTTGCACTCACATACAGTCTTACCCGCTCGTACTGGAAAGGAGTATTCGTGATCTGGCTTCACGGATTTACTCCTTTGCTCATTTTTTTTGACCGCCTGGCTATGTCCGACCCGTTTGTAATGATGTTTGCGCTTGGTCTTGCTTGGGCAAGCCTTCTCTTTGCCCGCCACCCTACCCCCAAACGCAGCATCATCACGGGTTTGCTGCTTGGATTGGCGCTGCTGGCGAAATTAACGGCTGTCCCACTTGTCCTTGTGCCACCACTGGCGGTTTATCTGTTGAGTCCTGCTTCTGCCCGGCAAATTTATATAATGTACTTCAGACCCTTGCTGATGTGTTTTAGCATCACGCTGTTGGTAATGCTGCCTTTCGCAGGTTATATGCTTTATCGGGAAATCGACCCGCCGGAGGAAAAGCCGGAAGTGGTGGATAGCTGGTTGTTTACCCCAGAGAACCGTAACCGGGTTGAGCAAATCGGCTTTAATATTGAAACCTATAACGAATCGCTGCGCCTGCTCATCGGGCCCCTGACGCTGGTTTTTTTGCTGGCTTTTGCCGCCTCTTTTATGAGCCCACGTTTCGATCAGAAACTGTATCTGCTGCTTACCACAGGAGCAGTGTGGGGATTTATCCTGGTCGTGTCGGCGTTTCCCAGCACCCGCTATCTGGTACTGGGTTTTCCGTTTTTGCTGATTTTTACGGCGGTTTTTCTGGTGGGATACGACAGCAGTAAAACCCATGTCAAACTGCTGAATCTGTTTGCAGGGATCGGTCTGCTGGCGTTTTTTGTTTTTGCTCTGCATTTTATTTCGGATATCTGGGAAAACCCTACTCGCCTTTCGCTCAGTAAGCAGGACGAATGGGAATATTTCAGCCATACCTCCTCTGGTTATGGTCTGCGCGATGCTGCGTCGGATATTCTCGCCCTGCCAACTATTGGTGGCGAAATTCCCCTGACTGGTTTTGTGGGAAACTGTCATAGTTTACGCCTGTATTTTCCTGAAAAACATCCAGTGAATCTGAACTGCCCCTACTTTAAATTTGACGAAAGTATGATCCCCGCTGTCATGGCCCGATGGGAGCAGCAGGTTGCCGAAACAGGCGAATGGTATTTTCTGGTTGAAGACGCGGGCATCATCGATTTTCGCAGTATGGATGTGACCCCAGAATATCTTGCTTCGTATGCCCGTCCCCATAATGGGATACGGGTCTGGCTGTATCGTGTAACCCCTGGTGAAAGCGATGCCTGGTTCATCCAATAGTCGAGGCTGGCTGATTGTTCTTCTGCTGCTGATTGCGTTATTCGTTCGAATTCATAACGTCACTGCGCTGCCGCCGTTTAACGATGAAAGCCTGCATATCCGGCGTGCCGAGATCGCCTGGAGTTTTGATGACCTGAATATCTCTCTAAAACCCGGAAAACTGCTGACCTATTACTGGATTGGCCTTTTTAACGCGGATCGACTGCATGGGATATTTCTTGGAAGGACAGTTGTTGGGATCTTTTCGCTGCTGGGATTGGCGGGGCTTTATGCTGCTGCGCGGCGTTTGTTCAGCGCGTGGGGTGGGATTCTGGCGCTGTATATCGCTGTGTTTTCACCCTTCATGATTTTTTTTGATCGGCTCGCTTTTTCTGACCCGCTGGCTTCCGCGCTTGGGATGTTGACCGTATGGGGTTCGCTGCTGATGGTACGGCACCCGGAAGAGTGGGAATGGGGTATTTTGACGGGGTTTCTTGGCGGGCTGACCACCCTGGCAAAACTGATTGGCGCCCCTTACATTGTGGTTCCTGTCCTGGCGATCTTTTTGCTTTCCGGTCTTGGTTGGCGGGTGGCATGGAAACGTTATAAAACAACGCTCATCGTGTGTTATGTAACATTTAGTGTGGTGCTGCTGCCATTTTTTGCTTATGTGGCTTATAAAGAGGTTTCCTACCAGCGCAGCCCGGATGCGAACCCGGCAGCAGAGCGAGCGGTCATGGTGGAACCCGTTCTGATTAACACCCGTTCTCCTCTGGAAACAATCGTTGATAATATTCAAGACATTGTAACTGTCAACTGGGTGCTGCATGGGGGCCTGGTTTTAACCCTGGGGGGCCTGCTGATCACATTTCGCGTTCGCCCGCGCACCTTTTTATTTTTGTTGGGCTGCATTGTTCTGCCCTGGAGCATCGTCATATTTCTGGCAGGGCGATTTTCCACACGTTACGTTCAGCTTGGAATCTTACCCCTACTCATAGTGATGGCGGGAGTATTGATTATCGGGTTTCAGAAACTGCCTGAGCGCTGGAAATCTCTCCGATCCTGGGCGGGAAGCTGGCTCGTCGTCAGTGTGTGGATTGTGTTTTTCGCACAGCCATTCATTGCGGCTGCATGGACAAACCCGCGTGAGATGACGCTCCCTAAGACGGATCGTCACGAGTATTTTCAGAATTTTACTTCTGGCTACGCCCTGATGGATGCGGCAGAACTGGCAAAAAACCTTGAACCCTCGACCAGAAGCGGCAGAATCCCGGTGATTGGTCTGGTGGGTTCGTGCCATCAGATGCGTCTTTATCTCGACGAAAACGGCCCGGTGAATCTGGAGTGTCCGAATTTTGGATGGGAAGGTGAATTGATGCCGGACGTATCCCGTCATATTGAACAGCGTTTGCAGCAGGAGGGTGTTCTGTACGTGTTTGCCGAGCCGGAGCTGGACATCCTGGATTTTGATTTACTGACCGTAGATCATCGGGTGATTGCCCGTTTTGGCCGTCCGTTTGATGGCATGGTCGTGGAGGTATGGGAAATGGAGTCTGCCCAGTGAAAAAGTGGCAGTGGGCAGCGGTAGTGGTTCTGCTGCTGCAATTGTTTCTGCGGACGCATGAGATTCTGGCCCTACCCGGTTACGCCGATGAGAGTTTGCATATCCGTCGGGCAGAAGTGGTATGGGATTTTAATACCAACACCTCCTGGATTCCCAAAAAACTGCTGCTGTATTACTATCTCGGCCTTTTTGAGGTGCCGCGAGTCGATTATCTGCTTGTCAGCCGACTCATGGTGGCGCTCTCAACCCTGCTCGGTGGGGCGGGGATTTATGCGCTTGGTAAAAAACTTTTCGATTCTCCGGTTGGGGTCATGGCGCTGTTCTTGTACGCTGTGTCACCCTTTGCCATCTTTTTTGACCGTCTCGCGCTGGCTGATCCATTCACACTGGCGTTAAGTATGGTCACCATCTGGTGCTGCCTGCTGTGGATAAAGAATCCAACAGTCAAAATGAGTATCGTTGCAGGTATCCTCTTCACGTTAATGATTCTGGCGAAATTTACCGCCGCCGGATTTATGGCGGCTCCTTTTGTTGGAATATGGCTGTTTGAAAATCACCATCATTGGCGCCAGCGCTATCTCAAACCTCTGTTAATAATCGGCGGAATACTGGCGGCGGTCTGGATTCCGATTTTTATTCCCATCATGATCGGTCAGGCTAACGACGAGCCGATTGTGTTTATTGATGATTACCTGCTGAACATCCACGAAGACCAGAATTTTGTGGAAAATCTGGCAGATAATATGCGGATTGCGATTGAGCAGACCGCGATTTATCTCTGGACACCTATATTGATACTTACAGTGATTTGTGCCGGGGCGCTGCTCATGTGGCGGCGGAAAGTGGGCGTTTTTTTGATTGTCCTGTTCATTCTGGCCTGGAGTCCGGCAGTGGTGGCAGGATCATTTCCTCGTTCCCGCTATCTGGAAATTGGCGTTCCCTTTTTGACGCTGATTCTGGCGGGCGGTTTATATACGCTTGCTGCTCAGATTCGGGAAAGCGAACGCCGCTTTACGCTTGAACGGACGATCATGGTGGGGATCCTGGTATATGGGCTGGCCTGGGGCGGTTATTTTTTCCAGCAGGCTGTCACCAAACCTGAAGATCTAGACCTGCCGGAGCAGGATCGCTGGCGTTACATACAGTCCACTACGTCGGGCTATGGGCAGCGTGAAGCTGTTGAATATTTAGCCACCGACGCCCAACCGAGCATTCACAGTGGAAAAGCAGAAGTTTATGGTATTCTAGGTTCGTGCCACTCGCTGCGCCTGTACATGGAAGAACCTGGCCCCGTCCACCTGACCTGTGCAGAGTACAGCTTTATTGATCATCAGATGGCGCCGGAAACGCTGGCGGATATTGTGCAGCAAACCGAGACCCATAGTTGGATATATATTTTGATGGAACCCAGTTTAGAAACGAATTATGATGCTCTACCGCTGGAATGGGAGTTGGAAAAGCGCTTTCTGCGTCCCCATGAGGGGCGCGAACTGGAACTGTGGCGCGTTCGAGCTGTCAAACAGTGATCACTGCTCATCACCGTCGTCAGAAATTTCCGCAATCGTGGGCTTTAGGACCTGAAGCAAAGATTGGATAGGCACGCGCAGATTCACCCCACGCTGCCCCGCGCTCAGCATGATCTGCTGAAGCTGGGTGGCGGGCTGGTCAATGAAAACCTTCCAGTTTTTGGCCACAAGCGCGAGCGGGGAAATGCCTCCAGTTTTTAAACCAGTCCATTGTTCGGCGCTGGCATGAGGGGCCATCGTGAGTTTTTTAAAGCCAGCAGCGGCAGCCAGCTTTTTGAGATCAAGGCGGCGATGGGCGGCGATGAGAGCCAGCAGCGGTTTTTTGGAGTCGCCTGTATCCACCACCAGGGTTTTATAAACCATATGAGGCGGTACCCCTACCGCCTCAGCCAGTTCAAGCGCATCATGAATCGTGTCAGGGAACTCGATAACCTCATAGGGAATGTTGTGCTGTTCCAGCAGACGCATCGAGTTGAGTTTTTTAACTGCCATGCCGCACCGAAAATTCTACCTGGTCGGTGTCAAACAGATCTTCGTCACGCAGGCAGCGCTTGAGGTAAGCCATTTCCTCCGCAGTGGGGGCCCAGCAGGCGGGTTGGTGAAGATAATGCTGCATCGCCCAGAACGCATACCGCAGCAGTTCATCGCCAAGGGCATCGATTTCTTCCTGGGTGGTGTGCTGTGTGCTGTGGGTATGCAGGTCACGACGGGTCATATCGCCGCGTTCACAGTGTTCGATTGCCTCAGCAAACTCGACACGCAGCCAGGTTATTCTTTCCTCACGCATTCTATCTGTAGTCATGGTTATCCTCAACGGGGCTGCCTATAAACCCGATACACTGCCAGTGTTCATCATACAGGCCATCGCGGTCAATATGCCAGACACGCTGACCTGTCAAATCCAGAATCTCCTTTGGCGTTCGTGTCCCAGACTGTCGGTGTTCCAGATCATACACTTTGCTGCCCACAACGTAGCCAAAACACTCGCCGCGTCTATCATATAAGCCTCGCATAGCCTTATTTTATGATAAACCCCCACTGGCTAGCAACACCCCGTGCTAACCCTGGATTTAACACCTCTATACTCAGGATTTTGCCGAGTCTAAAAGTCTTCCTGGATGATGGCTTCAACTTCCATTTCGACTTTCAACTGCGGCTCAATCAGTCCAGCAACCTGAACCAGCGTGGAAACCGGACGAATGTCCTCAAAGTATTCGCCATGCACTTCCGCAACGGTGGCCATGTCTTCTTTGTTGACGACGTACATCCGGGTGCGGACCACATCTTCCAGCTTTGCGCCTGTTTCGGCGAGTGCGGTTTTGATTTTTTCAAAAATGCCGTGCATTTGCGAACGGGCATCCTCCCCAGCATCCCCGGCGGTGGTTCCCGCAACATAGACCATATTTTCCACGCGGACTGCCCGGCTGTATCCGTAAGCACGTTCCCATTTTGTGCCGCTGCTGACCTGCTGGCGCTCACTGGTGCGGGTCGGAAACTCGTCGTTGTACCGTTCCATCGAACGGCGGATTTGCGCTTTGGCTTCGCGTACCCCCGCCCATCCCTCATTAGTGACAGTCGCGCCCTGCAATTCCTTGTAAACCATGAAGAAATGCCCTACTTCTTTGGGGAAGTGCTGGGGAATATTGGATACATCCCAGTATTCATCGAAACTGGGATCATCGGCGGGCACGGCCAGAACTTTGTAATCCAGCGCGCCGTTGTCAATCATCTTGAACATCCCAATTGGGCGGGCCTTGATGATACAGCCGGGGAAAGTCGGTTGATTGGTCATGACCAGCACATCTGTGGGGTCACCGTCTTCAAAATAAGTACGCGGGATGAATCCATAATCGCCAGGGTAGTGCAGAGGACTGTACAGCACACGGTCAAGCGCAATCGTGCCAGCTTCTTTGCTATATTCAAATTTATTGCGGCTGGCTTTGGGGACTTCGACCACTACGTAAATCAAATCTGGCGCATCTGGCCCTGCTGAAAAATCGTGCCACAAATTTTGCTTCATCTCTACTCCTCCAGTTGTTAGCCGTTCGTTCTCAGTTTTTGATAGGAAAAAACGAGCTTCTAAGAACCAATACTAAACACTAACTAACTATCTGGGTAATCGTGTCAGCACTTCCGCACCACGCTCAAGAACAAGAATCGAGTGTTCAGTATGGGCACAGACAGATTTATCTACTGTTACCACGGTCCAATGGTCGCGCATCAGTTTTGTGTTCGGGCTGCCTAGCATCCCCATTGGCTCGATCGCCAGTGCCATGCCAACTTCCAGGCTGTCGCCGGTATTGGGCTTACCCCAGTTGGAAATATGCGGGCTGGTATGCAGCTTATAGCCCACACCATGTCCACCAAACTGCGGCGGAATCCGCACACGGTATTTTTCCAGTGTCAGTTGAATCGCAAAAGAGATGTCGCCGAGTTTGCGGCCCGGTTTGACAAGCTGAATGGCAATCTCCAGCGCCTCTTCGGTAGCGTGAATCAATCGTTTGACGCTGTCCGGTACAGGGCCAAGCGTGACGGTAATAGCAGAATCCGCGATCAGCCCCTGGTAATTGGTACCGCAGTCCAGCGTGACAACATCCCCTTTATTCAGCCTGCGCTTACCAGGGATGCCATGTACCAGTTCTTCATTGACACTGACGTTGATGTGACCGGGATAGGGATGTTTGCCGCCGGGAAAAGCATAGTTGAGGAAGGCCGATTCTGCTCCATATTGATGCAGGAGGCCGCACGCAATCTCATCTAACTCGATGGTACGCATTCCGGGGCGAATGATTTCCCGCAGTGTGGCGAGAATCTGAGCATTTATCCGGCCCGCTTCTCGCAGCTTGTCATAGTCTTCAGGTTTAACAATGGTCATGCGCTGTCCTCATGGGGCAATTTTAACATCCAGACAACAAAAAAGGGCTGCGAAAATGAGCAGCCCTGTCACTTTGGCTAAGTTGGACGATTATTCTATGTATTCACCTGATGCCCAGACATGCACCCAGGGCTTTTCAATGCCGCCGTCCATCGTCCACTGGAAAAACCAGTAGGAGTCGGTCAGGGTCATGTTGACGCAGCCATGACTATGCCGATAACCAAATCCGTCATGCCAATATGTCCCATGCAAACTGATTGACCCATCAAAATACAGCGTCCAGGGAACATTTTGAAGGCTGTAAAAATCTGCCTGCCCTTCCGCGCCGCTCATGCTGCCGTTCGCAATCCGTGTCCAGGTCTGGAAGGTTCCCTCATTGGTTGCCCATTGTGGCAGACCGGACGAAATGAGGGTGGCAAAAACGGGAGTCTCCTCGTCGTAAGCGACCAAGACCTGTTCATATAAATCGACGGCAGCCCAGCGCCCTTTGATTTCAGCAGGCTTGTCGATGAACAGGATTTTGGCAACTGAGGTCTGTTTGATCCACGATTCTGGCCCGATCAGATACCAGCGCCATCCATCTACCTCAACGGTCTCAAAGATATTCACCCGTGTGTATCGCTCCAGGCGAGGACGGCTCTTGTCGCCCTCTGCACCGGGATAAGACGCGGGAAAGCTCGGAATCAGCACCCAGGCCATCGGATATTCCATACTTTCACGATCCAGCAGTACGCCTGAGAAAGTGCTGGGACGAGCAACGGCGGTATCGCTTTCCAACACCCATTGTCCCGGATCAATCTGTAAGTACCCATCCTGTGAACCCTGCACGGTCACGTAATTGAATCCGGGGGCCACTGTGCCAATCGGGGCGCCGCCGGGGGCGTTAAAAATGGTCGTTCCGCCGGGATTTGTCAGGCGGCGAAACGCGAAACGCGCCACTTCAATTTCGTTGGTCGGCAAAGGACGCACGTTCGGTTCTGGATTGAGCAGCATTTCATCCATCAGCATCTGGTAATGTGCGGCGGGCAGACCTGCCTGACAGCCAGGGCCGTTAGGTGTCTGTAAACATTGTTCGAATAAACTGCCTGTCGCCTGCACCTGCGGCACAGCAATGATCATCAAATTCAGAACAACGAATAACAATACAAACGTTTTTCTCATAAACACCACCTACCTTCTCCTGTTAGATAGGATAGCAAATCAGGAATTTACTTGCACGGCTGATTTTTCACCGCTTTCCTGATGTTTAGTTGACAGCTTCCAGACCCCGCTCCAGCAGCCAGCCCATCGCAGTATCCGTATTGGTTTTCATGGCGGCACGGTAATGATCACGAGCGCGGGCTTTATCTTTCTGCTGTTCGTACTGAATCGCCAGCCGCAGATGCGCCAATGTACGGAATTCGGGACGTTCGTCATCCAGATTGAAAGAGTCCGTGTAAGTATTGAGCAGTTCGATCAGCTTTTGCATCGCACGCTGACTTTCCATCAGATCGCTTAAAAGGTAATACGTCCGGACAATCAGCGCATACACATAAGCAAAATCTCTTGGATGGGCGTTCGTCTTTCGCAGGACAGCCAGCGAATCCAGTGCTGCCGTTAAGGTAGCGCGGTGTTTTTCCAGATCACTCAAGGCGGTGCGAAGCCGATTCGCTTCTTCTGTGGAGAGGTTGGCATAGGTCGCCATTTTTTTATAGGCGTTAGCGGCTTTTTCAAGATTTCCCTCCATGTGGTAAGCGTCGGCAATCATGCGAAGGGTGCTGGCAATACGGCTGTCATCCCGCGGCTTAAGGGCGAGTTCCAATTCAAGGGATTCATTCAGAGCTTTCTGGCTGTTTTCCCAGTTCTTCTCCTCAGCATAAAGGCGTCCCAAAATACGCAAGATGGCTGCGTAGGGCTGTGGCTGGAAGCGCTGATCCATATAAACCAGGAGTGCATGGTAGCGAGCGATGGCATTAAGCCGGTTACCACTGAGTTCTTCAGCCTGTCCGAGCAACTCCAGGGTTTTTATCAGGCGGGCGTTCGACTGCTGCGGCTGTTTTTTCTCAATTTCCAATGAGGTTTGCAGTGGGGCAATGGCCTCCGGAGGTTTGTTTGCCGCCAGCAGGGTTTTGCCGAGTTCACGGTAAGTGGAGGCTGCTTCTACGGTGCCTTCCGGATGATATTTCAGGGCACGGCGGTAGGCTTCGGCGGCATTATCAAAGACTTTTTGTGCTACAAACGCCTGCCCGATGGCATGGTGGGTCAGCGCGATCTCCAGAGGGGCTATATCCGTTGTAATCGCAAGGGCTTCATTCCAAGCGGCACGAGCCTCGTCAAAACGCATTGCCTGTGCCAGCGCTCGCCCATAACTGCGTAAGGCTGCTGCTCGTTCTTTGGGGTACTCTGGCGTCAGGTAGGCAAGTGCATCTTCATAGGTTCGCAGGCTGCGCTCCAAATACCCGCCAGTGTGTTCCGCTTCACCGAGTTCACGAGTGATATTGCCCACTTCCAGAGCATCCCCAAAGTCATTCGCTTCGTCGCGGGCAAGTTCAAAGGCGACGATGGCTTCATCGTATTTCTCAAGAGCCTGTTTTGTCCGTGCCAGATGCAGCAAAATTTCCCGGTGTTCGCTGGGTGTGTGAATCTGGTGCTTGGCGAGAATATCCAGCGCATCCTGATAAGCACGAGCGGCTTCGCGCAACTGCCCCTGCATCCGGTTGCTGTGCCCAAGGCTGACGTATACTTTGACCGTGTTGAGGGGTAAGGCTTCCGGTAGGGAGGTAAGCATCTTGAGGGCATTTTCGTAGACGGCAATTGCGTCCCCATACCGATTCATACCCGCCAGTGTGTGGGCCAGCGCCGTTAAAACCCGGGCTATATCGCCTGGGACATTTTGCGGGTCTAAAAACTTGAGGGCTTCGTTAAAATTTTCGACGGCGCGGGTAGTTTCGCCGATACCGAGGTAGCTTTGTGCTATATGTTCAAAGATCAGCCCCTGTTTATGGCGAATCGGCTGTGCGTCCAGCGCCGTGAAAAAGTGGTTCAGTGCGGTATGGTATTCACCGAGGTGGTGAAGCGCCAGACCGACCCCCTCGCATACCGCCGCATAGGTATGGGGCTCGTTCTGAATAGCGGCCATGAGAAGCGGATGTAAGGTATCGTGGGCAGCCTGCCACTGTTTCGTTTCGACCAGGGCTATCCCATAATCGCGGCGTGCCGACCATGCCGCCGGGTGCCCGGCAAAATGGGTTTCTGCCATCCGCATCGCCTCTTCAGCAATGGGCAGGGCTTCATCAACTCGTTTATAAGAAAGCAGACTACGCGCAGCGAGTGAGAGTGCAAGTACTGCCAACGCAGGACGGTTTTCATCGGTCAGTGCATCGGCACGACCCGCCAGCGTAGTCAGCCAACGTGCATAACTGCGCTGTGCTGCTGGATGCATGTTCATTGTCTGACAAATACGGACATACTGCGCCAGCATGTACCCTAAATGCTGCAAATCTGGCGGAGGATTCTTGTCTAAAAAGGCCAGCGCCTTCTGGCAGACTTCTAAGGCATCGCTAAACCGTTCACGTTCAAAAAGCGCCCGATAGAGGGCGACCAGGGTTAATAAATACACCTGTGGCGCGTCTTCCGGCTTGATTTGAGTCATCGCTCGACGGAGATTTGCCACAGCGCGGTCAAGCTCACCCAGCACATGGTAACATTCGGCAATATGGAACAGTGCAATACCAATCCGAATCTCATCACGGCGGGGCGAGCTCTGGGCATGTTCGGATTCCTGAAGGAAGGCGGATAACGCTTCATCATACCGGCCCAGACGCCAGCTTGCACGCCCCCATGTTCTGTATGCATCAGCTAAGGTTTCGTGGTCATCAGCCAGTTCTTGTACGGCCTGAGTTGCGGTTTCAAGGGCGGCTCGATTTGCCCCGCGTCGCAAATGTACTGCTGCCAGCAAAGAAAGCGTGCGCCCGCGTTGAAGGGCGTCAGGATATTTTTCAAGGTTTCGCAGGGCACTGTCTAAGGTCTGCTCAGCGGTGTCGTATTTTTCTTGCAGCGCCAGGATCGAGGCCATTGCACGCCAGGTGCGTGCTTTGGACGGGTCATCGGGGGCATAAGATTGTAAGGCCATGTCGTAGCCCCGAATGGCAGTCTCGTATTCCCCCTGAAAGTGATAAATCATGGCACGAAGATGATGGCTCAGCGGGGTGTTGTCCTCCGAAATGGCTTCCAGCGCTTCGGCATACTGCCCGGCTTGCAGATAGCTTTCCGCTTTGGCATATGGCGTCAGTGCATCATCGACTTCCAGCACCCTGACCATTTCATCCAGTTTGCCCATTAACCGGTAGATACGGGCACGTTCGGCGTTGGTTCCCCACGACTCATCCAGCACCGCCAGAGCTTCTTTCAAGCGATTCTGGTGGCGATAGGTCATTGCCAGCCCTAACCGCACAACACTGACGGACTCCTCAGCATTCAGCTCAAAAACCAGCTTGGCGGCTTCTTCCAGCAGTCTACTGGCAGCGGCTGCGTCTCCATAGCTGTCCTCGATCTGGGCAAGCATGACCATTGCTTCAGCCCGGTCATGTTCAGAGCCATGTTCCCGGATTGCTGTAACTGCCGTTTTAAGCACTTCTCGCCCCTGCTCAAAATCGCCCCGCATAGCCAGCTCGTGCCCGTGTCGTGCTAGCTGAACAGCCTTTGCACGTTCTCCCGTAAGGCGGGGCGGTGGGGCATCATGCGGCACGAATGCAGGCATATACGTCCGTAGATAATGCATGAGTGCCCGGTTCAGCCGTGTGGTTAAATCCGTCTTCTGGTACTTGGCAGCCATTTGATAGAGATGGCGCAGGTGATGTTCTGCTGCAAACAGTGCTGCTTCATCATAGGTATAACTTTCTGCATAGCGCAGTGTCCACTCCCGTGCCCGCTCTCCTGATCGGCTCCCAGGCGCGTTGGGGTCGCGCTGGGTGACCCGGCGGTAAGCCAGCGATGCCGCAATGTACCTGTCTCCAAAACGTTCTGCGTGCCGGATCAGCCGCCGCCGTTTGAGATACGTTAGCCCGCGCAGCAGTCCCATATCGGGCATATCAACGACGCTTTGTAGGGCTTCTGTATGTGTTCCCAGCGGCGAAAACGCGCCGAATCCTTCCAGCAAACGCTGGTACTCGACCGGCATCGTATCCAGACACAGATGCAGAATGGCTTCAGGATCAGATTCCTGTGTTATGGCATGAAGGCTGTTTAGGAGCTGTTCAATGGTGAGCTCATCATCCTTGACCAGGGCTGCCGCGACCACAACGGCCAGCGGGTGAAAATCCAGCAGCATGACCAGTTCATCCAGCAGAGGGCGCAGTTCCCGCGGGATGGCATTTTTATGAGGGTCATGCAGATTGGCCGTTTGTGCCAATAAATTAACGGCGTCATTTTGTGTCCAGCGCCGCAGCGTGACTGTATTCGGCGGGTCTTGAGGCACAACCGGATTACCATACTCATCTTCTTCGGGAATTTCAGGGGGTGTTTCTACACCAACCAGCACAAATGGCGACAGTTTCAGGATCGAGTCCAGGAGAAAGTGTTCGGGATACAGGTTATCTACAATGATCAACGTGGCATCATCAAGTTCACGTGAAAGAAGCTGCAACTGCCGAATGGGGTCGGGTTCTCCCATCACATGAGCACGTTCGAGTGTGATTGCAGCGGCCTGTCCTACCCGTGTCGCGTCATCGAACCACCAGATACGGCGGAAACGCTGCCGCGTGCGTGCGTGATGGGCGATATATGCGAGCAGCGCCGTTTTTCCAATTCCCGCCTCGCCGCGTACTGTGACCGGCCCCTGACCCGCCAGCAGGGGGCGGATTGCCCGTTCAATGACATCGCCTGTTTCCAGAAAAAGGTAGCTGTTGCGCGGCGGAGTCAGCCAGACCTGTACATATCGGGTAACTTCCTGAGTTGCTCTTGGATACCAGATGCTTGGCAATAAAGGAATAGGCGGTTCGGGTGCGGGAGGGGGTTCCTTCAGTTGAAAGGGCGCAGTATCCAGCATGTCCTGATCCTGTTCAAGGGGAAACTCCAGCAGTGACAGGGTATGCCGAAGAAATTCCTCTGCCCGGAAATCATCCAGACGTGGATTGAAGGGTGGTAGCTCAGTTATTCGCATAGTTGAGATTGTAGATTTAGCCTACTTTCCGTGCAACCGCGAATCACCTCATTTGATTTGCATTTTTGAACAGGCTGGGTACAGAATTATAGGGGAGTAGAAAGAGCATCGTTGTGGCAAACGAAAAAGAGATCTTGGAACAAGCCAAAACGCTGATTATTAAAAAACAGTATGATGAGGCCCGCCAGGTACTTCTCCCAATTAAAAATAACCCAACCGCACAGAAGTGGTTAGGCAAACTGGATGAAGTTGCTCCGGTGAAAGTGGTGCCTCCTGAGCCTGTGTCTCAATTTGCACCGCCGCCCGCAACCTTACCAGAAGAGGAGAAGCCATCCAATGAACTGCCCGAACCCGTTTCTCCGATTCGCCCTATTCAACCACCTTCCTTTCGTCCCGAACCTGCTGCAATGGATGAGGAAGAAGAAGCCGATTTTGAACCTGTTTCTATCGAACAACTACGACCCAAACCGAGACCGGTGGGACTCGATGCCGAAACCCCTGAAGATCGGTCTCGATTTGAACGGGCGAAGGAATTGTTTGCCCAGGCACAGACCATTTTACGAGAGATGCCTGGGAACAAACGTGCCAATCGTTGGATTCGGCGGGTAGACAATATTGACAGACCTATCATGGGCGAACGTTTCTTCGATGCTGGCCCTGGTGCAACTCCGCAACAACGCATGATACATTTCATTAACGAAGGCAAGTCCGCGCAAACCCGCAGTGATTTGCGGAATTTCCTTTATAGCGACAATTTCCGCTATCTGGTTGGCGGGGTAGCGATATTCGCAGCGCTAATGATCATCCTCGGTTTTTTCATTTTTAGCTGGGTTGAGATTGGCAGAGACAGCCTGACCCCGACTCAGATTTGGCTGGGCACGAATGATACTTATGGCTCCTTGGATTTGACCAAATTCGACGAGGATACCGGATTTGGTGATGTCCGCCTGATTGACCGTCTGCTCATCTTGATCTTGCCGCTGGCGCTGGGGTTAGGGGCGATAGGCTGGTTATATCTCCAGAAAAAACTACCAATGCGGACGGCACTTCTGGCGCTCGTTATGACCGCGTTTATCCTGCTGATTTTTGGGTTCTTCTGGCGTACCCTCAGTACCAGTTCCTGGAAAGGCAATCTCAAAGAACAGTTCGGTTACGATGACTTGAGTGAGCGCCAGCAGGACGATTTTGACGAACGTCTGGATGAAATGATCGACGATGCTAAATCCTATTACAGCACAGGCGAGCACGAATTCTACAGCTTCATCGCTTTTGTGGTAGCTTTTGGCGGGTTGGTGCTGCTGTTTGCTGACGAACGTGGGCTTTTGGATGAGGATTATCTGTAGGAAGGCTTGCGGATCTACGATTTCAATTCGTCAATATAACAGCGCAGCGCCTCTTTTGGTCTTTCTCCATCTGCGCCTTAATCGAGCGCTGTTTGATATTGCGGAACGGCTTCTTCATGCTGTTCGGCGCGAGAAAAGGATTGCCCTGGTCGGGGCACTTCGTTTATGTCGCTTAATTGAAAGCCTCGTTTAAAAGCTGCAAAATCTGTTATTGGTTGGCGAGTCATTGTCCAGTCTGTGTTATCATAGAGCACAGTCGGAGTAGCGTATGACCCATCTTCTCATTATTGAAGACAACGTTCGTGTGGCACAAGCCATCCAATTAATGCTTGATTTTGCTATGTATACGGCGGATTTCGTGCAGGACGGTCAAAAAGCGCTGGAGGCATTACAAAACGCATCGTCGGCCCTGCCGGATGTTATCGTAGCGAACGTCATTATGCCTGGTATGGATGGTTTTCATATCTGCCGTGTGCTGAAGCAGACTCCTGAGTTAGCCCATCTTCCCGTGATCTTGGTCGGTCCTGCGGATGCCGAACCTGGTGATGAAAGTCTGGCAAAGCGGGCAGGTGCAGCAGGGTTTCTTCGCAAACCGCTCGAACGAGATGCTTTTCTGGGTGAGGTTGACCGGGTCATGCTGCTGGCACCTGTACAGGCGAATCCGCTGGCGAAGCCAGTACCCCAGGAAGAAGGCATATTTTTACGCGATTACAATGTCTGGCTAACCCGCATGATGGCCAAAATCATGCAGCAGGCTGAGACGGCACAAGAAACCGTTGATATGCAGCACGCCCATCTGGATGCGATCAATAAGGTGACAACTGCTCTTGGTCAGAGCCTGGATTTACACGACACAGGTAAGGCGCTGGTGCATAAAACTGCTGATCTGATGCGGGCGCAGGCTGTGGCAATTTATATCTTTGAAGAAGACACCAACTGCTTTGAACATCTTTACACGGCTGGCGTCGGCATTCCCACCCCTGGTATTGTTCGCCAGTATGTCCTGGATGAGTACAGTCCGGTAGAACCGCTCAAAAATGGAGACCAGTCACTGCTGTTTGACGATCCGATAGATTTAGAAGCCTTGCAGCAGGCCTTTTCCCTTACTCTTTTCCCAACGTCTGCAATTGCATCGCCGTTGATCGCACGGGGGATACTGACGGGTTTTCTGCTGGTGATGCGAACCAGCCGGGATGATTTTTACACGCCGCAGGATGCGCGTACTTTGTTTTCATTGGCGGGCGCAGCCGGTCTGGCGGTTCGCAGCGCCCAGCTTTTTACCTCGCTTGACCATGCGTATAGTGAATTGCAGGACCTAGACCGCCGCAAAAGTGAATTTGTTGCGATCACCAGCCACGAACTACGAACACCCATTGCAATTATGCTGGGATATGCGAGTTTGCTCGCAGATGATGAACATGACTCTTCTCGGAAATCGCAGCTTGAAGCGATTGAAAAACAGGCGCACTTTCTCTCTGGGATGGTGGATGCGCTGATTAATTTGCATGAGCTTCAGGGGAAGAGTCAGCCAATTCTGCTGAACTGCCAGTCAGTGCGGGTGGACAAACTGTTGGAAGAAGCAGTTGAAGCGGCACGCAGTTCCTATAAAAACACCCGTGATGTGTTGGTTGACCTGAAATGCGACCCGGTAGAAATTGTTGGTGACGAAGTCCGGTTGGTGCTGGCGTTTACAAATCTGGTAGACAATGCGATCAAATTTAACAAAGATGGGGGGCATGTCCACATTACGGCGGTAGGCCTGCCCGAAGGTGGCGCGGTCATCACCTTTGAGGATGATGGTATTGGTATTCCTGAAAACGAATACGAGAAAATCTTTGAACCGTTTTACCAGTTAGAGGGGGCCCTTACCCGCCGCTACGGAGGCATGGGGCTGGGGCTGGCAATCGTAAAAGGCATGATCGAACTGCATGATGGCACTATCGTTGTCAAAAGCAGGATGGAAGCTGGCACACGCTTCGTCGTGACTCTGCGTCAGCACCCACCAGACAACCGCTGTATGCAGTGATTAATGTGGCCGACGTGCTACCATAACTACCCAATCGCCGGAAGTGAGCCGCTTATACGGCTCCAGTCCAGTCTGACGTAAGGCTGCCTCAACTTCATCCGCCTGGGTATCAATCATCCCACCGAATACCCCGATTCCACCGGGGCGGATCATTTGCCCCAGGCCCTGTTCACACATGGGAATGATAATTTTTGCCAGGATGTTGACCAGCGCCAGATCAAAGCGTCGTGCCGAGTGCAGGACGGTTTCCAGACTGCCAACCTGACTATGAATCCGGCTGGCTACGTGGTTGCGTTCCGCATTTTCCCGCGTGACCTTGACGGCCAGTTCGTCAATATCCAGCGCCAGCGCTCTGGTCGCGCCCAACAAAATGGCGGCGATACTCAAAATTCCTGACCCGCAACCGAGATCCAGCACCTCTAAATGGGGATGCGCTTCAAGAATCTCCTCGGTCGCTATCAGACAGAGCTGCGTGCTGGGATGGGTTCCCGTACCAAACGCCATGCCAGGATCAAGCGCCAGCACAACATCATTTTCCTGAATGTCATTCGCCTCAACCCAGCTAGGCCGGATGTAGATCCGTTTGCCGAGTCGAATCGGTTTATAATGCACCTTCCATGCTTCCGCCCAATTTTCTTCTTCAATGGTGCGGAACGTGGGTTCGGCGATGGGATAGGCCAGATTCATGTAGCGAATCGCATCTCTCAGGAAGTTTTGTTTGTCGGCAGCATGTTCGTCGGCAGGCATGTAGGCTTTAATAACGAATTTTTCCGCTGGCGGGATGTTGTCTTCCCAGGCATCCATCGGCGGTCCAATACGCTCTATGGCTACTCCCTGATGGCCGTAATCGGCGAGGACTTCTGCGATGGCTTCCGCTGATTCTCCATCGGCTTCAACTGAAATTTCTATCCAACTCATAACCATCTCCCATTGGTTGGCATATTATCACATCGAAACCCCGTTAGCACAGGCTGCGTATAGGGAAGTAACCACATTGGACAGAAAGGAAGACTGTCATGAGTATCGGCGATTCGATAGTATTGGTAAGTTGTCTCGCAGGAACGATGTTTGCCCTCCCCGCCCTGCTTACTTTCCTGAATATGGCCTTCAGCCGCACCACCGAACGTGCCGCCGAGCGCCTGGAACGCAGTGTTATTGTGCCCTTTTTCGTTGGCTTAGTTCCGATATTGTTTATTGGGGTTCCAGCCGGGTTTTTAATCTCTTTGGGCAGCGTAGCGCAGTTTTGCGGCACTATTGTTTATCTTGTGCTGCTCCTATGGGCGTTTACGGGTATTGGTGTGGTTTCACGAACGGTTGGCAGGCATGTTGGGGTGTTTGCTGACCCGTTTATGGAGTCTCTGACAGGTGCGTTTGTCCTCTCATTTGCGATTGCGTTCCCCCTGATCGGTTGGTTTATTATTCTACCTTTCAGCCTGGTGATTGGGATCGGTGCGACTTTGCTCGCGGTTACAGGGCGGTTCATGGGAATGCCTCTCTATAACATTCCACAGCCGCGTAAAGACTCATTTGAAGGTGATGCGGCTTACCAGGGGGCATAAGCCATGTTTTCTCGTCGTATTTTTCTGATCGGCTCATTGGCGCTGGCTGGTTGTGGTAAGGTGATTGACAACTATACCCAGCCGGATTTACCCGACTCGCTCAGTCCGCCAGCAGGCATGGATCGCCATCCTGTCGCCCACTTTCTGAATCGTGCCACCTACGGGCCGCGTCCGGGGCAGGTTGCCGAGGTGGAGAAAATGGGACGTGATGTCTGGCTGGATAGGCAGCTTCAGTACAAAGACATTGATGATGATAAGCTGGAGCTGCGGCTGCGCCGCTATGACACCCTCAAAATGCCCTCCTCCGACCTGCTCTCCTTTCTCGATGACAAAGACTATGTGACCAATGAACTCGCCCTCGTAACCTTGCAGCGGGCGCTCTATTCGGAGCGCCAGTTGTACGAGGTGGTGGTGGGCTTCTGGAGTGACCACTTCAGCATCTACCACTTCAAGGAGGAAGTTCATTTTTTGAAAACTGTTGATGATAGAGAGGTCATTCGCAAACATGCGCTCGGCAAATTTAGCGATTTGCTCAAAGCATCAGCCCACAGCCCTGCGATGCTCCGCTATCTGGATAATACCCAGAACGAAAAAAGCCATCCCAACGAAAATTACGCCCGTGAAATCATGGAGCTCCACACGCTTGGCGTGGATGGTGGATATACCGAACAGGACATCAGAGAAGTAGCCCGCTGCCTGACGGGATGGGGTATGACCGACAACGGCGACTTTGAATTTAGGAGTGAGTGGCATGACAGCGGTGAAAAAATCGTCCTGGGGCATACCATTCCGGCGGGTGGTGGCAAAGCGGATGGTGACCGGGTTTTAAATATTCTGCTGGATCATCCGAGTACACCACATTTTGTTTGTACCAAGCTTGTTCGTCGTTTTGTATCAGATGATCCACCGCCTGCCATGGTGGATGCCTGCGTACAGACATGGCATTCTACGGGGGGTGAAATGCGCGAGGTGATTCGCACCCTGCTGACTCATCCTGATTTTGACAAGGCTCCACCCAAACTCAAACGCCCGTTTGAACTGGTCGTATCCCTGCTGCGAGGTGTGAACGCCAGTTGGGATGGCAGTAAAAATCTGCTGAATCTCCTGCAAACCATGGGACATCGTCCGTTTGGATGGACAACACCGGATGGTTATCCCGATACCGCGTCAGAATGGAGTGGAAATATGCTGCACCGCTGGAATTTTGTGCTGGACGGGCTGGCGAACAAGATTTCGGGGGTCAGTGTTGATGTGTGGGAACTTGCGGAACGCGGCAAAGTGGACAAGGACGCCCGTGAAATGCTTCGGTTTTTTGGACGGCTTCTCCTCAATCACGATTTAAGCCCAACCGATGAACAAACCATCTGGCAGGCTGTTGGTGATCCGCCAAATCTGAAGAAAGATAAAGACCGAATGCTGGTGGCATTGGGGCTGCTCGCCGCAAGCCCGGCATTCCAATGGAGGTAGGCCATCATGACTGTATCACGACGCAATATGCTTAAAACGACGGCGGCACTCAGCGTGGCAGGCGCGATGCAAACCCTCTGGCCCCGCTGGATGCCACGTCTGGCGTTTGCACAGGAAGGTGTGCGTGGGGACGTTCTGGTGTGTATATTCCTGCGTGGTGGGGCGGATTCGCTCAATATCATCGTGCCATTTGGGGATGATGATTACTACAAAGCACGTCCAACACTGGCGATTCCAAGGCCAGACAGCCGTGCTGAAAATCGTGTGCTGCAACTGGATGATTTTTTTGGGTTGAATCCTGATATGAAAGCCCTGGCCCCATTGTTTACGGGCGGGCATCTGGCAGCCATTCACGCGGTTGGAGCGCCGAATGTTTCCCGAAGTCACTTTGAAGCTATGGATCTGTTGGAACGCGGTACGGATGGCAAGAGCGGAGCGAGTTCCGGTTGGTTGGGGCGGCATCTCATGATCACATCCGGCGCTACGGATTCGCCACTGAGGGCCGTTGGCTGGGGCGAAAATCTGCAAACCAGTTTGCGTGGGTATGTGAATGCAACAGCGCTGCGTTCGATTGTCGATTTTCATTTGCACGGTGATACCTCCGAAACCGACAGGATGACCGCTGCATTAGCGACGATGTATCAACAGAGCGATGCACCCCTGGACATGGCGGCGAATGCGACTCTGCAAGCCCTGGAAACGGTGCGCCAGATTGACGTGGATAAGTATCGCCCCATTAATGGGGCCAAATATACCGATACAGATTTCGGGCGGGCGCTCAGGCAGACTGCCGCGTTGATTAAAGCCGAGGTTGGGCTAGAGGTCGCCTGTGTGGATCTGGGCAATTTTGATACCCACATTACGCAGGGCGTAACGGTTCACGGAGGCGTTGGTCTTTTCCCAGGGCTGGTCGTCGAGCTGGCAGATAATCTCCGGGCGTTTCATGACGATTTGCTGGATTACATCGGTCGTGTGACTGTGGTGACCATGTCCGAATTTGGGCGGCGTGTCCAGGAAAACGGCGCGGGGGGCACCGATCATGGACATGGAGGAGTCATGCTGGTGATGAGTGAGCATGTTACCCCGGCTCCTGTGACTGCAACATGGCCCGGTTTAAATCCCAATTTTCTGGCAGATGGCGACCTGGAAATTACAATGGATTACCGTGATGTGCTGGGGGAAATTCTCCAAAACCGTACCGGAAATACTCAGGTTGAAGCGGTTTTTGAGGGACATTCCATCAAACCCGTTGGGATTATTCAGAAAAATACATAATTCTGTAGGGGGCAGGAGATTGCCCCCTATCTCTTATCGCAGCAGCGTTTGTTCTCGTCCTGGGCCAACACTGACCAGTGAAATCGGAACTTCAAGCTGCTGTTCAATCCATTCCACATAGGACTGCGCTGCTGCTGGTAAATCCTCCCAGCGTGTAACGTCCATGATGTCTGTTTGCCAACCGGGGAAGGTTTTGTAGATGGGAACCACGCTGCCAAACAAGTCCTGATCCACCGGGAAATCTTCCAATCGCTGTCCATCTGCATCATAAGCCACGGCAACCTGAATGTCCTTGAATCGGCCCAAGACATCCAATTTCATCAATGCCAACTCAGTGATACCGTTGACCGCAACCGCATACTTCAGCGCGACCATATCCAGCCAACCACAGCGACGCGGACGGCCTGTGGTTGTGCCGAAGTCGTCCCATGGATTGCTGCCATCGCCACGCATGACCGCACCAATGTCATTGTCCTGTTCAGTAGGGAATGGGCCCGCACCCACGCGCGTACAAAAGGCTTTGGCCACCCCGATAACACGGTCTACCTGTCTGGGGCCAAAACCTAAACCGACCAGCGCCCCTCCAGCCGTTGGGTTTGAACTGGTCACGTAGGGATAGTTACCATGATCAATGTCCAGCAGGGTGGCCTGCCCGCCTTCCGCCAGCACTTTTTTGCCTTCGCGCAGGGCATGGTTCAAATATGCCCACCCATCGACCAGATAGGGGGCCAGACGCTGCGCTTCACGACTATATTTGGCGGCGCACTCACTGGCGTTGAGTGTGGGAGCCTGATAAACGTTGTGCAGGATTTTATTCGCGTTTTCAATGGCTTTGTAAACCTGTTCTCCGAAAACTTCGGGGTCGCGCATGGCGGAGGCGCGAATGCCATTTCGGGCAAATTTGCTCGTATAGGCCGGCCCGATTCCGCGCCCGGTCGTGCCGATTTTGCTGCTGCCGCGTGTTTCTTCGTCGGCCTTTTCCAGGGCTTGGTGTGCCGGGGTGATCACATGCGCGTTGGTCGAAATTTTGAGCCTCTGAGGGGAAACATCTACCCCTTGAGTCGCGAGTTCCTGCATTTCTTTGAGCAGTCGTTCGGGGTGTATCACCATCCCGCCGCCCATTAAGCTGACCACACCATCACGTAAAATACCGGAAGGAAGAAAGTGCAACTTGTAGGTTTTGCCTTCGATATTGAGGGTATGCCCTGCATTATCGCCGCCATTGTAACGGGCGATGATGTGGATATCTTCAGCAAGCCAATCGGTCACTTTGCCCTTGCCTTCATCGCCCCACTGTGCCCCAACCAGAATTGTCACTGGCATTTTTAATACTCCTGAATTCCGCCTGCCATTTATAACACAGGAGCGTATTTCATGATACCAGCGTAATTCTTTCGTTATATTTTGCACGGACAATGTGGAAGAGCACGGATTTGATGAGGTAAGCATGACCACGAGACTACAAATTCTATGGGGAGCATTTACCGGGGCACTGCTGACTGCCTCGCTGCTAGCGGTTTCGTATGCGGCTTCGATGGAAAAAGCCTTTGGGTTTCCTTTCATCGCCTATGATGTTTTTGACTGGCTGGCGCGGAATTTGCCAGGGAAAATTTTAACCTTTGGCATTGATACGATGGTCGATCTGATTATCGCGCTCAATGTTGGAGAAACTGACGATACCGCAAAACTGGCAGAACGCTGGCTGGCGGTGCTGACCGTCTTTGGCGGCGGGGTTGTGTTCGGCACCCTCTTTTTTGTCATACTCCAGCGTTTTTCAAGATTAAAAAACGAATTTCCAGTATACGGCCTCGGTTTGGGGTTGGTAGTGGGTTTTGGACTGGCCGTGTTGAGCAACAGCGTGAATGTTTCCTCCACTGCTGATTCAACGGTCAGTTTTATCTGGATTGTAGGACTGTTCGCATTGTGGGGAACAACCCTGAATTGGGTTTACACCCGGTTGCTGCACGTGTCTGCCGAAAATGCGGACGGCCCCTCGCGTCGCCAATTTCTGATCCAGGTCGGTGGGGCGACTGCTACCATTACCCTGCTGGGGGCCGGGCTGGCGGAACTGCTGAAAGAAGAAATCCAGATTGAAGGCGGTGATATTGACATCAGTCAGGCACGGGACACCACTGCCCTGGCTTTTGACCCTGCGCCAGGAACACGGCCTGAATATACCCCCCTGGAAGATCACTACCGGATTGACATTAATTCCGGTCGTCCTCCGGTCATTGAGGCGGCAGACTGGCGGCTCAAAATTGGCGGCCTGGTTAATAACACGATGGAACTCTCGCTGGACGATCTTCGCAACAATTACGAGCCTGTGTACCAGTTTGTCACTCTCTCCTGCATTTCTAACCGGATTGGCGGCGATCTGATCAGTACGACGCGCTGGACGGGTGTTCCCCTGCATATGATTCTGGATGAGGTGGAGTTGAAGGACAATGCCTCGCATCTGCTGGTGAAATCGGCTGATAATTTCTTTGAATATGTCGATATTGAACTTGTGAAATCCGACCCCCGCGTGATGCTGACCTATGAATGGGATGGCGTGCCGCTGCCCGAACAGCATGGCTTTCCGTTGCGAATTTACATCCCTGACCGTTACGGGATGAAACAACCCAAGTGGATTACCGAAATTGAAGTGGTGGAGAAGTGGGAAGCCGGTTACTGGGTGCGGCGTGGTTGGAGTCGGGATGCTATTGTGCGGGCAACCTCTGTTGTAGATACAGTTGCAACGGACTCCGTCTACGAACGAAGCGGAACTATGGTTGTGCCTGTTGGCGGTATTGCTTATGCAGGTGCACGGAGTGTTTCTAAGGTAGAAGTTCGGGTGGACGGTGGCGAGTGGAGTGAAGCTCAACTTCGTGAACCCCTTTCGAATACCACCTGGGTGCTTTGGCGCTACGATTGGCCTTTCCATGCGGGCGAGCACACTTTCGAGGTGCGCTGCGTGGATGGCGAAAATGCTCCTCAGATTGAAGAAAAAGAGGGGGTTCGGCCTGATGGAGCCACAGGTATCCACGCGCGTAAAGCGGAACTGTAAGGGCAATTAGTGCGATCCCCCAAACAGGGGGATTTTTTGATTCTTTGACTTTGTGTCTATTAGCGGTTCTCGAAGTTTTGATAAGCACTTTTTGCGCCAACACCCAGCAAAAGGATGTTATACTTGGAATTGGGTCTCCTATTAATAGGTTTTTTTACATAGAAAAAGCTCATTTTCCGGGGGAATTATGATGAGCCATATCAACAGCCAAACTCTTAAGGATGTTCATGAGTCAGCCCGATATTACTATCTCACGCAGCGGCATAACATCCTGGTTAAAGCGTATCGGAACAGCGGGACAGTGGAAAGGCAGGCCTACCCGGATGCAGTTCGCGCTGTCGCCGAAATCGGCATTTTTCGGGGGGACTTCACGCTTGCCGGAGAAGCACTTGGTTTCGCCTACGAAGGATACTCCCAACAAGGCAGTAAAAGTGGGTTGGCTCATGTGCTGATTGCCAGGGCGCACATTGCTCGTCACGAGTCGCAAATCACAGAGGCATTAAAGTTATTGGATGAAAGCCGAGAAATGACCTTGAATGATGCGGTGCATGGGGCGGCTGACTATTTGAAGGGTGAAATCCTGATGAGTACCGATACAGACAGAGCGATGGATTATTACATGCAGGCGTGGAAGTGCTTCCGGCGTGCTGTCGAACAAGACCCCCTCTACAAATTTGATATGGCACAGGTTGGGCTTCGGATTGCAAATATCGCGTACATGCAGGGGATGGATGACACAGCAAAAAAATACCGCGAAGATTCCATGAACGTCCTGGCCGAAGATGGCACCGAATTTCTTACCCCCAGGCAGATGATGCAGTTAGGTCATGAGATGATGCAGACAGGGGATTTTGGCGCGGCGTGGCAGTATATTGAAAAGGTCGATTTAATATCACTGGAAAGTCCGGCTTTCGAAGTGCGTGTTCATGCGATAAAAGCATATCTTGCCTGGTTATCGGATGATGAAAGCATGGCTGCCCGCGAAGTAGAGCTTTCCCTGCCTGTCTCTACAGATGATCGGATCGTGATTGCGCTGCGGCTTCTGGTGCAGGGATATCTGAGTCTGTCGTCTGGTGATTATCACGGTGCTCAACTGCGAATTCGGGAAGCCAAATTAAATATTGGCGATAATCTCCTTCTGAAAAATCGATTTCAGCAACTGTCTGGCTGCATCAAGGCCATGTTCGAGCAGTGCACGGATGACGACCTGGCGGAGATGCAGAATGTTCTCTCCTATTACCGTAACAACTTCCTGCGAATGGAAGTCATCCAGTGTTTGCTGATCTGTGGCTGGCTGGCGACACTGCTGAGGCGAACAGAAGAAGCCCGTAACCTTCTGCAAGAGTGTGTGGATCGCTGCTGGAAACTTGGGGGGGTAGCGTATATTTACCGTCTGTTTCAGCTTGCTTATCCCCATATCGTAGAAATCTGGGGTTCTCTGGAAAGAGTTGAACGTGTTCAGCGAATGATGGTCAGGTTTAAGCACCGCTATGAAAATGGGATCAATGGCAAAAAATGCCTCGTTTATGCGTTTGATAAACCGCGCTTGGCCGCACAGCAGAACAAACGTGGCCCATTGATTATGAAATATGTGCTTTATCTGCTTGAAAGAGGAGAAGCCACCCGTGACGAACTCCTGGATTTGCTGTATCCGGGTGATCGTAGGGAGGGTGTCGTGAATAAGTTTAACGTCCTGCGGGCCAGTGTGAATGAAGTGGTAGGCGATTGGGCACCCTATATTCAGGATGAAAAAATATATCGTGTGATTTCGCATTTCCCCGGCTACTACGATGTCAGGGAGTTTAAACGGGCAGCAGACATGACACAGCGTGTCGCTGATGAAACAGCAAGACTTATCTATTATGAACGTGCTATTGAAGCCTACCGAGGTCACTTTGCCGAGGGGGTGGCAGGTGATTTTTTTGATGCACGACGCGAGGAGTACCAGAGAATCTACTGCCAGATTCTCAAAGAGGCAATTTCTCTGGCAGATGCTCAGGGTCACAAAGACCTGTCGGGTAAGTGGTGGGCTAAATTAGGGTCAGACGATTTGATGGCGTAACGGTTCACCAGCCAGAAAGCGCATCACTTCTGCGTAGTCGGAATCGCGGCGCGGTGATCCTGTTCCCGCAGCAAGGTGAGGTGTCAAGATCAGGTTGTTAAGCGGGTTACGGGCGGCGGCAATCAATGGGTGTTCGGATTGCAGCGGTTCATGCTCGAAAGTATCCAGGGCTGCCCCGCCAAGGTGAACCAGCGCCTCCAAAAGCGCCTGTTCATCAACGGTGCTGCCGCTGCCCGCGTGTACCAACAAGCTGCCGGGTTTCATGCGCTGAAAAACATCCGCGTTGATGAGCATATCGGTTTCCTTGCTGTAGGGCAGCAGACACACCAGGATGTCTGCCACTTCGACGCAGGTTTGAAAATCTGCGTAAGTGATGTCGAGCTGCTGTTCGACGGTTTTGGAATAGGGATTGCGTTTGTAGTAGAGAATCCGGGCGGGTAAAAAGCTGTGCAGCCGCCGCGCCAGTTCCACCCCGATTTCACCCATCCCAACGATGGCGACGGTTTTTCCCCGCAAGGTCTCGACCTTCTGGAAGCGAAACCAGTTGTAACTGAAGGTGTTTTCATCCGTGCGAGCGGCTGGTAAGCTGTGATGAGCAGCAAGAGTCATTGCCTGAACTTCGTTAAGGCGTTTGAGCAGGGACAAAATTTGCAGCATAACATGCTCGGCAGTACTGATCGCGCCAATGACCGGCTGGCAGGATACCAGGATCTGTCGCTGCTGGCAGGCCGCCAGGTCAATGTCATCAAACAGGGACCCCAACCGGACAATGAGTTTCAGGTGTGGTGCTGCGTTCAGGAGTTCCGCGCTAATGCGGCCACGTCGTTCTGAAACCAGGATGTCGGCGTTGGCAAGATGAGTTTCTGTCGGAAGGGCGCTCCGCAGCATCGTGACGTGAAGCTGCGGCGGAGCAGCATCCAGTGCCTGTTTTTGGTGGCGGGAACCGCGTTCAGTAAGCCAGAGCAGTCGTGTCATAGGAAAAGATGTTTGACATTGTATTCTAGTGACTCTATACTACTCCAAGTTTGAGCCTCCGCACGCGCATAAACGGCTTCGCAAGTGCCGATTTTTTACATCTATCGGAATAGTTTGGAAACATAGCACCAATGAAATCGAATATGAACATGGATCAGGATTTCGCAAAACTGCTTGCCGAGTCTTTTGAGGCTGGGCATCCTGGACAGGGCGATATTGTCACCGGAACTGTGCTGTCAAATGATGGACAGGGTCTTGTTGTTGATGTGGGTTTGAAAAGTGATGGCCTTGTTCCCTGGTCAGATATCGAGCGTATAGGTCGTCCCATAGAATTTAAGGTGGGTCAAAAAATACAGGTTATGATCAACCGTGAGGACGAAGATGGCAATTTGCTGGTTTCGGTGTCGCAAGCCATGCAGGTGGAAGATTGGACCCGTGCAGAGCGCATCATGGAAGCAGATGAAACCTGTGAATGTGATGTTGTGGACGCGAATAAGGGCGGGGTGATTGTTCAGTTTGGGAATTTGAATGGTTTTATTCCCGCCAGCCATATTACCGACATTCCTCGTTCCCTCTCAGAAGATGATCGCAAATATCAACTCCGAAAACTCATTGGTAAAACGCTGACGTGTAAAATCATCGAGGTCAACCGCAAGCGTCGTCGTTTAGTCCTGAGTGAACGTGAAGCGCAGCGCGAACAGCGAGACCAGCTTAAGGAAAAACTGCTCGAACAGCTCAAAGAAGGTGATGTTATTCAAGGTGTGGTTTCAGGGATGCGCGACTTTGGCGCCTTTGTTGATATTGGCGGCGCAGATGGCCTGATCCATATCAGTGAACTGGCCTGGCATCGGGTCAATCACCCGCGTGAAGTGGTATCTGTGGGTGATCGGTTGGATGTGTATGTACTGCGGTTGGACGAAGAGACACGCCGTATTGAGCTCTCCCTGAAACGCTTGCAGAAGAATCCCTGGGCTACCATTGAAGAGCGTTATCATATTGGAAAACTGGTAGAGGGCGAAGTCAAGCGCGTGACCGAATTTGGGGCGTTCGTCGTCTTAGAGCCTGGGGTTGAAGCCCTGCTCCATGCCAACGAAATCGCAGACCCGCCGCCTGCCGATGTAACTCAGATTGTGAAAGAGGGTGATTCCCTGCTCATCCGCGTGATTAGTCTGGAACCGGAAAACCAGCGTCTGGGCTTGAGTTTGCGTGCGGTAAACGAGCGTGAATGGGCAACTTGGAAATCGAAACAGGAAGTTGAGTCTAGCCCGCAAGAGGAAAATTCTCTACAATTAGAGAAACCTGTTACGACAGGTAATCCTGAGTAAATTTATCCATAAAGGGGTGATGTACTTTTGGCTAGTGTAGATCTCCGTCCTGGGGAATCACAGGACTCTTTACTAAAGCGTTTTCGTAAAGCTGTTGCAAAAGACGGTATTTTGAGTACAGTACGCCGCAAGCGGTGGCATGTCTCAAAAAGCGAACTCCGCCGTATTCAGATGAAAAAAGCGGTGCGTCGCGCTCGTCGTAAACAGCGTAAACAAGGTTAATTCCGGGGTCTTTTTAAAGACCCCTCAAGTTTAATTTATAAGGATAGGTATGGCGAAGGAAAACGACAAGATTGAGATAGAGGGAACGATTGTCGAAGCACTACCCAATACTCAGTTCCTCGTTAAGTTAGATAACGGACATGAGGTTTTAGCGTACCTCTCTGGCAAAATGCGTAAATATTACATCCGTATTCTGTTGGGGGACCGTGTACGGGTGGAATTAACCCCTTATGACCCAGCCCGGGGTCGCATTACTTACCGCTTCAAGAAGCGTACTGAAATCGAAGATTAACTCTGGCGACAATCGGGATCGGAAAACCAGCCATCAGATGACGACTGGTTTGTGGTTGTTTTAAAGTCCCAGGATGTCGCTCAGAGCGTTGGCCGCAAGCCAGCTCACCACCACACAGGCCAGCATCAGAATAACGGCTGACAGGAGAATGAGGCCAGGTGAGCAGGGAATCCCTCGTCCCAGAAGACTGGAAAAGCTCATCTCGAACAGCCCATCAATGCCGGAGCCCCCGTGCTGGCGGTGCCCGATTTGATACCCCCGGCGCACAAACCGACTCCGAAGATATTGGGCACTGGGCGGCAGATCCTCGGAAGGTGATGACAGCCCCTCACCATAAGTAGATGGAGGGTAGGCGTTGGACTGTGGCGGCTGGGCATAGCTGCCCATGTATGGACGCTCATAGCGCGGGTCACGCTCCAGCCCTGCCGCATACTGTTCCATGCTCATATCGTAGGGCGTGCCTTCGTCATAGTGATCCTCGGCGTTGGCGGCTCCCCAGGCATCGTCGCTTTCTCCTCCATAGCGCCATTCATCCCGCCCGCCATAGTTGTTGTCGTTGTAATCGCTCATGATCTTCCTCCTAACTACGAGCCGATGAGTTCGCTGGCCGCCTGGGCAGGTGCGATTTCCCGTATTACAATTTGCCTGACCAATCCGTCAAGCTGTTCCGGCGACACCTTTTCCGTCAGGAATCTTTCCAGCAGCAGATGCTGAAGGCGGTCAAGCAGTTCACTTTCCAGGCGCTGGCGTTCGCGTTTCTCATGCTGCCCTGTGGATTGCAAGTGCTGGCGATGTTTGTGAATTGCTGTGAACAGTTCATCCATACCCTTCGATTCAAGCGCGACGGTTTTCAGGACAGGCACCTCCCAGGTATCAATATCGGCGGCTTCGGCTGAATGCAGCATCACGCGCCCATGATGCGCCACATACTGCTGGCGATGACCCAGCGTGAGCATGGTTTTCAGAGCGCGGACGGTGTTTTCTGCGCCGGGACGGTCTGCCTTATTGACGACCAGAATATCAGCGATTTCCAGGGTTCCGGCCTTAATGGCTTGAATATCGTCACCTAATCCTGGAGCATCGACGACAATGACCGTGTAGGCGATGGTAGCGATAGCCACTTCGTTTTGCCCGGCGCCAACGGTCTCAATGATGATGTAATCGAATCCAGCAGCGTCCATGACCCGTACCACGTCGGCAGTTGTCTGGGCCAACCCGCCCAACTGTCCTCGTGAGGCCATGCTGCGAATAAAAATGCCGCTGTCACCTGCCAGATCCTGCATCCGAATCCGGTCACCCAGCACTGCTCCTCCACTGAACGGGCTGGTCGGGTCAACCGCGATGATGCCGACCGTTTTATGCTGTGTGCGAATGTGCTTTGTCAGGGCGTTAACGAGCGTGCTTTTGCCTGTTCCTGGTGCGCCAGTCACCCCGATGAGGTAAGCATTCCCGGTGTAAGGATATAACGTGTTAAGCAGTTCGAGCGCAGCGGGGGTGCGGTTTTCAACCTGGGTGATGGCTCTTGCCAGGGTGCGACGGTTGCCGTTCCGCAGGTCATCAAGCATTGGCATCCGCTACCTGTTCCCGAATAAAGGTGATGATTTCGTCGGTCTTCGAACCGGGGCCGAACACCCCTTTCACACCGATGGCTTTTAGTTTATCCACATCGTCCGCTGGAATGATGCCGCCGACAATCACTTTCACATCATCCAGTTCATGATTCTTCAGGGATTCAAGCACACGCGGTACCAGGGTCATATGGGCGCCGGAAAGGATAGACAGCCCGACAATCTGGACATCCTCTTGCAGCGCGGCTTCGGCGATCATATCGGGCGTTTGCTGTAAGCCAGTATAGATCACTTCCATGCCAGCATCCCGTAATGCACGGGCTATCACTTTTGCACCACGGTCGTGCCCATCCAGACCGACTTTTGCCACCAGTACACGAATACTCATAGTACGAACTTCCTGTTATAAAAAATCAACTGTCTCTATTGTAACCTAATTGCGAAATACGGGTTTCTGAAAACTAACCGAAATCTGACATAGTTGGCAGAAGTTTCGGTTAGCAATATGATACAATGTAAGTTCAGTGCTTTTGGGGTAGTAATCGCATGGGTGTTCTGACAGAGGCAAGTTCTCACCCCTCTAAAAAAGAAGCATCCGCTTTCCGTGTTAGGACGCTGCTGGATGTGCTCACTCTGGCGGCGATGGGTGCGGCTTTTGTTCTTTTGGTCGCTTATCTGATCATCGCTTTAGACTGGCAGCGCCAACCTTTCCTGGGCGCGATGTTTACGCATTCGCTTACTGTGGCGGATGTGAAGCCATTTTCTAATCAGGAGTGGCCTGCCCTGGAAGCGGGTCTCCAACATGGAGATACCTTACTGGGGATCAATGGGCAGGAATGGGATTCTGACCGTCGCGCAAAAGGGCTGAAAAACACAATCAAAAGTCTGAAAAAAGACGAGAGTGTTACTTTAAGTATCTCCCACGCTGGGGATGATACGCCTGCTGACTGGCAATGTGAAGACCCCATAGACGGCAGGGCATTCTGCACCGTATCCAATGTGAAGCTCTCTCAAATTCCAGCCATTGATTTTCTGGTGCATTTTGGATTTGGGTACCTGGTGGGTGTGGTCGTCTTCCTGATCGCTGGGGTGGCGTTGTGGCAGCGGTTTGATTCCCTCTCGACAAAGGCGGTAGCTGTAAGCGCCGCCGCGTTGGCGCTGTTGATGGCGGGTCGCTTTGATTTGATGACGACGTTTACCCTGATGCCAGCATGGATCGTTTCGGCTTTTGTTTTTTCATCATTGCTGCTGCTTCTGGCGCTGGTGTTTCCGGCAAATCTGCCGTTTATGTATCGCGCTCCTCAGACGATTCGATATGCTCCACTGGTGTTGGGAGCGGTGTTGATTGCCGGAACGCTCTGGCTGCATTTCAATAGCGTCTCAGATAACGTGCTGTTGATACCCCTGGTGGCGATACTGATTTCAGCAGGTACCCTGATGGTGTCTATGTTCTGGCGGCGAATTTACTCTACCTCACCGGTGATCCATGAGCAGGCATCTTTCATCTCTCTGGGAATCCTGGTCGCGCTTGGCCCGTTCTTACTCTGGGTGATTTATTTCCTGATTACAGGCGGGGGTATCTTAAATGAACTGACGCCTGTTGTTCAGGTGACCTCGCTTATTTTTGTGCTGAGCATCGTGTATGCGGTGCTGCAATACCGCCTGCTCCAGACGGATCGGATTATCCCTGAATTCATTGTGTACAGTGTGCTCACAGCGCTGCTGGTAGTGGGGTATCTTCTGGTGACTATCGCGCTGGGGATTGGCGCAGTAGAAGTGCTGAATGCGGACAGCCCGATACTTATTGCCCTGACGATTGGGGTGATTGTGGCGTTGTTCGGCCCTGCCCGTAATATGCTGCGCCACTCGATTGATGAAGTGATGTTCCGTCAGCGCCGCAGTTACCAGCAGCGAAGCGAAGCCTTCAACCGTAAACTGACCAACGCGGTTAATCTGAGCGAAATTTATGCGGCGGTAAAAACTGAACTGGATGAAGTCCTCTCGCCGCTGGAAGTATTTTTATTTGTGTTCGATACAAAAACAGGGACTTATATTGCGGCGGCTGATCCTGAAACGGGCAAGGTAGGGACAGACATCAGTTTTCGTAGCGATGGTGGACTGATCAAATATCTCAGTGAAGAACAGTCCACATTGTACCTTGAGCCTGGGCAGCCGCTGCCGATCACTGCCGCCAGTGACCGTTCACAACTGGCCGTGCTGGCAATGCCGCTGTTTGTCCGTTTGCAAGGACGTGACCGGGTAAACGGGATTTTATGCCTTGGTATACGGCGCAATGGTGATCCCTACAGCTACGAAGATTTGCGTTTTGTCGAAAGTGTTGCTGATCTGACGGCAGTGGCCGTTGACAGAGCCAAATTTGTGGACGACTTGCAGCACCGTGTTCGCATTCAGGATGTACTGTCCCAGGTGTCACATGCGCTGAACTATGCCATTGATTTTGATACGCTGCTGGAGCTGATTTTTGCCCAGACGCTACGTATCATCAACGCCGATCATTTTTATATCGTGCTGCGTGACCCGGCAACGGATGACCTGTATTACTCCTTTTACAGTACCCGTGATGAGCGCTTTTACCATATTGAAAATAAGCGCTGGAAGATAGGACGGGATGTGATCAGCGAGGTAGCACGGCGGCAGGCGGCCATGCGGTTGGAAAACTTCACGGCGGAGCAGTTAAAGCGCGACCCGCGCCATGCTGCCAATCTCCCGGATGTTTACGCCTGGATCGGTGTGCCATTGATCAGCGATACTGGCGGGGCGTTGGGCGTCATGGGGCTGGGTGCCTCTGACCCTGGTGTGACCTTTACCGATGAGCAAATGCAGCTTTTCACGGATATTGCCAATATCGCAGCGAGTGCTATTGATAAAACGCAGTTGTTTAAGAAGACCAATATCCGTGCAGCGCAGTTGAAGGCGCTGAACGATATTTCCGGTCTGCTGGCTTCGGAATTGGAAGATGTTGACCGTCTGCTCGAAATTATCACCGAAAGCGCAGTGAGCATTCTTGGCTGCGAGGCCGGGAGCCTGCTGCTGGTGGACGAGAAAAGCGGCGATCTGATTTTCCGGGTGGCGACGGGCGGCAAAGGCAGTGATCTGATCGGTCAGCGGATCAGTCGAGATGAACGCAGCCTTGTGTCGGAAGCGGTGAGCAAGGTGCAGCCTATCATTGTTAATAATCCCACCCAGGATTCGCGCTGGCATGGTGACCTGATTGATACCGATCTGGGGGATGAGCAGGTATTCCGGTCTAAGGCGCTTCTTACTGTGCCCCTGGTGGCACAGGGCGATGCTGTGGGAGCGCTTCAGGTGATTAATAAACGCGATGGCAGCCCGTTCACCGAGGAAGACGCGGAACTGGCAAACACGTTTGCGGGGCAGGCCGCGGTTGCTATCCAGAACGCCCGTTTGTTTGAACTGCAAGACCAGCAGTTGCTCATGCGGGTGCAGGAACTGGAAGGGATGGCGGCGATTGACCATTCACTTAACCAGACTCTGCTCCTTGATCAGCTCACGGATATTATCATGGGCTGGGCGCTGGAGCGCACTGGTGCAACCCACGGCGCGATTTTCCTGATGGACAAAGAAACCGAGCGGTTGGTTTTGATCGCCTCGTATGGGTATCCGGAAGAAGGCAGCATTTTTAGTCTGCCAGAGGGTAAATTCAAAGAACTTCAGGAAGGCGAAGTCGGTATTCTAGGGCGCGTGGTTACGACGGGAACGCCCGCTATGATTACGGATGTGTCTCACGATCCGAATTATGTGGAAAGTTTGTCTGGCTGTACGGCCCAAATTGCGGTGCCGTTGGTCAGCGGTGCGGAAATCACAGGAGCGCTGCTGATTGAAAGCGCCGAAGAAGGCCGTTTAGGGCTGCTGGAGTTTAACTTTCTCTCTCGTCTGGCCGACCGGGCAAGCGCGGCTATTTCAAATGCGCTGTTGTATTCCCAGCTTTCCGAGCAGCAAAAAGCGCGTGTGGACTTTGTTCGCTTTATCGCCCACGAACTGAATACCCCCATCACCGCCATGAAAGGATATATGGGGCTAATCTTGCGCGGCATCAGCGGTGAACTCAATCCGCAGCAGCAGAACTTCTTGCAGACAGTGAACAACAATATCGAAACGCTCGAACACCTCGTCAGTGATATGCGTGAGGTAGAAATGCTGGCGGCAGGGCAAACCCTCAGTTACAAACCGGAATCGATTGATTTTAACGAGGTTCTGGCCGAAGTCCTTTCGACGGTGCAGCAGGGATTTGCCGATAAAGAGCAGGTTGTTATTCGAGCGGTTCCTGATCATCTGCCTGAAATCTGGATAGACCGTGTGCGTTTGAAACAGATTTTGTCAAACTTCCTGACGAACGCGAACAAATATACGCCTGAAGAAGGTGAGGTTGTGGTTTCGGCGGAGGCTGTCCGCAATGAATGGGACCCGGATGGAGCGCGGCGTGTGCTTCATGTGGCGGTCAAGGATAACGGTTTAGGGATCAGCCAGGAAGATCAGAAAAAACTGTTCCAGAAGTACTTCCGCTCCACCAATCCTAAGGCCTTCAAAGATCAAAAAGGTACCGGGCTTGGCCTGACGCTCACACGGAGTTTGATCGAACAGCAGGGTGGTAAGGTCTGGGTAGAAAGTGATTTGGGAAAGGGATCGACCTTCCATTTCACGATCCCCCTGGCGTCCGAAGTGCTGACCGAACGCGCTTAAAAGAAGACAAGGGGTTTTTAGGCCCCTTGTTCGTTTTAGCTCAGATGCGGTTCCAGCTTCTCGACGACGGCGTCTTTGGGGCGAAAACCAGTAATACGCACCACAGGTTCGCCACCTTTAAACAAGATCAAAGTGGGAATACCCATGACACCATACATCTGCACTATGGACGGATGTTCATCAGCGTCCAGTTTGCCGACGCGAAGTTTACCTGAATAATCTTCAGAGATTTCTTCCACGATTGGCGCAATCATCTTACACGGCCCACACCATTCTGCCCAGAAGTCTACGAGAACCGGCGTTTCCGATTGCAGCACTTCATTCTGGAAGTTGATTTCTGTGACCTCAAACGTTTTCGCACCCATGAACTTGCTCCTTGACTGGGGTTGCTGACATGTCCAATGTTAGCACACACCTGCTAGAATTATCTTGAGAACTCAATGAGAAGTGTGCATGAATAAAGACGATACGCGAATGCCAGAACTTACCGAACGACAGATTCATATTTTAGCAGCTTTGATCCAGGCCTACACCCATCAGCCTGAGCCAGTGAGCTCCAAACAGTTAGCCGAAAGCTATGATCTGGGGGTGAGCAGTGCGACTGTGCGAAACGAGATGGTCGTGTTGGAACAACTTGGATTAGTTCGTGCCCCGCATACTTCTGCTGGACGGGTCCCAACGGAAGAAGGATACCGTTATTTTGTCAAACACAATCTGACGAACCAGGCCCTTTCTGTGTTGGAGCAGCGCAGCATCAAGGCAGAATTTGAGGGCGTGCCGGGTGATGTTCAAAACATGGTACGGATGGCAGCCAGCGTTCTCGCCAGGCGCACGGACGCGGCGGCTATTGTGACCGAACCGCGTGCCAGAATCACCCGGTTTCGGCATGTCCAGTTAATCCATACTTACGGGCAGGCGGTCTTAATGGTGCTGGTTCTGGAAGGCGGCGACTTACTTCAGCAGATGCTGACGCTGTCGGAGGCGGTGGATCAGGAACGATTGAGCCATGTCGCCATCATGATCAATGATACCTGCAAAAGCGAGCCTGCCGCCGGGGTTCGCCAAAAAGCCCGAATCGTAAGTGATGCTCTGGCGGCTGATGTAATGGAACTTGTTGCTGATACCCTAAGTGCTGCGGAAGCGGGACGTACCTTCACGATACATAGCTATGGTTTTGGTGATGTCTTGCAGCATTTTGGGGAAAGCGCCGGGGCGCAGCAGGTGCTCCGAATTCTGGATGAAAAACGGCTGCTGAATAATGTACTGACCGAAGTGATTGAAAAAGAAGATGATCCTGTTCAGGTGATTGTCGGCGGAGATGGGCGGTTTGATGATTTGGATCGTCTGAGTATTGTGCTGGGGCGTTATGGCACAAGTCAACTGGTTGGGGCCATCAGTGTGCTGGGGCCAACCCGGATGCGCTATGGACGGGTGATAAGCACGGTTCGCTATGTGGCGATGCTGATGAGCGATATGATGCGTGGAGTATACGGCAACGGGGACAATGAGTAGGTCATGGATTATTTCACGCTGCTCGGCGTTGAAGTGACCGCCACCCCCGAAGAGATCAAGCAGGCATATCGGCGCAAAGCTGCGGAGCGGTTCCACGAAATTGCGGAAGCCTATGCTGTCCTTATCGACGAAAACCGCCGCCAGAAATACCTTGCCGAGCGGATTCAGGCGCGAACAATGGAGGTGCGTACAGCCACAGTTCGCCGCCGCAGACCGCGTACCAGCCTGATTACGATGAATGTTGGACTCCTGATCTTCGCGCTGACGATTTTGCTCGTGGCTGCGGATGGTTTTTTTAACCTGACGGTGTTCGCCGTTGAATCTAATGCCACCTCCTGCCGGGTGGTTCCCTGGCGTGCACACCCTCTCAGCATCACAAATTTAACAGTATGAACTATGCGCCAGGGCAGGGTTTTCGCTGCTATTACAGCAGTGCCCTGAAGCGGGTCGAAGTGGAGCGCCTATACTGGCAGGACATCGTGTGGCGCAGTGGCCGCTTTTTTTATCGTCTTTACCTCAACTAACTTTCTTTCCTGAATTTGAGATATTTCTAATATAAATCTATGATGTGCCCGCTACACTTATTCCAGTGACGAACGAGGGTTTTATATGGGGAAAAACGAACAGATTGAAAATCTGACCAGTGAAGAGGAAGTCGTCGAGGAAACCCTGGTTGCTGAATCAGAAGAGGGTATGCCTGAACAAACTGCCCTGGAGCAGCTTCAGGCACAGGTAGATGAATATAGAGAATCCTTACAGCGGGAACGAGCGGACTTCCAGAATTATCGTAAGCGCATTGAGCGGGAGAAAGAATCATTGCAGGCCGAAATTTCTGCAAAGGTGTTAGCCAAATTTCTCCCTATTCTGGACGATTTTGAACGTGCGCTGGGAGCAGTACCGCCTGACCAACAGGACAGTGATTGGCTAAAGGGAGTTACCCTGATCCAGCGGAAGTTCCAGAGCTTGCTAGAAGCTGAAGGAATTCAGCCAATTGACCCACTCGGACAGGAATTTGATCCAAAATTTCATGAGGCAATTGGTGCAGATGAGGCCTCGGAAACACATGCGAGTGGGCAGGTCACGGCGGTACTGCAAAAAGGATATGTTCGAGGGGATCGGGTCCTTCGGCCTGCAATGGTACGGGTAGCGAGTTAAGAAACCAATTTTCAAGTGAGGAGTTGATATGGGCAAGATTATCGGAATTGACCTGGGGACAACTAACAGCGTCGTCGCCGTGATGGAAGGTGGCGAACCGACTGTTATTGCCTCGGCAGAAGGGGCACGGACTGTGCCCTCTGTCGTTGCAGTCAATAAAAATGGAGAACGGTTGGTTGGGCAGGTGGCGCGGCGTCAGGCCGTCATGAACCCGGAGAACACCATTTTTTCCATCAAGCGCTTTATGGGGCGCAAATTCAACAGCGAAGAAGTGAAACGGGCGCTTAAGCACGTACCGTATAAAGTGACCAACGCACCGAACGGTGATGTGCGTGTCAAAATGGCTGATCGTGAATACAGCCCACCTGAGGTTTCAGCGATGATTTTGCAGAAACTGAAAGCTGACGCGGAAGCGTATCTGGGTGAGGAAGTGACTCAGGCCGTGATTACTGTCCCGGCCTACTTCAATGATGCCCAGCGTCAGGCGACCAAAGATGCGGGACGTATTGCTGGCCTGGAGGTGCTGCGTATCATCAATGAGCCTACGGCCGCCAGCCTTGCCTATGGATTGAATGAAAGCCACGATCATACAATTGCTGTGTATGATCTGGGTGGTGGAACTTTTGATATTTCCATTCTGGATGTGGGTGATGGGGTCTTTGAAGTTCGCTCCACCAACGGCGATACTTTCCTGGGTGGTGACGACTTTGATGAGCGGATCATCAACTGGGTTGCTGATGAGTTCAAAAAAGAAAGCGGCATTGACCTGCGTGGTGACCGTCAGGCGCTTCAGCGCTTGAAGGAAGCCGCGGAAAGTGTCAAAAAAGAGCTGTCCAGTACCACCTCGGCGGAAATTAACCTGCCGTTCATCACTGCCGACCAGAGTGGGCCGAAGCACCTGAACATGACTCTGACTCGTTCCAAGCTGGAAGAACTGGTGCATGATCTGATACAGCGTACCATTGAGCCCCTCAAGCAGGCGTTGAAGGACTCCGGGGTTTCTAAGGAGGACATTGACGAAGTGGTGCTTGTGGGTGGGATGACCCGTATGCCCGCGATTCAAAAATCGGTGGCAGACTTCTTTGGGAAAGAACCGAACAAGTCGGTTAACCCTGATGAAGTTGTAGCGGTTGGCGCTGCGATTCAGGCGGGTATTCTCGGCGGCGATGTGAAAGACATTCTGCTGCTGGACGTAACACCCTTGACTCTGAGCATTGAGACTCTGGGGGGGGTGGCGACACCGCTGATTGAGCGTAACACAACCATTCCCGCCAAGAAAAGCCAGATTTTCAGCACGGCGTCGGATAACCAGACCCAGGTGGAAATTCATGTATTACAGGGTGAGCGCCCAATGGCGGCGGACAACCGCACCCTCGGCAAGTTTATTCTGGATGGCATTCCCCCCGCGCCGCGCGGTGTGCCTCAGATTGAAGTGACCTTCGATATTGACGCGAACGGCATTTTGAACGTGAGCGCAAAGGATAAGGCGACCGGACGCGAACAGAAAATCACCATTACGGCAAGCAGTGGTCTGTCAGAAGATGAAATCAAACGGATGATGGACGAAGCTGAAAAACATGCTTCGGAAGATGCGGAACGTAAACAAACGGCGGAGTCCCGCAACCGTGCCGAATCCGCGATTTTCACGGCGGAGAAGAGCCTGCGTGATTTTGGGGATAAGGTGCCTGGGCACGTCAAGAGTGAGATCGAGGAAAAAGTTGCTGACCTCCGGCGGTCATTGGAGTCCGGCAGTGTAAGTGACATCCAGATGAAAACGGATGCCCTCAGTGTGTCCATCCAGCAGCTTGGCGCGTCGATGTATGAAGGTGCTGCGCCGAGTGGCGACTACTCCAGCAACGGAAGTGCTGGCAGCGCGACGGGTGAAGAGGATGTGATCGAAGGCGAGTTCAGCGAGTAACGCCTTCGGGCACGAAGTTTCAGAAATCATAGGGCGGGTCGCAGACTATGCCTCTATCTCAAGAGAGGCCGAGTTGATCTGCCCTTGTGTTGTTTTGAACAGGTAAAGGGGAAAGTCATGCCGAGGGACTATTATGAAGTACTGGGCGTAGATCGCAGGGCCAGCGATAGTGAGATAAAAAAAGCCTTTCGTAGTCTGGCACGCCAATATCACCCGGATGTAAATAAATCGCCGGAAGCAGAGGCGCAATTTAAAGAAATTAACGAAGCTTATCAGGTTTTAAGTGACCCCCCTAAACGCCGGGCTTATGATCAGTTCGGTCATGCCGGAGTAAACATGAATGGCGGCGCTGGTGCTGCCTATGGTGACCCATTCACTATCTTTGAAGATCTCATGCAGGGATTTGGTTTTACAAGCCGTCGTGGGTCACGGGGCAAACGAGCACGTCAGGGGCGGGATTTGCGGTATGATCTCGAATTGACTTTTGAGCAGGCCGTTTTTGGCGCGGATGTCGATATTGAAGTCCAGCGCTGGGAAACCTGTGAGACCTGTCATGGCAGTGGCGCAAAACCTGGTACTTCCCCCAAGACCTGTTCCACTTGTAGTGGCAGCGGTCAGGTGCACCAGCGTCGGCAGACTTTGCTGGGCGAGATGGTCATGTCCACCGATTGCCCCACCTGTCATGGCAAAGGTACGGTCATTGAATCACCCTGTCAGGCGTGTGATGGACGTGGGAAAATCCGCCAAACCCGCAATCTGACTGTAAATATTCCGGCGGGGGTAGATGATGGTACGCAGATTCGCTTAAGTGGTGAAGGTGACCCCGGTGAAAATGGCGGCCTGCCCGGTAACCTGTACGTTGTGCTGACGGTGCGCCCACATGAGTTCCTCAAGCGGCGCGGCAGCGACATTTTGCTGGAATGGAATATCAATGTGGCACAGGCGGCGTTGGGCGATGCGGTCTTTGTGCCAACTATCGAAGGCGAAGAAGAACTCAAGATCAAACCCGGTACACAGTCCGGTACTGTGGTGACCTTGAAGAACAAAGGCGTTCCTAAGCTGCGACCGGATGGGACAACACAGGGGCGCGGTGACCAACTGGTTGTCATTAACGTTTTTATTCCAACCAAACTCACCCCTGGTCAGAAGCAGCTTTTTGAGGAATTAGCCCACTCCTTTGGGGCGGAGTCTGTGCCACAGCATAATCGCACCGATAGGGGATTTTTTGACCGGGTAGCGAGTTTTTTTAGTGGAGAATAGATGACACTGGTACAACTCAAAAATGTCACCAAGACGTTTGTCGAAGGGAACAAACAGCACCATGTGCTAAAGGGCGCTTCAACCGACTTTTTTGAAGGTGAATTTGCGGTTGTGCTGGGGAAATCTGGCAGCGGTAAGAGCACAATGTTGAATCTGGTGGCAGGGATTGATGAACCTGACTCCGGTGATGTATTGATCGCAGGTACAAATATCACTGCGCTTTCTGAACATGATCGAACGATTTTCCGGCGCGATAACCTCGGCATTGTCTTTCAATTTTTTAATTTGATCCCTACCCTGACGGTTCTGGAAAATATCACCCTGCCCTATGAACTGCGTGGCACAAATCGCAGGCAGAACGACAAACGCGCACGGGAACTTCTGGAGCGAGTTGGTTTGCCTGACCGGGCTGGTACGTTTCCAGATAAACTCTCCGGGGGTGAACAGCAGCGTGTCGCTATCGCACGGGCCCTGGTGCATGAACCGCGTCTGATTCTCGCGGATGAGCCGACGGGTAATCTGGATGGAGATACCAGCGACACCGTTTTAAAGCTGCTGCTTGACCTGACTCGTGAACTTGGGCGTACCCTCATCATGGTTACACACAGCATGGAAGTGGTGCCAATGGCCGACCGGGTGTTCCGATTGCAGCACGGTGTTCTTTTTGATGATACTGAGAACGTGAGGGCAGGTTATCGGATGCGTCAGGTTGTCAATCCGGCCTGATTAATCCGCACTGAACACGGCATCTCCTGGTGAAATGGTGGCTTCAGCAGCGGATCGTTCAAGGTGCATATAAAAACCGCGCATTCCATTGTCCAGAAATTGCAGGGCTGATTTTTGTTCTGCGGGTTTTAATAGACTACCATCCGCAGTCAAACCCACAATTCCCGCAGGTGTCGGCGGCAGACTTTCCACCTGCTCAGCCCTGATTTTAAAACAAAAACGGTGGCTTTTCACACCACCGACTGGTTTTTGGTGTCTGAAGTTCACTCCTGCTCCGCAGGAGTTTCGGCAGGTATTTCTGTAGGGATTTCGGCAGGTACTTCAGCTTCAGTGGTATCCGTCAAGATCGGCTGGTTGGTTCCCCAGCGCTGCGTAAAACCAACGCGGCGTTTTTCTGGCTCAAGGCGGCTGATACGCAGTTGCAGACGATCTCCTTTTTTGACATAGCTGTGAGGCTCTTTGAGTGTGCCATCACCCATTTCGCTCAAATGGAGGAGGCCTTCCAGACCGTCATCCAGCGCAATAAACGCCCCAAAATCTACTACGTTGGTGACAGACCCTTCAACCTGCTGCCCCTCGTAATATTTTTCCATCACGTTTTCCCAGGGGTCATTCATCAGACGCTTGCGGCTGAGCGCGATGCGGTTGGTTTTACGATCCAGACTTAATACATAGACCTTGATCTCATCCCCAACATTCAGGACATCACGCGGGTGGTCAACCCGATGCCACGCCAATTCGCTGACGTGTATCAGCCCATCCGCACCGCCAATGTTCACAAACGCGCCAAAATCACGCAGCCCGGTGACGGTGCCTTCGACGATGTCACCTTCTTTAAGCTCGGAGAGCAGTTTTGCTTTTTGCTGTGCCCGCCATTCACGCTGGGCTTCGCGTTCGGAGAAAATCAAGCGTCGGCGCGACTGGTCAACTTCAATTACCTTGACGCCGAGCCTGGTTTTGATGATCCCATCCATCGCATCTCGGCGATCTTCTCCCTGTAAACCGCTGCTCACGGAAATCATATGGGAGGAGGGGATAAAACCATCCAACCGGTTCCACTTCACCAGGATACCACCCTTGTTGTATCCTTCGACGGAAACTTCAACGACTTCATCGCTGTCCAGCAGGCGACGGGCTTCTTCCCAATCCTGCTGCTGCAAGCCCATGTTGATGCTTACAATCAGGTTGCCGTCCTGATCCTGCGGATTGATCACATAGACATAGACTTTATCACCGACCTTGAGTGAGTCACGAAAAGTTTCATCGAGGCGTTCTATGTCCTGGGCGGTAACAATACCATCACGTTTCGCACCCATATCCACGATAATTTCATCATCGGTGATCTGTAGAATCGTTGCTGGTCGAATCGCGCCACGTTGCGGTGGGTCTGCGCTTATATCCCAACTCGCTTCGAGCAACTCCAGGAAACTCTCTCCCCCATCTTTTTTCACATCAGCAGTCATATAGTGTAAGCAACCTTTTTCGGGAATATCACAACTAAAACCGGACGATATAGGCAGTAATAACCGCTAGCAGTATATCCTACTGCTGGCGTACCTATCAAGGTAAATCTGCGCTAGTTGCTAATCAGGATTCTATCATTTCGAATATCAAGAGTCACATCGGCGAAAGCGGGAATGCCATTCTGCTGTAGGTACCCCCCGAAACAGTCTTCTACGTAAACGTCGTAACTGTCCGGTATGACTGCCCAGGTGAAGGTACCACCAACCAGAAAAAACTGTGCACCTTCCGTGGAAATTCGTTCTGGCCCCCAATCCGAACTGCTGGAGGGGCTAAACCAGATGCCACATAGTTCTGTACTGCTGTTGTTGACGATTGTGAAATTGACCTCTGTAGGCTGTGCGGTAGGCGGAGCAGCATTCGTGCCACCACGAATCGCACTCAACCGATAGTCTCCGGTGCTGAATCCTGCCTCAAAATCATATCGTGTGGCGATAATGAGATAATTGTCCGTTGTGGGAAAGGTATAGGTAATTTCCGAGTCCGTGCGTCCTGGGGCATCGTCATTTTCGGCCAGCACCGTGTTACCATCTGGTGTTAAAACAGCAAGATAAGTGTCTAAATCGCCGCTGATGGTTTCCATGACCAGCGTGACGGTTTCCCCTGCTGTAACGTCAATCTGCCAGATATCGTAATAGGAACGATTGCTGAGCGTGCCTTCCACGATTTCATCTTCTCCGGAGGGCACTTCAGATGGGGTGTCTTCAGAAACGACCTCACTCTCATCACCGGAATCCGCGCCGTAAAGCCGCTGGATTCCGGCAATATCATCCTGGCCCAAATCGGCGGAAAAGCCGCTGTAGGCATACATGACCGCATTAACGTCGCTGCTGTGGTCTAAACCGAGGGCATGACCAATTTCGTGTACCGCTACGACGTACAGATCCGTGCCGCCGCCGTCGTAGAGTGTCCATCGCTCCACGTCGTCAAAAAACACATCACCGCCAAAGCTGGGAAAATACGCGAAAGCCAGCACACCACCAGGAATGCCAAATTCCTCCTCGCGGCTGCTCCACACCAGTTCAATATCCGCCTGCTGCGAATTGTTGACTTCAACGAATTCCAGACCAGAAGCCTGATCCCAGGCCCCGAAAGCGTTGCGGATCGCATCATGGGCACGGGCGCAGTCCAGAGTCGACGGACAGTTGCGAATATAGAATGCCAGGTCAGTTTTGTTCCAGCGGTCTGCCAGTGTAAAACGCACTGCCCCCGCCTCTTGTGGGAGTGGATAGGTGTCTATCGGGGTTTGTTTATCAGCTTGCGGGTCATCCTGGGCTTTAACCAGCCCAACTGTAAACAGGAGATTGGCGAGCAGTAAACCAAGGAGAACAGGTTTGAATTTCATGCCTTATTCCTCGATATACACGTTCGTAACGCCATCCTTGATGGAAAGCTGCTCGATGATGGTCTGGTCAATATGGAGTTTGATGGCTGGAAAATCCATGCGAATTTGCTTTCCGGCCTGCCTCTCAAAAATGATGCAGAAACTGTCGTCGCCCCGGGTGTAACTGTCGGCGAGACCGTGCAAAATCCTTAAGCGGCGGCGGTCACGATCCGAGTCATGGGTACGCTCCATCTCGACCACCAGCGTGCGTCGGTTCTGAATTACGGTTCTGTGAACAGGAATAGCGGCTTTCGCGGGCGGCGGTTTCAGCCGATTGGTACCCCTGTCAATACGCGAGTCAGGGTTTTTGATTTTGGGCGGGCGCGGCGGTTCATCCCAGAAGGCCTCCGGCGGTGCGTCATCATCTGTAAACGCGGGGAAATCCGGCGGCTCAGAATCGGCCCCAAGCTGCGGCTCAATCTGGGGAATAACCAGCACATTTGCTCCGGCAGTCTGCGCCATGACCATCGGTTCACGCGGCGGGGGTTCGGGTTCAACTTGCTCAATGCGCTCGCCCGTATCTTCGTCCACCGTGTCTTCTTCCGGCTCGGTCAGATAAGACGGGAAGTGGTGGGGCAGGGTTGGCTGTATTCCCTCTGCCTCGCTGAGGTCAAATTTTTGGCTCACACTCTCCGCAATAACCTGCATATCACTGCCCCGCTTATCTGCTTTGCCATTAACCAGCAGAACTTTATCCAGCGCGATGTCAATCTCACCGCGTTCTTCGGTTTCTCGCCAGACCCGTGGAAACATGACAACCGAAATGCTTCCCTGAATGTCTTCCAGGGTCAGGATCGCCATAGGATCATTTTTCTTGGTGTACAGCTTCCGAATGTCGGTAATTAACCCCGCAACCCGTACTCCCGCACCGACGATCTGCTCGTGCTGCTCGTTTAACTCAGAGGAGGTGTGGCTGATAAACGACTGTATCTTGGGCCAGATTGTACTCAGAGGATGATCGGAGACATAGATTCCAATTAATTCCCGTTCCCAGCGCAGTTGTTCCCGTCTGTCCCAGTCCGCAGATGCTTGTTCGGTCATTGTACTATACACCGAGCCTGCCGATCCCCCGCCGCTGCCGATCAGGTCAAACATGCTCACCTGACCTGTTTCCGCATTTTTGTGGTAGTTGGTACTGTAGGCCATCAACTGGTCTAAGTTTGCCAGCAGATGACCTCGATCCGCAAAGCTGTCCAGTGCCCCAACTTTGATACACGATTCCAGGGCGCGTTTACCAAAATGGCGCATGTCACAGCGTTTGAGGAAATCGTCCAGATCTGCGAAAGGCGTGTCCTGGCGACATTGCAGCAGGTACTCGACCGCGCCCACTCCCACATTTTTGATCGCGCCCAACCCGAACCGGATATGCCTTGACCCATCCTTCCATTCTTCAATGGAAAAATCGAGCTGTGAGGCATTCACGTCCGGCTGCAAAATATGGATTCCAATGCGGCGGCAGTCTTCAATGAACAACCCCAGTTTGGCGGAATCATCGAAATAGACCGACATGAGCGCCGTCATAAACTCATGCGGGTAGTGGCATTTTAGATAGGCGGTCTGGCAGCTAATTACCGCGTAATCGGCGGCATGAGAATTGTGCACGATGATGTCGTTCGCAACAAAATTATGCGAATCTTCAATCGTCAGGTCGTAAGTTTCCTGTTCGCCGATGTACTCGATGGCCGTAATGGTGTCCCAATAGATATCATTTTCAGGCTGCGTCGTTTCAAGAAGGCGAATCTCATATCCAGCTTCAACAGCAGCGATTTGGCTCACCCGGTTTAAGCGCAGCAGCAGGTGTTGAATCTGATGAGCCGTCTTCTGAGACGTTACCTGATAAACAGGGGCATCACCCCAGAGGATATTCATGAACAATTGGAGGGACAGAGGACTCAGGGAAAAAGCCTCATCTGGAATTTCGGCAGCCCTCTGAGCGAGCTCATACAGGGCACTTTCGTCAGGCTCGTAATGGCCCTCAAGAGGCAGCAAAGCAGGGACAGCGATGGGGGTGCCTGCCTGAAGTTCGCCTAACATACGCCAGCCTGCCTGTGTATAAAAGGGATGGTTAGCAGTCGTTTCAATCTGGCGTCCGGTTCGGGTTGTGAGTCGGTAAACGGGACGAACTCCGTTTGTCATAACTGTCGTGATTTTACCAGCCTTCAGGCGCAGATTTTCGGTATCCAGGGTCAGCGTGTGGCTAAAATCTGCTGCGCCTGTCACCAGGTCGCCAATGGTATGCACACGTCCGGTATCCGCATCAATAATTTCTGTGCTGGCGACTACACATTTGTTAAAGCCATAGCGGGCAAAAAAGGCGATGTCATCAAAAATGGCATTGGCCTGGTCTGGTGATACGCCAAATTCCGGGCCCCGCTCAACAAAAATCTGGCGGTGCTGGAGGAGGTCTTTTTCCTTTTTCTTGGAAACTGCCCGGCGCATCATGTCCGCTTCGCCCAGTGCATACCCGAATAACTCGGCAGCGATTTGCATAATCTGTTCTTGATAGACAATGATCGCGTATGTATTGCCGATGATATTTTCCAATTTGGGGTGATGGTAAACCACAGGTTCAAGGCCATGCATTCGGGCATTGTACTTTGGAATATATTCCATCGGGCCGGGCCGATAGAGCGAGATTCCGGCGATGACGTGCTCAAATGTTTTCGGGCGCATCCCGGTCAGCATTTGCCGCATCCCGCTGCTTTCTAGTTGGAACACGCCCACCGTTTCGCCGCGTCCCATCATCTCAAACATCTGCTCGACCTTGCGTGTAATTTCGGGGTCGTTAGGGTCGGGCTTATAGGGGATGTTGTCCATTGTATACTTGATGTTGTGATATTTTTCGATCAGATCACACGCCTTCCTCAAAATGGTCAGGGTAGAGAGACCGAGGAAGTCTACTTTGAGCAGCCCTATCGATTCTGCGGTTTCCATCGGAAACTGTGTGACCATTTTGACCGGATTATCCTCCGCCGTACCTTTGGTTGGCCGATGCAAAGGAAGATACTCCACCAGGGGCTTATCCGCGATGATGACACCTGCCGCATGGGTACTGGCATGGCGTGGGACGCCTTCGATTTCTTTGGCGGTATCAATAATCTGGCGGGCAGTGGGATCGCTGTCGTAAACCTGCTTCAGTTCAATATTCTGTTTTTCCGGATCATCCCCCAGCATTTCGGGGATTTTCAGGCTTTTACCCGCGATGGTCGGGATGGTACGAGCGATGCGGTCAACGTGAACAAGCTCTATATCCAGGGCACGCCCCACATCCCGAATCGCAGCCTTTGCGCCGAGTGTCCCAAAGGTAATAATGGCGGCAACTTTGTCTTCTCCATATTTGCGCGTGCAGTATTCGATCATTTCGGCACGGCGATCTTCTGGGTAGTCGAGGTCAATGTCCGGCATGGTCACGCGGCCTGGGTTCAGGAAGCGTTCAAAAATGAGGCCATTTTCCAGGGGATCAAGGTTGGTGATGCCAAGCGCATAGGCGACCACACTGCCCGCGCCTGACCCGCGTACATTCCACCAGATGTCCGCCCGCCGTGCAAACTCGCATAAATCCCACACGATCAAAAAATAGGAATCAAAACCCATCGTGTGAATAATGTTCAGTTCGTGATTCAAGCGTTCCACAATGCGCGGGTCGTTTGCCCGATCCCCAAAACGCCACTGGATGCCCTGTTCACATAGGGCACGCAAATAGGCACCTTCGTGCTCAAACTGGGGCGGCACGGGGAAAATTGGCAGGTGATACTGCTTCTCATCCAGATCAACGTCGCACATTTCAGCAATCAACAGTGTATTACACAGCGCATCCGGCGCAGAATCTCCGAAAAGTGCCCACATTTCGGCCTGAGATCGCAGAAAATACGAATTATCCGTCATTCTCAGGCGGTTTTGTTCGTGTTTGAGGTTGCCCGTCTGGATGCACAGCAAGGTGTCGTGGGTTTCATATTCGCTGGCATTCACGTAATGTACGTCGTTAGTGGCAACCAGCGGCACATTGGCATACTTTGAATTCTGAATCAGCCAGTTATTGAGCACGTCTAACTGTGGAATGTCATGCGCCTGCAATTCCAGGAAAAAGTTGTCTTTCCCGAAGACATCCTGATACCAGCCGATGAGTTCTCGCGCCCGCTCTTCTCTGCCTTCTTCGATCATGCGTGGGATTTCTGCTGCCAGGCAGCCACTTGTTGCAATCAAGCCCTCGGCACATGCTGCCATCAGTTCCTTATCAATGCGCGGGCGATAGTAGTAACCGCGCAACTGGGCTTCGGAACTCAGGCGCAGCAGATTTTTATAACCAACATTATTCTTCGCCAGCAGAAGCATGTGATATGGCTTGCTGTCCTTATTGGGGTCGCGGCCTTCCATGCTGCCGGGCGCGAGATAAGCCTCTACCCCAAGAATGGGTTTGATTTCCGCTTGTTTGCAAGCCCGGTAAAAATCAATGACTCCAAACATCGTGCCATGATCGGTGATTGCCAGGGCGGGCATCCCCAGTTCTTTGGTGCGTTTGACGGCGCGGTTAATACGCGCAAATCCATCTAACAGGGAATATTCCGTGTGCAGATGCAGATGCACGAAGTCTTTATTGTCCTGACACATGCGGCAAAACTCGGTCAAATTGAATTTGCGAAGTGGAGGTATTCTAGCACAAATGTGTGCCTCGTACCGGATGACCAGCGAAATTTTTAATCTTGCCCCAAAACATGCTATCGTGTGTGCATTCGCCAGGAGACATGCCGTATGAAAATGCAGGTGGCCCGAAGTTCCCATATTTTGCGGAAGGTTACCTGGCGGAATGGTTCAATACAGTCCGAGGTGACGATGTGACCATATGGATGTTCGGCAAGTCTGGCGCTGTGGAACTGGAGAAAAACTACCGCTTCGCTGGCGGCGGTTGAACCGCTTGAGATTCCAGTAAAAAATGCTGGTCTGTGCGGGTTTCGGGTCAGAAGTGGAGGAGGGACTTTGCCACTATCATGCACTGGAAAACATGGCAGGGCTGGCAAAAGCCGGGGGTCTTTCAATGGTATGAGCAGGCGTGCCGCTATGTGTGGGAAAAACCTGACCACCAGAAAAGCCACATTAGCACACGGATTATTCCAGCGGTGCATGGGGAATTTGGTAACGTCCATATGTATCCTGCTGCCGGGCAGCCGCAAATTCTGGTTTCACCGCTGATGAGCTTGTATTGGTTTTTTGATGCTAAAGTTGTGATAGAGCGCAGCCTGATTCTGGACGCTGTCCGTGATGCAGCCTCTGTGGGTGAAGCGTTTGTGATTTACAACCTGTTTGTTCGACGGTTAAAACTGCGGCCCCGCCGTGATTTGCCGTATTGAGTTATGCGCCTTACCCGCTAAAGTGAATAAGACGCTTGACAGCAATCATCGTCCGTGTTATATTTTAGTCATGTTACCCGCTAAAGTGGGTAAAGTGAGATAGAGATGGCAGACAAAGATTTTATTCTTGCACCACAGGTCAAAACTTATGAAGTCGTGCTCAGCCCATTCTGGGAAGCCCTGAATTTGGTTTTTTTGCTCCACGACTATGACAAGTATTCCGGGATCAATGAACGCCTGCTACATCTGGCGCAGTCGATTTCACCGGAATTGCTGGAGCAGAATCGGAAAGTTGTAGAGGGCTTCTGGGGTGTGATTAAGCCTCAAAAACACTATTCGTCCTATCTCACCTTTGTGGATGACCTGTCTCGTCAGGACCCGGTGGAAATGCGGGATGCCGCGCTGAACATACTGTGTGATTACACAATCAAGTATGCCAAAGAAGAAAACATCATTCTTGACAGGCCTGACCCGGCTGCGCTCCTGACCGATTTTGACCAGTACGCAGCCTATCTGAAGCAGTTTGATAAACACGAAGAATTTAACCTGGAAATGCTGCGGGAAATTCATATGCTGCTGAATGATCCGCCTGCGATGAAAACCTTGGTGATCACCCATTTGCAGTTGATGTGGGATGAGCTTTTGCAGGACAGTACAGACCGGGCGCTTCCGTTGCTTCAGGAAAGTGTCACTGCCTTCAAAAATGTGGATTTGTCCGGCCTCAGCGGGATGGAAGCGTCGCGCGTTGTCACTGGGCGTGATCTGAGTTCTACCCATTTTGCGGACATGATTGAGGCGGCTGCCCGCGTGAATTTTGTGCCGTTAAGTTACATTGCACCCTACGTGAGCGCCTTTGGGTTTGGGGATGAAGTTTGGGTGCTGTTTGGGGCGCGTGTACCAGAGGGGGTGAAAAGCCGTTCGCCTGAACTCAGCCGCTCTGAAATGCTGGTTCGTCTTAATGCTCTGGCAGATGATACTCGCCTGCGGATTCTGGAACTGCTGACGGGTGGCGAGGAATTGTTTGCCCAAGACATCATGAACACGTTGGAGCTTAGCCAATCCGCTGCCTCTCGGCATCTGCGCCAGCTAAGCGCAACTGGCTACCTGACCGAGCGCACCAAGCAGGGGGCAAAATGCTACCGTTTGAATACCGAACGGGCGCATGATATGCTCCGCGCTCTGGAAGTTTTCTTGTTAGGGAAGTAAAAACAGGAAAGGCAAAATACCATGCTGAACCCAAACGATTTTGCGGTCATGAAAGCACGGAATGAAGAAATGATGCGGCGTGCTGAACAGGAACGGCTGGCACAGGAAGCAAGAGAAAATACCATCCCCGCCCATAAAGTGGTCATCGCAAAAGTGGGCAAAGTGCTGGTCACAGTGGGTTCACATCTGGAAGCCCAGGCGGGCGTGGTGGTTAACGTACATGGTGACGCGGTTTCGCCGTCCTAAACCTCCTCTTACCAGGAGCCATTTTGAACCGGATGATACCCGTTATCGTATCAATACAAAGATGATATGACTTCCATTTCTTGTCTCATCGTGGTTGTCGGGGTGATTGAATCACCTCGACTTTTTTATAGCGGTTGCATCTTTAGATTTTGAGGCTTAAGATAGGCGGCATCGCAGGTACAGCAATTCTAAGACCTCATGCAGCTTTCGAAATCTATCAGACGTGTCAGAACTTTTCAGCTTTCCGAAAATACACTCCTGGTTGCCCTCGGTGTGCTGGTCGGCCTGAGCACAGGCATTGGCGTCTGGGTTTTTCGGATCGGGATCGAGGCTTTCCACGAGCATTTTCGGGAAGCGATGGTGCATGAACTTGGGCTGGGCGACTGGGGCATTGTCATCGTTTTACCCCTGGCCGGTGTGATTGTTGGCCTTCTGATGCACATCTTCGTCGGCGAGGAACGGCATCATGGTGTGGCGGGCATCCTTGAAGCCGAAATAACCTCCGGCGGGCGGCTGCCCTATCGTCGTATTCCTGTCAAAGCTTTTTGCGCGGCCCTGTCTCTGGGGGCAGGAGCATCAGTAGGGCCGGAAGACCCCAGTGTGCAGATTGGAAGCAACCTGGGCTCGTTTTTTGGGCAGCGGTTACGGCTAACCGAGGAAAGAACGCGTCTGCTGGTGTCCGCCGGTGCAGCCAGCGCAATTGCGGCTGCTTTTAATGCCCCATTAGCCGGAATTTTTTTCGCGCTGGAGGTTATTCTCGCGGAATTTACGACCGCCTCATTTGGTTTGGTCGTCCTTTCGGCGGTGATTTCGTCTGTGTTTACCCAGAGCGTCGAGTCGGGGCACCCAGAACTCGGTATCCGTGCTTATGAGCTTGGTGGTCCTCTGGAAATTCCGTTTTATATATTTCTTGGGGCGGTTGCTGCGCCGGTTTCAGTCGGCTTCATGCGCCTTGTCTTTTTTCAGCATGATCTGTGGCACAGATTAAAGGTACCGCGCCCTTTCAAAACGGCTCTGGCGGGAGTGTTGGTTGCCATTGTTGCCGTGTACTACCCGCAGATTATGGGGCCGGGGCGCGAAACGATGAACGAGGTTCTGAATACTGGTGGTGGCGATTTCACCGTGCGCTTGCTCGTTGCTCTGGTGATCGCAAAAATCGTCATGACCAGTGTCAGTATGGCAGGTGGTTTTGTCGGTGGGATTTTTGCCCCGGCCTTGTTCGTTGGTGCGATGCTGGGCGGAGCTTACGGGCGGATCGTGAATGAATTTGCCGCGATTGAATCAGTCGGTGACCCGGCAGGATATGCGATTGCGGGTATGGCGGCTGTGATGGCAGGGGTGGTCCGTGCGCCAATCACGGCGATTCTGCTGATTTTTGAACTGACCAATGACTATCGCCTGATTCTGCCAATTTTGCTGACAACAGTGGTATGTGTGGCACTGGCGGAACAGGTGGAACCCGATGGGATTTATACTCGTAGCTTACGGAAACACGGCATCGAGCCCCAGCAGGGCCGGGATATTGACCTGATGCAGGCAATCAAAATTGCCGAGGTGATGACCGTGCCCGCCCCAACCATTTCTCCGGACGCGACGCTGACCGAGCTGCGTCAGAAATTCCGCGAGTTTAATACCCGTGCCCTGTGTGTTTCATTGGATGGAGAATATCTGCTGGGTATTGTCACCCTGACTGACTTGCAAAATGCCTATGAAATCCATCAGGATGACATCGAAAAATGGAAAGTAAAGGACATATATACGCCGGAAGTGGTAGCTGTTACACCTCAGGAACCAGTCTGGGTTGCGATTCGGCTGATGGCAAAATATCGTTACCGCTATTTGCCTGTTGTGGCCGAAAACAATCCCCGCCAGATTCTTGGCATCTTACAGCGCAGCAGCATCATGGAAGGATATAGTCTGGCGATTGCCCGGAAATGGGAAAGCCAGTATGTGCAAAATCAGGTACGCCTGCACAATCTGGTGGATGAAAGCATTCTGGAACTGCGGGTCAAAGCAGCTTCTCCAATTGCCGGTAAGCAGGTAAAAGATGTCCACTGGCCGCCGCAGTGTGTGATTGCTTCGGTACGACGCGATCATAAAGTGATAGTGCCACAGGGCAGCACATCCCTCAAAATCGGCGACGTGCTGACCATCGTGATTGATCCTCATTGTGAGCAGGAGCTTTATCATCTTTTTGGCTAAATGATGGTCATCACCCAGGTTTCCCAGCCGTCCGGGTTGTTAATGATCCGGGGAAAGGTTTTGGGATAGCGCAGCAGCAGTTCCGCGCCGCGCTGTTTGATGTATTCCAACTCGTTACCAGCCCGTCCTTTTTCAAAATGATAAACCCAGTTAGGGGGGCGCAGGTTCATCAGCCATGACGCAACAGAAAACCAGATGGGAACAAAAAAGCAGGGAATGGACAGCATAAAACCCATGTTGTTGAACAGGAATCCAAAAAACAGCCCGATTCCGACCAGCAGCAGTCCTACCCCATCCCGCGCCCGGATGTCCCATTCCCGTCCTGTTTTAAAGTAGAGTTCCCGTCGCCGCCCGAAGTAAAACTGCACGGCCATCAGAACTTCATTTCCGCCCAGAGCCGCCGCCACAATTCCGATAAAGGCGTAGTAGATATTCTGTATAAGCATGATCTCCCCATTATTCATAATACACGGTCAGGGCTAAATGACCGTCATAATCCACACATCCCAACCGGAATGGTTGTTGATGATAAGAGGGAAGGTTTTCGGGAAACGTTCGAGGTATTTGGTTCCCTGCTGGTGAATGCGCTGGATTTCAACGGTGGAGCGCCCGGTCTCGAATTCCCTGACCCATGCTGGTCTAAGGAAAGAAATGATGTAAAACGAGGAGGTGAACCAGAAAATCAGAATCAGGAGCGTTGTTACGTGAATCAAACCGTAATAGCGTGACCCCAGCAGGCTGGTGAGCAGAATACTGATTCCGACCAGCAAAAAGCCAATCCCATGCCGTGCTCGCTCATCCCATTTGCGCCCGGAACGATTGGCGAAGTACAGGTCACGGCGGTGTCCCAGGTAAAACTGGATCACTGTGATTAGATCAACAGTGCTGATGCCAATAAAAAGAATCCCCAGCAGACCATAGCAGCCTGTCATAGATGTGCTTTAATTGCCTGTGCGATCTCCTGTGTGATGCCCGATATTTGAGTCAACTGCTCAACTGTGGCTTCCCGAATAGCATTGATGTCATTGTTAAAGGCCTTGAGCAGGGCTTTTCGACGAGCGGGCCCCACTCCGGGAATTGTTTCTAGCTGGCTGACCAGCCCTTTTTTCTGGCGCTGCGAGCGATTTGCCGTTACAGCAAAGCGGTGCGCTTCATCTCGTGCCCTTTGCAGGAGTTGGAGGGCGCTGTGGCTGCGGGGCAGAATGATGGACTCTGGCTGCCCAGGGACAAAAATCTCCTCGATTCGTTTGGCGAGGCTGGCGACAGGCACCTGGTCGCGCAGGTGAAACTCATCCAGCACTTCGACAGCAATATTCAACTGTCCTTTGCCCCCGTCGATCAAGAGCAGATCCGGTAGAATGCGCCAGGTTTCATCATTATCTTTTTTGCCAGGTGCGAGGACTGCATCTTCAGTCAGGCCATCAACATAGCGTTTAAAGCGGCGGGTGAGTGCCTCGCGCATGGAGGCGAAGTCATCCGGGCCTTCGTGGGCAACCGTTTTGATGTTGAATTTGCGGTATTCACTTTTGCGAGGTGCCCCCTGCACAAATACAACCCGGCTGGCAATAGTCGATGTTCCCTGTAAGGTGCTGATGTCGTAACATTCGATCCGGTTGGGTGGGCCAGGAAGTTTCAGCACATCCTGAAGGTCTTTCAGCGCGTTTTCCTGCCGCACCGTGTCATTTGCCCACTGTGCCTCCAGCAGATTCAATTGTTCTTTGGCGGTTTCGGTGGCGCGGGTAATGAGCTTGCGCTTTTCGCCACGCTGCGGCACGGTCAGCTTGACCGATTTTCCCTCCCGTTTTTCTTGCAGCCACGCGGTCAGGACTTTCGAGTCGGTTGGCATTTCTGGCAGGATAATTTCCGGGGGAACGATTCCTGCCTCGTTGTAATACTGTGTAATGAAACTGCCGATAATGTCGGCTGCCTGTTCGAATTCGATATTTTCCAGAGGGAAGGATTCGCTGGCAATCATGCGGCCCTTGCGGATGATAAAGAGTTGAATCAGCGCGTGATAAGTATCCTTGCCTAGGCCCAGCACATCGCAGTTTGTGTCCGGCGATGTGACCAGATATTGGCGGGTCATGACGCTCTCTAAGGCTTTTACCCTGTCACGCAGAATGGCGGCACGCTCAAAATCCAAGTTGTCCGCCGCTGCCTCCATCTTGATCTTTAAGTCGTCAATGATGTCAGAACCACCGCCTTCTAGTACATCCATCAGTCCTTCGATACTGGCACGATATTCATTCTTGGTTTGTTTCCCGATACACGGCCCGCCGCACAGGTGAATATCATAGTACAGACAGGCACGCTCATCCTGCCCCGTGATGTCACGATCACAGGTCAGAAAGGGAAAGGCCCGCCGCAGGGCTTCCAGGCTGTTTCGCAGCGCCCACACCGACGCATAGGGTCCAAAATAACGGTTCCCATCTCGGCGGTTAATGCGGCGGGTGAGTTCTACCTTTGGAAAATCATCCTTCAACCGGATGACAATATACGGGTAACGTTTGTCATCCTTCCAGATGACGTTAAACCGCGGGCGATGGGCATTGATTAACTGGGCTTCGGTGTTCAGCGCCATCAGCTCGTTTTCGAGGATGATTATTTTGATGTCCTCGATTTGCTCCCGCATTTGTATCACCTTGGGATCGCGGTTGCTGGGCTGGAAGTACGAGCGCACACGGTTGCGAAGGCTTTTGGCCTTTCCGACGTAAATAACACGCCCTTTTTTGTTGAGCATCTGATAGACGCCCGTGCTGGTGGGAAGATGGCGCAAAATATGCTGGATGTGATCTGGTGCTGTGTACATATTCGAAGTTCGTTTGTTTTTTGTTAGCGTCAGTTGCCGGATTCAGAAATCAAATATACTAAACTAAATAATACACTATACTCGGTAGATAACTTCATAGCACGTGACTTGTATAACATCATTAGCAGGGGTGAGGCACGCGCAGTTATGAAAGGGAATTTTGATTTCCTGTATTCGGCATTTGAGGATGAAAAAAGTATTCTTTCGTTGTTTGATGCGGCGCCTCAGGCTATTCTGCTGATTGATAGCCAGTCAAAAATTGTGCTGGTCAATGAACGTGTGCTGGAAGTTTTAGGCTATAACGGCGACGAGCTTCTTGGGCAATCCCTCGATATTTTACTTCCCCCCCAGTACCGGGAGCGACACAGCCTGATGGTTGAAAAATTCCTTGCCACCCCCCGCACCCGGCAGATGGGGCAGGGGATTGATCTGGTGGCGCTGCGAAAAGACGGGGGGCAGATTCCGGTGGAAATCGGGTTAAGTTACATCCCCAGCAGCAAAGGTGTGCTCATCATGGCCGTGATAACAGACATCCGAGAACGCAAGCAGCTAGAGGAATCGGCCCGAAAAGCGGAAAAACTGCGATCCGAACTTGAAAAAGAAAAGGAGCTCAGAAAACTTAAAAACACCTTTATCACGATGATTACTCATGATTTTCGGAATCCTCTCAACGCCATACGGCTGACGGTTGATGCCCTGGAAATTTACTGCCAGCAGATCAGTGCGCCCAAAACGAAGCATTTTGCACGTTTGAGGGAGAGTCTTCATCGTCTCGAAACGATGATCGAGCAGATAATGGCGCTTGGTCGGGTGGAGGCCGGTCAGGTCATTTTTAAACCTGAACCCTTGCAAGTCCATGATTTTTGTCGGCGGGTGGCTGAACAATTCGAAGACAGGCGGCGTATCCGGTTTTCTTACATCGGCCAAAATCAGCCCATCATGCTTGATCCGATTCTCCTGGATCATATCCTTTCCAATCTTCTGTCCAACGCCATTAAGTATTCGTCAGATGACCAGGAAGTTATGCTGGAAGTCAATGAACAGGCAGACCATATCTTAATAAAAATCCACGACCAGGGCATGGGAATTCCGCTGGGTGAACAGATTTTCCAGGCCTTCCATCGTGGACACAACGTCAACGGCATCCCTGGAACCGGGTTAGGGTTGTCAATCGTAAAAACCTATACTGAACTGCACGGGGGGGCGGTCTCTTACGAGAGCCAGGAAAATATCGGTTCGACCTTCACTGTTACTCTGCCCCGCGTTCAGGCCTAAATGAAATCGTGTTCTTCGTAATAAAAATTGAATGCTTCAATCAGTTCATCCAGCGTAATATCAGGAAGGCGATTGCTGGCTTCAATGACGATTTTTTGTACGGTTGCGATCTCAAAGATCGGGTAAAAGCCGTTTTCTGCGGCGAAGCCCTTTTCTTCTGAGTTATTATTAACCACCATACACAGGCTGTTTTTGCCATAAGGGGCTTCTTCGTTTAGGTATAGGCTGTGCTGCGGGTCTAGCCGCCCGACTTCGAGAAACAGTGTCGCAAGATCTTTGATTTCTGGCGGCATTTACCTTTCCTTCCGTAAGTCTTCATCCAGCAGAGGGTCTAAATTTCCGGCTACTTCGAGCCCTGCATAGCGGCCTGTGCCCTGGAAAATCAGTGTTTCGTGTTGCCCGTTGAGTTTGAGGAGGCGCACCTTGGCAGTGGCAGTTAAACTCTCTACCACACGCTCCAGCATCCCTACGCGATATGGTGCTTTAAGCAGACCACCGCTTGCACGTTCAGCGTTCACCTCCAGACGGTATTTTACGCCGTTTGTCCGGCCTATCAACTGCCATTGGACGTTGGTATCCGTCAGATGTAGATGATCGATCCGTGCACCAGTGTAGGTCGCAAAGCGATAGAGGGTGCCGCTGTGCCAGAAACCAGAAAGAAATCCGCGAAATGTAAAACCAAAATTGGGGATCATGGCAATCGATACCATCAGACAGGTGCCGGGCTGCTCAAAATGATTGGTTTGGACCCAGATATATCCGCTGGGGAATGATGCCCCCCAGTCTTTTTCAATATAGCCGCGTCCCCCGCTAAAGTCGATTGTGGTGTCATTCACCGTTAATTCCCCCCGGATGGCGTGGTCAATGCTAACGACACCATGATTGCACTCCATGAAGGGGAGATAAGCGAATGGTCCCATCACGCCGGGCGCGAACAGTGAATGCGGCCAGGGGGTTAAATTTTCAAACCGCAGCGTTCCCATGATCTGGCGGTCGGAGCTGGTGATGTCCAGTGAAATTGCATCCCTCTTGAATCGATTTCTGCCGACTCTCACCTCAAAATCAGTTTTCGATGCCCAGAATTCACTGACATCATAGCGATGGTAGGTGGATTTCCCGGTGATGCCATCTAAAATCTGTACAAAGGCGTGAGATTCAGCAGGATTCTTGTGCTTAAAGATTCCGGGAATGACTGCATAGCGTTGGTCTCCTGTTGCATCTATAATTTTGAAGTACCAGCCCTCAAAAAAATCCGGTTGGCGCTGATGTCCATGATACATTGCCGGATTTTTCAACGTGCGTAGATAAAACACGCCCTTTTCCTTTGCCCGTGAACCGATAATATAATCTTCACATGCTTGCACTGGAATGCACAGCTTAGTTCTCAGGGATATAATATGTTAGACGACCCGAATCGCCGACGCCAACTACGCCAACCCCTGTATAAGGGCGGCCAGCGTGAACGCCAGCAGTTTATCGCTGTAATGGCGTTGTTTGTGGTCGTGGCGATGATTATTGGGGCACTGTACCTGGTGCAGGCGACCACTAACGTGAGCACGGTGCGCGAAATTCAGCAACTACGGGAACGACGTGACCGCATTCAACGTGAAAACGAGGCGATTAAGGCCGAAAATGCGGAACTGTACAGCATCCCGAATCTGATTCAACGGGCAGAAACGCTGGGGTTTGTCACCGCAGCGCCAGAGGATATTCAATATCTGGTTGTCGAGGGGTATGTGTTTGATCTGGTTGGCCCGACCATTACGCCGATTCAAATTTCACCGACGCCGTTGGTCTACGAGGACAACTTCGCGGGCTGGCTGCAACGGCAAATAGATGCCTTACAGGATTTATTTGAAAAATGGGGGCAGGAGTAGAGAGTTATGGAGATTATTAATAGACGCTCGCCAATTGTCCTCATCTGGCTGGCTGTCCTATCCGCGCTGTTGCTGGGGCAGTTGCTTTCGTTCCAGTTCCGGCTGAATCCTTCCATCACGCAGTTTGAAGAAAGCGCCAGCACACGTGGCATTTACACCGAACGAATTAATCCTAATCGTGGGCAAATTTACGACCGGGATATGGTGGTGTTGGCGGTTAATTCGTTTGAATATCGCGTGGGGGTCAGCCCTTCTCTGGTGGTGGACCGCCGGGAAGCCGCCACCCAGCTTGCCGCTGTGTTAAACCTGAATGAGGCTGATATTTATCGTAGGCTTCAGCCTGATTTGAATGGGGTTTTTCCCCAATTTGTATTTCTGGCTGGCCCAATCAGTGACGCAACGGCGCGAGTGATCGAAGATTTGGACATTAACGGGGTAACGATTGAGCCGATTCCTCTGCGTTCTTATCCGCAGGATTATCTCACCGCGCAGGTGGTGGGCTTCGTCAATTACAGCGAGGAAGGCTTCTTTGGGGTCGAAGGTCAGTATGACCGTGTGTTAGCAGGAACCGCTCGTGAAATCGAAACCTCCGGCACGATTTACGAACTTTCCGAACGACCTGAAGCCAGTGACGGACAAAGTCTGGTGCTGACGATTGACCGTGATATTCAGTTTGTGGTGACGGAAGTGCTGCAAGAAGCTATCCAGACCTACCATGCTGAAGGCGGCACCATTATCGTGATGAATCCACGCACCGGAGAAATCCTGGGAATGCAGTCCTGGCCGCCGTTTGAAGTTGAGGATGTGCCGGAGCTTTCAGGGAAGGCCGGTTTTGTCTATAACCCAGCGATTGGGTTTACCTTTGAACCCGGTAGCGTGATGAAAGTTGTGACCGCCTCCATTGCGCTTCAGGTCAATGAGGCTGGGTTGGATTTGAACTGGACATATAACAACACGGGCTGCATGGAAATGGCTGGCGTCACCATTTGCGACTCGGATCGGGTTGCCAAAGGGAACGTGGACTTTAGAAATTGTATTATCAAGTCGTTGAATACATGTACCGCCACCTGGTATTCGATTATCGGGCCTGCTAAGGTGTATCCTCTGCTGCAAAGTTTCGGTTTTGGCAAGCCTACAGGGGTTGATATGGAAGGCGAAGAAGGCGGTATTGTCAACCTGCCGAGCAGCCCACGTTGGAGCGAAGCCGATTTTTTGAATGTCAGTTACGGCCAGGGGATTTCCGCCACACCGCTGCAAATGCTGAATGCGGTGAACACGATTGCCAACGATGGCCTGATGATGCAGCCACATATTGTGAAGGTGCGATACGATGGCCCCTACCGTTTTGAAACGCAGCCAAATCCGGTGGGGCGGCCAATTTCTGAAGAAGTTGCCAATGCGATAACCGATATCATGGTTGATACAGTCCAGGCGGGCGAATATGATGAGCGGGGGGCAATTGAAGGCTATACGGTGGCGGGTAAAACTGGAACCGCTCAGCAGCCAACCCCAGGGGGATACTCTGTAACAGATTCGTGGGCTTCATTTGTAGGATTTTTGCCTGCCGATGACCCGATTATTTCCGCGATTGTCGTGCTTGACCGTCCTGACCAGTACTGGGGAAGCCTGACTGCTGCGCCAACCTTTAATCTTCTGATGCGCCGTCTGGTGGTGTTAATGGAGATTCCACCGGACAATATTCGTTTGCAGTTGAATCAAACGGGCGGTGATCCTTTTTCCCGTGATTACGTGAGATAGCCCATGCCCGGAGAACTGCGTGATTTACCTTTTGCCCTGTCACTGGGAGGCTTCACCTTTATCCTGGTGGTGATGTGGGGCGGCCCGTTTATCGAGATTTTACACCTGAAAAAATGGGGCAAAAAAATTCGCCATGAGCTCAGCGATTTACACCAAAAGAAAGCCGGGACTCCCACCAGCGGGGGGTTAATCATCGTCATTCCGGCGGTGCTTCTGACACTGGGCTTGAATGTCGCGGGGTTAATCCGAGAAGGGCTGACCGGGCAAAGTATTCTCATCCCCCTGTTTGTGATGGTTGGGTTCGGGATCCTGGGTTTTTACGATGATTACGAAGGTATTCATGGGAAAGCCCCGATTGGCGAGGGCATCTCTGCGCGTGCTAAGTTCACTGCACAGGTTATTCTGGCGGCATTTGTTGTTGGGGTCATGAGCGCCGGAGAAATTCAGTTTTCTGATGCGGTCGTGCTGCCCTTGATACCGACAACGGTAGAAATGCCATCCTGGTTATGGGTGCCCATTGCGATTTTTATCATTGTCGCTACCTCCAATGCCGTCAATATCACTGACGGGTTGGATGGTTTGGCAGGGATCATTACAGCCACCGCTTTCGCTTCATATGGGATCATCGCCGCGCTGCAAGGGCAGTCCTTTCTGGTGCAGTTTTGTTTTATCATGGTTGGGGCGTGTTTTGGGTTTTTGTGGTACAACGCCAAACCCGCCCAGATGTTTATGGGCGATGTAGGGTCGCTGTCGCTGGGCGCCGCACTGGGAACAGTTTCGTTGATGACCGGACAATGGATTTTGCTCCCCCTGATAGCGGTCATTCCCGTTGCAGAGATTTTGAGTGTCATCTTGCAGATTGCTTATTTCCGATTGACGGACGGGCAGCGAATTTTCCGAAAAGCCCCGCTGCATCATCATTTTGAGGAAGGCTCCTGGAGCGAAACCCAGGTGGTACAGCGCTTCTGGCTGATGGCAATTTTGTCCGCGATGGTGGGTATTGCGCTGGTATTGTTATGATGATGGAAGCACTGCCGCTTGCTTCGGCATTTAGGTTCACAGGTGAAGATTTACAGGCCAATCGGCAGGGCAAAGTCACTGCTGCTCAACGGCGCCGGTTGTGGCGTCGTTTGTTTGTGGTGTTTTTCGGCGGTCTCCTGCTGCTGCTGGTTCCGATTTTGCTGGCATGGAGCCTGATTACCTTTGCCACCAGCCAATCTTTTTCTGAGGCGTTCTGGGATGGACGTATGTTTAGTGGTTATCTGGTGGGGCTGCTGCTGTGGTCGATTTACCTGGGGGCCAATTACCGCACCTGGCTTTTGGGGCTGGACTTGCTGCGGGGTAAGGTGATTTCTGTGGCTGGGCCTGTACGAGTCTGGGGGCGTTATCTCATCCTTGAAGATTATCAGTTTGTCATTGATGAAACCGCGCTGAGTCTGGTCAAAACAGGGCTGCGCTATCGGGTATTTACACTGCCCTCATCCTGTACGTTATTGAGTATAGAATTTTCTGAATAAGGGCTGGTATGGATTTAAAGGGAAAACGTGTTCTGGTGTTAGGTATTGCCCGTCAGGGGAAAGCGCTGGCACGCTGGCTGCCAACTCAGGGAGCACAGGTGACGCTTTCGGACAACCGGGACGCGGGCGCCCTGGCAGACGATTTACTGGATTTGCTGGGTTTTGATGTGAGTTATGCCCTGGGAGGGCACCCGATTGAACTGCTCAACGAAACCGATATGGTGTGTGTGTCTGGAGGCGTTCCCCTTGAGCTTCCTATCGTGCAGGCCGCGATGCAGCGCAGCATTCCGATCACCAATGATGCTGTGCTGTTCCTGGAACGCTGCCCAGCAATGGTGATTGGCGTTACAGGTAGCGCGGGCAAAACGACGACCACCACCCTGATTGCCAGAATGTGCGAGGCCGATGGGCGTAAAACCTGGCTCGGTGGCAATATTGGTAATGTCCTGATTGAAGACCTGGACGAAATCAGTGAAGATGCTGTTGTCGTTATGGAACTGAGCAGCTTTCAGTTGGAGATTGCTGATGTCAGTCCAGATGTGTCTGTTGTGTTGAATGTGACGCCTAACCATCTTGACCGTCACAAAACGATGCAAAACTATGCCGCTGCTAAAGCCAATATTTTGACCCATCAGGCGGGCGATGATATCGTGATCCTGAACGCAGATGATCCTATTTCAAATTCATTTGCTGACATCGCGCCCGCCAATGTGGGATATTTTTCTGCTGCACGGATGGTTTCCAATGGAGCGTTTTTGCTGGGGCGGCGGCTGGCTGTTGTGGGTGAAAGCAGTCCCAGTGGATCGGCGCGGGTGGTTTGCGAACGGCAGGAAATCTCTCTGCGCGGCGATCATAATGTCGCCAATGTGCTGGCGGCCTGTGCAACAGCCGGCGCGGCAGGCATCAGCGTGGAAGCCATGCGGAAGGCGATCCTCGAATTTCGGGGGGTAGAACATCGCCTTGAGCTGGTTGATACCATTGGAGGTGTGCAGTGGATTAATGACAGCATTGCCACCGCGCCCGAACGTGTGGTGGCGGCACTGCGTAGTTTTGAGGAGCCTGTTGTGCTGCTCCTCGGCGGGCGTGATAAAAACCTGCCCTGGCAGGAATTAGCCGGACTGGCAGTAGAACGCTGCAAGGCAGTGGTGTGCTTTGGGGAACATGGCCCCGCAATTGCTGAAAACGTGAATTATGCGCGGCGGGGTAATCTCGGCGGGAAGTTGCAGCGAATTGAAATTGTCAAGACTTTGCCCGAAGCTGTTAAAATGGCGGCTGCAACGGCCAAACGCGGAAACGTGGTGCTGCTGAGTCCTGGTTGTACATCCTATGATGCTTACAAGGATTTTGCTGAACGCGGAGAGCACTTCCGCCAGTTAGTGGCTGAATTAAAACGTCAGAAGCGTGAGTTTTAGAGGTCAGCTATGCGCGAACATTACCTACAACTGGATGAAACCCGTGTTGCATCGGTCAGACGGCGGCTTCTAACACTGGATTTTGATGTGTATTTTCTTCTGGCAGCCGTTGTCCTGTGTGCCGTTGGCCTGTTGATGGTGTATTCCGCCAGCATCAGCGCATCGTATCTTGCGACGGATGACAGCAGCACAACTTACTTTTTTAACCGTCATCTCCGTAATCTCGTGATTGGCCTGATTTTCATGGGCGGGTTGATGGCGATAGATTATCGCATCTGGCGACGCTACAGCCTTCTGATCATGTTACTGACCATTACCTCGCTGCTGATTGTGTTGGGGTTTGGGCAGGAGAGGCTGGCAGCACAGCGCTCATTGTTTCGGGGGTCAATCCAGCCGGGTGAATTTGCAAAACTGGCGGTGGTGTTATATATGGCGGCATGGCTCGCCAGTCGTCAAAAGCGCCTCAAGCAAATCACTTATGGTCTGCTGCCGTTCAGCTTTCTGGTAGGTGCAACCTGTGTTTTAATCATTTCTCAGCCTGACCTGAGCACGGCTGCCAGCATCGGTGCCACGACCCTGACCATGTTCTTCCTTGCCGGGGCGGACTGGTTGCAGCTTGGGGCAATTGGTGCCGGGGCCATGGGCTTTGGCTATGTTCTTGCTACCCAGATTACTTATGCACGCACCCGTATTGACCAGCACCTAGACGCGATTCGTGACCTGACTAAGGCCAATGACCATGTGCAGGCGTCTGTTGAGGCGTTTTTGAACGGTAATCTGTTTGGTGTGGGTTTGGGCGAAGGCACGCAGAAATTTGGCAGACTGCCATTCCCCCATACAGACAGTATTTTCGCGGTGATCGGTGAGGAACTGGGGCTGGTCGGATCGTTGGGGGTGCTGGCGCTTTTTGTTATTCTGGTTTATCGCGGATTTATTATTGCACGGAGCGCGCCGGATACCTTTGGATCCCTGCTGGCGGCAGGGGTTTGCCTATGGATAGCTTACGATGCTATGCTGAATATCGCTGTTATGACGGCCCTCGTACCGCCAACGGGTGTGCCGCTGCCGTTTATCAGCTTTGGCGGGTCGAGTTTGGTGACAGCAATGGCGGGTGTTGGGTTGGTTTTGTCGGTATCCAGGCAGGCATCCCGAATTACGCCGCCGAACCGTGACAAAGCAGGCATGATCCTCAATCTTGATGTGCCAGAGGATATGGTAGAAGTCGAGGAGGACGACTCGGTTGAGACTGATAGTGTCGGCGGGCGGTACCGGCGGGGGCATATATCCCGCGTTAGCCGTCGCCGCCAGGATTCGTAAGCAGTATCCGACCTTCGTCCTGCATTTTGTTGGTAGTGCTGCGGGCCTCGAAAATGACTTGATCGAGGCCGAGGGTTGTCAGTTTGCTACCTATCATACCGTCCAGGCCGGACCCTTGCATGGGGTGAGCCTGCCACGTGTTTTGTTGAGTCTGATGCTGCTGGTTATTGGAACGCTGCAAGCAGTTGCCCTGTTTTTGCGTTTCCGCCCGAATGGTGTTTTTCTGACGGGCGGCTGGGTTGGTTTACCTGTTGCGTTGGCCGGGACTGTGTTTCGTGTACCTATTGTGATTTTTGTGCCGGATATCGAACCGGGACTGACACTCAAGGTGCTGGGGCGTTTTGCCAGAGTCATCACCGCGACCACCGAAGCTACTCAGGCGTTTTTTCCTGGCAAAAAAGTGATAGCAACGGGCTATCCGCTGCGAGAAAGTGTCCTGGAAGCAACCCGTGAAGCCGGCCAGCAGCATTTTCATCTGGAGACCGCGATTCCGACTCTGCTTGTTTTCGGGGGAAGTCGCGGGGCGCGGTCTATTAATCGCGCTTTAATGGCGAATATTGGAAATTTGCTGCAAGATTTACAGGTAATTCACGTGACGGGTAGTCTGGACTGGCCTGAAATGCAGGGGTTGTATCAAAAGCTGTCGCCAGAACTTCGCCAACACTATCAGCTCTTTGAATATCTGCATGAGATGGGATTGGCGATGGCGGCGGCGGATCTGGTGGTGAGCCGGGCGGGAGCGTCTACCCTGGGCGAGTTTCCCTATTTTGGGTTACCTTCCGTGCTAGTGCCGTATCCACATGCGTGGCGCTACCAGAAGGTAAACGCGGATTGGTTGGTCGAACGTGGTGCGGCGGTGCGGCTGGATGATGAAAAGCTGAACGACGAGTTGGTGCCAGTCGTTCGTGGACTGATCACTAACCCAGTGAAATTGCAGGCGATGCGGGAAGCAGTACACCGCCTGGGCACCGCACAGGGTGCAGAAAATATTGCTCAGTTGATTGCAAAGGGGAAGACATGATTCAACTTTCGAGTGTCTTATGGTTGGCGATATTTACGTTTTCCATCATCGGCTACTTGCGCGGCTTTGATAAAGAACTGGTCGCCGCTTCGGGTGTTTTGCTGGCGTTGTTTACGCTGGTGCAGTTCGATGAATTTTTCACCTCGCTGACTTCCAGCGCAGACAATCCTCTGAGGTCGCTTTTTTACTTGCAGAGTGTGATCTTGCTGGTTGTGACATTTTTTGCCTACCAGACTCCTCCCGGACGGTTGAGTTTGCGCGAGTCACGATTTATGGGACGCGACATGATGCAGAACAAGCTGCTGGGGGCGCTGGCGGGCGGTTTCAATGGTTATATGGTGTTTGGCTCGTTGTGGTATTTCATGGCTGTCAAAAATTACCCGCTTGAAACCATTACCCCCCCTCAGGCAGGAACTACAAGTGCCGGATTAGCCGAAAATTTACCGTTGTCGTGGCTGCTGGAAGGTAATCTTCTGACGCTGTTTGTTATTGGTCTCTTTTTATTTATTTTGATTGCTGTCATATGATGGAACTGTCCTTTTTTTTACGACTCTGCATTGGGTTTTTTGCCGTGATAGGGTATCTGCGCGGCTTTTATAAGGAGTTTGTCGGGTTGGCGGGGATCATGTTATCCCTGTTCATTTTGACCGAATTTTCGTGGATTTTTGACTTTGTTGCGGGACGAAGTAATCCGACGCTGCGCTTTCTATTTGATGCCCTGCTGCTCATTGCACTGACATTTTTTTCCTATCAGCAGGCCCCCACGACCTTTGTGCCATCGCGTTATCGAGGGCGGCGCGGCGAAGTGAGACTTCCTGGCCAGGAAGGCTGGCAAACACGGTCATTAGGGGCACTGCTGGGTGGTTTTAATGGATACCTGGTGGTTGGGTCGCTGTGGTACTTTATGGATCAACTCGAATACCCACTTGATCCATTATTTATGATGCCTGCACTTGGTACGGAAAGCGCCGATTTTGTCAGTCGTCTGCCGCTGGTCTGGTTGCAGCAGTTTAATTTGCTGACGTGGCTGGTGGCGGGTTTGTTCTTAATTATCATTATCGCACGGTAATTTATGGAAAACATTTTACTCATTCCTGGGCAGCATATCCATATTGTCGGCATCAGCGGTTTTGGGATGTCGGCGATAGCACGTATCCTGATGGAGAATGGGTATGTGGTTTCTGGCTCTGACCAGAAACTCAATGCCCTCTCGCTGGCGCTGCGTGAAAACGGTGTGACCATTTATGAAGGACATACCGAGGAAAACATTGAAGGAGCAGAACTGGTATTGATCAGTTCTGCGATTCCGAAAGATAACCCGGAGTTACAGGCGGCTCAGCGTCAGCAAATTCAGGTGGTACATCGACGTGATTTCATGCGGGCGATTACTGAGGGGCAGCGGACGATTGCCATCGCGGGTACTCATGGTAAAACAACCACGACGGCGATGCTGGCTTACGTGCTGGTAGAGGCGGGTTTTGACCCCAGTTATATTGTAGGCGGCGTTGTCAAGAATCTGGGGACAAATGCAGGTGCAGGGCCAGGCGAATTTTTTGTGATTGAAGCTGATGAGTATGACCTCATGTTCTTGGGGTTAAATCCCAGCATCGCTGTTGTCAACAATGTTGAATATGACCATCCTGACTTTTTCCGTACCCCGCAGGAAATGCTGGCGGCATTCCAGAGCTTTGTGGCGTTGCTTGGGCCGGAAGGGGTGCTGGTTGCCTGTGCTGACGATGGCGTGGCGGCAGAATTAGCGGCTGAACGCCGCAAACAGCTTTTGCCCGTCCTGACCTACGGCGTAGAAAACAAGAATGCCGACTGGTGGGCGGTTGATTTAAAACCCAATGACAAAAACGGTACGGATTTTGTCGTCTGCCATGCTGAAATCGGCGGCGGGGTGATTGGCCCCATCAGTTTGCAGTTAATTGGCACACACAATGTTCGCAACGCAATGGCCGCGATTACCGCAGCACGTCATATCGGTGTGCCGTTTGAAGCGATTGCTGATGCCCTGGCGAAGTTTAAAGGCACGGAGCGCCGTTCCGAAGTGATGGGTGAGGTAGGGGGAGTCAAAATCGTGAATGATTATGCCCATCATCCCACTGCAATTATGCTGACCCTGAAAGCGTGGCGTGAACGGATTGGTCAGGGGACTCTCTGGGCAGTCTGGCAGCCACATACTTACAGCCGCACCCGTGCCCTGGCCGATAGTTTTAAAGATTCGTTTGGATCGGCACATCATGCCCTGGTGACTGATGTTTTTGCTGCACGAGAAGCCTTTACCGCTGGACCGGATTCGAAGGACTTGGCCGCCATGATCACGGAAACCGGACATCCCGATGCCAGATATTCCGGCGACCTGTTTGAAACCGCCCAGATTCTTGCCACAGAAGTTCAACCCGGTGACATCGTCGTCCTGCTGACAGCGGGCGACGCACCGCGGATCGGTCAGGCGCTGCTGGATGTATTGAATAAGAGAACTCGGCAGCGTGTTTGACTTCACCCCCCTCAGAACCCGCTTCGGTGAACAGTTTTATGATGAAGAACCGCTTGCACGGTATACAGTGGCGCGGTTGGGCGGTAAAGCTGAAGGACTGGTGAGGGTTAAAAATCTAGAAGATCTGATGTTTGCAGTGCGGTGGGCACATGAGTCAAAAATCCCCTGGTTGATTCTGGGCGGTGGGGCGAATGTCCTGGTTTCAGACGCGGGCATCCGCGGACTGGTGGTTATTAATCATGCCCGCAATGCCAGCATTCACCCAGATTCAGGGATTGTCATTGCGGAAGGCGGCGTGAACCTTTCTACCTTAGCGCGAAACTGCATGGCACAGGGATTAAAAAATCTGGAGTGGGGCGTGAATGTGCCGGGAACGGTCGGTGGTGCGGTGGTGAATAACGCCGGGGCGCACGGCGGTGACATGGCTCAAAGTCTGATCAGCGTGGAAATTTTCAATGTGCCAGGAAACCACACGGAAACATGGTCTGTGGAGGAGATGCACTATGAGTATCGCCACAGCATCTTGAAAGGACAGCGCGGACGTTACGTGGTGATGCGGGCCAAGATGCAGCTTGAACCCGGTCATGATCCGGCTGAACTCAATCGTATCGCTGATGAATTTGTGGCCCATCGCAAGAAAACGCAGCCCCCTGGTGCGAGCCTGGGCAGCATGTTCAAAAATCCTCCTGGCGATTTTGCGGGACGCCTGATTGATGCAGCGGGTTTAAAAGGGATGCAGATCGGCGGGGTGCAGATTTCCCCATTACATGGCAATTTTTTTATCAATATGGGTGGTGGCATGGCAGCAGATTATAACCTCCTTATTGAACTGGCTCGCCGCACCGTGAAGGAAAAGTTCGGCATTGAGTTGGAACTTGAAGTTGAACGGGTTGGGGATTGGTAAGAATGCGCTAGTCGCACACGGAACGAATGTTAGTGTAGTATATATACAATCAATGAGAGCATGGTCATATAACTGTGCCTGATTTTTTCAATACATCCGTCGGCAAACGCCGCAAAGAGCGCAAGCGGCTTAAACAGACAGACAAGCACGTTGCCCCTGCCCCAGGCAGTGAAGCACGCCAGACTCGGCGTGAATCCATGCGCGGAGCAAAACGGGGCAGTGGTCGTCTGCACTTGCCCACGTTTGACGTTCAGGATGACCTCACTAAAATGGAGCCCCGTGCTCGCTCGCTCAGTGGACGCCGGAAGGAACGCCAGTCTGAAACACGTCGTCCGCCGGAACGAGTCTGGCCTGTTGGAAAAATCTGGGTGTCGTGGCGTTGGGTATCCGGTATTCTTTCTGGTGGCCTCTTGCTGCTAATGATTGGCTTCTTCACCCTGGATATGTTCTACGTGGATACCATAGCCATTGGCGGGGTGAATTATCTCTCACGAGAGGAAGTTTTCCGGTTTTCCGATGTGTCCCAGAAACACATTTTCTGGGTGGATGAGGAAGAGGTTGAGGAGCGTCTGGAATCCAATAACAACATTGCGGCGGCAGAGGTGCGGGTTGGGTGGCCGCCTAATATGGTGCAAATTGTGGTGCGGGAGCGTGACCCCGCCCTTATCTGGGAGCAGGGAGATAATCGGGTCTGGCTGGATATTAACGGGTTAGTGATGTTCCAGCGTGAAGATCGACCGGATTTGCTGCGGGTTGTTTACGATCCGAACGAACCTGTGCCCGAAGAGCTTCTGGGGGCGGCCTCTCGGGTCAACACGGAGGTCGTTCATGGGGCGCTGCTGCTCAAGGCGCGAATGCCCGGCATTGATGTTCTCCTGTATAATCCCAAAAAGGGTCTCGGCTGGCGCGATCCGCGTGGGTGGATGGTGTGGTTTGGAACAGGCTCCAATATGGATGTGAAATCCCGGGTGTATGAAGCTATCGTAAACCAGAATTTCAGCGCCGTGCAGTTTGGCGAAATCGACGTGTCTGATCCGGATTATCCGGTTTATACGGTGTTGTGGCAAAAATCCGAGTAATGCTATGGGCGAATTAGTTGTTGGGATTGATATTGGGACCACCAAGGTCTGTACGATTGTGGGTGAGGTTCGTGAAGACGACACCTATATCGTCGGGCTGGGGGTAGAGCCGTCACGCGGCATGAAAAAAGGTAAAGTCACCGATCTGAATGTCCTTAGCACCAGCATTTCTTCCAGTGTCCATAAAGCGGAGCGCAGCAGCGGGTACGAAATCGGACGCGCGTTTGTGTCAGTGTCTGCCAACCATGCCCAATCGGTCAACAGCAAGGGAATGGCCGGTATTCCTTCCAGCCGTCCGGTACAAATGGGAGATATTGTGAAAGCGATGAACGCAGCTCGTGCGATCCCGCTCTCACATGGACGTGAAATTCTGCATGTCATTCCCCGCCGTTACAATCTGGATGACCAGGAGGGGGTGCGGAATCCGATAGGGATGTATGGCTTCCGGTTGGAAGTTGAAAGCCATATCATCACTTCGGATAGTATCGGCCTGGAAAATCTGACGAAATGTGTCGAGTCTGCCGGAGTATTTGTTGATCGTTTCATCCTTAATCCACTCGCTTCCGGCGATGTGGTGTTGACCCCAACCGAACGTGAATCCGGTGTGATGCTGGTGGATATTGGTGGTGGGACAACTGATCTGGCGATTTTTATCGAAGGCACAGTCTGGCATACAGGTGTGATTGCCCTGGGTGGCTACAACATTACCAATGACATCGCGCATGTTCTGAATCTGCCGTTTGAGCTGGCGGAAGCAGTCAAACTGGAATTTGGTCACGCGGATCCGCGTGCTGTGCAGCCGCTGGAAATGTTCCCTGTGCAGCCATTTGGCGAAGAGCATATCAGCCAGGTGCGCCGTTCCGACCTGGTGGACATTATTAACGCCCGTGTGGCCGAAATGTTTGAGCTGATTTTGCAGGAAGTCAAGCGCAGTGGCTATGAAGGGCTGCTGCCGGCAGGAGTGGTGCTGACAGGTGGCGCGAGTCTGCTGCCGGGAATGAAAGCGGTTGCTAACAAAGTGCTGCAAATGCCTGCACGGGTGGCCCAACCGGAAGCTATCACAGGTATGGCAGAACCGCTGCGCCATCCATCGTATAGCACGTCGGTCGGGCTGCTGCGGTTGGGCTTAATAATGGACATCGAGGAAGATCGTCGCGCCGCATTAAATAAACCTCGCCGTAAAGGGGGCGGAGAAATGATCGTGAACGGTATCGGCAAAGCAATTGGGGGACTATTCCGTCGATTTGTTACCGTTGACGATGAATAAAATTTGTAATAAGACGGGATCAGGGTTAAAGTTAAGTAATCCTAACCGTTTGACTTTTGCATTTTTAGGGTTTGGCATACAATTAGAAGGAACTTGTTCCCCCAGGGGGGACGGGGAGATTTTTTTAGGAGGGACGTTAAATCATGACAGACCAGCCGTTTTTGGGAGGCCCCGGTGACGGGTATGCGGTTATTAAAGTTGTTGGAATTGGCGGCGGCGGTGGTAATGCCATTAACCGCATGATTGACGAGGGTCTGGGTGGTGTTGAATTTGTTGCTATTAATACTGACGCACAGGCCCTTCAACTAAGCAAAGCAAAAACTCGTATTCGCATTGGGGATAAATTAACTCGTGGGTTAGGGGCAGGCGGTAACCCGGAAATTGGCCGCAAGGCTGCTGAAGAAAGTGCTGATGAATTATATGAGGTGCTGCGCGGTGCCGATATGGTATTTATTACCTGCGGTATGGGTGGCGGCACAGGCACTGGCGCAACACCAGCCGTCGCTAAGATTGCCCGTGAGCTTGGATCGTTGACGATTGGGGTTGTGACCCGGCCTTTTACTTTTGAAGGGGCACGCCGGACTCAGGCCGCAGAAGCGGGGATTGAAGCCCTGCGTGGGCAGGTCGATACCCTGATTGTGATTCCCAACGACCGTTTATTACAGTTGGTCGATAAAAAATCCAGCTTGCAGAATGCGTTTGGCATGGCCGATGATGTGCTCCGTCAGGGCATTCAAGGCATTTCTGAGCTGATTACTGTCCCCGGATTAATTAACCTTGACTTTGCCGATGTTCGCGCCATTATGAGCGAAGGCGGCGCCGCATTGATGGCTGTTGGACGTGCTGGCGGGGAGGAGCGTGCTCGCAAAGCGGCAGAAGCCGCCGTCAGCAGCAGCTTGCTGGATGTCACGATTGATGGCGCTCGCGGAATCTTGTTTAATGTCACAGGCGGGTCAGATCTGAGCCTGTTCGATGTGAATGAAGCTGCTGCGATCATCAAGGAAACCGCCCACCCGGATGTAAATCTGATTTTCGGCGCCGTGATTGATGAAAATATGCACGACGAAATTCGCATCACGGTGATTGCAACAGGCTTTGAACAGAACCGGGTGATGATGCGTCCACGTCAGGGCGTGCAGCAGCAGGATTATCAGCCACAGCAGCAGCGTTATTATCAGCAGCCTGTTTACCAGGACTATCCACAGCAGCAGCAATATACACCGCAGCAACCGCCGCAGCCAACCCAGCAGCAGCAAGTGCCGCAGCAGCAAGCGCCGCAGCAGGATTATCCACAGCAGCAGCAACCGCAGCCACATCCTCAGGATGATTTCCAGCAGCGTGTGGTCTATGAAACGAATGATCTGGATATTCCGGCTTTTCTGCGGCGCGGCAAACAGTAAATCAGTGTTCCCTCCTAAACTCCATAAACGACCTCATGAAGAACGAAGAGGTCGTTTATTTTTCATCGGTTGGTTAGAAATTTCTCACATTTTGTGCTACCTGTGTTAATCTAAAAGATAAATGTGTGGGACTAAAACGATGGTTAAAATTCTGCTGGTGGAAGATGATACCCCTCTCATGCGGCTTTATCAGGGAGCGCTTGAGGTTGAATATGATGTGGTCGCGGTAGAGTCGTCTTCTGAAGCAATTGATGCCCTCAATAAATTTCGACCCGACCTGGTGGTGCTGGACTTGAATCTGCCGGATGCACCAGGTACAGTGGTTCTGGAATATATTGAAAAGCACCCCGAATTTGAAAATTTAAAAGTAGTTGCGATGACCGGATTTGCTCACCATCGGCATCACAATCTGCCGCCAAGAGTGGTGGAGATGTTGTCTAAACCAGTGACTTCTTCGATGCTGCTGCGTTCCATCAAAACGGTCTCGGTCAATCACTGAATTCTATGAATAGGGAGGGCTAAAAGACGAGGCCGTCAGGTTTTCGTCTTTTTTTTATAAGGTTGGCGTTCATTAAGCATCGGTCGGACGAATTTCTCCCCGTCGGGCTTTCGCTCTATACTGAAGATAACAAAGGAGAATACTATGAGGAATCGCCTGCTCTGGACCGGCTTGTTGATTTTGCTGCTGGCCGGGGTAGCAACGGTTGCTGGCGCGAGTCCCTGGCGTCAAAGTGCCGTTCCCCGCGTCATGGAAACCCTGCCCTTTGAGGGCGAGGAATTACAACTAGATCAATCGATTACCATTTATTTTAATCAGGCGATGGATCGGGAAAGTGTTGAAAACGCCCTGTCTGTTGCGCCGGAGGATGCCGACATTGGCACCCTTACCTGGGAAGATGACACCGCATTAACTGTCAGCCCTGCGTCAGCGTGGCCACGTGATACTCTTCTTGAATTCATGATTGCCACCGAGGCAAGCGCTGCCGATGGCTCGACCCTCGAAGAATCCTATAAACTGACTTATCAAACCGTTGGGTATTTGGAAGTGGTGGAAGTCCTCCCAACAGACAATGAATCCAATGTTAGTGCTGACAGCGTGATCACGGTTATTTTTAACCGTCCGGTTGTGCCGCTGGTCACCATCGAGGAGCAGGATACCCTGGTCAACCCACTGGAAATAGTTCCGGCGGTCGAGGGAGAAGGCGAGTGGCTGAATACCTCCATCTATACCTTCACCCCTTCAGAGGGTTGGGCCGGTGGCCTTGAGTATACCGTCACCATCAAGGCGGGTTTAACGGATTCGGTGGGCGCGATTCTTCAAGATGATTACGTCTGGATGTTCAGCACCGCACCTCCGGAAATTGTTGCGATTTTCCCCCGTGATGATTCGTCTAAAGTCCGGTTGGACAGCACCATCACCATTGAGTTTACCCAGCCGATGAATCCGGCGGTTATGGACGATGCCATAACCATTACGGATTCTGCCGGGAATCCGGTCGTTGTTTCATACAAGTGGACAAGCAGCAATCGTCAGGTGACAATGACACCGGTCGAGCCGTTCACCCTGGATACCAATTATCGGATCACTGTGAGCGCGATTGATTCCTCCAGTATGAGCGGCGCAAGGTTGAGAGAGGGCGAAGTTTCTCATTTTACGACTGTCCCTTACCCTGCAATCGTCAGAACCAGCCCGGTAGATGGGGAACAGGGAGCCTATCCCTATGGCGGTTTCAGTATTTATTTCAACACTGATATTGACGAAGAAACGCTGGAGGATAAAGTCACTATTGAGCCTGAGCCCTGGCGTGAATTTGACAGCTACTATTATGACTATGATTATCGGTACTCGCTGTTTTTTGATACCGAGCCCAGCACCGATTACACCGTGACGATTCTGCCTGGTATTAAGGATATTTACGGCAACGAGATTACTGAAGGAATGACGGTCAGATACCGGACTGCCCCTTATGAGCCGGAAATTAACCTGAATGTACCGGGTTTTGTGGGTTTGTACAGCGCTTACAACGAAACGACCCGTGTTTTTTCCACGCATCGTAATGTCCAGCAGCTTGACCTGGAACTCTACAACGTAGAGTTAACTTCACTGCTGCACCTGACGGGAGAGAATTCGTGGGAGTTCCGTGATACCTGGAGTCCTTCTGAGCGGGATCTTATTCGACGCTGGACGATGAATGTACAGAGCCAGCCAAATGTCCGCCGCTATGAGCTGCTGCTGCTCAGCGAGGAGGGGGGAGATGGTATACGGAATATTCAGTGCCTCAATGCGCCACCCATGACGATGATGGTGGGTGATGTTGCCCGTGTGACCGAAACGGATCCGCGTCCGCTCCGGGTGCGTACTCTGCCCAATTTGCAGGGCAGCATTGTGGAACTCCTCGACCCAGGGGTGACTTTCAAGGTTACCGATGGGCCGATCTGTGCTGACGGCTATATCTGGTGGCAGATTGAAAGTGAAGGGGAGACTCCGGTCACCGGGTGGGCCGCAGAGGGCTCAACCGAGAACTATTTTATGGAAGTGGTTGAACGAGGAATGCCTGCCCCGGATCCGGCGCAGTTCCCGCCCCTGCCGCCCGGAATTTATTACCTGACTCTGACCTCGCCGGATTTAGTGAGACAGTATGAAATCGAGCACGTCATGGTGGTGGCAACTGTGAATATCACCCTGAAATTCTCACCCGATCAGGCGATGGCGTGGGTGACAGATTTGCAGACGGGTGAGCCAGTTGCTAACCAGGAAGTGACCTTCTATGGTCATTCGCGCACCGAAATAGGCCGACTGAACACTGATGAAAACGGCATCGCCCTGCTGGAAATTCCGCATCTGGATTCGCTCTACACTAACCTGTATGCGGTTGTAGACAGCGGGGATGCGTTTGGCTTTGTGCAAAGTGAGTTTTCTGATGGTCTTGATCCCTGGAACTTCAACATCTATGGGGATTTCTTCCCGGAAGATCTCTCGATTTATCTGTACACTGACCGCCCGATTTATCGTCCTGACCAACCGGTTTACTTTAAGGGTGTGGTGCGGCATAAGGATGATGTAACATTCACGCTGCCGACACAGGCAGAAGTCCCCATCAAAATCTATGATCCCCAGGGGCAGGTTGTTTTCGAGACAGTGCTGCCTATTTCGGATCAGGGCTCGTTTGCTGGCGAATTTATGCTGGATCGTGAAGCCGCGCTTGGTTATTACCGTATTTCGGCGGAACTGAGCAGCAACCAGCGCAGCGAATTTAGCCTGGGCTTTAATGTGGCGGAATATGTTGCGCCGGAGTTTCAGGTTGAGGCTACCCCCGCCCAGGATGAAGTTGTACAGGGCGACACGATTGAAATGATGGTCGAAAGCCGCTATTTCTTCGGCGGCGCAGTCAGCAACGCAACCGTTGAGTGGTCAGTGCTGTCGCGCAACTACTTCTTTGACTATGCGGGTAAGGAATACTACGATTTTAGCGACTACAACTACGACGCCGGGCCTGTGGAAACCTATGGCGAATATGGTGAACAAATCGCCACAGGAGTTGGGACAACGGATGACCAGGGTCGTTTTGTGATCGAAGTCCCGGCAGATTTGGGGACGCGCACCCAGAGCCAGGAATACACCATCGAAGCCCGCGTGATTGACGAGAGTGACCAGTTGGTGGCCGGACGTGCCCAGGTGGTAGTACACCAGGGAGAAGTGTATGTTGGTATTCGCGCAGAACGGTACATCAGCAAGGCAGAGCAACCCGCCAACGTCAAAGTGATTGTGGTGGACTGGGAATCCGAGCCTGTTGCGGAACAGGAAGTGGAATACCGCATTGTCGAGCGGCGCTGGTCGTCGGTTCAGGAAGAAGATGAGTTAGGCCGCACCGTCTGGACGTGGGAAGTGGAAGAAATCCCGCTTGATGAGGGCGAAGGAACGGTTACAACGGACGATGAAGGGCGGGCTGTGATTACTTTTGTGCCGCCGCTGGCCGGTACGTACAAAATTTACGCCGAAACCCGCGATGCAAAAGGTAACAAAATTCTGTCGTCCACCTACCTGTGGGTCACGGGGCGGAATTACGTCTCGTGGCGGCAGCAGAACAGCAACCGCTTTGATCTGATCACCGACGCTGATAATTACAGGGTTGGGGATACGGCGGAAATTCTGATTGCCAGCCCCTTCCAGGGTGAATCGCTGGCGCTGGTGACAGTCGAACGAGGGAGTCTCATCCAGCACGAAGTGATTCGGATGGATACGAACAGCTATGTTTATCAACTGCCAATCACCCCTGATTTTGCGCCCAATGTGTTTGTGTCAGTGATGCTGGTCAAGGGGGTGGATGAAAACACACCCTACGCCGAGTTCCGTATGGGTATGGCGCAGCTTCAGGTGGATACCGAACAATTGGTGCTGAATATCGAAGTTACACCGAATGTAGACATCACCAAAGGCGAATTTGTCGGCCCCGGCGATGAAGTAACTTACACGGTCAAAACCACAGATTGGGAAGGTAACCCGGTCAGTGCTGAGGTCGGATTGAGTGTGACTGATTTGGCGGTGCTGACGATTGCGCCATCCAATAGCCCAACCCCGATGGAATACTTCTATTCGCAGCGCGGCGTATCCGTTCGCACGAGTGTTACGCTGACTGCTTCCGTAGATAAAGTGACCCAGACCATCATTGATACGGTCAAAGGCGGCGGCGGCGGCGGCGGCGAGGCAGGTATTTTTGACATTCGTGAGGAATTTGTCGATACCCCCGGCTGGAAACCGGATGTAATTACCGATGAGAACGGTCTGGCAACTTACACACTGAAACTTCCGGATAATCTGACAACCTGGCGTCTGGTAGCACGTGGCATGACTACAGGCGAAGAAGGCCCGATGCTGGTCGGGACCACCATATCGGATGTGCTCAGTACCAAACCCCTGTTGATTCGCCCCCTGACGCCCCGCTTCATGATTGTGAATGATGTGGTGGAATTTGCCGCTGTCGTGAATAACAACACGGGCGAAATTCAAACCGCTGAGGTCACCCTCGAAGGCACGGGTTTTGAACTTCTGGAAGGGGTCACCCTGACGCAAACAGTGGACATCCCTTCACAGGGGCGTGCCCGAATCAACTGGCAGGCCAGGATACTGGATGTGCCCGCTGTTGACTTGACCTTTTACGTGAGTGGCAACGCGGGCGCATATACCGACGCCAGCAAGCCGCCGCTTGGGCAGGGCGAAGAAAATCTGCTGCCTGTGTATAAGTATGAGGTCGCTGAAACAGTTGGCACGGGTGGTGCTTTAACCGGGCCAGACCCTGGCAGCCGCAGCGAGGCGATCAGCCTGCCACGTGCCTATGATGTCACGCAGGGTGAATTAACCGTCCGAATTGATCGTTCGCTGGCAGCCGCAACGGTAGATGGGCTGGATTATCTGCAAAATTACCCGTATCAGTGTATTGAGCAGACGGTCAGCCGCTTCCTGCCTAATGTGATTACCTCGCGGGCATTTGCACAGCTTGGTCTGTTTGATCCCGAATTACAAAAGAATCTGGATACCCAGGTGAATTTCGGTATTCAGCGGCTCTATGCCCAGCAAAAGTCCGATGGTGGATGGGGCTGGTTCCCCGAAGATGAGAGCAACCCGATCACTACTGCTTATGCCATCATTGGGTTGGAGGAAGCCAGTCGCAGTGGGTACGCAATCAACCAGCGTGTCATTAACCGGGCTGCGGAATTTCTGCAAAATGAACTTGATGATTTCCCGTCAAACCCGCTCCGCTGGCAAATCAATCGTCAGGCGTTTATCATCTACGCGCTGGCACAGGCCGGATACTTTGAAGCCAGCGCCGCGACTGTGCTGTTCGATAACTACCGGATCAACATGAATCTGGATGCTAAAGCCTTCCTTGCGCTGGCGATGGCTCGGATGAATCCAGAGGATGAACGACTGGTTAATTTCACGACGGACTTTATTAGCAATGCCGTTTTGAGTGCGACCGGTGCCCACTGGGAAGAACCGGAACGGGATTACTGGAACTGGACGACTAACACCCGTACCACTGCGCTGATTCTGAAGGCGCTGATTGAAATCAAACCGGATAATCAGCTCATCCCGCAAACGGTGCGCTGGTTGATGGTCGCCCGCAATGCAGACGCCTGGGAATCGACACAGGAAACCGCCTGGGCAGTCATGGCCCTGACCGATTGGATGGTTGTGACAGGCGAGCTGAGGCCAGATTACACCTTCAGCCTCGGCTTGAACGGGCGCGAGCAGCTCCTCGAGGACGATACGGCCACATCGGATAACGTCAAGGAAAGTGAGATTCTGCGCTTTGAAGTCGCGCAGCTCCTTAAAGATGAGGCCAACCGTCTGACATTTGCCCGCACAGAAGGCCAGGGTAACCTGTATTACACGGCCCATCTCCGGGCGTTTTTACCGGTGCCAGAAGTCGAGCCGGTCAACGCGGGTATTATTGTAAGCCGCAAGTATTATGCGTTTAACGATGACTCGCGCACGCCGATTACCTCTGGCAAGGTGGGCGATCAGGTGGTTGTCGTGTTGACCGTTATCGCACCGAGTAATTTGCATTATGTCATAGTTGAGGATCCGATTCCGGCAGGTTCGGCAGCCGTTGACCCTGGTTTGCTCACGAACAGCGTAGTCTCGCAGCAGCCACAGCTTGATCGCACCGACCCACTGTATTATGGCTGGGGATGGTGGTGGTTCTCACGGACGGAATTCCGCGACGAAAAAGTGGTCATGTATGCGACTTACCTGCCGCGCGGTACCTATGAATTCCGCTATACGATTCGTCTCGGTTTGCCGGGTGAATATAATGTCATCCCACCCACAGCCAACGAATTCTACTTCCCGGAAGTTTACGGGCGTGGCGAAGGGGTGCTCTTTACGATCCAGCCAGACGACGAGGAGTAAAAAATAAAAGAGGGTGGTTTTCAATCACCCTCGATGATCAGACAGGGGGCTCCGGCCCCTTGTTTGTTATTCCCCCTCGGTTGGCCGTAGGGAAAAATTGCAGCTAAAGGCATCCAGAAAACAGGTGGCAATAATAGCGTCATCCTGGTAAATCTGAAAAACGTCCGGCCCGCCTTCAAATTGGAGCCAGAACTGGCTGATGTCGCGGCGCACCTGCCATTGAGTCAGACGGACGCAGTCTATCGGTTTCGCTGATGCGCTGGGAACATCCACCCCGATGGAAAAACAGCTGTTCGGCTGAAGCTGGTAAACCGAGCCTGGCCCCCGATACCCATCCTGCTGCCATTCAACAGTCTCAAAGTCGCGTGGGTCGTCCGGTAATGCAGGGTTTTCCTGCGAAAATTTCAGGCTGCTGATGTCAATATTTTCATCAGTGAGGTTGATAAGGTAAACCGAATCTTCGTCATACACCAGGGAGAGCATTGTCTCCTGGGGTGATAAAGTTGGCGTGGCTGGAAAATCGGTTGAGGTGGCAGTAGGAGTCCTGGAGGGAACGCGAGTTGGCGTTCTTGGAAGTGTCGCTGTGGGGAGGACTTGCTCCGTTTCAGTCGGCGCTTCTGTGAGGGTCTCTGTCACTTCTTCTGTCGCTTCGAGGGTGGACGTGGCGGTTGGACGCGGTGTATTGGTTGGCCTGGGTGTATTTGTCGGATTTTCTGTCGCTTCCTCAGTTGCAATTTCAGTAAAGGCCTCAGTTGGTTCAACAGCAGTCTCTGTTGCTTCCTGAGTTGCCAGCGCTACAACAGCTTCAGCGGTCGCCTCCTGTGTTTGTGCGATAACCTCGGTATCGGTTTCCCCACCATCTTCACGCAAAAGCAGCAGGGCTGCGCCGCCCCCAATCACAATCAGCAAAAGCAGGAGAATAATCCGTCGCAGCCGACCAGGGCGCTCGGCACGAGGCGCCGTTTCGCGTCGCCTCTTGTCTTTTTTTGTTTTTTTCCTGGCCGCCTTCTGTGCGGCGACAGCTTCTTCAGGGATTGGGATGCGGTATTTTTCGGCCAGCTCAAGCGCCTGCGGGTTAAGAGGATTAATTTTCAAGACTTCCTGGATGCTGTGGGAAAACTCGCTTTTGGTGGTTGCACAGGTCGCCAGATAAAGCCATGCCTGCTCATTGTGACGATCCTGCTTAAGGAGACTGATTAAAATATGACGTGCTGGTTCTTTTTGACCATTTTTAATCAGTTCGGTCGCCCGGTTTAAGTCGCTCATCCCTTAAAGCTCCAGTCTTTGAGTAGAATTGTAGGATTATTTCTCATTTGAGGCAAAAAGATGAGCATCCAGCCAGGTGACCAGCGTCTGAAGAATTTCATCTTTTTCTGGCTCATTAAAGATCTCGTGGAACAAGCCTGGGTAGATTTTCAGAGTTTTATCCTGTGCCCCCGCCCGTTCAAAAAAAGTCTGTGTCGCCTTGTTTGGAACGACTCTGTCCTTTCCGCCGTGCAGCATCAGCAGCGGAATTTTCAGCGTGTGGGCATGTTGGATAGCATCACCCCCTGCTTTGACACAGGCCCATAGGGTGGCAGCCTTCATGGCCCCATGGTGATTAAGAGGATCAGAATCGTAGCTGGCAGCAATTTGTGGGTCGTGTGAAAGACTGCGACCGTAAATTCTTAAGGATGGCACCCAAGGCGCAGTTTTTGCTATGAGCCGGACAGCAGAAATCAATGTCACAGAGATGCTTTCCCTGGAAGGCAGTGCCGCCCCGGAGGTCACTAAGCCCTGCATTTCGTCCTGATGCCGCAGTGCGAAACAGGCTGCCACCAGACCGCCCATACTATGCCCAAGCATAAATGTCGGCTTATCCGGATGTTTCGCTTTGTCCCAGACGAGCTTTAAATCGTCCACCAGTTGATCTATTTTTGTCACATAGGCACGGGGCAAACCCTCACTTCTCCCGTGCAGTCGATGATCTGCCCCGATAACTGTATACCCAGCGCGATTCAGGGCTGCTGCCACATATTCGTAGCGTCCAATATGCTCCCCGTAGCCATGTACGAGAACAACCACCGCCTTCGGATTTTCGACAGGCCATTCTTTGACGTAGAGTTTGAGGCCATCCAGAGTGGTAATCATAAGAAATCTTGCTCCCAATATGGTGCTCTTGTTTAAGAAAACTTAACCAAGATTACCTGATATCTGGCACTTGCACAGGTTAATTTGAGCTAATTTCTTATCTTTTGCCGCAGACTGCTAGTGCAATGGGAATTGTTTCAGCTATAAAATCTTATACATGGTGAGTAGAGGACAAACAGCCGTGAGAAGAATTGCGGTCATGACAAGCGGGGGCGACGCGCCGGGAATGAATGCGGCGATTCGTGCAGTCGTGCGAACTGCCACCGCTTATGAGATGGAAGTGTATGGGATCCGGCAGGCCTATAAAGGGCTGCTCGCCGGCGATATTGAAAGACTGGGTAACCGCGAAGTGAGCGGGATTTTGCAGCGCGGTGGAACAATCCTGCAAACCGCCCGCAACAAAGAATTTATGGAAGAGCCAGGCCAGAAGCGGGGTTTGCGTCGATTGAACGAACACGGTATTGACGGCCTGGTCGTTATTGGCGGTGATGGGTCGCTGCGTGGCGCAATGGCGCTGTGCAGGCTGGGAGTTCCCGTCATTGGGATTCCTGGCAGCATTGATAATGACATTTATGGCACAGATATGTCTATTGGTGTTGATACCGCCTTGAACACCATTCTGGATGCGATTGACCGAATCCGCGATACCGCTACCAGCCACGAGCGTGCTTTTTTAATCGAAGCGATGGGGCGAAACTGTGGCTATCTGGCAATGATGAGCAGTATTCTGGGCGGCGCGGAAGTGGTGCATATTCCCGAACGTCCAATGGATGTTGAGCAAATTGGTCAGGCGCTTGAAGATGCCTATCTGCGGGGGAAAAATCATGCCATCGCGGTGATGGCAGAGGGCGCAAATCCCAAAATCTATGAGGTTAAAGACTATCTGGATAAATCCACTCAGGTTGGCTTTGAAGTGCGCGTGGTGATTCTGGGGCATACGCAGCGCGGCGGCAGCCCAACCGCCTTTGATCGTTTGCTGGCGACCCGGATGGGCGTAAAAGCCGTGCAGTTTCTGAACGAAGGCAAAAGTGGTGTAATGGTCGGGGTTCAAGGCAGCCATATTGGTTATGTGCCTCTGGAAGAGGTGGTCGCCACGAAGCGGGATTTTGATCTGGAGAAGTGGACAGAAATCGCCCATATTCTTTCGCGTTAATGGAACACCAGTAAAATCGCCATCCCGACCGCGATGGTTAATATTGTGCTGCGCGTGAACCAGGCCACGATGATGGCCGCGATTCCTGCCAGTAGATGTTCATCAACCGTGTAGTTAAACCAACCATTCCCTGGCAGGTACTCAGGAGTCACGATGGCTGACAGCACCGCAATCGGGACGTAACGTAAGCCGCGTTTAATCCACATCGGCAGCGTTTCCACCCTGAGGGCAGTAAGCGGCAGCAACCGCACCGAATAGGTAACGGCTGCCATCCCCAGAATTGTTAGCCAGATGTTCACTTTGCCACCTCCTCAGGCAGATGCTGAGCGTATTCTAATACGGCACCTACGATAATCCCGATGGCTGCTGCCAGTAAAAGTCCCAGTTTATTAGGCATCGGGGCAAATATTACACCTGAAACCCCCGCGCTGATGGCTGCCGCTAAGGCGGGCCGTGTCACCAGCAGGGAAACAACAATGCTGGTAAAAATGAGCGGCATGGTAAAACCTAATATTGCAACAGTATCTTCGTGCAGCACATCCCCCAGAATCGCGCCGAGAACGGTTGTTGTCCACCATACGGAAATCAGACTCGCGCCCGCCCCCAGAAAATACCATCCAAAGCATTTCGGCGGCAGGTCGCCGTTTTGATAGCGCTTCCAGGCCGTTGCATAAACTTCGTCGATCATGATGTAGCCCAGCAGCAGTTTCCAGCCTGTTGAAAGAGGACGCAGAAAGGTGTTTAGCGTTGCGCTGTACAAAAAATGCCGTAAATTGATAATGAAGGTGGTAAAAATGATGATCAGCATCGGCGCTTTGTCTTCCATCAAGCCTGCTGCTACAAACTGCGATGATCCGGCAATCACCAGTACGGACATGCCAAGTGCTTGAACAGGGGACATCCCCGCGTTGATGGCGAGAGCCCCAAATACGACCCCAAACGGCGCAACACCAACCATTAATGGCATTGCAGCGCGGTATCCTGCCCAGAATAGCGATTTTGGCTGCATATGAATCCCTGGTCTGCAATTCGATATTTTATGAAGGTACTTTACCGTGAAGTAAAAGAGCTGTCTTGTACATTTTTGCTGTTTACCGAAAAATGCGCCCAAAGCCTCTTGCTTTAGCTAGGGGGATGTAGGGCGCAAAAGAGGCTAGACATTATATGCCTTTGTGCTGCATAATGTTTTTATGGCAGATAAACACGCACTCAAAAGCAGCAACAACATCGTCTATTCGTGCAAATACCATGTGGTCTGGACACCTAAGTACAGGCGCAAGGTGCTTGTTCGTGGCGTTGAGGTGCGATTGAAAGAAATAGTTCATGAAGTTGCTGA
>WBUL01000021.1 GCA_008933735.1 Anaerolineae bacterium | reverse complement strand
ACCCAGTCTTTATAACCCCCAAATTTCCCCCGCCGTTGAACGGGTACTGCTCAAAGCGCTCAACAAAGAAATTAAGGAGCGCTACGCCACCGGCCAAGAGCTGTATAACGCACTGGAAGCGGCTGTAAATCAGACAGTAGAGGATGATACGGCAGAAATCCGGGTGATAACACCGCCCCAGGCCTCCACCGCGACCCAACCACCCTCAGAAGCGCTGGCAGCTTATATGCGCTCGATGCAGGAAACCGGTCATCAACCGTATTACTCGCCAGGAAGCACGACACCAGATCGCCCTTCCCGAATGCAGTATCCAACAGATTTTACGCCTCCTTCCGGTAGTTCCCTGCCCTATCCGCCTTCTCTACCTTACCCACCACAGCCGCAGAGTAACAACAACACCCTCTTGTTAATCATTATCATGATTCTGCTGGTTTTCATGGGGGCAGCGTTATTTTTCGCGTTTACACAGATTAATGATAACAATAAAAGTGGATTGACTCAGGAACAAAGTGATCAGACCGCGGCTGTAATTGCCGCCAATGTGCGGGCAACGGAACGAGCGGAAGATGCAGCCAATACACAAACTGCAATTGCTCTGTTCACCGACACACCGACACCGACAGATACGCCAACACCGACCCGCACACCAACAGATACAGATACGCCTACTGCGACACCCACAAACACGCCGACATATACGGATACGCCCACTGCGACACCTTCGAGCACACCGACAGAAACAGCGACGCCGACCCGCACTGATACGCCGTCTCGTACCCCGACGGATACGGATACTCCTACGAACACCCCGTCGCCGACAGAGCAACAGGCGCTTATTCCCCCCTCAGCAACATCGCTGCCGCCCGAAATCCGATTGGTGTATAACGAGGATTGGCTGTTAATTGTTAATATCAGCGGCGAACCGATCAATATCCGTGATTTGCGATTTGCATTAACCGCTGACCAGCGCACCTATGAATTTGATGTGGCAAGTGGTTTAGGGGCAGTTACCAATGCCAGGAATCTTTCAAATTTAGCGCCAGGAGATTGCTTCCAACTGGTCACCTATCCGGCAGCCGCCAATGAACAGATACCTTCTGAAATTTGTGAAACCGTGCTGAACTGGGTCGCGCCGAGTCAGATGTCAATTTTCTGGTCTACCGAAGACTCGACGACGGAGTCTTTCACAGTGTATATGCTCCGACGGCAGGTCACGGAATGCCCGCTAAACGCGATGTTCTGTGAATTTTCGCTCAAACGTCCGTCTCTCATTGCCGTTGCGACTCCAAGTCAAACTGCCACTTCCACGATAACGCCGTCAGCCACGGCAACCCATACGCTCACCCCGTCGCCAACAGCGACGTCCACACCTACGATCTTCGAGCCCGAAGCAGAGCTTCGTTTAGTCTACGATCAGGACTCCAGCTATATTGTGAACCTTGGCACACAAATTCGAGACATTAGCAAACTGGAATTTGTTCAGGAAATAGCAGATGGCAATAATCGCGTATTTGCGGCACTGGACTGGCTGAATGACAGCTTCCCAGGTGGGCGTGGCTCAATTTATGCTTTGCCGCCAGGCGGGTGTTACCAGTTATTTTCGGATACCTCTGTGGTGGGCAGTAAACCTGCCGAATGCCAGACTCGTTTTGGATGGACACGACGGAGTGAGCGATTCCAATTCTGGCTGGCTGCGGATAACACATCCGAGATATTCACTATATACTTGGAGGATGAGGCCATTGCAGAATGCCGCCTGGCGGCGGGAAGCTGTGAATTCTCTTTGCCTGAATGAGAATATGGATAATAAAAAAAACTACGAAGAACAAAATGAAGGTCTGCTGAAACGACGCACGGAAGAATTACGCGCAGTCGTGCGGGTTGCTCAACTAATCAATATCATTGACCTTGACGGTGTGTTGGCACAAACCCTGAAAGTCACGATGGAAGTGGTCGGCGCCACCAAAGGCAGTTTTTTTCTGCTGGACGCCAACGGGCTTCCAATTCAGCGCTTTATCACCCAGCGAGACTTACCGCCGGAAATGACCCGTGAAGTAGCCAGAGACGTGCTGCAAAAGGGACTGGCAGGCTGGTGCATACGCCATAAACAGGGGGCCATTGTCGGAGATGTAGACGCCGATGAGCGCTGGCACGTCTTCGCGGACGACTACCAGGATGATGTGCATTCAGCCATTTGCATCCCTGTTTTGTATGATGGTGAACCACGCGGTGTCATGACGCTGGTAAGCCCGGATTACAATGCCTTCGACGAGTATGATTTGCAGCTTCTGACCACCGTCGCACATCAATCCAGCACCGCGATTCGTAACGCCCAGTTATTTGATGATTTGCAAACAAAGCAGCGCCAGCTTGAGCTCGTGCTGCAAAATACCGGGGAAGCATTAATCACCGTCGACTCAGACTTCAAAATAGTCCTGGTAAATCCAGAAGCTCATGCGGTCATGCAAGTTGGGAGAAATGACCCGATTGTAGGACAATATCTGCTGGATGTCGCCCAGAACAGCATTTTCCGGGATATTGTAAATAACATTAAAGAAGCCCATCTCATGCGCGGCTCGCAGTCCTTTGAAATCCGAGACGAGGGGAGCAGCCAGGATTTTGTGGTTACGGTTTCGGCTCTTATTGGTGATGGCATCATGCAGGGATATGTCATTGTGCTGCATGATGTAACCTCCTTCAAGAACTTTGCCCGTCTTAAAACCCAGATGCTGCGTATGATGACCCACGACCTCAAGAATCCCATCAATATCATCTGGGGATACATCGACCTGCTGCGGGTCGATACGCTCCAAAGTCTGCCTGCCGATCAGCGGTTTATTGATGGCATACTTCGAGCGGTACAGCGCATGGATAATCTGATTGAAGACACATTAAAAACAGAAAAATTCATGAGCGCCGATGGTCAGATGCACCGCCGCCAAAACATCCTGCCAACTGACCTGATCCAGCAAATCCTGGATGATCTGCACGAATTTGTGATCGAAAAACATCTGACAATCGTAAAGGAATACTCACCAAACATCGATAAAATCCTGGGAGACCGCCTCCAGATTCAGGAGGCGATCATGAATCTGGTGAGTAATGCCATCAAATATACCCCGAAGGGCGGCACCATCACCCTTCACGCACACATCGAGGGTGACCGCTTTTATTTCTCCGTAGAAGATACTGGACTAGGTATCCCTAAAGACCTGCAAGGCCAACTGTTTAAACAGTTTTACCGTGCCACCCGACCTCAAATTGATGGTATTGTAGGCAGCGGGTTAGGGTTAAGCCTTGTCAAAACAGCAGTTGAAAATCATCAGGGCCAGGTGTGGTTTAAGAGCGAAGAAAATGTCGGCAGCACCTTTGGCTTCTGGATTCCCCTTGAACCTCCGCAAAAAGCCTGATGTACGTGTATCGCAAAATGACTCTCCCGGATATTGACCGTCTGGTAGAAATCCGCCCTGGCTTCATCGCCCATACAGTGATTAAGGTCATTCCACACGGAACAGAACCGTTCATGGGCTGGACACTTCGTGAAGAACCCCTTGATGCCCCTTTCAACAAGGGTCATGCTTATGATTTTGACCCCATAGAGCGCCAGAATATCTATGAGCGCTACGGGCAGCCTGATTCAACCCTATTGGAAGTGGTCGAAGATGCACAGACAGGGCGGCTCGTCGGGGTGCTTGATGTTGAGGAGGAGCACTGGCGCAGAACCGCATGGGTGTGGAATTTGATGCTGGATGTTGACGCACGCGGTAAAGGCATAGGACGACAATTAGTCGATCATACCATCACCTGGGCAAAGCAGCACCGTTTACGGGCAATCTTGCTCGAAACCCAGAGCAATAACACCCCCGCCTGCCATTTTTACGCCAGAATGGGCTTTAAACTTATCGGGGTGAATACTCTTTTTTATACAAACCATGACCTTGAAAAAAATGAGGTCGCCTTATTCTGGGGATATCCCTTATGAAACAATGGTTGAGTGTGCTGGTCATCTCCCCAGATGTTACCATTGTGACTGTTCGCGCTCACGATCTGGTTGATGGATTTGGGGGTCAGGACATTGTCGTGGATTTAACCCGCCCCGACGGTGAGGATTATCGGGTAATCCGACCTTGAAAATACGGCAGAATTTTGCAAATATTAATCTACTTTATTCATACGACGATTAAAATAAGCTGGTACATCAATTCTGGAGCGTGCATTGCCCAATTCACCCGACTCCCCAACGACGATCATGCAAGATTATCTTGCCGAAATTTACCGGATTGCTTCGTACCAGCAGGAACCGTATGTCAGCACATCCGAGTTAGCTGATCGGATGGAAAAGACCGCCCCGGCAGTTGTCCGCATGGCGAGCCGCCTGGACGAAGCGGGGTTGATTGAGCATGAGCGGTATCAGGGCATTCGTCTAACTCAGCGTGGGGAGCGCGAGGCACTGGCGAGCATCCGCCGTCATCGGATTGTTGAGTCTTTTCTGGTCAAAGTGATGGGACTGGGTTGGCACGAAGTCCACAAGGAATCGGACAAACTGGCGGGAGCAGTGAGCGAAAAACTGCTGGAACTGATGGAAAAAATGGCCGGCCACCCTACCCGCTGCCCACATGGGGAACCGATCCCGACCAGGGAAGGCACCATGCCGAAGCTGGATGATATTCCCCTGGCCGATTTAGAGCCGGAACAAAAACTGGTGATCAGCCGTGTGAACACACATGACCCGGAAAAGCTGATCTATTTGCAGGATATTCGCCTCATCCCCGGACAGGCCATTGATCTGGTAGCGCGAGCACCCTTTAATGGTCCGCTGCGTCTGCGGATAGACCGGGATGAGCAGGTTATCGGGGTGGAACTGGCACGGGCCCTGCGTGTCTGTCAGCGCCCGTGATGTTTTTTATTGCAGTACGGGCACACTGTCCATACTGCCCTGGGTAACTTTATACCAGCGCAGGGATGTCCATCCTTGAAGCCCGTTAATTTCCACAAAAATCCATTCTCCATTGGCAGAACGGCCCAACACATTCACGACCTGCCCCCAGTTGACACCGCCGACACGGTCCGAGCGTGTATTCGGTGCAGCACGTAAGCGCATATTGCCAAGGGCCTGCGCTTGTACACCCGTGAAAACTGGAGTCGGTGGGGTCGTGGTGACAGCGGCGGACGGCGTTCCAGTGACCTGAGTGCCATCGGTCACAGCCAGCGTGTTGATGTCACCAGAGAGAGTCAAAAACTCGGTCATTGACCAGCCTTTTGTCCCATTAACATCCAACTGCACCCAGATGTTATCTCCTGAACGACCAACGGCAGTATATTCCTCGCCGCGATGCAGCATTTTAATCCGCCCAGAGCTTTTATCAGGACGCGGGCGGAAATTTAATGGGCCAGCCCGCACAACAGCAGAGAGCGTAATCGTTGGCCCGGACAACTCCGGGCAGGGTGGCGCACTGCCGTTTATCCCTGCTGTTTCTCCATTGCAGCCGTCAGGGCGCAAAGTGGTACCAACAGCAGGTTCCCAGGTCAAAAAGAGATCAGCGTCCAACTGCTCATCAAAATGGGTGACGGCGATTGTATGCTGACCGGCGGTCAGATCAATCGTTCCGGTAAAGGTTTGCCCAAAGGCAAATGATGCCTGGTTAATCACCACAACGCCATCAACAGTGACGGTCATGCCATCGTCTGCCCGTCCGCTGAATGTGTATGTTCCAGCCGGGAAATCCACAATCCGCGTCCAGCGTGCTGACCAGCCATCGGCGGGTAGCTGTGGTGCGGGTGCATTTTGTTGGTAGTTACGACTAATGCCGTTCGCAGGGGCAGTCCCGGTGGCAGCGGCGGGAGCCGTCAAGGCCAGGTTATTGAAATACTCAATTGTCCACTCAAAACCACCACCTGTTGTAGGCACCGTCGGGCCTGTACCAGGAGGTGCCGTACCTCCCGTAGTCAGCGACCAGGTCAGTTTGATCTGGGCATTCCCTACGTAGTTATTCATTTCGAGTGTCATAAACACAGCCGCGCCAGAGGTTGTGATCTCATAAGTGGTGCTTAAAGTGCGCGGTTCTGGCGAATCCTGCATTGAATTGATTATCGGATTCCCGTTGATATACAACCGCACACCATCCTCAACCGTGACGGTAAACAAATAGGTTCCTGATGCTGGAAAAACCTGCGTGCTTGTCCAGCGTACACCAAAATTATCTGGGTTGACCCCTCCGGCAGGCGAACCTATACCCCAGTTGAAATCAATCACCGGGCTGCAAATAGTCTGCACAGGCGAACCCGACAAATCGACGTTATTAAAATAGCGACCTTCCCAATTGGGTGAGCCACAGGTTTGCGCGGTCACAAGACGCGGGACAAACGGGATTACAGCGAAAGCAACCAGTAAAACTCCGATAAGATATTTTCTCATCGCCAATCCTCTGTCTTTTCACTGCCCATTATAGGCTATTTTGAATTTTGAGGGGCTTTTAGTCAGGTAAAAACACAAAAGCAGCCAGGCGGCTTTGGGGGGAAACTATCCAACTGGAGACCGAAACAGGTGTTAGTCTGTATATTCACCAATAACGCGAAGTAGATCTGGCGTACTGATAGGCTTCGGTAAGTAATCATCGCATCCTGCTGCCAGGAATCGTTCCCGATCTCCCCGCATGGCGTTCGCCGTCAGTGCCACAATCGGGATACTCTTCGTCTGTGGATTTTCTTTGATCTGCCGCGTGGCCTCAATCCCATCAATCCCCGGAATACTAATATCCATCAAGATCAGATCGGGTCTTTCCTCAAGTGCCATTGAGACACCGGCTTCCCCATTGTCTGCTTCCAGGACTTCATAGCCTTTGGCAGTCAAAATCTTGCGGACTAAACGTTTATTCTGGAAATTATCTTCCACATACAAAATTCGTTTCGGCATCCAGAAGGACCTTTCGCCATCATCTGTTAATCATTTTATCAATGTTTCTCACAAGTTCCTGACGATCCAGTTCGCCTTTTTTCCAGATGGGTACGTTGCGGTCACGGAAAAAGTCATTCTCGGCGTCGTTCAGGCTTTTCGCAGTGAACACAATCACCGGGATATTTTCGTAATCAGGAATAGACCGGATTTCATCCAACAGGGCCTCCCCAGGAGCATCTGGCAGCAGCAAATCGAGAATCAATAGCTGTGGCCCGACTTCGTGCAGAGCATCCAGCGCTTCCTGTGCTGAATAGGACTCGTACACGGTGTAATTCTGATTGGCTTCCAGAATCCGTTTTACCAACCGTGCATCGCGCCGGTTGTCGTCAACCACCAGCACCCGTTTGCGGTCAGGTCGTTTTGGCAGCTCCAGGTCTACAGATGACACGACTTGAACGGTCTGGCTCACCTCAGAATCAATCTGATCATTGCCGAGGACTTCAACCACCCGGTCAACCAGTTCGCGGGTATTGAAATTTCCTTTTTGCCAGATGGAATGTGCCTTGCTCAGGCGTTCACGGTCATTCGGAGAAAGGGTTTTTGCCGAAATTACCATCACCGGAATATTGGCTGTCTCCGGGTCGGATTTGAGCGCGTTCAGCATGTTAAACCCATCCATATCGGGCATAGTCAAATCCATTACAATCATGTCCGGCTTACGATGCCGCACCAGATCCAGCCCGTCAATCGGGTTGTTCGCCTCAAATACACGGTAATTCTTATGACTTTGCAGCAGACGGCGAATTAAACGGCTGTCGTGCGGGTTGTCGTCAATGACTACAATCGTCGTAACCTGCTCATCCAGACGTTCCAGGGCGGCTCCCAACCCCTCTTCAATTTGCGTAGCAGGCGAAACCGACGGCGCGATATTCTGCTCCCCCAACTCAAGATCAAGGACATATTGATCTTCCAGGATATGCTTTTCCGCTGGGAAGGTATGGCCTGAGCAGTTGACGACCACGATTTCATCCGGGTCGATGTACCCTTCCTGGGTCAGTTTTTCCAGGCCCGCAAAGGCAACGGCTGCGGCAGGCTCCATACTGATTCCTTCGGTACGCGCCAGGCGACGCATCGCGCGGAATGCCTCGCCATCACTCACCGCAATCATTGTGCCACCATCTTCCTTGCACGCTGCTCGCAGAATCTTGTATCCGACACCCGGATCGCCCGTTGCCAGCACTGTAATCCGCGTGCGGGGTGTAATGGCCTCAGCCTCTTCCCAATCCCGTTCCCAGGCGGTCACCATTGGCGAGCACCCTTCCACCTGAATCAGGCCCAGCTTGGGCATCCGGTCTATCAGGCCCGCTTGCAAAAGCTGGTAAAAACCACTGCGAATCGCAATCGGGCCAATTCCTCCACTGACCGCTTGAATATACCAATCTGGAACACACCACTTACCATTTTCTAACGGAAAATGGCGCGAAAGCTGCTCGGCGATCTCAAACGCGATAGTTTTTAACCCCTCGCGCCCTGGAATCCCCGCGATTCCGGCATCGTAATAAAGATTGCGGCGCTTGGCAAAGTCGTGGGCAATTTTCTTAGCCTGTTCATAGGTACCAGCAATCTTGACAACTTCGGCACCGTACAGAGCCAGTTCGCGCAGTTTTTCGTTAGGCACCATACTGGTCAGGAAAATCCAAAGGCGAATGTCTGCTTTTGCACAGTAGGCAGCATAAGCCGCCGCCTTATTCCCGGTAGAGGCCAGTACGCACTCATTAATCCCCTGCTGGCGGATGATATTGACCACCAGGGCACCCTGGCGATCTTTAAAGCTGCCGGTCGGGGACTGCCGCTCATCTTTGATGAAAACGTGGGAGAGGCCCAGCTCGCGCTGGAGTTTGTACGCCCGGACAAGGGGCGTCCATCCCTCTCCCATGGTAATGTGTTCCCCCCGAGTTGGAAGAAGTTCTTCATACCGCCACAGGTCGGCATCCCGTTCTTTGACAGCCTGCGGCCAGAGCTGCGCGGTCGTTTTGTAATCGTAAATCGCGTTTAACCACTTACTCCCACATTGGGTACACCTCACCCGTGTGAGGTCAGGTGGCATTTCGTTTCCGCAGTCACGGCAAACAATCTTCTGAAATAAACTCCCCATTACAATAGCCTCATGCTTCTTTGTGCTTGGGCGTCAAGTCCATTGGAATGGTAAAGGCAAAGGTTGACCCTTTCCCAATTTCACTTTCAACCCAGATTTTCCCACCGTGCATCTCAATAAGCTGGCGGGTAATTGCCAGGCCGAGACCTGTTCCCCCTGCGCGGCGGGTCGAGGACTGATCAGCCTGACGGAAACGCTCGAAAATCAGGTCAAGTTTATCAGAAGAGATACCCATACCTGTATCCACGACCTTGAACACCGCCACTCCGTCCTGGCGACCGGCGCACACGCTGATTTGCCCTTGTTCAGTAAATTTGACCGCATTCGAGATGAGGTTGTTCATGATTTGCTGCAAGCGAATCCGGTCCACCACAATTGTATCGAGCAGCGGGTCAATTTCCAGCACCAAATCAAGCGCTTTATCTTTAGCCAGAATACGGGAGCTTTCGACGAGCTCGCCGAGGAAAGTCTCAACTTCCACCGGGCCGAGATCAAGTTCAAGCTGGCCAGACTCGATTTTCGCCAGATCCAGAATATCATTGATAAGGCTTAACAGCAGCTTACCTGAACTATAGATGGCGGAAACGTCTTCCTCCATTTCGCCGCTGATCGGCCCGTCAATGCCATCCAGAATAACCTCCGCATACCCAATAATGGAATTCAACGGGGTACGCAGCTCATGAGACATGCTGGCAAGAAATTCGCTCTTCAGGCGGTCAACTTCACGAAGCTGATCAGCCGTCTCTACCTGTTCAGCGTAGAGTCGCGCATTTTGCACCGCCACTGCAACCTGTGAGGCCAGAGTGGACATGACCTGCACTTCCGTTTCCAGGAAACGATTCAGCACATTGGCCTGCACATCCAGCACCCCAAGCAGCTCGTTGCCCACGATCATCGGGACTGCCATTTCGGAGCGTGTATTCGGCAAGAAAGGATTCGGTAAGAAAGCAGGGTTGTGGGACACATCATTGGCAATCACACCGCGTCTCTCGCGGGCAGCAGTCGCCACAATACTGTTCGGGTTTTCTACTGGGATAGCGTGTCCCAATTCAACCATCTGCCGCCCGACATCACCAGCGCCCGCCGCCAGCAGCAGCACCCCTTCATCATCCGGGTCAATCAGATAAATGTGCGCGTGATACAGATCAAACCGTTCTTTAGTCAGGTCGCTCACACTCTTCAGCAGTCGATTCACATCCAGTGAGGTTGACGCCTGGGCACTCACCTCAGCCACGGTTTCAAGTTCAACAGCGCGGCGGCGGATTTCTTTTTCGGCATTTTCAATTTCCTGGAAGGTACGGGCGTTCTGAATCGCAGTTGCGACCTGGTTCGCCAGGGTAGACATGACCTGCGTATCCGTTTCCACGAAACGATCCCGCACATCCGCCTGCACATCCAGCACCCCAATCAACTGGCCTGCAATCAATGGCACAGCCATTTCGGATTGTGTAAACGGCAGCAGAGGGTTGGGCAGGAAATTAGGGGTTAAGCTGACATCATTAGAGATAACGGCTGAACGGGTACGGGCCGCCTGTGCCACAATACTATATGGGCTGTCCATCGCGATGGAATGACCCATGCCAGCCATCTGATCGCCGACATCACCAGCACCGCCCGCCAGCACCAGATTCTTACGCGATTCGTCTAGCAGGTAAATATGGGCATGATAAAGACCAAAACGCTCTTTGGTCAGATCAGTGACACTCTTGACCAGGCTGTCCACATCCAGCAGTGAGGTCGCTTGAGTACTCACCTCGGCCACTGTTTGCAGTTCAAGAGCACGGCGACGAATTTCTTCTTCAGACCGTTTGCGGTCAGTCACATCAAAGAGAGCACCATCCAGCCAGAAGGTTTTTCCGTCCTCTTCGAGGGTTAACTGTCCCTGCTCAAACACCCAACGAATAGAGCCATCCGCGTGCAGGATACGATATTCAATACTGTAAGGGCTTTGCTCAAAGAGAGCTCTGTCAAAATCCTCTCGGATGCGTTGAACATCGTCAGGGTGATAAAGCTGAGAAAGATTACGAACAGCGTTATCAATAAAATCCGACGCAGGATAACCCGTCAGCGCGAGAATATTCTCGCTGAGGAATTTCATAGTACGCTGTTCATCATACAGGGAACGATAAATCGTACCCGGCACATTAGAAACGAGCGACCGGAAGCGGTTTTCGCTCTCTCTCAGGGCCTGCTCTGCTCGTCCTCTTTCGACACTCACAGCAATTTGGTTTGCCAGGGTGCGTGCCAATTCGATCTCATCCCGGCTAAATCTGTGATAGTTCGTATTGTAGTTGAGGAAGATAACCCCCAGGGCCTCCTCCTCAGCGATCAGAGGCAGCACCATCACGGATTTAATGCCGATTTTTTCGTCCAGAAATTCCGGTGGAAAATCAGGATAAGTATGGGCATCATCTACGGCAACCACTTTCCCGGTGGTGAGGGCCGAATATGCATGAGGATATCGTGTAGCCGGATCAATGAAGGTTCTGGCGATCTGAGTATTCATATTCTCGCCGACACCCACCAGCCCATACCACATTTGCTCCTGATGTGAAAACAGGGAAAGCACCGAGTTTTCGGCTTCAAATGCGTCGCGCAGCACTTCCAGAATCTTTTCCAGGAGTTCCTCCTGCTCACCACCCTGACGAATGAGGTCGGAAATCTGACTACTGATGGATAGATCGCGCAGTTGGCGCTGGGTTACCGCGAACTGACGGGCATTTTGCACCGCAACCGCAATCTGATTCGCCAGAGTCGATTGGATTTGCACGTCTTTTTCGCTAAAACGTCCAACTGTTTCGGATTGTACGTCCAACACCCCTATCAATTGATTACCCACCATAATGGGGATAGACATTTCGGCGTGTGTGAATGGCAGGAGCGGGTTGGGCAAAAAGGTCGGGGCTAAGGTAACGTCATTCACCACTACAGGAGAGCGGTCTCTCGCAGCTTGTGCGACCAAGCTGTATTCACTAGCCGCCGGGATGGTATGACCCATCTGTACCATTGCATCACCGGCTTCGCCAGAACCGCCCGCCAGTACCAGCGCATCCCCGTCTTGATCCAAGAGATAAATATGGGCGTGGTACAGGTTAAAACGCTGTTTGACAAGGTCAGAAACGTTCTTCACCAGATGATCAATTTCAAGCGTCGAACTGATTTCTGTACTCAACTCCGCCACTGTCTGAAGTTCGATGGCGCGAAGAGCGACTTCGTTCAGCGCTGATTGGGTTTCGTCAAATGCTCGCATCTGGTCTAGAGTTCGGGCAACCGCATCTGCGACTTCTTCAATCAGGCGGACTTCATCCGGATCCCAGTCTCGTGGACGATCTTCTTCAATAAGGAGCGTTCCAATTTTTTGCCCGCGCACATGAATTGGGTGCTTGACATGCCTGTCATCTTCAAAGCCGTCTTTCAAAAGCGAGACATCCGGAGGTAAGGGCTGTGGAGCTTCCAGGTCATATTGATAACCAAGCCGCCCCTCCTGATCTAGCTGCTGCATATAGCCCTGCCAGCCAGCCTCGGTCAGACGACGATTCATGATGTTCACACGCTCAACCGCTGCCTGAGTTTCCTCAAGTGCACGTGCCCCACGAATAACCCCGGCGACCTGAGTCGCCATTGCCTGGAACACAGGCAGGTTATCATAATTAAATTTGCCGGGCTCGGTAGCCTGCATGTCCAGCACCCCAAGCAGTTCGTTTTGCACCAGCAGTGGGATTGCTACTTCTGAACGGGTATCTGGCAGCAGGGGATTTGGTTTATGGATTGTGCTATCTGCTGTATCTACCACCAGAACCGGGCGAAGTAACTGCACGGTTTGTGCCACAATCGAGGTTTCACTCAAATTCAGACGGTGGCCGCGCTCTAATAACTGCCGACCTGCCTCGCCTGTACCGGCACGCAGCACCGCGAAACGTTTGGCTTCGTCGAGCAGATAAATTTGTACATAGTACAAAACGAACCGTTCACGGATAAATTCCGCTGTCCGTTCCAGAAGCTCAGTCTGCCCAAACAGAGTCGTCGTAATACGTCCAACTTCCAGGGTAGCTTCCAGGTCTTTAGTACGCTCAACCACGCGGGCTTCCAGGTTTTCAACCAGCCCTTGAATTTCTTCGCTCATCTGGTTGAACGTTTCTGCCAGGGTGTTCATTTCGCCTGAGCCAATACGCGGCACGCGCTCTATGAAACTCCCGGCGGCGATCCGTCTGGCGCTGTTGGTCAGCGTAACAATAGGACGCACCACAGTAATAGTGGCAAAAATTGCCACAAAAAGGGCCACTACCAGACTGACAAGCGTCACAGGCAGCACACTCAACAGCAGTTCCTGCGGCGTAGGGAGCACTTCGTCCGCTTCCACTTCTGCAATGATGCCTGCGCGAACTGTTGGCATCCAGTGATAGGCACCTAACACATCAGCATTCTGATAGGAGGTGTAACGTCCCTGACCCGTCTGACCCGAAAGTACCGCTTCGATACCCTGACTGTTGGAACGAGACGTCTGCCCAAAAACCGACTGGCCCAGCCCATCTGTCAGAAAGTAACCCTCGTCGGAAACGAGATAAACGTCTTCCGTTGTGCCGATACCCAGGTTTTCCCGCAGCAGGATGTTAAGGTCAGTCAGATCAGCAATCCCAAACAGGATCGCACGAGCATCGGAGAGTTCATCCAGAACCGGGATACCAACATAAATCTCAGCGCGACCATCCGCCGTGTGATACAGGGGTTCACTGACTGCAATGCCTCGGACAGAATTCGCAAAAGTAGGGATTTGCTGAAGTGCTTCCGGGTTGGTGAAATTTTCATCACCCACCCCGGCCAGCAACTCACCGTTCAGGGTATAAACGCCAATGCTGTCAAAGGAACGCCCGGCCCCGCCATAGGCTTCAAGAATACCATTCACCTGGTTAATAAAGAATGTACTGCGTGGACTTTCCACCAGTACCAGGGTCGACTCCCGAAGTTCATTGGAGGTTGCCGCGATGGAGAATGTCCTCTCCAAACTTGCCACGTAGTTTGTCACCGTGGCTTGCTGGGCGATTGCCAGCGCATCCAGGGTATCCAAAGTATTTTCTTCGGCCTGGTTCAGATTACGCACATAAATGACCGCCGACAGCAGGATAACAGGCAGCAGCACCATCAGGAAAGTGATGGTGAGCTGCCGCCGTCCCAGTGGGCTGCGGAACACTGTTGCTATACTGCCCCAGAATCGGGAAAGCATATTCTCCCTCATAAAAAATTCCTTGCTCTAGCCCTGATCCAGATACTCCGTTGTATAGAGCTTATCCAAGTCGGGTGCTTCGGTCAGCATTCCCGTTTGAACCATCAAATTCACCATAGACTGCATCACATTTTCGTCAAGCCGCAGCAGCCCATTGCTCGCATCAAACAGGGGAAGCGAAGCCTCCCAGGTACGCTGGGTAATGTCTTTGTCTGACGAAGGCGCATATTCCAATACCAGGTCAAGCACTTTATCGGGGTTCTGGGTGACATATTCCCAACCGCGCAGCGTGGCCTTCATAAAACGCTTTGCCAGATCATCATTGACCTTATCGGTGTTCATGTAGATCAGGTCTGGATAGGTCAACACACCATAGTCTTCTGGTTTAATCACCTGAATTTGATAACCTTCTGCCTCAAGCGCCAGCACCTCGTTCGTGCGGAAAACCCCGCGAACATCCATCTCACCGTTAATAAACTGTCCCAGAGCGAATTCCGCGTCGGTGACCACCTCAACGTCATCAAGGGTCAGCCCCAACGTACTCAAGATGCCTGCCAAAATCACGTTGTCATCAAAAGGCGCTATCCTAAGACCGCGCCAATCATCGGCGGTTTCGAGCGGCTCTTTTTCATCACCCAGCAGATAAACATACACAAAGGGATTGATTTGGTAAGTTGCCCCAATCACCTTGAACGGTTTATTGCCCTGGGCAATATCCCGGAGGACAAAATCCCCGCCCGCAATACCGAACATAGCCGTGCCATTTTCGACCGGGGTGATTACGTCCACGTTCGGGCCACCGGGAACGAGGTTGATCCTGATACGCTCCTGCGTATAATATCCAAGACGGTCGGCTGCGTAAAATCCTGCAAACTGCGGGTTATGCAGCCACTTCAACTGAACCGTTACCTCGTCAAAACGCCTAGTTTCTTCTTTTTTATCATCATCCCCACCACACGCGGAAAGTACCAGCACGATGATCAAAGCAAAAATTAATGAGAGATGTACTTTTTTATTCATCGAATCCACCCCTTAACCTTTTATAGGACTGCCTTCATTTTCAGTCATATCTAATTGAATAGCGGTATGTGGCACACGCAGCGCCTTCCCCAGTTCCCGCACCGCCACCTGAAGCACCTCATCGACATTTGTAGCACCCTGCAATCTCTGGGCAATGGAGCTCAATGCCTGTTCATGACGGCTGGTTCGTTCGGCAACCTGGTAGAGCGTGGCGTTGCTAATGGCAACCGAAATCTGGTTGCCCAACGTTTCCAAGACGGTGAGTGTTTGCTCAGTGAAATAATCAATCTGGTCACTCTGGACATCCAGAACCCCAACCAACTGCCCACGCGCAATCAGCGGCACCGCTAATTCGGATCGGGTATCTGGCAAAAGCGGATGCGGCAGAAAAGTTTCCGACAACTCGACATCATTGATAATCACGCTTTCACGGGTGCGGCCTGCTGTCGCTACAACACTGGTCAGATTTTGCAGAGAAATACGGCGCTGTTCGGAGACCATTTGGCGCCCGACATGCCCGGCACCCGCCGCAAGCATCAGGATCTCGCCCTCTTCGTCCAGCAAATAAATATGAGCATGGTACAAACGGAAGCGTTCTTTGGTGAGGTCTACTACGTCCTGAAGCAAACGGTTTGGATCCAGCAGGTTTGAAATCTGGTTACTCACATCGATGACAGCTCGCAGGTCACGGGTCTGCTCCTGGATACGGGAGTCCATTTCATCCACAAACGCCTGAAGCTGCCCAGCCATCACATTGAATGTATAGGCCAGTTCGCCCAATTCATTACGCTCTTTGACATCTACGCGGGTTTCCCATTGCTGGTTAATCAACTGCTGGGCAGCCTGCCGCATCTTCGTCAAAGGACTGGTTAAACGACGTGCGAGCAAGAAGCTGATTAAAATCATCACCAACACAATGGCTACGACCGGTACGACCACCGCATTGAGCGATTCATTCACAGGCGCTAACGCCTCTTTTTCTTCCTGAAGCGCCAGGACATACCAGCCCAGCTCATCAAGAGCCGAAAAAGTTCCACCTGACGAAATCCTGGAAAACTGGACAACCGCCTGAAGCTCATTCTCATCAGCAATCACGGTCAGCTCGTCAGGAGCCGTTTCATCTTGATTTAGAAGAAGCTCACGAAACTCATCAAGAACAATATCGCCGCCAATAAATCCGGGTACAGCCAGCACTTCCCCATCAGAGTTTACGAGCGCAATATGTCCCGTCTCACCAAACTGCGAATTGTCAACAAGTGTCTGAATGCTGCTAAGTGAGTAGGTCGCCCGGAGCACGCCTACCACCCCATTAGCATCTTCAATAGGCACAGCAATGATCAACCCATACACACCCGTACTGGCATCCAATTGAATGCGCCTATCAATGTACAGTGCCCCATTTCCGTTGTTCCAGGCCCGCAGCCACCATTCCTCATCCGACTGGTCATAGTCGCTCGTCCGGGCCGTTGCTGCGACCAGAGCACCATAACTATCTGTTGCAAACACCTCAACCTGGTTTGGAAAGTTCACCTGGAACTGCCGAAGTGAGGTGCTGGCGTCACGGTTTAAAATACCCTGCACAAGGGGAGAGTTATCGGCTGAAATCGCCCATTGTCCATCAATTTCCTGGATCTGCTCCCGCACTTCCTCAAGATCACTGCCATAACTTTCGGACTGCTGCCTGGCACGTAATTCCAGACCTCGGTTGTCCGTCAGCACCTGGAGCAAAGCGACCTGCTCGCTCAACAGGTTGCTGATAGCAACAGAACTGGAATTGGCAATAGCAGCCAGGTTGCTGTTGGCACCTTTTTCAACCTCATTCTGAGTCGTGGAAATTGTTACAAACTGGGTAATGAGCACAGCGATGATGACAGCAAAGATTGACACTATCACTAGCTGCGTCCGAACCGAGCTAAAGATAGAAATTTTAGGTTGTTGGATTGCTTGCATTCTGTTTCAAGCCCTGTTCTGCTGCCTGGAGAAATAAAACTCACGATTTTTAACTACAAATATACTAAAACATAGACTCTAAGGTGGGTCAACCCAAAATTAATTCATAATTTCTTTATCCTTTAATATTCACACTATATTGTTACGCAAGAACAACCATTCAGGAGTCTATATAGACTCCTGAATTTCCCTGCTATTCATCATTTTTGTCCGACTTCCACCACGAACGCAGCCCGACATCCAGCAGTACCAGATACATTGTCCCAGCATGAATCAGATATATTCCATCTTCAATGAAAGTTCCCGGTTGGCGAAAATCCTTGATTCCTTCCGGGCGCTGCTGGACAAACCATCGACCAAACATATAGACTAATCCCCCTACTCCCAGAATCACACACAGCGGTTTGGCACGTCTGATTTTTGTCTGCGTGGTGATGACCAGCGGAAAGGCAAACATCATAACACGGGCAACATACGTGAAAAGCGAGTCTTTGGTATGAAACTCTACGGCCTGGTTAATGTTGGTCGCACCACCATCCAGAAAACCAAACAGATAAATCTTATCTGAAATGGCGGAGATAACCGCTGCCGCCATAAATAAGACATCACGCAGACTGCCCAGGAAAAGAACCGCCAGCAGGATAACTTGCAGAAAGATGATGACATACAGCGCATAATCCCACAAACCGTCCTGTGGTCTCAACACCTCTGAAAGCGAAATATTTTTCATGGCATCTGAATTCATAGGCCCATTGCTCCTCGTTAGCTAATCTTCTATGGTATCTCTATTTAACGCATGTTAAAAGCGATTCGGCGCAGGAGTTAAACCAGTTTTTACGTCAGGAGCAATTTTGGGTTTAACGTGAAGGCTTGTATCTCATATTTTCCGGCTGGTATGGTTTTAGGCATCGATATTAAGTGAAAGAAGTTGAAACCATGAGACTCTCTCGATTTGCCGTTCTTTTTGCGATTCTTGCCAGCTCGCTGGCGGCGCTAGCACCGATGACCGGTGCCCAGGGTACAACCCTGACAATTTATTCGGGCCGTAACGAAGAACTGGTCGGCCCAATTATCGACCAATTTGAGAAAGATACCGGCATCAATGTCGAAGTCCGGTATGACAACACCACCACCCTTGCACTGGCGCTGGTGGAAGAAGGGAAAAACACCCCCGCAGACATCTTCTTTGCCCAGGACGCCGGAGCACTCGGCCTGCTTGAAAAGAATAATCTGCTGCTGGAGTTGCCGTCTTATATTCTGGAGAGCGTTGAACCCCGCTTCCATTCTCAGGATGGTTTTTGGGTTGGCATTACCGGGCGTGCCCGCGTGGTGACCTACAACACCGACAATGTCAGCCCGGAAGCTTTGCCGGAAAGCCTTCTTGGTTTCGCCGACCCCACCTGGAAAGGACGCATCGGATTTGCCCCCACGAATGCCTCCTTCCATGCTCATCTAACGGCGCTGCGGGTTGAGTTGGGCGACGAAGCCATGCAGGCATTTGTCCAGGCCTTGGTCGATAACGAAGCGGTTCCCTATGAAGGAAATTCAGCAGCGGTCGCAGCGGTCGCAGCGGGGGAGGTAGATGTCGCTCTGGTCAATCACTACTATATGTTTGGCCTCCTAAAAGAAAATCCTGATGCGCCGCTTGCCAATTATTATTTCCCTGGAGATGATGTCGGCAATCTCATTAACATCGCAGGGGCAGCCATTCTCAATTCATCGGATAATGTACCGCTGGCTCAGCAGTTTATCGCCTACATGCTGTCTCGCACCGCCCAGCAGTATTTTTCAGACAGCACATTTGAATATCCATTACTCATCGGTTTCGAAGCCGACCCGCGCCTTGTGCCGCTGGCGGAGATTCAAACACCGGAGGTTGATCTGACCGATCTGGACGACCTGGAAACAACACTCGCTTTGTTGGATGAAGTCATCAATCAGTAAAATCTGAACATGCGGGTCAGTTACCGAAAGAATCTTGTCAGTACTGAAAAACTTCTGCTGGCGGTCTCGATACCGCTGGCAGTTTTGCTGCTTTTCCCTCTGGGATACTTGGTGATTCGCGCCAGTGAGGTTGATTCGCAGGCAGCGGCCAATTATCTGTTACGTGGCAGCACCCTGCGAATTATCGGGCGCAGTTTACTGCTGGTTTTCTCCGTATCCCTCACGGCCTGCCTGATCGGAATCCCAGCCGCTTGGTTAACCACCCGCACCACTTTAAAAGGTCGTGATTGGTGGGCGGTAGTGCTGACCCTACCCCTGGTGATTCCATCCTACGTTGGTGCCTTTGCCCTGATTGGCGCTTTCGGGCCGCGCGGCATCTTTCAGGGTTGGCTGGAAACCCTGTTTGGCATAGAACGACTGCCTTCCATCTATGGCTTCTGGGGAGCATGGTTTTCCGTCACGCTGTTTTCCTATCCCTATGTATTTCTCAGTGTAAGGGCAGGGCTGCGCGGCATTGATCCGGCACTGGAAGAAGCGTCGCGTACACTGGGCAAGTCTGCGCTGGAAACCTTGTGGCGTATAACCCTGCCTCAACTGCGGCCTTTTATCTCCGCTGGTGTGCTGCTTGTCGCGCTGTATACCCTGAGCGACTTCGGCGCGGTGGCAATGATGCAATATAACGTATTCACGCGGGCAATTTATTTGCAGCTTGGTGTGAATCTCAATTTTGCGGCGCTGCTGTCCCTGGTACTGGTCGTTTTTACTGTGCTGCTGATGCTTTTTTCTATTTGGATGGAAGGTCGCGGGCAGTATTACACTGAGCATGTCCACCGCAAAATCCGCCTCATCCCGTTGGGGCACTGGCAGGTCGCAGCGCAGCTATATTGCATTTTTATTTTTGGGATTGCGCTGGTTGGCCCCATGAGCGTGATTGCCTACTGGCTGTATAACGGTTATGTGGTACAGGGCGAAGAGCTGCACAATATCCTGCGCCCCCTGCAAAGTTCGATACGAGTGGCAGCCCTCGCAGCGGGGGCGTGCGGCATCTCGGCGATTCCGCTGGTCTTTTTACAGGTGCGCTACCCAAGATTTTTCAATCAGTGGATCACTCGGAGCGCATATCTGGGTTATGCCCTGCCGGGCGTTGTGGTTGCGCTGGCCCTGGTGTTCGTCGGTGCACGGTATTTCAGTACCACGCTTTATCAAACCTTACCCATGCTGATTTTTGCCTATGTGATTCGCTTTTTACCGCAGGCGCTGGGGCCTACCCGTGCCAGCCTGATGCAGGTCAGCCCGCAAATCGAGGAATGCGGCTTGACCCTGGGCAAAAGCCGCCGCAAGGTGTTCTGGGGCATTACGCTCCCGTTGATGCGCCCTGGTTGGGTGGCAGGCATGGCGTTAGTCTTTTTGACCACGCTCAAGGAACTGCCTCTCACTTTACTTCTGGCGCCTATCGGTTATGATACTCTGGCGGTGCGTATCTGGTCAGCAACTGCGGAATCATTTTATGCTCGCGCTGCTGCACCCGCACTGGTCATGGTGATCATTTCAGCTTTATCGTTAGTGTTTGTTCTGGATGGTGATGACCGCCGTTGAGTCTCAAAGATTAGCAAAATACTTCGGAAAAACCTGTGCCGTATATTCCGCCTCGTTTACCCTGCCTAGAGGCGAATTTATGGCTCTGCTGGGGCCAAGCGGCTGTGGCAAGACCACGATGCTCCGTATGATCGCGGGCCTGGAAAAGCCGGACAAAGGCAAAATTTTTCTGGACGGCCATCTGGTCGCCAGCGAAGAGATTTTTGTCCCTGCCAACCGCCGCCGTGTCGGGATGGTTTTTCAGGATTATGCGCTATTTCCTCATATGACCGTCGAAAAAAACATTGCTTACGGGTTGGTACGCGGCAGCAGCCAGAAGGTTATCGTAGATCAAATGCTGGAACTGGTGGGTTTAAGTGGAATGAAAAATCGCTATCCGCGTGAACTCTCCGGTGGGCAGCAGCAGCGGGTCGCGCTGGCGCGAGCCCTGGCTCCACAGCCAAGCATTCTCCTGCTGGATGAGCCATTTTCTAACCTGGATACGGCGCTCAGGGTACAGGTACGTGAGGAAGTCAAGCGCATTATCAAAGAGGCAGGGGTATCCACGATTCTGGTTACCCACGACCAGGATGAAGCCATGAGTATGGCCGATACGATCGGGGTCATGCTGCGCGGCACGATTGAACAAATTGGCAGCCCGCGAATTTTATACGAAAAACCCAAATCGCTGGCGATTGCAAATTTCCTCGGTGAAACTAATCATATTCCCGGTGAGGCACAGGGAAACAAAGTCCTCACAGCGCTGGGAGAACTGCCGCTGCAAACGCCAATGCAGGGCAGCGTTGAGGTACTGCTGCGTCCAAGTGATTTGGTGTTTTCCAGTAATGGGCATGGAACCCCGGCAATGGTCAGTCACACCACTTATTACGGACATCGCCAGACCATCTGGGTCAAAATTGCTGATGCCACGCTGCTGAAAATGACTGGGGACGCCCATACCGACTACAAAACAGGCGACACCATACAAATTGGCGTTAAACATCCAGTCGTCGCGTTCCCCCGGTATTCATAAATGCGGCTGGCGCTCGTTCACGATTGGCTGAATCAACTGGGTGGTGCGGAAGATGTGCTCGACCATCTTCTGAGGCTTTACCCTGAAGCGCCCCTTTATACCAGCATCTATGACCGCGAGAACATGCCTGCTCACTGGCAAAATCACGAGATTCACACACTGTGGATGGACAAACTACCGAACATTTACCGCAAACATCAGCGCTATTTGCCCCTTTATCCTCTCGCCTGGGGTGGCCTGGACTTGTCTGACTATGACATGATTTTGAGCAACAAAAGCGGTTTCTGTCACGGCGTCCGGTACGACAAAAAAACCCTGCACCTCTGCTACTGCCTTGCCCCGACCCGCTATGTCTGGCAGTTTGATGCCTACGCCGCCCGCGAAAATTTCGCCCAGCCGATACGCTGGGCAGTTAAAAGCCAGATCCCCTGGATGCGTGCCTGGGATAAAAAAGCCGCTCAGCGCGTTCACCACTTCATCGCCATCAGCACGGACATCCAGCAGCGGATCAAAAAATATTACGGGCGCGATTCAGTCATTATTTATCCGCCTGTGGAGGTCAAAGAACGTTTTCAGCCTGCTTCATCCACTGACGGGTATTTTTTGAGTGTCGGACGGCTCATTCCTTATAAGCGAGTAGATTTGATTGTTGAAGCGTGCACGCGCCTGAATCTGCCATTAAAAGTCGGAGGGACAGGGCGTGATCGGGAGCGTCTGGAAGCGCTTGCAGGGCCTACTGTTGAGTTTTTGGGCTACGTGCCAGATGCTGACCTGCCAGAACTGTTTGCACGCTGTAAAGCCTTTGTTTTTCCTGGCCTGGAGGATTTCGGCATTACCCCTGTACAGGCACAGGCCGCAGGCCGCCCGGTGATTGCGTATGGTGCGGGGGGCGTGCTGGATACCGTCATTCCGGGGAAAACAGGTGTCTTATTTTACGAACAGCAGGTAGAAGCATTGATAAGTGTGCTGCAAAACTTTGATGATACTGCCTTTAACCCCGATGAAATCCGCCAGCACGCGCTCCAGTTCGACAGTACTGTGTTTGAACAGCGCTTGACCGAATATGCAGCGCGTGCATGGGAGCAGTTCAATCGCTAGCTGCCAAGTGGGATAAGCGGCACATTGCCGCACGTTCCGTTAAAGGTGACCTCCCCGCTGGCGGGTATCCACCTGGCTTTGTACGCACCAAAATCCCCTGCCGAAGCCGTTCCTGTATCAATGCCGTACCATCCATCCGAAGTCTGCACCATCACTTCGGCGGTCATTCCAGAGGAGAGCGTTCCAAAAACCGCCGCCGTCTGATTCGGCTGGCTGTACACAGTCACATCCGTATTGGCGGTAATGGTACACCCGCTGCTGGTGACATCAATTGGGATCACGGGCAGACTGCCGCACGGTCCCAGCAGTTGATTGTTATTACTTGGCGCAAGCCATTTTATCCGGTAAATCCCGAATGCCCCCGCGTTTGCTGCCCCTGGGAAAATCGCAATCCAGCCGTTTGCGGTTTTCCCAACAGCCCGCTCAAATGCAAATGGTGATAATTGACCGAAAACACCCGCCGATTCAACAGGTTGGGCATACACTGTCACTGGCATCGCTAAATTGTTCCGCACAACGCACTCGTTTCCCGGCGGCAGATTCCCGGAAGAAACGGCTGTCAGATAACTATAGTGCATCGTGCCACCATCCGATTTATACGCGACAGCGCTTATGTTCCCCGTAATATTTGCTGGAACTGTCCAGTTTGCGGTTGCTCCATCCGAAGGGTTGCCGTCCGTGCCAACCACACTTTGATTATTCAGCCAGAAATCAACCCGTGAGGCCCCGCGTGGGGCTTCAGGCCATGTCAGAGTAATCGCTTTTCCAGATTCGAGCAGGTAATGACCCGCATCTGCGTACAAATACGAGCTGACAGTCACATATCCGTTGGTCGGCACACTGGATTGGGTTGCAGTTGGCGGCGCAGGCGAACGCGGCACCCGAATCTGCTGCCCAACCGAAATACTATTCGGATTAGCGAGGCAGTTCGCCGCTGTCAGTTGATTAACCGTGCTGCCCGTGCGTTGGGCAATCGTACCGAGCGTATCCCCGGCGACAACAGTATAAATCGGCCAGTCAGTCCTCACTGTACAGGTCGTATTACCGCCAGAACTTGATCCACCGGACTGCTGAGTCGGGGTTGCCGTTGCCGGGGCAGGCGTATTGGTAACAATGATTGGAGTCCTGATAATCGGTACTGCTGTTGGCGATTCGTTTCCAGAGGACAAGCCACATGCCACTGATGCCAGCATCAGGGAGAGCAAAACAAGTACAAGGGGACGCATAGCTTTTCCTTACCCATCACAGACCACACTAATTTAGTCCGACTGATGATGCCAAAGTTTCCTTTTTTACAGGTTTTTTACAATTTTTATAGATTCCTGAGCTGAGGGAGGACAACATGTAACTACCGAAAAGTTTAACAGGGTGAAATTGTCAGCGCTTTCTACGACGATTCTGCGGGTGTGGGGCCAATCCAATCGAGCAAAAGCATTTGCCCCTGTAAATCGGCAGTGATACTTCGTGCCCCAAGGCCGTTTATGTTGGCAAGGTAAATATCGACACGCCCATCGGTAGTCGTGCCGGGGCGAATACCAACAAACGCCATGAACCTCCCCTGGGAGGCGTACATAGGATCACACGCAAGCAGATTCCGTCCTGGCGCGGTGACAACTTGCAGCAGGGGATCAACTACGATGATGCCATACGGACACTGCCCGTTATGACCGCCGATTGCCAGGAACTGATTATCCGGTGACCAGTCCGCTGCCATGCCATAACGCGGGAAGATAAATTCACTGGTGGTTGCCAGTTCACGTCCAATATTGTCTGCCACAATAATCTGGGTATTGTTGGCGGCACGTTGATAGACGACCTGGCTGGCATCAACCGTCCAGGCTTCGCCGATGTTCAATGTGCCAGGATCTGTAATTTGCACCGCCGACCCCGCGTCAATATCCACAATCCAGAGATCGCTTTGTGTTGCCAGAGCATTCCCGCCGCCTGTCGAAAAAACCAGCTTGGAATCAGTGACCCATCGCGGTGCACCATTCAGTTTAATATCGGTCACCTGCCGCAGCTCATTTGTATTCATATTCAATATGAATAAATTGCCTTCAGTCGGTGGGGCAGCGGAAGGCACATCGCACGTGTTCAGTTCGCCTGGCGTCCAGGTTGGGCAGGTCAACCGGTCAGACACAAATGCCAGCCACAATCCATCTGGCGAAAGGGCAGGCCATAAGTCATAACTCCCGTGCTGGGTCGCGTTCCGGAAACCCGTCCCGTCAGCATTCATCACAAAAATATCGGTGGCATACTCCGTGGTTAGCGCCACCGCCAGCCGCCGCCCATCACCTGACCAGGCTGGTTTATGGCCTGGGATGCCACGTGGATTAATATTCGGAATATCAAACAGGCGGTAGCTTAAGCCAATGGTCATGTCCAGCATGTAAAGCCCGCTGAGTAGATTCCCGGCGGAATCCGTGCCTGACTCAACAAAATACAGGAGATGGGTTCCGGCAGGGGACACATACACTCTGTCTCCTACGCTGGCGGGCATATCAAAAATCTTGAGCCGCTGATTGGTATCAGGGCGATAAAAATACAGGGTTTGTACCTGGCTGGCGGGTTCGGGCGAACTGGAACGAGTCGTGCGGTCATTGTAATTAATGAACGCCAGCCAGTTTGCGGTCAAACCTTCCGAAATCTGACTGGGCATGTTAATTTGTAACCACTGGTCGTTCTGGTACTGCACCGCAGCCACTGGTGTCGAGGTCGGAAGGGGTGTCTCTGTCGGCGTTGGGGTTTCGCTCGGTGTTGCAGAAGGGGGTACAGGCGTCAGTGTCGGTGTCTCCGTCGGAAGCGGCGTTTCTGTCGGTGTCGGAGTCCATGTTTCAGTTGCAGTCGGCGTATAGGTGGGTGTATCTACCTTGACACTGATCGGAGGAAGTGGTGTTGGGGTCAGGGTTGGGTCGTCCCCTAAAAGCGACGAACAGCCTGCCAGAAATATGAAACTGAGCAGCCACACCCCCCGCCGCATTATCGAAAATCTGCCCCCATGACCGACGCCGAAGACGACGAAGCGGATTGAATCATCGGCGCTCGCGCTTTGCTGACCAGCACATGCGGCAGTACCTCATCCAGATGTTCGACGAGAATCACATCCATTTCACGCAGGGTTTTACGATTAATCTCAACCAGATCTTTCTGATTCTGCCTGGGTAAAATGACCTTCCTCACGCCCGTTCGATGAGCCGCAAGAATTTTCTCCCGCACACCGCCAATCGGCAGGATGCGCCCCCGCAGTGTGATTTCACCCGTCATGGCAATCTCATGACGGACTTTTTGCCCGGTAAACGCCGATACCAATGCAACTGCAATTGTCATCCCCGCCGACGGGCCATCTTTGGGCACAGCACCGGATGGAACATGAATGTGAATGTCAGTATGTTCAAACTTCGCAGCATCAATCGAGAAACTCTCTGCGCGGCTGCGTAAATAGCTGAGCGCTGCCCGCGCCGATTCCTGCATGACATCACCCAATTTACCGGTGAGCTGCAATTTGCCGGTTCCGGGCACAATGCTAACCTCAATAGACAGCAGATCACCGCCAAATGCACTCCAGGCCATACTGGTGGCGATCCCAATAAGGTCTTCACGTTCACGTTCAGTTTCAAGATACTGCACCGGGCCAAGAAACTCCTCGACCAGTTCAGGCGTGATTTTTTTAGCGATGCGCTTGTCTTCTGCCACTCGCCGTGCCAGTTTACGGCACACATTGGCAATCTCACGCTCAAAATTCCGTACACCAGCCTCACGAGTATACGAGCGCATAATTTTGACCAGCGCGGTATCTTCAAAGCGGATATTCTGGTCATCAATCCCATGTTCTCGCATCTGACGTGCAACAAGGAATTGCCGAGCGATTTCTAGTTTTTCGTCATCCACGTAACCAGGAAATTCGATGATCTCCATACGGTCAAGCAGTGCAGGCGGAATCGTGTCTAAGGTATTAGCCGTGCCAATGAACAGCACTTTGCTTAAATCATACGGTACTTCAAGATAATGGTCGGAGAAAGCAAAATTCTGTTCCGGGTCAAGCACTTCTAGCAGAGCCGCCGCCGGGTCGCCGCGCACATCCCGCCCCAATTTGTCAATTTCATCCAGAACGAACACCGGATTGACCGTGCCTGCCCGTCGCATTCCGTTGACAATTCGTCCCGGCAGCGCCCCAATATACGTCCGGCGGTGACCTCGGATTTCAGCTTCATCATGCACCCCACCCAGGCTGATTCTCACAAATTCACGTTCTAAGGCAATCGCTATGCTTTTACCCACGGATGTTTTGCCAGTTCCAGGGGGACCAATAAAACACAGGATTGGCGTTCGCATGTCGTGGGGTGCAAGTTTCCGCACTGCCAGATGCTCCAGAATGCGTTCCTTGACCTTTTCCATGCCGTAGTGATGTTCTTCCAGGATGTCTTTTGCGTGTTGAATATCAAGGTTGTCGATGGTTTCATTGACCCAGGGCAAATCCAGCAGGGTTTCCAGATAGGTGCGGAGAATACCCACTTCTGGCGCAATCGGGGGAAGCATTTGCAGACGGTTAAAGTCCTTAATTGCTTTTTCGTAAACTTCTTCCGGCAAATTTGCCGCATTAATCCGGTCTTGCAGTTCATTGAATTCCTGCTGGAAGATGTCTACCTCGCCCAGTTCATTCTGAATCACACGCATCTGCTCGCGCAGGTACATTTCGCGCTGCCCACGCTGAACTTCCTTCTTTACACGGGTCTGGATTTGCTCTTCCAGTTCCAGCACATCCAGCTCACGGCCCAGCAGCACACTAATACGATGCAGACGCTCGACCGGGTCAAACTTCTCCAGAATTTCCTGTTTTTCATGATGCTTCAGGGGAAGGGTAGAGGCAATCAGATCTGCCAGCCAACCGGGATCATCAATATTAATCGCATAAATATAGGCTTCCTGTGAGATACTGCGGTTGAGCTTAACACAACGTTCAAACAGGGTCAGTACCGCTCGCATCAGAGCCTCAGCATGGCGCGACGGCTTATAAGGGGTTTCAATTGGCCGCGCTTTCACAACAAAAAACGGGTGCGATTGCTCTATTTCAATGATTTCTACACGCCGCCGTCCCTGTGCCAGGATGCTGCTGGTGCCATCCGGCATATGCATCAGCCGCCCCAGCGCCATTTCGACGCCCACTGGATACAGATCGTCCGGACGCGGGTCAAAAATCGAGGACTGTTTTTGCAGTGCCACAATCACCGTTGTGGCTTCAATTTGTGCTGACGCAATCGCTCCCATTGACTTCTCACGGTCAACTGACACAGGCGACACCATCCGTGGAAAAATGACTGTGTCACGCACCGGCACAAGGATAGAATGGATGAACCCATCCTTATCCGGCACTGCATCGTGAATGTTATAAAAATCGCTTACGCCATGCCCAAACATGAATTTCTTTCCCTTAAGACATTCACGGCCTGTCCAGCCGCTAAACCGTACAGGGTACGGACTTCGCCCACCAGATATAAAGAGCCTGTCACGCAAACCAACCCCGCCGCTGCATGAGTCTGCGCGGCAACGAGCGCATCAGACACAGACGGAATTACTTCAATTGTACCTGCATAGCCCTGTGTCCTGGCAATATCCGCGATGACACCCGGCGCCTCGGCTTTCGAGTCAAAGGCGAGCGTAACAATAAAATGATCCGTATCTGGCAGGAGTTCAACCAGCATCCCCTCAATGTCCTTATCCGATTTTGCCCCAAATACCAGTACACGCGGACTTTCCGAAAATCTTTCTGCCAGTGTTCGCTTGAGCCAGCGTGCGGAATCCGCATTATGGGCAGCATCCAGAATAATTCTCGGATTCTCCCGGATAATTTCGAACCGTCCAGGCCAGTTTACCTGCTGCAAACCTTGCCTAATCGCATTCTGGGTCACCGGGTATCCCTGCTGGCGCAGGATGTCCACCGTTGCCAATGCGACCGTACCATTAATCGCCTGATGCTGACCGATCAGCACGGTTTGGTATTTTTGTGGGGGGTCGCCCGCTCGCCAGCATTCTACCGACAAATTACCCCCGCAGGGTTGAAAATGCCAATCACGCCCGATAAGCGTCAGGGGGGCGTGGTTTTCATGAGCGGTTTTCTCGATGACCGCGAGTGCAGGAGCAGTCTGTAATGCGCTGACCACTGGTACCCCAGGTTTGATAATCCCGGCTTTGTGATATGCGATTTCAGATAATGAATGCCCCAGAACCGCCATATGGTCATAACTCAGGCTGGTAATCACCGACAGCGCAGGAATAATCACATTCGTGACATCGTAACGTCCACCCAAACCCGCTTCAATGATCGCAATATCGACATTCATTTCCCGAAAGTAAGTGAAAGCCATCATCGCCACCGCGCCAAACCAGGTGATTTCCGGCACTTCTGCCAGAACAGGCCTGAGACGGTTCACCAGTTCAACCACTTCAGCTTCCGAGATCAACAGGTCATTAATTTTGATGCGTTCTCGAAAATCCTGTAAGTGTGGTGAAGAAAACAGCCCCACCCGCAAACCTGCCTCCTGCAAGATGGAAGTGATCATCGCCCCTACTGACCCTTTGCCCTTGGTCCCGGTGATGTGCACAATCGGGTAGGCATTTTGCGGATTATCTAGCAGCATGAGCGCATGACGGGGGATATCCAGGGGAACGAATTTATCACGGCGTTTTTGATTGATAAAGGTGGAGAGGTAATCGAGCGCGTCTGCGTACATTTAATCCTGCTTGCAAGAAAATGAGGCGGAGCGCCTCGCGAATTTCACAATACTACTTTCCCACAGACAGGCTTACAAGACAAATCAGTTAAGAATAGGTCAATCGGCATTGACTCTCGCGCTTTGCTCACTAGACTCTCTATGACATCTGTCATAGGAAGGGTGATTGATAGATATGAAAACAACGATTATTTTTAACCGATATGGTATGGGAGAAGCTGAACCTGAACTCCAACTCAAACTTGCAACCACCTTCTTGCAACTGCTCCTTGATGGTGACCAGGAACCACCCGCCGCAATTTGCTTTTACGGAGAAGGCGTCAAATTAGCAGTTGACGGGTCGCCTGTTTTGGAGCAGCTTAAGGCTCTCGCAGATCGGCAGATTCCTCTGATTCTCTGTTCCACATGCCTGCATTTCTATAATCTGCGCGACAAAGTAGCTGTCGGCATCGTGGGGGGAATGCACGACATCATAGAAGCACAATGGCGAGCAGATAAGGTGATCACCCTGTAACAGGCAGTCAGCATTGATTCTGATCACACATCCGCTAGACTGATAACTCGCTGGAGAAAAAAGATGCAGATTCCAAAAGTCTGGGTTTTATTGACGGCAATTCTATCTGCACTGGCGGTCGGTATCGCTGGTTATTTTGTGCTTCAACCCCCCGGAGACCTGCTGCAAGACGCCGGATTTTCCCCCTCACGCATTACCCCGAATGCTGACGGTCAGGACGACATCACAATCTTTTCTTATACACTCTCCGGTGAAGCTGATGTAACTCTCGCTTTTACCAATAACGAAGGGCAGGAATACGTTTTCCGCAGCGGTCAGCCGCGTGTCAAGGGCGACTACCGCGTTGAATTCAGCGGTGTGGTAGATGGCTTCCAACTTGCAGGAGAAACCTGGGAAGGCACGCTGGAGCGCCGCCTGCTGCCTGACGGTATATACACCTGGATCCTAACCGCAAAAGACCAGGATGGACAAGAAGAAACCAAAACCGGCACGCTGGAAATAGCAGATGGTGACTCTGACCTCCCTCTGATCGCGTATTTTGAGGTGGGGCCAACGATATTCACCCCAAATCAAGATGGCATTGACGACCGCGTGGACATCAATATCTTCCTCAGCAAACCCGCCTTTTTGACAGTCTACCTGGAAGATGCCGATGGCGTACAGTATTACATCTCTGAGCGACAGGGCGGTCGTGATCCCGGCGACCCCGGTGCCCATGTTTTTGATTATGATGGGGGTGTGGATCAGAGTATGCGCCCGCCGGACAATGGCGACTATACCCTGTACGCGGTCGCGCAGGACGAAGTCGGGCAACGCCTTGTCCGAACCGCCGCTGTCACCATCAAAGACAGCGGATTGCCACAGGTCGAAATCATTCCACAGGCAACAGGTGGAACCGTGTGTTTTGAAGCAGCTCCTTACGACGAAGCCTATTACACCAGTGTCAATAATGAAGGTGAAAAAATCACACAGCCGGAAACCGTTTGCTCGGAATTAACCACTCTAAGTGTGCCCTATGGAGATTTGCTGCTGTTTCATCTGACCGTCCGTAATTATGGCGACACTCCAATCCGAACCGCCGGGCCTTTCCCCGGTACAGTTTACGACTTTGATCAGGTTGCAGCCTCGTTAGGAGCATATAACCAGTCTGGGGTGTGGCGCGTTGGCATCATGTGCGAAACGAGCCAGAGCAATTATCCCTGGCGCTGGGCAGTAGCGCCGCTCAAGGATTTGACCCCCGTTTACGACGGGGAGGAAGATGTGACGTATTATTATCTGCAACCCGGTCAGCGCGGAGAAGTCTGGGGGGCGATCCGCATGACGGAAATTGTCAAAGCACGTAATCCACAACCCTGCTGGGCGGGGTTGATTCACGAGGATGTGCAAATTCCGTCTAATCAGGATAATGTTGGGCGGCGCGAAGTCTACATCGAACCGCCCCCATAAAAGGGTCGGGGCACATCACGCGCCCCGCCAGTGCTTACGCCTCTTCCCGCAGCGATTCTATGTGTGCCTGCATCTCTTCGAGGAATGGATAGTCGTAGAACTGCGCCCAGTAGGCGACATATTCATATATATGCAGCGCGTCCGTTTGATTATCCAGGGCTTCCAGCAGCAGCCCACGATAGTACAAATCCAGCCCATTTTCGTTAACCGCCAGGGCTGCATCCATATCTGCTAAGGCGGCCTGATAGCGGCGGTTGCGCTCATTTCTGCTTAATGTGCCATCCTCTGTGGTCAGATGATATGTTGCCTTAGCACGATAAGACAGCGCTTCAGCCCGATCTGCCCCGGTTAACTCATTCACAAACTCGTTGCTTAACACCTCGGCAGCCGCTTCGTAATCACACTCAATATCAGTGGCAAATTCACAGACCTGCGTAATCAACTTCAACCGCAGCAGTTGCAAGTCGGTATTTTCGCCATTTATTTCGGTCAGGGCTGAGATATCTTCCAATACCTGTTGATACCTGCCAAGTTGATAAGCAAGATTCATCCGTTGTTCCAGCAGTTCAGGATCGGCATCCCCAGTAGACAACCCCAGCAGAAATTCGACATCCTCTAAAGCCGGCTCATAGCGGGCGGTTTCGATGTAGATCTGTGAGCGCAGGCGGAAGGCTTCTAACACAACACTCTGCTCGCTTTCAGGCAGTTGGCGCCGCGCTTCGATAACCCGATTCAAGGCTTCTTCGGCAAGATCAATATTACCTTCACCCAAACGTGCCTGCGCCATGAGCAGATAACCCGCTGGCTTACCAGGGTAAAACAGCAGATATTCCTGCGTCCAGATGACCGCCGTGCCGTAAAGCTGAATACGCCGCTGTCGATTGTTTTCCTGAGCGGCGGTTTGTAAAAAGGCTTCCACACGCAGACGCAGTGCGACTTCTGAGGTCGGGTCAACGTACAATGCCCGTGAAATATAATTGAGTGCCACATCCAGGCGTGGGCGCTGGAGTTCAATTCGCGCTCGCACCAGCATCAGATTAATATCGTTCGGCCAACTGGCCAGGGCATCATCCAGCACGTTGGCAGCAGCATCAAAATTCTCATTCAGCGCATACAAGCGGGCCAATGTGGTAACAGACAGCACAATGGGACGCTCTGGCTTAATGTCTTCAATGGCACTTTCACACAGGGTAATGGCCTCCGCGTACTGGCTGGTGTCTCCGGTTTCGAGACCTTGCAAATAATCGACCACACACGCGGCTGTGTTGATCAGTGCCCGCGATTGTTTGTCGTTCACACAAAGAGGACGCGCAACCGCCCGTCGTATCAGGGCTTCTGCATCTTCGAGGTTTTTGCGCCCACCCTGTTCGGCTAATCCTATCGCATGGTAGTAATAGGCCTGCGCCTCACAGCTTAGTTCCCTGGCTTCAGCTTCCTGCTGGCGGCGTGCAAACAAGGCAAAAGCGGGTTCGTACTGACCAATACTATACTGAGCGACGGCCAGTTCAAAATCACGCCCAGCTCCCGATGAAATAACCGGATAAAAAGGCGTGGGAGTCCCACCGTAAATATCCCCTTCAATCAGGTTATCCGGCGGCTCAAATGTCGGAAGCGGATTACCTGCCTCCGGGGAAGGCGTGCTGGTCACGCCTGGAGTCGCCGTTGGGGTTGCGGTAGGCGTGTTGGTAGGTGGAAACGTCGGGCGGCCGGCGACCAGTGGGACATCTTCACCTTCCAGCAGCGAAGCCAGCCCCACCACAAGAACAATAATCACCACGCTGGCTGCCGCAGCCAGCAACCCATAAACCCGCAACTGACGCCGCCGCGCTGCCGCAATGCCATACAAGCCGCTCCGCTTTTGTTCCCAGCCTGTCTCCGCGATGGGGACGGGCTTGTAGGAACGTATGAATTCATCCAGCGAGGGCATGACCGCATTCAAACGATCTGGCGGCAGCGATGGAACAGTCGATGCACCAGGAGCAGCGGTCGGCGTTTTTGCCCCGCTTGGTGGCTGCTGTTTTTGCAGCATCGTCGAGGAATCTACGCCCAATTTTTCCAGCCCTTTGAGCGCGACCTCATTCCTGGGGTTAATTTGCAGCAGATTCTGAAAACAGAACAGACGCTCTCGATTATCCTTCGCTACCGTGCTCATCCACGCCCATGCGCTCTCGTTCTGCGGGTCAAGGCGGATAGCATTCTGGAAAAGCTGCCGAGCCTGATCTTTCTGGTTGGCCTTTGCCGCGTTAATGCCTTGAAGAATATATTGTTTGGCTTGTTCCTGGGACATAATAATTGCTCAAATAAGAATGATTTTTATTTTACAACACATTTGCCCAGCCTAAAAATTTGTCTGGTATAATACCTGTATGAGCGGTTCACTTCATGCGCCGCCGATAACGAAAAAAGGAGTCTGTCCATCAACCAGGTTTTACGCCTGTTCATTGCGCTGAACTTGCCCGCCGAGGTTAAAACGGTGCTCTTCCAACAGACCGAGTCACTGCGTCAGCAAATTCCAGCAAAGGCTGTGCGTTGGGTACCGCCTGAAAACCTCCATCTGACCCTCAAATTCCTGGGGGATACCCCTAAAGATAAAATACCCGAACTCCAAGAGGCGCTGCAAAAAGCAGTGAGCCAGCAAAGGAAATTTGCTTTAAAGGCGGTCGGGGTTGGATGCTTTCCCAACGCCAAGCGTCCAAGGGTCGTCTGGGTTGGATTAGAAGGCGGCGTGGTAGAACTGAAAACCCTGGTAGAACAGATCGAGAATACAATCGCGCCTCTTGGCTTCCCTACTGAAAAGCGACCCTTCAGCCCGCACCTGACCATCGGGCGCGTCAAAGAGGTGCAGGATCATCAGATTGGACAGATACTCGCTGCATTCAAAGCAGGTGAAATCGCGGCGTGGGCAAATGAAAAAGTAAGCTTGATGCAAAGCATTCTACAATCATCCGGGGCAGAGCACACCGTCCTGGCAGAATTTAACCTAGAGTAAGGAGTATTATTCTGGAACCCATTGCACTGGCTCGACGCATCGTGGACATCATTTCTGATGTCAAAGGTGAAGACATCGTGCTGTTGGACCTGCGCGAAGTCACCCCAATTGCCGATTTTTTCGTGATTTGTACAGGGAACAGTGAACGGCAGTTAAAAGCCATCGTCGAAAAAATCAGCGAAACCATCCGCGAAGAACACCGCATTAAACCGTATCAGGTCGAAGGCAACGCAACCGGAGGGTGGGTGCTGCTGGACTACGGAACAGTAGTTATTCATGCTTTTGCGGAAGTGCAGCGTGATTACTACGACCTCGAAGAATTATGGAGTGCAGGCAAGACGCTGCTCAGGATGCAGTAACAAGGGGTATGAACCCCTTGTTACCAGAGGCGCTATTCAAAAATCCAGGGGTCAGTACTGCGTGACCAGCTCAGCAATTCTTCTTCGGTAAAGAAGTTGGCAACCTCGCGCAGACCACTTTCCGGTTTGTCTGAGCCATGCACCAGATTGCGCCCCACATCCATACCAAAATCGCCACGAATTGTACCTGCTGCTGCTTCATGCGGTTTGGTTGCTCCGATGGTGGTACGGGCAGCAGCAATCGCATTTGGCCCTTCCAAAACCATCACCACCACAGGAGCGGAAGTGATGTACTGTACCAATCCCTCAAAAAAGGATTTCCCTTCGTGTTCCCCGTAGTGTTTTTTCGCCAGTGCTTCGCTGACCTGCATCATCTTCAGTCCGATAATCCGCAGCCCTCGTTGTTCAAATCGTTTGACAATTTCCCCTATCAGGCCGCGCTGAACGGCATCGGGTTTCACGATAATCAGAGTGCGTTCCACAAAAAACCTCCATAAACGATACATAAGAAGCGGGCTATGCCCTTTGACATTGCCCGCTGGAACTTCGATAGCGAGGGAGCATTATACTCTATAAGTTGTTTAACGCTCCACGATAGGCGTCGAGGGCTTCCTGTAAATAACCCTGTCGCATGTAAACGTCTCCGAGCAGACGGCGAGCCACAGGATGCTGCTCAGCGATTACCACCAGATCAGAGGTGACGTTGTCAAATTCCACCATATTTTCAACCAGAGTCTGGTACTGATTTAAGCTGCTCTGCACATCACCCGTCTGATTTAGCGCACGTGCCAAACCCAGCCGTGCTGAATGGTCGTGCGGATTGCGTTCCAGTGCTGCCCGATAGGCGGCAAATTCTGCAAGTTCAGGGACAGTAGGGGGCGGGCTTGGCGGTGGAACTGGCTGTTCGGAAACCGCCACTCGCGGCCGCTCTACGGGAGGTGCGGGTCTTGCTTGTTGTACAGAAGATGGCACAGCGGGACGTGTCGCAGGTGGCGGCGCGACCGTCGGTGTGGCAGGCTGCGCCCACTGCGGCAATCCCCCAGGTCGCGCCTGGGCTAGCCGTTCAGCTTCCACTGGGGGCAGCGAAGCCACCGAAGGCTGCACAGACTCTGGAACAACCTCAGCAAAGGGCGAAATGATGCTTGTATCGGTTGAACGAGAAGTCTGAATATCCCGAAGCCAGTCATCAATACCGAGATCATCCTCGCCCGCCACACCCTCAGCCATTGGACGCAGCCATTCCGGAAGATCGTCCATGCTGCTGTCAGCCGCTTCGCTGGGCGCTTCAGCTAAACCGGAAATCCAATCGGGAATCTCTTCAGCGGTTTCGGTTTCGGCCTCAAAAGTAGATTCAGGCTCAAGCTCAACCGCTTCAAATGCGGTTTCAAGGCTTTCTTCTGCATGAACTTTCTGCTTGGCTTCAATAAACCAATCCGGTGTTTCGGCAACAATCCCCTGCTCTTCGAGCTGGTGTTCTTCGTCCAGTGCCTGAGCCCATTCATCGACACTGGGATCGTATTCTTCCAGATTCAGGAAATCAGGAATGACCACCGCTTCACGCTGTTCTGTGGGTGGAGCAAGTTCCTGGAGATCAAGTTCAGGCATCTCAATCGCCGAGGTATCTTCATGCAGCCATTCAGGGACTTCATCAGGCGCAGGCGGCGTGGTAATCTCGTCAATGAAGGCTATCGCACTATCCGGCGTTTCATCCACAACCACCGCACTTTGCAGCCAGGATGGGAGTTCTGACGCTTCTGCTGGTTCAAGTTCCATATCCGACAGATAATCTTCTTCGGCGGAGGCAGTCTCACGAAGTTTTGCCATGTCCATCGCCTGGCGTTGCAACCAGGCCAATTCCTGTGCCGGGGTCAGCGTACCAGCGACCTGCATCTGGGCGATCTGCTCATCTGAAAGGCCATCTATTGACGCCAGGAGCTCTTCTGGCGTATGCGTTGCGGGAATAGCTTCCTCTGTAAGCGCAGGTGGTTCAGTGATGTCAAGGTCAAAACCGGGTAAACTGGCCTCCTCAGCAACCAGATCACTGAGAAAATCGGCCACATCAGCCCCAGTATCATCTGCCAGCGCATCCAGCCAGCTCACATCTGAAGCAGGTTCTTCTTCTGCCTCAGTCAGCCAGTCAGGAACTTCCTCTGCTGGTGGCGGCGCTGCTTCCTGCGGGACTTCCTCACGACGGCGGCTGAACGATTCTGAGGGCGTATAACCTGGTTCATCGATGACCACTGAGTTCGGATCAATGTCCGGCACTTCAACATTATGATCTGTAATAAAGCCTTCGGTCGCCCCCTGGCGTGCCGCCAGCGCCTCCAGCCACGCTAATGGATCGACCCCCTCCGGCATCGAATATTCATCTGAGGCGGCTGGCTGTTGGTAAGCCGCATAATCATACCCCTGCTGCTGATAAGCTGACTCATCATACGCAGGTGGTTGATATTCCGGTTCGACAGGCGGCGCTGCTTCGTGTGGGGCTTCCTCACGACGGCGGCTGAACGATTCTGAGGGCGTATAACCTGGTTCATCGATGACCACGGAGTTCGGATCAATGTCCGGCACCTCAACATTATGGTCTGTTGTAAAGCCTTCGGTCGCCCCCTGGCGTGCCGCCAGCGCCTCCAGCCACGCTAATGGATCGACCCCCTCCGGCAGCCCAGCCCCCTGATCGTAAGCAGGTTCGACGGCTGGCTGTTGGTAAGCTGCATAATCATACTCCTGCTGCTGATAAGCTGACTCATCATACGCAGGTGGTTGATATTCCGGTTCGACAGGCGGCGGAGCTTCCTGTGGGGCTTCCTCACGACGGCGGCTGAACGATTCTGAGGGCGTATAACCTGGTTCATCAATGACCACGGAGTTCGGATCAATGTCCGGCACCTCAACATTATGGTCTGTTGTAAAGCCTTCGGTCGCCCCCTGGCGTGCCGCCAGCGCCTCCAGCCACGCTAATGGATCGACCCCCTCCGGCAGCTCCTGGTCTGAGGCGAGGGGAGGCGGCGCATAAGCCGATTCGGGTGGGGCAGACTCATAAGCAGATGCCGCAGGTTCATAACTGGGCGGTTGATCTTCCTCACGACGGCGACTCAGAGATTCCGATGGCGTATAGCCCGGCTCGTCAATGACCACTGAGTTTGGGTCAATATCCGGGACATCTACATTATGGTCTGTTGTAAAGCCTTCGGTCGCTCCCTGACGCACCGCCAGACTTTCCAACCACGCCATTGGGTCAATACCACCCAGGGGATCGTCTTCTTCCGACGAATTGAGATTTTCAAAGTCGGGCATTCCATCACCCATTCTGCTTTACAAAATAAACAACGGTCTAACTATCTTTGCGCTTTTTACCGCCACGCATCCAGGGGGGAACGAAATTCATACCTTCGCCCTGGTCACTGCCACGCATCCAGGCGGGGGCTTTATCAAAGTCGTAGTTAAAGCTGAAATCGAACGGTGCCGACTCAGATTCTTCCTCTACAGAAGATACTTTATTATCAGCCAAATCGATATCTTGTGCAACCATTGGGCGCAGCGATCCTATCTGTGCCGCGCCAGGATCAAGGAAATCGGCCAGAAAAGCATTTAGCTCAGTAGTTTTCTCTTCCGGTTCTTCCTCTTCCTCAGAAAAAGCAGACATCCAGCTCGGTGGTTTTGCGCCGGATTCAGCAGATGTTTCTTCTTCTGCTTCCGTTAGCCAATCGGGAATGTCCGATACCGACTCCGGTACGTCGACAAATTTCCCTTCCACATCCGCGGGTTCTTCTTGAGTGCCTGGTTCTTCACCTGCCAACCAATCGAGTACCACACTGGCCTCAGCCACTGGCGTTTCCTCGGCAAATTCTGCTTCACCTTCGCTGACACCACCGCTCAACCAATCGGGCACGGCTTCCGCTGGCGCTTCCTCGGCTTCACTCATCCCACCCAACCAATCCGCTTCAGCGGCGGGTTCTGCTTCACTGACACCACTGCTCATCCAATCGGGCACGGCTTCCGCAGGTGCTTCCTCGGCTTCACTCATCCCACCTAACCAATCCGCTTCGGCGGCAGGTTCTGCTTCGCTGACCTCACCGCCCAACCAGTCGGGCACGGCTTCCGCAGGTGCTTCCTCCGACGACAGCCAATCCAGCTCGGTCGCTTCCTCGGCTTCACTCATCCCACCTAACCAATCCGCTTCGGCGACAGATTCTTCTTCACCTTCGCTGACTTCACCGCTCATCCAATCGGGTACGGCTTCCGCTGGCGTTTCCTCGGCTTCACTCATCCCACCTAACCAATCCGCTTCGGCGGCGACAGATTCTTCTTCACCTTCACCGACCCCACCGCTCAACCAGTCGGGCACGGGTTCCGCTGGCGCTTCCTCGGCTTCACTCATCCCACCCAACCAATCCGCTTCAGCGGCGGGTTCTGCTTCACTGACACCACTGCTCATCCAGTCGGGCACGGCTTCCGCAGGTGCTTCCTCCGACGACAGCCAATCCAGCTCGGTCGCTTCCTCGGCTTCACTCATCCCACCTAACCAATC
>WBUL01000020.1 GCA_008933735.1 Anaerolineae bacterium | reverse complement strand
CAATGAGACGCTCTAGTTTGCGCTGTGCCTGTTCATGAAAGGGATTGATTTGTAAAAGCCGCTGCAATGCCATTTGTATCTGACGGGGTTCGCTCAGCGCATTGGCGAGCAACCACCAGGCATCAGCATTAGCTGGCTCGGATTTGCAGATAGGCCGCAATATCTCGACGGCAGACGGCTTATTGCCCGCTTTAATCAGGTCATAAGCTTTTCGGATGTTTTCTTTGCTGTCCATGCAGCCTCCTGACCAATGATCTCATTTTATCATCGCCGAGCTGGGGTCAGCAGCGTTTGGGTCATTTTTTCACAGAAAATCCAGGGAGTGTCAGTCAGTTTTATACTCAGGTGAAAATGCCTCGTGCGCGGGATTGTCCTTCACCTGATATGGTTTTGGGACGTTGGCTCTGCTACCCTGGGGAAGCCGCGTGTTTTACAGCAATTTCCCCTTTTCGCTCGCTTTAAGACCGCCCCTGAAGTTTAGTATACTGTACAAATGTTGCGTTATAGTGTACAATCGTGGTGGTCAATTGAATTGAACGAATCATAATTGGTTTAGCTTCCAGCATACTCCATCAAAATTAGTAGAGTAGATGCTCATGAAATCACATCATTTAGTACGCACCGCAAATCAAGCAGAGTTCATCATACCAAACGGTTTTTCGTCCATCAGCCAGGGTTTCCGCCGCTGGTCAGTGGTCAATCGGGAGTCTGGCTCAGTCCATCAGGAATTCAACATCTGCGAACTCGAATCTGGCGGCTTTATTAATGCCCACATTCACACCTTTGAAGAGAGCATTTACCTTCTGGAAGGACAACTTATCTGCGAAACCGGGGATGGAAAGTTCGCACTTGAAGCCGGCGATTACGGCATAATCCAGGTTGCAGCCGCACACAGCTTCCGGAATGATAGCGCAGCCCCTGTCCGGTGGGCAGAAATGCTGGCCCCGCAGCCAAGAGTCGGCAAGGTCGATGTTTATCCTGTAGAAGCGCTGTCGCACAGTGGCCCGCCCATACCCATTGACGCACGGAATCCACGGACACGCTATTTTGGCAACATCACAAAGGATCATATGGACCCCACTCGGCAGTCCCAGGAACTGCTGGCTGTCTCAGGGAGTATGCGGACCGCCCTGATGGTGTATACAGGGATCACCGTAAAAATGATGGTAGACAGTGATCTCGGTGCCCATCTACACACCATGTTCATGGTCAAGTATGTACCTGGCGGCGGCGCAAGCAGCCATGACCATCCCTTTGAAGAAACTTACATGATTTTGGATGGTCAGGTCGATGCCTGGTTCGATGACCATACCTATACCCTCAAAGCGGGTGACATCGCGTGGGCTGGTGTGGGCTGTATTCATGGATTCCGTAATACGACGGATGCAACAGTGCAGTGGCTGGAAACCTCTGTGCCCCAGTCACCGACGAGACATGCGTATCGCTTTGCCCGTGATTGGGACTATTTTGAAAAAGCTGCCCAAAAATAGTGAGTTAGGAGAAATGATAAGTCATGCCTGATAAAACGACTGTGGTTGTTGGGGGGACTTCGGAGTTTGGGAAACGTGTCGGCAAGCACTACGCGGATCAGGGTCACAAGGTCTACTTAACCAGCCGAGATAAAACCCGTGCTGACGAGGTCGCCAGGGAAATTGGTGGCAGCAGTATCGGTCTGGCGCTTGATCTCACAGAACCGCACAGCATTGCAGGAGCACTGGCTGGTGTGAACGATGTGCAGCATCTCATCATCACCTCCATCCTTCGAGATCATAATATGGTTAAAGAATATGACATTGATGCCGCGATCAAACTTGTGACCATGAAATTGGTGGGCTACACAGAGGTCATCCATCAGCTTGCATCACGGATGCACCGGGATGCTTCCATCGTTCTCTATGGGGGGCTTGCCAAAGACCGACCCTATCCTGGCTCAACGACCGTGACTACAGTCAATGGCGGGGTCACGAGCATGATTAATTCCCTTGCTCTACAGCTTGCCCCCATTCGTGTGAACGCTATTCACTCCTCAGTTGTTGGTGACAGCCCCTTCTGGGCCAGTAAACCCGCCGAGGTGCTGGAAGCCTTCCGCGCCCGGACACCAATTGGGAGACTGGTTGAGATTGACGATGTGGTACACGCGACGATCTTCCTGCTTGAGAACAAGGCAACCACAGGAGTCAATCTCAGAGTCGATGGCGGCTGGCTCATCAACTAACCGAGTTAGCCCGGCATTTCAATAACCTGCATATATTTTTTGAGGATTCCCAGGATCGTGTCTGGATCACGGGGGTCAGTCTCCTCAGGCAGGCTGTGACGATCTTTCATTGGTAAGCCGATTTCCTGAAAAAACTTGAGCATGACATCCGCCGGTTCATAGGTGAGGATCATTCGACCGGGAACATCACCCACGTTCTTGAAACCGTGCGGCGCGTTCCCGGCGACATGCACTACATCTCCAACCTGTGCGCGAATGGCGTATTTTTCCCCTTGCTCATCCTGACCATAAATCTCAAAAACACCTTCTAGCACATGGAAGGTCTCCTGCGGTTCGTGGGTATGCAAAAACGAGGGGCCGCCGCCCGGCTGACTGACCACCTCCACGATAAGATATGCGCCCTGTGTATCGTCTCCTGTAATCTTGACTGTGATCACATCCCCAACGACGAAATACGATGTCTTCTCGGCAGCCTGAACTTTTAAATGCTTAGCCATATTGCTGCCATTCATGCTCAAATCGGAACACTTCTTTTGAGGGAGGTAAGGGGGCCTGGGTTTCTAACCAGCGTACAGGCTGATCTCCGACATTTTCAAAGGAATGTACACAGCCTACCGAAGTCCAGATGACCCCGCCCGCGCCTACCAGATAGACCTGACCATCACAGACGGCTTTGACCTCGCCGCTGACAATGAAATAGGATTCCTCAAAGGGATGGTCGTGGGGGGCAATCTTTGCTCCTGGCATGTATTGGATCAGAAACAAAGACTGGTGAACAGCCCCGAAGGAACGATCCACAAACATTTTAATTGCCACACCAGTTGTCGGGTTAAATCCTTCCATTTCAGCAGGGGCGCCAGGTTTCGGTAACTGCGCTTCATCGAAATAACCAATGATCTGTGCTGCATCCTCCGCCTGATCTGGTGGTTGGGCACTGGCGGGAATTTCACCCCCGACAAAAAAGGTATCTCGTCCGTAGTCAGGGGGACGCGGTTGAGGTGACTGCATTTCAAGCCAGCGTGCCGGTTGGCTGCCCACACAGCGAAAACCATGTTTCACCCCTGTATGGATAAGCCCGTAATGACCTGCTCCTAATAAAAAAGCCTGATCCCCAACCTGAACAATCACTAGTCCTTCAATAATATAGAAAGTCTCTTCAAAAGAATGAATATGGGGTGCAATCATGCCAGCAGGATCGAGGTAACATATACCCGTACCCATGTGCACTGAACCTGCCTTCTGGTCAACGTAGGTGGCGCGGCGAAATCCGGCGCTGTGATCACGATAACCTTCGGGAACCTGTGCCGAAGCAGCATCAATCCGTGAAACATAGTGCATGGGGACACTCCTCATCCTTCCATGTTGGACATTGTTTTTAATACCTTGTAGACAACCGCGAAATCTTCATGTTCCCAGCCCTTCTTTTGTGCTGCCGAAAGCAAATCACTCGCAACAGAAGCGGTCGGCAGCGAAATCCCCAGCTCACGGCCTAATTCCAACGCCAGAGTAATATCCTTTTGGCTCATCTCGACATCAAACCATGCTTCGTCAGGCATCTGATTAACAAAGGGTCCGCGATACTTCAATGCAGGGGAAGCAATGGCACTGTTCAGCATCACCTCAACTGCCTTCTCACGCGGCACACCGTATTTTTCGGCCAGTACTACGCCTTCAGCAAAGCTGACGATCTGGGTTATAATGCTGATATTGATGGCGAGTTTTAGCGCCATCGCCATGCCGCTTTCTCCAATGTAGATGACGATTGGGCCGATGACCTCCATTACACTTCTGACACGCTCAAACGCGCTCACGTCCCCACCCACCATAATGGTTAGCTTCCCCTGCTCCAGTGTCAGCTTGCTTCCCGATACCGGAGCATCCAGCAGGAACGCGCCTTTCTGTGCGACCTCCTTTGCAAGCTGACGGGTTACGGACGGGCTGATGGTGCTCATATCTATAAAAACTTTGCCCGCCGAGAGCCCAGCCAACACACCCTCAGCGCCCTTCGCAACAGCCAGCAGCGCATGACTGTCGCGCACATTGGTGATAACGACATCGCTGGAAGCAGCGGCCTCACGCGGTGTCTCTGCCCAGCGCATCCCTCGCTCGATGAGCGGCGCAGCCCGCGATTTCGTTCGGTTGTAGCCCGTGACGCTATGACCGGCGTCGAGCAGCCGTATGACCATGCGACTGCCCATCATACCCAGTCCGACAAAACCGATATTCGCCATTTAACTTACCTCCTACAGCGTCAGATCGAATATCACCCAGAGTGCTCGCATCGGGCACTCGCCCGTATTACTGAGACGGTGCGGCGTACTTGAATTGAAGATGACACTATCCCCTGGATACATCACATGCTCATCAAACCCAAGGTTAAGGGTCAGCACCCCCTCCAGAACAAAGCCAAATTCGCTCCCCGGATGGTGTGACATCGCTGAGCCAGACGAGGCACCTGCGCCATATTCAATGTGCAGGAACTCTATCCCTTTGATCGCCATTGAGGTCAGTCGTTCCCAGATGACCCCCCCCTGAAGCTCAATTGACGCACGTTTATCATGCCGCAGAATCAGGGGTATCCCTGTCGCCAGGGACCGTCCCACGAAATCAGCTTCAATCATGCCTTTTCCAGGGGAGAATGTCGTCTGGGCTGGCAGGTTAATCCCGACTTCTGCGCGGGCTTCACTGGGGGTCAGGTTATTTATGGTTTCCACATCCCAGATTGGGCGTGACAGGGCTTCCTGATCCGGCGGGAAAAAATAGGCCAGCGGAACTTGGAGCGCGGAAGCGATATTGTGAAGTACCATGACCGAGGGGTTAACCTTACCATTTTCTATCTGGCTGAGCAGACTCGCGCTCACCTCTGCTCTGGCCGCCAGTTCACGAAGGGTAAGCCGCCGCTGCTGGCGCAAGTCTCGCAGCCTGTCACGCAGATGCTGCAAGTTTTTATTCATTTGCTCAGTTGTCATCTTTGCTGTGTACCTTTGGTTCAAGTTAGCGCCTGATTCGATTCATCATAGCAATCTGTAAGAGAAAAAAACACATGATTCTGACGACCAGCCCACGATGCTTTAAAACTTACTTATTTGCCCTAACGCCCTCGTGGATAGATACGTGGATTGTTGTACTGAGACTCGGTATCCCTTACAGCATTTAATGGCCCCGTCGGTGTAAAGTATTGGCGACCTGCAACCAGCAGTTCTTCTGCTGGAAAGCGCGTAATCACCTCGCAGCCATTGGCGGTCACCACGAGTTCTTCTTCAATACGCGCCGCTGACCACCCATCCGCCGCAGGCCAGAAGGTTTCCAGCGCAAAAACCATGCCTTCCTTAATTTCAATCGGATTTTCCAGCGAGACCATCCGGCTGATGACGGGCGCTTCCCAGATCGCCAACCCTATCCCGTGCCCGTACTGCAAGGCAAAGGCGGCTTCTTCATTCGGAAAACCGAATTCTTCGGCGGCAGGCCAGATTTCGGCGATGTCTTTTGTGGTTGCGCCAGGGCGTACCAGACTGATCGCGTGATCCAGATAATCCCGGCAGCGGTTATAGGCATCAATCTGCGCCTGCGATGCACTGCCCACGACGAACGTGCGATAATAGCAGGTGCGGTAGCCCATATAGCTGTGCAGAATATCAAAGTAAGCCGGGTCTCCGGGGCGCAGCATCCGGTCGGAGAACAAATGGGGATGCGGGCTGCACCGTTCCCCTGAGATCGCATTGACCCCTTCCACATGTTCAGACCCCAGGGTGTACAGGGTATTGGCAGCAATCGCAACACACTCATTTTCCCGCAGTCCAGGGCGCAACTGCCGATAAAGTTCTTCATAGGCGGCGTCTACCTGTGCGGCGGCCTGCGCCAGCAGCGAGATTTCATCCTTCGTTTTGATGATCCTGGCACGCTGCATTAACTGCTGACCATCAATAATCGTGACGCCTAACTTGCTGAGTTCATAGTGAATTGGAATCTCGATGATGTCTACGGCTAATGGTTCGTTCTGTAGGCCGCGTTTCTCAAGTTCCTCATAAATTTTCCTGGCCACCTGCGCCGCACGCCCCGCTTCAGGTGGCATCGCACCCCGCAAAAGAGTCGGATCTGCCCGTGACCGGTTTTCCTTTGTCCCACCCATCCAGGGGGCATACAAGATGTGATGCTTGGCAGCGGAGCCGAAATCCCACAGGATAGGGTCATCCCCTTGCGGCAGCAGGGAAAAACGCGACATCTTGTCTTGTGCCCAGGTTCCAATATTGGTAGAGGTCACGTAGCGGATGTTGGTCATATCAAAAACCAGCAGCGCTCCCGCCTCGGATGCCTCTAACTGGGCCTTGATGCGTGCCAGGCGTTCACGGCGTAACCGGTCAAAATCAATGCGCTGTTCCCAATCTACCGCCATCGTACCGTTGGTAGGAATTGACATTGGCATAATGAATGCTCCTTACATAGATTATCTTCTGGCAGTATTCCCATTTCCTTAATTTATGAGACTGTCGGCAGCTTAAATCCTGATGTTTTAACCACGTAATCACGTGCTTCGTATACCATGTCCTGAATGCGGTTGAGATCGACATTCAATAACCTGCCGCCGCGCTTGAGTGCCTTTCCTCCAACAAAAACAGAATCCACATTGCTGGTGTCCATACCCCATACAACCGCCCCAATGGGGTCATTGATCGGCATGATGTTGATGCGGTTGGTGTTCAGCATAATCACATCCGCCTCTTTGCCAGGCGTTAAAGTGCCTACTTTATCTTCAAGCCCAATGGCGCGTGCCCCCTCGATGGTGGCAAATTCCAACACGTCACGGGCAATCAGAAAACGGGGCACATTCCACTCGCCTGCCAGACGGCGTTCAAACAGGAGGCCATGCTGCAAGGAAATCACCGAGCGCATCTGTGTGAACATATCGCCCGGCACATTGGTTTCAACATCGACGCTCAGACTAGGGCGCAAGCCTCGATCCAGAAATTTCTGGATGGGTACCATGCCATGCCCCATCATCATTTCGACAGGAGCAGCCAGCGACACTTTCCCCCCTGTGTCTACGATCATCTGGATCTCAGTATCACTCAGCGTAGTACAGTGAATGTAGGTGGTGTCCGCTTTTAACAGCCCGGCTTTGCCCATCTCGGCTAACTTGCCCTTTTTCCCGAATGACCCAACCCCGACATGCACGGAAATCATGGCATTCACTTCACGTGCCAGTTCCCAATGAGATTTGGCGGCTTCAAACGGGGTAAACTCCGGGCCTGGGGGGGCCAGCGCCAGCGTCAGGAGTTGATCTTTGGAAGAAAAATACTGTTTGGCCGTTCGCTTGAACCACTGCGGCTGTTCCGGATTCCACTCCCCCCACCAGGGGAAACCGTAGGCAAAAACCACCCGCATACAGGAGTCTTGCAAGGCTTTGATTCCCTGATCGGTATGGTCGGGCGATGCCTGAATATGTGACCAATCGAGCAGGGTTGTGATGCCTGCATCAATCGCCCCCAACGCACTGACCAGGTTGCCAATGTAGACATCTTCGGGACGGTAGACGGGGGCGAGCTTGTTTAATATATAGGCCAGATAACTTTCTTCCCCCTCAAGCGGAATATCAGTACCGATATTCCGCAAGATTCCTTCCCAGATATGCCGGTGCGTATCAACAAATCCGGGCATAACAATCATGTCCGAGGCATCAATGACTTCCGCATCTCCCGCATTCACCCGTGGCCCAACCGCCGCGATCTTAGACCCTTCGATCAGAACATTGGCTTTATGAAAATTTCCAACTTTTTTGTCAAGACTCAGGACACAGCCACCCTTGAGCAGAATTCTATTTTGAGCCAAAACTTATCTCCTGAAGCCTTCGGCGCTGCTAAATAGCTGGCAGCCTGAAGCCGGATTTTTTAATGACAAAATCCCGCGATTCATACACCAGCGTCCGAAGGCGGTTGACATCAACACCGACCAGTTCTCCATTCTTTTTCATTGTTTTGCCTTTCACAAAGACGGTATCCACATTGCTGGTATCCATGCCCCAGACCACCGCGCCAAACGGATCATTGACGGGCATCACATTGATGCGGTCTGTACGCAGCATGATGACATCCGCTTCCTTGCCGGGTGTCAGCGTGCCTACCTTGTGATCCAGCCCATTGGCACGTGCCCCTTCCAGGGTAGCCATTTCCAGTACCTCACGGGCTGTTAATAGGGGCGGCAGATTCTCCTCGCCCGCCAATGCTCTCTGATGGAGCAGGGCATGTTGTACAGAAAGGAAGGTACGCATCTGAGTAAACATATCGCCCGGCACATTGGTTTCAACATCGACGCTCAGGCTGGGGCGCAAACCCCGGTCCAGGAACTTCTGGGTTGGTACCATGCCGTGACCCATCATCATCTCCACCGGAGCCGCAAGCGATACCGTCCCGCCTGTGTCTACGATCATCTGAATCTCGGTATCGTTCAGAGTCGTACAGTGAATGTAAGTGGTGTCATCACCGAGCAGGCCGGCTTCGCCAAATTCCTGCACTTTGCCGCGTTTACCAAAAGTGCCTACCCCAACATGAACGCTGATACGTGCGCCTGCATCACGGGCAAGTTTCCAGTGTGCCCTGGAAACCTCGAATTCGGTGAATTCCGGTCCGGGCGCGGCCAGGGCCAGGGTCAACAATTGATCCTTTGTGGTGAAATGCTCTTTGGCTGCACGGATAAACCAGCCAGGCTGTTTGGGTTCCCACTTGCCCCACCAGGGAAAGCCATAGGCAAAGACCGCCCGCATCCCCGAAACCTTAAGCGCTTCGATCACCGCATCCGTATGATCGGGAGACCCCTGAATGTGTGACCAGTCCAGCAGGGTTGTGATACCGGCATCCAGCGCCCCCAGCGCACTGACGAGATTGCCGATATAGGCATCTACGGGACGGTAAGCAGGCGCAAGTTTCCCCAGCACATTGGAAATGTAACTTTTGCGCCCCTCCAGGGGAACATCCACCCCGATGTTTCGCAGCAGCCCTTCCCAGATGTGACGGTGTGTGTCTACAAAACCCGGCATGACAATCATTCTGGAAGCATCAATCACCTCGATGCTGTCGCTGCCATTCATCAGGTTAGGCCCGACTGCGGCTATCTTCCCCCCATCGATTAAAACATCCGCCTGCATGAAGTTGCCGACAGAAGGATCAAAAGAAAGCACGATACCGCCCTGTAGGAGCGTCTTTTGGCTGGATGGATTGGCGGCAGTCATACCATTGACGTGAACATTTGGCAGTTCATAAGCCTGTGTAACAGGGTCTTTGGCGGTTAAATAGCGGCGCACTTTTTTATAGTTGTGCTTGACAAGCTCGCGCATGTCTTGTTCCTGGTACAGCACCAAGCCGATGATGGTGAGGACGCCGACACTGATCAATCCGTATGAATTGCTGTAGCCGAGGAAGGGCAGCACATTGGTGATCAGAGTCAGGAAAAGGGCGGCCAGAAGTGCACCCAGGAAAGACCCTCTGCCCCCTGCAAGGCTGGTACCACCCAGCACAGCAGCAGCAATACTGGTCAGCGCGAAAGGTGATCCGGCCCTTGGGTCACCAACACCGACCTGCGCCGCAAGGAAAAAAGAAGCAAGTGCTGCCATAAAACCTGAGATAATAAAAGCGCGAATACGAATCCACCTGGACGCAGTCCCAAGCCTGCGGGCGGATTTCAGATCATACCCAACAGCACGCAGACGCAGACCGGGATCAGACCAGTGCAGCCAGATGTCCCACGCGAGCGCCAGCACCACCAGCCCGATGAAGGCATAGGGCACAAAACCGGTGCTGGTTGTGATCAAATCCAGGGCATCAAAGTTGATGAGACCTTCGGGCTTTTCACGCACATATAACGCGATTCCTTCCAGAACGCTCAGGGTTGCCAGCGTCGCAATAATGGAGGGCATTTTTACGCCAAGCACTAAAAAGGAATTCGTCAAACCAATCGCTATCCCTGCCGCGAGCATCGCCAGCCCGCCCAAAGCAATCATGGAATCAGAGGCATCAGGGGTCACAATAAGGGAAGCGATAATGATACAAATCGTCATGATCGCGCCAACGGAAATATCCAGATAGCCCACCAGCAGTGCGTTGACCTGTGCCATTGCCACCAACGCCAGAGGAAGCGTCGCCAGCAGGATACTGTTGAGGTTGAAGTCGGATACAAAGGCTTTTGTCCCGGTGCGAGTATAAGCGTCGGAGGTGTAGTAGGTATAGTAGCCTACAGCAAAAATCAGAAGCGACAGGAGCACTATCGGCTTCCATGCCTGGCGTCGCCAGATTTTTTTGCCCCATTCTTTGACCCGTTGTTCGCGTTCTGTGCTGCTCATTCCGAATCCTCTCCTGCATTGCCTATCGCCTGTTCCTCAATGCTCATCGTCGGCATCGGTAAACTCATGTCGTAGCTCAGGTTCACCCCGCCCACGATGGCTTCGATGATGCGTCGTTCGCTCAGGTCGTCGCCAGCGAGTTCATTGATGATCTGACCGCGTGACATCACCATCACACGGTCACAAAAGCCGGAAAGTTCAATAGGATCACTCGACTTGATGATGATGGCAGTGCCTTCGTTCGCCTTTGAACGCAGGGCTTCGTAAATATCAAAGCGGGATCGGACATCAACCCCCTGGGTGGGCTCATCAGCCAGAATAACCTTCACATGTTTTCGCAGATGGATGCGTGACAGGGATACTTTCTGCTGGTTGCCACCAGAGAGGAACTGAACGGGCTGTTCCAGCGAAGGAGTCCGTATTTTGAGACGCTCAACCATCTGCGCGACCATGCGGCGCTCCAACCCACGCCGCACCCAGCCCAATCGGCTGAGGCGATGCAGCACCTGAATGCTTGCATTGCTCTTGACCCCCAGCACGAGGAACAACGCTTCGCGCTTACGGTCGCCAGCCAGAAGCATAATCCCCGCACGCAGCGCACCAACAGGCGAGGTGAGGTCTACATGCCTGCCGTCCACTCTCACCAATCCTCGTTTGGGTGGAATGATGCCAGTCAGCGTCTGGAAAAAATCTCCCTGTCCGTTGCCTTCAACACCGGCAATGCCCAGGATTTCCCCACGACGCAGCTTCAACGTCACAGGGCCAAAAAACTCCCCCTGAAGCCCCGTCACGTTTAAGACAACAGAGGTATTTTCATCCGATAAAATCCCGCGCGGTGGAAAGGCGGAATCAAATGAACGACCAATCATCAACTCAATGAGTTCGGATTCGGTCATTCCCCTGGCTTCATAGGTGCCCTGACTGACTCCATCGCGCAAAACGGTCACACGATCAGCGACCGAAAGCACTTCTGGCAGGCGATGGCTGACATACACGATGCCCATCCCCTGCCTGGCGCACTTTTGAATGGTTTGATGCAGCCATTCCACGCCTTCCGGCCCCAGTGCTGTGGTTGGTTCGTCCAGCAGCAGCACTTTTGGGTCAGAAAGCAGGGCTTTGGTGACTTCCAGGCGCTGCCGATCTTCCAGGGCAAGATACCCGACCGGCATATCGGCAAAAACATTATGTAGTTCAAACCGGGCGAGAATTTCAATCGCCCATTTTTTCATTTTAAGTACCGGTGGGCGCTTTTCGGGCGCGGCAGCAAGGTAAAGATTTTCCTTCACAGCCAGCCCTAAAACCTGAGCATTGTCCTGGTAGGCCATACCCAACCCCAGTCGAAGTGCTTTGGCAGGCGAGTCCGTGCGGAGTGGTTGTCCCCCAATCGTGACCGTGCCGCGATCAGGGTCAACAAACCCACTGGCAATCCCAAGCAGCGTAGATTTTCCTGAGCCGTTTTCTCCAACTACGGCATGAATTTCACCAGCGCGGCATTCCAGGCTGACATCACGTACAGCCTGTACTGCACCATACCGCTTGGAAACCCCCTGAAGCGAGAGAATAACCTCGCTGTCAGGGGTACTGTCTTGCAACGGCAGCTTAACACCAGCGGCCATTTTTATTCATTAGGATACATAGCGCGGACAACATCCGCAGGAACAAAGGAAGTCACCGAAGCATCCGAAGGCAGATCACGAACACAGGATGACTCGTCCACCTGTCGCATACTGGTCGGCAGGATGATCTGTGCCGGAATCTCGGCACCCCGCAGATACATCATCGCCGCCGTTAAGGCAATACGAGACTGGTAGTTGCCGCCGGACGAATAGTAAATTTTGAAGTTGGGATTCCCAATATCCAGCCACTCGCAAAACATGCCGTATTCGTCAGTCCGGAAGGTGACGACAATGTCCAAAGGCAGTCCTGCTGCTTCATAGGCGCGAACGCCGCCAAGGAAAGAACCGGCGGCCTCATAGCTATAGCCCGCAACATCAGGATTACTGGTCAAGAAACCGGAAACCGCCTCAAAAGCGCCTTCACGGGTCCAGTTGGTGTCCGCTGCTCCGATCAGTTCGATGCCGTCGGCCAGTGCTTCTTCTTCACAACCCTGCCATCCTGCCGACAGGGCGTTGCCGGGCGTGCCACCCAGGAAGGCAACTTTGCCTTCGCCAACTTCTGTATTCAGCACTTCCGCAAAATTCTTGCCAAGCTGGCACAAATCTTCCGCGACAATGGTCGGGTAATCCTCACCCGGCGTGCCAATATAACCGCCTGAATGGGGAACGTAGATGATGCCACGCTCCGTGGCGTCTCGAACAGCGGGCAGCACCGCGTCGCCCGCATCCGGGAACCCTACGATGATATCCACATCCTGCGCGATCAAACTCCGCAGATCAGAAATAGCTTTTTGGGTGTCAAGCTGGGCAGTGGTATAGATGATCCTGCCAATCTCCGGGTAGGTCAATGCTTGCAGGATGAATTCCATATGGGTGATTTCTCGCCACAGGTTTTCACCAAAACCATCCGCCAGAGCGACGGTAATGTCACCACCTGTGCCAGTGTCGCACTCTTTCTCACGCCAGCACTCCAATGCTTTTTCGGCGGTAGCTTCGTCAACGGGCTGGGAGGCTCGATAAAAAGCCGCCTTCGCAACATCCGGCACGCCTTCGTCAGTACCCAGCGCGTGGATTAACACTTCAGGGTCAACGTCATAACGCTCCCCATATTCATCGACTTCTTCCTGCGAGAATACGATGCTCTGTGTGAACACCAGCAGAACAAGGACCGCAGCAATGGTAAGCAAGCGCACCCAACGAGATACTGAATTCTGTTTCATGATCATTTTTCTCCTTAAAAACCTTAAAGCTTTAGTATTTGATTACCGGAGCCTACTTTCGGGGCAACCTCCTTCTTGAAAGCCTAATCACCTGAAAGCTGGTTCATCACAGACCAGGTCAATTTCGCAAGGCCAGGTTCTCCCCTTGCGTATCTTGTAATGGGTGACCCGCATCGTCGCCCCCTTGAAGCGGGTCGATGACGTATTGAAGCAAATTTTCTACAAACGAAATAATTCGATCACCAGAAATAATCATGCCAGCAACGATGGCTAAACCGAACGCGACAAATTGCAGCGCGGTTGACAGACCCATCACCCGCAGCATCTGGTTGAGCAAGGTAAGGAAAAACGCTGCTGCATAGGTGGAGGGCACATTTGCCAACCCGCCTGTAAGTGATGCTCCTCCTATAACGACCGCCGCAATAGGCGCTAACAGGTAGGGCGTGCCAAGCCCCAGGGTTGGACTGCGGATAAAGCCAGCCAGCAGGATGCCGCTCACCCCATATAAAAAGCTGGCAGCCACATATGCGAAAAGGACATAGAGATTCATACGAATCCCCGCGACCCAGGCTGCATGGGGATTGGCCCCCACAGCCTGGAAACGCCTGCCGACCGCTGTGAAGCGCAGTAGGATGGCAAGGATTACCGTAACAACAAGCCCGACCCAAAAGAAGTAACTGATGCCCAGAAACTGGTCGGTTGCCCAGTTGGATAAGCGGTCGGGCACATCAGCTTCGTTGGCAACTCCCGAAGCATATTCGAGCACAGCGCCACGCAAGACCTGACCCACAGCCAATGTCACGATAAGAGCATTCAACTTCAAGGCACTTACGAGAAAGCCGTTCACGAATCCCACGAGGCAGGAAAAAGCTAATGCCGTGAGAATCGCCTGCCCCAGTTTGTCATCTGACCCACTGCCCACACCGACCGTAATAAACGCCGCCAGGGTCATCACGCTTGGTACAGACAAATCAATGCCACCTGTCATGATCACCAGCATTTGACCGAGCGAGGCAATCGCCAGAAAGGTCGTCAGCGGCAGGACAGCGCTGAATGAAGTGCGGGATAGGGTAGAAGGAGCGAGCGCGAGAATAACCAGCAGCAGGAAAATGATCGCTATCCAGACAGGGATGTACCGTGACACAATAACGATTGACGTGACGAAGGAGGATGGTTTTTTTTGCATGATTAAGACTTATCTTGTAAGAACTTCAGTTTAGTTTCGCTAAACAAAATTACCAGAATTTGTGTAGAAAGTCAAACTATTTTACATTATACTGTACAAATGGTATAATCGCACAAAAGCTGTGTCCCGGTCAAAGCTTTAAAAAGGATTTATTATTTTGCCCACAAGAATTGTTACCCCCTGGCGCGATTCACAGCGACCTTCTAAGAACCACACAACAGCGTTAGCAGCTAGTGCAAGAAAGGCAGCTTATGATAGGCATTCGCATTCCGGAACCAACGGTCGAAGTGAAGCCGTTGAGCGAAGATATACGCCGCAGCATGTTGTACAAGATGCTGCAAATCCGTTATACCGAAGAAAAACTGCAAGAGCTCTTCCTCGCCAATGCCATTCGTGGCACAACGCATCTGTGTAACGGGCAGGAAGGTGTTTCGACCGGTGTAGCGGCAGCATTGCGAAAAGGGGATACCGTCACCTGTACCTATCGCGGGCACGGGCACGCCCTGGCGATGGGAATGCCGCTTAAATCTTTGATGGCAGAAATGATGGGCAGAGTCAGCGGCTGCTGCCGGGGCAAGGGTGGGAGTATGCACATGACGGATGCCAGTCTGGGTCTGCTGGGAGCAAACGCGATTGTCGGTGCACAGCTTCCCATCGCGGCAGGGGCCGCCTTAACCGCCCAGATCGAGAAAACAGGCAATATCGCCGTGAGTTTCTTTGGGGATGCCGCCTCGAATATCGGCGCATTTCATGAAACGCTCAACCTCGCCTCCGTCTGGAAGCTGCCCGTGGTCTTCATCTGCGAAAATAACCGTTACGGCGAATACACCCCCCAACATCTGACCACGCCGGTCGAAGACCTTTCAATACGTGCGATCTCCTATAATATGCCGGGCGTCACTGTGGATGGGCAGGACAGCGAAGTCGTTTTTGCGGAGTTCAGCGCGGCAGCAGCGCGGGCACGAGCGGGCGAAGGCCCGACCTTCCTGGAAATGAAAACCTACCGCTATCGCGGTCACTCGCGCACTGATACCGGGCCCTATCGCCCCGCCGGGGAGCTGGAGGCCTGGATGGAACGCGATCCGATCAAGATTCTGGCGGATAAGATGATCGCGGCCGGGCAGCTTGACCAGGTCGAACTGGAAGAACTCACCCAAAGTGTGCAGCGTGAAATCCTGGGTGCCGTCGAGTGGGCGCAAAGAGAACCTTATCCCGATCCTGAAGAATTGACCCGTGATATTTTCTACGAAGGATAAACAAGATGACTGTTCTGACCTATCGGGAAGCGGTGCGAAACGCGCTGGCGGACGAACTGCGGAGCGACCCCAAGGTGATCTTCTTTGGCGAAGATGTAGCGGTGGCGGGCGGGGTTTTTAAGGTCACCCCCGGCTTATATGAGGAATTCGGCGGTGAGCGGGTGCGCGATACGCCCATCTCGGAGGAAGCCTTTGTTGGTATGGCGCTTGGCGCGGCCATTACCGGACTGCGCCCCATCGTGGAATTGATGTTCGCGGATTTTATTCCGGTGGCGATGGATCAAATTGTTAACCAGATCGCCAAGTATCGCTACATGAGCGGCGGCCAATTCGTTGTGCCGCTGACCATTCGCTCGGCGCAGGGCGGCGGGGTCGGATTCGGGACGCAGCATTCGCAAACCGCAGAGAACTGGCTGATGAATACGCCGGGTCTTAAAGTGGTGGTACCGGGCAATCCTGCGGATGCTTATGGGCTGCTGCGCGGCGCGATCCGTGAAAATAATCCAGTGGTCGTCCTGGAGCACAAAGGACTCTACAATATGAAAGGTGAAGTCCCCGATGATCTGGGCCCGCTGCCTTTGGGCAAAGCCAGGGTCGTGCGTGAGGGCAGCGATCTGACCATCGTGGCGACCCAACTGGTCTGCCAGCATTCGTTGAAAGTAGCGGAAGAACTGGCGGCTGAAGGCATCAGCGTAGAAATCATTGATTTACGCACGATGGTACCTCTGGACAGCGAAACCCTCTTAAGTTCTATTGCTAAGACCGGACGCCTGGTGGTTGTGGAAGAAGCCCCTCATGCTTCTGGCTGGGGCGGCGATATCGTTTCTCTGGCAGCCGATCAGGGCATTTTTTATCTGGACGCGCCGGTGAAGCGGGTGAACATGGGCAATGTCATGTTCGCTTACAGTGAACCACTGGAAAAACTCGCCATTCCCAGCCCGGAACGTATCAAAGCCGCAGTACGTGAGGTGCTGGCGACGTAGGTACAGTATCCTGCTGTGTAACACGGATTATCGCTTATTCCGCTGCCACACTGCCTGGCTGGAAATCCTCAATATCTTAGAGCAGGGGGCTGTGTCTCCTGCTAAACCTTCCCAACTGCATTCATGAAGCCGCTAGACCGCTGTAACTATCATCTCTGACATTCGTGCTCGAGCAGGGGTGGCCAGGTAAAAACTATCCACCTGGACAGGAAAAACCCCCCGATTGGCAGATGGCAGGTTCCGCGTCTTGCCTTATCCTGATAGGCAGCCAGGTATCGATCTCTAAGGTCGCCTCTATTGTGTTTGCCAGAATCTGCAACACGGAGGAATGGTACAGGGTGTGGGAGAATAGATGCTTCTCAAGAACAAACATATCTTCATAGTGGAAGATGATATAGCCAACCGGGCGATCATCCAGATGATGCTGGAACGCGAAGGGGCGAAAACCGCGATTGACCGCTGGGGCGTGGACGCGCTGCCGCGCATTCGGGCATTTGCCCCGGTTGATCTCATCCTGCTGGACTTGATGTTTCCGGCAGGAATCAGCGGTTTTGATATCTTCGATGAGATACGCCGAGAGTCAGACCTGGCCCATATTCCTATCATTGCAGTTTCCGCGATGGATCCATCCCTGGCGATCCCTAAAACTCAAATAAAGGGGTTTAACGGTTTCATCCCCAAACCCATTGAATATGAACTTTTTGTGCATCAGATTGTCAGTGTTCTTGAGGGTGAAACTGTCTGGTTTGCAGGACGTGGACCAGAATTTGACAAGGGTTGATATTCGATTTAATCAAACATGGAGTTCCCATATGTATTCAAGCCGTAAGCTGGTTATTTTCCTGATATTAATTGCGCTTCTCGCCATAGCTGCCTGCACCTCCGATGATGAGGAGGAAAGTAAGGCAACCGCAGTACCTACCCAGGAGACTATCGTAATCACAGCCTCTGGGTCGGGTACGGTAACCCTTATCCTGGAAACCATCGAAGAGGCCTTTGAGGCAGACACGCCGAATTACAACCTGGAGGTTCTCTCTGGTTCAGGTACAGGGGGGGGGATCGAAGGAGTCTTCACCGATGTGCTGGATATTGCTGCCATGGCGCGTCCACCGGAGGCTGATGAGACGGAACAAGGGCTACAGTATTTCAAAATCGGTTTTGCAGGAGACGCCATCTATACTCATCCTGATGTCGGGGTAACGGCATTGAGCAAAGAGCAAATTTCAGGGATTTTCTCCGGTGAAATAACCAATTGGTCTGAGGTCGGGGGTGAAGATGCTGATATTATCTTGTTCCTCCGCAACGATGATGACTCAAGTACCCAGTCACTCAGAAGCAGCATCATTGGAGAAACTCCTTTTCCTGAGACGGCTGCCCAGGTGCTTACCAGTCAGAATGACATGCAGATGGCCGTATCCGGAACCCCCAATAGTATTGGCTATGGAACCTGGCCCTCAGCCGTAGCCAGTGGGACAAAGGTAAGCCCCATCGAGATCGATGGCGAACTGCCGAGCAGCCCGGACTATTCCATCAAGAAAGAAATCGGCCTTGGATATGTGGAAGCAGACTCAGAACGTGTCCAGCCCTTGCTTGACTGGCTGCTTTCGGATAAGGGACAGGCGGCACTTCAAAATCTGGATATTATCATAGGCTAAGATGTTTTAGCTGACGAAGGAAAAATCATGCGCTTTTTGTCTCGAAATATCGGCTTAGGCATCAAGCTAAATCTCCTGGTTCTGGTGGTGTTGGTACTGCTGCTCGTGAGTGTCGTTCTTTTGCTTACCTCCAATACGCAGAACCTGACCGAAGAAATCGGGGGGGGGCGCATTGCCGAAGAATCTGTCATCATGGAGAGACGACTGGCTGAGATTGAACGAGAACTGAGCCTGGAAATCAGGTTTTTGGCGGCCAATCCCCGCCTTTTTGATGCTGTTGCCAACCAAGATCAAATTGCGGCCAGAACGGCTGTTACCCTGGCGACCACGACGCTCCAAATTGATGATATTGATCTCATTGATGCCAATGGAGATCGGCTTGCCGAAGTTCGCCCCAATGAAGATACAGCGGCTGAAGACGCTCTGTTTGCCCTGGCGCTTCTCGGAATCGATAAAATTGATCTCATCGTGGAAGAAGGCACAGAGGGGCCTGAAGTCAGTATTGCGGCTGTGGTCCCGATCATCGACAGCTCCGGGGCCATTATTGGAGCGCTTCAGATGAGCCGCCGTGTTGATGATGCGTTTCTGGAAGCCCTCGACTTTCAGCGCACGGCGGTAGGGCTTCAGCTTCTCTATGACAACCAGGTTCTGGCCCGCAGCGGTTCGGCCCAAAAGGGCATTGATTTTGAAGCGGCCCCTTTCCAGCAGGCCCAAAACGGACAGACCGTCGTGGTGGATAATCTGGTCGAGGATAACGAAGGGATTCCCTATAGTATCGCCTATACACCCCTGCTCCCTAACGCGGAAAACTCGCCCGCCGTCATTATGATCCTCGTGAGATTGGAAGAAATCGCCTCTTTCCAGGACTCAACCCTGTTCACCACGATTCTGATTTTTGCTACCCTGACTGTCATAGCGATCATCATCATCTATGTCGCCACCTATCGAGTTGCGATTCGTCCATTACACAATCTTGAAGCGGTTGCCCAGAATATGGCAGGTGGTCAGTATGATCAACGGGCCCCAGAAGGTTCCCAGGATGAAATTGGGCAGCTCGCGCGGACTTTCAACAAAATGGTTGATGCCATCCATGAACGCGAGACCTCTTTGCAGGAAGCGCGTGACCGTGCCGAACGTTCAGACCAGGTGAAATCGGCTTTTCTTGCCAGTATGTCTCATGAACTGCGGACTCCGCTGAATGCGGTCATCAACTTTACCAAATTTGTAGCGAAGGGCGACCTGGGGCCGGTCAATGAACGGCAGGAAGAAACACTCAATGAGGTCATCAGCAGCGGTCGGCATCTGCTCAATCTGATCAACGATGTTCTGGATATGTCCAAGATCGAGTCAGGCTCGCTCAGATTGTTCGTTGATGACAACGTGGATCTGAATGCGCTGCTGGAAAGTGTGGTTTCCACCAGTAAAGGCTTACTCGCTGATAAGTCTGTCGAGCTGCGAACGGAAATTGATCCCGACCTGCCACACATTCGTGGAGATCGCCAGCGTATTCTTCAGATCCTGCTCAACGTGATATCGAATGCCTGCAAATTCACCGACGAGGGGTATGTAAAAATTCAGGCAGCCCAATCCGATGGGGAAATCATTATCCATGTCGAAGATACAGGGCCGGGCATCGCCCCCGAAGATCAGGCAGCCGTATTTGAGCCTTTCAAGCAAACCAGCTCTGGCCTCCGCAAAGGGGGCGGCACCGGGTTAGGAATGCCGATTTCAAGGAATCTTGCGGAGGCACACGGCGGGCGTCTGTGGGTGGATAGCGAAGTTGGCAAAGGCTCGAACTTTTGCATTGCCTTACCTATTCGGGCCAAACACTTAACGCCAACGTTGACAACTCAAGGAGCGAAAGTATGAAAAATCAACCAGCGGTCTTATATGTAGAAGATGATCCCCGCAGCCGTAAAGTGATGACCATGCTCCTGTGCGGCAGCATGGGATTACCAAACGTGACCGTTCTTGAAGACAGCCAGGACTTTCTTTCAAAAGTCCAATCGCTTTCCCCAAAACCTGATGTTATCTTTCTGGATATTCATGTCGAGCCATTTAATGGCTTCAAGATGCTTGAGATGCTTCGGCAGAATCAGGAGTTTCACCACGTCCCGGTGGTTGCGCTGACGGCGAGCGTCATGAACGAAGAAGTGGAGCAGCTTCGGGCGGCGGGCTTTCATAGCTGTCTGGCTAAACCAATTGATATAGATACTTTCCCGGATGTGCTGAATCGTATTCTGGACGGCGAATCCGTTTGGCGGATTCTGGCATAGGTCAAACAGAGGAGAACAATAATGACGGGCCAAATACATGCGCTGATTATTGATGATAATGCTAATAACGTGAGCGTGCTTGCTCAATTGCTAACGAAAGAAGGGGCCAAGCATACCCAGGTGTCACATCCAAACCGGCTGGAATCTGCACTGGACAACATCGGTAAAGTTGATGTCGTCTTTCTTGATCTGGAAATGCCCGGTAAGGACGGGTTCGAGGTTCGTGACCTGCTCCGGGCCAACCCGGCTTTTGACGGTGTGCCTATCGTAGCGTATACCGTGCATATCAGCGAAATCGACACCGCTTATCACCAGGGGTTCGATGGTTTCATCGGCAAACCCCTTGATCCTGATAAGTTCCCCAATCAACTGGCACGCATCCTCAGGGGCGAGGGTGTGTGGGAAACCGTATAGGTGGGCTGCCTTTCGATACTGTTTCCCCTGTCCTGCGGCTCAATAAGTATTGATTGAACCTCCCAGAGTAAGGACGGGTACTTACTCTGGGATTTGGCACTTGCATGTCTAGTTGCCATGAAGGGATGATATAATTTCTGTTAATAACACAGCCCGCACGGCGGGCGCCGAAAATAAATTCATTATAAAGTGATGTTTAGTTTTAGACAGGAACAATGAACCATGAACTATATTTTCCCTCAAGTACCGACTTTAGCGCCTGCTAATGAGAATGAAGCTATTCTGGTTGCCAGCGGCGATCTGCGCCTCTCGGCGAATCAGGTGTGTTGGCCTGCTCAAAAAGATATGGAAGACCGGGTGATTGCTGCTTTTGCCAGAGAAGGAATCACGGTGCGGCGCGGGCATCCCTATGATCCAGAGGAGCAGCATGGATTTATCTCCAGCCAGCGCATGGGGATGGATGTCTTCAAGTCGATCCCAAAAGATGCGAAACTTATTGTCGCAGAGGCAGTCTGGCAGTACAGCCATCATGTCCTGGCGGGACTGCGCGACCATCGCGGGCCCATTCTGACCATTGCGAATTGGAGTGGGCAGTGGCCTGGTTTAGTGGGGCTGCTTAATCTCAATGGCTCGCTCACGAAAATGGGCGTACAGTACAGCACTATTTGGAGCGAAGATTTTGCTGATGCGTTTTTCCTCAATGGTATTCGCCAGTGGATCAAAGAGGGTAGAATAACCCATAATACAGCGCATGTCCGGGACATTGATCCTGGGTCGCTTCCAGCCGATGAACGTTCTCTTGGGGAAGCATTGGCTGCCCAGCTTAAACACGAAAAAGCAATCCTGGGCATCTTCGATGAAGGCTGTATGGGAATGTACAATGCTATCATTGATGATGAGCTGTTGAACCCGACAGGTATTTACAAAGAACGCCTGAGCCAATCCGGTCTGATGGCCGGAATGCGCCTTGTGTCGGATGCCGAAGCGCGGGCAGTGCGTCAATGGCTGGATGCCAGGGGCATGAAGTTTATTACGGGTACTGATGAAACCACCGAACTTACAGACGCACAGATTCATGAACAGTGCAAAATGTACATTGCAGCAGTGCGAATCGCGCACGAGTTTGGCTGCGCGGCGATTGGTATCCAGTACCAGCAGGGATTGAAAGATATGGCCCCCGCCTCAGACCTTGTTGAAGGGCTGCTGAATAACGTGGAACGCCCGCCCGTCTATCATGCCAAAACGGGTGAGGAACTCTACCCTGGGCAGGCGCTTCCCCACTTTAATGAAGTTGATGAAGGTGCCGCGATTGATGCGCTGGTTACCAATCGAGTGTGGACTTCGATGGGGTTTGATCCGGCAACCACCCTGCATGATCTGCGCTGGGGCGAGCAGTATCAGGATAATTACGTCTGGGTGTTCCTGATTTCCGGTGCTGCGCCTGCTTCTCACTTTATCAACGGTTATGCTGGCGCAAGCAGCGAACGCCAGCCACCAATGTATTTCCGGTTGGGCGGTGGCACCCTAAAGGGCATCAGCAAACCAGGGGAAATCGTGTGGAGCCGCGTTTTTGTTATGGACGGTCAACTTCATGCTGATTTGGGACGCGCAACGGTTGTCGAACTTCCCCAAGAGGAAACCAACCGTCGCTGGCACCTAACCACCCCCCAGTGGCCCATCATGCACGCTGTTTTACACGGGGTCAGCCGCGATCAAATGATGGCACGTCATAAAGCGAATCATCTCAATGTGGTCTATGCCCCTTCTGCCGAAGCAGCAGATAGAGCCCTGGCAGTTAAAGCCGCAATGCTGAACGAAATGGGAGTCCATGTTCATTTTTGTGGCGACATAAAAATAGGTTGAGACTTGTTGTCCGGTGATTTGCTCAAAGACTCCACCTGCCCTTACTGGTATGAATTGACATTATAGCAGGGAGGGTCTAAATGAGTAGTCCTACAAATTGGATCAGGTGAGCGGGTTAAGCAGCATAAGCATTCACCCAATTAATCACACTTTGATGATGAACCCCTTGCTGCCGTAACACATTAGGATAGCCGTGTTCTTTGGGATGCGGGGTGCAGTCTTTTTCTATGCACCGATTGCTTTGTGGCATTTGGGACATCTCATGTTCTTAGTGACCTTGATTACCCTTTCCCCACGCCCGAAGGCTTGACATGATGTCGTGCGACTGGTACATTTACAGCATTCACAATGGTCCCATTCGTCTAGAGGCCTAGGACGTGGCCCTCTCAAGGCCAAAACACGGGTTCGAATCCCGTATGGGGCATGTTACGCTTCAACGCTTGAGTTGGAGCGTTTTGCATTTTAACCGCAACTTCATCTTCATACAGAGCCGCCCGCAAGACCAAAAACCGATCTGCCCAGGGCTTCAAGCGGAAGTCCACAATCCGCTGCTCATCCAAATTGTACACGATAAAGTCGAACAAGTTTCGTGCCATGAGCTGCCGTTCCTTCGGATCGGCAATATCCCACAGCTTCGCCACCTGCTCAATCACATCCAAGCATTTGGTTAGTTCAAGCATGGCTTGTTCCTGCTGGGTCGTGTACGCTTCCCAGTAAGCCAATTCCCGCTCGTTTTCCGCCATGCGCTGATGGAATTCCTCGGCTTCGATGTGTCCTTCGGCAAACAACGTTTTCACGTTGCGGATTTTCTTCTTGATCCGTTCCAGATGACGCTGGCGTTCGAGTTTAGGGTCAGTCGTTTCCCCATCGGGATCGACCTTCATCTGAGCGGCAAGCTGAACCATCAGTTGGAGCGCATCTTCACTGACAACCAGCCCCTTGATGAGCCGACCGAAGTCGGCTTCGAGTTCCTCACACAACACCGAGCGTGAGATGCAGCCACAGTTGACACCGGGCTTATGGCGGTAACGGCGATGTCCATTCATGAAAGTGCCGTTGAGGTTGGTGCGTTTGGCAGGATCACTTTCGGTATCTGCCAACGCCTCACAGTGAGCGCAGCGCGTGATGTAACTCAGCGCATAGGGGTAGACCGTGCGTTTATGCCCACGATCCACAGGCTTAACTGCCCGCTGGCAGCGGACTTGAGCGACCCGCGTCAGCAGGTCAAGCGGAAACACAGCGCGATTCGGATCAAGCGGGAGGTGTTGCAGTTCGCTTTCGGTGGGGATGTCACGATCTTTGGCGGGTTTGTCCAGCACCAGACCGCCGTATTCGGGCCAGTTGGCGAGGACCCTTCGGACATCATCGCGGCAGATGACACGCGGTTTGCCTTTGCGGTCACGGAAGGGATAGCCTTCCTCATTGAGGCGATAAGCAATGGCTTCCGCCCCCCATTCCCCGGTGGCATACAAGGTCAGGATGCGCTCGGCAGCTTGATAGTAGCCGCGCCAGACTGCCCCCGCTTCAGGAGTTTCCTCCTCAGCGGCTGTGCCTTTGACAAAACGACCATCCAGCAGCCACCATGCCCCTTCATCGCTGGGCGTGAGATAGCCTTTGGCGTTTCGCATCGTACCGAAAGGAGGACGACCGACACTCTTGCCATTGCGCTTGCGATGCTGAATGCCATCGATCACTTTGTCGGCGATGTCATCGGCATACTGTTCATCGAAGGTGGCGGTGATGTTAATGACGAACTTGCCCATCGTGGTGGAGGTGTCGATCTGTTTCCCCGGAGCCGCCGTGATGAGGGAGATGTGGCGTTGTTCCAGTGTGTCGATGAGCTTGCCGATGCGCCAGCCCTTGCGATGCAGACGCGACAGATCATTGGCAACCACCGCCACCACATTGGGATGATCGAGGTGTTGGATGAGTGCCTGCCAGCCGGGACGATTCTTGACCTCCCGACCAGACTTATGACCATCGACATCTTCAAACCACACGGGAGTTAAGCCCTCTTCCTGACACTTTTTGAGGATATTGGCACGCTGCCGATCAGGGCTTTGCGTGTCATCGCCTTCGCGTGTCCACGACAAACGAACGTAACACAGAGCAATGCGTTCGGATCGAAGCTGAGGGAGGGTTAGTGAGGACATGACAGACTTCCTTCAAAAACTTTTTATTGACGGGTGGATCGCCCACGCGGTAAAGTCTGTCGAGTGTCGTCGCGCCACTACCATGGTGCTTCGACCAGAGTGCCGAGGTGATTCCAACACGTCGGCGCTCGCATTTCTGCCTTTAAGACTATCCCGCTTGCCACGCATTGTCAACTCGATTCCGCTGATTCGCTCAAATGTCGCGCTGTAATTTCAGCCGCCACTTGAAGATAGGCTGAGAACCCCTCCACGATTTCAGGGGTCGTAAAGTCGGTTCCCAGCCCTTGACAGACTTGCCGTGCGAAAGCCTCAAGTGCGTCCGGGGCAGGGGGAGAGTATAACAATTTTGGGGGTACGGTGGGGTTTTCCTCACGCATCAACACATCCTCACAGCCAAAACAATCTTTACTAAACCCATAGAACTACAGTTCTACGGAGGCGTGTTTTTACGATACCATGAAGTGATGCTCCGTTGATGGTGAAATATTTCGCACGGGGCGCGAAATGTTTGTCATGCGAATGCGAAAAATTTCGCATGGGGCGCGAAGTTTTTCGCAAAATCTGTCATGTAGGTATTTTCATACTGTTTTATAACCGTTTTGGGGGTGAAAAAGGGGTTGTGTGAGTTGCACGCGATTTGGTTTATGTCTTACAATGCCCAGATAGAACGTAAGTTCTACGCGAGAGGGTACTTTTGTGTACCTGAAAACGTACCGAACACTTTATATGAAGGAGGCATTTATGACAACGAAATTGGCAGTGGTTGACGCTGCCCAAGTCATCCGCGCCGGGATACAGAAAATTGTATCCACGACTGACACCATCATCTTGGTGGGCGCATGGGAGGCACTCGAACCCTTCTGGGAGTTTATGCAGGAGGGTGCGGTGGATGTCCTGTTGCTAGGGGATAATGTGAGCCAAACCAGCCTGAAACAACTTACGACTCACGCCCTGAAACGGCAGCCTAAGCTGAAGGTGGTGCTGCTGGCGGCTCGCTTCACACCCGGACTGATTGAAGAACTCACCAGGTTGGGAGCGATGGGCTTCATGTGCAAAGATGAAGCTCTCAGCGATTTTTTCGTGGGGGCGGTTCATGCGGTTAAACGTGGGGACGTTTATATCTCACCGCAGACCGCCCGGACACTGTTCCTTGCCAGTAACGGGCAGCCTCAAGTCGGACTCAGCCCGCGCCAGATACAAGTACTTCAGTACATGACAGATTATATTTCACCGCAAGAGATTGCACAAAAAATGAATACCTCGGTCTCATCGATCTACAATCTGCAATATCGCCTGCGGATCGCGCTGGGGGTCAACAATACCGGGGAAATCCTGATCGAAGCTGCCAAACGGGGCTTAGTCGCGGAGCGTGAAGAAGCATGAGCGTGATCCTACAGCGAGAACCCCGTTTGAATGAGCGTCAAAAACGCCTGCTGACTTTTCTCCAACACTTCACGGCTGAAAAAGGCTATCCCCCGACTATCCGCGAGATCGTGCATTCATTGGATTTTTCATCCACATCTGTCGTGTCCTACCACATTGATCGGCTCGTGCGTTTAGGGTTGCTTGAAAAAGACACCCATGTGTCGCGTGGCATCAAGTTAGTCAACCATCATCAACCAGGAGGCATGGTGAACATCCCACTTTTTGAAAAGGTGCTGCCGCACACGATTCAAGTCATCCCTCACACCGACCGTTATCAATCGCTGCCGGGCGAATGGTTGGTTGGGATGCCCTTACACAAGGTCTATGCGGTACGTGTCAATACCCATCTGATGTATGATGCGATGGTGAATGAAGGAGATGTGATCGTGCTGCTCCATCAACACGACACGAGGGAAGGTGATACCGTATTGACCACGATCCAGTCGAAGCCCGAACCCCGTATTCGCCGTATCTACCATGAAGGTGATACCATCCGACTCGCGCCTTTGATGGGTGCATTTCAGGCACAAAGCCTGCCGAAAGATCAGGTACAGGTGGTGGGCAAGGTCTTGGGTCTGCTGCGACAGTTCTAGCCCGCCGCGCCCACAACTGCCGGTTCCGCATACACACTCCGAATGATTTCAACGAGTTCTTCGTTGCTCTCGACACCGAAATGCTGCCGCAGCCGATACTGGCGACGGTAGACCACTTCCGGGCGCAAGCCCGTGCGATCCACGATTTGCTGTATCGTCAAGCCTTCACCCATCAATTTGAAGGTGGATGCCAGTGCCTCTGGTAAGCTGATGAACAGCCCACGATAGCAGGTGTAGCGTTCGTACATGCCCAGTACGGTTTGACTGAGGAAACGTTCGCCACGTCGCGCACGTTCCACCACCTGCTTAAGGGTGTCTGCCAGAGGATCACCCAGATAGAGATAGGCGACATAGCCTGCTTCCAGACAGCGCAATACTTTGAAGATATTGAGTTTATCCGTCATGAAAATCAGCCCCATTGTGGGCTGTTTCGTTTTTACCCGTTCAGCGACCAGCACTGGATCATGCGGGAAGGTATCATCAACGATGATCGCCAAGATTTTTCGCGTTGTAATCTGCTGGTCAAGCTCCTGCAAGCCATCCCGCCAGATGCTATGCCCTACCGAGATGACCTCATAGAAACCATTTAGATAACTTCGCACAGCATCGCTATGCAGGGGTGCGCCCGTCGCGCAGATGACCAGCGGACGCTGAATATGTCCATTCATCAGGCAGCCTCCTCAAAAAAGGGTATGTTCAAGCAAAAACCAAGCTCCGCCAAGATGAGATATTTACCGAAGTTTCGCATCTTGCGGTGTGAGTGCGATAGCAGTCGCCGCGAACTGCGTTTCGATGACGGTATGGGTGGCGAACAAGGGTGCAGCGGCGGGCGTGGCAGCGTTTGGCTGCTCAGGCAACATCACAGGAGCCAATAACCGCTCGATAACAGTCGGCGAGACGATGGGCGTAAGCGGCGGCAGTGGGCGCGGTAGTTCACTCCCCATCGCCATGAAGAACGCTGCCGCCAGCGGGCAGATGATAAGCAGCCCGATAAGTGCTCCCCATAGAAGATGCTTGATTTTCATGCAGGACATCCCTCAATACAAACGAGTATTGAGGTGTAAGATATAGGGTTTTGGGTAACTAGGTGTTTGATTTTTTAACAAGAAAATACGAGAGATTTTGACTCACCCCGCCATTACGTGATGGGTCTGCATGGGTGCTTTATGACTCACTGACCGTAACCTGCCCCGTCCCGCTGTCAAGGGTCGCCAAATTCATCGGCTTCCGGGCTTGTGCCGCTGCGCTCACCAGCCGATGAATTTGGCTTGCTTCGCATCCCTTGACAGCGTGCCTGCTGGGGCAGGTTGGTCGTGAGTTGTCATAAAGCACCTTAAAAAATGCAGACCTGTCACTTCTTGATGACGTTTGAGCGTGCAAAACTCACCGTCCTGATCCACTGCGGTCAGGCGTTCAGACTAGCGCGTCATGGGGTGACAGCGATGCCATCCTCACCCAAATCGCACAGGCAGCCCTGCGTGTGCCGATTTGAGGCTATCGCCCGTCGTGAACTCCAACTTTCGGAATTAGCACCTCTGGAAGTCGGGTCGGAAAGACCTCTAAATTCGCAACCCATTCTACCAAGGGGCAAGGATACGTTCAGGCGCGGCTACGGCAGATGCTCGGAAGGGCAGACGCGACACTCTCTCATAGTGTCATAGTGATGGTGAGTTTGACCGAAGCCCGATCAAGACAGGAAATCCTCTTAGCCCTGTTCGGTCGCGGCTGAAGTCGTGTTTTTCCTCTCGTTCGTTTTACTTGATGGAGGAAATCCCCATGAATGATTCGCATCTCTATCGTTTTGCTATCCAGTCGGGCAATTTCGCGGTGATTGACTACCGTGACATTGCGCGTGATGACCTGCTGGCTGCACTGGATGACCTCAACGATCTGCAAACACAGGGTTTTCAGATTGTCAGCGCAACCCCAGACTTCATCTGGCTGGCGCGTTCTCCACAGCAGGCGCAGTCCCATGAACCCGACACTCTTTAGCTACCGCTACCACACCTCAGAGAACAAGCAGCAGCCTACCCAGCAGATTGAAAGTTGGCTCAAGCACTGGGGCGTGATCTACCAGCGTGACACGATCTGGCGGGCTTACGACCCGCACCGTGATGAGAGCTTTCGCTTCAAACTCGATTTCATCCTGACGCCCATGCACGGACGCAAACCAACCGATTACCTCCTGCTGGAGATCATCACCCGTCAGCCCGCGCCCATTGTGCAACGCGCCGAAGCACGCCGCCAACTGCTGCGAACCTTGTGGCCCGGTCGGATGGTATGTCTGGATGCTCATCTGCTGTGCACGGATATTGAAGCTGCCCAGCTACGCTTACTGAATGCCCTGTAGTGAAAGGAAATTTCCATGATGAACCTGACCCCTCAGCAGGCACTGGTGAATTATCACGCCTGCTATAACAACACTGCCTATTCTGCTGCGACGGATGAGATCGCTTGGATTCTCGGTGCGGGCAATGATCTGAGTGATGAAGCCCTCCGTCAAACACCCGACTACATCGCCCTCTCGAATATGCTCACCAATGTGGCACTCGAAATCTGCGGACACCCGCATTATCACGGCGAAGGTTGGCAGCTTGCCACCAGTTTGAATGCAGTCACCGAACCACGTCTCAAATCTGGCGATCTGGATCAAGCAGCCATTCGCAAATTGTGGCAACTCATCGATGGCTACTTCGGTATCTACCGCCATCACATGCAGCAGTTCTATGCCACACTCGCAGCGGATGTTCATGCTAAAGCCACCCTACAAGTCGAAACTGCCTGGACGTTAACCGAAGAAGCGGTGCGTGCCGCCAGTGATGTCCCCCACTGGAATGGACGCGCCACTTATCATCTGAGCGGAGCCGCCGAAGGTATCCTACGAACCGCCAACCTCATGCTGGCACAGCAAGCGGGTGAAACCTCCCCATCACGCTTTGGTTATGCCGCCCACAAATTCGGACGAGCGATCCGTGATCTGTGCTACGCCCTGACTGAAATCCAGCCGCATACCAACGGTACACCTTTCTTCGCTCGTGTCCGCGATGCCCTAAGTCAGGTGGAGGAGGTGTAATCATGTTGCAGCTTGCGGTGCATTTCTACGAGAAGGGTCACTACCCCACTGACCAGCCCGCCATGCCCGGCTCCAAACGGAAGTTGAAGATGTCCGGTTATCAGGTCAGCAAAGCCAATTACCAGATTTTGCGGACACTCATCCCTGATCTGGTGACGGACATTCCCCGTTCCCGCATCGTCGAGTATCGCTATATCCAAGTCGATGATTCGGTGCAACAACAGAGTCACTACTTTTTGCTACCCATCACCGAAGCCCAACTGCCACAGGTCGAAGCCATCACCAAGACTGAGCGCCGCCCAGCGGTTTATCTGTGGCGTGGCGAGGGGTGGTGGTCGTTCCCGCAGTTGGAAACCTACACCGATGGCGAGATGGAGACCTATACCATCACGGTCAAGGACTACGGCACGTTATCAGCACTCAACACCGCCAAACCCCTCGATGTCCGCACCGAGACACGCCAGATCGAAAAGACCAAAATCCGTGTGCGCGAAACCTATGAAGCCTCAAAGGGTCCCGGTTTTCTGCTGGCACAGTCCGCCCCCACATCCAACAGCACCCCAACAGGTTTCCCGACCAGTATCACGGGCAATGGCATGGTGCTGGAATGGAAGCGTGGCTATGAGGACAAGAATCCTTGCTGGTGGCTGCGCGATGAGAAGCGGGTCAGCAAGGCACAATCCGCCACCTATCGCCATTATGCCGCTATCAAGAGCGTACCGAACACTCGCTGGAGCAAAACCTTCGGGGCATGGTACTTCACGGGTGGGCAGCAGCCACCCCAACGCTGGCTGGAATTGGTTGGCTATCGCAGCACCCCCGCGATGCCACCCCAACTTGCCCAGCAGATTGAAGATGTTCTCGCACAGGACGAAAAGCAGCCACTCGAACTTATACCGCTCAACTTGGTTGAGGCAAACTACGGACGCTATGAATGGCGATACGGCAATCCCGATGTGTGGTGCAAACTCTACAACCGCACCGAACAATGGATGCTGTTTGTGGCAAATGCCAGTCTGACCGAACGTAGTCTCTATGGTTACAAACTTCAACTGGCAGGCGATTTGTCCTCAGAGGGACAGTCTAACCAGATCATCTCCGGCGAGTGGGTGCATCTCTCGATACCCGACCTAGATAGCGACACTACGCAACGTGATCCCAATTTCATCCGTCAATCGCTCTATCAGGCAGTACGCGGCATGGCTCACCTTGCCAACAACGAACTACCTGATGAGGTCTTGGTTCGCTTAGCGATCCCCTCCGATGCCGAATGTCGTCGGCTAGCGTTTCAGGAACGGCAACGCGAAATCGCCGCCGAACTGGAAGCCAAACGTGCGCTTGCCGCCACGATGAAGCCCTACCACGAGTATCAGGCACTCTTGAAGATGCAGCAGCATTTCGCCGAGACCTACCAGCGGGTGACGCGCTGCAAGGCACTGCCCGCGCTGGCGACCCCACCCCTAGACGATCCCTGGAGCTAAGGAGGACAGCATGTTATTAGAGTGGTCTTGTCAAGAACGCGACGATGGCTATGCGTTTTATGGGCATCCGCTGCACCATGAAGCCTCCGCCTTCAACCTGCGTTATCTCTGGTTCAAAATCCTCTATGACACAACCGCCAATCATTGCCGCCTGCAAATTCACTTTGATGACCACTGGCATGGTGCGCGTTCGCTGGAATGGAACTTCGCCAAACTCTCGGAGGCTTGGGATTTTGCGGAAGCGGTCATCAAGTATCTACACGCTCACCCAGAGGTGTCGCCCTTGAAAGGGATATTCTCATGATGCAACCTATCATTGCTCAAGCTTTCATCGGGCAGATCAGTGTGGTCGGGGAGTGTTTCGCCTTTGGCGCGGCACTCGATGGACAGCAGTTGGTCTATCTGGATGTAGCGGGTCCAGCGACTTCAGTGGAAGCGGTCTGGGCGAAACTGGCGCAGGGCAAAGAGACTGCCATCGTGCCATTGGAGCGCGATACTGAAAAGATCGTGCTGCGTTCCGCCGAAGGCAAACTCAAGCGTTTTGAGCGCAAGGTTGAGGGCATCGGCATCTATCACCTGCTGCTAATCCACCACGACCTGCTCGAACCCGTCTACGCCGAACTTTCGACCACCTATCTCTTTCTGACCAGTCACAAAGATCAGACCACCGCCAAGCTCGGCGCACACATCCAAGCATTGGTAGACATCGCGGTATTTCCCCAATGGTTTAACTATCTCGTCCAGCAGGGGCGGGTTGAAGGTCTGCTCAAGCCCCTGACCTGCTACGGCGGAGTCAAGCTGTGGCGTGTGACTTTAGATCGAGATGCCTGGTCTCGGCTCATCTGTCGTGGTTTACAACAGCAGCAGATTCAACTACCCAACACATAAGATTCCATCGCACGACCAAGCCCTCTACCCACATTCGGGTAGGGGGCTTTTTGGATTTATAGGAGCAATATCGTGGCGCGTCTTTCAAGCCATGAAGTCGGAGGTTTCTACGAATACCCCCCGAAATATCTCCCGCATGTTGCCAGCCTATTCGCACCTGCGATGGGTGGCGGCAAACTACTCGATCCCTGCGCCGGGGAAGGTGATGCTCTCGCTCATCTCTCCGACACATGGGGACTCACACCCTACGCCAATGAACTCGATCATGACCGCGCTGCCAAGTGTGTCGAGAAGTTCGGTTCCGTGCAAGCGGTACAGGGTGACATCTTCCAACTACGTGCCAGCACCAGCGGCTTTGTTGGTGCGTGGATTAATCCCCCTTACACCTATGATATGGGTAGCGATGAAAAGCGGCGCGAGTTGTCCTTCCTCAAGCACTCGTTAAAGTGGGTGCAGACAGGCGGGTACATTGCTTGGGTCGTCTACGCGCATCATGTTACAGCAGATGCGGCGCTGGTGCTGGCGAAAAACTGCTCACGAGTGGATGTCTGGCAATTGCCCGAACTGCATATGGGAACCTACACACAGGTGGTGGTCATCGGTCAGATCGGCACAACACCGAAAGACCAAGCCAGCTTCGCACAGGATATTCTCAAGCAAGGGCAGAACCCGTATGAACTGAGCATCCACGACGAACCGCTTTACCGTTTTCCTGCTCCACATCCCGTCAAACGATTCATCTTCGCCCCCAAAGTCCTCACGCCGGAAATCACGTTGGCTGCTATCCAGACCAACTCTGCCCACAAGTCAGCGCAATTCCAGACCTTACTCGAACCCCCACCCCCGATAGATGACATTCGCCCCATCGTGAAACCGCGTGGGATGCAGATCGGTCTGGTGTTAGCGGCGGGCATGTTCAACGGTCTGATACTGGATACGGCTGAGTACGGACGGGCAGCGGTTCGCAGCACCATCCGCACGGTGGAGGAACTGCGCGAAGCCCCGGAAGAAGTCAATGAGGATGACCCCAGCACGACGGAGCGTGAAGTCTACCGCACCCGTCCGGTGGTGACGATCACCTTGCTGACAGAGAGGGGCGAAACCATCCCCATGACCGGGGATGCCGCACTGGTGCAGTTCATCGGGCAATACAAAGCCACCTTGCTGGATTATCTGGAAACCCACTTCAAGCCCCTTTACAACTTCGACTACTCGGCAGTCGCCCCCGTGTTGAACCGTGTCCGCATCGGCAAGGGCTTGTTCACCACTCAGAAGCATGTCATCGCGGCAGCCCATCAAGCCTTGCAAACCCGCAAGGGTATCTATCTAGTCGGCGAGCCGGGCGTGGGCAAGTCGGTGATCGGAGCCACCCTCGCCGCGACGCTGCAACCCAATATGCAAGCGGGGCAGGTGGCACTGGTGATGTGTCCGCCCCATCTGGTCGAAAAATGGAAGCGTGAAATCGGCAAGGTTTCATCGAGCAGTTATGTCGAAATCTTGGAAAGCGTGGACGATACCCGCGCCTTTATGAATAAGGCAAAGACGCTGCTGCCCCATACGCTGAAGGTGGGCATCATCGCCCGTGAACGTGCTAAGTTGGGGGAAGGCTGGGAAGCAGCCGTTCAATGGCGCAAGCGTCACACCGCGCTATGGTCAAAAGGCGCACCTCCGCCGGATGGGATGGCAGGCAAGTCCCGCATTTTCACTCAGGAAATCCCCATCTGCCCAGCCTGTGGTGAAATCGTCACCAAAGACCAGAAGGGCGAAAAACTTGCCAGTCGTGCCTGGCTAAATGATGCCCCTCGAGCTTGTCAGCATTGTGGTGGCGTGTTATGGCAGGATAAGCGTACCTTCAGCGCACCCCGCGAAGGCGAGAAATTTCCGCGCAAAAACCCGCGCATGGCACTGGCAGACTACATCGCCCGTGTGCATCCGGGACGGGTGTATCTCTACGTCGCCGATGAAGTCCACGAACTCAAAAGTCTATCCAGCGATCAGGGGGAGGCGTTCAGTGTGCTATGCAATGCGGCGGAGAAAGTCATTGGTTTGACCGGGACGCTGTATGGTGGGTGTGCCAGCAGCATTTTTGCGCTGGAATACCAGTTAAACCCGCGTGTGCAACGCCACTACAACTGGGGCGAGAACAACCGCGACAAGGGAAAACAACTTGCCCGCTGGGTCGATCAGATGGGGTCTTTAGAGCGCATCGTCGAATACAAACCGCAGTATGACCAGTCAGGACGCTACACGGGCAAAGCCCGCTTTGAACATCAACCGCGTGAAGCTCCCGGCACATCCCCTATGCTGGTACGCGAAATCCTGGATCATGCGCTGTTCGTCGGCTTAACCGACATCAGCGATATGCCCGCCTATGACGAAATCCCCGTCCCAATTGACATGGATGAGGACTTACGAAAGGTCTATGACGATACCCAGAAAGCTCTGGGCGAGTACCTCTTTCAATGCCGTTTGGAAGGCGACGCCAGCTTTCTGGGGCGTTACCTGCGGACGCTGCTCAGCTATCCGAATGCCCCCTTCCGCGCCGAACAAATCATTCACCGCCGCAAACTGCGTGATGAACAGGGGCAAACTCTTTCAATGGAGCGTCCGGTCTGGGCAGTCCCCAATCTGGGTGAGGGACGGATGTTCGCCAAAGAGCAGTGGCTCATCGACACGGTAAAGTCCGAACTGGCACAGGGTCGCAAGGTTGGTATCTTCGTGGAGCAATCCGCGACACGCGACATCCAGCCACGCCTCGAACAGCTTCTCAAAGAGCATATACCCGCTGCAAAACCCTTCATCCTCTATGGCAAAGTCGATCCCAAACGGCGTGAGGCAGTGCTGGAAAGCCAACTCAAGGCAGGGGTGAATGTGTTCATCGCTAATCCGAAGTTGGTACAGACTGGCTTAGATTTGATCGCCTTCCCGACGCTGGTGTTTTATGAAATCAACTACAGCCTCTATGTCACTATTCAAGCATCGCGGCGGGCATGGCGCATCATCCAGACCGAAGCGTGCAAGACCTTCTATCCCTACTACACCGATAGCATGGAAGCCCGTGCGGTTGCCCTCATCGGACGCAAGCAGCGTGCCGCCAAACTGTTGTATGGCGATAGTGATGTGGGACTGAGCGAACTGACGGGCGGTGGTGACGATGCCAGCGACTTGATCGCTGAACTCGCCAAATCGCTGGATGCCGATGAGGAGGTGACCGACCTGCGCGATCTGTTCAAAGCCGCCTCGCATGAGGAAAGTCAGCGCGAAAGTCTGTGGGTGACGACTGAACCTGAGCCAACGATCCTTGAGGAAGTCATGGAAACACCGACGATCCTGGTCGAAGACTGGCCCCAGCGTTCGCCGGAACCACTCACCTGTCCCTTGCCACCCAAGCCAGTTACGAAACGTCGTCGGGTGAAGCTCTCCGATGCCCCGGATGCCATTGAAGCACCCCCGCAACGCCCAGCACAACCACTGCCCAAAACCGTCTATGCTCAGGGTTTACAGCAGTTGACCCTGTTTGATGTCTAGGGGGGTGAGATGATCCCTGACGAGACCCTTCAACTGCTGCGAGCCATCTACCGGGGTCAGCGGGAGGGCTACCTGACGCTGACCGCCATCCATCCCGATCACAAAGACCGCGCCCCATCCCGCCATCTCCATATCCGCGATAAGACCGCTGTTCATCAGGGACTTCAGGATTTGCTCAAGGCAAATGCTCAGGGCTGGGGTGCATATTTCTCCATTGCGCTGCGCCGAGAACCACTGGGACGCTGGAAGCGGGGCGGCTTTTCCGACCTGCTCACCTTGACTGCCCTATATGCCGATCTGGATGGCGATCTCAGCACCAGCTTTGAGCGTATCCAAAGGTCAGGATTAGGGGGAATGCCCGCACCTTCTGCCATGATCGGTAGTGGTAGAGGGCTGCATCTTTACTGGCTGCTGGATGCCACCACGGACTTTCAAACTGCCAACCATGTGCTGGGTGGTCTAGCCCAACAACTTGGCGGTGATGAAGTTCGGGTGACACAGGCACTCCGCTTACCGGGTTCACGCAATACCAAGCCGGAAGTCAACCGCGCCTGTAAGCTGCTCTGGCTGGCAGAGAATCGCCGTTACACGCTGGGGGATTTTGCTGCCTATGTTCCACCCTCACCAGAACCACCTCCGCTTCGCCCACGTGCGCCCCCACCGACTTTGCGCCGAAGCAAGTCCCCCTTGGCTGACCAGATCAATACCGTGCTGGTTGAGGCTGTTACGGATGTCCTGCTGCGCGAGTACGGCGGTTTCGTCCAGAAAAACGGCTGGATCGGCAGCCTCTGTCCCTGTGGTCACACCCGTGATGCCCCCGGCAAACATTTTGCTTTCAACCCTGCTTCAGCCTGTGGCGTATGCCTTGGGCGACACGCTCGTTTGCTGCTTAAGGAACTCTGCGACCTGCTCCGTTTAGACCCCGCCGATTATGGCGGATTGTATCGTCAATCATGAAAGGAAGTACCCAATGGCAAAGAAGAAAGCCAAGACCAAAGAAACGATTATCATGATCCGTCTCCCCGATGTAGATGACCGTCAAGGTGTGGGAACCCTGACCATCCAGCGCGGTGAGTTAGGACACCTCCAGCAGTTTGACTACAAAGGCTTGACCCTCAAGGGCAATATCGCCGAAGCAGTGGGAACCGCGCTGCTCAAACTGGTACAGGTTGAAGCGGCTCCACCCCCTGATCTCCCGGCTGCGGATGCTGAAAACAGTGCAAGTGTCAGTACGCCCACTGACACTGAATCTGTCGATGACGACGATGAAAGTGTCAGTAGCGATTTGCTGTCAGACGAGGCGGAGGAGGACGAAAACCCCTCAGAAATGGCTGAAAATGCCGAAAATCCGCCCCCAAACCCGCCGATTCAAAGTGTCAGTGGTGAAATTGCCATCACCGACACTGACGACACTTTGCAGGAGACCCACACCGTAAAGCCTGCTCAATCGCCCGAAAAAGTGTCAGTGTCAGTAGTGGCAAAGCCGGCTGACACTTTGACCAACAACCAACAAATATCCATGTTTTAGATCAAGAGGAGATTCCGAAAATGACCGACCAAACCCCCAACCGTGTGTTCAAGATCGGCAGCGTCCGCATTGTGGAGGACGCTTCGCTGGCTGGAAAAACGCCGCAAGAAGTGCAAAAACTGCTTGCCCCCCTCTATCCCCAAATCGAGAATGCCACCATCCGTGAGCATACGGATGAGGCAAGCGGTGTGACTGAGATCACCTACCACGCTGCCCCTGGGCGCAAAGGCTAAACTGACCGTGCCTGCTGTCTCATGTGGGGCAGCAGGCTTTTTCTAGGAGTCAATATGATGCTTGAGCAACTGATCCACAGTCTTGAAAATGTCCCGCCATTGGAACTGGGAGCCGTTAGCTTGCTCTCCGGGTTACGCCCACCAACGGGCGAGTGGTTCCCGACCACCTTCACCCCTGAAGCCAAAATACAGGTCATCGCCGCGACAGTTGAACTGGTCGCTTATACAGGGCGCTGCGCGGAGATGGGGCGGCGGTTGGCACATTTGCCCGCTATACCGCTGACAGTTCCGTTGATGGAGTTCGCCCTATGAAACCACAAGACTTTCACGCAGCGATCACCTTCCTGAGTGCCGCGACACTGGCTGACCCCTTTCTGGCATTGTGCAGTGCGGTGGCGTGGCTTGATCCGCTTGCTTTGTTGGATGAGCCGTTGATCGAACCCGACTACTATGCGGGTGGCGATGAGTGGGTGAACATCGGTGCGGCATGGGACATCTCGCGGGTTTGCTTCCCCGCAGTCTATGCCGAAACGACCCAAGCTATTCGCACGGAGTCCAGTTCGCAGCGTTTAGCCGATCAGGTCTGCACCGCGATCAACCGTCATCTGGTCGGTGGCGAGCTGCATGATCTTGAGCAGATTTTTTTCGGCATCCCTTTCTTCGGGTTAGGCGTTGACCTGACCGATACCGATTTCTTTGCATCCCCCCAGTACACCCCACTGGTCGAAGTCTATGCCTGGCTGGGTGTGGCAGTTGATCCTGAACAGACCTACAGCCTGCCCGACAACCTGCCGGAGGCTGCCCAAGTTGCCGATGTGCTGGCGTTCAGTTTGCGCCAGACAGGACACCCAACCCATGAGAAGCTGGCATGGCTGCTGGACTGGATGTTCTCGCAAACAGGGAACACTGCCGCTGATTACACCGATGAGGAGATCTACGAGATGGGCATCCAGCCGCTGGCATGGGAGCCGAACGAACTTGAATTCAACAACCTCATGCACGCCGAAGCCGCTGAGATCATCGGGAATGCCATGCAGGGACTTGATCTGCTGCTGGCAGATGATGGACTGCAAGCTGAACTGCGTGCCAACGTAGAAAGTCTATCGAAACAGATGAAAAGGATAAAGAAGGAGAAACCTCATGACCGCCCTCAACCCGATGCCCAGCGTCTTAGCCGAAGCCTCTGCTGGACTGACCGCCCTCAGCAGCCTGATGAACAGCGATCCCCTGATGACCTTGAAGGTCTACAGGTTCGGCGTGCTGATGCAGCGTAGCACACCGCAAGGGGTGAGCGAATATCTGGTAGACCCCGCCCAGCTTGCACTGCAACTCGCCGCCAATATTCGGCTGGAAACGGGTTTGCTCTCACCCCACACCGTCTACATGGCGCAGGAAGGGATGCACAAAATCATCGTGGAACATCGTCCGCGTAAAAAGACGGGCATTTTCCTCGAAGGTTCAGAGGAAGCCATCGTCGTACCGTTACCCGATATGTTGATGTTTCGCCGCTCATCTGAGCAGGGGTTGCCCGAATATCGCGTCTATGCGGTCAAAGAACGCCCCACCAGTCTGGAAGCGCGGTTGTTCCACATCCCATTGCCCAATGTCTATGAGGATGGGCGTATTTGCTGGGGCAGTGTGCAGCAGTTGCAGGGGCAGAACCTCAGCGGCACAGCGTTGGCAGCAGATTGGAAAGTTTTGCTCGGCACACCCTTTGGCAATCATGCGGTCAGTCGCAAGAGCAAAAGCCATCCCGATGACATCCGCAAGAAATACATCGAGATGGAGGGGAAGAAGGCGCGGGTCTATCCCAAGTCCGACCTGCTGCCCACTCGTCGCACCGTTCAGGAAGTCATTCAGGAGCTTACGAAATGAAAATCTTTGCTTATGATGGAGCGTGGCACTTGAATCATATCGTGCTGGTGGGTGTCGGTGGAACCGGCAGCGCGTTGGCGCGGCTGGTGGCACGGATGCTCTGGCAGCGCCAAGAAGCTGGGCAGACCGTTCCCACACTGATTCTCATTGATCCCGATCATGTGGAGATAAAGAATGTCATTCGGCAGGGTTATAAGTTACGTGGAATATACTTACGGTATCTAAGCTACTTGAGAAGGTATGGAGAAGGCACGATATGTATAACATTGAATGGCAGCGGTTTCCCCTAGCGGACCAAGAGGCGACTGTCCA
>WBUL01000009.1 GCA_008933735.1 Anaerolineae bacterium | reverse complement strand
GTACACCCGGTCCCATCTCGAACCCGGTCGTTAAGCCCGCCTGCACCGATGGTACTTGGGGGGAAACCCCCTGGGAGCGTAGGCCGCTGCCAACCTTTTTGTCCTGCTTCTGCTTTCCTCCTCCTCCCCCCTCGGATGTCTTTTTTATTTTTCCTAACCTGTTATGCTAAACTGAGACAGTAGTACTTAGGAACTACCGCACATTTCCGGTAGCAATGTTAAGATTCAGCATAAACTAGGATCGTTGAGTGGCGCAAAAACGCATTCTCCTCATTGATGATGCCGATGAGACCCGTAACTTCCTGGCAGAAAGTGTTTTATCGCCAGAAGGATATGAGATCTTGACAGCAGCCAGTGCGAAAGAAGCCCTGGCTATACTGCATCACACTGTCCCTGATTTGATTATTTCCGACTTCCTCATGCCAGAAATGACAGGACTAGAACTTCTCCAAAGCCTGAGAAGCGAGAATCGCAATATCCCATTTATTCTAATAACGGCTGAAGGATCGGAATCTCTGGCTGTCAAAGCGCTGCGTCTGGGCGTCCGTGATTATTTTATTAAACCATTTGATATTGATGATTTATTAAATGCGATTAAGCGTGTGCTCCATCACACAACAGCCCCCCAGGAACTCACGGCGCATCTGGACTATACTCTTTGGCATGTCGATGATGTCATCATCATCACCAATGAGGAGCAAAAACTGATTTTCTACAACGAGGCAGCGAATATCTTTTTTGATAAACGAACAGGGGGTATACACGGACTGTCCCTCCACGAAATTACCTCTCACAGCGAGCTGCTGACCCTATTTTCTGATGAAAAAATCCGTCCTTTTTTGAAGCGATGTGAAATCAGCCTGGATGCAAAACATACTTACAACGTCCATTTGACTTCGGTGCCGGGCGAAGGATATGTGGTGATTATGCGTGATATATCCTACAACCGGGAGCAAGACAGAGCCAAAGGAGAGTTTATAAACCGGCACTCCCTGAATCTGCGCTCTCCACTGACCGCGATCCAGGGCTATACCGAACTCCTGAGACAGGCCGGAGACATGAGCGAAACCCAGAAAAAGTATGTCCAGCGTATTCTGGACAATGTCAAATTCATGTCAGGAATGCTGGATGCTCTCTTTGAGGTGACTCAAACACAAACCGAAGCCGATACCACCCTGGAGTATATCCCTCTGGATGTGATCGTGCAGTACGCAATTGAGTCGGTTCAGGACGAACTGTCAGCAAAAAAACAAACCCTCACCACCGAATTTGCGCCCCTGCTGCTGCATGTTATTGGCAATCCGATCCGTCTGAAACAGATGATAGTTCACATGCTGCAAAATGCCAGCCGCTATACGCCCGAAATGGGCAACATTCACGTCCTCCTGTATTCAGATGAGAAGGCCGTGATTTTGCAGGTGCGTGATGCAGCCTCAAAATATGCAGATTATTTAGGCTTGTCTATTGTCAAAAATATTGTTGAGGCGCATAATGGACGTATGTGGGTAGACAGCGTTCCCAACCAGGGGACAGTATTTACCGTGATATTACCAGGAAGCAAGCCTAAATATGAACAATGATATACAAAGACCGGCGGATAACACCTGGATTCAGGTTGCAGAGACCTGGGGTGATGCTGAATCCGCCATCGTGGTGGGACTTCTCCATGCCGCTAATATCCCAACCTATATAGATCAAACGGGAGCTTTTCCTATCGCGGCCCTTGGGCAGATCGGGGGGCCGGGCAAAGTTTATGTGCCTGCCGGGTACTACCAGCTTGCCCTGAATTTGCTGGACGAAGATGAAGACGATTTCGACGACGAGGACGATGATTTGTTATCCTTGTTAGACAGCGGGCTTCCCCTTTAAGAAACCTCTTGCTGGGCGAGGTAGTCTGCTTCTGCTGCCAATTCCCCGCCCACCAATTCCGCGTCCTTCAGATGATAAGAATCGTCAAAATACAACATCGCCTCTACCCGCTCAAACGAACGTGTCCCCATCACCAGCTTTCGGACAAACAACTGCCCGTCATCATTACGAGAAAGGTCATTTAATTTATTGATTCGCAAACGCACGATTTCACCGCTGCGCCGTATTTTGATGTAGACGTAAATGCCCTGGTCACGGCTTCCAGCACTGCCGCGCGACCCAAACAAGCGTTTTAAAAAACCCATTTCACTATGTTCCTTAAGGATTAACAAGCAGACCTTTGGCCTGCTCAAAATTAATATAGGCCTGGCTGGCGTTGTTGATGCCGGGCGCAATAGCACTCGCATAATTGCCATTCTGACATGAGGTCAAAAAGGAATTGACCGACTGCTCCAGCAAGGCTATTCCATCATTTAAGAGTTGTATTGCCGTGCCCAATTCCGGTTTTTGCGCTATCTGTGCCTGAACAGGGGTAGGGTCGTAAAGAGTCGGCATGGTCACCCCGAATGTACAACCGAAGTCCAGGGGCTGTCCATCCCGGATTCTGAACCAGTAGTTCACGTTAATACGTTCGGAGGCGGCAAGCCCAAGATCAAGTTCTTTAATGACCGCGTTCAGCACCCCGGGATCAATGGTGGGTTCAGGAGTCAGTGTGATAGTAGGCGTCAGGGTAGGCACACCTGTCGAAGTCGCCGGCGCCTGGGTAGGCACAGCCGTCTCCGTCGGCGCAGGTACCGTATCGCTCGGAATGGGTGTCAGTGTGACCGTAGGGCCAACCGTCGGCGCAGGGTTGTTTTTGACCTCAGCCAGTACCGGGCCATAAGCCTGAATTTCAGGCTCAAGCGCATTCAGACGGTCATTGTTAGTATTAAAATCGTCCAGCGACCCCTGCTGTCCTTCCGGTTTTGAACACTGGAGATTCCAGCTATCAACGGTAAGATTCATTTTGGTAAGAGTCAGGTTTAAATCCAGCACAAAACCAAAATCCGGGTAGGTGTTTCTGTCAATCTCAGCCAGTTCGGTCACCTGCATGGGCTGAACAACCGCCGTACATGGCAAATCCCCCGGCGTGCCTGTCCCCCACTCCGTCTTCATAGCGACAAAATTGGTCAGCATGTTTTGATACAGAGTTTCATAGGTTGCCAGCAGAATATCACGGGGGGTCGGCGTGCTGGGGGTAGCGGTAGCCATGGGGGTGACTTCTGCCGCTGTAGACACGGTTTCCCCGTCACCCCCCATTCTAAGAACGACATTCAGCAGCAGCAGAACCACAAAGGACACCACCAGCCCAATGACCCATCTACGGCCAGCGGAAGCAGAAACCCGACCCTTTGATGCACCCGGCTTGGAAGGCATTTTCTTGATAAACTGCTTAAGCGCCTTTTCCGCCGCCGCACGAACCTGGTCATCTTCTTCGAAGCGTTGATACACACGCACGAGATGAGGAATAGCTTCGGGGTTGCCGCGTTTTCCGAGGGCGCGGCAGGCTTTGGCACGTGCTTTCGGGTCGTCGCTTTTAAGCTGTTGTAGAAGAACCGCGAGTTTCGAGTCCGGCATTCTGCTTATTTCCTGGTCATCCTTATAGATTCTGGCACGATTTACCAGTTATGCAACTTATCCCTCGACCACGGTAAAAACGCAGTTGCCTTCATCCGTCTCGTTGGAGGTGCCGGGACCAAAGTCCTCATAACCATCGTTCACTGCCGAGTCCCAGGTTAATCGGAACGTCACTTCATGCCGTCCAGCGGGTAGCCTGCCCACCGGCACAAACCAGTAGATATACCAGTTCCCCGAAGCTGGATCGTCAATCGGTTTATCCGTCATCGCCGTCCGATAATCATCGTAATTTTCCAGCAGGCGTCCATCCAGCAGTACTTCGTAATTCGCATTCTGGAGGTGCGGGGTCATAAAGGACGGTTCCTTGACGAACCAACTCCACATGATAGAAACGGTCTGTTCAGTTGTCACTCTGGGCGGATTGACATTCTTCTGGCGACAGTAAGCAAGCACATTCACATCGCTGACTTCCGCTGCTTCTTCCGGTGAAATCCCGCCGCCGCCGATAAAAGGTGTTGCTGTTGTGAAACCCGATTCGCCTGTTGCCTGCGGGCCTTGAGTCGGTGTCGGGGTGGGGGAAGGCCCGATGGTGGGTGGTACAAACGTCCCCATGTTTAGCAGCCGCGCATCAATCCAGCCTTCAATAAGCTGCCCTTCATCATCAATCAGACGCGCGAAAATGAAGCTGCCATCCTCATTAGAATACTGCACTTCCACCTGTGTTCCTGGTTCAAGGCTGGTCAGGACGGTGGCGCGGAAGTTGTCTTCTTCTCGCACATTGACATTCTGATTCGAGATCACCACCCCGATCACAGGCGGCGTTGGGGTCAGTGAAGGAGTTGAAGTAGGTGTCACCGGCGTTGGGGTATCCGTTGGCAGTGGGGTATCCGAAGCCGTCGGTGTGTGCGACGGCGTCAGTGTGGCCGTCACACGCGGCGTCGGGGTCAGGATAGGTGGCAGCAGCGTAATCACCGTCGGCGGCGAGGCTTCGTCGTCGTCCGGCGGGTCACAGGCTGCAAGCAAACCTATTAAGACCAGCAGGGCCAATCCGAAAAATTTCCCAGTTTTCATCTGCAATTCCCCAATTTTTACTTGCGCGTTTTAGAATACCTGTGCTACGCTCCACATTATGCGTAGACGAGATCGCCAGAGCGAAATTCTGGTTGCCTTAGTTGTTACCGTTGCGATGGCTTTTGCCCTCGCTTTTGGTATTTTATTGTCGCTCGGTGACGAGTCTACCGAGGACAATGATACAGCTACTGAAACCCTCATCGCAACGCAGCGTACAGCAACAGTTGAAATTGCAGGGGTGCCGGATCAAGCTCAGACACCTGAAGCAACCGAGCAGCCCATTGAGGAAACCGAAGAGGTTACTCCTTCGGAACCCCCTACTGAAGAAACCGTTCCTTCGGAAACTCCTACCGAAGAAGTCTTGCTGGAAACCGAGGAAGCCGTTCCTTCGGAAACCCCTACCGAAGAAGTCTTGCTGGAAACCGAGGAAGCCGTTCCTTCGGAAACCCCTACCGAAGAAGTCTTGCTGGAAACCGAGGAAGTCGTTCCTTCGGAAACTCCCGGCGAACAAGCCTTAATAGAAACAGAAGCAGTCACTGAGACTCCCACAAAGGCGACCCTGACTCCAACCAATACCAAACGTCCTACAGAGACAAAAACGCCAACGGTCACGTTAACCAACACGCCTACAGCGACCCCTACCGCGACTCAAACGGATACCCCTACGCCAACACATACCTTCAGCCCAACGGTTACGCCATCCTTTACGCCAACGCTGACCCCCACTCGCCAAATCCTGTTTCCGGTCACCTTTACACCAACGATTGCAACCGATACCCCGACCCCGACCCTGACGACGATAGCCTTAGTCACGGCCCTGGTGCCAACCGGGACATCGCTGCCCCCGACTCCGATATGTGTCCAGCCTACCGGGTGGCAGGTCTATATTGTGCAGGCAGGAGACACCTTCTTTTCGCTGGCAAGACAATTTGAAGTTGACATGGATGAATTAGCAGCCGCTAACTGTCTGACAGATACGGACAGAATCTACGCCGGACAGCCGCTGCTCGTGCCCCCTGACGTGTTTAATCCTGCTGACGCTGCCATGCAAAAATGCGATACACCATACGCCCAGATCACTTATCCGCTGCCTGGGCAGGGGTTAGAGGGATTTGTTACGCTGCGAGGAATTGCGACCGGGCCGGATTTCCGCCGCTACGTCATTGACTGGCGTCCTGATGACCCCGCTGTCACCTATCGCAGCTTCGCCGAGGAATTTGACAACAAACCAGAGGAGTCCGACCTGGCCGTGTTTAATACCGATGCGTTTGACCCCGGCCTGTACTGGTTTAACCTGTTCGTTCTGGACAGCCAGGATAAATTAATCGGTGACTGCGCGATTCGCGTTCGCTTTAAGTAGCGGGCAGACGAATCCCAAAGGTACTGCCCTGCCCTTCCATACTCTGTACGTATACACGTCCGCCGTGCTGCTCTACCACCGATTTGACAATGGACAGTCCCAGGCCGGTGCCCTTAATTGAGGAGGCCTGGATGTGGGGTTCCCGGTAAAAATTGTCAAAAATTCGTTTCTGATTCGATGCTGCAATTCCAGGCCCGTTGTCCTGCACCTCAACGACTACCTCACGGGCATCTTCGTCAAAATGCGCTCGCAGAGTGATTTGTCCGCCCTCCTGGGTGTATTTGTTGGCGTTGCTCAAGAGGTTCACCATAGCGCGGCTGAGCCACCGGCTGTCACCCATCACAGAGGGAAGGGAGGGACTGATATTCTGAGTGAATGTCTGCTGTTTGTGCTGCATCGGGGGCATGGCCTCCAGCACAACCCGTTGGATCAAATCCAGCATCTCAATCGGCTTTAACATGACATCAGCACCACTCTGCACCCGCTCCAGATCCAGCAAATCGTCAATCAACATTTGCATCTGCTGAACGCTGGCATTGGCTAATTCAAGAATTTCTTTTTCCTGGGAAGCTGGTTGGTTGTGATAGGTGTCGGATAACATATCCAGCGCACTTAAGACTACCCCCAGGGGATTCCGCAAATCGTGGGCCGCGGTCTGAATAAAACGAACCCGGTTTTTCTCCGAGTCGCGCAGGTGGGTAATATCCTGAATCACCAGCACCCATCCGCCCCGCTCGGTTTTTTCGAGCGGCTCCTTGGCCTCTACAGGAGACAGGGTCACAGACAAATACCGTCCGCTTTCCAGAGTGATCTCAAACGCAGAGTTGTCATCAGGAGCGTTCGTCAGCGCACGCTGAAGTTCTCCGCGCAGCACTGGATGTGCCATTGCATCTCGTAAAGGTTTGCCGAGGAGATTTTTGGCCTTGATTTCAAACATCCCCTCCGCCGCCGGATTGACCAGATTCACAATCCCGCGCTTATCCGTAGCGATGATCGCATCTGCGGTGCTGTTAATCACTGCGCTCAGACGATTCTGCTTGGTGCGGGTATCTTCGAATAATTTGGCGTTATCCAGTGCCACGCCAAGCTGATCCGCCACAGCCTGGAGCACACCAGTTTGTTCTTCACTGAAGGTATAGGGCTCGTAGTGCATGACGCTTACGATGCCAATGATGCGCCCACGGGCGTGCATCGGGGCGAGAGCCATCGCCTGCACAGGCTCATTCATAAACGCTGGCACCGCAATGCGCGGATCGTTGCTCACATCACCCGTCACCACCAGTTCATCATGTTCGATCACATAACCAGACAGCCCTTCGCCAAGTTTCATCCGCATCGGTTCGGTGACAAAATCGTGTTTCCAGCCCCGCGCCGCCCGCAGCACCAATTCGCCCTCGTCATCGTTAATTAAACTGATGCCCGCTGCTTTGACCGGAATAATATGCAGCACCGAATCCAGCGCGTGTGAGAGGGTTTCGTCCAGATTCAGGGATTGGCTGACCATGGCCGCTACACTATTAATCGCAGCAAGCTGGTCAACGCGGCGTCGGATTTCTTCCGTTAAGACACGATTCTGAAACAAAAGTCGGGCGGTTTCTTCCGGGGGTGTCAAGTTAACCATTCTAAATATCTCCGTTTCGCCGTATTACAGTCCCAGCACTGATAACAAAACAAGGACAAACAGCACAATCATAATTAATAATACGACAGCGATAATCTGTCCACTTTCCTGCATTAAAGTCAGCGGTTTTTCCTGCATTTCAATCTGTCCGAGAAGGTCAACCCACACATCCAGGTTCATTTTGTCCCGCGTCAGACGGGCCGCATAATCCGTTGCAGAGATGATTTTCCAGCCTTGTGCCTGCAAATCCTCTAATTTTGGCTCTATAATGGCGGCTGCCTGTTCTGGCGAAATGGGTTCAATTTCCATCATTGGAGTAAACCTTATCATGAAAAAACGCACCAATCGTAGAATGCTTGCCTTCTACATTCTAATGGCTGTGGTTCTCACTGTTGGCACTTTTGCAACCGTCATAGGCCCTGATTCTAACGACTCTGACGAGATTGCCAACACCAGTATCCCTTCCACCCCTCAACCTACGCCTTTTACCTTCCCCACGCCTGAACCCGATGGGCCATCCTTAACCCTGCGTCCCCCCCTGGTTAACAGCAGTGGTCTTTTCCAGCTCTCCGTCCCGGAAGGATGGGAAATCACATCCAACGGGTACGATTTTAACCTATCCGGTGCGAGAAGCGCTTTTCTTAGCAGCACCCGCCTTTCTGTGATTGACGCCCAACTGCTGGTCGGCATCAATTACCCATCTCATCAGGCACTCTCTGATGATTATTTTACTACCGATTACTTTTTCAGATCATGGGGATCATACGACGGCTTTACGGAAACCAAACGGACTGTTGGAGACCGCGTCGTGATTGATTTCGAGCTTGGTCTCGGCCAGCAAACCTACCTGGCGCGTCAGGTGGCCTGGATGGATGGCGATTGGGTGCGCCTGATTCGCTTCGTGGTGCCGGAAAATAACCCCGCGCTGCTGGATAAATTGGATGAATTGATCGTCCCAACCATCATCAGCTACAACGACCAGCGTGACACGTCGCCCACCTGGGTCTCCTATACGGACACAGAACGCCGCTTTTTGATCCGGCATCCCAATTGGACGCTGATTTCAGGCGGGGGCGCCCCTATCCTTGAAGCGCCGCTTTCGCCCGCCAGCATGATTTTACGCAGCCAGGAGGATCAACTGCTGTCCTCGCTGGATGAAGCCGAAGCCTATGTTCAAGAAACGCTGCGCCCTGGAGCGGAAATCCTCTCCTCTCAGGTCACCAATCGAGAATACGGCAGCGGTTATATGGTCAGCTTTGCCGACCGTGACAACGAAGGCAACCCTGTGTCGGTGCTGGCTGTGATGCTGAATGACGATGCCAACAACCTGTATGTTGCGGAAATCCGCCTGACCCGCGGCGAAATTGACCTGCTTCAGCCCAGCGAAGTGCCGGAATATCAGGAACTGCGAACCATTGCCGATACCTTTATGATTTTGCCGCCGGAAGGCACCATCGCCGTACCAGCGGAAAATCCACCCGTGATTGAATCGACAGAGGAAACCCAGCCTACCGAGGAGGCGACTGAAGAAAGTACCAATTGATCAGACACAGACCCCTAAAAATGATAGAATAGCGCCAGGTGGTGTTGTTACTTTCAGGGGTCTGATCATGGTCGCGCCATATCCATCCGAAACCCTCAGCTATCTGCCTTCAGATTTACCGGCTGAAGAAGTGGATGCCATCCGGGAGCTGGCGGCCCTCGCTGTAAAAGGTGTGGTGTCCGACCCGGAGTCGACGGTTGAGCCGGAAACGATCCACGAGGTTGCCCAGACTCTGCTGAATGGGAAGTGTGACACGCGCACGGTCATGATTTTTTTCATGAGCCTCATCAGCAAAGAGGATCTGCAAACGATCAAATCCAGATACCCAGCGGACATGCTGCGGGCAGCCCATAATGTGTCGATTATTCGGCTGCTTGGAATTGCGGATAACCCCAAACACCCTCCAATTCGAAAGGTTCTGCTTCGCCAACTGGTTCTGAAGGTCACCCACGATGTGCGGGTGATTCTGGTTAAAATCGCGGGACGGTTGGTGGTGCTGCGGCGAGCGGTTGACTGGCCTGAGGTACAGCGCCAGCGTATCGCCCAGGAAACCCTGGAAGTCGTTGTTCCCTGGTGTGATGCCCTGGGACTGGAAGACTGGCGGCAGGAGCTTCAGGAGCTTTGCTTCAAATATCTGTCCCCTCATGAATACAACTACGTGCTGGGGTTAATGCAAGATCACCGCTCAGAATTGGAAGACATCAAGCAGCAGGTGATTGATGAAGTGAATACCCTTCTGGAAAAACACAAGATCAGAGCGACCGTCAGCGGGCGGGTTAAAACCCATTACGCCGTCTACCGCAAAATGCAGACTTACAAACTGGAATACGAGGATGTATGGGATCGGGTGGGCATTCGCATTCTGGCCCACTCTATTTTTGAATGTTATTACATCATGATGGCGATTGAGGAAGAACTTTACCCTGACCGCCGCCGCTTTGTGGATTACATCGAAACCCCTCGCCGCCCCTATAAGTATCAGTCCCTGCATCTGACAGTGTGCGGCCCGCGCAAAACAATGGTTGAATTCCAGATTCGCACTTATGACATGCACGTGCGCGGTGAATTTGGGGTCGCCGCCCACTGGAAAATGTACGGCGGCGGGGACGGGGCTGGAAGAGGCGAAGACGAGAAGTTCGCCTTTTTGCGAACACAGGCCTCTAAACTCCTGGGGGATCCGCTGGTCTATCTGGGGAACACCCTGGATACCCTCCTGTTCAATAACTCCATTATTCCGCTGGATACCGATGGGTATCTCATTGACCCTGATACGGGTGAGCGGGTAAAAAACAGCCGGGGCGAAGACCTATACTATCGGGACGCGAAAACCGATCAGCAGGGATACATTCTTGACCCCTATACCGAAAAGCCCATCCACAGCCACAACGGCGAAAAAATCTGGTATCAATCCGAAATCTTGCCGGATCGTGTCATCGTTTACACCCCAAACGGCGATCTGAAAAGTCTGCCCAAAGGGGCAACCCCCTTGGATTTTGCCTACTACATTCATGAGGACGTGGGCAACACCTGTGTAGGGGCAAAAGTCAACGGGAAACTAGAAAAACTGGATTATGAGCTGAACATTGGGGATCGGGTAGAGGTCATCACGCGCAAAGGCGCAAAACCCAGTCTCGACTGGCTGTATAACGGCATGACCAGAACCCGCCGTGCCAATGAGAAAATTAAACGGTTTTTCCGGGAAAAAAGCCCGGAAGTCGTCCTGCCTGACAGTGTTGACCTCGGCAAAGCAATCGTCCAAAAACGCCTGAGTGCCCAGCGCATCCGCGACCTGGATATGAGCAGGCTGGTTGACATGCTCAGAATGAAATCCGAACGAGATATGTTGGAGGCCATCGGCTCAGGGGAAATCAGTGTGGCAGAGCTGGATGCGATGCTGGGGAAATATGTTCTGGACGAGCTCCAAAAATCAACCTATGAACCCGTCGCACAGACTCTGACCAACACGGAACTCGATCTGGTTTATGTGCAGGCACAGTGCTGTCTGCCTGTCCCCGGCGACGAGGTCGTGAGCTACATTTCCCAGGGGAAGGGGTTCAGTTTGCACCGTCTCGACTGTCGCAATATCCAGTCTCTTGACTCCAGCCGGATTCGGCCTTTCCAATGGTCGCAAGAAGTGCTGGATAACCGGGCTTTGATGCTTTATCTCGCCAGGCTCACCCTGCTGGTGGTAGAACCTACGAAAACTATCTTGCAGATTAAAGACCTGGTGAGCATGGAAAATCTGCCCCTGGAGTTCATCAAGATGCGTGGCACAAGCCAGCTCGGAACGTATCTGGAACTGGTTTTTAAAGTTGCCCACCGGGAACAGATTGAACGATTGATGCGCCGCTTAAATGCTTCTAATGATATATTAATGGTACGTCGCACAGCAGGTTAGGAATTTCATGACGGACATCGCAGCGGAATATTATGAACAACTGGCGGCGGTTTGCCAGATGTATTTGCCAACTTCCTCGCGGGAACATATTCACAAAGCCTACGTTTTTGCACGGCAGGCTCACGAAGGCCAGACCAGAGCATCAGGGGAGCCTTATATCACCCACCCTCTGACGGTTGCACGGTACATTGCCGAACTTTATCTGGATGAAACCTCGATTATCGCGGCAATTCTGCACGATGTCGTGGAAGATACCCCAGTTTCTGCCGAGGCGGTTGAAGAATGCTTCGGCAAAGATGTTCGTCATCTGGTTGCGGGTGTAACGCATCTGGCGGGGGTAAACCAGCTTGAAGACATTGCCAACTTTTTTAACTCCGCTGCCAGTGATGTGCGGGTGGTGCTAATTAAGCTGTTTGACCGTCTGCATAATTTGCAGACTCTGGAACATTTGCCGCCCTATAAACAGCGTGCCAAAGCGCTGGAAACCATGCGGATTTATGTCCCTCTGGCGGCAAAACTGGGCATCTGGAATCTGAAAACCGAACTTGAAACCCTGATTTTTACTTTCATTGACCCCGCCTCCTATGAATTTATCTGCCTGGGAATCGAAAACAGTGCCGCCATCCACGAACCCCGACTGCAAGTTATCGCCAACAACATCCAGAAACTGCTGCGGAACAAAGGAATCCCCTCCGCGATTCGTATTAAACGGCGCAGCCCGTACAGCGTTTACCAGAGCGCGGCCAAAAATGCCCTGGAGAGTCACAATTTCTCCCGTGCGTTTCGCCTGATTATTCAGGTAGACAGTATCGCCCAGTGTTACCTGGCGCTGGGTTATATTCATCAGCATTATTCTCATCTCGGTGGGAGCCTGGCAGATTTCATTGGGAACCCGAAGGACACGTTTTACCGTTCACTGCATACGACGATTTTTGTGCCCGATTACAGTCCGGTAGATATCCGCATCCGCACCTATGAGCTTGACCGCCTGTCTGAGTTCGGCATTGTGGCGCGGTTGCAATTCTCGAACGGGGAAGAAGTCAAACAGCTTAAGGATGCGACGTGGCTACCTGAACTGACCAAATTGTATTCTGAATCTGAGACGGTCAACCGATTTATTGATACCATTTTTCATGATGTGCTGGAAAAGCAGATTACGGTATTTACGCCGCGCGGCAAGGAAATTACCCTGCCGCGTGGTTCAACAGCCCTGGATTTTGCCTATCATGTGCATACACACATCGGGCATGAGTGCCGGGGGGCGGTCGTCAACGGGAAACCCACTCACCTCTACTGTGAGCTGTCCGATGGTGACCATGTGGAAATCATCCGGGGGCGGCAAAACGATGGGCCGCTTTTTGAGTGGATGGATGATACGCTGGGTTATGCCACGACCGACCGTGCCAAACGTAAAATCCGAGAATGGTTCAAGCGGCAGGAAACCCGTTTGCTGATCCGGCGGGGGCAGGAAGTGCTTCGTGAGGAGCGCCATCGTCTGAACGTGGATGTGACCTCGCATACCCTGACCAGAGATTTTCAACTGGAAGATGTCAAAACGCTGAACATCTTAATTGGTGGGGGGATGCTTCCAATCAATGAAGTAGCGCTGGCGTTGCTTAGACACGTTTCTGACCTATTTGCCCGTTCAGATACACCCTACAGCCAGGTAGTAGATTGCAGGGGGCAGGTAGGGTTATTGAAGGGAGTAAATGGGCGGGAAGTTCGGCTGGCAAGCTGCTGCCACCCTGAAGTAGACAGTGATGTCATTGCCCATGAAAGAAATGGACGAGTGATTGCCCATCGCTCAACATGCCCCCGTGTCATTCAGGTCAAAAAGATAGAAAACCTCATCAAAATGGAATGGGTGAAACTGAATGAGGTTCCGTCGGTCGTCTATATCTTGCTTGAAGCCTACAATCAGGGCAGTTTGATTCGTGATCTCTCTATTCCGATTGCTGAAATCGGAGTCAGCATTGTGGAAATGGATATGCTGAACACTGATCGGAATCTGATCCTGCGTCTTAAGCTGGAACTTACCAACGAACAGCAGTTGATTAGTGTGATTCACCGTCTCGCGCTGCTGCAAAATGTCATCAGTGTGCGGCGTTTGACGTTTGAAGAAGCCAAAAACTGGCGCAAGAATTTATCCTTCTATGAAGAAAATCGTTCTGTCGGTTAGTTCGATAGGAAAGCGGCTAAAAAGCGGGCGGTCTTCTGGCAGGGCATCGACAAGTTCATAGAAGGTCACAAAACCTTCCAATTCCAAACCGTGACATTGTTTCGCCAGGTTATCAACATACCAGGCCCACTGTACCATCCGAACATCGATAACACATATATCCGCTCGTTTCTTTTCCACGTAAATTGTATACCACAGGGTAAAAGTCTCGCGTTCACTGTCCGTGAGTAAAATTGCATTTTCTGGCAGCGGCAGCAGTACATGATGAATGAATTTTTCTGGTTCATGGTCATTTCGCAAATTCATCTCATTGAAATGAGCAGCCAACTGTACCAGGGGGAAAATCAGGATGATCAGCGTCAGCCGCCTGTCCAGTAATTGAAACCAGCGCTGTACTCCGGCACTGATCCAGATAACCAGAAGCGCATTGGGCAGAAGCCAGTATGCGTTTACTCCTTCAGCAGCATACCCCAAACGGTAGAACCCGATGCTGGCCGCAGAAATGAAGCTGCCAAGTAAAAATGGACGACGGCGGATCCACAAATCCCCCAGCCCCAACGGAAGAAAGAGGAGCAACGGCCCGAATCCACGCCCAATTTCCTTGCTCCACGCCACAAGGTTTTCGGTGTAATCCCCTTTGAATTGGTACACATGGTAGATTTCCCCGCTTATGTGCTGGTAAAACCGTTCCCAGTTGTCAGGGTTACCCCAGTTACTTACCGGAACCGCACCTGCTCGCAGCGGCAGCCAGACATAGATTCCAGCTCCCAGCAGAAACAGCCCTCCCATGAGAAAAGCATCTCGCCGGCGCAGCGTAGGCCGCGCTGCCAGCATCCAGACGACGACACCCGGCAGTCCAAGCAGCAACATGAGATGGCTTCCCAAACTGAGCCCGGCCACAAGCGCCAGAAAATATCCTTTGGAGGGGCGAAAATGCTGAACCAATGAGCCTGTTTGCCACAGAATAAGCGTCCAGAACATAAATGCGAAACTATAAACTTCAACGATCACAGCTTGCGACCAGGTGAAAGGCAAAAATGCCAGTGTCAGGATACAGCTACTGATCACCACAGGGTTTGCATCTGGCAGCAGTTTTGAGCCAGCGGCATAGAGGAAAACCATCCCGACCGCCATTGTTACGGCACTGAACAGCGTTAAAGCGCTGGCAGGGGATTCAAAAAAAATCAGCACGGTAAAAACTTTACCCAGAATCACATAGAGCGGATAGCCCGACGGGTGAGCAATACCTCCCAGGTCAACAGCGGTTGCCAGTTCCCCACCGTCTGTGCCGCCAAACTGCCAGCTTAAACCGGGGGCACGAGTCAGCCAATAGACACTCCCGGCGGCCAGAAAAACGAACAGCGCCGTCAGGCGGTTGGTCATGTCCTCTTGGGGTAGGTGCTGTATTCCGCGTAGGTGGCAACCTGATCTTTCACCCGGTTTAGTACCACCCCCAGCACATTCGCGCCAACACTTTGCAGTTGATCCAGGGAACGGCGAGCGTGACGGAAACCAGTCTTGCCTGCTTCAATAACAAAAATGACCGCATCTACCTGGGTTGAGAGCACGGGAGCATCGGCAAGGGCATAAACTGGCGGGCTGTCCAGAATGACAAAGTCCGCGATTTCTTTCAGGTTTTCAATGACCTCGCGCATCCGTGCTGAGCCAATAAGCTCCACAGGATTATAGGGCAGCGGGCCGCTGGGCATCAGCACCAACCCTGGTACACCTGTATTCTGCAAACCAAGATTGTTACTATCGCGTGTTTTGATAAATTCCGAGGTCAGCCCGGCTCGGTTGTCAACACCAAAATAGTGATGCAAATCAGGGCGGCGCAGGTCAGCATCCACCAGAATGACACGATAGCCTGCTTGCGCCAAAACTACTGCCAGATTCGCTGCGGTTAAGGATTTCCCTTCAGACGGGCCGGAACTGGTTAACATCACGGTGCGGAGCGGCGCTTCATCCGGAGCGGCAAACAAGATATTCGAACGCAAAATACGGAAGGCTTCGGCAATAGGAGAACGCGGCTGAGATAGCGAAACCAGCTTTTCCCGGCGATCTTCCCCTTTGATGCGGGCGATGGTTGCCAGCGTATTCAGCCGGATCTGCATATTAATCTGGTCAGGATTCCGGATGGTATCATCAATATATTCAACCAGAAACACTGCGCCCGTACTCAACATGGCACCTACCAGCACCGCTAGTATTGTATAAAGAGAGACATTACGGGAGACTTGTTTACCCACTGACGCCGCCTCAACGATCTCGATTGCACCAGGATCAGAAATCTGCTCCAGAAAAGTTGTATAGGAAGTCTGCCAGGTATTCAGGGTACTTTGCTTCTGGAAACGAGACGCTTCCAGTTCGCTCCGCCGCTCAGAAGGAATATCCGCCCTGAGCTCTGCATCAATATCATCAATCTCCTGGCGCAGCGTGTTGATGTCTTCTGCCAGCGCCGCCAATTCTCCTTCAATAAAAGCAATCTGTTCTTCGTCAAGGCTGCTCCCTGGTGCCAGACGAAGCACTTCAGCAAATAACTGGGTATTAATCGCCTGAGCACGTTCGGGATTGCCGTCCGTGACGACAACCTCGATGAGCTGGGTTCCCGTTATAGGGCGGACATCAATTTTTTCCTCCAAATCCTCAATATCCAGGTTGAGATTGAGGGCGAGGCTGGTGTTTTCCAGCACCGGGCGCGTTTGGAAAAGTTCGGCGTATGTTCGCGTAAGCTGCTCCCAGACGGCGACGTCGCTCTGGCTCACACTCTGGGGATTTCCCAGCACGGCACTGCCAATAATAATCTTGGATGTCGATTCATAACTCGCTGGTCGGGTGAGAGTCACCAGAAGGGCAACAACCCCGGAAGCAACGGCGATTAAAACAATCAGCCACAGCCACTTCCGTATAGTACGGAAATAAAGAAGAAGTTCGTTTTGTTGTCTGGATTCAAGCATCAATTTGAATTCTCGAAAAAAGAAAACCCTGCGTAGTGTATTACAGCCAGTTCAGATAAACAACTTGATTTTAGATTATGAATCAATAAAGAAAGGCTATAGCTTTTATCGGAAGGAATTGACTTAATGGCGAAATTTGTTAGACTTAGGGTAGAAGAGAATTCTTCTATTAGCTTTAAAGTTACATGAAGAGGAGAGCAGGATCAATCCATCCCGGAAGAAAATATGGGGACAAAAGCCTTTCTGCGGAAAGGTTTATGGCTTTATGTAGTTTTATTAACAGGTGGAGTAAACTCTATGACAGGAAAATCCCGGTTCAGGGCGGTGTTGATTGCCCTGACCATTATGCTGGTTCTGGCGTCTGCTACGATGGCAGTTGCCAACAATAGCCCAGGGGAGCGCGAATCCCTTGATTACTCGCCGCTCGCCGCGACTCAGGTTGTCTATGAAGATGATTTTGAGTCGACGTTGGGTTCAACCGGGTGGTCGATGACCACAATAGCGACTGCGCCAAATAATTCCCAGAAATTCCTCGGCGATTTTGTCAACGATACGGTTACCCTTACGTTGGATCTTCCCACCCATGAAACGGTCGATATCGCGTTCGATCTGTATATCATCAACACATGGGACGGTACCCTTAATGATGATCGCTGGCGGTTCGCAGTTGATGGGGCAGATCAGGTTAACAACGCTTTTCATGCCAATCCTGACAGCCCAAATGACGGCTATCCAAATCCGCCCGCGGATGCATCAAATCCGCTTGGTTACGTCTCCAGCAGTCTGGTTTACCATATCTCTTTAACCAACTACCCGCACACCAACGGCACCATCGTGCTGACCTTCCAGGGTTCGAATTTACAGGCGGACGAATTTTTCCCGAACGGCGAAAAGGATGAATCCTGGGGTATTGACAATATCTCGGTCAAGGTCTCCAGCACGACCACCATTGAATCGGAAGTCATTGTCAAACACTCTGACAATCACGGTTGGACAGCCGCCAACGTTCGTGCTGATGGCTTTGTTGGGATTACTGGCGAAAACCCGCGCAGCGGTCTGGGTTCGTTGGCTTTCAAAACCAACTTTGCTGCGCCATTTGTGTCGGGCAAAGACAAAGCTGATTTTCAACTTTTATGGAATGATCAGTCTCGCACGCTGGGCACGCTGGATACGCTGCGGTATGAGTATTACCGGGACAGCTCAAGCACCGTTCCGGGGCACTTTCATCCGGTTTTACGTCTGCTGTTCTACGACGCCGACTCCAATAAATTTGGGCTCCTGATCTGGGAAGAAATCTACCAGGATGGCTTCCCAGGTTCTGTGCCAACTAACACCTGGGTTTCCAGAGACATTCTGGATGGCTACTTCTGGATGTTCAGTGGAGGGGCACCCATTCAGAACTTCCACATGACCCTGCAAGACTGGATCAACAACATTGACCCGACTACCGGGCTTCCCCCTGTTGGTCAGCCGGGCGACCCCATCCCGCCCGCTCTTGATGCCAATACGTTCATTTATGGTGTCAATACCGGTGTGGGTTCAGGCTGGAGCTCAACAGAGTCGTTTAAAGGGTTCGTGGACAATGTGGCTATTGGTTTTAACGGGATAGCCACGCGCTATAACTTTGAACCCGATCCCGTGAGCCAGACGTTGCAGGTTGTTAAGTTCAATGACCTGAACCAAAGCAAACTCCGCGAGGACGGCGAACCTGGCCTGGAGAACTGGGAAATCACAGTCTACACAGACAACACCAAGAGCGAAATTGTTGACACCGAAACGACAGATAGTAACGGTGCTGCCTTCTTCGAGCTTGAAGCTGGTACTTATTATGTCTGTGAAACACCTCAGCCAGGTTGGGTTGCCAGCACGCCTGAATGTCAGGAGATAGTCGTTTTTGGGGCTGGCAATCTTGCGGCCACGCCGACTTCTACCGTGATTGCCCTGAACGACAGTGATAACTCTGCTTATCGCATCACATTTATTGGCAGAACAGGCAATACCTGGACTTACCAGGTCGATGAGGTTGCAGGTAAAGACCTTAGCCACTGGAACTTGGGCATCGAAAGCTGCCTTGATCATATTATTGCATCGGAACCTGCTGGAGCTGAACTTGACCCGGGCATCAAGTGGAACACGGATGATGCCTTTACGACAGGGCAGTTCTCCTTCACGCTGGATGGCAATTATCCGGCTGGTACCGTGTTGGCCCTGGTCAAAGCCGGCACAGAACATAATACTGGTGAGATCATTGGCCCCATCTGCGACCCGCCCGCTCAACCCCCTGTGTTGTTTGGGAACTATCAATGCGAGGACGGTGACCAGGATGGTGTGTGCGATGACAGCGATAACTGTCCATTCACTTACAATCCTGATCAGGCCGATGTTGACCAGGACGGTGTAGGTGATGCCTGTGACAACTGCGTCAATACACCTAATCCCTCCCAGGGAGATAAAGATGGCGATGGCGTGGGTGATGCCTGCGACAACTGTGCCTCGACCTACAATCCAGGTCAGGAAGACGCTGACCAGGATGGTTTTGGTGATGCCTGCGACAACTGCGTCAATACCGCCAACCCGGACCAGGAAGACCTTGACCAGGATGGCGTGGGTGATGCCTGCGACAACTGTGCCTCAACCTACAATCCAGGTCAGGAAGACGCTGACCAGGATGGCGTGGGCGATGCCTGCGACAACTGCCCGAATGTCTCCAATCCAGGTCAGGAAGATGCTGACCAGGACGGCGTGGGTGATGCCTGCGACAACTGCCCGAATGTCTCCAACCCAGGTCAGGAAGACGCTGACCAGGATGGCGTGGGTGATGCCTGCGACAACTGTGCCTCGACCTACAATCCAGGTCAGGAAGATGCTGACCAGGATGGCGTGGGTGATGCCTGCGACAACTGCCCGAACGTCTCCAACCCGGATCAAACGGATAGTGACAATAATGGTATTGGCGACGCCTGCGAAGTGCCCCCTGATCTGTGCGTGCTTGATCCCATCAAAGATTTGTGGGGCAAGATCAAACAAATCGGCCCGAATCTGTACGAAGGCGAAGTCAAGAACAAGTCTCTGTACTGCACTTACGAAGTGGGGATGGCATCATACGAGAAAAATGACAACAGCCTGAGCACACAGGAACTGTTCGACCACGACCCGGATGAAGTGGGGGCGACTCAACCGAATGGTACGTATACTCCTGTTCTGGTTGGCCCTGGCGAAACGGTAAAATTGCAGGTCGAAGTGCCAGACTGCGCGACTCAGATTGATCTGTTCTTCCATGCGCGTCATCTGGAAGCCTACGCGCAATACCAGGGTAAGGGTGCAAGTGACGTTCCATTGGTACTGCCGCAGTTTAACAGTGGTCTGTATGGTCCACTTGGCGACCGCTATGGCCCGCGCTTGCTGAAGGCGCTCCACATCAACGGCAACCTGTGGTGTGATCTGCCGCCCGACCGGTGCACACTGGGCGATATGAGCGTCTTCATTTCCGAAGGCCAGGGGAACACCGACCCCGGTACAGAGATTGCCGATGGCAGCACGTTTAACACAATCCCTGGCACCGTGCTGAATATCCAGGCCATTTTTGGCAGCGGCGACCTGCCCCACAAAGTCCAGTTTGACATTACAGGTGATCTGACGGACACCCACCTGGAGTACAGCAAACCGTACTACTACAACGGGGAAACCAGGGTCAACGGCGTCAAAGTCCCGAATGGCTGGGTAGTTCCGGAAGGTACCTTCACAGTAACGGTCACTGCGTATCAGTGCAAACGCGAATGTGCCCAGATCACCTTCACCATTGATGCTAAAGGCCAACCCAAAGAAGGGTCGTTGAAGCTCACGAAGTTCAATGATCTGGATGGGAATGGTGAACAGGGGGATGGTGAACTCGGTTTGCCGGACTGGCAGTTTGAGATTTCGCAGAATGGTCAGGTGGTGCAAACCGTCGTGACGGACGCGAATGGTGGTGTGCAGGTGACGCTGCTGGAAGGCGACTATACGGTAACGGAGATTCTGCCTGACCAGTGCTGGACCCCCACGACCCCCAAGGATAATCCCTCTACTAGCCAGGAGGTGTCTGTGCCGGGTGATGGTGCGGCTGGGCTTGCCTTTGGCAACCGGAACACCTGTCCCCCTGCGGATGGCACGCTGTTCATCTTCAAGTTCGAAGACAAGAATGGCAATGGCGAGTTAGACACTGGCGAGGGCGGTTTGGAAGGCTGGCAGTTTGAGGTAGCGAATGATGTCGAGGTGGTCACCACCATCACCACCGATGCCAACGGCAACGGCAGCGCGATCCTGCCGGCTGGCAGCTACACCGTGACCGAACTGCTGCCGGCTGAATGCTGGGCAGTCACCACACCCGCTGGTGCACCATCGGTCACCCAGAATGTCGAGGTTATCGGCGGTCAGGAACCTTCGCTCACCTTTGGTAACCAGAATACCTGTGCGCCTTCAACCGTGGCTGTCACGATTGTCAAATTTGAAGACAAAGATGGCAACAAAGAACAGAACGGAGATGAAGGTGGCCTGTCCGGTTGGACGTTCAATGTCCTCAAAGATGGTAGCCTCGTGACGAGCGGCGTGACTGGCGGCGATGGCACAGTTGTCTTTGACCTCGAACCTGGTGAGTACACCTTTGAAGAGGTTCTGCCAGAAGGCGGCTGCTGGGTCTCCACCACCGGTACCAGTCAGACCCTCATCGTGGCTGAAAACCAGCCTGTAACACTGAAGTTCGGTAACAAGAATACCTGCCCACCACCTCCGGATGAGTGCAAAGGCATTGAGATACAGAATGTCATTTATGGCACGAAGAAGAGTGAAGTCATCCAGGGTACGGAACTAAACGACCTGATCTATGCAGGTGCTGGCTCCGATCTGGTGTATGGCAACGGCGGTGACGACTGCATCTTCGGAGAAAGAGGCAGCGACGAACTGTACGGTGGTGACGGGAACGATGTCATATACGGTCAGGGCGCTGACGATTTGATCGAAGGTGGCGACGGTGACGACTGGTTGGATGGTGGCGTTGGCGAGGACTGTATCTTTGGTGGCGACGGTGACGACTACATCAATGGCAGTCATGGTCATGACGCACCGCTGGTAGGAAATGGCGGCAACGACACGATCTACGGCGGCGGCGGTCATGATGACATTTTCGGTGACGCGCTGACAATCCTCGATTTCGGCCACCTGCCCGACGAAGTTGGCATTGGCGACAATGGCAACCCCGGCAATGACAATCTGTACGGCGACAGCGGCCATGACAATATCTACGGCGGCCCAGGTGATGATAACCTCGACGGTGGCAAGGGCAGCGACAGCCTCCTCGGTGAAGATGGCAACGACACCATCACCAGCGGCACACAGTACGATTACCTCAACGGCGGTCTCGATGATGACGCCGCGACGGACTACAATCCCTTCCGGGATGAGTGTGAAGAAGTAGAGACAGGCTGCTAGTTAGCCTCTCTCCCCATAAAAACGCCCTGGTTTGCGCCAGGGCGTTTTGTATTTCAAACCAGGATCAAAAATAAAAGCTGGCTACGCTGGGGAGTTACAGCCAGGTGGTCAAGCCAGCCTTTTCCACTTTGGGGCGTCACCAAAACCGACAACAGACATCTGCTGCGGAATGCGAACCCCATAATCTTCAAGCGTTTCCATGACCACTGCTGCCGTCCTGTCGGCAGCAAAAGGAGCATCTGTTTCAATAAATCATGTGAGGGCTTTTGCGGCTGTTTTTGGGGAAGACTCGCCGTCTAATACCAACTCTGAAAAAGGCTTGCGTAAATTTTCATCAGCGTAATCACGAGCTAAAACTGCACAAAACTCTGACCTTGCACTAGCTGCTGTGACGACTACGACGGGTTTCGGTTGGGGTGTGTGCGTCCCCCTCCTCAGTGAATGTACTGTTTACTTATATCGACCGGAAAGCGTGTTGTTGACATCGTGCCGTAAACACACCATCCAGATCGGTCAGGAAAGGGCAACTTCAACATTCTGAGACCTAAAAAGCATAGGATTAACTGATAGGGATGGAGCGATGTCAGTTGCCGGATTCACGGACGATGTTAGTAAAACGTACACATTTTCGCCATACAGGAGATACTAAAGATTGGCAATTTCCAGGGCTTCATGAAGGGTTGCCTGTTTACCTGTTCCACCAACGGCCTGAACGGAAATTGCCCCACACGCTAGACCCATCTTTAAGCAGGACTCTGCCGACCAATTCTGTAAATAGCCATAAAGATAACCTGCGTTGAAATTGTCACCGGCACCAGTGGTATCAATAACGGTGGTCGGGAATGCCTTGACCTCGATACTGGTGTTCTCACTCACCAGCGCCGCCCCTTGAGCACCACGCTTGACAACAACTTGCATGTGCTGGGCGGCTAATGCTCTTGCTCCCTGATACCAATTTTGTGCTCGTCCCAGATGCGCGGCCTCCCTTTCGTTGGGCATCAGAATGTCAACATAGGGATAGACCCGCTTCAAGTTGGCATTCCAACGCTCCTCCGGATCCCAATTGGTATCCAAAGAAATCAACCGATTCAGTTGCTTAGCCCGACGAAAAAAGTCCGGCAGGCCAGGCTGGAGTGCTTTTTGTAAAAAGTAGCTGCTGATATGAATCGCGTGGCAGTTTTCGAGCAGGGTAAGGGGAATCCTATCTGCCGTGAGCGCACCGATTGACCCGGCAAAAGTCAGGATGGCGCGATCCGTTGTCCGTGAAAGGATAATACTGACACCTGTCCGCAATCCCGGATCAGAATGCACAAAGGAGACATCAACGCCTCTCTCAGAGAGCGCGTCCAGCATAAACCGCCCGAATAGATCATCTCCCACAATCCCGACAAACGCTACCCTCAGCCCTAATCGCGCCGCAGCACATGCGAAAATGGCAGACGAACTCCCGATGGTTAACTGGATATCGTCAACCAGCAGTTCATACTGCCCAAAACGCGGCATCACATCGCCGCCGCTCAAAATAATGTCTGGATTGAGTTCTCCCGGCACAAGGATGTCGTAATCGGCCATAAACCCCCGTTACCAGTTTGTAATCTGTTGGTCGAATATCGAACTTTCCACGCCCGCCAGCCCAAGCTGAGTCAGCGCAGGCGTTTGTTCAACAGCTTGCACGGCACCCCCTTCATAAATCAGATACAGGTTGCCCTGCCATTCAAACACTGTGCCGAACCAGATTGCACCATCATCCCATGCGCCTGGCGCACCCTTACGAAATACCGGGTTATGGGGGAAACGTTCCCAGTAGAGCAGATCGGCTGAGCGTGCCAGCCCAAAGGCATCCGGTTTATCCTGCCGTGCAGCGTCCCCGGCGGCGGCGTACAGCATGTAGAACATCCCCTGGCGTTGAAAAAGGCGCGGCGTTGTCACTTCATAACTATCCCAACCCTGACCCGCCGCGAGTATAGGTTTTGTGGAAACAGGCTGAAACTGCTTGCCATCTTCAGAAACCGCCAGGAAGATAGCATAACCGCGCCCCGGAAGCACATAAAAGAGATAAAACCGCCCCTGCCACCAGATCACCTCTGGCGCACGTCCCGCTAACACCGCTGGTTTATGTTTTTGGAAGCTATGCCCGTCCGACGAGACAGCCAGTCCAATTTGATCTTGCCCCGCGCCGCTGGCGCTGTAATACAGAAAAACCTGATCGTTCACGACCACCGCTGCCGGATCGAAGACGTGCCGACTGTCAAAAGCGTGGGGATCAATGTCGAGAACCACTTCAGCGTGGATCGGCAGCAGGCCAGGCTTGTGGAGGAAGTCAGGAGGCAGGGACAGCCTTACAATGTGTTCGTGGGTTTCCTGGATAGCACCACTATATATTATCAGTTCATCCTGCCAGATCAAGACATCTGGCGTTGTGACTGCTTTTGCCAGAGGTGTCCCTGCCTGCGGCTGAAGAAAGGGGGACATGGAGAGACGCTGCCACTCAAGCATTGTTTGGCCGATCCAGATAGACAACAGCTTCCAGATTACGCGGTTGGTCGGGATTATGGCCTTTTGCCAGCGCACGCCCCAGGGCAAGCAGTTGCAGTGGGGGCAGATACAGGGTGCTGTACCCTATCTCGCTCAAGGTGCTGTCGAATGCAAACGTCAGGATGTCCAGAACTCCAACCGGACGATTACCCAAAACCAAAACCCGCGCTCCGATTGCCCTCAGGTCGCGCAGCACATTCATTTCATACTGCTGATGGTCGTCCCCCAGAAGTGCCACAATCAACGTACTGGCGGTGACCATCGACTTTGGGCCATGACGAAATTCCAGAAAATGAAATGGTTCCGAATGGGTGAGCGACATTTCTTTCATCTTCAGGCTGCCTTCACATGCCAAGCCATAGCGCAGGCCTGAACCCAGGAAGTAGATGCGGTCAACTGTACTGGTACCACCCAGGGATTGAATTTTCTCCTGAGCTGTTTCGATGATCCGATGAGAAAGTTCGGGGACTTTTTCGAGTTCATCGAGCAGGTCTTGACGTTGGCTGAGTACTGCACTCAAAGCGCAGCTTGCCAACCACATCGCACTGAAAGCCTGGGTCTGGGCAATGCTCTGCTCCTGTGCTTCAGGGATAAGGATATTGACATCGCCCAGGGTAGACAGCTTGTTATCGGGCTGGCAGGTGATGGTTATCACACTCCCGCCCCTAACTTCCCGAAAAGCGTGTACCGATCTTAGTGTTTCGGTAGTCGTCCCGGAACGGCTTACTGCGATTAACAATACAGCCCCGGAGAGCACGAAGTCCTGCGGCGTGACCAGCAGCTCACCCGCCGGAACACCCCGCGCCGAGATACCTGCCAGGTGCTGGAAAACGCTTGCCGCCGCTAACGACAAGTAATACGTCGAACCACAACCAGTAAAAAGCACCTGCTGATAAACCTGGGTTTGCCAGAGTGTCCGCAGAGGTTGAACTTGTTCCCTCACTGCACGCAGGGCGGCGGCGAGCGCCTGAGGCTGATGGATGATTTCGCGGTAGGTTGCGTAATCCTCGAGATTCATCGACCTTACTCGTTTGCTAACTGCCAGAGCGTATTCGCGCAAATTTCTGCGATGACCGTTAAACCGTTAATATCGACAACACTGAAATCATCCATATACGTGTGAAGCCAGGGCCAACTGTTCGAAATAAGCTTTGCCAGGTAAGTCGTTGGTACGCCTGCCAGAATAAACGGGCCATCATCAGAAGCGTATTCTAACTGTGTACCTTCGATAACATAACCAAGCTGGTCGCAAACTTTTTCAACATACTCGTTAAGCCAGGGAGAATTCTTAACCAGCTTGCCCATACAGATGGACTCGGTTATGTAGTAAAGGTGATCGCCGTTGCCGATGATGTCCAGCACCATAACACCTTTGTAGTTGGCAGGATTGGCTTTTACATATTTATTTACATAGGCAAATGAGCCAAATTCTCCGTATTCTTCACCAGTGACGGATACAAATTCGATAGTGCGCCTGGGTATCCCCATTTTGGCGAGAGCGCGGGCGGCCTCCAGATTCACCGCAACCGCAGTCGCATTATCACATGCGCCTGCTCCCAGCGGGTTATCATGATGGGCGACCAGTAAAACTTTCTCGTGCGGGCGTTCGCTTCCTTTCAGAGTAGCTATAACGTTGATACCGTGACTTTCTTTGCTTTCGGCTTTCACCCATACCTGGAGCTTCACGGGTTGGTGCTCTGCTTTGCGCTTAAAGCCTTTAGGAATCGCATACCACTCCCGATAGAGTTCTTTCAGGTACTGCCCATCCTCATATGTTACCGCGACAGCCGGAACGGCCAGCCCCTTCGGACCGGAAAGCAGATCGGTTTGGACAATACGCCCTGGCAGACGCGAATGTTCAACGAAACCAATCGCTCCCCGTTTGATGAGCATTTCGGTTGGGCCCTGGGGTGCAGTTTCATCGGCGGGATTATCCAACATCATCGCACGCGGTGGGTCGCGCATCACGAATTTATCTTTGACATCGACTTTTTCATAATCTTCCATGCGCCCCATGCCCACATAGAGCAGTTCACCGATGACACCCTCGTCGGGTGTTGCGCCAGAACCCAGAATAGCAGAACCAGTAAGTTCTTGGACGACAGGTTCAATCACACGAACACGTGTATCGATATGCTGCCAGGCATTGACACCTGGCACTTCATCCACTTGAATACTCAGCCCGTTGACCTGGCCAAATTGTGTTTCAATATATTGGGCAGCTTGCCATTCGCGCTCCGAACCGGCGTAGCGCGGTCCCAGGTCAGCGAGGTATTTGACATCTGCTGCCATCCGTGCTGCGGAGATATTTTCCCGAATTTTTGCACGCATTTCATTCATTACAGGTTTCCCTTTTTTAGCGGGTGATTATGCATTTAGAGATGCTTCGGTTAACATCTTGAGTAGGCTTTTTTAAGCCCGTGGGGAGTCTGGTTCCTTTGAGTCGACCCGGAACCAGACTCTCGGCACTATCTTTGCAGGATTTTTATGCTGCTTAAAAACCGAACCTCATACTTACTCAAGCGGCGCATCTACCCATTCAAGTAAGTCTTCCCGTTCAAGGAACTTATCAAACCATTCATTGAGGGGATTGTTGATCAGGTAGTCTGCGTCGTCGGGCAGGTCTTGTGACTGCTCAACATAGTATTTGGCGGATTGTTCCCAATACAGCGGTGAATCAGGGTTATAGGTGGTTTCCTGATCCTGTTGATAGGTGCGGAAATCCAGGAAGGTATCGAAGATGAAGTTAAGTTCTTCCTCGGTAGTTCCTACCCCTGAATGAGCATTCATCGCTTCGACGACGATAGGCAGCACCTGGTCGCGTGCTTCTTGAATATAGCGATTATAGCGGTACGACATCGCCATAATCTTCAGCGCGGCATCTTCATTATCTGCTAACCATTCTTCATTCGAAGCGACCTGACTGTACCATAATCCAGCCGGACCGAGAATCTCTGCCCCCCCAATCAGGACGAATTCATCCGGGTGATTGCTCAAGAGGTTGATTTCTGAAGGCAGACCGCCGATATAGAAATCGCCTGTTCCTCCGATCATCGCAAGCGCAGCTTTTTCATCGTCCGGGAAGTTAATGATTTCGACATCGTCTATCGTCAAACCACCCTGGTCGAGCGTTGCACGCAGCAGCGGTTCATAGTTGGCGCTGTACATGGGCCATGTTGCCCCCTCAAACTGCTCAATCGTAGCCGTTGTGGCGGCTACCGGATCGCCAAGCTCATCAAGAAATTCCTGGTAGGTCTTGGCTTGCCCCACGCGACCAATGACTACAAAGCCCTTAAATTGGTTGACCGTCAGAAAGTTCCGCAGCTCCGGTACGGATTCGTAAAAGGGGAAGTTGCAAACAACGCAGGTATTCACCGTATCCACCGAGCCAGAAGCCAGCGCCTGAACGGAGGGCCCGCTTTGGGTGAGCCAGGTAAACTCCAGATCGATACCTAGTTCCTCGTCCCAGCCAAATTCATCGGCAACACTGAAGAATTGGTAATCAAAGAACGGTGTCATGGCGACGCGCACCGTGACGGTATCCTGCGCGGTGGTAATCGGCGCAATTGACAAGACCAAACCGAGTAGTAAACAGACTGCAAGTAACTTTTTGAACATAATATTTCCCTCACTTTATGCTCAATTATCCCATGATAAGATGATGCTCATGCCAAGACGGGTCAAAGGCACTCCTTTCTCCTTAAGCCAAACCAATAATTGAAGCCACGATACCGCCGGACGTGCGTCGTTCTGTCCAGCGTGTGATATGGGCTTCGATGAAGGCAATGACCATATCAGTGATGAATGCAAGAATACTGTAGACGATCACCAGCAAAATGATGCCAGAAGTTCGGAGGTAGGTTTGTTGAAGGATGATAAGATAGCCAAGTCCTTGCTGTGACCCCATAAATTCAGCGGCAACATCTAAGCCCCAGGATGCCGCAGCCGATACCCGGATTGCCCCGATGAGGTGCGGAATAATATAAGGCAAAATGATCGTCCGGTAAATGCGCCGCCGATTTGCACCCAGGGTGAGGGCAGCACGAATGTAAATTGGCGGGACGTTGCGGATGGCTTCCAGCGTGGTGACACCCAAGATGACCGACGTTCCCATCGCAATTAAAGCTACCTGCGGCGCTCGCCCAATCCCAAACCACAGAATGAACAACGGGATCAAGGCAAAAACAGGAACCGGACGCAAAAAGTCAAAAACAGTCCCCAGAAACTCACGGATGATCCGGCTGTATGCCATGATCAATCCCATCAGTGTCCCGACTGCCGTTCCAATCGCAAAGCCGGTCAGGGTCATGGTGGTGGTTGTAAGGATTGCCTGAGGTAACAGCGAATCCAGATTCTCGAAAGCTTGCTTCATCTGCCCTGGTGGAGGCAGAAAAAGGGGGCGGATTAGCTCCATCTCCGATACAATGACCCAGATAACAATCAAGACTAACGGAACTGTCAACCGAATTGAAATTTGCCGCAGCCATCCCAGCGCTTGGCGCCGTTTAAGGAAACTGACTCTTGCTTTAGGCGGAGCGAAGGCGCCAGGTTGATCTTTTGCTTCACTGCTATTAGAAATCATTGTCTGTTCACTCACCGTGCTTCTAAACCACCGTGCATGGCATACATGACTTCTACTAAGTCACGTCGTATTTCTTGAAATTCTGCTGAAGTTTTAACAACCAAGCGTCTTGGGTGTATCAGGGGAATATTCACTACCTTCTCAACCCGACCCGGATTACGCGACATGACAACCACGCGCTGTGAGAGAAAAAGTGCCTCTTCCAGATCGTGGGTAACAAAAACGACCGTCATGGGTGTCGAAGTCCATATGTCGAGGAAATCTTCCTGCAAGCGTTCTTTAGTCAGGACATCAAGGGCTGCAAAAGGCTCATCCATCAATAACACTTTCGGTTGTAGCGCCATTGCCCGTGCGATGTCCACCCGCTTACGCATCCCCCCTGAAAGCTGGCGTGGGAATTTCTTCCGGTCAGCCTCTAAGCCGACCAGATGCAGAAGGCGATCAACGGTCTCACGGCGTTCTTTGCGGGGTTTCTGAGTAGCTTTTAAACCATATTCGATGTTTTGTTCGACAGTATACCAGGGAAAAACCGCATCACTCTGAAAAACCATCGTTCGATCTGGCCCGGGGTGGTCAGGGTGAATATTATCCAGCCAGATTTGCCCTTGTGTCGGTTGGAGCAGACCGGCGATCATGTTTAGCAGTGTGGTCTTCCCACAACCGGAGGGTCCAACGATGGAGACAAATTCCCGATCATTTATTTCGAGTGAAAAATCTTCGATGACGAACTGTTTTTCGTATCCAAAAAACAGATGCTCCAGTCTTATCTTAGGCTGACCCGGTTCCCTGTTCTGTTGCGCCATAGTCACTTATCCTTCTAGCTGTTTTGTGCAACACCCTCAGGCGAGGATAGTCTCAATGCCCAGCGCCTCTACCTCGCTGATAAACTCCGGCGCTGCCTTGCGATCAGTGACCAACTTACTGATAGCGGTAATGGGCGCAACATGTGAAGTTGCCACCTTGCCTAATTTGGTGTGGTCTGCTACTAAGATGGTTTCGGAGGCAATCTGCAAGATCGCACGATCTGTCATTGTTTCCGGGAGATAATCATTGGTCAGCCCATCTCGGATACTCACGGCGTGAATCCCCAAGAAAACTTTGTCAGCGCGGAGTTCCTTAAGGGCTTGCTCAGTGATGTGACCGATCAGTGATAATTCGGAATTTCGCACTAATCCTCCGATCACAATCAGAGTGATTGTGCCGTCGTTGACAAGCTCGTAGGCAATATTCAGGGCGTTAGTAATGACCGTGAGCGAACCACCGACGTTCAGGTGTCGTGCTACTTCCAGGGTCGTTGTTCCCGATCCAATGAATATTGTCTCTCCTGAATTAACAAGCTGTGCCGCAGCTTGCCCGATACGCTGTTTTTCTTCTGTGAGGATTCCTATGCGTTTTAAGATGGGCGGTTCAACCGCTTTCGGTTCGATCCGCAAAGCGCCGCCGTGATCACGCATAATCCAACCCATGCTATCCATTTCTTCAAGATCACGACGGATGGTAGCAGGGCTAACATTAAACAGCGAACAAAGCTCGCTTACAGTCGCCTGCCCATTTTCCTGAATAAACTGCCGAATTTGTCGATGTCGTTCGCTCTTTAGCTGAGAGTTCATAGAAATCACAAAACTGTCACTTTCAATCATTATATACCGTATTCACGCAATCTTGCAAGATTTTCTGTGCGTGCTTGTGCGCGTTTATGCGTGTTTCGTGGAAACCTCAGCCAGCCACTCCGCTTTGCCCGCGAATTAGGTATTGCCCACTTCCCGACAGTGAGCTTGCCCGCGGTCTGGGGATCGACGACAACAATCTGTCCGAGATGGAAACGGAGCTGAAGCGCGACAGTCTAGTGCAAAGCCCCCCTTGCGGGGAAAAAGGCGGTGAGCATTGTCAGCCAGAGCCAGCCATGGGCGACCAGATCATCGAGACCCACCGCGAGGTGGGCAGTGTTGAGACGCTGTGTGGGGCATATTCGGGCAGCCTATCAGTCCGGACGGGGCTTGCATTTGTCGCTGGGGTACCGCCGCCCGCTGGCGTTTGAAAGCGCCCATTTATCCTGAAAATGTCTCTTATTCATCCTCTACCAAACAGGGTCAAGACCACTAACCTGCCATTACAGCATGGTGTAAGAGCGTCATAAATTAAGCAAGCGCCTGGCGTTGTCTACCAGAATCTTCTGGCGCACTTCGTCTTTCAGGTCGAGCTTCTCAAAATCCCGCAGCCAGCGCTCTGGTTGAATAACAGGATAGTCCGAACCAAACAGAGCCTTATCCTGCAAAATGGAACGGATGTATTGCACTAGGATCGGGCGGAAGTATTTGGGCGACCATCCCGACAGATCAATGTAAACATTGCCTTTATGCAGCGCAACGGCGAGTTGTTCTTCCTGCCAAGGCACCGCCGGATGCGCCATGATGATCGTCAGGTTAGGGAAATCGGCAGCGACATCATCCAGCAGCATGGGATGAGAATATTTGAGCTTGTACCCACCGCCACCCGACGTACCCGATCCCACTCCAGTCTGACCGCTGTGAAACAACACCGGGATGCCCAATGCCGCAGCCAGTTCCCACAGCGGATAGAAGTGCGTGTCGTTGGGGTAAAATGCCTGGGTGGTTGGATGCAGCTTTAGCCCACGTAGACCAAGTTCCTTTACCGAGCGTTCCAGTTCTTGGAGGGCAAGTTTGCCCTTCCAGGGATCAACGGATGCGAAACCAATAAATTGATCGCTGTACTTTTGAACAATGCTTGCGATGTAGTCATTGCCAATATAGGGCTGACCGCTGGTTGTTTCAGCATCAATTTCAAAAATCACCGCAAAAATATCCTGGGCTTTATAGGTGTTGTACATGTCCTCCGGTGTGTTGGGTATCTCCCCTGCACCAAAATACCCCGCCATGGCTTCTTTCTCTCTTGTCGAGGCATGTTCGGCGGGAGCCGGCACATGCACGTGCACATCAATTGCTTTCATTAGCATCTCCTCAAGTAGTCTAATTGACGGCGCGAGACATGCCAGCCCAATAGGGAGCGCGAAGCTCACGTTTCAGAATCTTGCCCGCGCCGCTCATAGGCAAAGGCTCGTGGCGGATTTCAATACTGCGCGGACATTTATAGCCTGCAATGCGCGTGCGGCAGTGCTCGATCAGGGTCTCTGCAGTGATGGATTCCCCGTCACGCAGTACAACAATCGCGTGAACACTCTCGCCCCATTTGGCGTCTGGGATGCCGATCACGGCGCAAACCGCTACTGCCGGATGCTGATACAGGGCTGCTTCAACCTCCACCGAATAAACGTTCTCGCCGCCTGAAATAATCACGTCTTTCAGGCGATCAACGATATATAAAAAACCATCTTCATCCATAAAACCTATATCGCCCGTGTGCATCCAACCGCCTCGCAGCGCATGGGCGGTTTCCTCTGGCTTGTTCCAATAGCCCTTCATGATATTGGGACCCCGCACCACGATTTCGCCAACCTCGCCGATTGGCAGTTCATGGTCGTCCTCATCCACAATCCTCACTTCAACCGTCAGCATCGGCTGCCCCGCCGATTCGAATTTGGAGGCATAGGCGGGATCGTGGAACTTATCCACCAACATGCTGACATTAGGCGAAGTTTCGGTTTGCCCATAGCCCTGAAACAAACGGCACTTGGGGAAGGCCTGCCGTGCGCGAGAAATAAGCGCGGGAGCCATAGGGGAGCCACCGTAGTTCATGCCGCGCAGTGTCGAGACATCATACTGATCTCGATTGCTTAAATTGAGCAGCATATTGACCATCGTCGGCACAAGCGCGCAGTGGGTTACTTTGTACTTCTGGATGTTTTTGAGCATCTCTTCCGGAATGAACTTCGGCATAAAGACGTGTGTTCCTGCCTGCATCGTGACGCCTACCATCCATTGGGCATCCGCAATGTGGAACATGGGCGCAGAATGCAAATAGACCCAGGGTTCGCCCTCATAGATATTCAGCAGCACGGTTATAGCGTTGCTGATGAGATTGGTATGGCTGAGCATCACACCTTTGGAAAGCCCGGTTGTGCCACCCGTGTAGAAAATTCCCACTACATCATCGCCGCCGTATCCAACATCGGGTAGGGGGGCAGCATCCATAAGGATGTCTTCGTACCTCAATGCATCATCAGGCAGCGTGCCCTCTCCTGTCAGAATCACATGCTGAATACTGTTTGACTGTGGCAGCAACTCCGGGAGCTTGTCTTTGTGAGTCTCATCCACGACCAGAATTTGCACACCGGCGTCATTGAGCATGTATACCAGTTCTGGCATGGCTAGGCGAATGTTTAGGGGAACAACAATACCACCCGCCCAGGCAATGGCAAAAAAGCATTCCAGATAGTAGTCACTATTCAGGCTGAGGATCGCAACGCGCCCCTGTGGGCGAAGCCCCAGTTTCTTTAGTGCCCCTGCGAATTTGGCGACCCGTTCGACGAAGGTGCCCCAGGTACGCTGACGTTCACCGTCAATCGTGGCGATACCCCTCCGATTGACCTGCACTGCACGTTTTAGTCCTTGTGTAATGTACATTTGTGCCTCTATGAAACAAAAAAATTCTCTTGACAGCCCACTGAAAGGGCGATATATTACAAAACATACCGAGCGGTCGGTATCTATTTTACTAGGCATGAATGATTTTTCAATATACTATTTTGCTGAGACGGCAGTGTACGCAAAATCAAAAGAAACCACCCAACTTATTCTGGAAGTTGCCCGCAACCTGTTTATTGAAAAGCACTTTGCCGATGTAACCATTAATGATATTGTTCTGGGCGCCAACCTTTCCAAAGGGGCGTTGTATCATCATTTCTCCAGCAAAGAGGATGTGTATGTCATGATGATGCTGCACTTCCTCGCCCAAATCCAAACCTCGTCCGAACAAGTCACACAGACCAGCAGCGGTCCTTGCCGCGAACGTCTCCATATGTCTGTGCTTAAATTTCTGGAACTGCCGGAGGAACTGTTAGGTGTGCTGCGCCTGGTACGCCGTGACATCAATATTTTTGACACTCCCATCCGTGACAAGCTAATTCGAGCCTATCAAGCAGCCATTCCTCTGCCAGTAGAGTCTATTATTCGGGATGGCATCGCGGCGGGTGAGGTGAAAGCCGTTGACGCACGCTTGCTCTCGCGTCAGTTGGTGGGGTTGGTCGAGATTGTCTTGCACCCCTATAGCCGCAGTGTCCTTGGTGGAACGCAAGAAATAGCGACTTACATCATCGATCTGTTTTTTGATGGGGTCGCTGCAAAATAAGGTATGAAAAGGTAATAAATGATGGCTGGTCTTTTTTTTGAAGAATTTGAACTTGGCGCCAAGTACCAATCTCAAGGGCGTACTATCGCTGAAGCGGATGTTGCGGCTTTTGCGGGGTTGTCCGGCGACTTTAACCCACTGCATACTGATGCCGAATTTGCCCGGACGACCCCATTTGGCGAACGCATCGCGCATGGTCTGTTGACGGTTGCCATTTCAACAGGCATGTCCAACTGGACAGGCATCTTTGCGGGAACCACCATCGCCCTCATGGAGCAGAACATCAAATACACGGCAGGCGTTAAATTCGGCGACACCGTGCATCTTGAAATGGAGGTGATCGAAAAGAAAGAAACATCCAAACCGGATCGCGGCATTATCAAAATCGCCGCGCGGATGCTCAATCAACGCGGTGAAGTGGTCGTAGACATGCTCTGGACTCTGATGATGAAACGGCGCACCTGATCACCTGCTAGGAAAAAATGAGGACTATATGTTATTGAAAGATAAGGTTGCACTAATTACAGGGGCGGGCAATGGGATCGGACGGGCAACAGCCATACGCTTTATCCAAGAAGGTGCCAAAGCCGTTATTTCTGATGTTGACGAAGCGGGCTTAGCGGAAACAAGCCAACAAATTGCGGATCTTGGCGCGGCGGCAACGATTGTCGTTGGCAGTGTTGCCATGCGCGAAGATGTAAAACGCATGGTTGACTGCGCCACCTCGGCCTATGGCGGCTTGCACATCCTCATCAACAATGCAGGGATTACCCGTGATGGATTAACTACACGCATCAAAGACGGCGAAGTCAGGTATCTGGCAGAAGAGCAATGGGAAGCTGTGCTGGATGTCAATCTAAAAGGCACATGGTTATGCAGCCAAGCCGCCGCCGTGCCAATGATCGAACAAGGCTATGGGCGCATCGTCAATACATCTTCCATAGCCGCCCTGGGTAACATTGGACAGGCGAACTATGCCGCCTCTAAAGCAGGCATCATCGGCTTGACCAAAACGTTGGCGCTCGAATGGGCGCGTTATAACATCGCCGTCAATTGTGTGGCTCCGGGGGGCGTCAATACCCGTATGACGGAAACGATCCCCGAAAAAATCATCACCTCGCTGCGCGAAAACATTCCGTTGAAACGCTTTGCCGAACCGGAGGAAATTGCCGCCGTTCATGTTTTCCTCGCGTCAGAGCAAGCTTCGTATGTCACCGGGCAAGTGATCTTTGTGGATGGCGGTGTGTCGGTTGGTGCATAGCATTTGCAACGCTTGAATATGCCTGAAAATAGTTTTACTAACTCCCCAAATTCGGCAGAAGCCCCCAGGCGCAGGCTTCCTAACTTGTTTGTGCTGCGCCTGCTGGTGGTGGCGGTGGTTGTCGGCGCGTTTATGCGCTTTTTTGGCGTAAATATAGGCTCTCTGGGTCAAGGGCTGGCATATTCACTGGTCGGTGTGGCGGTCTTTATCACTTTCCGCATCCTGCGTTTTCCAGACCTGACCGTTGATGGCGCATTCCCAATCGGAGGGGCGGTTTGTGCCATGCTCATCGTAAGCGGTACAAGCGCGGAATTGACGCTGTTTGTAGCGTTCATGGTGGGGGCGCTCACCGGGCTAATAACCGCGCTGATTACCCTCTTCTTTCGGGTAGAAGGGCTGCTCGCTAGTATTATTGTCATCACAGGCGCCTATACTGTCACCCTGCGCGTGATGGAGGCACGCAGTAACGTCCCCCTACTCGGTGAGCGCACCATCCTAACACCTTATCAAGCACCCGTGCGGGCTTGGCTGGTTGAAAACTTCGGAAGAGGAATGCGCCGCCAATCCAACAACCTGGTGGAAATCGTGGTGTTTGCTCTTGTCGTAATCGTGGTGCTGCTGTTCTTGACGTGGTTTATGCACACAGAACTTGGTTTGGTGCTGCGTGCAGCGGGGACAAACAGCCAAGCTGTGCGTGCTTTCGGCGTTAACCATCATCTGATGATCATCCTCGCGCTGATGTTGGCAAATGGTCTGGCGGGGTTGTCGGGTTCGTTGGCAGTGCAGCAGTTGGGTTTTGCCGATGTTTCGCTGGGCTTTGGCATCATCGTGCGAGGATTGGCGGCCCTGCTGGTGGGTGAAGTCCTGCTGCGCCCCCGCTCAATTGGGCAGCAAATTCTATCGGCGGCGATTGGGATGGTGATTTTCGACGTTTCCCGCGCCTGGGTATTTGCCGCCCTTTCATTGCCCACCACCGACATTCGCCTAGTGAGTGCCTTGGTGGTCTTGAGTGCACTAGCCGCGCCCAACCTGATAGACCGCTGGCAGGAATGGCGCAAGAAAAGAAGGCGGTCTGATGCTTAGTCTAGAGCATGTCTCGGTCACTTTCCATGAAGGCACACCCAATGAAGTCCGTGCCCTACAAGACCTTAATTTACATGTCCGCGCAGGCGATTTCATTACGGTCATCGGCGCAAATGGTGCAGGCAAAAGTACCCTTTTCAACGTGGTGGCTGGCGTTGTTCCCGTTGACAGCGGAAAGATCATCCTCAATGGCAGAGATGTTACCAACCAGCCCGAATATCGGCGTTCGCTCCATATCGGGCGTGTGTTTCAGAATCCTATCTTGGGAACTTGCCCCGGTCTTACTATCCGGGAACACCTCTCGCTGGCAGCCTTGCGCGGCAAGCGACTTGGATTGGGATCAGGGGTGAAACACTCAAATGCTGCATGGTTTTATGAGCTCGTGAAGAGTGTTAATCTGGGCTTGGAAACACGTCTGGATACTGATATTGCCTTACTGAGCGGTGGTCAGCGCCAAGCGATTACCCTGACGATGGCAACCATGATGAAACCCAAACTGCTGATGCTGGATGAACACACCGCCGCCCTCGATCCCAACGCGGGCGCTCAGGTACTCGAACTCACCGTGAAATTGGCGGAGGAATATGGCTTAACGGTCATCATGATCACCCATAGTATGCAGCAGGCGATAGGGGTTGGGAATCGCCTCATCATGATGAACCGGGGCAGGGTACTGTTCGATGTTTCTGGCTTAGAGCGAGAAACCATGCGTTATCACGATCTGATCGAACGTTTTCGGAGTTTGCAAACTGGCGACGAACTCTCAGATCGCACCCTGATGAGTTGAGAGAATGCCCAACAAGGGCATGATTCTTTAACCAGAGGATGGCTCTGTCCTCATCAAGATTAGTTAACCATTGAGCCTTTCAATGGCTATTTAAAAGTACGTTTATCAAGGAGGCTTTTATGTTCAAAAAATTGCTGGCTGTTTTGCTTATCTCATTGATGGTGACTGCACCTGTTCCGCTGCTTGCCCAGGACGATATTCCAACAGTTGCGATCATTCGACTGGGTCCTTTGCCCCCCTTCCAATACTCTCAACAAGGGACGCTCGATGTTCTGGCAGCCTATGGCTATGTTGATGGTGAAAACATCAAGCTGATACTCGGCGATGCCGGAATGGATGTCCCTACCGCCAATTTGCTCATTGAAGATGCCATCAACAGCGACGTTGACGTTATCGTCACGATCACCACGCCCGTATCACAGGCGGCTGTCAACGCCACCCTGGATATGGAAGACCCGCCGATCATCATGTTCAACACCGTCACCCAGCCCTATGCTGCCGGCATTGCACAGGCTCCCTGCATTAAACCCGCTCATGTGTGGGGTTCACAAGCCCTGCCCGACTTTGCCACCATTTTGCCCCTGGTATGGGAGCTTAACCCGGAGATCAAAAATCTTGGCTGGATTTATTCCACTTCAGAACCGAATGCTGTGGCGAGTACCGAGATTGTGCAACCTATTGCCGCAGAGCTTGGACTGACACTGCATATTACCTCCGTAGCCGAAAGCTCTGAGGTAGGCGCGGCAGCGGAGGCGCTCGCTGGCGAGGGCATTGATGCCTTCTTCATCCCCACCGACAGCACGGTAGGGAATGCCCTGGCATCCATACTCAGCGTGGCGGAAGAAGAAGGAATCCCGGTGTTCTTTGCGGACAGCCTTCAGGTCTTTTCTGGCGTAACCGTTGGCGCAGGGGTTAGCTACTATCAAGAAGGCGTGGACACCGGACGGGTACTTGTTGCTTATCTCAATGGTGACATTGACATTGCCACAACGGGCCTGTCTAAGCAGTCCGGCACGTTGATTGGTGTCAATCTGGATACAGCGGCGATGCAGGATGTTGAAGTGCCTCAAAGCCTGTTAGATATGGCTAATTTTGTCATCGAGGATGGCGAAAACACGGGTGAGGTACTTTCTCTGCCGGATGTTTCTTTTGAGGAACTGCAAGAACAGGATGCCGCCTTTGTCGAGAATTTGTTCTGCTCCGAAGAACGTATCGCGGAACAACAAGCAGAGCTAGACGCCCAATAAATTAAACAATAATAGAGCCTGGGCGTAACAGTCTACGCCCAGCTCATCTATCCAATTATTTGTAGATCAATCAGCGTTAATTCCTGAAAACCTTCACGCCATCACAGCCCCTATCATCCAATAAATTGGGGCGCACAAACGCAAGCAAGTTGTTCCAACCGGGAAGACCATTTTTGACCTAAAGTAGGTTACCGAAAGCATTTGGAAAAAGTGAGCTGCTCCGAATAGGTTGGCTCATTTTGTTTTTCGAGTACCTGAGCATGTTGCAGCGCCTCAAGTGTCATGTAGCCCAAGCGGTATGCCTCAGATGCATCCAGAAACGCTCGATGATATTGAGTTCAGGGCAATATTGTGGCAACCAGAAAACCTGCACCCGATGCTCAAACAAGCTCAAAGCCGCTTGGACTTGAGACTATAAAATCTTCTGTGTAAATGGAGTGCCTCTATAGAGAAGAAAATCCGACTATAATGAGCCGCAATGGAAGCGGCGGAAAGGCACTTATCATGAGCGACGAAAAAGAAACCAGCAAGCTGAAGGTACAAGAGCATATGCCCTCGCCAGAGCGGGTGTTAGCTGAATGAGCAGCGCGAGCTCAATGGATCACTTCTTTGGGAAAGACGGGATACTCGCCCCCTATAGTCCACCTCTTTTTGACTTCAACCGACCCAATTTGAATTATCCCAGCTTTTGTATGTGCTTCGCCTGCTTGCGCGTATGATGATAAATCGCCTGTCAGATCGCCACTTCGATCGCCGTGAATGAAAGCGGTGGAAGTTGTAATGTGACCGTACCATCGTTAATATCCTGGATCTTGATAGGTCGGGCCACGATGCGTTCTGGATCCTCAAAGCAGTTAGTTGCCTTAGGGTCGGTTCCAGTAATCTGATGGGCTGACGTCACGCGGGTCGGCATGAGCGCCTGCCAACATATGTCAACCGTCACACTGTCAGTCTGACTCCTATTGACTATAAATATCGCGTTGGCCCCGGTTTCCATATCATGGGATGACGCTACATCTAGGACCGGCATGTCACCAAACTTGCGGGTCTCAATCATTGGGGCTTTGACTAAAACGTCTAGCGCATTACCCGACGCCATCCGGCTGAACAGCATGATCGGATAATAGGTCGTGTGTTTAAGCAGCCCATCCCGCGTGGTGGTGATCGGCGAAATCACATTAACAATTTGCGCCAGACAAGCGATCTTCAGCACATCAGACTTGCGCAAGAACACATTCATCCATTGCGCCACCACCAGCGCATCTTCCAAGTTGTAAACTTCCTCGCTCAGATGCGGCGCTTCAGTCCAGTTCCCATTGCCGCTACGATCCTTGTACCAAACATTCCATTCATCCCACGAGAGATACACATCATGCTTCGAGCGGGTTTTTGATTTGACATAACGCAAAACGCCCGCCAGTGTATCCACAAAATTCTCGAAGTCTGCGCTGAGTGCCAAATAACTGGCAGTGTCGTTGTTTTCATTCGTGGCATAGTAGTGCATCGAATGATAGTTGACATGCTCCCACGCGATCTCAAGCGTTATGCGATCCCATTCAGGGTAGGTCGGCATCTGAGCATTGGATGACCCACACAACACGGTCTCGATGGAAGGATCATGCCAGCGCATCATTTTGGCAGCTTCGAGCGCCTTCCGACCATATGCTTCGGCTTCCAAGTGCCCGATTTGCCACGGACCATCCATTTCGTTGCCGACGCACCAGTACTTCACACCATAAGGATCAGCGTGACCATTACGTGCGCGTCGATCGCCATAGACTGTGCCAACTGGCCCGTTGCAGTATTCGACGAGATTAGCGGCATCCTGAATGGTTCCAGTGCCCATGTTGACGCCCAGCATCGGCTCGGTATTTAGTTCCCGACAGAAATGCAGGAACTCATCTGTGCCGAATTGATTGGTTTCAATGGATTTCCAAGCGAGGTCACGACGGCGTGGACGCTGGTCTTTGGGGCCAATGCCGTCTTCCCAGTAATACCCACTGAGGAAATTGCCGCCGGGATAGCGAACCGAGCGCAGGTTGAGGTCACGCAGCGCGGCAAGCACATCCACGCGCAATCCATGTTCGTCGGCATGAGGTGAAGCTGGATCGTAGATACCTTCATATATGCACCGCCCCATATGCTCCGCAAACCCACTGAAGAGCAATGGCGAAATGACGCTAATAATCCGATTCGTATCAATGTATACAGCAGCTTGTGCCATATTCAGGGTACCTCATAATAAATAAAAGAATTTCCCGTAAAAATTGATGCGCGACGGCAGCCGTAATCGATGTTCAGTGGGGCATGTCACGCACAAACCTGGCCGAACATCTTACCCTCCATGACATGATGACACAGCAATAGGAACAAATTAATGAGCAAAATAGTCGACAGTTCTGAATATCACCGGCTAAATTGAGATCAAGATTGCGTTCCTGTGTCGGCTTTTGTGGTTTGTTCCGAATATAAGTAGCACTTCACGGTTTGCCGTCCAACCCGCACATCCGGCGGATCAGCCTCGCGGCAAATATCCATCACTTTGGGGCAACGACCTGCAAACTTGCACCCGATTCTCCCATACTCTTTGACTTCGGTTATTCCAAGTTCAATATGTTTTGCCCAGGACTCGCGGCTCTTGGGGGCGGGTTCGGGCACTGACTCCTTCAACAACTGTGTATAGGGGTGGGCAGGCCGTTCCAGAACGTCTTCAACCGGCCCCAATTCGACAATGTAGCCCCGCAGCATGATACCGATCCTGTCGCTGATGTAATAGGCAGTTGCCAGGTCATGTGTAATGTAAACAACACTCACTTTTTGTTCATCGCGCAGCTTTTGGAACAGGTTCACGATCTCCATACGCAGAGATGCATCGACCATCGAGACGGGCTCGTCGGCAAGGATCAGTGTGGGTTTTGAGATCAGCGCCCGTGCCACCGACACGCGTTGGATCTGACCGCCGGAAAGTTCGTGAGGATAGCGCTGTCTCACTTCATCCAGCGATAACCCCACATTGCGGAGAGCGTCATCCACAACCTCGGCTGCATCTCGACGATTTGACGCCATTCCAAAGTTCTTGACCGTATCGAACAGGTACGCATCCACCCGCCGCAATGGACTAAAGGTGTCGAACGGGTTCTGGAAAACCGGTTGGACTTTCTTCATGAACTCAATGAACTCGGATCGTTTACGGATAGTTGACACATCACGGCCTTCAAACAGTACTTTGCCCCTTGTGGGTTCAAGATCCCGAAGCAACAAGCGAGAGAGCGTGGTCTTGCCGCTGCCGCTTTCACCGGCGAGGGTGAATATTTCTGGCTTATCACTCTCTAGGGAGAAGGAAACATCATTAACCGCTGTGAGAAGTGTGCCACCCACCAATCCACCAATATGAAATTCGACCGTCACGTGCTGGACATCCAGCAGTTTTCCGTTTGCGCTCATAGAGAGGCCTCCTCGACTAGATGGCAGGCCACACGATGACGTTCTTTAACCGTGACCAAATCAGGCACCACGGTCCGGCACTCATCCATCACATAAGGGCAGCGGGGGTGGAATCGGCATCCGCTCGGAGGATCAGCAAGGTTTGGCGGTGAACCTTTCAGACTCGCTTTAGTTGATTTTTCGCCGATCACTGGCAGCGAGTTAATCAGATGCTGGGTATATGGGTGGAGCGGCGCATTGAAGATGCTCTCGGTTGGCGCTTCTTCGGCTATCCGGCCCGCGTACATGATCATCACCCGATCAGCCACGTTGGCGTGTACTGCCATATCATGAGTTACCAGGAGAACCGTATTGTTGCTGATGGCCTGGATATCCTTGATCATGTGCAGGACCCCGCGCTGCACGACGACATCTAGGGCAGTGGTGGGCTCGTCCGCAATAATCAAGGCAGGCTGAAACACGGTTGCCAGGGCGATTGCCACCCGCTGACGCATGCCGCCAGAGAGCTGGTGCGGATAGGCGTTGAGTACATCGGTCGGGAGTCCGAGCCGGTTGATATGAGTGTGCGTTTGTTTAAGGAATTTATTTTTATCCCTAATGCGCTCGTGCGTATCAACAATATCCTGGAAAGTCTTTATCACCTTACGCACCGGGTTGAGAACGCTCATCGAGCCTTGCATCACATACGAGATTTGCTTCCAGCGAACGTTCTGGCGGAGTTCAGACTGTGATATCTGCAGCATATCAACTTTATACTCACCAAAGCTATAGTTGACACTTCCTTCAAGGACCTTTAGTGGGGGTTTTATATTTCCCGAAATCACTTTGATCAGGGTGGTTTTGCCGCAGCTTGACTCACCTGCTATACCATAAATCTCATTCGGAACGAGGTCAAAAGAAACACCATCAACAGCCCGTACTGTCCGGGAGATTCCATAGGCCTCGGTCTGGTAGTACGCGCGGAGGTTTTGTACGCTTAATAGAGTCACGGATTATCCTCCAATCAAGCGCAAGCGGGTACGCGGATCGATGAATTCGTTGATACTCGTGAAGAGCAAGTACAGGCCGACGAACAGGACAGCAGTCACCAGAGCTGGTGCGGTGATCCACCACCACACCCCTGCTACCAAAGCCCCGTGCTGGTTAGCCCAAAAGAGAGCGGTTCCAAGAGTTGGAGTAGTCAAATCGGAAAGTCCAAGAACACTCAAAGTGACTTCCATTCCAATTGACCACAGCATATTGTTGAGGGTAGTGGCAAATACGATCGGCAGCACGAAGGGAAGGTGCTCGTGGATCGTGATCCAAAAACCGTTGGTCCCGGAATAAACCGCGGTGCGCGTGAATGAGCGTTCCCGCAAACTCAGCACCTGCGAGCGAATCAGTCGGGCGTCAAACGACCAGCCGAAAAGCCCCAGGATAATCGCAAGGGTTAACAGGTTCATGCTATCACGCAGCAAGAAACTCAGCAAGATGAGGATGGGAAGTAGTGGTAAAACCACGAACGTGTCGCTGATCGCCATCAACACTTTGTCGATCCATCCGCCCCGATACCCGGAAGTCAGACCGACCAGGACAGAAATCACACGCGAGATAATCGCGGTTACTATCCCCAGATAAAGTGAATTGCGCACGGCGAAGGTTAGCCACCAGAAGAGGTCCTGTCCCCGGGAGGTTGTGCCGAAAAGGTGTTCCCGCGATGGAGGAAGGTCCCACGGGACCACAAAGGACTTGCCCGGATCATAAGGAGAGTCGTAGGATAGCAGAATCATCGCTACCACACCTCCCAGTAAAATGATGGCGAGACGAAAGCGGCCATCGTATCTGAGAAGATCACGCAAAACCTTAAACATAGTTACTCTCCTATTGGTAGCGTACCCGCGGGTCGAATAGTGGATAGAGTAAGTCCATGATGAAAACGGCGGTAGCAACCCCAATAATCGAATAAATGGTGATGCCCATGATCATTGAGTAATCGTTACTGTAGATTGCTCTTATGGCTAGACTACCAATTCCGGGGTAACCAAAAACGACCTCCATGATGAGGGCACCACTGAAGACTGTTCCGAGCGACATAGCCAGTGCAGTGAGTTGCGGCAGCATGGCGGTACGCATAATGTACTGGACGAGGATCCTATTCCTCCTCAGTCCGGCGGTTTCCGCATACACCACATAGTCTTCAGAGATAATATTGGAGGTGAGGGATTTCATGCCGACAAACCAACCTCCAAATCCGACCAGCACCAGGGTAGCCGCCGGGAGCACGGCATGCTCGATGTATTTCAAGATAAACTCAAGGGAGGACCAATTGGGACGAGTCCCGAGCGGGTAGGCCCCACTAAAGGGGAAGATCGGGATGAAATACGAAAACACCACGAGCAGAACGATGGCCACAATATAATACGGAATAGATCGGACTACCTGACCCAGTACCTCGATCACATTCAATGCTTTGTTTTCGGGGTAGTAGCTGGACAGGGCCCCGAGAAAGTTGCCCGATATAAACGAAATAATCACCGCGGGGATCAACAGCCTAAGAGTGTACGGCAAGGACTGACCAATCATCTTGGATACCGGAGTCGGGAAATTATCTAGCGAAGGGCCAAGGTCGCCCCGGAGCAAACGCCCCCAAAATGTGAAATACTGCTCGACCGGACTGCCTGATAGCCCGTACAGGTCGGTCAAAGCGGTACGCATAGATTCGATAGATTCTGGGTCGAGGGAGCTACCCATCGCCATCATCGTGGATACCTGCGCTTCTACCGGGTCAGTGGGAGCGAGCCTGGGAATGATATAAGTGACCGTGATCCCGACAAAAATGAGCGTCAAGTACTGAATGATTCGCGGAATCAAATACCTAATGATAAATTTTCGCATTGGGACTATTTCCTTTTGAAAAAACCTCCACCGCGATCGCCGGTGAAGACAACCGCAGTGGAGGAGTAATGCGCTGATACTGCTGGCTTGCCTCGATTGCTGCATTCAATTCCTTAGCACCAACCCCATGATCGGCGCGATCCCCGCCACGGCGAGGCTATGACGTCTTGGGCTTGATCTTGACGAACATATACTTGGTATTGCCCCAGTTCGGCACCGGATCCGTATAGGGATCATCGATAGACGGATATCCTTCGAAGTACGTGGTGTCCATGGTCGTGAAGACATTGTACGCCATCAGCGGCGTAATTGGCATCTCCTGAGCGGCGAGCTTGCAGAACTCCAGTCCCAGCTCGACACCCTTCGGGTCGTCGAAGGAAATCTTCTCGATTCCTTCAATGATTCTGTCGAGCTCAGGGTGCTGCCAGCGCATGCTGTTGCTGCCCGCAGCGGGTTCGCCGCTCGGGACGTATAACCTTGAGTGCCAGTACTGGAGGAAGAAGAACAGGTCGGGATGACCACCCCAGGTCTCGATCGTCCAAGCCAGGTTGGCGGTGTACTCGCCACTGCTCATGATGGGCCAGGGGTTCGCCTGCGAATCGAGGGTGGTATCGATGCCGAAGGCATCCCAGTTTTCGACGATCATGGCAGCCGCTCGGTTCATGGTTGGGTTTGATTCTGGATTCATGCTCATCAGCGGCACCTTGAAGTCCGAGCCATCGGGCAAGGCCCACTTGCCGCCTTTCTTCTGCATGCCAGCGTCCAGCATGAGCTGCTCGGCAGCGTCGAGATCGTGTTTCCACCAACCGGCCCCAATATACTGCTTGATAATGTCGGGATCGGTCGGCACCAGATCGCCCAGGCTTGGGCGAGCCAAATCAGCAATCCGTTGGGCAGCGGTTGGATCGTAAGGCTTGTAGTCCTCTCCACCAACCTTGATGGTGAAGTCGTTTAGCCAGGATTCCAGCGGCTCGTGATAGAATTGGGGGTACATACCGGTTGGCGGAACGTGAATGGCGGAAATGGTTGCCGCACCTCGATAGGAGGCCAGGGCGACCTGGGCAATATCGATTGCCAGGGTCAATGCCCAGCGGACTTCCCGCTTGTCCAACCCAGGTTTTTCGTTGTTGTAAATGACCGCTGGTAGGGTGGGATCCGGATGAGCCCAGGGGAACGAAGGGAACCAGCCGACCGAGGACGGGTTTTCCCGGGCCAGGGTAATACGGCCTTCCGGGGTGATGTCGTGGATCACATCCAGTTCGTGTGCCTTTTGGGCGATAACGCGCTTGTCGCTTGGGCCTGGATCAATATACATGGCGTACTTAACAGACACCTCGCCAAGGCGAGCGACCGAGGTTCTCTGCCAGTCTTCGCGGCGCTCCCACAGGTACCATTGTCCGTTCGGATCGAAATCTCTAAGCGTGTAAGCGCCCAGGCTGACCGGAGGATTGAATGTGAACGCTACCGGGTCCTCTACCTGTTCCCAGATGTGCTTGGGCATGATGTAGAGGGCGCCCCAGCGCACGGTGAAGGCAGCGTGGAAGCGCGAGTTGGGTTTTTTGAGGTAGAAGACAACGGTATTTCTGTCGGGCTGTTCCATATGGTCGACGTTGTTTTCGAACAGACCCTGATTCCCCATTCCAGGTGTGTTCTTTATGAGATCAACGGTAAAGTACAGGTCGTCCCCTGAAAACTCGACGCCGTCACTCCAGTAGAGACCCTCACGAAGCTTGACGGTCATCTGGGTGAAGTCATCATTGTAGATCGGCGGCTCGGCTGCCAGGGCATTATCCCATACACCGTCGACGCCCGCATCCGGGTCGATGTACCACAGCGCATCTAGGGCCAGTTGTTGGAGGCCGCTTACCCAGACGGCGCTGTAGCCGCTCCGCCAGCGGTTGAAATCATCTGCCGGTAGCACAGTCCCTGATGGGTTCTCCAGGATTAGACACTCTTCCCTGGGCACACCTGGCGCAACTTCCTGTCGCTGGGGGGCGGATAGGGGGGTTCCTGGCTTTGCCAGCGCTTCAACGGGAAGCGCAGTTGCCGCGGTGAATGCGGCAGCCTGCTTTAAGAAATTTCGTCTCGATAACATATGCTTTTTCTTTTTCATTTTTCCTCCAGATAAAAAACAAGATAGGAATTAGTTGAAAGGCTTCCAGCAGTATTCGACCTTGATGTTTAATAAACAAATGTGGGCGCTGTTCAGAAACTACCGAAGTCGAAGCATTTGTTTTAAACATCATAAAAACAACACTTTATATTTCATTTTATGCTGTTCTAGCGGGATTGTCAAAGGGGGTCGTTGAATCAGAATCTTCAAATACATTTATGTTAGTTGACTTAATAAGGTTCTCTAAGGTTCAGTTTTTTTTCGGGCGGTCGCTTTGTTAACTACTTGTAGTCATATTCGTCAAGCTGTTGTAAAATGAAATCGAAATTTGTTTAGTAAACAAGATAAAGAAGGAAAGAGCGATGAGCAAATCAAAAACGAACATGCGTGACATCGCCTCGGCAGCGGGTGTATCAGTGACTGCTGTCTGGATGGTCATCCACGAAAAGCCGGGGATCTCGCCCTCTACCGCAGAGAAGGTCTGGTCGGTCATCAACAACCTGGACTATAAGCCGCGCAAGTCCAATAGTAATTCACAGATGGATGCGGTGGGGCTACTGATCGAACAGTCATCGATTCCGGCGATCAGCGATGTGTTTTATGGTGATGTGATCCGGGGGGTTCAGTCGGAAGCCGAACGCCTGGGTATGCGCGTCGTCCTCTCGGTTTTCGATCGGAACAAACGGGGTTTTGATCTTAATGGGCTGATCCAGGACGTTCGTGGGGTGGTCGTCGCCAATGACGGTGACCTACCCGCCCAAACTGTGCTGCAACTGACAGCGCTGGATATGCCAATAGTACTGATAGAGAGTTATATCGCTGGCCATGTCTTTCCATGTGTGCTAGGCGACAACTTCATGGCTGGGTACCAGATCACGCGGCACATCCTGAACCTAGGACACCGCGATATCGCGGTGCTGAAGGGTCCATCCAAATACAGCAGCCTAGTGGACCGCCTGCGCGGGTGCATGGCCGCCATGGCCGAAGAACACTTACTCTTCCCACCAGAGTGGATGCCAGAACCAATGTCCGGTCATCCGCTCAAAGGCTATGTGCAGATGCAGGAGATTCTGGCACTGGACCGCCACCCAACAGCGGTGATTGCCATCAGCGATAAGACCGCTATCGGTGCAATGGGTGCTATTCGGGAAGCGGGATTGCGTATCCCTGACGATATCGCGATTGGGAGCATTGATAATACAAGGGAAAGCCAGTTTATGCGCCCTCCGCTCACAACAGTCCATATTCCAAAATACGAACTCGGCGTGCTCGCCATGCAAAAACTCAATCGCATCATCATGGGTGAGGACACAACCGCGTTCAAGAGTGTGGTCTACAGCGAACTCATCGTGCGCGAATCCTGCGGTTCGGCACGCTAGTGCCGAATTGCGTCGCATCACGTCATGGAGACGCAGAGATTTATCTGCCGTATCGTAGCGCTGGAACAGCGACAGCCGTGCCATCGCCTTCAGCGCATCTTCGGTGTCAATGTCATCGTAATCCGCTGCTGTGCCCCACAACTGCTCTACAGTATGGAAAGGAATATCCATATCTTCGGGGAAGATCGCCAGTTCAATGAAGCGCTGACGGTTATCCTTCAGGCGCTCTAATACCAACACTGAAAAAGGCTTGCGTAAATTTTCATCAGCGTAATCAAACTGCACAAAGACCACCTTTCTTGCGTGTTGCCCTCACCTCCGAAATACACGGCAATCGCATTTCGTTGGATGCGGTTCTTGCGGATATTGAACGAGAGCAGGTAGATGAGCCGATTTGTCTGGGCGATGTCACCACACTTGGCCCCCAACCGTGTGAAGTGGTTACTTGGCTGCATGAACTGGACTGCCGTATTATCCTTGGCAACCATGAAACTGATGTGTTGGGCAGCGGGGGGGATGGAGCAGCGGCAAGATGTCCCACGAATCGTGATAGACGCGGTGAAGTGGTGTGCACAACAGTTATCGGATCAGCAGCTTCAATTTACTGGGTCTCCCTTGACGACCATGCCCTTTGATCCGCCTCAGCACTTCACCAAGCCGCCTTGCCGATACCAGGCTACCCAGTACTGAAGGGTGTGATAGGCAATACCAACCAAAGTGGCAACCATCAGTTTGTTGCCAGTCAATCTGAAGTTGTCGTCCCATGCGTTTTGGGGGGACGATTTTATACGCAAGTGATTTAGGGAATTGGTATAAGAAGTAGGATTCGGCAAGTCGCAGACTATAACGCAGGAGTTCACGCCGGAAGGCTTCTTCCGTACTGCTGTCCCAACACTGCACTACGAAATCGCCAACAATAGTTAGCTAGATTTACTTACTTCATTTGCCGTGCTTATAGTGTAATATTGACCGTCAACAAAGTGGTGGAGTTCAGAATGAAAACAGTCATCGGGGTTGATATTGGGGGTACCAAAATAGATTTCATCTTGATGAATGAGCAAGGAACTATCCTGGACAACTATCGCTTGGCCACAGCGCCGGAAGAAGGGGAAGACGCCGTATTAAACCGAATTGCCCAGGGAATTGAGCATTTTCTGCACAGCCATACTCCCGCCGGAATCGGAATCGGCTGTCCGGGATATGTCGACTCGGTACAGGGTATCGTGCGAAATGCGGTGAATCTGCACTGGACGGAAGTGAAACTGGTTGATGCTGTGCGCCAGCGTCTTGACAGCAAGCTGCCGATTTTTCTGCAAAATGATGTCAACGCGGCGGCGCTGGGCGAGCTCTATTTCGGAGCCGCACAGAATGATAAGGATGTCATCTATGCGGCTGTTGGCACCGGATTGGGCGGTGCAGCAATTGTCAACGGCAGCATCGTGAACGGGGCGGATGGGTTTGCGATGGAGATTGGGCATCTGGTCATCAGACCTCATGGGAGGCTGTGCCGCTGTGGGCTGCACGGGTGTGCGGAAATGTATGCTTCCGGTCAGGGGCTGCTGGCGAGCGTGAGGGAATATGCCAATGAGCACCCGGACACCATCCTAAACCCCGATTCTTCGACGGCGGATATTCTGGCGGCGGCGAAGGCCGGGGATTCTTTGGGACTGCGGGTTTTTCAGGACGCCGCTGCCGCACTGGGATACCTGTTTGGGATATGTGCCAACTTTTTTAACCCCAGGCTGATTGTCATTGGCGGCGGGCTGGGAATGGCGGCGGCAGAATTTTTATTTGAACCTGCCCGGCAGGAAATGCAGCGCTGCACACCCGCTGCCAGCTATCAAAATTTGCGCCTTGTTCCCTCGCAGATTGAGCGAATCGCGGTGGGCGCGGCCTGCTTAGCCCTGGGATAAAAAACTGTCAGGGACTTGTCTATAAGAGCGAAAAAATTTTCTATTTTTAATACAATAGATTAAACTAACCTTCAACTATAGAGAAAGTCTAGATTTATGCTGAAGTGGCGTGCCTTTCTCCTTTTATGCTTTGCTTTGATGCTTTCGGGCGCGGCTCTTAGATTTTCCCCAATAGAAGCCAGCCCTGTCTATCAGGCAACCTTCAATGTGGATGATACTTCCGATGTGGGGGATGCAAACCCAGGGGATGGCAACTGCGATGATGGCGCGGGCAACTGTACCCTGCGGGCCGCAGTTGAGGAAGCCAATAATCTGGTGGGAGACGACACCATTAATCTGCCTGCCGGAACTTATTTGATCACCAGCACGCTGGATATTGATGAAAGCGTGACCATCATCGGCACCGGTGATCCGGTCATTGATGCCCAGAACCTCAACGGTGTCCGAATCTTCGATGTTCAGGGGGTTGCCAACCTGGAAATCCAGGGGGCCACGCTGCAAAACGGCAACGCCGATATTGCTGAAGGGGGATGTATCCGTTCCTTCAACCCAGACAGTCAGGTTATTTTGCAGAATGTGACTGTCCAGGGCTGCACAGCCGGAGAAGGGGGAGGCGTCTGGATTTTTGATGGTTCCCTTCAGATTACAGACAGCACGATCACAGGAAACAATGCGGTCAATATTTTCACTGGTGGGCTGGGCGGCGCAGTGGTTTTTATAGATGATGCCGGAACAGCCAATGTTGTAAATATCACGATTTCCAATACAACTATTTCCGACAATACCTCGGATGACTCAGTGGCGGGCATTGCGGTCACACTTGAAAACAACAGCACCGGGTCGTTCAATGTGATGCAGTTGCAGAATAATGACGCCCCTGGCGCACAAGGGGGCGGGGTGATCACTAATAACGGCACTACCACGGTTCTGTACAGCAACAGCACCATCGAAGGCAACGATGCAGGAACAAGCGTTGGCGGGCTGGCGATCATCAATGTCAACCTGGAAAATATGACTATTCAAAACAATACTGCGGTCATTAGCACAGGCGGGCTGTTAACCAACGGCATAGTTCAAATCACGGACTTAAATATCAATAACAACAGCGCAAACGGCGCAGGCGGCATTGAAAACCTTGGCGGCACATTGACCATTACAAACTCCACCATTGCCAATAACACCGCACTCCTCAGCAATGGGGGAGGACTTTCCAATGTGGCAGGCGGCATTCTGGACATTAGCGCCACTACTTTCTCCGGGAATAGTGCTGCTGCGGGTAATGGCGGTGGGATTTATAATCAATCAGATAATGTGAATAACACCATTACCAACAGCACCTTTTCAGGAAATACAGCCCCTGCCGGAAGCGGCGGTGCCATTTTTAATGACAACGTCCCTAATCCCTCCGTGATTAATCTGAATCATGCCACTTTATTGGGGAACACATCTCCCGGCGGGGGCATTTTTAACGCGGCGGGCAGCACAATGGGGGTTACCAACAGCATCGTGACTCAAAGTGGTGCGGGTGGCGACTGTGCAGGAACAGGCACATACAACAATGCCAATAACCTGGCAGGCGGTGGGCAGTGCGGCGCGGCAGCAGATGTTACCAACATCAGTGCTACCCTCGCTAACAACGGCGGCCCCACACAAACCCATGCCCTTCAGGCGGGCAGCAACGCTATTAACGCGGTCGCCTGTGTGGTTGCCACCGACCAGCGCGGCGTGACCCGTCCCAGCCCAACAGGCGGTCAATGTGACATCGGGGCAGTAGAATTTGTGTCCGGAACGGACCTGGCGCTGCTCAAAGGGGATGCGCCCGATCCGGTTAATGCGGGTGCAGCCCTTGCCTATACCCTGACGGTAGAAAATCTGGTCGTCAGCACGTCAAACGCGACCACCATTGTTCTGACCGATACGCTGCCTGTTGCGGTCACGTTTGTGAGCGCGAACGCAAGCAACGGCGGAAACTGTCTGCATAATGGCACAAATCCCGGCGGCACAGTGACGTGTACCTGGGCGGGACCACTGACTCCCGGCAATTCCTTCACTGCAACCATTAATGTCAATGTCGATGCGCTGGCGGGTGGCCTGATCACGAACACGGCGAATGTTACCGCCGCCGAAGCAGACCCTGACCTGGGCAATAACCAGGCGACTCAGGACACGACGGTTATCCCCACCGACTTTGCGGACATGGGTGTGACCAAGACTGATGCTCCTGATCCGGTGTTTGCGGGTAATACCCTGACTTATACCGTCACCGTGACAAACGATGTCGCCAGCACCCTGGGCGCGAACAATGTGCAGATGACAGATGTGCTGCCGACTGCGGTCAGTTTTGTCAGCGCGGTGCCCACGGGCGGCGGTGTCTGCAACCACAACGGCGCCCCTACCGGAGGTACAGTCACCTGCACCTGGGCAGGGCCGCTGGCTCCAAATACCTCCCAGACGGTAGACATCACGGTTGATGTCAGCGCAGGGGCTCCGGCTGGGCCCATCAACAACACCGTTGCGGTTACAGCGGTAGAAAATGATCCTATCACGGCGAACAATAACTTTACTGAACAGACTCAGGTCGTAGTTCCGCAGGTCGATTTGCAGCTTACCAAAACCGATGCACCGGACCCGGTGCTGGCGGGTAACAACCTGACCTACACCCTCACCATAGAAAATCTGGCGGCGACCAGCAATACCGATGCGACAAACATTACCCTGATTGATACGCTGCCGGCGCAGTTGACCTTTATCAGCGCTACACCCTCCGGTACCGGGATTTGTGGTAATGTCGTCAACACCGTTACCTGTGACTGGGCGGGGCCGCTGGCTCCTGGCGGCACGGAGAGTGTTACCATTACCGCCTCCGTTGACGGCGCGGCACAGGGGAACATTACCAATACAGCGACCGTTGGGGCGGTAGAAAATGACCCCAATGCTGCCAACAATACCGTCAATGAAACTACGCTGGTCAACCAACCCGGCACCGCCGACTTAGAGCTCACCAAAACCGACAGCCCTGACCCGATTGTGGCGGGTGGTACGCTGACCTATACCTTGACAGCCACCAACCTGAATATCAGCGCTGCGAATGCCACGAATGTGGTGGTCACGGATACGCTGCCTGCTGGGGTGACCTTCCAGACGGTGACTTCCGCGCCAACAGCAGGGGCCTGTGCGGAAGCGGCGGGTGTGGTCACCTGTAATTTTGCAACACTGGCAATTGGCGCCTCCGAAACGGTGACCATTACGGTCACCGTGAATCCGGCGACACTGGGAACCATCACCAATTCCGCCACCGTAGCCGCCACTGAGCCCGATCCCGTCACCGGAAACAATAATGTTTCCGTCAACACGACGGTTCAGGCGCCCTTTGCCGATGTCAGCGTGACCAAGACAGACGCTCCTGACCCTGTTGTCGCGGGCAATCCCCTGACCTACACCCTGACCGTGACCAACGCGGCAGCACCAACCAGTAATGTTGATGCTACGGGCGTTGTCGTGACAGACACCCTGCCTGCTGGGGTGACCTTCCAGACGGTGACTTCCGCGCCAACGGCGGGCGCCTGTACAGAAGCCGGAGGCGTTGTTACATGCAATTTTGCGACGCTGGCAATTGGCGCCTCCGAAACCATTACCATCAATGTGAATGTGAACCCGGCAGCAACGGGGAATCTCAGCAACACCGTGAATGTCACCGCCAACGAAACTGATCCCACGCCAGGAAATAACTCGGCTTCTGCGACGACCGCTGTCCAGGCGCCTTCAGCAGATGTGAGCGTAACCAAAACAGATAATCCTGCCGTTGTTGCGCCGGGTGGGGCATTGACCTATACGGTCACCGTCACCAATGCCGCGACCAGCACTGTGCCGGCTACGGGTGTTGTCGTGACGGATACGCTGCCTGCCGGGGTGACCTTCCAGACGGTGACTTCCGCGCCAACGGCGGGCGCCTGTACAGAAGCCGGAGGCGTTGTTACATGCAATTTTGCGACGCTGGCGATTGGTGCCTCCGAAACCATTACTATCAACGTCACCGCAGGAGCAGCAGGCACTGTCACAAATACGGTGAATGTCACCGCCAATGAGACCGATCCAAATCTGACTAACAACTCGGATTCGGAAGATACGCTTATTGCCGTGCCCGCTGCCGATTTGTTATTAACGAAATCCGACGCGCCTGATCCTGCGATTGTTGGAGTCAATCTGATCTATACGATTGTGGTCCAGAACCTGCCTGCCAGCAATATCCCGGCAGCAAACGTGGTGGTAACGGATACGCTGCCTGCCGGGGTAACGTTTGTGGGAGTCACATCAACACCCACGACGGGTGCTTGTTCTCAGGCGGCGGGGACGGTGACCTGTAACTTTACGTCCATAGCGGTCGGTAGTACCGAGAACATTACCATTACCATTCAGCCGACGGCGATAGGGCCGCTCAGCAATACCGCCAGTGTAACCACCACTTCGCCCGATCCGAACCTTGCCAACAACTCATCCACGGCAGATACGACTGTGCTTGACCCCTCCGCCGCGCTGGATATTGCGGTGGTCAAACAGGTGGATGACCCCAACACCTTTGAAACGGATACGATTGTTTACACAGTGCGTGTTACCAACAACGGCCCGGCGGCAGCAACGGGGCTGCAAATCACGGATACCTTCCCGGTGGCTGAACTGACCTACGGCATTGTGACCGCGCCTGGGGGAACAACCTATGACACCGGAACAGGCATCTGGAACATAGGCAGCCTGCCGGCCACGGCTCCCAATAACACCCTTCTCCTGACCATTCAGGCGACCGTGAATGCGGGAACAGCAGGGACAGACATCCCGAACAGCGCGGCAGTGACTGCGCTGGGGGCGGGATTAGCGGATACCAATCCAGCCAACGATCAATCCAGCGTTAACGTCCATGTGACAGCGCCGCTCACTGTAACAAAACAGGCGATTGATGTTAACGGTGGAGCGTTGCAGATTGGCGACTCGATTGCCTGGATTATCTGTGCCCTGAACACGGATACGGCTCCTGCTTCTAACGTTGTCATCCGTGATAATCTGGACGGCAACTTCCTGAATGCACCCACCACACTGAATGTAGGTGTCCTGGCAACTTGCCCCAGCAGTTTGCCTATTGCCGGACTCAGTGCAACGGCCAACTTACCTGCTGGTAATCTGAATCTGGTTGTGCCTGTTCCGGGATCTGTTCCAAGCGGGCAGTTTGGCGTTCTGTATTTTGAGACCACAGTGAAAGACCCTGGTATGTCCAAGAATCCTTCTGCACCTGCGTTTGCCTTTGCGGGACTCATTGCCCTGGCGGGTCTGTTCTACGTCCGCAGACGGAAGGCAGCGGTGCTGCTGCTCATTCTGCTGATGCTGTTAGCGGTGCCCGTCAATACCCTGTACGCGCAGGATGATGTCCCGACAGCAGAAGTTGAACCAGAGGCGCCACCGCCGCTCCCTTTCACCGAGCCAAGTACAACGCCCTCGGTAACGCCGGAACCTCCAACCGAAACGGAAGTTCCAAGTGAAACAGCAGTACCGATCCCCGGCGCAACCGAAACTCCTGTACCCACGGATACTTTCATTCCAACCGCGATTCCGGTTGAAACTTTGCCATCGGGCAATATTGATCCAACGCCCGATGCTGAAGGTTGGATGCGCTACGAGATGGGCGACTCCAGGATGGTCTTCACAGGGTTGTGGGAGCTCGTGGTTACCGAGTCGGGAGACGGTAATCTGTCAACCTCAGAGGCTGGCGCGGCACTCGCAGCAGATTTCGCAGGCCAGAGCATCCGGATCACGTATCTACGCTCCAGCAGCGCAGGTATTTTTGAGGTCTACATTGATGATGTGCTGGTAGGAGCAATCGACACCTACAGCGAAGAAACCGTCATCGAAACCAGTCAGGTCTTTGAAGTCCAACCCGGTCTGCATCGGTTAGAGGTGGTCAATACCGCCCTTTCTAATCCTGAATCAGAGGGCATCGCTCTAGAATTGGACTACCTGGAAATTCAGGGGGTGCTGTTGGAACCCGCGACTCCTACCCCTACACTGGCTGTGGAAGAAGCGACCGAAACACCAACTGAAGTTGTAACGCTGACTGAAACCCCAACAGCGGCTCCGGTAGAAACGTTAACACCCACCAGCACGGTTGAAGTCACTATTGTCGAGCCCACACCGACTCCTGACGGTTTCATTGATGATACTGAACCTCTCCAGGATGGGTGGACACGTTACGAGATGAGCCATGCTGATATTCAACTCTTGGGGAATTGGAACCCGGTGGTCTCTGAATTTGTGTCTGGTGGCAGCTATATCTACTCCACCAATGCAAATGCTGCTGTTGAACTGGTATTTGAGGGTGAGGCTATTCGCTTCGACTATCTGCAATTCTGGAATTTTGGCATTTTTGAAGTCTACATTGATGGTGTTCTGGTCATGTCGATGGATGGTTACAGCCCTGAAAGTCGTCTGGGGACCAGTGCAGAGTTTATCGTACAGCCTGGTACTCACACACTGAGAATCCAGAACACAGGCCAGACCAGCGAGGTTTCGGAAGGGATCGTGATCGCGCTGGATGCGATTGATGTCAAGACACCTGCCGCCGCTGAAGTCATACCAACTGCCACACCTGAACCCGCAGAAGAAGGCTGGACGCGCTACGAAATGAGCCACCCGTCATTCACATTTGAAGGGGCATGGGAATCTCTGGAGTCCGAGTTTGTGTCTGGTGGCAGCTACGTTTACTCGGAAGAAGAAGATTCTGCCGTGACCCTGGAATTCACAGGCGACAGCATCCGGGTCAATTACCTGAAATTCTTCAATTTTGGCATTTTTGAGGTGTACATTGATGGCGAACGGGTAGCCACAGTGGATGGCTACAGCGTGGAAAGCCAGGGCGCTGCGACGGATCGCTTTGCAGTTGAACCCGGCACCCACACCCTGCAAATTCTGAACACTGGACGCTCCAACGCGGAATCATCAGGAATCGGTGTGGCGCTGGACAGCGTTGATGTTCGTGAAATTGAGCTCCCTACCAGCACCCCGACGCCTGAACCTGCTGCCTCTATCACGGGATTTGTCTGGATGGATGCCGACGGTGATGGAGCAATCAGCGATGGTGACGAACCCGCTGCCGGTTTCACGTTAAATCTCTATGCAGATGATGGGGATGTGGTGTTCGACGCTGATGCAGACACCCTGACCGCCGCGCTGGTTGTTGAAGACGGTTCATATGAATTTGCCGATTTGACTCCTGGTATCTACTGGGTAGACGCCCCCGACTCAACCAATCCTGATTGGGAAGCGCTGATGGTTGTTGCTCCCGGTGAAGCCGACATCCTGGAACCCATACCAACAGAGGAAACCTCTGGTGTGGAGGGTGAAATCAGCGGGCGTGTGTTCAATGACAACAACGCCAACCGGGAATGGAGCGGCCCCGGTGAGTCAGGCATTCGTAACGCAAAAGTCTATGTTTATCTTGACAATGGCGATGAGGTCTTTGACCAGAACACGGATACCCTGATCGACAGCGTTCAGGTCAAAGCTGATGGTTCGTACAATTTTGCCGAACTGCCTGCCGGTGCGTACTGGGTCTGGCTGGATGAAAACAGCCTGCCAGCGAACTATATGGATACAATCGCAACGGGTAATCATGGCAGCCAGAATCCAAAGCTGCTGGTCATTGAGGAAACCACGGAAGAAACGCCCATCCCTGAAGCTGAGGTGCCAGCAGTAATCATCACCACAGAACAGGAAGGCGATCAAACAACGGTCATCGTCGAAGATGCCAACTTTGCCTATACGCTGGATACGGATGGGGATACCTCGCCGGACAGCATCGAAGGGTCGGGAGACCGTGATAACGATGGTATCCCGAACTACCTGGATGCCTTCGACCCGAATGGGGTTGTCTACAGTGTGGATGCCGCCAGCAATGGCAACGCACTGGCGGGCGTCCAGTTGCGTCTGGTCTGGGATAACGGTGGGGTACTCACTCCGGCAGATACGGTGCAGGCAAATCCACAAACCACTGGCGGAGATGGCGGCTACCGCTTCGATATCGTTTCAGGCACAACCAATGGGGTTCAGGGGACACCACGCACCTTCATTCTTGAAATTCTGGCGCTGCCTTCCGCCAGCTACACCTTCCCCTCGGCAATCTTTCCGCCGGAACCCACCGCATTTGATGCCAGCCCAACAGCGGGCAGCGGGCAGATTACATCTTTCAGCCGTCCCCCTAACGCGGGTGATCCGGCCACTGAACATGATTTCTACATGTCGTTTATCATCCAGCAGGGGGATGACCCGGTGGTCAACAATCACATCGCGGTAGATGTAGCGGCGCTTCCGCCGTCGGTGTTAAACGTCAATAACAGCGCTTCGGCGACCCGCAGCGGCAACCCCAATACCTTCAATTCACCTCCGGTGGGGTTGCTCCTGAACAGCAACCTGGGAATGACCTTAGTGCCAAACAATTCGTCAACAGAAAGCGCTGGCGCGACGGTCACCTATACCCATACCTTTACGAACACCAGCACTGCCCAAAGCGACCGTATTGTGTTCAGTTTGCCAACGGGCTCGCAGACCACGTGGACACGCCAGTTGAGAATCCTGCGTGGTACCACCACCCTGGCGACGGTCAGCGCGGGCGGTTCGTCCGCACCGATTACGGTTGCCCCAGGCGAAAGCCTGATCCTGGAACATGTGGTGACGATACCGATTGGTACTGCCAATGGAACGGTTAATACCAGCATCATTACTGCAACCAGCCAGGAAGCAACACAGGTTGGTGCGACCCTTTCTCGGACGGTGACCGATGTGACGCTGGTTCAAAGTGGCTGTTTGCAGGGGACACTGTTCCATGATGTCAACAACAATGGTGTTCGGGACGCCAACGAACCGGTTTTCCCGAATGTGCGGGTGATCGTAACTAACACCGCTGGAGCGACGGTTGCCACATTGACCACGGACGCTAACGGGGGGTACAGCCTGGGCGGTATTCCTGCCGGCATTTATACCGTCAGAATTGACGCGACCAGCATTCAGGGTGGCGCACCTGTCTTTTTGAACCCCACCACCGGGCAAGCTCAGCTTAATGTGGCGGTTGGCGGCGCCTGTGTGGTCGGTAATTTCAGCATGTCGATTGTTGATCCGGCTATCACCAAGGTAGGATCAGTTAGTCAGGCCCTTCCGGGCGAAGTGGTAACCTTTACCATTAACCTGACCAATCCTTCATCAACAGCGATTACCAACGTGACCGTTGTTGATCCTTTAAATGGGCTGCTTGTGTTTAATTCCGCGACCTCAACCCAGGGAACTTCTACCTTTAACTCGACTAACAATACGGTCACGTTTAATCTGGGCACTGTTGCGGGCAATGCAACGGTGACGATGACCGTCACGGTCACCGTCAGCACCCTGGCAACCCCAGGAACGCAGATCAACAACACAGCAACGTTAAATTATACGGAAGGCCCTGCTGAAACATCGCCTATTGCAACGCTCACGATTCCAAGCCCGACCACTCCTACGCCGACAGCTACGGCCACCACAACGGGCGGCGCAACCAATGGCACACAAAGTCAGGCTGCCCAGGGCGGTGGCGGTGGCGGCGCAGATACACTCCCACAAACCGGGTATCGTCCACTCCCTGCCAATACGAATCTGTTGTTTGGTTTGGAGTTGGCATCCCTTTCTACAATGGAAATCACGCTAATGCTGCTGGCGCTGGTGATTTTGTTGGCGTGTATCGCCTGGGGCGTGGCGCAGTGGCTGGCGGAAAACCGCAGCGATAGGCTGGCACGGTTCTTCCCCAACCGACCAACCCGGCAGTTAGTGCAGGCCGTTGTAGCGATTGCTGTGGTGAGCAGTATGGTTCTGAGCATGGTTTTTGCCACTAACCTGACGCAAAAATCGGAGAAGAAACCGCATCTGCCGGAAGTGGCGGATGTGTCCACATTCGCGGATATTCAGCCGGAAACAACACTCCCGATTAACTGGTCAGAGGGCGGTTTCCAGTTTGCCCCGCCGGAAGTCCCCGCCAGCCGAATCATCATCCCGCGTCTGGGTATAGATACCGAACTGGTCAGTGCGCCGGTGGTCGGAACGACCTGGGACGTGACTGAACTTTATGATGAAGTCGCCCATCTGGATGGTACGGCTTACCCCGGCACGATGGGCAACGCGGTTCTGGCAGGACACGTCCAGCACCAGAAGGGTTTAGGGCCGTTCCGCAACCTGAGTCAGCTTTCTAAAGGTGATCTGATCATCGCGCAGGGCGAAGATGTTGAATATACCTACATCATCACTGATATTATGGATGTAGACCCGCACGCAATAGAAGTTACCTACCCCAGCAACCAGCCGCTCCTGACACTGATTAGCTGCACACGCTGGGATAACGATAGCTGGTCATATAAAGGCCGTCTGGTGGTTCGTGCTCAGTTCAAATCGTGGCGGAATACCGCGAGTGAAGAACGGCAGCCAACAGGCACATGGCGGCGCTACGAAGTTGATGGGCGTGATATTCACCTGGATGAAGACAATGACTGGGAGAAAGTCAGTTCCGTTTTTACTTCGGGCGGCAGCTATGCCTACTCCCGCGATGACAACGCCGAAATCAACCTGAGCTTCACGGGCGAAAAAATCCGCATCCACTACCTGTACTTCTGGGAATTCGGCATGTTCGACGTGTACATTGATGACAAGAAGGTGGATACCATCGATGCCTATAATCCGGTCAGTTTCGTCGGCAGCAGCGATATTTACTTCCTCGAACCCGGCAGGCACAAGCTACGGATTGTGAACACGGGCCAGCGTAACGAAAGCGCGAAGGGGAACGTTATTGCGCTGGACGCGGTTGACGTGTACCGAGCAGACGAAGAGTAGGAAAACATCAGGGGGTGTTTCCGAAAGGAAATGCCCTCTTTTTTTGCCCGCTGCTTGCCTTCAATCGAAAAAAACGGTAGTGTAAGGAAAACCTTCTTTTTGTTTTGGGAGAACGATCCATGCCTCTTGCTCCTGACCGCGTAGTACGAACCACCTGTCCCTACTGCGGCGTGGGCTGCCAGATGAACTTACACATCAAAACTGACATGATTTACCGCGTGACTGCCCCCTTCGATTCCGCTCCCAACTACGGCAATTTGTGTGTCAAAGGTCGCTTCGGACTGGACTTCACGACCCACCCGCGCCGCCTGACCAGGCCGCTCATCAAGGAAAACGGTGCATTCCGCGAAGCCAGTTGGGAAGAAGCGCTGACCCTGGTCAGCACAAAACTGACCCAGATTGTCCAGGAAAGCGGCGGGGACAGCATCGCAACTTACGCCAGTGCCAAAGCCACAAATGAGGACAATTACGTTTTCCAGAAATGGGTGCGGGCGGTTATGAAGACCAACAATGTTGACCACTGTGCCCGCTTGTGCCACGCGGGAAGTGTAACGGGTTTGCAGCTTGCCATTGGTTCCAGCGCGATGAGCAACAGCATCGCGGAAATGGAGCATCTGGATACATTCATTGTCACAGGCAGCAACACCACAGAAACGCATCCAGTCATCAGTTTGTTTTTGAAAAAAGCGGTGCGGCAGAACGGCGCCAAACTGATTGTCGTCGATCCGCGCCGTATCGAATTAACGGATTTTGCGACCCTGTGGCTGCGGCAGAAACCCGGAACAGATGTGGCTGTTTTCCAGGCAATGGCCCACGTCATTGTGACCGAAAAGCTGTATAACGAGGAATTCATTGGCAGCCGTACTGAAGGTTTTCAGGAGTACATTGAATCGCTGGAAAAATTCACGCCGGAATGGGCAGAACAGGTCAGCGGTGTTCCTGCGGAAGCTGTTCGTAAGGCGGCTCGCCTCTATGCTACCGCCGAACGCGCCGCTTTTTACTGGGGCATGGGTATCAGCCAGAGCACACATGGCACCGATAACGCCCTGTCGCTCACGAATCTGGCCCTGATGACCGGTCATGTTGGCAAGCCGGGGACTGGATTGAATCCGCTGCGGGGTCAAAATAATGTACAGGGCTGCTCGGACAGCGGCGGCCTGCCGAACGTCTACACCGCCTATCAAAAAGTGACCGACCCCGAAATACGGGGGAAATTTGAGCAGATCTGGCACACCGATTTACCATCCAACCCTGGCCTGACCGTGACGGAAATGGTTGATGGGGCTCTGTTGGGCAAAATCCGGGCAATGGTGGTGATGGGGGAAAATCCCATGATGAGCGAGCCTAATCTGGCTCACGCTCAGCACGCCATCGAAAATCTCGACTTTATGGTCTGTATTGATATTTTTATGAATGAAACAGGCGAACTGGCAGATGTGATTCTCCCCGCTGTCAGCTTTGCCGAAAAAGAGGGTACTTTTACCAACAGTGACCGCCGCGTACAGCGCATCCGGCACGCGCTCGCGCCTGTCGGAGAATCCCGTTCGGACTGGGAGATTGTGTGCGATCTGGCCAGACGCATGGAAAAACGGCTTGGTGTGTCGTACAGCGCCGGGTTTGACTACCGGAGTGCAGAAGAAATCTGGGAAGAAATGCGGGAGGTCACGCCGGATTTTTACGGCATTACGTATGAACGGTTGGAACGCGAAGGTGGTGTTCACTGGCCGTGCCCTGACCTCGACCACCCCGGCACACCCTATCTGTTTGAACATGACTTTCCCAGCGGCAGAGGTAAATTCTGGGCGCTGGATTATGGTTCTGAAAGCGAACAGCCGGACGAAGCCTATCCCTATCATCTCTCCACAGGGCGGGTGCTGTTTCACTGGCATGGTGGCACGATGACCCGAAACTCCAAACTGGATGAAATTTTCCCTGAACCGATTCTGGAAATGCACCCGGACGACGCCCATCAACTGGGGCTTATTTCTGGCGATTGGGTAGAAGTTGCTTCGCGGCGGGGTCAGGTGATCTGCCGGGCCATGGTGACCGGGCGCTCCCCGGTCGGAACGGTCTTTTTGCCTTTCCACTTTGTCGAGGCTGCCGCCAATTTGCTCACGCTGGATAAGGTGGATCCTCGTGCTAAGATTCCGGATTTTAAGGTTTGCGCGGTCAGGCTGCGGAAAGCTGAGCCTCCGCAGCGCGAGGGCACGGAAATTCCCCTGGAAGATCGCGGCGCGATCAAAGAGCCAAATCACTACGTTCATTGATGAATGGATTTACGGTTGCCATCATCGCAGGTGGCAAAAGTTCTCGAATGGGAACGGACAAATCGTTTGTGGAAATTGGGGGCAAACCCGTCATTGAACATCTGATTCAGCGGGTGACCGACATAGGGCAGGCAGAAACCCTGCTCATTACCAATCGTCCGGATGAGTACGCCCATCTGAACCTGCCTATGGTCGGGGATGTACTGCCGGATAAAGGGTCATTGGGAGGGATTTATACGGCAATTTACTACAGCCAGAATCCCTACACGTTAACATTGGCGTGTGATATGCCCTTTGTAAGCGCAGACCTGCTCAAATACATGCTTTCCCTGCGTGACGGATTTGATGTGGTGGTGCCGCGTGTAGACCAATACCCGCAGGGGCTGCACGCAGTCTATGGCAAAACCTGCTTAGACCCGATTCGCCAGCGTCTGGATGCGGATCGCCTCAAAGTGATGGGGTTTTACGAGTCGGTACATGTGCGTTATATCGACGAACCGGAATACCAGCCATTTGACCCCAAAGGGCTGTCCTTTTTTAACGTTAATACACCGGAAGAACTGGAACAGGCCCGCCAATTACTGTGACTAAAGGATTTTTCAATGACTCTGGAAGACATCTTATCCCGTTACGAAAATCGGAAGCGGGATGCGTTACTTCCCATCCTCTGGGAGGTACAAACCGCTTTTGGCTATATTGATCCAGAAGCTGTTCATGCGATTTCCCATACTCTGCATGTGCCAGAAGCCGATATTTATGGCGTAATCACTTTCTACAGTCTGTTTCATGACCAGCCTACGGGCGAAAGAATTATCCGGATATGCACCGATCCTTCCTGTGGATTAGCAGGGGCGGATGAGATTCTGCATGAGCTGTGCCATACCCTCGGTATCCAGCACGGCGAAACCACAGGAGACGGCCAGTACACCGTTGAACACACCACCTGTTTAGGGATGTGCGAACATGCCCCCGCATCACTGCTTAGCCAGCGCGGTGTCGGAGAAATGGCGGTCGGGAAGGTCAAAAAAGCGAATGACCTGTTGAATGGACAACCTGTTTCGTATTATGGCATGGTTTTCGGCGGTGGACACCAGGTATTACTCGACCGTATGGATAACCATGAACCGATGGCTTTGAAATACTATGGCCACTACGATGCACTGCGAAAAGCCATTTTTTTCATGCAGCCTGAAGCATTAATCGACGCTGTGGAAAAATCCGGGCTGATTGGACGGGGTGGGGCGGCATTCTCCACCGGATTAAAATGGAAATTTACCCGCCAGACGCCATCAGAGCAGTATTATCTGGTCTGCAACGCGGACGAAAGCGAACCCGGCACGTTTAAAGATCGGGTGCTGATGGAGGGCAATCCACATCTGCTTTTAGAGGGAATGGCACTGTGTGCCTACGCCATTGGTGCAAACAAAGGTTATATCTTTATTCGTGGAGAATACCCTGAAGCCACCGGGCGCCTTGCGAATGCCATCGCAGAAGCAGAAGCGGTGAATATTCTCGGCAGTAAGATCATGGGGAGCGATTTTTCATTCCAGGTAGAAATTCGGCGCGGCGCAGGGGCGTATATCTGTGGCGAAGAAACAGCCCTGTTTGAAGCTATTGAGGGTAAACGCGGTTTTCCACGGGTCAAACCTCCTTATCCAACCACTTACGGTTTATTTGGCAAACCGACGGTTGTGAATAATGTTGAAACGCTCTGCGCGATTCCGGGCATTGTCATTCACGGTGCGGAATGGTTCAGGCAGCATGGCACAGAAAAAAGCACCGGGACTAAACTCGTTTCGGTGAGTGGGCATGTTCAGCGCCCCGGTGTATACGAAATTCTCCCCGGCACAACCTTACGCTCCCTGCTGGAGCATCACTGCGGCGGGATGGTGGGGGAACTGCAAGCGGTTCTCATGGGCGGCGCGGCGGGAACATTCCTGAAACCAGATGAAATTGAGGTGCCGCTGACCTTTGAACACCTGCGAAATATTGGCAGCACCTTCGGGTCAGGCGCGATTATGGTGTTTAATGACACAGTCGATTTGCGGGATGTATTACGGCGGCTGGCGCGATTTTTCCAGCATGAAAGCTGCGGAAAGTGTTTTCCATGCCAGTTGGGGACGCAGCGCCAGATGGAAATTCTGGAACGCGCTGACCATCCCTGCGCGGGTGACAGCCAGCGTTTAATCGATATTGGCCTCACCATGACCGAAGCCTCGCTGTGTGGACTGGGGCAAACGGCGGCCTCTGCGGTGCTCAGTGCGCTGACCAAGTGGCCTGACCTGATCCCTGAAAACAAAGGATTGTCGCAATGACCAGAACAGTCACGCTTACTATCGACGGTGTAGAAACAACCGTACCCGAAGGGACGACCATCCTGGAAGCGGCGCGAATGCTGGAAAAAGAGATTCCGGTCATTTGTTATCACGATGCCACAACTGCAAACGGTCTATGCCGCATCTGTGTAGTGGACGTTAACGGGGGAAGGCTGCTGCAACCCGCCTGTATCGCCGCCTGTCAGGACGGCTCAAAAGTGGAAACCCGAAATTCCCGCGTGGAACGCAGCCGCCGTACCATTTTAGAAATGCTCGATTCAGCCGTTGATTTGAGTGAGGCTCCCGCCATTCAGGACATGATGCATGAATACAGCGCCGTGCCGGAGCGCTTCCCGGAAGCGAAAAGGCGAGAATTTTCGATTCTGGATGACAATCCCTTCTACATGCGTGATTACAGCCAGTGTGTGTTGTGCTGGCGCTGCGTGCAGGTCTGTGCCGACGACGCTCAATACACCTTCGCGCTGACGTTGGGCGAACGGGGCTTTCACACCCACGTAGCCACCGCCTATGAGATTCCCATGCCGGATTCGCCGTGCGTATTTTGCGGTCAGTGTATTGGCGTTTGCCCAACGGGGGCGCTCAAACCTAAGATTGAATTTGGCTTGCAGCAGGGATGGAGTGCGGAGGAAATCCGTCAGGCTACCCGCCAGCCGCGCCGCCGTAAAACTTCTGACGAGGCCTAAATGGACAAAGGCGCAGTTCCTTACACCTACTGGCAGGTCGATCAGCAGCACACTGAGCCTGTTGATGGAGGCGTCATAGAGGAAACGCTGGTCAGTCTCTACATCAACGGACAGGAACTCGCTACGGTCATGTGCAGCCCACTCGACCAGGAAGCGCTGGCGCTCGGATTTCTCTATACCGAAGGTGTCATCGAAACACTTGAGGAAGTCGGGCTGGTCAAAGTCAATACGATGGGCACAGCGGTTGATGTGCTGCTCAAACAGCGAGATTTTTCTCCGCCGCGCCGGATGATTCTGACTTCGGGCTGCGGGGGCGGAGTCACCCTGCAATATTTGACCGAAAGCTATCCAGCCCTGGACTCCGATTTTTCAACCACGCCAGAGGTCATTTTTGATCGAATGCGTGATTTGCAGGCTTCGGCGCGTTTATACGCTCTGGTGCGTGGTGTCCATACCGCGATTCTGGGTGATACAGAAAAACTGCTTGTCAGCGCCGAGGATGTTGGGCGCCACAACGCGGTGGACAAAATCGCCGGAAAAGCTCTTCAAGCAGGAATTGTTGCTCGTGACTGCCTGCTGCTGACCAGTGGGCGAATCAGCTCGGAAATGCTGAATAAAGCGCGGCGGATGGAAATTCCGGTTGTTGCCAGCCGCACCGCCCCGACCAGCATCGCCGTGAACCTGGCCCAGGCGTGGAATATGTGTATTGTCGGCTACGTCCGGCGCGATTCCATGCGGATCTACACCCACCCCCACCGGCTTGGTCTGTAATGCCCGAATTTTTTAATGTTCAACCTGTTCAGGCCGCTTTAGACCGCCTTTTATCCTATTGGAAGCCGCAGCTACGCACTGAAACCGCCGACCCCCGTCAGGCTTTGGGGCGCGTGCTGGCAGCAGAAGTCTATTCGCCGCTTGATCTGCCCACCTTCCCGCGCAGTACCGTTGATGGTTATGCGGTGCGTGCAGCCGACACCTTTGGTGCATCTCAGTCGTTACCTGCTTATCTGATCTGTACCGGGATAATCCCGATGGGGGCCGCCGCCGAAATGGCCTTAAGATCCGGCCAGGCGATAGAAATCCATACCGGGGGAATGCTGCCACCGGGAGCGGATGCTGTGGTGATGGTTGAAAAAACGCAGCCTTACAGCGACCATGAAATTGAGGTTCTTGCCCCCGTCGCGCCAGGGGAAAATGTAATTCAGGTCGGTGAAGATGTGGATCGTGGCGAAATCATTTTGCCTGCCGGTCATACCCTCCGCCCTCAGGACATCGGCGGCCTGCTCGCCGTCGGCCTTCTGGAAATCGAACTGGTAACCCCGCCGCGTGTGGGCATCCTAAGCTGCGGTGATGAGCTGGTTACGCCGGAAGAAAATCCGGCTTCCGGACAAATCCGAGACATTAATGCTCATATCCTGGCGTCAATGATTGAGGAAGCAGGCGGCGAACCCGTCTTGCTTGGTATCGCACGCGATACTCTGGACGACTATCTTGCTCACGCCCAGGCAGGCTTCCATCAGGTGGATATGCTGGTTATGACAGCGGGGAGCTCGGTTTCCACCCGCGATCTGACCCGCCAGGTGATTGAGACCCTCGGCAAGCCGGGGGTTTTGCAGCACGGTCTGGCTGTCAAACCCGGTAAGCCAACAATCCTTGCTGTGTGTGAGAACAAACCAGTGATTGGACTGCCGGGGAATCCGGTTTCTGCAATGCTGGTGGCACGTCAGATTCTGATTCCTCTGATCCACCATGCCGTGGGAAAAACCTTAAAACCCATTGCCACAATTAGAGCGATTCTGACCCGCAACCTTGCCTCCACAACCGGACGTGAGGATACTATCCCCGTAAAACTCACCGCAAAAGAGAGGGGCTGGTTGGCTGAACCCGTATTCGGCAAATCGAATCTGATTTATACCCTGATACGAGCCGATGGGCTGGTATCTGTACCGCTCAATAGCAACGGAATCCTTGCAGGAACAGAAGTTGAAGTATTTCTCTTATGACGGAACGCAACATTTATCTTGAAGATATTCCCCTGGATGAGGCCCGGCGGCGGTTGGAAATGGCGCTGCGTGAGGCGGGTAAATGGGAACCACTGGCGGGCGAAACCCTCCCACTGACTGAAGCGTTGGGGCGTATCACGGCTGAACCCCTCTGGGCGAAAGTCTCCTCGCCGCATTACCATTCCGCCGCAATGGACGGTTACGCGGTACAGGCAAAAGACACCCTTAACGCGACAGAAACCCGTCCGGTGCGGCTCAAAATTGGCGGGCGGGCGCATCCGGTGAATACGGGTGCACCGCTTCCACCAGATACCAACGCGGTTATTATGATCGAAGATGTGCAGCATCCAGTTCCAGATGAGATCGAAATTCGGGCGGCGGTTGCCCCCTGGCAGCATATCCGGCTCATGGGCGAAGATATGGTCGCTACCGAACTGGTGCTGCCCGCCAATCACAAAATCCGCCCTGTTGATCTGGGAGCTGCTGCGGGCTGCGGACATCATATGATCCGGGTACGGCGCAAACCACGTGTGATTCTCATCCCAACAGGCAGCGAGTTAATCCCTGTCACCCAAACACCGCAGCCAGGGCAGATCATCGAATATAACAGCCTGGTTTTATGCGGCCAGATTGCCGAGGTAGGCGGAATCGGGCATGTCATGGACATTATTCCCGACGAGCGAGACCAGATTCGCGCCGCCTTACAGGATGCCGTCAAGGAAAGACCGGATTTGATCCTGATTCTTTCCGGGTCATCAGCGGGGAGCAGGGATTTTACGGCGGCAGTGGTGCGCGACTTGGGCAGCCTGTTGGTGCATGGTGTAGCGGTTCGTCCGGGGCATCCGGTGATCATCGGGATTGTGGATGGGATTCCGGTTATTGGCGTGCCGGGGTATCCGGTCAGTGCTGCGCTGACGGGCGAAATTTTTATTCAGCCGCTTCTCGCGCATTGGCTGGGCAGTGGTTCGGATCCGCGCTTGCGTGTCGATGCTACCATCACACGAAAAATGACCTCTCCCACCGGAGATGATGATTTTGTGCGAGTCATGCTGGCGCAAGTGGGCGACCGTCTGCTGGCAAGTCCGTTGAGTCGGGGCGCAGGGGTGATTACCTCGCTGGTGCGGGCGGATGGTTTAGCCCATATTCCCCGTTTCAGCGAAGGCGTGGACATCGGGCAGACCATCGAGGTGATTCTGTATCGCCCCATGGAATTGATCCAGAACACGGTACTGGCAATGGGCAGTCACGATCCTATGCTGGATTTGCTGGCACAGTTTTTAACCACGCGCTACCCCACCGAACGATTGGTTTCCTCGAATGTAGGGTCGCTGGGTGGGGTAGTCGCGCTGCGCCGCAAAGAAGCCCATCTGGCCGGAATCCATCTGCTGGACACCCGGACGGGGGAATACAATCTTTCATATGTGCAGCAGCATTTGCGGGACGCTCCCCTTCAACTGGTCACTTTTGCCCACCGGGAGCAGGGATTCATGGTTGCCCCAGGAAATCCTCAGCAAATTCGTACTTTCGATGATCTGCTGCGTGTGCGCTATGTGAATCGTCAAAAAGGAGCAGGAACACGGATTCTGCTGGATTATGAGCTGCAAAAGCGCGGGCTTTTGCCAGAGCAAATCGCCGGATACGACCATGAGGAATATACCCATCTGGCGGTTGCGGCGGCAGTGGCTTCGGGTATGGCTGACTGCGGATTAGGGGTACGGAGCGCGGCGCTAGCCCTGGAGTTGGATTTTATTCCAGTAGGGTGGGAACGCTACGACCTGGTGATCCCCGCAGAACATCTTGCACATGTGCAGCATCTTCTTGACATCCTGCGTGATCCCGAATTTCGACGTGCGCTTGGGCAGCAGCCCGGCTACGATACCCGCCAGACAGGGGAAATCCAGTACAAAAAATGAGGGATGGCTCTGTGGAGGATGAGCCACCCCTCAAACGGCTTACGGACCGTTGGGTTCAGTTATGAACCCCGTAAGCACGCTAAACAACTTTAGTTAGCCTTCCAACAGGTCGAGCAGTTCATCCAGCAGGTCTTCGGCTTCACTGAGGATGTCATCTGCATAACCTGGGTTGTGGAAGCCCCAGCTACCATCAGCCTCAACGAAGGAAACCAGCGTACCAATCCGTTCGGCGATCTGCTGTTCTTCGGGCTTATCCTGAGCCTGTGGATCCCATTCAGGATGTGCGTCAGTGATTTCCTGCAAATCGGCCCGAATATCCTCAACCCGTTCCTGTGTGTCAGCCTGGACTTCTTCGATATAGAAGAACAGACTTTCCGGCGTCGCATCCGGATCATGTTCGGGGTTATGACACTGCGTGCACGAATCGGGTTGGCCTTCGGCATTTTGAGTTGGCAGAACAGCTTTGAAGGTATGTGTGCCAATATCGCCGTAATCAGCACTCTTGGCAGTTCCTACCATGTGGCACGACGCACAGATGGGGCCGTAAGCTTCATTGGCGAAGTGCGGGCTGGGACTTGGATCCAGGCCGAGGAAAGAAACGCCCTCAAACATTTCGCGCATGGGGTGATGAACTTCACTGCCCACGCGAATGGGGTTGTTGCCGCCGCCCGTTCCGGTGTGGCATCCCACGCACAGTTCATAGGACTCCTCGGTCAGTTGGTTGTCCTGAGCCGCTTCGCCGTGCGGCGCATGACACTGCACACAGGTGATGCTGAACTGGGCATTTTCCAGCGTGACCACATCCTGCGCGAAGGTTTTATCCTGTTTCACGTAATCGGTGCTGTGGCAGGGCAGGCAGTAGTCCGCACCATGATCACTTTCGACGATGGACGCGAGCGCGTTACCATGTGCCGACTGGTTCAAACCGAGAATTTGTTCACGGTGCTTCTTCTCTGTGCCATCCGGCCAGAAATTTGCATCGTCTTCGGCACCTGTTGGGGCAACTGGTACAAACATGGTTTCATCAAGCGGACCACCAACAACGTACCCTACCGGATAACCATGTTCACCATCTGCGCTGGTACCACGTGTATGACACTGGGCGCACACATTCGAATCAACGCTGGCGACAATGGCCTGGCGCACGGCGTAAACATCTTCGCTGACCGGATCAACACCTTCGGGGAGCGCTTTTGCCATCTCAACATGCACACTGGCAGGGCCATGACAGGCCTCACAGGCCGTTCCCAGTTCTACCCAGGTCTGCTCTTCAACACTGTATCCTGTGGTATGGCAGCCCGCGCAGTCCTTCAACCAATCGCCAGGCGTGGCTTCTACCCATGTTGCCGAGTCGATATTCCACTGACCGGGCAGCACTACATATCCCGTGTCGGTTTTCGCAATATAGCGCTGACGATATTTGTTCCCCATCGTGAAGGTGACACCTTCAATACCATATGTCGAACCATCTTCAAGCGTGCGGAACTCTTCGCCAGTGCTGAAATCAGCAACATTGGCCGCAGGGTTGGCAGCGACATCCTGGATCATGATAGGATGCAGCGTGTTATCCCAGTTGCGATACTGGTCGCTGTGGCATTGGAAGCAGGTCGTTGAACCCACATAGGTTGCGCCTTCCGGCGGCGTCTGGGCGACTGGCGCTGGTGCCGTTGTTGTGTTTTCACTCGCGCCCACAACGACAGCACTCAGGATTAGCAACCCACCAAGAATAAGCACTACTAAACCAATTTTTCGTTGCATTGTCTTTCCCTTCCTGAAAGAAAGAACGAAATATGACTGGCCGAACGGTCACGACCAGCTATTTCACGAACATAATAAAAAAGAGACCGCACATGCAAAGATGGCAATCTCTTCCCTATCCAAAACAAAAGAGCATCGTATTCCGAAGGAGGCCCGCGACGCTGAACGGTGAAATACAGCAGAAAACGTGCTTGAGTATTCAGGCTCTCATTCAGAAAAACAAAGGGGATATTTTCGTGGTGATTTAGGAGATTATCTACTCTGGCCGCTTCCAGTGGTATCCGTAGTTGTGTTGAAGTTATCCAGCCATTTGGAGGTGTTTCTGATTTTCCACCACTGACCCAGTAACCGGAATGAATCTCGTTTTCCAGTACATTTAAAAGCCCATCAACGTGCTCTAGCAGCACAAATGCACGCTGGAATGTTGTCTCCTGAACGGCATATTTTTCAATACGGCTGGCGGCTTCCAATTCGTGGATCACCGTCTGATACCGGCTGTCCTGTTTGACTGAGGGGTTTTGCTCCAGCTCTAAAACGCGCTGCCGGGTAACACGAAGCTGGTTTTGCAGGAAAGTGGCTGTTGATTCGGGTAACTGATTTGCCTCATGACAGACATCGCAGGGGTCGAGAGAAGGTGTATTCAAGCTAATGTGGCAATCAGTGCAAACCGGAGCTTCACCACCTTCCAGCATGGACAGTTGTTCGCTGCCTGCCTGAGCAGAGTCCGCAGTCATTAATAGAATCCAACCCAGACTCAGGAGCAGAATCCCCATTAATAAACAGCGATGGTTACACTTAATCAACTTCACAGGCTCTTTTTGCTACCAACAAAATAACTTCCAAGCCGACCTGATAGTTTTTCGATAATCTACACCCAAAATACCCCGTTTTAGTGTAAAGGTCAAATTAAAATATGTGCTACGGCGGCGACATAACCTGCCTGCGGAGTAAAAGATTCAAGATGCCACCGCCTCGCTTCGCCCTCATCCCCTCTTGTTTGGAGCAGGCGGGCAGGCTCACCTGGTATTAGCGTTACATCGAATTGGTGAAGCGGCATAGACAGTCCTTCCCCTTTGGCTTTGATATAGGCTTCTTTGCGCGTCCAGCAGTTGTAAAAGGCCTCCAACTGCCGGGCTTCGGCCACCGTTTCCAGCATGGCAATTTCATTTTTTGAAAAATAGCTGCGAGCTACCTCCCAGAATTCGTTGACCGGACGGATATGTTCAATATCTACCCCGATCACACTTCCTCTGCTGACTGCATAAAAAGCCAGTTCGTGGGAGTGAGAAAGGTTAAAGTCAATATTTGCCGGGTTTGCAAGCATGGGTTTACCATAGGGATTGTAGCGGAAGGTGATCTGTTCGGGAGCAGTATTCAAAAAAGCGGCAAGAAGCTTTCGCAGCATCCCACGTCCGGCAATATAAGCATTTTTATCTTTTTCAAAATAGAAACGTTCTGCTTTTTGCACTTCGTCTGGCGAGAGCAGGCGTTGGAGAGACTGCAAATAAGCGGTGGGCTGCTTTAACGAGGCCAACCAGAGATGCACTGTTCCCTCCGCGAGTTCTGGCGATCCAGGCAAGGTTTCCCATTCATCGGGTAGTTTTATGATCTTCATAGACCTTGTATTTTTGCGTTAAACTGGAACATGTGCCACCGCGTGCTAAAATTAGGCCATAGAAAGGCGGTTTATGGACGAAAACGCACTTCAAAAACACAAACGCGAAATGTTCAGGCGGATCATTTTGCCAGTTTTAATCCCCGTCCTGCTGTTAATACTCGTTGCAGTCATATTGTTTGTGCTGGCGATGACCGATACCCTCACCGGACGACAAATTGGGGTCATGGCGGCGATACTTGTGGTGGTATTTGTGCTGCTTCCGTTTGCCCTGATTATGCTGGGCTTGAACGCAGCCCTGCTGTACGTGGCTTTTAGCGCAGGGCGCCTGCCGTCCCTTGCCGCGAAGCCGCTGGAACTTGCCCGCCAATACACGGAAAAAGGTGCGGAACTGACTCGCACTCATTCCGAACGACTGACCACTCCTATCATTACGACACGCTCAAAACTGGCACGCTGGCGATATACTGTTTCAGGGATTATTAAAAAAGATGGCTGACAAATCAAACAATTCCACCAAAGTTTATCTTCTGGGCGGCGCATTAGGACTCCTTACGGGGTTAGCAGCGGCTCATCTGTTCAAGCGGGCGGCCCAGGAAAATCAGAATTTGAAGGGTGGCAACCTCTCCACTGGCGATCTGGTCAAGCTGGGTCTGCTGCTGCTGGGGACAGTACGGCAGGTGGCAGAGCTGGCTTCTGGCAAAGAGAAATGAGTCTTTTAGACGCGGCGGAAAAGCTGTTCCAGGAACGCGGTTATCATGCGGTTTCACTGATGGACATTGCCACCGAAGCCCAAATGACGCTGTCCTCCGTCCAAACACACTATCCAGATAAGCAAGACCTCCTGCTGGAACTGCTGGAACGTTACAGCCCGCGCCAGCCGCTGCGTCAGATTTTTCGCCAGATTAAAGGGAACGACCCCGAATACCTGGTACGAGATTTATTTATGCGGCTCATTACAAGCATGGAGGAGCACCCGCGTTTTCTGGAATACGCGCTCCTGGATGTACAGGTCAACCAGGCCAGCTACTTAACTTCCCTGATGACAGAAATCGCAGGGGATGCCGCCCTGTTTATTAACCGCCTGTCCAGCTTACCTGGTGTGCGACCCCTTTCGAGCGTGATGCTGGGGCGAGCATTTGCGGCGCTGGTGATTGGCTTTGTAGCGACTCAGCAGTTTGCGCCTCGTGCAGCTCGTTTTGCCATGCGAATTTTCCCCGAAAAGGCATGGATCGATGGGGTGGTCGATATTTTCCTGTATGGAATTCTGGAATCTGAATAACTGGCTGCTGCGGCTGGGTCTGGTCGTTTTTATTGCGGTGCTTCTGGCGGCGGCGCCTGCCGTTCCACCCCAGAATCCTGAAAATCACCCACAAATTGTCTCTCTTGGCCCTCCCCAAACGGTCAGGACGGTTGATTCACGAGTCTGTGTGCACACCCGGTTGACCGACGAGGTCCAGGAATGGCCGATCCAGAAGACCTTTCAGATGGTGCGTGAAATGGGCGCAGCAACGGCAGTTGAATATTTCCCCTGGGCATATGTTGAACGCGAGGAAGGGGTATACAACTGGTGGCATCCTGACCGCATCATCCGCCATGCTGAAAACCAGGGGATTCGCTTGATTGCCCGGTTGGGCTTCATCCCGGATTGGGCACGGCCTGAAACGGCCAACGGTAATTATATGAATGACGAATTGGCAGAAAAATACGCAGCCTTTGTAGGTGCGTTTGCGGAACGTTACGCCGGACGAGTTGACCACATCATCGTCTGGAATGAGCCGAATCTCAATATTGAATGGAGCGGTGAACCGGCCGATCCACAGCGCTATACCCGGCTGCTCAAGCTGGCTTATACCGCCGCACACAATGCCAATCCGAATGTGATCGTGCTGGGAGGAGCGCTCGCACCCACCAATGAACCACCACACGGTGCCGGGGGTTGGAATGACATCGATTTTCTGAACGAACTTTATGAGGCAGGCGCTGGAGCGTATTTTGACGCACTGGCCGCCCATGTCTACGGGTTTACATCGCCGCCGCAGGCAGACCCTGGGTTAAACTTCCGGCGGCTGGAACTGCTGCGCGAGGTGATGGTCGAACATGGTGATTTGGAAACGCCGATCTTCGTGACGGAAGGCGGCTGGAATGACCATCCCCGCTGGGCGTATGCGGTTCGCCCAGGGCAGCGCATCGCCTACACGCTGGATGCCTATGCCTATGCACAGGAAAACTACCCCTGGCTGGAAACCTTCTGTCTGTGGGCATTTCGCTATCCCTTACCCACCAACGGTTATCCCGATTATTTCACTCTGATCTCAGTAGAGTTTGATGCCAAACCAATTTATACTGTGCTGCAAGCCTATGCGCGGGGATGGAAGATGCCAGAATGGTACGTCAACTGATCGCTTCCCGGCAGATGCTGCGCCTTAGCCTGATTGGAATCGTCCTGGTCGCGGTGGTTGGGGCGGTATTGGACCTTCGTGACCCGGAACGCGGCCCGTATGATTTTCACTGGGAGCGGATTCAGAATCAGGGTTTTCTGGTGGTGGGCACAGACCCGACTCTCCCTCCGTTCAGCATTCACACCGAGGATGGCCCCATAGGGCTGGAACCGGACATTGCGCGGGAAATCGGTCAGCGGCTGGGGCTGGAAGTCCGGTTCCTGCTGCTGGGCTATGATGGGACGTATGACTCCCTTCTGAATCCTCCTAACGGTACAGACATGGTGATTTCCACTTTACGCCCTGATCCTTTCCGCACGGGCTCGGTGCGATACACAACCGCGTATTTCGATGCTGGTCATGTGCTGGTCAGTCTGGAAAACGATCAAACGCTGGCGGAGCTTCAGGGAAAAACACTCGCGGTAGAGTTTGCCTCCGAGGGTGATATTGCAGCCCGGCGGGTGGAAAATCTTAAAATTCAGCGATATTTTACGGCAGAAGAGGCGATGGATGCAGTTCTGGCGGGCGAAGCTGACGCCGCCCTGGTTGACCGGGTATCCGCATTCCAGTATACAGCCCATCATCAAAATTTAGGTCTGGCCGCTCAGACAAGCGTACCAGACCCTTACGCCATTGCAATTCGACGTTCTGATTGGCGCCTGCACCGGGCCATAGACGATGCCCTGTTAGCGATGCAGGCCGATGGAACCCTGGACGCCCTCATTCAAAAGTGGGTCGCAAGTCCCCCAACAGTTCCTTGATGTAGCTCGGCAGTACAATAGTTTCCGCTGGCCGCCATTGGGAATGTTCAGGAATCCGCACCGCCTGCATGGGAATAATCATATCCACAACAGGCTGGCCGTGCTGGTGATGATACCAGACGCCCGCTGCGTGACCATTCACATCCTCGACCAGAATATTCTGCTCAGCAAGATGCGCTTTCAGAGAAGCAATGGCGTTCTCACGTTTCGTTACCGGAGCGAACGGCAGTTTTTCATCGACGGTCAGGATGCCAGCAGGTTCAGCGACCCAGGCATGAGCAAAAAAACCAGCGTGGTCTTCCACATGCAGGTCATGCTGATAGGCCACCACGATGTCCTTTACAAGCTGGACGGCGTGCGCTAAGTCATCGTTAACCACCAGATAATCACATTCAGGAACGTAGGTGCGTTCCATGGCGGCCCGCTCTAAGCGGGTGCGAATCGCTTCTTCTGTTTCCGACTCCCGGCTGCGAATACGCTCTTCCAGAACGCGGCTGTCGGGCGGCGCGATAAAGATCAGGATGACATTTTCCGGGTAGGCGGCCTTGAGCGCTTTTGCGCCAAGCACATCAATATCGGCGATTAAGTCCTCACCACTGTCAATCGCCTTTTTCACGCCCTCATGCGGCGCACCGTAGTAGAACTCCTTATGAATCAATTGATGTTCGATGAGTGCACCGGATTCAATGAGTTCCTGGAAACGGGGTTCGCTGACGAAATAGTGCTCTTTGCCTTCGGTTTCGTTTTCGCGTTTTGGACGGGTTGTGACAGTGGTGAGCTGACGTAGATTTCCGGGATTACCTTCCTTCAGGAGCGCCGTAATAATTGAATTTTTGCCTGTACCGGATGGGCCGACCAGCACAAACAGAAGCCCTGTATGCGTCATGGGGATTTACACCTGTTTTGCACCTTGCCTTTGTCTAATATTACCAGAACTCCCGTTCGATCACCATTAAAAATCAACAAAAAAGGCTGTCCACCGGGCAGCCTTTTTTTGTGTTAAATCAAGCGAGCCTTATTCAGACACCTGTATATCGTCAATATACCACCCGTCTTCCTCACCGTTGGAGTTGAGGGCATCCAGACGGAAGCGGATCACGATCTTTTGTCCAGCGAATGCTGACAGGTCAACCAGACGCCTGCGCCAGTTGGTATTGCTGAAGTTGTAGGCGTTATACACTTCTGTCCAGGTCGTTGCCGCGCCGGGGGCGGGGTCGTTACCACCCACCTGCGACACCTCCACAATCACTGAGTCCAGGTTGCCCAGTTCGAACTTGTCAAACCAGGTCAGGGTCGGGAAGGTCGTGCCTGCCAGGTCAATTTCATCTTCCATGATGACACTTGCCCCGTAGTAATCGGTATAGTTCCCGGCGGAGGCGAAGTCTGCCGTCGCATCCGAATGGAAGACCGGGCCGTCCAATACGTATTCCAGCTTGAGGTACCGCGATGAACTCGTTTGAGAGCGATACTCGATCCGTATAGCATGAGTCCCCGGAGTTAGCAGGATGCTTTCCGAAGAAATCTGCTCACCGGAGTTCCATCTGGAGCGGATCAGCGCACCGTCCACGTAGAGGCGATGCCCATCTATGCTGGAAAGATTGAAAACCAGGGTGGTCGGGTCAGCAACCGTAATGTTACGTTCGTAACGCCCCAGCCAGTACTGAGTCGGATCGCTGTTTTCAGCGTCGCACTTCCACGCCATCGGGCGGGTGGCAGTATCCGTCCCAAACCAGATCTTGTCCACCACCATGCCGGATTCACGCATCCAGATATTCACAGTATACGTACCCGGGGTCGAGATATTAAGCACCGCGCTGCTGTCGGTACGCCAACTATAGCTGGTGGTAAATCCGGTGAGGCCGCTGGTGGCCGAAGCTGTGACCTCAGTGCCGTTCAAACCGACCCGCACCGAGTCCTGGCTGGTACTAGGTCCAAGACCACGAATATAAACCGTGTAACTGCCAGTGGTGGTAAAGGTCACGTTGTAGTCCAGACGTGGGACAATGTTCGTCGGCCCCATGCTGGTATCCGTTCCGATATTAAAGACTGGGGAAGTGGGGCGGGCCTGCATCGCACCGGTGCCAGAGTAACCCGCATAAGTGGTGTCAAAGACCCACTGGCGATTAAGGTGTGTTCCCGCACCGTTCACCACCTGCGAGGCTTCTTCCGCTTCGATCAGCACATAGCCGTTGACTTCCTGGAAGGGGACACCAGCGCCGCCAGGCGAGAGCACACCATTATCCAATGCCGCCGCATTGTTATCCAGAACAATCTGCGGTGTATCTGCTGGGAAGTTAAACTCAAGTGCACCCACCGGGTCAGCGACACCCCGGTTGAAAGGCGGTGTCAGGAAACTGGCATTGTTACAGTACGGGAAGTAATAGGCCGACCAACTGTTCCCGTCGAACAGGTCAACTGAGCTGCCGCCCGCCAACAGGGTAAAGTCTACGATGATTTTCGCCCCGCCCGTATTGTCATAGTAGTCGACCTGGATGACATGTGTCCCCGCCCCAAATGCGTAATTGGTGGTCGAGACATTGCTGCTGCCATTAGTCCAGACATTCGCGGCCAGGGCCGAGTCGATATACATCCGGTGACCATCATCCGACGTGATCTCGATCTGGAAGGTCGTATCTTCCGCGAAGAAGACGGTGCGCGTGTACTTCGCCATCCAGCGATCATCCTTGTCGCTGTAAGGGTTGTTATTCAGGACGATCTGTGGCGCACTACTCGTACCCCAGTTAAAGTCGATTTCCGACACCGTTTCCGAACCCCAGAAGTCCGATGGGCTGGTGGGGAAGTTGGGCGAGGTACCCGTGGTATTACGGTAATATTCGACTGTCCAAAGACCGGGGCCAAGCGCACTCCCACTGCCCAGCGGACGCGGATCATCCACGATTGACCAGTCGCCCTCACGCACCCAACCTGACGCGCCAAAACTCACATCTTCGTTGTAGGGCAGGGCGATGGTGGTTTCGAGGGACGCCCGGTTCACAATCTGTATCTGGTCAACAAACCAACCAGCGCTGACGCTGTTGCTGGTGATCGCTTGCAGACGGAAACGAACCCGGATGGTTTTGCCCGCATAGCTGGAGAGATCCACCTGACGGCGGTTGTATGCCCAGTTCTGGATGCTGTTCGTATGCACGCCTACAATCTTCCAGGGATTGGCAGAACTGCCGTCCGGGCTGACCTCCCGCACCTCCACAAAGGTATAGGCGGCGGTCCCCAGGCGGTAGTTTTCCCAGAAGTAGAGGGTCGGTTTGTTAGCGGCAGTGACGCCGGTCAGGTTCACATTGGTTCGCAGTTCAAGGATGTTGTCCGAGTACGGAATGTACTCCGCCTGCATCGCATATGTACCACCACGTGCATTGAAGTTCTGCTGAACCCATTCGCTGCCGATATACCAACGATTGGTCGGTGAGGAGTCAAAATCCTCGACCACTGGCAGACTCAGGGTGGGGTCTTTGAAGTTCTCGACACAGACATCATCAACATACCAGCCATCACTATGGGAACTGCCATCCGTCTGGATGCGGAAGCGCAGCTTGAAGCTTTTGTTAGTGTTCCCCGCGTTCAGCAGCGGGTTCAGGTAAACAATCACAGGCTGCCAAGCACGTTGAATATTCCAGCCTGTAGTAGGCACATAGGAGGTGGTCGCCGTGTCGTGATAGGCCGGGACATTGTTGTAATTCTGTTCCCAGATTTTCGTCCATGTACCCGCCGTTGGACCTTCTTCTTCGTTGATTTCAACCATCACTTTGTCGCCAGAACCCAATTCCCAGCGATGCCAGAAGCGAAGGATGGGGGCGGTTGCGCCGGCGACCTGAACTGACCGATTCAATTCGAGCGAACTGTTGACGTTGCCGCTGTAGTTTGAACCGGGGCTGTCGGTCATCGACTGGGTTCCTGAGTAGCTGGCGCTCCCATTGGTAGCGGATCCCGTTGGTGCCCAGCTTCCTTCCATGGTCCAATCTTCGTTTGTCCCTTCGAAATCGTCACACCAATCCGGGACAACGGGCGTATAGACGGGTTTGTTGCGGAATTGAATGTCATCAATCCACCAGCCATCAGCGTTTGTGCTGCCATCCGTCAGAATGCGGAAGCGCAGCATGACCAGTTGGCCTTTGTAGTCCTGCCCGCTCATCCCTAGAGGCACGGTGACGAGATTAAAATCGGTTGCCGGGAGCGAGGCGCTTCCCTGGATCAGATAGTTGGTGGTATCCGTGAGGGATGTTTTCAAAGGTGTCCAGGTACTACCTTCATCAATGGAGGCTTCCACCAGAATCTGGTCAGCCGTCGCCAGGGCATAGCTGTGCCAGAATGCCAGTTCGGGGTCAACCACAGTTGGCCCGCGCAGATCCAGCAGACCGTTAAGCACAAGGCTGCTGTTGGTGTTACTGGCGTAATTCCCGCCGGGACTGTCGTGCCAGGCATTCGCACCACTGTTGGTGCGGGTGCCATCTTTTGCCCACTGACCTTCGCTGACCCAATCTACCGGGCCTTCGACATCATCCGTATAACCGAGGTAGTACAGCTTGTAGGTCTTTTCGAATACCCGGAAATCGTCAATCCACCAGCCCGCAGCATTCACGCTGGCATCGGCTTCCAGGATAAATGCAATTTCGACCTTCTTCCCTGCGAAATTCAAGTCATTGACAGGGGCACCGGAAGTCGCGTTCACACCGTCAAAAAGGTCAAGCCGCACTTCCTGTTTTGTCCAGGTATAGTTCGTTACACCGCCCCGGTGGATCTCCTGAGCAAACCAGTCGGTTGTGCCCTCTTCGCGCACGGCAAACCACGCTGTATCGGTGGTAATTTGCAGCGCATATTGATCCCAGAATTCCACCCGTGGCCGGGTCGCTGTTGCCAGGTTTACCACCCCACGCAGACGCAGGATACAGTAGGTATCGTTGTAGTAGTTTCGTCCGGGGCTGTCTGACCACATCTTCCCGCCGGAACGTGGGGTCACCGTTTCGCTGGTACCTTCAACCTGCTGCCAATCGCAGTCGCCAGCGTCCTGCAACCCGTTATCCTGCAAGGCCACTTCTAACAACGCATTGCTGCCGGTATCCACAAACAGGATGATGATTTCATATTCGCCATCGGCGGGGATCGTCATGGGTTCATCAACATAGCTGGTGCCGCCGCCCCAGGCATCCACATCCATCACGCCGTTGATGTAGATCCGCAGATAGTTGTCTTTGCGATAATGCCAGTTATAGGTGCCGGCCTTGAGGTTGAATTTCTGAGAGAAACGCGCACAGAAATCACTCTGGCCCAGACCCGAATTGCCTTTGTCCAGCAGGGTCTTCCATGAGGAATGGGAAGCGCGTGGATAGAGGATTTCGCTTTCCTCAGAGGTTGCTTTAGGCGGGTTTGTGGTGGTGTTGTAGGTGCCGTTCGTGGCATTAAAGATATTGCCACCGTTGCATCTTCCAACACCAGTACCCGTTAAATCCCACCACTCCCCATTCCAGGGGCCTTTCAGAAGGCTGGAAAAGTCTGTCTCCCAGTCATCTTTGTTGTCTGTATCTTCATAAGGATAGTTGAAAACCCGATCTTTGGGGGTCGGCGAAGGGCCAGGGGTGTTGGTATCAGGCGGCGGGAACGGTGAAGGATCACAAACATCTCCAATCCCGTCACTATCGGAGTCCTTTTGATCGGCATTCCAGTTGGTGGGGCAGTTGTCGCTCTGATTCGGCACCCCGTCATTGTCAGCGTCCCCGCCAACGACATCCGGATCACAGGCATCCCCCAACCCGTCTCCATCTGTATCAAGTTGGGTAGGGTTCGCAATGCCCGGACAGTTGTCGGTGTCGTTAGGGATGCCATCGTTGTCAGCGTCCCCGGCACCGGGAGGGGTGTTGGTAATCAGGGGATTCACGTCAGGAGTGTAGGAGGCAACTGCCGTAACCAGACTCCAGAACTGAGCTTCGCTCATTGGTTGTTCCGGGGTGACCGTTAAATCCAGCAGGTTTGCCACAACGTTGCTGAACACATTGCCAACCGCAGGGCCGGTAATCGAGAGAATGAGGATGAGGGCGAATACAAGCAGCGCCAATATCAGCGCGTATTCGACCATCGCCTGACCCGCTGCCCGCAGCCTGGCTCTCGTCTTATCCAACATCTGCTGCGACAATGCCTGCCAGCGATGCTCGTGTTGAGATGGGCTTTTAGACATAATCCGCTATCCTTACTACTATTAATCGCGGTTTGATTCCAATATCAATACTGGACTGCATACTTGTCCTGCTACAATGTTACCTGACATTCGCCTATAAATTTGTAGAAGATTTGTCGGAATGCGTTTACAAACCGTTTCATCTGTCACTACTTCTCACTATATCAAACGCGCTACACTAAGTTTACTGGATTTTTTAAAGAGAAGGTTCTACGATGTACATTGATGGTAAAGCTCTCGCTACCCAAGTCCGTGACGAAATTAAACAAACAATCGACAAACGGATTGCGGAAGGTAAAGCACGCCCCGGTCTGGCGACGGTGCTGATTGGGGAAAACCCCGCCTCACAGACGTATGTGAGCGCCAAGCGCAAAGCCTGTGCGGAAGTCGGTATCGAATCATTTGCCCATGAACTGCCCGCCAGTACCTCACAAGCAGAAGTCGAAGCGCTGGTCAGGCAACTGAATGAAAACCCGACAGTGCATGGTATTCTGGTTCAGCTTCCCTTGCCTGACCATCTCAATGAAAAAGCGATCTTGGATCTCATCAGTATCGAAAAAGACGTAGACGGTTTTCATCCCCTGAATATGGGTTTGCTGGCGATGAAAGGACGAAAGCCGCATTTTGTGGCCTGCACCCCGCAGGGCGTGATGGAAATGCTGAAATCCACCAACACGCCCCTGGAAGGGGCACGGGCGGTGGTCTTGGGCCGCAGTAATATCGTCGGTATTCCGATGGCGCTTCTGCTGATTAATGCCAATGCAACCGTTACCGTTGCCCACAGCCGCACGAAGAACCTGCCCGAAGTCTGCCGCGAAGCGGACGTGCTGATTGCCGCCGTAGGTCGAGCGCAGATGGTGAAGGGGGATTGGGTCAAACCGGGCGCGGTCGTCATTGATGTTGGCACCAATCGGGTGGATGATGCCAGCAAGAAAAGCGGCTTCCGCCTGGTGGGTGACGTGGATACGGAGGCCGCCGCCCAGGTTGCCAGTGCGATTTCACCTGTTCCCGGTGGTGTCGGCCCAATGACGATTGCCATGCTGCTGAAAAACACCTTAAAAGCGGCAGAAGCATCGGAATAATGCTGCTGTTTTTTACCGGGGCGCGGATTGTCTGCCTGGGGCGCACGTTGAAAACCCTGGAGGAAGGCCATTCGGTTTTGATGTATGAGGCCTTCCAGCGATTTTCCGGGGAATTTCCACCCGGAACGGATAAAAATCTCATCATTCTCGGTAATCAGCGTACCGACCTCCCCCGTTATCGTCCTGATGGCACAATCGGGTTGTGGGGGCTGGCGGATGCGTTGTTCCGCGCTCAACTCCTGCCCAAATATCATCATGGGATGCGGCAGGCGTGGAATCACCCGACCAGAAATCTGCCGAAAGTCCAGCAGGCGCTTTATCAACGGCTCCTAAAAGCGATCACCACGTCGAATCCTGCCCTGGCCTGTGAACGGTTTGGGCAGGCACTCCATACCTTGCAGGATACCTACACCATCGGACATACCGAGCGCGAAAATAACGCCGATCCGTTTTCTCCGATGATGCGACTGCATTATTCGCCGAGTCAGGCGCACCCGTTTATTTCCCCAAAGGATACCGTCTGGGCGGATATACAGAAAAACCGCCTGACTCCTGAAGCCGAAGCCGCGATTCTGGCTACCCTGGCTGCGTTTGACCTGTGGTGTAAGCACTGGCCTGCCTCAAGAGAAGAAGCCCAACCGGAAATGACCGCATTTGTTCAGCGATATACCCCGATCCGGGGGCAGGTTTTTTCCCCTCAATAATTGCGCTACACTCATCTGTGAACCGCCTAATATCGAAAAAAGGATATTTCAATGACAACATTACTTGTTAAAAATATTCACACCCTTGCCACAATGGATGACCAGCGCCGCGAACTCAAAAACGCGGCGATTTTTGCCCGCGATGGTGTAATTGAACAGGTTGGCACGGCGGCGGATTTACCCGATACCGCTGATGAAGTCTTGGATTTAAAAGGGCGGCATGTGGTCATGCCGGGGCTGGTCAACACCCACCATCATTTTTACCAGACTCTGACCCGTGTGATTCCGGGCGCTCAACATCATGAATTGTTTGATTGGCTGCGGGCTCTGTATCCCATCTGGGCCAATATGGGGAGCGAGCATGTTTATATCAGCGCTCAGATTGCCGCCGCCGAGCTGATGCTTTTTGGCTGCACCACCGCTAGTGACCATCTCTACATCTATCCCAATGACTGCAAACTGGATGATGAAATTCGCGGTGTGCAGCAAGTAGGACTGCGCTTCCATGCCAGCCGGGGCAGCATGAGCGTGGGCGAAAGCAAAGGGGGGCTGCCACCAGATCGCGTCACCGAAGATGAAAATTTCATTTTGAAAGATTCGCAGCGCCTCATCGAGCAGTATCATGACAACAGCCGCTATTCGATGCTGAGAATCACCCTTGCGCCATGTTCACCATTTTCGGTTTCGCAGGATTTAATGCGCGAATCAGCCAAACTGGCACGGAACTACCCCGGCGTGCGTCTGCATACGCACCTTGCCGAAACCAAACCGGATGTTGAATACAGCCTTGCCAACTTTGGCCTGAAACCCGGTGATTACGCGGAAGATGTCGGTTGGGTTGGCGAGGATGTGTGGCACGCTCACTGTGTCTACCTGACCGACGATGCCATTGATAAATTCGCCCGCACCGGAACCGGTGTTGCCCACTGCCCATGCAGCAACATGCGAATCGCCAGCGGCTTTATGCCCCTGCGGAAAATGCTGAACGCAGGCGTGAGAGTCGGAATTGGCGTGGATGGCAGCGCCTCAAATGACACCAATAACCTGCTGAACGAAGCGCGGTTAGCGCTGCTGCTGGCCCGTGTCGGGCATGATGACCCGAAAGTGCTGACCGCCCGCGAAGCCCTGGAACTGGGCACCCTCGGCGGAGCAAAAGTGCTGGGGCGCGATGATATTGGCGCGATTGCACCGGGCAAGGCGGCAGATTTTATCGCCTTTAATGTGGATCGGCTGACCTATGCGGGTGCACACCATGATCTTGTAGCCGCGATTATTTTCTGCAATTCCGATCCGGTTGATTACAGCTTCATCAACGGGCGGCGGGTGGTTGACCAGGGACGTATCACGACGGTTGATTTGCCGCCTCTGATCGAAAAACATAACAAACTGGCGATGCAGCTCGTTGATGGAAAATAGCTTTTAGGTGCTGTTATAGTTCCGCTCATGCTTCGCTCAGATTCATCCATTAGGGTAGAAGCATCGTAAGAAATGGAGGGATGAATATGCAGACAACAACGACTCCACGCACCTTATCAAGCGGAACACTCACCGGCACATCAGCGGTCAACCGCCAGAATGAAAAGATCGGGAAGATCGAAGAGCTGATGCTTGACCTGAATTCCGGGCGGGTTGCTTATGCCGTGCTGTCGTTCGGCGGGATTTTCGGGATCGGCGATAAACTGTTTGCTATCCCCTGGGAAATGATCGAGGTGGATACCACCAACCATCAGGTCGTGATTGACATCAGCAAAGACAAGCTGAAAAATGCGCCGGGTTTCGACAAAAACAACTGGCCCGACACCGCCAATCCGGCCTGGCTCACCGAAGTCTACGACTACTACGGCTACCCCCCTTACTGGATTCGCTAGCCTGAAGGTTGGAGGGGTGTTATGCCCCTCCATTTTTTTACCCTTGCGCTGCTTGCCCGCGTTATCATAGGCATCAAAAAGAGAATTTCACTATGAGTCGTATCATTATTCGGAATGGGCAGGTGATTTCACCCTGGCAGAAGATTCAAGCCGATGTCCTGATTGACGGGGAAACCATCGCGGGGATCACCGCGCCAGGCGCGGTCACGTGGGACGATGCGCGGGAAATTGACGCGACAGGTTGTTATGTATTTCCCGGCGTGATCGATGTCCACACCCACATTCAACTGGATACAGGGGTGTACAAAACCGACGACAACTGGGAAATTGGCACAAAATCCGCCGCATATGGGGGTGTGACGACGGTTGTTGATTTTGCGACCCAGTTCAAAGGCCAGACCTTCGAGCAGGCCTTGAATCACCGCCTTGAGGAATGCAAGCCCGCTTACATTGACTATGGCCTGCACATGATGGTCACCGATTTGAGCCGTGACCCCGCAAAAGCCGCCCAGGATTTAGCCGCGCTGCGTGATATGGGTGTGCCGAGCATCAAACTTTATACGACCTACAAGCCAAATTATTACGCCGACGATGCCACCATTTTACATACGCTTCGCGCTATGCCGTCGGATATGCTCGCCATGTTTCACTGCGAAAACGATGATATTGTGGCCGATGCCACCCGGCGCCTGGTGGAAGAAGGTAAAATCGGCTGGCGCTATCACGGTGAGTCGCGGCCTGCCATCGCTGAAAAAGAGGCGGCAGTCCGAATTATTAACCTGCTTCCCCCAGAAAAACATGCTTACATTGTGCATTGTTCATCCCAACAAACAGCTTTTGCGCTTGAACACTATCTTCGACTCCATATTTTTTCTTCCAGTTTTTACTTTGAGACCTGCATTCAATATCTTGTTTTAGACGTACAAAATTATGAGGGTAGCCATCCAGAACATTTCATTTTGCAGCCGCCCTTAAGAGAATTTCGCAAGGAGAGGATCAACTACGATCTTCTGTCGTTGTATGGTAAGCGTGTGATTTCGGTGCTGTCTACCGACCACTGTGATTACAGCCTGGCAAAAAAGCAGGCTAAAAATGATTTTCGAGTAACGGCTGGGGGGCTGCCAGGATTAGAAACCCTCTTACCCTTGAGTTACACGCTTTTTTCGGATCAATACGAGGAAGAACATCTCGTTTATTTTGAATCTGATCCTTTGATGCACCTGGTAGAGGTGCTTTGCGCTAATCCCGCCAAGCTCTTTGGTCTCTACCCGAAAAAAGGGATTCTCGCGGCGGGCAGCGACGCCGATGTGGTGATTTACGACCCCGCGCCGCAGGTTGTTATCAAACAGGAAAATTTGCACACCATCGGGGGTTATACCCCCTATGAAGGCATGACAGTACAGGGCAAAGTCCGTACCACCATCAGCCGGGGCAGGATTCTGGTGCATGAAGGGAAATTCTTCGGAGAACAGGGACACGGTCAGTTTATCAAAGGAGCGCCGTTCAAACCGAGTGAATCCCGCTCCGAAAAAAGGATATACTAAGAGTGTAAAAAATTATTAACGCCGTTGCTCAAAGGAGAGAACGAGATGGTTGCCATCAAAGATCGTTCCGTACAACTCTCTCTCTCGATACTTGAGGATTTGTTAGGGGAAATGACCCCGCGTGATTTTACGATACGCCTTTGGGAAGGTACGGTCCTGGAGGCCGAACAGCCCGCCCGTTTTACACTCATCTTGAATCACCCCGGTTCGCTCCGTAAGATGTTCTTCCCGCCCACCAATTTAACCCTCAGTGAAGCCTATATCCATGAGGATTTTGACATTGAGGGAGATATGGAGGCGGTGCTGGAAACAGGGTTGAAACTGCTGAATCAACCCCGTGCTCTGAAAGACAATTTTCGCCTTGCCGCAAAACTGATGCGCCTGCCTTCTGGCCGCCAGCACAAAAACGATGGACGCGGTCCGGCGGAACTTGTCGGCGAGCGCTATTCCAAATCCCGTGATTCGCAGGCAGTGACCTACCATTACAGTATTTCCAACGATTTTTACAAATTGTGGCTTGATCAAAACATGGTCTATTCCTGTGCTTATTTTGCATCACCGGAAGAAGGTCTGGAAACGGCACAGGAACGTAAACTTGATATGCTCTGTCGTAAGCTGCGCCTCAAACCTGGCGAAAAACTGCTGGATATAGGCTGCGGATGGGGCGGGTTAATCCTCCACGCGGCGAAAAATTACGGGGTAACAGCAGTGGGGATTACCCTCAGCCAGCCCCAGGCAGATTTAGCCAATGAACGGATTCATGCTGCTGGGTTAGCAGATCGCTGCCGTGCCGAAGTCCGCGACTACCGCGACATGGATGGGGAATTTGACAAGCTGGTAAGTGTCGGAATGTTTGAGCACGTTGGGAAAGAGGTTTTGCCCCTCTATTTTAAGCAGGCATGGTCGCTGCTGCGTCCCGGCGGGGTATTTTTGAATCACGGGATCGCCCGTGATATGCATCGGATGATTCCGCCGGAAGGCCCCGGCAAGGATTTCATTGACCGCTACATTTTTCCAGATGGGTCCTTGGTGCCGCTGCATGTCACTTCACAGGCGGCGATGGAAGCCGGATTCGAGGTGCGGGACGTGGAATGTCTGCGTGAGCACTACGCCATGACTTTACAGCACTGGATTCGCCGCTTTGAAGCCCATGCGGACGCTGTCCGTCAAACGGTTGATAAAACCACCTTCCGTGTCTGGTGGCTGTACTTGAACGTGGCGCGATACGGTTTTCTGGTGCGGGCACATACGATTTACCAGATCCTGCTGGCAAAACCGGAGGGATTCGAGGCTCGGCTGCCGCTCACCCGTGCGGACTGGTATCTGAACTGAATATTTCGGGATGCCTTCGGGTATCCCGTTTTTTTCATTTTTCAGCGATAATAACAACCATGCCCCCAACATCTGTCTTTCGGCAGTTTCTTGAAGCGATTCAGCAGATTTTTGAAGAAATCTGGTTCAACATCCTTTCGCTTATCGAAACGCCCCAGGCGCGTTTGCGCCGTCTGCGCTGGCTGTATAAAACCGACCCGAAACTGGACATGACCTACCGGCGAGCCAAAGAGGTTGTGCGAGGGCATCTTGATTCGCAGTATTACGATTATTATCATCGCTTTCTGGCGGCGGAGCGGCTGGCACACCAGCAGTTAAAGAAACTGCATCATGGGGCACGCGGTGAAGAACTCTTTGAGCGAATGCAGGAACTGAGTGAAAAAATCGTCAGTCTGATCGAGGAAATACAGCAGTTGGATAAATCCATAGCGATCTGCCCGCCGGAAAGCGACGATGCCCGACAGATCAGCGAAATCCGTGATACCCTGCGGGCGAGAGTCGAGGCAGCCTTAAATGCTCAAACTCAAATTCCCCTTAAAATGCTCAACCTGACCACGACCGCCGATACACGAAGTTTTGACCGCCTTAACGAGAGTATTGACCGCCTGACAAATCGGTTGGATGATATTGCGACCAGTTATGATGATGTCCGCAGATACACCGATTTCGACGAAGCAGAGGCGGATAGTAAAAAGGAGAATTAGATGTCTAAACTGCCCGAAATCAAGCAGCGTGTTGAAGCCAACCGCGAAAATATCATTACTTTTCTGCGCGAATTGTGCGCTATTCCCAGTTACGACAGCCAGATCAAGGAAGTCGGTGAACGTGCCGCCGACGAAATGCGGAAACTCGGCTTCCGCAAAGTCTGGTTTGACCGCATGGGTAATATCGTCGGGGAAATTGGCGACGGTCCCAAAAAGATCGTTTATGACAGTCATATTGATACCGTCGGGATTGGTGATCCTGAAGAATGGGAATGGGATCCGTTCCAGGGAAAAGTCGAAAATGGGATTTTATACGCACGCGGCGCATGTGACGAAAAAGCCAGTACCCCCGGTATGATTTATGGGCTGGCAATTGCCCATGAGCTGGGTCTGCTGGATGGCTTCACCGCGTATTATTTCGGTAATATGGAAGAATGGAATGATGGCATTGCGCCCAACTCGTTTGTCGAAGTTGAAGGTATCCGTCCTGACTACGTGGTGATTGGCGAACCCACAAGAATGCAGGTGTACCGGGGTCATAAAGGCCGTGTGGAGCTGAAAATAGTATCCAAAGGGAAAAGCGCCCATGCTGCTTCGAATCACATGGGCGACAATGCCGTTTATAAACTGGTGCCGATTATTGACGCGATCAGCAAACTTGAACCGCAGCTTGGCGATGATCCCTTCTTGGGGCATGGCAAAATCACACTCAGTCACATGGAGGTGAAAACTCCCTCGCTGAATGCCGTTCCTGATGAGGCGACCATCTATATTGACCGCCGTTTGACCTGGGGCGAAACCAAAGAAGCCGCCATCCGGCAGATTCAGGACATCATTGGTCAGCGTGATGATATTAAAGTCGAAATGCTGGTTTACAACGATCCCAGTTACACCGGATTCGTGCTGGAAACGGATAAATATTACCCCGCATGGGTGCTGGAAGAAGAACATCCTTTTACGCAGGCCGCGCTAAAAACGCTGGCTGCTGCCTACGGGGATCAGTCGCCGAAGGGGGGGAAGTGGAATTTTTCAACCAACGGGATTTACTGGGCAGGCAAGGCAGGGATTCCTTCTATTGGCTTTGGCCCCGGCGATGAAATTCACGCCCACACGGTCTTAGACCAGGTCGCCCTGGAAGATGTGGTGCAGGCGACGGTATTTTATGCCCTGCTGCCCGCGATGATTGAGAAATAGCCTGACGAGTCAGGACACTGAAAACAACCAATTTTAGGAGAAAACCATGCAAACTCATCTCAAGGGTCGGGATATGATTACGACCCAGGAATGGACCCTCGACGAAATCGAAACGATCATGGAAGTCGCCTACGACCTCAAGCGCAAACGCGCCGTCGGGGAACCCCATGCCTATCTGCGCGATAAAACGCTGGCGATGCTGTTTTTTTTTACCAGCACCCGCACCCGTGGCAGTTTTGAAGCGGGGATGGCGCAGTTAGGCGGCCATGCGGCCTTCATTGACTCCGATACAACTCAGATTTCGCACGGGGATACCGCCAAAGAAATCGGGGAAATCTTCGGGCGTTATTTCGATGGCATTGCCATTCGCCAGTGCGACTGGGATTTTGGCAACCAGTATATCCGAGAGGTGGCCGCCGCCAGCCGTGTGCCAGTGCTGAACATGCAGTGTGATGTCTATCATCCCTTCCAGATTCTGGCTGACCTGATGACTATCAAAGAATACTTCGGGCGTGAAAGTCTGCGCGGCAAGACGATTAACGTCTCCTGGGCCTATGCTGCCAGCTACCAGAAACCCATCAGTGTACCGCAGAGTTTGATCCTGCTGATGAATCGCTTTGGGATGAACGTCCGTCTGACTCATCCGCCGGAGTACAAACTGATGCCCGAAATTCTGGAACAGGCAGCGGACAATGCCAAACGCAGCGGCGGCAGTTTTGAAATTCTGCACGACTTTGATGAAGGGTTCAAAGGCGCCGATATTGTGTATCCTAAGAGCTGGGGTGCGCTCCTGACTACCAGTGACAAAGATGAATCGGCAAAAATCGGCAAAAAATACACCGATTGGATTACTGACGAGCGGCGTATGGCGATGGCGAAAGATCATGCCATTTATATGCACTGTCTGCCGGCTGATCGTAACATCGAAGTCACCGATGGGGTGATTGACGGTCCGCAGAGTATTGTCTACCAGGAAGCCGAAAATCGGCTGCATGTGCAGAAAGCAGTCATGGCACTGACCATGTAAAAAAGTAAAAAAATTCTCTGGGGCATAGGGGGTATGATGCCCCCTTTTTTTCTCAAAACATCTTGAGGAGAGTTTATGAGTGGACAAATCAGAACCGCCGTGATCGCCATCGGTGGAAATTCGTTAATCGAAGATAACCGCCAGCCCCAGGTCGAAAATCAGTGGGATGCCGTGCGGAAGACCTGTCAGCATATCGCGATGCTGGTCAGCGAGGGGTGGCAGGTCGTTGTTACCCATGGCAATGGCCCACAGGTCGGTTTTATTCTGCGCCGAAATGAGCTCGCCGCTCATGAAGTTCATACGACGCCGCTTGACCTGATCGGTGCGGATACCCAGGGGGCAATCGGGTATATGTTACAACAGGCGCTGGATAATTCGCTGCGGGCGCTGGGGCTGAATAAGTCGGTGATCAGCATCGTGACCCAAACGCTGGTAAGCCTGAACGATCCGGCCTTCCAGAATCCGACCAAGCCGATTGGCTCGTTTACGGATGAGGCCAAAGCCCGTGAATATGAGAAGCAGGGCTGGCAGGTGATGGAGGATGCCGGACGCGGTTGGCGGCGGGTGGTGGCTTCGCCACAGCCCTTAGAAATTATCGAAATCGGCGCGATCCGCACCATGATTAAAGAAGGGTACATCGTCATTGCGTGTGGCGGCGGTGGAATCCCCGTGGTTCGCAACCCGAAAGGCGAACTGCGTGGTGTGAATGCGGTGATTGATAAAGACCGGGCATCAGGTTTGCTGGCGGCGGGGATCGGCGCTGACCTGTTCATTATTTCAACGGCAGTCCCGCAGGTAGCCCTGAACTACAATACGCCGCAGCAGCAAAACTTGTCGCATTTGACACTGGCGGAGGCCATACAATATCAGGCCGAAGGTCATTTTGCAGTAGGCAGCATGAAGCCCAAAATCGAGGCGGTGATTAATTTCCTCGAGCGTGGTGGCCCACAGGCGCTAATTACCGACCCCGCGAATTTAGCAGCGGCTCTGAAACACGAGGCAGGCACATGGATTACCCCGAACTAAAAACATCCCTCACCGAGCGCATTCCCCAGGTGGAAGGGTTGCGGTGTGTCCTTTGTGGGGTGCTGTATTCCCTTGACGAGGCAAAATATGTCTGCCCCTCATGTGGACCGGTCGGAACGCTGGATGTTGTGCTCAATCCCAACGTGCTCTGGCCTACCCGCGTAGACCCGATGCGGCGGGCGCTGGTCTGGGAAGAAGAACGGTTCATGCCTATTGCGCGTGATCTGCCCAAGCCCAACGAAACAATCGCGCTGCGGGTGGGAGATACGCCGTACTATCACTGGTCAGAAACCAAGAATCCTTTTTTGCGATCCCATCCTTTCGCAGTCAAAGACGATAGCAAAAACCCCACGGCCTCGTTTAAAGATCGTGCCAGCGCGATGGTGGTGCATCACGCCCTCACGATTGGTGCTTCCGTTGTCGCCACGGCCAGTACGGGTAACGCGGCGGCGGCGCTGGCGGGTATCAGTGCTGCGATGCCCCAGATTCAGGCGGTCATTTTTGTGCCCGCGACCGCGCCCCAAGCGAAAATCGCCCAATTGTTGGTTTACGGCGCCAAAGTTATTCTGGTGGATGGCACATACGACGAAGCTTTTGATATCTGCTGGGAAGCGTGTGAGGAATTTGGCTGGTACAACCGCAGCACGGGCATCAATCCCTTTACCAGCGAAGGCAAAAAGACCATTGCCTGGGAAATCTCCTTCAGCGGCTATGAAATGCCCGATGTGGTTTGTGTTCCGGTGGGGGATGGCAGCATCATTGGCAGCACATATAAGGGCTTTGCCGACCTGAAAAAACTCGGCTGGATTGATCAGATTCCGCGTTTGATCGGGGTGCAGGCATCAGGGAGTTCGGCGCTGGTTCATGCGTGGGAAAATAACCTTGACCCGCGTGAAATGCAGCCGCGCCCTGCTCAGACCATTGCCGACAGCATTTCCGCCTCCCTGCCGCGAGACCGCGCCAAGGCGCTGCGAGCCGTCAGAGAAACGAACGGAGCGATTATCCGCGTCACGGACAGCGAAATCCTGGATGCGATTCCTGCGCTGGCACAGGCAACCGGTGTTTTTGCCGAACCCGCCGGGGCGTCGGCTTTTGCGGGTTGGCTGGTAGGGCTGGAAAAAGGCTACATTCACGAAAAAGAACGTGTGTTAATATTGAATACTGGCAGCGGTTTGAAGGACATCAACAGCGCCATGAAATCCGTTCATGGCGTGGGGGTACTGCGTCCGGTCAAGCCGGAAATGGATGAAATTCGGAAAGCCGTTGCGAAGTTTGAATGGTAGGAAATAATCGTGAGCAACCCGGTACTGTCGATTATCGCCCCGTGTTATAACGAGCAGGACAATATCCCCAAACTGTATGAGAGAATCATACAGGTGATGGAGACCATCGGGGAGACATGGGAACTCATTCTGATTAATGATGGCAGCCGAGACCGCACGCTGGAAGTGATGATGGACACGCATCAACAAGACCCGCGCGTCAAAGTCATCAACTTTGCGCGGAATTTTGGTCATCAAACGGCGGTCACGGCGGGGATGGATTTTGCTTCCGGGGATGCGGTTGTTCTCATCGATGCGGATTTGCAGGACCCGCCGGAAATCATTGTTGAAATGATGAAAAAGTGGCGTGAAGGCTACCATGTGGTCTATGGGGTACGGGAAAAACGCCTCGGCGAAAGTAAGTTCAAACTGTGGACTGCAAAAGTCTTTTACCGGATTATTTACCGCATCACCGATGTTCAGATACCCCTGGATACAGGCGATTTTCGCTTGATGGACCGGCGGGTAGTGGATGCCGTCAATGCCATGCGCGAACACAACCGCTTTGTGCGCGGCCTGACCAGTTGGGTCGGCTTTAAGCAAACCGGAGTCATGTATATCCGCCCGCCGCGCGAATATGGCGAAACCAACTATCCTCTGCGGAAAATGCTGCGTCTGGCAATGGATGCAATCACCGGGTTTTCCTACTTCCCACTTCAGGTGGCGATTTATATGAGCTTGTTTCTGGCGATCCTTTCCATGCTGGCGATCCCTATTGTGGTGATCCTGCGCCTGACGACGACCGAAGCAGTTCTGGAAGGGCAGGCCACAACGTTGGCGGTTCTGCTGATTCTGACGGCTTTCCAGCTCTTCTTTTCCTTCATTATGGGGCAGTACATCGCCCGAATTTATGATGAAACACGCAGCCGCCCGCTTTACGTAGTTTCAGATACGTATGGCATTCGCAAAAAAAACAAACATCATCGGGTGATTGGCCCGCACACAAGGGAGGAGGATGAGGAGGCTGATGATTAATGTCAGATGATTTGACCCAGGCACAGCTTTATCAGAAATTGGTGCTGGCTTACGAAGAGCTGGATAAAAAAATCGATGCGTTGATGGAATCAGTCGGTGGCCATACCGAAAATATGTCTCCCCGTGATGTTCAGCTTTACCGTCAGCTTGCCGGGGAACGGGACGAGCTTTACAACCAGATTAAGGAAATTGAAGCCGGCTGGCTGAACGACGAGCAGTGATGCATCCGGAAGATCGTGTGCTGGTAGGGGTCATCAAGCGCAAAAAGGACTTCAAGATCGCTCTTGAGCAGAAATGGTACCGTGTTCCCCAGTCGCAGACTCCGAAGGGTATTTACATGGAATACCTGGCCCTGTTTTTTGGCGGGCAGGCATTTGGTGATCTCAACGGCGGGATTCATTATTACGCGCGGCGCACCGGACACGAGCTGGCGACCCGGTTGGAACTGCTGCCGGACGAGCCCAAGCACAAAAACGCGCACGAGCGCTACTACAAAATCCAGTTTCGGGAGCTTCAGGCGAAGGTGCCGCCGATTCTCAATACCCACAAACGCCGTTTTGCATTCATTTACACCACCTGGGATCGATTTATCAGCGCGAAGGAGATTGATGACCTGTACAGCCAGGCGGATCATCTCGTAGATCGGGTATTTTATGTGCTGAAGGACGCAGGCTACCGTCCGCAGCGCACCTGGGAGCTTGCGGCCACCCAGGAATATCCCGCTCAGACCCCCACTGTGCGGGTGCTGTGCGAAAATGGGGAAGTGATTGCATCTGTCTACGGGGAAGAAGGGATTCCCATCGAAGACAACTTCGAAGACACGGTGCAGAAAATTAAACAGGAAATAGAAAAACAGGGCGGCCCGATTATGCTTTCGACGCCGCTGGATTAAAAAGGACTGATGCGTGTGCTGATTAAAAATGCAACGGTAGTACAGAATCTAAATGAAGTCCATGAAAATTATGCGGTTTTAATCGACGGAGAAAAAATCACAGCGGTTGCGCCTTCGTCCGAGCTGGAAAGACAGCATCCAAATGCCGAAACGATTGATGCAAACGGCGGGCTGATTCTGCCCGGCAGCATCTGCGCCCACACCCATTTTTATGGGGCGTATGCACGTGGAATGGCGATTCCCGGTCCAGCGCCCAAAGATTTCCCTGAAATTTTGCAGCGGCTGTGGTGGCCTCTGGATAAAGCACTTGATGAAGATGCCGTCCGTATGAGCGCGATAGTGTTCATGGTAGATGCCATCAAACATGGTACTACCACGCTGATTGACCACCATGCCAGCCCCAATTTTATCGGGGGCAGCCTGGATGTGATTGCAGATGTGGTTGAGCAGGCGGGTTTGAGGGCCGTGTTGTGCTATGAAGTCACGGATAGGGATGGCAAGGAGAAAGCCCGTGCCGGTATCGATGAAAATATCCGGTTTATCAGAGCAGCTTCAACCCGTAAAAATATCGCCGGAACATTTGGTCTCCATGCCAGTTTAACCCTGTCTGATGAAACTCTGGAAAACTGTGCAGCAGCCGGACGGACTGTGAGCAGCGGCTTCCATATTCATGTGGCGGAACACGAGGCCGATGAATATGACAGCCTGCAAAAATCCGGCAGGCGGGTGATTCATCGCTTGCAGGACACGGGAATTTTAGGAGAAAGAACCATTGTCGCCCACGTCGTGCACTGCGATCCCTGGGAACTGGAAATTCTGCGTGATACCCAGACCTGGGTAACCCACCAGCCGCGCAGCAACATGAATAACGCGGTTGGCGCTGCTCCCTTGGACGCGATGCTGTCGGCGAAGATGCGTCTCTGCCTCGGCAGCGATGGCTTTTCCAGCAATATGTGGGAGGAGTGGAAAGCCGCCTATTTGCTGCATAAGATCGTTCATCGTGACCCTCGTCGCGCCCCTGGAGACGGCATCGCACAGATGGCGATTGAAAACAATGCCCGCCTGGTAGAAACCTTTTTCCCGGATTTGAAAATCGGGGTCATCGAACCCGGTGCGGCAGCCGACCTGATGATCGTGGATTATTATCCCTTGACTCCCTTAAGCGCTGGCAACCTGCCCTGGCACGTGATTTTTGGTTTTGAAGCCTCAATGATTCGTACCACCATCGCCAGTGGTCAAGTCTTGATGAAAGACCGGAAAATCCTTATTCTGGATGAACAGGCAATTGCCGCAAAAGCCCGTGCGCTTGCCCCTGCGGTCTGGGAACGCTATGAAAAGTTCGCTAGAATGACAATTTAATAGAGAGGATTTTTTTTGTGACAGAACGAGACGAAACAACGGTTCTTACCATAGCGGTGCTGGGTGGCACGGGCAAGGAGGGGTCAGGTCTGGCATTACGCTGGGCAAATTCCGGGTATAAGGTGGTGATAGGTTCGCGGAACGCCCAGCGCGGCGCGGATAAGGCGGACGAATTGAATAAGCTGCTTGGGGGCGAATACATCAGCGGCACAGGCAATGAAGACGCAGCCGCGCAGGCACATATCGTCGTGCTGAGTGTTCCCTATGACGCCCATAAATCCACGCTGGAAAGCGTCAAGGCACATCTCTCCGGCAAAATTCTGGTTGATGTTTCTGTGCCCATCAAACCCCCTGCGGTCACATCGGTGTATATTCCAGAAGGTCATTCTGCCGCGCTCGAAGCGCGGGATATGCTCGGTGATGAAGTCAGAGTCGTAGCGGCTTTTCAGAATGTGAGCGCAGTGCATCTTAAAAAACTTGAACACGATGTAAACTGTGATGTGCTGGTCTGTGGTGATGACGAGGAGGCCAAACAAAACGTCATCCAACTGGTTGAAGCCGCCGGGATGCGAGGAATTGATGCTGGCCCCCTGGCAAACGCGGTTGCTGCCGAAGCCCTGACGCCTGTCCTGCTGTATATCAATAAAAAATATCAGGTCAAAGGCGCAGGAATACGGATTACTGGCCTTGCCTAATACACAGATCACGATGCAGGCCATTCCCGGCCTGCCGCTTATCCAACCTGGCGATGACCTTGCTGCCCTTATCATCAAGAGTTTGCAACAGGCGAACCTGCACTTGCAGAATGGTGATCTTCTGGTGGTAAGTTCCAAAATAGTCTCTAAATCTGAGGGACGATTCGTGGATCTGAACACCGTAACACCCTCGGCCCGCGCAGAGGAAATCGCCCAAATTACCCTCAAAGACCCCCGGATTATCGAACTGGCATTGCAATATACGGAGCGGATTTCACGATTGGCACCATATGTATTCATTGTGCGGCACAAACTCGGTTTTACGTCAGCGAACGCGGGAATTGACCAGTCCAACGTTGGCTTTGATAGTCAAAACAAAGTCCTGCTGCTGCCGGAAAATCCGGATAAATCCGCCCATGACCTGCGCCAAACGTTGGAAGCAAAATATGGTCCCCAGATTGGCATCATCATCAGCGATACTCATGGACGCCCTTTTCGCCCTGGCAACGTCGGGGTAGCGATTGGAATTGCGGGCGTGCCCGCGATGATTGACCAGCGCGGACAGCCTGATCTTTTTGGGCGGACGTTACAGGCCACGCTGACACCGATTGCCGATGAACTTGCCGCTGCCGCTGGGCTCATCAGCGGGCAGGCGGACGAAGGCCAACCGGTTGTGTTGATTCGCGGGGTTGCGTGGCAGCCCGTTGAAAGTTACGCCGTTGAACTCACCCGTCCCCCAGACCAGGATTTATACCTTTGAGCGATCTCGCCGCCCTCATCAAGTCTCGCCGTTCCATACGCCAGTACCAATCTCGCCCTGTTGATCGTGCAGCTATCGAGCAGATTTTAGAGCTGGCGCACTGGTCGCCATCCGCCCATAACCGTCAGCCCTGGCGCTTTGTGGTGGTTGAATCAAAGGAAACACAAGAACATCTTGCCCAGGCGATGGGGAGCCGCCTGCGCCGTGATTTGACGGCGGATGGTGTGGGGGAGGCTGTTATTGAAAAAGATGTGTCTCGTTCATATGCTCGCATCACCGGTGCTGTCGTACTGATCTGCCTTTGCATGACGATGGCAGATATGGACACTTATCCCGACAGCCGCCGGAGTCTGAACGAATACCTGATGGCGGTACAAAGTACGGCAATGGCGGGCCAGAATTTACTCCTGGGGGCACATGCGGCAGGTTTAGGTGCGTGCTGGATGTGTGCGCCGCTTTTCTGTCCTGATGTTGTCCGGGAAGCGCTCAATTTGCCAGAGGATTGGCAGCCTCAGGCGCTGATTACCCTCGGTTATCCAGCAGAAGAACGCGAGCGTGATCGCAAGAGGGTTGAGGAGCTCACCCTATGGCGGTAAAAAATGTGGTTGCCCTGGCGGGGGGAGTCGGTGGCGCCAAATTAGCACACGGGTTGGCGCGGTGTCTTCCCCCTGGCCACCTCACCGTCATTGTCAATGTAGGTGATGATTTTACCCATTATGGCTTACATATTTCTCCTGATTTAGATACAGTGATGTATACCCTGGCAGAAATCGCCAACCCGCAGACTGGTTGGGGACTGGTGGATGAAAGCTGGCAGATGCTGGGAATGCTGGAAAAGTACGGTGAGACCCCCTGGTTTCGATTGGGAGACAGAGATATAGCGACTCACATCTTACGCACGCATTTGTTGACGCAGGGCGAAACCCTGACCGCGATTGTTCGTAAAATGAGTCAGGCGCTTCAGATTGACCATACCATCCTACCAGCTACCAATGATCACTTCGCCACGATGGTGGATACAGCAGAACATGGCACCCTGGTTTTCCAGCATTATTTTGTTCGGCATCGCTGGCAGCCCACCGTCACCAGAATATGGTATGATGGAAATGCCACAATCACAGACGAAGCAGCGTATGTATTGGAAAAGGCAGATGCCATCGTGATTTGCCCATCAAATCCGATCCTGTCGATTGACCCGATTCTGAGCGTTGGTGACATGCGCGACCGCCTGCGCCTGCGCCGCGTACCATGTGTCGCCGTCAGCCCGTTAATTCATGGCAAAGCAGTCAAAGGCCCGGCGGACAAGATCATGCGTGAACTGGGCGTTGATGCGTCGAATACTGGGATCGCACGCTATTACGACAGATTGATTGACGCACTCGTGGTCGATAAAGGGGATGCGCCTCAGCAGGGAGCCTATCTCGAAACCAATATTTTGATGCTGACACCAGCAGATCGGGAGCGGCTGGCAAGGGAAATTCTGCAATTTTTGGAGGGTATGACATGAGCATCTGGGCAATGGTTCCGATTAAACCTCTCAACCGGGCAAAAAGCCGTTTAGCCGCTGTTCTTTCCTCTGACCAACGTGAAACACTGGCACTCCATATGCTGATTCATAATTTGAAAGTTCTGACCCAATCCCCTGGTATCTTTGGGGTGCTGGTCATCAGCCGGGATATGAAAGCGCTCTCCGCTGCCCGCGCCATCCAGGGTGTTCACACCCTCCAGGAAAGCGGCACACCAGAACTCAATACTGCCCTGCATCGTGCCAGCCGAATGCTCATGTCGTGGGGCACCAGCGCGACGCTGGTGCTTCCTGCCGATATTCCGCTGATCCACTGTGATGATGTGCAGGCGATGATTGACCTGGGGCGATTTGAACACAGTGTGGTCATCGCGCCTGACCGCCGCCGGGATGGAACTAATGCCATGTTCATGCGCCCGCCTGATATTATTGATTATGGCTTTGGGGTGGGCAGTTTTAAGCGGCATATTCAGGCCGCGGAACTCGCGGGAGCAGAAGTACACATTTATGAATCCGAACGCATGAGTCTGGATGTTGATTCGCCTGAAGATTTAACCCTGTATCAGGAATTAGCTGCTAAACTGGGTGAACCTATCATTGATTATCTTGGGGTTGCTCCGCAGGCGTAAGGCCTGAGAGCGCTAAATATTAAAGGATTTCTGTAAAAATGGCTGACCGTGTAGCACTTTACCTACAGGACGCTCACGATATTCGTGAGGGGATAGAATACGTCAAATACGCTGAAGAAAAAGGCTTTGAGGCTGTCTGGCAGGCCGAAAGCCGCCTGGTTCGAGACGCCATCGTGCCGATGGCCGCGTTTGCTGCACACACCTCGCGGATCAAAGTCGGGTCGGGCGTTATCAACAACTGGACACGCAATGTTGCCCTGACCGCCGCCACCTTTCTGACCCTGGATGACCTTGCGCCTGACCGGATCATCTGTGGTTTAGGGGCCTGGTGGGATCCATTGGCGAAGAATGTAGGTATTGACCGAACCAAACCGTTGCTGGCAATGCGCGAATATATCATGGTGACCCGCCGTCTGTTGGCAATGGAAAAAAATGTGACTTTTCATGGTGAGTTTGTCCATGTAACGGGTATTGAACTGGATGTGGTTCATGGACGCAAAGAAGCGCGTCATGTGCCGATCATGATCGGCGCAACCGGGCCTAAAATGATGAAACTGGCGGGTGAAATTGCCGACGGGGCGGTACTGAATTATCTGGTTTCGCCGAAATATAATAATGAGGCGCTGGCACAGCTTGAGGAAGGCGCAAAAATCGGCGGGCGTAAACTTGATGATATTGACCGTCCTCAGTTGGTCGTTTGCTCCGTTGATAATGACCGCAAAAAGGCGCTGGACGGTGCACGAAAGCTGGTCACCCAATATCTGGGGCAGCAGCCGCATATTATGAAAGCCAGCGGTGTGAGCCAGGAACTGCTGGATGAAATTTCCCAGGTGCTGACCTGGCCTGCTACTGAAGAACAAATCGAAAAGGCGATGGCGCTTGTTCCCGATGATGTGGTGCAGATGATTACCGCATCTGGCACTCCGAAGGAAGTCCGTGCCAAAGTACGTGAATATATTGAGCACGGCGCGACCTGCCCGATCCTGTATCCGCTTGGCCCTGATGTGAGATTGATGATTGATACTTTTGCCGACGGATATTCCCATTAGCGAGATCGACATGCCCGACTATCAACCCAATTCCAATTTTTGTTTTGTCTGCGGGCTCAAAAATGAGGCGGGGCTGAAGCTCCGCTTTGAAAATACCGAACCTGGTCATGTTCAGGTTCAAACGCGCGTTTGTGATAAACACCAGGGTTATCCCGGCATTGTGCATGGCGGTGTTGTTGCTGCGATGCTGGATGAGACAATGGGAAGATCCATCATGTCCGGGGCGTCCGATACCCGCCTGATGTTCACCGCCAAAATGGAGCTGAAGTATCGCGTATCCGTTCCCCTGGATACCAATATTCAGGTGCGGGGGTGGGTCGTTAAGGATAAAGGGCGAATTGCTCAGGTCGAAGGAGAAGTCATTTTGCCAGACGGCACGGTTGCTGTCGAAGGTTCAGCGACCCTCGTCGCTATCCCCACCGAGGAAATTGCCCGGCTGGAACATAATGAGACTCTAGGCTGGCGGGTATATACCGACGAGGAATACGAGAACAGCCGGACATGAGTGAGCAAATTGCCGTCACTGAAACGCTGCTCCGCATTCAAAAAGAAGGTTTGCAGGCTGCTTTAGCGACTGTCATCAGTGTGAAAGGCTCTGTACCACGCCATGTCGGCAGCAAAATGATCATCTGGCCGGATGGCGCGATTGTCGGTACGGTTGGCGGCGGACAGATGGAATCCCGTGTGATTCAGGACGGGATTCAGGCGATTCATACAGGTGAATCCACCATCGTTGAATACACATTGAATGACATTGGTGCGGGCGACCCCGGTATTTGTGGCGGAACGATCCAGCTTTTCATCGAACCCATTGTCACCGCACCGACTCTCCTCGTGATTGGCGGCGGGCATGTAGGCAAGGCACTGGCTGAGCTTGGCAAATGGGCGGGATTTCGGGTGATCCTCAGCGATGACCGCCCTGAATTCTGTAATGATACCTATGTGGCCGGGCTGGATGGGTATCTGGTGGTTCCGCCTGGTGAAGTTGCCAGCCACATCATCATTGATGCCAATACCTATATAGCGGCGGTGACGCGCGGCCTGCCTGTTGATGAGAAACTTATTCCTTCCCTGCTCGAAACACCAGCAGCCTACATCGGACTGATCGGGTCACGGCGGCGCTGGGCACTGACCGTTAAAGCGCTGGAGGAAAAAGGCATTTCCCGTGAGTCATTGGATCGCGTTCATGCCCCCCTGGGTCTGGAACTGAACGCTGAAACGCCGCAGGAAATCGCGGTCAGCATCCTTGCGGAAATCATCATGATTTACCGGGGCGGCGACGGCAAGCCCATGAAATGGATGGGCAAAATTGAAGATGTCGTATCAAATGATTCTTGACAGGGTTGGAAATTTAAGAAACTTTCACAAAAAAAGCGTGTTTTTTTGATTAGAATCTATGAAAATCCTGGCAGTCAGTGATCAGCGCTTGCCTGAAATGCTCAGGCAGGACTATCTTAGGAATACCTATGGTGATGTCTCGCTCATCGTTAGTTGTGGCGATATGGAACCCAGTTATCTGGAATTCATCGCTTCTGCGCTCAACCGGCCGCTGTTTTTTGTGCGGGGTAACCATGATGACCATTACGAACCGGGCCGCCCTGGTGGCGAAAGCCTGCATCTCAAATATGTGATCTATCAGGGGTTGGCGCTGGTGGGTTTGGAGGGCTGTATTCACTACAACGGCAAGAATGTCCAGTATACAGAGGCGGAGGTATCTGTTTTTGCGCTGCGTTTGCTGCCTCGGATGATGATTCACCAGCGCACACATGGGCATGGTGCAGATTATTTAATTACACACTCCCCCCCACGTGGGATTCATGATCGAGAAGACCCGCCGCATCAGGGATTTAAATCCCTGCTCTGGTTCATGCGCCTCGGCAAACCCCGATATATGATTCATGGGCATATCGATATCTGGGACAGACGTGAAGTTACGGAAACGCAATACTATGATACCCGCATCATGAATATTAACCCTAAGCGTCTTTTGATTCCTGATCAGGATTACTTAAAACCAGCCGTATCATTTCACAAATAACCCTGTGCTTGTACAGGAGGATCGCTATGGACACCGATTTTAGCTCTGTCCAGTCTCAGGCCGAGTTAGACTTCCAGCGTGCGCGAAACCGTGCCTTCTGGAGCGACCTGATTGACCGTCTGCGTGGCAAAAACGTGGATCTGCTGAACTTCGATGAAGTTAAACAAAAGCTCCGGCTGCGGGATGACCGCTATCTGGGCCTGCAAGATATTCCGTTAGACAAAATTGTCGGCAGTGTGGGCCGCCACAATGACTTCAACCGCCGCTTTTTACCCCGAAAATCCATCAGCAAGGAGCGCTGGAAGGCCGTTGATGCGCTGACGATGAGTATGACGGGCTTCCCACCGATTGAGGTTTATAAGGTGGGGGATGTGTACTTCGTCGTGGACGGTAATCATCGTGTTTCTGTCGCCCGTGCCAACAATATGGAAACTATCGAGGCCTACGTGACCGAATTCAAGACCGATGTGCCCCTGGATGAACACACAACCCCTGAAGATTTATTCGCCAAAGCAGCATACGCGGATTTCCTTGCCAAAACCAATCTCAAAAAACTGCGTCCGGACAGCGAGGTTATCCTGACAGAACCTGTTCGTTATCCTCAAATCCTCAACCATATTGAAGTTCATCACTATTTTCTGGGACTGGACTGCGAATGCGAGCCGACATGGGAAGAAGGGGTCGCAAGCTGGTATGACAATATCTACATGCCCATGGTGAGGGCGATTCGGCGGCACAATATGTTGAAGGATTTTCCCGACCGTACCGAAGCGGATCTGTATGTATGGCTCATCAAACATCAAGGGATCATGCACGATTTGTATGGGGGCGACCCTATGTCTCCAGAAGAAACGGTGGACGATTTCCTGGAGAAACTACGCAGTTAAAGGTGTTATAATCTGCAAAAATCGGAAAGACGTTTACTTTATGTGGCGGAATTACTACTCAGTGACTTCCGTGCCGGAAGTTATCGACCTGCTGGAACGGTATGGTTCAAGTGCTCGTATCATTGCGGGGGGAACGGACATTATCCTGGAATTGGAACGGGGTGCCCGCCCTGGTGTGGATACACTGATTGATGTATCGCGTGTTCCCGGTCTTGACCATATTTCCATGAGCGGCAGCAGCATTACCATTGGCTCGCTTGTAACCCATAATCATGTCGTGGGTAGCGGTCTTGTCCGAAAATATGGCCTGCCTCTGGCGCAGGCGTGCTGGGAAGTGGGTGCGCCGCAGATTCGCAACCGTGCCACCGTTGCGGGCAATGTTATCACCGCCAGCCCTGCAAACGATACGATCACGCCCCTGATGGCGCTGAATGCCCGGGTGACTCTTGTTTCCAAACAGGGTGAGCGCACGGTCGAACTGGCAGATTTTTATCCTGGGTACCGCACAACCGTAATGCGTCCAGACGAATTTATGACGCAGATTACTTTTGATGCCATTCCTCAAAATCAGGCCGGGATTTTCCTCAAATTAGCACTGCGCCGTGCTCAGGCCATTTCTGTGCTGAATGTTGCTGCCGTACTCGGTTTTGAGGGTGATCGCCTGTCGCCCATTACCAGAGCCGTTATTACTATGGGCTGTGTTGCGCCGACGATCATACACCTGGCGTCGGTTGAGGACTTTTTACAGGGCAAGATACTGACGGACGAAACCATCTACGAAGCGGCAAAACTCGCTGCCCACACCCCCACTCCGATTGACGATGTGCGTGGGCCTGCCAGCTACCGTATTGAAATGACCGGTGTTTACGTCAGCCGAGCCCTCCGGCGTATCCGTGATGGCAAAGAATCCGAAAATTGGCCTGAAAACCCTGCCATGCTGTGGGGCGAGCACAAAGGAATTGTTCAGGAAGCCCTGCCTGCGGTAGTACATCACGAACGCGACGAAGCCGAAACCATGACCACAACAGTCAATGGTGAAACCTACACCGTGACAGGGGGCGTCCATAAAACACTGCTGCACTTTCTGCGTGAGGATTTAAACCTGACCGGGACAAAGGAGGGCTGCGCGGAAGGCGAATGCGGCGCATGTACCGTAATTCTGGATGGAATGGCTGTCATGGCGTGTATGGTGCCCGCTCCTCGTGCTCATGGCGCTGAAATCATCACGGTAGAAGGACTGGCAAAAGACGATGGTCATTTGCATCCAATTCAGCGCGGGTTTGTTGAAGCTGGCGCTGTACAGTGCGGATTCTGCACGCCCGGCTTTCTCGTGGCGGGGGCAAAACTGCTGGATGACATCCCTCATCCTACCCGCGAGCAGATTGAACAAAGTATTTCTGGCAATCTTTGCCGCTGTACGGGGTATTATAAGATACTAGAAGCATTTGAGTTAGCACAAAAGGATAAGGGTCATGGTTAAGCAGGCGCAAAAACAAAAACCGGCACACGTTAAATACTTGCCCGCGATGGGGTTGGTTCTGGCAGTCACCTATGGCGCGATGGCCTATTTTATCGGCCCGATAGTTGTCAAACTGCTGTCCGATAATTCGCAGGATTTCGCTGATAAGATTAAGGGCAATGAGCAGTATTTTGAATATGGCATGAGCGCTATCGTTTGGTTCCTGCTGCTGATGCTTACATTTATCCTCGTTTCTGCTGTGATTGGCGAAGACCCGGAGGAAGAATTCCGGGTGCTCAAACCGCGAGCGGGCGACAGAAAACAAACCAAAAAGTACATCCGTTACCAGGAAAAACTCGCCAAGACACGCACTAAGCAAATTGAAGAATACAAAGCCAAATTAGCTCAGCAGGAAGCTGAACTCAAGAAAAAGAAATAAGCCATGTCTCTCATTGGTAAAAGTGTTATTCGCACCGACGCGGTCGGCAAAGTTACAGGGAAGACCCCTTACCCCAGCGATGTAAACTTTGAAGATCAGCTCTGGATGAAAATTCTTTTTTCCGCTCGCAGCCATGCTCGCATTGTGTCCATTGATACGAGTGAAGCGCTGGCTTATCCTGGGGTGATCGCCGTTTTTACCGCCGTTGATGTGCCCCAGAACAGCTATGGATTGATTATGCCCGACCAGCCCGTTTTATGCGGCCCCGGCAGTGACCAGGCTGGCGCGGACATCGTGCGCTGCTATATGGATAACGTGGCACTGGTGGTTGCTGAAACAGAAGAAATCGCCGCTGCTGCCCGTGACCTGATTAAGGTGGAATACGAAGACCTGCCCGCCGTTTATGATCCTTACGAGGCCATGAAAGATGGGGCGCCGCAGCTTCATTTGAACACCCCTAAGAACATCCTGTGCCATTATCGCATTCGTAAGGGAGATATGGGCTCCGCCTGGCAGCAGGCGGATGTGGTGGTGGAAGGAGAATTTCATACCGCCTATCAGGAACATGCCTTTTTGCAGCCTGAAGCGGGCATTGGTTACATCGACGACGAAGGGCGTGTGACGGTGCTTGTTGCCGGACAGTGGACACATGAAGATCAGGAACAGATCGCCCATGCACTGAGTCTGCCTCTGGAACAGGTGCGTGTCATCTATCCTGCGGTTGGCGGCGCGTTTGGGGGGCGGGAGGATATGTCGGTCCAGATTGTGCTGGCGCTTGCGGCCTATAAACTTCGCCGTCCCGTTAAGATCATCTGGAGCCGGGAAGAATCCATCAAATATCACCACAAACGCCATCCGATTTCAATTAAGGCGAAATGGGGCGCCCGGAAAGATGGCAAACTGGTCGCAATGGAGGCGGAAGTTGTCGGAGATGCCGGCGGATACGCCTATACCAGCACCAAAGTGCTCGGTAATACCAATATGATGGTCGCAGGGCCCTATGAGATTCCCAACGCCCATATTGATACCTACGCTGTATATACCAACAACATTCCGACAGGCGCGTTTCGCGGATTTGGGGGGCCGCAGGGGGCATTTGCAGCCGAAGGAATGATGAATCGGCTCGCGGATGCCCTGGGCATGGATCCGGTTGAGGTGCGCCGAGTGAATCTCCTGACCGATGATAAACTGGCTATCGTGGGAACGCCCATGCCTAAAGGCGTGACCATCGGTCCGGTGGTGGAAAAATGCGCGGAGGAAAGCGGCTACTGGCAGCGCAAAAACGACACCTTCGAGCGCCTGCCCGTTGAGCAGCCAGCCGACCCAGCCAAACGGCGCGGTGTCGGGTTTGCCTGTGCGTTTAAGAATGTGGGATTTAGTTTTGGGGCACCAGAAAACTGCTGGGGAACCATCGAGATTCACGGTGATGCGACCATTGAAAAAGTCGTCGTCCGCCACGCTGCCGCTGAGGTCGGGCAGGGAACCCACACTGTCATTATGCAGATGGCGGCAGAGGCCGTTGGCGTCCCGATGGAAAAAGTTGAATTAATCGCCAGCGATACCGCCTTCACCGACAATTCGGGGAGTGTGTCCGCGTCTCGCATGACGTTTATGGCGGGCAACGCGATTCGCGGTGCAGCGGAGATCGCGGTACAGAAATGGAAGGATGAAGATCGTCCAGCGGTGGGGGTATACCAGTATCGTCCCCCTAAAACCACCCCCTATGATCCCAAAACAGGACGCAGTGAACCGAATTTTGCCTATGGCTACGTCGCGCAGATCGTGGAGGTAGAGGTCGATATTGAAACAGGCCACGTTGACCTGATCCGGGTGATCAGTGCCAACGATGTAGGGCGGGCGGTGAATCCGCAGCAGGTCAAAGGGCAGATTGAAGGCGCCGTCGTGCAGGCGCAGGGGTATGCCATCATGGAGAATCTCATCTCCATGGAAGGCAGAATCCTGAACCCTTACCTGTCCACCTACCTGATTCCCACCGTGTATGACATTCCAAAGGAAGTCAAATCGGTCATTCTGGAATACGCTGACCCGATTGGTCCCTGGGGAGCGCGAGGGATGGCTGAAATGCCTTTTCTGCCGCTTGCCCCGGCAATTGCCGACGCGATCCACGATGCGACAGGTATCTGGATCGACAGGTTGCCACTGACCCCGGATAGGGTGGTGAAAACATTGAGGGAAAACGGGATTGGCGTGGCTTTTTCCTAACATCCTCGTTGTGATACGCGGGGCAGGTGACCTTGCCAGCGGGGTGGCGGCGCGATTGGTGCGGGCGGGTTTTCCGGTTATTATGCTGGAACGTCCGCTGCCGCTGCTGGTGCGCCGCACTGTCAGCTTTGGCAGCGCGATTTTTGAGAATGGGCATTATGAAGTCGAAGGGATTCAATCCTTTCTGGCAAAAAATGCTGATCAGATACCCGGTATTCTGGAAAAGAATGTTATTCCGATTCTGATTGACCCGGCAGGACAGATGATTCACCATTTACTTCCGCAAGTCGTGGTGGATGCTCGGATGCAAAAAGACCCACTGGATACAAAAATGACGGATGCGCCGCTGGTCGTTGCCCTGGGACCGGGATATGAAGCAGGCCGCCAGTGTCATGCAGTGATTGAGACTAATCGTGGGCACCGCCTGGGACGAGTCTACTGGGAAGGAACAGCAGAAGCCGATACCGGAACCCCCGGTAAGGTCGCTGGATACGACTCGGAACGGGTGCTGCGTGCGCCGATTTCGGGTCATGTCATTCCTGCTAATGGGATAGATATCGGTTTGCATGTGGAAAAGGGCAGCACCATCGCAAAAGTGAACGACTACCCCATTGTCGCCTCATTTCCCGGTGTAGTGCGCGGTTTGATTCACCCCTCCGTATGGGCGGAAGCGGGGATCAAGATCGGGGATCTGGATCCGCGAGATGAGGTTTCTCACTGCTTCACCATTTCAGATAAAGCGCTGGCGATTGGCGGTGGTGTGCTGGAAGCCATCCTGAGTGCTCCGCAAATTCGCAGCCTGTTACGGGTCTCCGAGGCGGTTTCGGATGTTTCTCTCTAAAGCACTGGACGTGCAGCGCGGGGAGATGGTCGCGTTTATTGGGGCAGGTGGCAAAACCTCTGCAATGCTGCGCCTGGCCTATGAACTCAAAATACAGGGGTGGCGCGTGCTGGCGACGACGACCACACGCATCGCTGAAAAAGAACTCCGCGCTTTCCCACACACTCTGACCACCGAGCAGATTCGCTCGCCCCAGGCCCTTTCGACAGCGCTGAATCAATATGGACTGGTGTTTATCTATGAGCGCACCTGGGGAGGTAAGGTGATTGGTGTATCCCCGGAATATATTTCCACGCTTGCCGACAGAGTCGATTCTGACACGATTCTAATTGAGGCGGATGGGTCGCGCCGTTTGCCCCTCAAAGCGCCGCAAAAACATGAGCCGGTGATCCCGGATGATGCATCGCTGGTTGTTCCAGTGGTCGGGATGAATGCGATTGGGCAGCCACTAAACAACGAAACTGTGTACAATCTTGCTCCTATTGTAGAACGGTATGGGTTCCCAGTTGAAATGCCGATTCAACCCGCCTGGGTTGCTCAGATTGTGCGCGATGAGACCTTAGGTTTGCAGGGGATTCCGCCGCGTGCCCGTGTGGTGCCGCTGCTGAACCAGGTGGGCAGCAGTGTCCTGGAACGGTTGAAAGCCCGCCGCGTTGCCCAGATGATTTTGAAGCAGCCCCGTGTGGAGTCGGTCGCTATTGGGCGTGTGCGGCGCAAAAAAAGTCCGATCTATGAGGTACAGCGTCGTGTCGGGGCAGTTGTGCTAGCGGGCGGTCTTTCCAAACGGATGGGACGCTCCAAGCCGCTTTTGCCCTGGGGGCACAAAACCGTGATTGAAACTATTGTTGAGCGGGTCACGCTGCTGCGCCTATCCGATATGGTTGTGGTCACCGGGCATGAAGCCCCAAAAGTCAGTGCTGCGCTGCAAAAATTTACGGTTCGCAGCATCCACAACCCTGATTACGCGACCGGAGAAATGCTTTCCTCGATGAAAACAGGGTTAAAGGCGCTGCACCATTCTGTTTCAGCCTGTCTGGTATTTTTAAGCGACCAGCCAAATGTGAATGCCCGCCTGGTCACCGAAATTTTGATCGCTTACGCGGAGGGGCGGGGTACCATTGTTGCCCCCAGTTACAACATGCGCCGGGGGCATCCGATTCTGATTGACCGCCGCTATTGGTCCGAAATATTGGACTTGCCGGATGGCAGCGCCCCCCGTGATGTGATTAACGCCTATCCTGATGAAATCGCCTACGTTGCCGCGCGGGATGATTCCATTCTGATGGATATGGACACGCCCGAAGAATACCGTCAGGCACTCCGCCGGGCGGGTCTCATATGAGCAAGACTGCTAGTCCATCGCCGCCTCGGAGACTTCTGCCGTTTCGCTCCTCAGTTTGAACTGGGTTTCGTACAATTCCGCGTAAAGCCCCCCCTGTGCCAGCAGTTCTTCATGGGTACCGCGCTCGATCAACTGCCCTCTGTCCATCACCAGGATCACATCAGCAGCCAGAATGGTACTCAGGCGGTGTGCGATGACTAAACTGGTACGGTCTTGCATCAGTTTTTCCAGGGCATTCTGAATCAACACTTCTGACTGTGAATCGAGATGTGAGGTTGCCTCATCAAGTACCAGAATCTGTGGGTTTTTCAGAATCACACGGGCAATGGCGATACGCTGTTTTTCGCCGCCGCTCAGACGGTAGCCGCGCTCACCCACAATGGTATCGAATCCGTTGGGCAGTTCACTGATGAAGTCGTAAATATTGGCGGCTTTGCAGGCGGCTTCCAGTTCTGCAAGCGATGCATCCGGCTTGGCATACAGCAGATTGGTGCGGATGGTATCGTGGAACAGGTACGATTCCTGTGTCACCATGCCGATGTTATCCGCTAAATCCTTCAACCCCACGTCACGGAGATCATACCCATCAATCCGAATCACCCCTGAAGTCGGGTCGTACAGGCGGGGCAGGAGGTAGGTAATCGTGGTTTTTCCCGCGCCGCTTGGCCCGACCAGCGCTGCTAGCTGGCCCGGCTCAATCGTGAAGTTGAGATTTTGTACCGCGTCCGTGCGTGCCTGAGAGAGGGGTGAACTCTTGCCATCTACAGGAGCGTCGCTCAGCACGGCTTCGATATTTTCTTCACCAAAACGGTTGGCTTTGCTCAGGCTGGGAGCCTTTAAAGCGTTATAGCTGAACGTTACGTCCTCAAATTCAATTTTGCCCTGGATGCTTTTCAGTGCGACCGGATTTTCTTTCTCCTTAACTTCAACGGGCAGATCGACCACTTCAAAGACCCGCTCAAAGCTGACCAGACTTGAGGCCAGTTCCACAGGGGCATTGACCAGCGCCTGTAATGGGCCATATAAATTTCCAAGCAGGGCTGCAAATGCGACCAGTGTCCCGACCGTCAGGGCTCCGCTTAAGACCAGATGCCCACCGAGCCAATACACCACCGCCGTCCCAAATGCACCCACCAGACCAAGAATCGCAAAAAACGCGCTGCCCATCACGGCCCGCTGCACGCCAATATCTGCCACTTTTCGTGCCCGATCTTCGAACCGGGACGATTCATCGCTCGCCCGCCCGAACAGCTTGGTGAGCATAATCCCGTTAATATTCAGGGTTTCGTTCATGACGGCGTTCATCTTGGCATTGAGGGTCATGGCCTCGTGCACCACCGTTCGTAGATTTCGTCCGAAACGCCGCGCTGGAATGATCACCAGGGGAAGTATCACCAGACCTGCCAGTGTCAGACGCCACTCCAGCGAGAGCATGACGATCAGAACACCTATCACCGTAACACTGTTGGTAATCAACGCCACAAAGGTGTTGTTAATGGCCTGCTGTGCGCCCACCACATCGTTATTCAGACGGCTCATCAGTTCGCCTGTTTTATTGGCGACGTAAAACCGCACGGACATGCGCTGCATATGGTTATACAGTTCGCGCCGCAGATCAAAGATCAGCCCTTCCCCGACATCCGAATTCAACCAGCGCTGAAAAGTCAGCACGGCACTGTTGAAAATTGGGATGAAAAACAATGCCAGTGCCAGCCAATTGAGCCTTGAGGCGTCTTTTTCAGGGATGGCATGATCAATCAGTTCACGCAGTGCCAATGGCACGACCATGGACAGCCCCGCGCTGATGATGATCGTTACAAGCATCAGCGTGAGTTTAAACCAGTAGGGCTTTGCGTAGTTGAGAACACGCCTGATAAGCTGCCACGTTACCCCCGGTGTTTTTTCCGCGTCATCGGCATAGATAAATCGCCACCATTCGCCACTGTACATGGACTTATCTCCTCATACGTGATTGTGAGATTACAGGAGGATTACGCTGTCGTCTACTGGAAAAAGTGGTAGAATTTTTCGGTTTTAGTGAAAGGAAATTCTGGCGTGCGTGTTTTGATTACAGGGTCAGAAGGGAACATCGGGGTGCATCTGGTGCGCCAACTCCGGGAGAACGGCCATCAGGTCGTCCGTGCCGATTTGCAGCCCGGTTGGTATGATGATTACACGCAGACAAATATTGTTTTCCCGAATGATCTGCTGCCCACCTTCCAGACTTTTAGGCCCGAAGTGGTTTTTCATCTGGCAGCGATGGTCAGCCGCGTAACCTGCGAAGGCTCCCCTCATATGGCAGTGGATACCAACCTCAGCGGCACCAACAACATCGCCCAGATGTGCAAAATTTTCGGGTCAAAAATGGTTTATTTTTCGACTTCTGAAGTCTACGGGAACACCGCCGGAGAACAGGTCGAAACCCTTGATCCCCTGGTGCCGACTAACCGCTATGGTCTGACCAAGTATCTCAGCGAAAAACTGCTGGAATACGAGCACCGCGAATATGGGCTGGATGTTGTCATTTTGCGCCCCTTTATGTTTTATCATGAAGATGAAACGCGGGGGGCGCATCGCTCGGCCATGATCCGCTTTGCCGAAGGACTCGCCAAACACCAGCGCATCACTGTGCATCAGAACAGCAAGCGCGGCTGGCTGCACATGGACGACGCGGTGCGGGCGATTGCCGAAACGGTGAATTTAAGCGGCTGTCATATCATTAACATCGGGCACCCTCATATTATTGAAACTGAATGGCTGGCCCGGTATATCGCCGATCTGGTGGGGGTCAATGTTGAAGATTACTGGGATTTAATTCCACTGCCAGAGCGCATGACGCTGGAAAAATACCCCAACCTTGACCGCCAGCGTGCTCTGCTGCACTTTGAACCCCGAATCTCAATTGAAGAAGGCGTGAGGCGCGTTGTCGCCCAGTTTTTGTAGATTCGCGCCAATTCTGTCCCCCTATTCTTGAACTTTTAGCCTGAACTGCTGCCCGGTTCGGGCTATTTTCTTGAAATGTTTGTTCCAAAGCGGTACTATCTGCGAGACCTAAATTACAGATCAATTTAAGGAAGTTTTTCATATGAAGCGTAGAATTTTTTCCCGCCTTTTGACGTTGTTTGTGCTGGTTGTAGTACTCGCGGCAGTGGCTGTTCCAGTCACGGCTCAGGATGATACGGTCATCAAGATTTACGCAAGCTGGCCTCTGACCGGAGGAACACAGGCCATTGGTGAGAGTATGCAGAAAGCGGCTGGTCTGGCGCTTGAGCATTATCTGGCTGATAATAACGGCGAGGGCCCGGCTGGATTCACAGTTCAAATTGTATTTCTGGATGATGCCTCTCCGACCACAGGGGCATGGGACGGTACGATTGAAGCCGAAAATGCTCAGCGCTGCGTTAATGATCCGCAGTGTATGGTTTACTTTGGAACCTACAACAGCGGCGCGGCTAAGGTCAGTATGCCCATCACCAATGAGGCAGGCATTGCCCAGATTTCCCCGGCGAATACCTATGCAGGGCTGACCCATGCCTGTGAAACCTGCGAAGAAGGCGAACCGGACATCTACCGCCCCAGTGGTGAGGTGAATTACTTCCGCACACACGGCTCCGACGATGTACAGGGCCCTGGCGCTGCATCCTGGGCGGTTTGCCTCGGCTTCGAGCAAGTCTACGTGCTGGATGATACCCAGGCCTACGGTAAAGGTATTGCAGATGAATTTGCCCGCCATGCCGAAGAAATTGGTCTGGAAGTGGTCGGGCGCAGCAGCGTTGAATCCACCGACATTGACTTCCGTGCCCTGCTGACGGATGTCCGTGCTTCTGGCGCGACCCTGGTTTACGGTGGTTTTGTGATGGATTCGGGCGGCCCGCAGGTTATTCAGCAAATGGACGCATTGGGTCTGTTCAGCAGCGGCATCAAGTTCATGGGCCCGGATGGTTTAGCAAGCGCCAGTCTGTTTGACCAGATTGGCGGGGCAGAAATTGCCAATGATAATGTTTACCTCACCTTCCCCGGCCCGCTGCCCAGCACCCTGGAAACTGAAGGCGGCCAGCGGTTCTACAACGACTATGTAGAACAGTTTGACGAAGAACCCGATCCCTATTCGGTTTACGCCTACCAGTCCATGCAGGTCATCCTGGACTCGATTGCCCGCGCTGGCGTCGCGGAACGCGGCGCAATTCTGGAAGCCATGCGTAATACGACGGACTTTGAAGGTATTGCCTCTACTTTCAGCTTTGATGAAAATGGCGACTCCACGCTGGCGGGTTTCTACGGTTACCGCGTCGTGGATGGCGGATTTGTGGAAGGCACGCTGGTTACTCCGACCACTCATGAGAACTGCCCAGGCTAGTCCGGCCTATGCCCTAGTCAACGCATAAACCACATACTCAGGAGAGGATAATCATTGTCCTCTCCTACTCTTATTTTTCAGCGTGGGGGTTCCAAATGTTTGGGATGAGTATTGACCAAGAAGTTTTCGTCCAGCAGGTGCTGAATGGGCTGACCATTGGCGGCTATCTGGCGCTCATTGCGCTTGGTTACACTATGGTCTACGGCATCATCGAACTCATCAATTTTGCTCACGGTGACCTGTTTGCATTCGGGTTTCTGTTTTCCCTGACTTTGTTTGAGTACTTTAACCCGGCTGCGCCCCTGACCGGAGCGGACTTATACCTGCTGCTGCCTTTTATTCTGCTGATTACAATGGCAGTGACCGGCGGGCTGAACGTGGTCATCGACCAGATTGCCTATCGCCCGCTTCGCAGTGCGCCTCGCCTCGCGCCGCTTTTAACCGCCGTTGGCATGTCCTTCGCGCTGGAAGCGATTTTTGCCATCTGGAAAGGGGCTACCCAGATCGCCTACCCGCGCTACTTCCCCACCAAGGATGTATTTCGGGAATGGTTTGATTTAGAACCGGTGATTATTTTTTTCACAACGAAAGATGTATTTCTTCTCTCAGTTACGATTCCCCTTATGATTGTGCTGGCACTGTTTATTGACCGCACCCGCATCGGCAAGGCCATGCGTGCCTGTGCTCAGGACCGTGAAGCGGCTGCCATGATGGGCATCAATGTCAACCGCATCATTTCCATGACCTTTTTCGTAGGTGGGGCACTGGCAGGTGCCGCAGGCCTGATCTGGGGGCTGTACATCAACTCTGGGCGCTTCCTGATGGGATTTGAGGCAGGGTTAATGGCGTTCACGGCGGCAGTCCTGGGTGGCATCGGCAACATTCGCGGCGCAGTGATGGGATCGTTTATCATCGGAATGCTCAAAGCCTTAAGCGATGGTTACATTGGCGGAGAATGGTCACGAGCGATCATCTTTGGCATCCTGATTCTCCTGCTCGTCTTCCGTCCGTCCGGCATTCTTGGGTCAACGCAATCCATCGAGAAGGTTTAGGGGGATGATATGCAAAACAATCTAACGCTCCTCCGCCACCGTTTTCAGGCGCTACCTTCCAACCAGCAGCAGTTGGTTGCTGTGGGGGGATTTCTTGCCACGACGGTGGTGGCGGGACTTCTCAACCAGGTGATTAGTTTTGACCTGCTGAAGTTGATTTACCTGACTCTGATTTTTATCACCTGTGTGGTCATTGCCCAATGGTTATTTAACTACATTCAGATTTTGCCAAGAAATATCCAGATCGTGACCGTTGGCATCATTGCCCTGACTGCGCCCTTCATTCTGCGTGAACTTGAAAAGATGACCGACTTTGGGCTGCTTACACAGGTCAACCGGGCACTGATTTTTGTGGCGCTGGCCCAGGGACTAAACGTGGTGGTTGGCTTTGCAGGGCTGCTCGATCTGGGGTACGCGGCTTTCTTTGCCATTGGCGCTTATACTTTCGGAATCTTGACCTGGCCCAGCCATGATATTGAACTCAGTTTTTTCCTTGCGATCTGGGTTTGTGCGGTTGTCGCCTCAATTTTCGGGATGATTATCGGTGCGCCCACGCTCAGACTGCGTGGGGACTACCTGGCAATTGTCACGCTGGCCTTTGGAGAAATTATCCCTACGGTTGTTCGTAATCTTGGGGATTTTTCCTTTGCTTTTCGCCCCGTTCACTATCTCAACGGACTGACCTTTATCTTTGTCCTTTTTGCAGGGTGGCTGCTGATCAATTTGCTTATTCGTGTCATACGCCGAGATATAGTAGACATGGAAAGCCTCCAGCGTGACAGGTTAGTGCGGACAGTGGCGATTATCGCTGTGCTGCTGATCGCATCAGGCGTCATGCGGGTTATCGCCAGTGACCGTGAGTTTGAACTCAAATCCTGGGAACTTGTTGAAGACATTAACCTGACAGGTGGCAGCCAGGGCCTTACCCCACTGGGCAAGCCCAGTTTCAGGCTCGTTGAAGAGAGTTTCGGGATGGAGAAAAACAGTCTGCGGGTTGGGGTGAATCCAACCTTCTGGTACTATGCCATTATTTTCGTGACGGGCATCATTCTGGTGGCCGCACGGCGGTTGGATGACTCCCGACTGGGGCGGGCCTGGAAAGCCGTCCGCGAAGATGAAACGGCAGCGGACTTCATGGGTGTTGACCCCATCCGTACCAAACTCCTGGCGTTTGCAATTGGGGCGTCGTTTTCGGGACTGGCGGGCGCGGTCTATGCGTCCATGCTCGGCGCAATTTTCCCCGAACTCTTCCGCTTTCAGGTATCCATTACGCTGCTTATCATTGTGGTGCTGAGTGGACGCGGCAGCGTCTGGGGTGTGCTGGTTGGCGGCCTGATTATCTCCATTTTTGACGGGGTGTATCTTGCTCAGGTGCTGCCGGATGCCTTCCCCGACGAACCGGTGGAAAGTCTGCGCTGGGTATTCTTCGGTGCGGGGCTGTTATTCATAATGGTCTTCCGTCCACAGGGGCTTTTCCCTGTCAGAACCAAAGCGCGTGAGCAAAATCAGGGAGCAAATACATGACCATTCTGCTGGAAGCCAAAAGGGTCAAAAAGAACTTTGGAGGGCTGGTCGCGGTAGATACACTGGACTACATGCTGGAAACCCGCTCCATCAACAGCATTATTGGGCCAAACGGGGCAGGTAAAACGACCTTCTTTAACGTGGTCACGGGTTATTACAAACCGACCACCGGTCAGGTTCTGTTTGACGGACGTAAAATCAGTGGAATGCGCCCTAACCAACTGACGAGAATTGGAATCGCCCGCACATTCCAGACGATTCGCCTGTTTAACAACCTGACCGCTTTGGAAAATGTCCTGGTCGGGATGCACCACCGTTTGAAAGCCGGATGGGCGGGCGATATTCTCAAACCCCGTTGGGTGCGGGAAGAAGAAAAAAATGCGAAAAAAGAAGCGGAAGAACTGCTGGAATACGTGGGGCTAAAAGGGCATGAGGAAGACCTTGCCAAAAACCTGCCTTACGGTCAGCAGCGCCGTTTAGAGGTGGCGCGGGCGCTGGCAACGCACCCCAAACTGCTGCTGCTGGACGAACCCACAGCCGGAATGAATCCCAATGAAACCCATGATATGATCGGTTTCATCCGGCGGCTGCGTGACGAACGGGAGCTGACGATTCTGCTGATTGAACACGACATGCAGGTGGTAATGACCATATCAGACAAAGTGACCGTGCTGGATTACGGGCAAAAAATCGCCGAGGGACTGCCCGCTGATATTCAACGTGACGAGCGGGTGATCGAAGCCTATCTGGGGCGGCGGGCACTGGAGTTGTTGAGACATGGCTGAAAAAACACTGCTGCAACTTGAAAATGTCCATACCTATTATGGGAATATTCATGCTCTGCACGGCATCAGTCTGCACGTGGATGAGGGTGAAATTGTGACGCTGATCGGATCGAACGGGGCGGGTAAATCGACCACCATACGCACGATCAGCGGTATTATGCACCCGCGTGAAGGAACGGTACATTTTGATGGTCAGCCGATCCATACCGTAGATGCTCATAAACTCGTCGGAAGAGGCATTGCACAATCACCGGAAGGGCGGCGTATCTTCCCGCGATTGACGGTGCAGGACAACCTGGAAATGGGTGCATACCTTCGCCGAGACCGCAAGCATGTTCACGAGGACATTGACAATGTGTTCACCCTGTTCCCGCGTCTGAAGGAGCGCCGCCGCCAATATGCCGGAACGCTTTCCGGTGGCGAACAGCAAATGCTGGCGATTGGCCGTGCTCTGATGGCACGCCCGCGTTTGCTGCTGCTGGATGAACCATCGATGGGATTAGCACCCGTTCTGGTAGATACGATTTTTGACACCATCAAGCGCATTAACACTGAAAATGGGACAACGATTCTACTGGTAGAGCAGAATGCACTTATGGCCCTGGAAGTTGCCAAACGGGGGTATGTTTTGCAAACGGGTTCAGTCGTACTGCAAGACTCAGCAGAGGCGCTGCTTAAGAACGAAATGGTACGGAAAGTCTACCTGGGCGAAGAATAAAATCATTGCCATCTCAGTAGCCAGTCATTATCATAGCCACTGGCAGCAGAAAGTATTACGTCAATGTGGTTTGACCAGTGGCTTGTTCAACAATTCGCCCGATTGATCCGTCACCGCTATGGGGAGGCGCTGGGTCTTGAGCTTCCTAAATGGCAGGCGATTAACGAACAACATCGGCTGCAAGCATTGGTCAATCAACTGGCAGGCTGTGGTGAAGATGTTACCCTTCGTTACGGCGTACAGTTAATCGCGCCGGAAAAAATACATCTGGGCAGCCATGTCGCTGTGGGCAGCTATTCGATTTTGCGCGGCAACGGCGGGATTACGCTGGAAGATTTTGTTCTGCTGGGTGACCACTGTATTCTGGCAACTGCCGGACATCCCATGGGCGGGGTTTACTTCCACCAGACCTGGACGGAAAGTATTATCCTGAAGACAAACGTCTGGCTGGGTGCGAATGTGATCGTCATGCCCGGCGTAACGATTGGCGAAAACGCGATTGTTGGCGCGGGGGCAGTTGTGACGGAAAATATTCCCGCCAATAGTGTCGCCGTTGGGGTGCCTGCTCGTGTGACTCGCGTCCTTGACCTTGATCCCGATGCGCTTCAAAAACAGAAAGACGAAATCCGCGCTGGCAGGTTGAAAAAAATCGCCGGGCGTGGCAAACGCGATGTGTTTGGCATAAAGGATACTCCGTGAAAGTCTTAACCGTCGTCGGCGCTCGTCCGCAGTTTATTAAGGCCGCGCCTGTTTCCCGTGTTTTACGCCAGCAGCACGAAGAAGTTCTCGTCCACACAGGTCAGCATTACGATGAAGGTATGTCGGCAGTTTTTTTTCGTGAGCTGCGTATCCCAGAACCAGATACCAATCTGGGGGTGGGTTCCGGAATGCATGGCGAACAAACTGCCGCAATGCTGGTTGGCCTGGAAGTGGAGATGTTGAAGGTCAGGCCAGATTGGGTGCTGGTATATGGTGATACCAATTCCACCCTGGCAGGCGCAATTGCAGCGTCCAAACTCAATATCCGAGTTGCCCATGTCGAAGCTGGTCTCCGCAGCTACAACCGCACCATGCCGGAGGAAATCAATCGTGTGCTGACTGATCACATCAGTACACTGCTGTTTTGCCCAACGAGGATCGCGGTTGAAAATCTCAAAAAGGAAGGCATTACAAGCGGGGTTCATGAAGTCGGGGATGTGATGGTCGATGGGCTGCTGGCAGCCCGTGAAAGCGCTCAGACATTAGCAACTGTACTGCATGAGCATCATCTGGAAGTGGGTCAATTTTACCTTGCCACGATTCACCGTCCCGCAAACACCGATTCGCGGGGTGCACTTGCCGGTATTGTGGAGGGTTTAGGCTCCCTGGGGAAGGTGGTCGTGCTGCCCGCGCACCCGCGTTTACAGGCGGCCTTAAAACGTGAAAATCTACCGATACCCCATAATCTGCGGTTGATTCCTCCCGCCAGCTACGTGAATATGGTCGCACTCCTGGACGCAGCGGATGCTGTCATTACCGACAGCGGTGGGCTGCAAAAAGAAGCATACATCATGCAGCGTCCCTGCATCACGGTACGAACAGAAACAGAATGGGTTGAAACCATCGAATCAGGCTGGAATCGATTAGCTGACCCAACACCCGACTCGATTCAAAAGGCAGTGCAGCAGGCAGTTCCCTTACAAAAGCATCCTGATTTTTACGGCGATGGCAGGGCCAGCCAGCGTATCGTCGATCTGATGGCTGGGTATGGCCGCTAGACACATTGCGTTTGTTCTGACCAGCTTTGCACGGGGCGGCATGGAAATGCGGCTGACAGATGTGGTGAATGGGCTGGACAAAACCCGCTGGAATCCGCACATATATGCGTTTTATGATCGCCAGACTCTACCGGATAAAGTTGAACGTTTCCGCCTGCACACGCCCGTTTCATCAGGAAACCGTGATGTGACTGTTCCCATCAAATTAGCCCGCGAATTTCGCCACGAAAAAACAGTCATCGTATGGACACTGGCGCAGGGATTGTCAGCCGGGTGGGGGCGACTTGGCGCGTTGATGGCAGGTGTGCCCATTCGGATTATTTCCATTCATGACAATTACCCCTTGGCCCCGCTCACCCGGATTCTAAATCCCTTTACCGATGCGATTGTTGCTCTGACCGAGTATTCCGCGAGCCTCTTTCGGAATCAGGGGGTGCCAGAAAACAAAATCCATGTGCTGTACAATGGTATTGATACGGAAAAGTATGCCCCCGGCCCGGATCGTCGTGCCGAATTTTACGAGATTCCGCCAGAACGCCCGGTGATTTTGAACGTTGGACGGCTGTCCTATGAAAAAGGGCGGGATGTGATGCTCCAGGCGGCGGCACCGCTGCTGCAATCAGAAAATCCACCCCTCGTCGTTTTTGCGGGGGATGGGACTGAACGGGACCCTCTGACCTATTTAACACAGGAAATGGGGATGACGGAGCATGTGCGTTTTTTAGGCATTCGTGATGATGTGCCGGAATTATTAAATTCAGCTGATGTCGTGGTCATGTCCTCGCGGGATGTCCCTTTTGGCGAAAGCTGTCCGAATATTGTGCTGGAAGGCATGGCGGCGGGGCTGCCTGTGATCGGTACACGAGTCGGCGGCACAGCCGAGTTGATCGTGGATGAGGAAACCGGCTTTGTGATTCCGCCGGGAAACCCTGCTGCCCTGGCTGAAAAGCTCAAACTTCTGCTGCCCGATCCTGATTTGAGGCGAAAGTTGGGTCAAGCGGGCCGTGCGCGGGTCAAAGCGCATTTTACCATTGAACATATGGTGCAGGGACGCGAGGATTTGTTTAATCTGCTTCTGGAGAAGAAAAAGCAAGACGGGGCTTATCCCCGTCCTGTAGAGCATTAATCGGCACTGGCAGCGGCCATCTGGTACATGGCGGTTTTTTCTTTGACCCCCATCTGTATCACGGCTGACCCCCAGCTTAAGCCGCCCCCGAATGCCGCGACGGCGATGGTGTCCCCGTCCTGGATGCGGCCTTCTTCAATGGCTTCAACCAGCGCCAGCGGCACCGACGCCGCCGATGTATTGCCATATTTATGAATATTAATAAAGAATTTTTCCAGGGGGAGTCCCATCATTCTGGCGGCGGATTCGATGATACGGGCATTGGCTTGATGTGGGATGAATAAATCGATGTCATCCATTGTCAAACCTGCTTTTTTGACGACGCGCTGAAGAGATTCTCCGACGACACGGGCAGCAAACTTAAAGACTTCCTGCCCGTCCATCATGATATAGTGGCTGCGTTCATCCACGACCTGCTGACTGATCGGTTTTGTCGTGCCGCCGCCCGGAACCCATAATGATTTTGCTTTTGCCCCGTCCGAACCCAGTTCGGAGGCCATAATTCCGGAGGGTTTGTCGCTCGCCTGGAAAATGGTCGCCGCTGCTGCGTCACCGAACAGCACGCAGGTTGTCCGGTCAGTGTAGTCAATTCCATGCGAGATAATTTCCGCACCTACTACCAGAATCGTATCATACATGCCGGAACGAATCAGGCTGTCCGCCATGACCGCGCCATAAACCCAGCCGGAACAGGCGGTGGAAAGCTGCATGGCACCGCACTCGGCCCCTAACGCTCCCTGTACCAGACTGCCCGCCGCAGGAAGCAAATAATCCGGTGTGGTCGTGCAGCAAATAATAAAATCAAGGTCTTTGGGGGTTAATCCGGCGACATCCAGCGCTTTTTGCGCCGCCGCCACCGACATACTGGTGTTGGTATCGTGTTCCGTGCGGAGCCGCCGTTCCTTAATTCCAGTGCGCTGGAGTATCCATTCATCACTGGTATCCACCATTTTTTCCAGGTCAGCGTTGGTTAAAACTTTTTCAGGGACATAGTAACCCCAGCCTGTAAGCTGGGCATATTTTTGATTCATGACTTCTCTCACCTACTTAAGATACCAGAGCAGATTGTGGTGTTGGTTCTTCTGCGCCGCGTCTCAGGCGTGCGTCTTCATTCAATCGACGTGCCCACCACAGCACGCCCGCCGCAAAAGTAATCCCGCCCAGCCCCGCTGCAATCTGAAATGTCGTCAGTTGGCGAATGCGCTGCACCAGGGTCTGCACATCGGTTCCCAGGAGTTCTTCACGTAGCTGATGCACAAATTCCGGCGGCACATCTACCTGAACGAGTACACGATCCAAAAGGGCTGCCATCCGGAGCAGCGCTGCGAGTTCACTCCCCGGCGGGATATTGTATTTTTCCAGGACATCCTCAACGCGGATATTCCCCTTGACCAGGCCATCCGCATACTCAGCTAAAATATCCTTATGATCCATCTTGGGTCTCTTCCATCTTCGCTTCGTCTATGTCAAATTGCTCTCGTAATGCGGATAGCGTTCGATAATACAGCGATTTAACCGCCCCTTCTGTTCGGTCCATGATTTTCCCGATTTCGGCGTTTGAGAGGCGCTCCACATACTTCAAAATCAACAACTGCTGACGGTCTTCCGGCAGCCGCCGGATACTGTCCAGTAAATGTCGCTGTTCTTCCTTCGATTCTGTTTCTTCTTCAGGCATATCCGAGCGCAGCCTTTTCGACATAAAATCATCGAGAGGTATAATTTTGCGCCGCTGCCGGTCTCGATGCCAGTTGGCAACCAGATTGTGAGCGATTCGATATAACCAGGCTGAAAATGGGACGCCGCGCTCATCGTAAGCTCGGATATGTCCCATTGCCCGCATGAACACTTTCGCGGTTAAATCCTCCGCCTCGTGATGATTACTGGTGCGATAATAGATGTAATTGTAGATGCGAGACACATAACGCTCGTAAAGCTCACCGAATGCCCCTTTGTCCGTTTTTGCCAATACCACTAAACTCGCATCATCCAGTTCTTTGTATTCCATCATGTCTGAAGTAACACCTCTGCTCGTCTAAAGTTACGTGATGAATCTTGACGCCTAACCCGTGCAACGCAATAATCACAGTTCGGAGGAAATCTTTTGCGTTTAACTGTCCAGGGGCGAACGCCCCTCACTGGCAACTACCAGCCATCCGGCAACAGCAATGAAGCAATTGCGCTGATTGCCGCTTCCATGTTGACCCCCGAATCCGTATGTTTGCAGAGTGTACCTAAAACCAGGGCAGTACGCCGCATGGTCGAAATGGCAGGCGAACTTGGAGCGGCAGTCGAATGGCAGGAAACCTGCCTGAGTCTGCGAACAGAACGCATCGCTGAACGGCACATCCATACCGGTCATATCACGCGCTCGGTAGCGGCCATTCTGTTCCTCGCGCCCATTCTGGCACGGCGGGACCACGCTACTTTAGAATGGGAACAATCCATAGGGCGGCTGCATACCCACTTCAGCGCGATGCGTGATCTGGGCATTAAAATTGAGATTCAAGGCAGCATTGTCAAGTTTACTGCACAGCGCTGGCAGAAACAGGACATTATCCTGACCGGAACCAGTGTCACTGCGACCGCTCTGGTATGTATGTTGGCGGCGGTGCTTGGTGAAGAAACCATCATCCATAATGCCGCTTCAGAACCCCATCTGCGCTCATTGCAGGAAATGCTGGTGAAAATGGGGGCAAAGATTGAGGGGATTGGCAGTAATTTGATCCGCATCTTGGGTGGGAATCTGAGCGGTGCGGAACATGCCATCCACCCTGATCATATTGAAATTGCCAGCATCGCCGCGATTTCGGCGATCACTCCTGGTCATATCAATATTGAAGCGGTTGTCCCCGCCGACTTACGGATGATCCAAAAAGTCTATGCGCGGTTAGGAATCACGATGATTTTTGAAGACAACCGCCTGTATGTGCCGGAGCAAGCCCAGCTCCTGATTTCCAGCCGGCAGGAAGATGTGGATGTGGAAATCGATACTGCTCCCTGGCCTGGCTATCCATCGGATTTAATTGCCATCAGCACGGTCGTTGCAACACAGGCCAATGGCACGACGCTGATACACGAGAAGTTATTCAATAATCGCCTCTTATTTGTAGATAAACTCAAGGCGATGGGGGCACAAATCATCCTGTGCGATCCACACCGCGCTATTGTGGTTGGCCCCACCCCGCTTCAGAGCGAATATCTGGATAATCCCGATATACGCATTGGGTTGGCACTGCTGGGGGCTGCCCTGTGCGCGGAAGGACAGGTGATCATTGACCGCGCCGAACTCATTGAACGCAACTTCGAGAATGTCATTCAAAAATTGGTTGGGCTGGGCGCTGCCATCCAGGTAGAGGACACATGAGCAGCCCGGTCATTACTATCCAGAATATAGATCATCTGAAAATGGGTGTGACTGTTTTTGGGGAAGGGGCACCGATTCTGCTGCTGCATGGATGGGGCGGCGGGATCAAAAGTATGTGGCCCGTAGCTGAATGGCTTGGCAAACAGGGCTTTCAAACCCACACGCTGGATTTACCCGGTTTTGGTGTGTCTGATATGCCTCCTCAACCCTGGGATATTCCCCGGTATGCTGATTTTGTTCTCGCTTACCTGAAAACGGCTGGACTGGAGAAAACTCATTTAATCGGGCATTCTTTCGGTGGGAGGATCAGTATTGTTTTGGGGGCTGAATATCCCGAACGGGTGAATAAGCTGGTGCTGGTGGACAGCGCCGGAGTGCGGCCTGAACCAACGACAAACATGCAGATTTATACCTTCACCCGTAAATCGATTCTTGCGCTGCTCAGAACGCCCGGTTTACGCCGATTTGAGACTCCTGTGCGCCATTGGTTCCGGCAGAAATTCGGATCACCAGATTACCTAAACGCTGGTGCGCTTGAAGCAACCTTCAAGCTGGTGATCAATCAGGATCTGGTCGCGTATGCCCGACGTATCAAGGCCCCAACCCTGCTGGTCTGGGGTGAATTGGATACCGAGACCCCCCTCCGTGATGCGAAAATATTAGAGGATGCGATACCGGATGCGGGATTGGTCGTGCTTGAGGGGGCAGGACATTATGCCTACCTGGAACGTCTGAATGAATTTACTCGTATTGTGAAATATTACTTTCTCCAATGATGCACACCTTAGCCTGGATTCTGATCGCTCTCTGGATTGTTCCCGCGCTGGTACGAACGTATCAGGTGGCACGGTATTATCAGATTGAGGAATACCAGTCAGCGCGTTTTCTGCGCTGGCTGCGGGATAGACGTACACGCTGGTTTCCACGTTACATCGCCGTGCCCATGCTGATCGGAATTGTCATTTCTGCGGCACTGCAATTGGCGAAAATTGATGAACCCGCCCTGCATTTTGTGCTGTGGGTGATCGTTGGTGGGTTCGTCAGCCGCCCCGAACCCGTGAAGGAAACCAAAAAGCAGTTTAACCGCACCCCCCGCGCCAAACGACTGCTGGTCTCAGCCTCTGTCGTGCTGGCGTTTTTCATCATTGGCGCGGCGCTTTTCACGACCCGCAACATGGATGCAGATACGCCCCAGGAGCTTTCTACCGTTGCGATTATCGGATTTGGCGGAATTTTGCTCAGCCCTGTTGCCCTGGTCGCTGGTAACCAGTTGATGTATCCTGTCGAGGCGGCCATGCGGCGGCGCTTCCGCGAACAGGCACGGCGCAAATTGCAGGACTCTGGCGCCACAGTGATTGGGATTACGGGTAGTTTCGGCAAAACCAGCACCAAGCACTTTCTCGCACATATCCTCGGCGGACAGTATAAAGTTTTGCCCACCCCTAAAAGTTACAATACCCTGATGGGGGTATCGCTGGCGATTAACAACGCGACCGACGGCTACGATTTTTTTATTGCCGAAATGGGCGCCTATATTCCGGGGGAAATCGCAGAAATTTGCCAGCTTGCCCGACCTCAAATCAGCATCGTGACCGCAGTAGGCCCGCAGCATTTGGAACGCTTCAAAACTCTTGAGAATATTGTCAAAGCAAAATATGAAATCGTCGAAGGACTGCCGCCGGATGGCTGTGCGGTTTTTAACGGCGATAATGCGTATGTGCTGGGCATGGCGGAACGCGGCTATCCGCAAAATCGCATCATTGTTTCTCAGGAAGGACTGCCCCAGGCGCGATTGCTGGCAGAGAACATCCGCCAGACAATTGATGGGCTGTTCTTTGATGTCCTTGACCGTGAAACAAACGAACGACACCCCTTTCAAACACGTCTGTTGGGTTTGCACAACGTAACCAATATCCTGTGTGCTGCTGCTGCTGCCCGGTTTATTGGTCTGTCACTGGCCGAAATCGGGATGCGTGTATCAGTGCTGACACCGGCGGAACATCGTCTGAGTGCCCGCACGCTCCCCGGTGGAATCACGGTCATTGACGATTCGTACAGCGCGAATCCGGTCGGGGCCATCAGCGCGCTGGAAGTCCTGAAACTTTATGATACGGGACGCCGCATTGTGATTACCCCCGGCATGGTCGAATTGGGAGATTTGCAGGAGGAAGAAAATTACCGGCTGGGTATGCGCCTGCCCGACTACGCAACCGACGTGATTCTGGTGGGGGTAGAGCAAACCCGGCCTATCCAGCGGGGCGTGCACGAGACTTCCTTTGACCTCAGCCGTCTGCTGGTCATGGATACCTTCGAAGCCGCTCGGAGCTGGTTTCAAACGCAGATCAGGCCAGGGGATACTGTACTGTTTCTCAACGATTTACCCGATACCTATCTTTGATTGGGTATACTCCGCAAACTTACTTTGAGGGAACAAACAAGGAATGGATCGTAAGCTTAACGTTGGCGTGATTTTTGGCAGTCGTTCGGTAGAACATGATGTGTCTATTGTGACCGCCAGCCAGGTCATGAAAGCCCTGAATCCCGCCAAATACAACGTGATTCCGATTTATATTGCCCGGAATGGCCTCTGGTACACCGGGCCAAACCTGACCCAACTGAAAAACTTCACGATTGATAACATCGCTGACCTTGCCGGAACGAAAGAGACGCACCTGTCTCCTAACGCCAACTATCCAGGAATCATCACGCCCCCGACGGCTGGCCTGTTTGGAAAAAATGACTTCAAGGCGCTGGATGTGGCTTTTCCGGTTATTCATGGCACACACGGCGAAGACGGCACACTTCAGGGCGTTTTTGAAATGGCGAATCTTCCCTACGTCGGGGCGGGTGTACTGGCATCGGCAATTGCCAACGACAAAGCCATGACCAAAACCGTCCTTAAGGCGCATGGCCTGCCTGTGCTGGATAAATATATCCACTTTACGCGGCGCGAGTGGCTTGCGAACCGCCACCAGATTTTAGAAAAAGTTGAAGAAATCGGATTTCCCGCCTTTGTGAAACCTCTCACATTAGGGTCGAGTATTGGGATTGCCCGCGTAGAAGACCGTGATAAAGCCGCCTTACATATTGATATTGCCGCTAATCTTGACCGACAGGTGCTGGTCGAGCAGGCGGTTGTGGGCAACATGGTCGAGATTAACTGCGCGGTTTTGGGGAATGAAGAGGTTCGCGCTTCGACCCTGGAGCAGCCTGTTACCTATGAGGAATACCTCACTTTCGGGCAAAAATATATGGGAAACGCCAGCGCAGGCATGAAAAGCCAGGAGCGTGTCATCCCCGCCCCTATTGGCGACGAACTCACACAGAAAATCAAAGAGGCAGGGGTTGCCACCTTTAAGGCGATACGCGGGCGCGGCACGGCTCGGATTGACTTTTTACTTTCCAAAGATACCCAGCAGTTCTGGGTGAATGAAATTAATACGCTGCCCGGTTCGCTGGCGTTTTATCTCTGGGAACCGGAAGACCTGTCCCCGACCGCCGTTTGTGACGAACTTATCCAACTGGCGATGGAGGAACACAGCGAAAAACGCCATACCACCTACGATTACAAATCTGGTTTGATTGAACTGGCAGCGACACGTGGCGCGAAGGGGCTGAAAGCCAAAGCCTAGTGGTGTCGGACTGTCCTGGCTCGTTCGTATCAGCGAGCCAGCTTATCGTAGACGGCCAGCAGGCGCGGCACAATCACTGACCAGTCAAATTTTTCCTGCACGTATGATTGGGCATTGGCGCTCAAATTACGGCGCCTTGCCGGATCGTTCAGCAGATCACAAACGGCATTGGCAAAAGCGCTGGCTTCATCTGCTAAAAGCATCTGTTCACCATGCGTTACAGCCAGTCCTGCTGCGCCCACGCGGGTAGATACAATCGCACAGCCCGCCGCCATTGCCTGAAGCATTTTTAATCGCGTGCCGCTTCCGATTCGCATTGGCACGACAAACACTGTTCCCTGATGCAAATAAGGCATCACGTCCGGCACAAATCCTGTGACAGTAATATTTTCGCGTCCTGCCAGCGCTTGAATCTGTGGGTGCGGGCGATTGCCCACCAGGTACAGGTGCGCGTTTGGAATCTGCGGCAGAATTTCATTGGCAAACCACAGCGCCGCATCAACATTCGGACGATAGTCCATAATTCCGGTAAAAATCAATGATGGCTGCTGCACGGGAATCTGCTTATCAGGCGGCCCTTGATACTCGCTCACATGAATCCCATTGGGTACCAGGTAAACAGGGGTTTTTCCTGCCGCTTTTTGCAGTTCCTGCTGGTCAATTTCGGAAACAGCGATGATTGCATCTGCTTTTTCACCGAGTTTACGTTCCAGCGCGGCAATCCGCTTCCACTGTACCCAGGAATAGAGGGCAAGCGGCAGCTTTTGGGGAACAGCGCGGTCAGTAATATAGGCCATTCGTTGCAGTTCGGCTTCCGCATTGTAGGCGTCATATACCAGTGTTTGTTGGGGCCAGCGCTCCCGGATGTAGAGTAAATACGGTGTCATTTCCAGGCTCTGGCATTGGATGATGTCGAATTGCTCGTCAGCTAACTTTTCTGTCAGCACCTGGATAAATTTTTCGCTCCACCGCCGTGTTTCCATGTCCGCCCGCCGCGACAGCACCAGGGTTTGCAAGCGATCTCTCTTGCTGCGTTCCGGGATTGGAACGATGTCCAGACTCGTGCAGGCGTGATGCAGGGGAGTGTCTGTATTTTCCTCTGTACCAAAGGAAATAACATGAACTTCGTGACCTGCCTGTGCCGTACCCGGAATCAATCCCATGAGGCGCAGCGGGCCACCCCCAGCCGCTGGATAGGGAAAATCAGGGACAAGATACAGGATTTTCATGCCAATACCTTTTCATACACGGCCAAAGTCTGGCGGGCGGTTTGTTCCCAAGAAAACTGCCTGACGTGCGCCAGCCCTTTTTCCCGCAGCGTTTGATACAGGCTTTCATCCGAAAGCAGTTTTTGTAGGCCGTTAGCGATACTCTCCGGTTCATCTGGATTTACATACAATGCAGCCTCTCCTGCGATTTCCTTCAGGGCACCCCGATCAGAAGTAATGGTTGGGGTGCCGCAGGCCATTGCCTCCAGCGGAGGAAACCCAAATCCCTCATACAGGGATGGGTAGACAAGGATTTTTGCGCGGTTGTACAGGGCAGGCAGCTCATTAAATGGCACCCCCCCCAACCAGATCACATCCTGTTGTAGCCCCAGCCCTTCTATCGCTGCAAAACTTTCCTCAGAAAGCCATCCCTTCTGCCCGGCCAGTACCAGTTTAGGAACAGTTTTCTGCCGGGACTTCAAAATCGCGTATCCTTGCAGCAAGTTGGGGATGTTTTTACGCGGTTCAATGGTTCCCACAAACAGCAGATAATCATCGGGAAGTTCGACAACAGGGTGTTCCAGCACACGAAAGCTCGGATGAATCCCTTCCCAGATCACCGTTATTTTTTCAGCGGAAACACGGAGCAGTCGGATTAAATCGTCTCTCGTGGTGTGTGATACCGCGATAATATGGTCGGCCTGCCTCACAGCACGCTGGATTCGCCCCGCGTAATAGCGCAGGCTGTCAGCGGTCTGGATATTTGCATACAGTAAAAACGCCAGGTCATGAATGGTAATCACATACCGCCTTGCCCCGAACAGCGGTGGGATAAAATCCGGGCTGTGCAGCAGGTCAAAACGGCGGGGGAAAATTTCTGCTCCCAACGTGATGCCTTCAAGCCGATGATGGCAGGGAGTATAATAATTTCCCCGTTGGAAGGCTAAAGTCTCCTGGGCGCGAAAATTGTGCAGCAGATGAAATCGGTAGGGCGGGGCGAGCGCGGCCAGCGCATTAGTAAGCTGGCGCATATACTCTGCAATACCTCCCTGCCGATAGTAGGTGAGTCTTACATCAATCCCGATTTTTTTCATGCCAATCCGCTATATTCGTACCCGTTGCCTATGATATACAATTCCAACGCCAAGTTCATCTCCCACATGATATAGTTATAGGCAAAAGTTGGTTGTGGAGGGCGCGATATGGATGTAATGCAAACCGTTCGCATGATTGAATGGCTGGATGAAGAACGCCGCCGGGATAAAAGCACAATAGCGCAACTGGAAAAGCGTGTCCAGGAACAGGAAGCATTCATTGACCAGTTAAAACGCCAGCTCAACGGGCTGGAAAATGATCAGTCGATGTTTCGGCAGCAGTTTATTCATAAAGATCGGGAGCATGAACTCCTGGAGATTTTCCGTAAGGAAATTAACCAGGCGATTGAAGGACTGGAGGCCAAGCGGCTGACCGCCGAACGCGAATCGGATCGCCGCAACGAAGCTGCCCGCGAAGCCCTGGCTATCCCTATCCGAGAGTTAGAAGATCGCCTCAACAACATCAACAATCTGATTCAGGAAATTGGAACTGTTCGGGCCGACCGTGACCGCCTGATGGCTGCGATGGCCGCCATCCAGCAGCGCATGGAAGATATTGTCAAAAAGATCGAAGAACCGGAACGGCGCATTGCTTTTCTGGAAGAACAACGCCGTCAGGATAACCGCCGCCTTTCGGATGTGCAAACGACTCTGCCTGAATTAAACAAAGCTATTGACCAGCTACGCCCCAAAATTGACCTGATTGAAGGGCTGACCCGCAACAACGAGCGCCGCATTATCGAAGTGCAGAATATGGAAAACATGCGCCGTGAGGAGCTTCAGCAGTTTCTTGACCAGCAGAATCTTATTTCCCAACAGCGTGACCAGCAGATGACCGATCTGAACCGCCGTGTCAGCATGTACGACGATGATATGCAGCGTAACCTGGAGCGCTTTGAGGCGTGGTCGGAGACGCACCGCCAGATGAAACACGTCGTGGATGATTTCGAGCGAATCGGGGATCGTCTGGAACGTCGTATCAATGAAGTGGCGGAAATGCAGCGCCTTTCGGAAGAGCGTTTCCGTTCCGAATGGAATGACTGGACAGCCGACGACCAGATGCGCTGGAAGGAATTTACTGTCAGCAATGATGAATTATGGCGGAAGAGCGAACGAGAACTCCAGGACCTGCGTCAACTGCTGCGGGACACCGCCAGAGACCTCGCGCCGCTGCGCCAGAATCTGGATCGTCTCTGGAAGTTGCAGCGGGCGCAGGCCGAATTGTACCGCGAACGTTATCAGGCGCTTTTGCTGGAATATGACAAACCTGATATTCCGACTAATGGTGACAACAGGAGCTAATTTCATTTGCAGCAGCCTCAATTCCAACCGTTTCGTCCCTATCCGCCGCGCAGGAAAAAACCCTCTGGTTGGCGCACTTCCTGTTATGGATGTCTGACCGGCTGCGGAGTCATGCTGGTTTTGTCGATGTTCATGTGCATCTGCGGGACTCTCACCTACATAGTTAGTCCTCCGCCGACCTCCAATATTCTGATACTCGGCATTGATAACCGCACTGATTCAGCCGAACCCGACAGCATCGCCCGTACCGACAGTATCATGATTTTGAGTATTAACCCCAAAAAACAAAAGGTAAGTGTGCTCTCTATCCCACGGGATCTGTTTATTGAAACCCCTAATTACGGTTATCTGCGGGTGAATACCATCATTCGGGAGGCTGAGCTGGCTAACGAGGGTACAGGGATTGAGGAACTCGCCACCAGCCTGGAAAACACCTTTGGGATCGAGATTGACCATTATGCCCGCCTGAACTTTGAGGCTTTTGTGGATGTCGTGGACGCAGTTGGCGGGGTCAAAATCGACGTGCCAAAACGGATCGAGGATTATGAATATCCCACAGAAGATTACGGCACGATGTATATAGAATTTGACGCTGGCAAGCAAAAAATGGATGGTGAAACGGCACTTATTTATGCCCGCACCCGTCACGGAGACAGCGATTATGACCGGGCAGCACGGCAGCAGCAGGTCATCAGTGCCCTGATCGGCAAGCTCATCAATCCGCTGAATGTGTATCGCTGGCCCGGCCTGTTGAACGCCGTGTGGGACAATGTGGAAACGGATATGAACCTTGGCAATATGATTGCAATATTACCGGGCATTGGGTTGTATGGGCACAATCCTGACCGTTTCGTGATTGATCGGGATTACATCGCCAGCGGATCAACCCCCAATGTGGAAAAAATGCGCCCCTGGATTGAAAGTCATATGAAGTGAGCGAAGCATCCATGACACACGATTTCACAATTCAGCTTGAAAAGCTGGCCCAGGCACCCGATCTTTTGAAACAGCATCACCTGGATGTCTGGCTGACTTTTGTCCGCGAAACTCCTCAAACCCCTGACCCAGCACTGGGCTTGATTCTGGGCCTGGATATGACGTGGTTATCTGCCTTTCTGGTGGCACAGAACGGCAAAAAGATTGCGATTGTTGGGCGCTTTGACGCAGATAACGTTCAGCGGATGGGCGGCTACGATGAAGTCATCGGTTATGATGCTGATATTTTCCCGGATCTGAAAGCCGCACTCGACCGGCTGAATCCCACAACCATCGCCATCAACTATTCAGAAAGCGATACCGCTGCTGATGGATTGTCTTATGGATTGTGGCGGTTGTTAAATACCAGTCTGGCAAATACCCCCTATAAACACCGTCTCGTATCGGCAGAGCCATTAATCGGGTCGCTGCGTGGCTGTAAGACTTCCAGCGAGATCGAACGAATCCGCACGGCCATTCGCACCACTGAGGAAATCATTGCTGCTGTCACGCAGTTCTTGAAGCCGGGGCAGGGCGAAGAAGATGTCTATCAATTTGTGCGAGAGCAGTTCAAAGCGCGTGGGGTCGTGCCTGCCTGGGATAACTGCCCGACTGTGACCGCTGGGCCGGACTCGCCGTATGGACATACCCTGCCGAGCAATAACTATAAAACGGCGGCGGGGCAGCTCGTACACATGGATTTGGGCGTCTTGCAGAATGATTACACCTCCGATTTACAACGAGTGTGGTATCTCAAGAAACCCGACGAGGATAGTATCCCCGAACCTGTGCAAAAGGGTTTTAATGTGGTACACGGGGCAATCCTGGCGGCAGCGGATGTATTAAAACCGGGAATTGAAGCCTGGAAAGTCGATGAAACTGCCCGCAAAGCCCTGGTTGCTCAAGGGTATCCCGAATATCAACATGCGACCGGGCATCATATCGGACGTTCCGTGCATGACGGGGCTACTGTCCTGGGCCCGCGCTGGCCGCGCTATGGAAAAACGGTAGAGGGTAAAGTTGAAACTGGCAACGTTTTTACCCTTGAACTCGGTGTCCATGTGCCGGAATATGGGTTTATTGGCCTGGAAGAAGATGTGCTGGTCACAGAGAGTGGTATCGAGTGGCTCTCCAAACCGCAGACCGAAATAATGGTTATCAAGGTATGATTGATCGCATCCTTTATAATGGTAATATTCGGACGTTTGATCCGGATCAACCGCAAATAACAGCCCTGGCGATAATCGGTGAGAACATTGTTGCGGCTGGCACCGATGACAAGATCACACCGCTGGCGCATTCCAATACCCAGCTTGACAATCTCGCTGGACGCTTCGTGATGCCGGGGATGGTAGATGCACACATCCACTGGGAAGCGACTGCCAAAGCTCGCCATTCTGTGAATCTGTTCAACGCAAAAAACAAAGCTGAGGCTCTGGAACGAATTGCCACCTATGTTCAAGCCCATCCTGCTGACGAATGGATATTTGGACGAGGGTGGGCACAGGATGACTGGGAAGAACGCGAATTTCCCACCGCGCAGGATCTGGACCCCATTACAGGCGGTCGTCCCGCCTATTTCATCACAAAATCCGGTCATGCAGCGTGGGTGAACAGCGCCGCATTAAGGCTCGCAGGGATTGACCAATATACCCCTGATCCGGCAGGGGGCAAAGTGAAACGCTTTGATGACGGTACGCCGGACGGCATTCTGCTGGAAGATTCTGCGATGGCGCTGGTCAGCCAGCATATTCCCGACATCCCGCCAGAACGCCTTGTCGAATGGATGCTGGAAGCCCAGACCGAAGTATGGAAAACCGGTCTCATTGGGATCCATGATTTTGATGATCCCTCATGTATGGTCGGGCTGCAAACACTGCGGGAACGCGGTCTGCTGGGTCTGCGCGTGGTCAAACAGATTAACCACGAATGGATTCACCACGCTCAGGAACTTGGCATCCGCAGCGGCTTTGGAGATGACTGGATACGGTTCGGGTCGCTAAAAATCTTTGCTGATGGTGCGTTAGGCCCCCGCACCGCCGCCATGATTGCTCCTTACGAAGGTGAACCGGACAATTACGGGGTGGTGGTCACCGATAAAGAAACAATTTACGAACTCGTCAGCGAGGCCAGCCGTCTTGGAATCGCTTCTACCATTCACGCGATTGGGGATAAAGCCATCCATGATGTATTAGATGTGTTTGAAGCGGTGCGTGCTGAAGAACAACAGCGCCATATTCCGCGTTCAGCCCGCCGCCACCGCATCGAACATGTACAATTGATTCATCCCGGTGATCTTCATCGTCTCGGCCAACTGAATGTCATTGCCAGTATGCAGCCAATCCACGCCACATCGGACTGGCGCATGGCGGATACCTACTGGGGCAGTCGCTCCCGATACAGCTATCACTGGCGGGCACAATTGGACGCAGGGGCGGTGCTGGCGTTTGGTTCGGATTCCCCCATTGACCCCTTTGACACGCTCCAGGGACTGTATGCTGCTGTCACCCGCCGCAATCCCGGTCATCCCGACGGATGGTATCCTGAAGCCAGGATTTCCATGCAGGAGGCGCTGCACGCCTATACCACTGGCCCAGCATTTGCTGCCGGAATGGAAAATCGCAGCGGCAGGTTAAGCAGAGGCTTTTTAGCCGATTTAATCGTGCTTGACAAAAATCTGCTGGAAATTCTTCCGGATGAAATTCCCGATGTACAGGTACTTGGCACAATGGTTGGCGGCGTATGGAAACACCGAATTTTTGACTAAAAAACCTATCCTGCGGTGTCATTCATCACGGGAAGCTGAATTTCAATAAAAGAGACTTTGCCATCCAGAATCGTGACCTGACCTTTGTACAGGACTTCGCGGGCTTCTCCAACTTTCAGATCATAAGTTCCTGCGGGCATATCGCCGATGACGACATTTTCTTTCCAGTAGGGGTCGCTGTTGACCGGGCCGTTGGCATACGTCCAGCCGGAAAAAAAGCGTCCCTGTCCAATGAGCTCTACCCTCACCCCATAAACCGGATTTCCTGCCGCATCGACCACATGCGCCGCGAATACCCCGAAGCCTTCCCAGGGACGCACCCAGAGTTCAGGGTTATAGGTGCTGCCGTAGCTGTAGGGGTCACCAATGCGAACTTCTAAATGCAGATGCGGGCCAAAAGCTACCCCTTCCGAACCGACCGCTGCAATAGTATCCCCGCGTTTCACTACCTCCCCCGTACTGACCATCCAGCTTGATATGTGTCCATACAGACTAAAAAGCGGGCGTCCGTCCGGTGAGGCAGCCGTATGCTGGATGACTACCAGATTCCCGTAAAAATCGAACTGCGGACCAAACATGACCGTATCATCCGGCCCTGCATAAAAAACCGTGCCATCAGCAACGGCCTGAATATGTGTCCCAAAGCCGTTCTCAATATCAATCCCATGATGGATATTCAACCCGCCGCCCGCTGTTGATCCATACGCATACCCTCGCGCCGGGTAATCCAGAATATTGCCGCTAAAGTCGCGGATAAACGGCCTCTCAAACCAGAAATGCCCATTTTCAACGGGCGTGGGTGAAGGACGAGGGGTATTGGTCGGAATTGCGGTTGGCGGGGCGGGCGAAGGAGTCCATGTGAAGGTGACCTGTGCCCCTGGCACACCTGCCACCGTCGGAATCGGGGTAACGCCCTGCGCGATCAGCGCCGGACTGTTTGCAACAAAAGCGGCAGCCATCAGAAGCGCTGCCGCGAGAAGCAACACACTCAAAACCTTCAACTTAGATGTCCTCGTTTAAACCGGTTCTCTGAGAAACCACTGCGATAATCTGGGGGCAAAGCTGGCGAGCAGAACGCACAATATGGTTGATTTCGGTCGTATAGCGCTGGATGAGACTTTCATCTTTGAGGCTCATTAAATTCACACGGACATTCAGGGCAGAGCCTTCTATCGCTGCCATGGCGAGGTGCGCGCCAACCGCAGCATCAATCGAAGCATTGTGGTTGCCAAATTCGGCGGCCTGTCCGAGAAGCTGGATGGCTTCATAGGACAACCGTGCCACCTGCAATGGGACTTCCGCCGCGTGCAGAGTCGCTTTTTGAATGGCACGCTGGCGGTCAGGGTCGTCTTTAGGAAGACGGATAGTAGACATCAAATGATTGAAGGCTTCGATGTCATCCTCTATCGCATCCAGCAGCTTTGAACGCAGTACCACCGCAGTCGATTTAATGGCCTGCATATTGCCTTCCACCTGCTCATAGCCGCGTTTGCCGATGGTTAACCCGGATACCATTTCCGCCAGTGCTGCCGCTAACGCTCCTGCTGAGGCGGATACTGCGCCGCCACCAGGGGTGACGGTCGATTGGGCCACCGATTCGGTAAATGCCGCCGGACGGTGATATTCATCAATGGAAGGCAAAACCACGTGCGCGGTGGCATCGTCGGGGATAGGGGGTTCTTCCGCCCCAAGAGGGGTCTGCTCCATCTCCGCCTGAGCAAGCCGACGTTCCAGAATTCGATTCGGGTCGAATCCTTCGAGCTGCAAATACCACTGGGCGCTGTCCAGCAGGGCCATTTCAGGGATCAGCCCGACCAGTTCTGTAGATTCAACAGCCACACCATAACGAGCGGCTTCTATCTTGAGCAGTTCCATCACGCGATAAATAGGGGTTCGCTCGAAGTTGGTCAAGTTCATGCTGACCTGTGCCCTGCCGTTGACCAGAAACCCGGAACTCTTGACGTGCCGCAGTCCACCGCTCGAATTACGGATCGCACGGGCGATTTTTTTGGCAATCTCGATATTATCGGTGTTGAGGTAAGCATTGTAGGCGATCAGAAAAGGCCGCGCTCCAATAAGCACTGCGCCGGCTGGCCCCAACTGTGCCGGGCCAACATCCGGTATCCAGGCCGGGTCAATGCCAATGACTTCCCGCAGCTGCTCATACTGGAAGGAGGGGCGGCGGATGCCGGCTAAGTCCCGGTAATTCGGTCGCAGCGCTGCTTCCTCGTAAAAGTACACAGGGATTTGAAGCTCGTAGGCCACCCGCTGTCCTAACCGATGTGCCAGTGCTATGCACTCCTGCATTGTCACGTCGCGTAGAGGAATCAGTGGTATTACATCGGCGGCCCCAAAACGCGGGTGGACACCACGATGCTCGTCCAGGTTAATCAATTGGCTGGCAGTACGGATGCCCGCAAAAATGGCCTTTTCTACTTCTTCAGGCAGCCCTGCCAGTGTCACCACACAGCGATTATGATCCGCGTCGGAGGTGGTGTCCAGAAGGTAAATCCCCCCAGTGCGTACCATTGCTTCAACGATTTCCGCAATCACATCCTGGCGGCGGCCTTCACTGAAATTGGGGACACATTCAACTAATGGCTTCAAAAAAAACTCCTTACAGCCAGAGCATTATAGCATAGGGTCGCGCTGAAATGAGTCTCATGTTATAGTTGCGGACGTGAAGCGTCAGACTTTGCTCTCGCTGTTTTTTGTGCTGGCAGCCTGGGGATTAACCCTGCTGGCATTGAGGATTCCGATAGGGCGGGCACAGGAAAGCAATCCCACGCCTTTGCAGCGCCCAACGCTGGTTTCTACCGGGCTGCCCACGATTGCGAACATCCAGTCATTTTCGCCTGTGCCGACCAGAGCCGCCACGACCAGCATCCCGCGTGCGACCAGGACACCGCTTCCAGCTTCCAGAACACCAACAATCACGCTGACCAGTACCGATACCCCAACCGCAACCAGCACACCGACTTCTACGAATACCCCAACCGCAACCAGTACACCCAGTGCGACCAGTACCGCAACGGCAACCCATACCCTTACACCCACCCTCACCCGGACACCGACCGATACGCCAACCCCGACCCACACAAACACGCTCACCCAGACGCCAACGGCGACTCAAACCCCGACGCCGACAGTTACGACCACCGTAACGATTACATATACGATGACGTTAACCAGCACACCCACCGTAACGGATACGGCGACGTTAACCAGTACATCCAGCATAACCTCGACGGCAACCGCCACAGACACTCCTACGCTGACCTACACCCCAACCAGCACTGAAACCCCCACTGCGACGGAGACGCCAACCGCAACCAGCACACCCACACCCACGATTACACCGACCGCCACAGAGACGCCGATTCCGATCAGTGTGACAAACCAGCCGGAAGCTGGCTCAACGGACGATCCCGAAGGTGTAGGCCCATTTTTCCTGCTGGGAATTCTGGCCTTTATCGCCGTCGGAGGGTACATCATTACTTATGCCCTGAATGGGGCAGCGATGGATCGCTACGCAACAGGATTCATCATGACACGCTGCCCAGTGTGTGGGGAAGGACATTTAAACATTGAGGAACGCCCCTATCGTTCGCTGGGGATTCCTCGTGTGCGGCGTACCGTTCGCTGTGATTCCTGCCGTTCGGTTTTGCGGGAAGTCGGGCGGCGGCGCTGGCGGTATGCGGTTGACCCGAATGCCAACACGGAGATGTACCAGCAGCTCAACGGACGGCAGATGACTGAAGCCGAGCTTTTGAATCTTGCCCCACCGGATGAGGACGAAACCCCACACTACATCGAAGACTCAGACTGATCTGCCGACAAATCGATAGCCGATTCCATACTCGTTTTGAATATAAACTGGATTCTTGACATCCGGTTCAATTTTGCGGCGCAAATGACTGACGTAAATACGTGGGTAATGATGTTCCGTGGTATATTCGTAGCCCCACACCTGTTCCAGAAGCTGCTGAAAGGTCAGCACCTGCCCGCGATGCCGGATGAAGGTAGCCAGCAGCTTAAATTCGGTTGGTGTCAACCGCTGTTCAACCCCATCAACAGACACACGACGGGATTCGACATCAACATTAAGGTATTCATCAGAATAACCCGCTGGTGCAGAGGATTTGTCAGCGCTGCTCACTTCTGCACGCCGCAGCAGTGCTTTGAGCCGAGCGCGGAATTCGACGGCGCCGATCGGCTTGCGGACATATTCATCCGCTCCCATTTCCAGACCTTTGGCGATGTCCTCTTCGGCAATCGCTGTCGCGGACAGCATCAAAACCGGCACATTGGACAGTTCACGGATACGCTGGCAGACGGTGACCCCGTCCATCATGGGTAATTTGACATCCAACACCACTAAATCCGGCTGTGAGTTATGAAATTTACGCAGACCCTCTAACCCGTTTGATGCGGTAAGCACATCGTAATCCTCATCCTGCACCGCCATTTCCAACATGCGGAGCATTCGGGGGTCATCTTCGATGATGAGAATCTTAGTCATGTAAGCCCATTCTCTTAAGAATTTCTACGTAAATTGTATCACGAACAGCCCTGTGTTGTAATTTCGGTCATCTTTTCTTAGAATGGGGAGCGTAAAGGAGACCGTGCTTGCCCTATCAATTCAATGGAAGCCGCCGCCGCAGCCATCAATTGGGCGTGGGCTGGTCTAGCTGGGGCGCGTACAATCCCACGTCCCTTTCTGAACCCTGGCTCAACGCCATCCCTGGAGGTCTGGCGTGGGTAAGTCTGATCCTTGTTTTCATTGCCGCCATAAAAGCCCCGCTCGCTATGATTGTTGCCGCTGCACTCCTCAGCGTTTACACTACAGCGCGTTTTATGTTCGCTGGCGTGGCGGTTTTGTTAGGGCTGCGTTACATCAAACAATGGGAACAAAAAAACTGGTGTGAGGAATATCAGCGGTTACACACGCCCGCCAGTATCCCCCTGGAAAAAGTTCATCATCTCGTCATCATTCCCAATTACAGGGAAGAAAAAGAAACCCTGCGCCGTACCCTGAATCGATTAGCCGAGCAGTCGGTAGCGCAAACCAGTATGACGATTATGCTGGCGATGGAATCCGGTGAAGCCGGTTCTGGCGAAAAAGGGGAACAGTTACGCAGGGAGTACGAGCATCTTTTTAAACATTTTTTTGTGGCGGTGCATCCCAGAGGCATTCAGCTCGAAATGCAGTGTAAATCCGCTAACGAAGCCTGGGCTGCAAGACAGGCCAAAAAACATCTGGTGGATGAACTTGGCTATGAGGTTCAACACATTGTTGTCACCACCATGGACGCGGATACCCTGTGGCATCCGCTCCACATGGAAGTGCTGGGCATCCTCTTTGCAACCAGTGAAAACCGCCATTCCACCTTCTGGCAGGCTCCTATTCGTTACCATAGCAACGTGTGGCAAATTAACCCCATGATGCGTCTGCTGCACGGTTATTCGACCTGCTGGGAACTGGCGTACCTGGCCGCTCCCTGGTGGCCTGCCCTGCCAATGTCCTCTTATTCACTGAGTCTCAAACTGCTGGAAAGTCTAGGTTACTGGGACCCGGATGTCATTGCGGACGAATGGCATATGTATATAAAGGCTTTCTTTCAGCGTGATGGTGATCTGCGATTGCAGCCGATTTTCCTCCCCTTCAGCGCCAGCGCGACAGGCGGTAAGAATCTGCTGGATGCGATCCGTCAGCGCTACAACCAGACTCTTCGCCATGCTTGGGGCGCAAAAGAAATTGGCTATACCGTAGCCCTGATGCAGGAAAATCCACAGGTCAACCGATGGGACAGTTTCAATCTGTTATTCCGGGTCGCGCATGACAATCTGCTGGCGGGCGCGGGGTCGATTATTATCTCCGCGGGAATGCAGCTTCCGGCGCTGTTCCATCCAAATTCCGTCGGGGAATGGACACGCACGCCGATTTTTCTGCTGCTGCAAGTCTCGTTTCTGCTGGTGATCGCGCTGAGTCTGATTTTCTGGGTTGTGGATGTAAGGACCCGTCCGCCCCGCCCTCAACCGATGACTCGTTCAGAGCGTTTTTTCTCAGCCATCAGCCTGCCAACGCTCACCATTATGACGCTCATCTGTGTGGCAATTCCAGTGGTGCATTCGCAAACGCGGCTGATGTTCAGTATGCCGCTTCAGTTCCGGGTCACACGCAAAATTTTCAAATAAGAGAACAGGGCGGTTTATGGCCGCCCCGTTTGTTGGAACCTTACCTGGGACGAATGTTAAAGCTGTGACTGAGGAAGTTGTCGGGGTCGTATTGGGTCTTGATTTCGGTCAGGCGGCGGAAGTTTTCTTCTAGGTAACCATCCTTAACCCGTTCCCGCGATTCTTTGCCTTCCAGGAAATTCATGTATACGCCGCCCGTCAGGTAGGGCTGCAATTCGTTTTTGAACCGGGCAATATACTGCTCAATGGAAGAACGCGCTTCAGGGGTAGGCAGCATCGCAATCATCTGCATGATATGGCGAGCATCTCGATTCCCGTAGGCATTAGCATTTCTATCCACTCGCGCAATCGCGCCGCCTGCATGACGAACTTCTGTTGAAACCAGCGGTGAAGAGCCGTTCCGCGAAACGGCATATTGAACCATGAGATCAATCGCTTCATCGGTGAGCTCACGCACCCATGCGCCGCTGCTTATCCCGGATACCGGGCCCTTGGGATCATTACTGATCGTTCCGACTTCAGTGAAAGGCATGGCATGGAACAGGTTGGCAATGGGGGCTTTCCAATCCAGCCATTTCTGGATCAGGGTTTCACCTGTTTCCACCGGGCCAATGTAACACCCACGTATCATAACGACCGATTTCCCGCGCAAAAATTCGGGGATGTCAGGAATGGGTGGCAGATTCATGATCGCAAAGGAGGAGGTAAGCTCTTCCGGCGCGTCAGCAATCCAGTCACGGTAGAAAGTAATGACTTCTTTCGCCATGTCCGCCGGGTAAATGAGATTCCCGCCGTAAACGGTGGTTACCGGATAAAGCTGCACTTCCATACCGATGACAATCGCCAGACTGCCGCCGCCCCCGCGCATACCCCAGAACAAATCGCTGTTTTCGGTATCGCTGACACGGAGCATCCGCCCATCTGCCGTCACAACTTCAAAGCAGCGCACACTGTCAGTTGACAGGCCGTATTTACGAGCTAACCAACCCATGCCACCACCGAGGGTATAGCCAACCGCGCCCACACCGGGAGATGAACCCAGAAGCGGTGCAAGACCGAATTCCTGTGCTTTTTCCAGCACCTGTCCCCACTTCACCCCCGCTTCGATCCAGGCGGTTCTGGCTTCAGGATCAATACGAACCCGGTTCAGGTTGGAAGTAATGATCAGCAAAGCATCATCCGCGGGACGCACAACCCCATGCCCGGTCGATTGAACAGCAATGCTGAGTTCTTCCTGGCGGGCAAACCGCACAGCTTCCGCTACATCCGAGGCACTTTCGGCGACCACAATCATCGCTGGACGTTGTTCAACTGCTAAATTCCATGCTTTTCTGGTTTCATCATAATTGGCGTCGTCCGGTAGCACGACGGCACCTTGAATTCTTGCCTGTAATTCTTCTAATGATGACTTGGTCAAAGTTGTAGGCCACATAATGCCACTCGCTTTCTTTTTCAGTTCAGGGTCACGGTCTTAAGATATACCCTGACTGGCGCTCCATCATCCGTCTATAGACGGATTTAGGCTGAGGCGAAGGGTCGAAATTTACCCCCCTGGCGTGGGCACGGGTTGGGTACAGGCCTGGCTGATCTGACCTGGTTCAGGGGCGGTAAAGTCTGGTTGGTTACCCAGTTCGGTCACCTCAAAACGGAAAGCATTCCCCTCTTTTTTGTCCAGATTGGCGTACTGAGCATCAAACCGAATCAGAGCACGAGTCGTTTTATCCACGTTCAGCGCCCCATTGATATAAAACGGCGGCACGTCCGCAATTTCTTGCTTCAATTCCTCGGAAGGGAACTCCTTCAAAATATCGAGGGCTTCCTGAAGTTTTGAGATCAGAGTGTATTTTTCTGTGTCAAAGCCGTTGACGGTTTCAGACCCTGCACTTTCAGCAACGGACATCACCTGAACCCCGGCTGACTCTGCGCTGTATTTGAAAAATACCCCATCGACACCGACCGCGAAAATTTCTTCTTCGTTCTGGCCGGATTGCAGGCAAAAATATCTGCCGTCCTCGATGCGGTAGGCCTGGTCGTCCACAATGAGGTAGCTGCGGGTTTCACCATCACGAATAACCTCAATCATCGAGTCATCGTCGGCGTCTGTGCGGATATTCCAGACCAGCATTTCAGTCACACTGGTGATGGTATCACCAGCATCGTTGGTCGTACCCCGTGTTACGGTTACCGCCGCAGCATAACCATTGGCATTGTTCAGACCGTCCATGCCTTCAGAGATATATTTCCATGTCCCGCTTTCGTCAATCTCCTGCAAAAGCTGAACTCCTTTATTGATAGTTTCTACGGCATCTTTTACATCAGATACCAGACAGGCCAGGCTGGCCAACATCAGCATCACAGCGACAAAGGCACCTTGTTTGGAAAACATTTGTTTTTCTCCTCTCACCTGCCGGAGTCTAGTACGGAATTTTGTACAAAGCAAAGTTGCCATCCCCCGACTCTCGCAGTAAACTTTGTCTTAACGAAACTCCCGAAGATTTACTGTTCGCAATAGTGGGGTTCTTACAACAGAATAGGATTCAGGACGAGCTGATGATTGGGGTTGTGCTAAGTAACCGCTATAAAATCGAAGAATTAATTGGCGAAGGGTCTACCGCAACGGTGTACCGGGCGCTAGATCAGCGCCTCCAGCGGCATGTAGCGGTCAAAGTGCTGCTGCCTCATGTCCACGACACGACCCGCAAACGCTTTCGAGCGGAAGCCCTGGCAGTCGCCAAACTGTCTCATCCCAATATCATGGCAGTGTACGATGTCAATATTGATGATGATCACGAGTACATTGTTGTTGAACTAATCAAAGGCCGCCCACTGTATCATTACATCCCATCCAAGCCGGAAGTGGTTGCCAGTTTTGGGCGTCAGATCTGCCTGGCTCTGGACTACGCCCACGCCAATGATGTGATTCACCGTGACATCAAACCCGCCAACATTTACGTGACGGATGACGGCGTCGTGAAAATCATGGACTTCGGGCTCGCCATCGGGCGCGATACCAAACGCCTGACCGCCCAGGGAACCATTATCGGCACTCCCGCCTATCTTTCCCCGGAGCAGGCACAGGGGTTTAAACTGGATCCCCGGACAGATATTTACACGACGGGCGTGGTGCTGTATGAACTGCTGGTCGGGGAACTGCCGTTCGATGCTGATGACATCACCAGCATTTTGCTGCAACAGGTTAAAAAGCCGCCGACTCCACCGAGTGTCATCATGTCCACCCCTGTGCCGGAAAAACTGGAGCAGGTGATTCTGAAGTCGATGGAGAAAAAACCGCAGGATCGCTACCAGACTGCCGGAGAAATGGCCCAGCTCCTGGGCGAATTCATTACCGAATACACTGGCGTGAGCGTTTCCACACAGGAGGCCCCTGTCTCGTCTGATACACAAACCCAGGAAGCAGGTGCGAAAACCATCACGGTTGTGCTTGCGGACGACCATGTGATATTGCGAACGTCGCTTTCTCTTTTTCTGGATAGCTGCGAGGGCATCAAAGTCGTGGGGGAAGCCGCCAATGGAGACGAAGCCTATAAAACCGTACAGGAATTCAAGCCGCGTGTGCTGCTGCTTGACCTGAATATGCCTGGGACAAGCGGCCTGACGATTCTGCCGCGCCTGCGCCAGGATTTCCCCGACTTAAAAATCCTTGTGCTGACCGGGCGCGATGAGAATATTTACATCATGAAAGCGCTGCGGGCGGGCGCAAACGGCTATATCCTCAAGACCATTGAGGAAAAAGAGTTGCAGCTTGCGGTAGAAGATGTGGCCGCCGGAAATATGGTGCTGGGGCATGGCGTGGCGGAAAAAGTTGTGGCAGGCCTGGGGCAGATTGAAAAAGAACCGCTGGATGCGATTGAACGGGATATTCTCCTGTGCGTGGCGGCGGGGTTGGATAAACCCACCATCGCGCATCGGATGGGAATGCCAGAGGACGAGGTTACGTCAGCGCTGATTCAAATTATTGATACCCTTAAAGTCAAAAGCGAAACCGATGCAGCGCTCATGGCACTGCGGGCGGGCTGGATTTCACTTGACGAAGTTCACAATTTCTAATGCTCCATCTGGTTCGTGGCGTAATCGCCGATATGGACGGCGTGGTGTGGCGTGGTGATGTGCCGCTGCCCGGAGCTACTGAGTTTTTCCAGTTCCTGTACTGGCAGGCTGTCCCCTATGTGTTTGCAACAAATAACAGCGCACGCAGCCAGACATACTACGTAGAAAAACTGACAGAACTCAACATTCAGGCGCGGGCCAGCCAGGTGATCACTTCTGCCACAGCGACTGCTGCCTATCTACGCCACAAGTTCCCCCATCTTGTGAAAGCTTTTGTCGTAGGGGAAATTGGTCTCAAAAACACACTTCTGGAGCAAGGCTTTACTCTGATCGGTGAGGAAGGACAGCCCGATTTTGTTATTTCTGGCATTGACCGCGAGTTCAATTATCATAAATTACAACTGGCCGTCGATTATATCCGCGAGGGCGCGATCTATATTGCGACCAATGGCGATACTACTGTTCCGGTATCCGATGGATTTATTCCCGGTGCTGGCAGCATCATCGCAGCTATAGAGGCTGCCAGCGGAAAGCCGCCGGTGGTTATCGGAAAACCAGCAAGCCCGATGTTTGAAATTGCGCTGCAACGGCTTGGCACAGCACCCCAGGAAACCCTGATGATCGGCGACCGGATGGACACCGATATTGTTGGCGCGAGTCTGCTGGGGCTAAAAACCGCATTGATGCTGTCGGGCGTAACGACAGAAACGGCTATAATCACTGATAGTGCTGTTCAACCTGACGCGACTTACGAACATTTAGCGGCTTTACTGACGGATTGGAGACGATATATATGAGCAAGCGTCGTTTGTTGGCGGTTGTACCCGTTCTGGTGATGGTCATGCTGCTGATGGCAGTCTGGCGGGCATCAGCACAGGATCCAACCCCTTACCCTACCCAGACGCCTTATCCTACCCAGACTTCCTACCCTACCCAGACGCCTTATCCTACCTTTACCCCGATTGGTCAACAGACGGAAGGCACTGCTGAACCACAAAGCACCGGGCCAATACAGACCGGGGACATGAGCGTACAGTGGGTTGCTGACGACCAGCTCTATGAAAGCCGCTACCCGGAAGGTATGACCTTTTCTATTAAGATTACCAGTAGTGCCGGGCTGATTGAGCAGGCCCGCGTGGTATGGACACACGCCCCAGGCAGGCAGAACACCTTACCTGCCGAAATTGTGAACCCTGAAACGGGCGAGCTGCTCGCAGAATGGGAACATACCAGCGGCAATCGTCCACCCTGGCTGGGGATTGAATACTGGTGGGAAGTAACTGACGCGCAGGGCAACGGCTACTCCACCGTGCACGTCACGGGAGCCTATGAAGATAACACCCGTGAATGGCTGTACGGCGAAAGTGAAGACATCATCGTCTATGCCAATGCGCTGCCACAAAGTGTCATTGACGACACCATTTCCGCCATGCGTTCACAACGGGAGACATATCGCGCCGCATGGGGTGGGCTGCTGCCCTTTAAACCGCGTGCGATTCTGTTTGGAGATCGTGCTGTGTGGGAAGAATGGCAGGAAGGGGTTGTCAATCAAGCGGTCATTGGCACTACTAACCTGTCATGGGGCGCTACCGTGCAGCTCCATACTGGCAGTTCGCCTCTCAGCGATATTTCCTTTGGGACAGTTCCCCATGAAATCGCCCATCTCTATCAGGCGTGGTTTGCACCAACCGGATTTCCATCAGGAACGTGGTGGATTGAGGGGAACGCGACTTTCTTTGAACTGGAACGCCAGTACGACTATGAAGGCCGGGTCAGGAATCTGGCGGCGAACGGTGAACTGCCTGTTTTGCTGCAAGGCACGGGGCCGAATCCATCTGGCTTAGGGCCGGATGGTATCGGGCGTCTGGGCTATGATGTTGGATACACCTTCTTTAAGTGGCTGGTGCAGAATTACGGGTTGGAAGCGCATCATGAACTGGTTGAGCTTTTGCAAAGCTCTGATATTACACGCAACGAAGCCCTGGAAACGGTCACCGGTTTGACGGTAGAAGAAATCGAGACTGAATGGCGTGAATGGTTGGGAGCGGAAGGTCCCGCGCCAACCCTTGCACCGACCTGGACACCGCAGGTATTTCCTTCACCGACCCCGTTTATTTTTCCAACGGAAGAAGGATAACTCGTCTTGGGGCGCATGATGCGCCCTGAGTTTTTAGTGAATCTTGCAGGTACCGTTCACGCAGTCATTGCCGAAAAATTTGTTGATCGCGTATCGCCGTTTGGCAATCCAGCGATATACTTTTGGGCCCAGGATGTTCATACCGGGCAGATACAGGAAAGGAACCAGCGGCCAGGACAAAGGCAGTTGGCGGGCAATATACCGCATTCCAAAGAAGCCGACCAGCCAGCGCTGGTCATGGGTGCGAACGTAGATTTCACCCAGGAGGTCTTCGTTTTCCAGTTCAGGAAAACGCCGATTCACGATTTTTCGCCTCTGGGCGTCTAATCGTTCAACCCTGCCCAGCCAGTCCAGCCAGCGTACCGTTTTCTGAGTTTGCGTACACAACACACACAGCCCATCATACAGCATGACTGCTTTCAAAGGTGCACCTCGGTACAATACAGTTGGTAATGTGAATATTTTAGCAGAAAGGAAGACATCATGGCCGTGCTCAAAATCAATGTGCCCGCCTATGCAAAGAACATGCTGTGGATAACTTCCGGAAGTGAATTTCAGCAACGTATTCCCGAAACCATGCAAGCGACTTTGCCAGCAGCGCCTGATGGACTGACGTTACGCTGGGGAACCGCCACTGGTTCTCCCCTGCGATACTGGTCAGAAACGACCAAAAATATCATCTGGAACGGGCATGTGCGGGTCAGTGGACATGTAGACTGCACGCATCTGATCAGGGTGGGTAAGATGGATATGCTTATCCTGGAAGTGCGCGGCAGTCTGCTCCCCCTGAATAAACCACGTTTACCATCCCTGGAAGATTTGAGAAAGGCTCCGTATGAACACGACCTTTTTCTGGAAAACATCGAAGAGGCGTGGTATGCGTTTGTACTGGAACTGGACAGCCCATTTGCCGATTTTACCCATCATGCGCTGATTAACAGGCAGGCAGTAGACTGCTACGGGGCATTAGCAGAGGAATCAGGGGGATTTCATCGTCTTGTCGGAATGCCGCTTCTACTGGAGTCTATGACCCTTTACGCTGGCTGAACCGAAGCCGGCAGCAGCCGTCCTAACCGCTGGCTGAATTCTTCAATCCGAGTTGAATCCTGGGCTTTGCCGATGACAGCGAAGACATGTCGGCTATCCAGCACAATAAAATAGACAAACATATCATCCGCATAATTCAGGCTGTAAAGACAAGGACAGTCCGATTGATGATGAGACAGATAATGCCGAGCCAGATTTGTCAGCGTATGTCCATTAATGTAACGCAGGGCGCTGTTGCTGAACAAAACCCGTTCATTTCCTTCCCCGACATCCAGCAGGGCAGTAGCGATATTGCTGACCACCGCATGAAGATGCTGCGCGGCCTGAGCCACAATTAAAGATAGTTGTTTAGAATCATATTCCATTGAATCTGCATCCAATAAGTTGGAATTTGGTTAAATATTACCAGCGCGGAGGATTTTCGCCATAGGACTTTTGGGTAAAAATCAGCGCAGGGAAAAGCCCTGCGCTGGAAAGAATCTTACGGGGTGGCAGTCGGTGTCAACAGAAGGTTTGGATCAGTGGTCGCCGGCGGTGTAAAGGTAGGTGCGGCTGTTGGCAAAACCTGGACATTGTTGATCAGAATCGTTACGTCGGTGTGGGCTTTTGCCCCACTCAGACTCTGCCCTTCAAGCCGCAAAACGTAATTCCCGTTAGGGAAGTTCGTCAGCTCAACCACCCCCAACAGGCTGTTCGGGCTGCTCTGCTGCGTCTGGTACTGCGCTAATGGCCCGATAAATTCCTCTGGCGCGGTATCCAGATTCGCCACATAAAATTGATAACTGGCAAAATCCGGCACCGACACTGATCCCCGGATTTCGATCAGGCCGGAGACTTCCTGGCCGGAGAATGGCGCAGAAATGGTCAGATTCGGGCGCGGCTGGCCGGGTTTACACGCTTCAGTGGGCGGCGTAGTCAGCGGAATTTGAATATCACGGGCTGCTGCCCAGGCCTGCCCGGACGGGTCGCTGTTCAGCCATGCAATCGCGGATGGATCGTCAATATTAATGAAACTGCGTGTTTCTACATAATCAGGGCAGTTTCCATTTGCGATCAGCCCAGAAAAACTATCAACTTCAAGCGATGTGACAAAACCTTCATTGGGCGGCGGCTGATTCACATAGGCGATCTCGCTCACCGCCGTTCCGCTTGGGCAGGTCGCCGGGTTAAACAACGCACCGCTGTCTGCACACACCTGCATGTCAATGATGCCATCCGGACGCGGGAAATCTCGCGGCGAAATGTTGCTTAACGCCGCTGTCATCACCTGCTGCCAGATCGGGGCTGCCGTATTTCCACTGGTGACCCCTGGCCCCAATGGTTGATTATCGGTGCGTCCAACCCAGACCCCGACTACCGCGTCAGTGGTATAACCGAGTGTCCACACATCGCGGACATCATTGGTTGTGCCCGTTTTACCCGCAGCACGCCAACCAGGGAGATTCAGTTCCGTCGAGAACCGAACACTGGGGTCAGCGAGAATGTCTGTAATCAGGTAAGCATATTCGGGGCGAACAACCTGCACGCCTTGAGGGTTGGTGTCCGCCACGTAAATTTCATTCCCATTGCGGTCTTCAATGCGGGTAATCGCATAAGGTTCGACCAGAACACCGTTATTCGCCAGGGCTCCATAGGCTCTGACCATATCAAACAGATGCACATCAACGGCACCCAGCGCTGAAGGCAGTCCCGCCTCAACCGGTGTCTCACCGGGCAAGCGGATTTTGAAGCGTTCCAGAAGCTCCGTAAAGCGCTGCGGCGTCACGTAAGCCAGCGCTTTGACGGCAGGAATATTCAACGACTGGCCGATGGAATAGCGCATCGAAACCGGTCCGTTAAATGTGCCGGAGTAGTTTCGCGGGACATATCCATTAAAATTCGAGGGCACATCCCAGATGATGGTACCAGGATACCAGGATTGACCGTCAAATCCTTCAATCGCGGTTAAATACACAAAGGGTTTGATGGACGACCCTGGCTGCTGCAAAGAAAAGGCCACATTAACCTGTCCATCGATCTCCTCGTTGTAGAAATCCGCGCTCCCAACCATCGCAATGACCGCCCCATCCTGCGGACGCATGGCGACCACTGAGGCATTGTTTGCATTGGGGGTAAAGCCGGGACGGAGTTGAAAATCGACCGCCGCCTGTGCCGCATCCTGAACCGAAGGAATAAGCGTTGTGTAGACATGAAAACCAGAGCTATAGATGCGCTGTGCGCTATAGGTTTCTTCCAAATCTTGCCACACGTAATTTACAAAGTGCGGATATTTCATCTCATAGGTTGGGGGCTGGAAAACTTTGATTTTGACTTCCGCAATTTGCACCGCATAGTCGTTTTCCAGTTGTTGTCGGGTCACACACAGCGGTTCGGTGTTGTACGGTTCGTGCTGCATCTGAATACAGCCATTCCCGTTGGCCTCTGTCATCAACCGCAGCACGGCATCCATTCGTGCCAGCGCGATTTCGCGGTTTTGCACCGGATCATAGGTCGCGGGCGATTGTGGCAGTCCTGCCAGGAATGCTGCTTCAGCGATATTCAGGTCGCTGGCGGGCTTGCCAAAATAGACCTGAGCGGCAGCTTCAATGCCATAAGCGCGATTCCCGTAGTAAATTTCGTTCAGGTAAAATTCCAGAATCTCGTTTTTGGTATATTGGCGGGAAATTTCTGCCGCAACGATGATTTCCTGAACTTTACGTCCGCCGGTACGCTGCTGAGCGAGTTCAGGGTCAAGCACAAGCGCCCGCGTAAGCTGCTGAGTAATTGTACTCGCCCCACCGCCTGCACCACCTGTAGACACGTTCCGGTACACCGCCCGGAGAATGCTGTAAATACTGAAACCAGGGTTTTCGTAAAACGTTTCATCTTCGGTGCTGATGGTAGCATGGATCACCCAGGGAGAAATCTCGTTCAGAGGAACGGACTTACGAGCACCCTCACGTGGATCACTGAACTCCGCCAGCACATCGCCGTTCGCGTCATAAATAACTGTTGTCTGAAAGCTGCCTGCCCGTGTTCTTAAGTCGGTGATCGACTGGCGATAATCGGACAGGATGATAAAGTAAGCCAACACCATCGCAATGACGGCGAGGAAAGCGAGCCCCATCGTACCGACCCCTCCGAAAATGGCCGCCCGGAAACCCCATTTTTGCATGTTAGCCCGATCAAAATAGCCGCTGAAGGCTTCACTGTAATTGGGCTGAATTCCATCCATTTGCAACTGCCCTGGCGAATCTTCATCACCTTTGGGCATTTCGCCGCCGGGCTGTGCGGCAGGGATCGCCGCTGCACTTGGCATTGTGGGGTCAAATGCCTGATGCGGCGCGGTCATGCCAGCGATAGTCGGCGCTTCAGAAGGACGGGTGACATCGAAATTCATCGCCCCCTGCCCAACCATCGTGGCACCGAGGTCTTGTAACGGAACTTTGTTTGGAAGCAGACCTTCTTCAACCGAGAACGCCGCTGGGTCAGCGACCTGTTCTGGTTGAGATGGCTCCATGACCTGCTGCACTCCGGTCTCTGTTGGAACTATACTTCCGGCGGCAGCCTGCGGGCGCGGCGGTTCATCCTGAATCCAGTCCTTGCCGTCATAGCGATACCACTGATTCGTATCCAGCCCCAGCATCCACCAGCGTCCGTATTCATCCAGTATCATCAGGCGGCGCAGTTCATCCTGGAGCTGCTGCCGGGTGATTTTGCCCTGCATGAACTGGTCACGCAGCGCAGTGACATTTTTTTCCATATCCGAAAACTTGTCGGGCGGCTGCGCCATAGGCATTGACTCCTGTGAGGTAAGTGCACCCGTATCGCTGGACGCCTGAGTCGCGCTCTGGACTTCTATCAGCGGCTCCGAGTCCTGCCCTGCCGCTTCTTCTGCAACCGCTAGTCCGGGCATGATGGGGCCGGCTTCCAGACCTTCGGTGCTGCTGCCAATGCCCGGCAGGGCCCCGCTTCGTGACGAGTCAAATGAATCAACTTCCGGTTCGAGGGGAGTCGATCCGATGCCCGGCAGGGCCCCGCTTCGTGACGAGTCGAACACACCCAAATCCGGTTCAGGGGAAGTCAATCCGATACCCGGCAGAGCACCACTTCGAGATGTGTCGAACAGACTGGTGTCTACTGGTTGAATATCCTCGACCTCGCTACTTGGGGCCAGTTCGGATTCAGAAACCTCCTCAATAGGTGGTGGGGTAAAATCGCCGGAATCTTCTGGGCCCTGGCTGTAGAGTGGCGCAGGGACTTCATCCGCCATCACTTCGGGTTCTTTTTCCTCGTAAACCGTGTTGGGCGGCAGATACCAGTTTCCTTCGGCATCCGCAATATGATCATATCGAGGATCCGGTCTGGTGGGCTGCTGTTGTGCCGCCAGTGTCTCCTCCGTGACCGCGTTCTGGGGCCGTGTCCAGCCCTCTGGTAATTGATCCGGCGGAGAATGCCAGCCGCCGTTTTCCTGTTTTTCCAGGGTATCTGCCATTTGATGCCCTTTCACCTAGAAAATTTGTTAGAAAATATTATACAACACGTTAAGAAATGGTCGAAATTATGGCCTGCTCGCTACGATGACCGACCATTTGCCTTTTTGCACCACTTTCTTATCCTGATTATAAACTTTCACACTAAAAGTCACGATACCCCCGCCGAGTTTGCTGGCTTCTTTGAGTTCTGCCACCTCAACATCACAATAAATTGTGTCGCCGATTAGCACCGGAGCGCTGAACTTCCATTCATCGACCGACCGGAAGGCAAGCACCGTGCCTTCCAGAAAACGCATCCGGTAGGCTAACCCGGTTGCTATGGAGAAAACCAGCGCCCCATGAGCCACCCGCTGACCAAATGGCGTTTTGGCAGCATACACCGCATCCGTGTGCATGGGATTAAAATCGCCGGAGAGTCCCGCAAAATTCACAACATCGGCTTCGGTGATGGTACGCGCATCGGTGACGATGGTTCTGCCAAGTTCATAATCTTCAAAATATAGACCTTTTGCGTCTGACATGAGCTTTTCCTCGTTTCAATTCAGTGTATTTTTAACCCGCAGGCGTTGTACTATCAAGCTGCGGCCAGGAACGCCGATACCCCCACAACAGCGCCAGAATCAGCACAGGAAACACAACGTAGACTATTCGCGCTTCACGCCCTGCGCCGCCCTCGCTTTTCGGTGGAACGGTGGCAATATGCAATACCCAGTAACCAAACAGCAGCACCAGCGCGCCGACCACAACAATCCAGATTTGCTTTTTATGACTCATCAACATGGCCGTGATGTACAACACGGGATACATTTCCACATAGGATGTGGTGGCTGTACGCGGCGAGATCATCAGCGTGACCGTTGCCGTAAGAAAGAACACCCACCACAGGTTATTGGTGTCGCCATCCCACAGCAGTGCTTTCCAGAAATTCAGCATAAACAGCACCAGCAGACCGGAAAAAACACCATACAGTACTGTATCCAGCGGCTCAGGAAAAATATCAGCCAGAATGTAGGCGGTTGGGTAGGTTGCTGCATAACCCGCATACCCGGTGACACGATCAAGCCAGGAGTCGAACCAATCCGGTTCAAGGATAAATGAAACCACCAGCAAACTGGCAAAAACGCCAGCAAACGCGGTCAAAATACGGCGGCGGTGTATGACAAAGGCCCACAGCAGCACCAACGGGACCACCAGAAAGCTGTTTTGCGGCTTGAGCGTGGAAAACGCCAGCATGACGCCTGCTAATGTATCTCGATTCTTGGCAATCGCCCACAGCGCCATCAGATGAAAGATATAAACCAGGAACCCCGGTTGTGCAAGCAGCAGCCCACGCACTGTAAAATAGCCCAGCAGGGTAAACAGCAGGAGCACCGCCAGCACGATGGGAGAAGGCAGCCAGTGGATCATGTTCAGACTCAGGGCCATCGCTGCCAGCAGTCCTATCAGCAGCACCTCGATATAAATCGCCGCCGCCCACTGAAATTCGAGGAGTGCCAGCGGGCCAATGTGAAAGATGCTGTAAAACGGGTAGACGAATTGAAACTCATCCTCGTTTTCTTTTGCCGGGCGTCCATAAATCGTTTCCTGGCTTTCCTGCCCGATTCGCTCATCATAGGGATTCACATTTTCTTTCCAGAAAAGCTGGGCCGCTTTCCAGGTGGGGTACAGGTCTGTGCTGCCCTGCGATAGCACGTCGTAGCTGATGTAAAAACTGCCGGCCAGAAATCCGACTGCCATCAGGGTCAGCACCACATAAACAATTTTCATCGTTTTCGTATCCGTTTGTTCACAACATGAATTTACAAATGCTGCTGAAAAAATGAAAGTTGTCACTCACATTCTTGTCCAAACTGTGCTAAAAAGAAGGGGTCAAAGCGAAAACGGTCGTTTCACTGATCCCGCATGAAAAATTTTCTCCCACATTTTGAACAACTGCTGGGCCAGATGACCTGGCGTTTATCTTCACTGGTCGAAGCCGAAACCCCAACTTATGAAAAATCCCATGTTGATGATCTGGGGAGTTGGCTGGCGACATGGGCGCATGAGCAGGGTGCCCTGGTCACAGTTCATCCTCATCCTGTCGTAGGCGACTTTGTTGAGTGCCGCTGGAATCCTGACCTGCCGCAGAAACCCATTCTGATTTTGTGTCATATGGATACCGTGCATCCGTTAGGAAGTGTAGAAAAGCACCCGGCCCGACTCGATGAAGATGTTTTATATGGGATGGGTGCGTATGACATGAAGGCCAGCATCGTATTGGTGCAAACGGTGCTGGAAGAACTCGCAAATCTGGGGCAGTTCCCTCATCGTCCCCTGACAGTGCTTTTTACCAGCGATGAAGAAATCGGCAGTCCCTATTCGCGCAGCCTGATCAAAAAAGCAGCGAAACAGGCAGGTCTGGTGCTGGTACCGGAATTCTGTAATTACGAGGAAAGCATTGTCACAGAACGCAAGGGGGTGGGCATCTTCCAGGTTACCGCGATTGGGCAAGAGGCTCATTCCGGCAGCTCCCCCCATGAAGGACGGAATGCGGTCGTGGAGATTGCGCGTCTGGTTGAAGCAGTGGCTGCTCTGAGCGATGAAGAAAAAGGGTCACTGGTGACGCCAGCGGTCATACGAGGTGGCACACGTCATAATGTTATCCCCGGTGAATGTGATCTCGTGATCAACGTTCGTGTTCGCTTCCACAGCGAAGCCCACCGCATTGAAGAAGCGCTTAACGATCTGGTTGATGCCCCGCCCTTTATCCCCGGCGTGGAAAAAATCCTGACCGGAGAATTCAAGCGCCCGCCCATGGAACGCGATGACATTATGATTAAAACGTTCCAGAAATTACAGGAAATTATGGGAACCCCCCTGCGCGAAACCAGCCGGGGCGGGGGCAGCGACGGCAACTTTTCTGCCGCAATGGGCATTCCTACGCTGGATGGATTGGGGGCTGCCGGAGAAGGGGCACACTCTGCCAACGAACAGGTCTATTTGCCCAGTTTGCCGCGTCGTGCCGCGCTGCTGGCTTCTGTGCTTTGTAACTGGCCTGAAAAGAGTTTTTGAACACGCCATACCTCAACCGGACGGTCAATATTGGGGCGCTTATATCCGGCGACAAATTTCCATCGGTATCCCCGCATGTCTGTCAGCGGAGAATAGCCGTTTAAAACCACATAAGCTACATCGCCGGGTGCGATTTCTTCGCTAAAATGATCCTCCAGCGAAGTTCGCATACTCACGTTAACAGGCAGGCAGGTCACCTCCTGATCGACGTAAAAATACAGAAGCTGGCATGTGCCCCAGGTCGAATAAATATGGGCAGCTTGTGGGTCACTGGTATTCAGAGTGTCTGCCGCTTTTCGCAGTGCCTCCCCGGAAAGCTTGCCACTCATATACCGATTCCACTCTCCAGAACCGAGGGGCAGTTTATCCGGGTGAGTCACGGCGGTATGAGCAAAAGGCAGCGCGAATGTCACTAACCAAACCACCGCCGCTACAATGGCCCCACTTCTTATCAGCCGATGCGACTCATACCAGAGCCGCGCCAGCGCCAGCGCTGATACCAGGGCGATGATGCTGGAAACGGGCATCAGGTACCGTGCCCGGACAACTTTCGCGGCCACAATCGACAGGAAGGTGAGCAGCAGCAGCCAGCAGACAAAAAACAAACCCAGCTTGCGTGTCTTAGGATGGAAACTCAGATAGAACAGGGCCAGTCCAGCGGCTGCCATGACCCAGGGGGTTGTGTAGGCAGTCAGTTCCGGCAAAATTTCGGCCAGTTTTTCGCCCGGTTCGGACTCCGAAAGCTGCTGCAAATTTTCCGGGTTCACGATGATGAACTGGTTTTCAGTATTCAAAGCCATCACAGCAGGAATAACAATCGGCAGCCAGAACAGGATAAACACCACCGCTGCAACCACAAGGGGGGGGAGATAGGTTTTGCGCCATTCTCGCCAATCGCTGCTGTAAATGATGCTTCCCACCGCAGGCAGAAACGGGATCAAAATCATCGTCAGCTTGGCCAGGGTAGCAAGCGCCAGGAGTATTCCCAGAATGGCCCCTTCACGCCAGGCAGGTCGCCGGATAAAAACCAGGCTGCGCCATACCGTCAGACTGACAAAAACTGATGCAAAGGGATCGGCCAGCACCATCCGTTCGAAAAAAAACGCAAACGGAAGTACCGCGTAAATCCCCAGCGCCAGGATACCCGCCAGGTAGGAGTGCAAATAGCGCCCCAGCAGGTACAACGCCGCGCCATTGACCAGGGAGAACAAACCAATGACAATCCGCGATATGGGCAGCGAGACCAGTGGATCGGTCTCAAAAATACCCAACCAGTAATACAGCAGCAGTTTGCCGTTGGCAAACCGCCCTGGATGCTGGTCAAAGTCCCAGATAATCGCACCGCGTGTCACATGATAGCCTTCATCGATAAAAACATCCTGAACCTCGGCGTTGTGGATGCGGATAAAGAGTTGTAACAGCAGCAACAGGGCAATGATTCCCAGTTGTTTCAGGGAAAGGGGCTGACGAGCGATCATGCCGCCAAGTGTAACCCTAAAATTTTCTGCTGTGCAGAGAAAAAGCTATAATCAGGAAAAATTTTAGGAAGGTGGCGGTTGTGAGCAATAACCCTTCAATTAACAGTTTTCTGGCAACCATTGATGAAGTGCTGAAATTCCTGGATTCCTACAAGGAAGATCTGTTTTACCTGGACATTAATCCGGATACACCGCCGCAAGGGGCCCGCCATTTCAAAATCACCACGTTTCCGGCGGAGATTGCATGGCGAGTCATTGAGGAGCTCCATCCTCTGCCAACTAAACCGCGTTTAACCCCCCTGGCAAAAGAAAAAATTGACTCGGTGATCCAGATTCCGCCGTTGGAGTGCGGAATGAATATTCATCCAAAAAACGGACAGGGGTGGCCGAAAATTCCGGTTGAGTTCAGTCGGTTCAAATGGGTACGTTTCCCATATCTCAGTTCGCCTGTGCATTTCCCTTCAGTAGAAGCGTCGTTTGGTTTTTATGATGCGGTCATTGAGGCCTACAATCGCCTGGGGGTAAAGATTATCCTCGTGCTTGGGCACGAAATGTACGGCGAGGCAGCAGGCTGGAACTGGGGCGCGATGGATTCGGGCAACTGGAAGGCTTTTACCTCACAGTTTGTTCCGGTGGCTGAAAAAGTCATTAAGCGCTACAGCAACAAAATCGGGGCTTTTGAAATCTGGAACGAGGGAGATGTCGGGCCGAATAATCCTTCAGCGGTAGCGTTCCCTCCGGCAGATTACGCCGTGCTGCTGGAAAAAGCAACCCTCCTGGTTCGCACACACTCCCCCAAGTCCAAAGTGCTTATTGGCGGCCTGGTGAACAGCCCTCATATCAGTGCGGAGTATATTAAGGTCGTCAGAAACAAACTAGGCGGCAGGCTCCCTGTGGACGCCATTGGTGTGCATCCTTATGGGCAGGGTTCCCCGACTGATAAAACGGTTTTTTCGCGGTTTGGCAGTATCGACAACTACCTGAACATCATCAGCAGAGCCGCACCAGGGGTTCCACTGTGGCTTACTGAGGCAGGCGCGTTGGGTACTGATGATCCTAATTACTGGGATGATGTCGCGCTGTACATGAAAAATCTGTACAACCACCTGAAGAAAATCACAGATAAAGCGCCCGTGATTATCTGGTATGCCTGGTCGGATGCAATGGATATGGCCCAGAAAACGAACGGCCTGGTCAAAGTGGATGGCACTCCTAAACCCTTCGTCTACGAGACCTATTTCAATGTGGCGAGTACCTGATTTAGTGCAATAACTATTTTGCTGCTATAATGATTTTTAATATAACTTAAAGGCTTAAAGTATGTTTAAGCACATTAAAAATCTATTTCCCATTATTTCTATTGTGGTCGTCGGGCTACTTCTACAGGCACAGTCAAGCAGCAGCGACAGTTCAGGTTTAATTTGTTATGTGATTTTGTGTCCGCTCTGGCTTATTTCCATCTGGTACTGGTGGAGGCACTATTACGTGAGAAAAGGGTTGGGTTACAGTATTTTTATAGGAATCGTTGTTTTTATATTCTCCGGCATTGGGGTCGGGGCAATGGTTCTCGACTTCCTTTACCGGGCCATCACGGGTAACAACCCCGAAATCGGTCCCTGCCCGAATTGCGGAAAAAATAAAATTGTCTCAACCAATTCCAATCCACAGCCGCACTCCGAACAACCACAGTGCCCACATTGTAAGCAGTGGGTGGGTGGAGCAAAATATGCGTTCGTTCAAGCCCCAAGTCAATCTCATGCCCTGCAAGACCTTAATGAGATGCGGACAAAGGGGTTGATTACCGAAGAAGAATATCAACTCAAAAAGGAAGAAATTCTAAAAAGGCTGTAATTTCAGCTTGTTTCAATCCAATCGTGCCGGATACGCTGTTCGATAAATTGATAAACGAGGAGACTTCCGACCATAAATACGAAGCCAATTACCACCTCTCGAATGGCGCTGGTACGCACCACTAAATGGCGGGTGCTGAGGATCGTCAGTTCGCCAACTTCATCGCCCGCCATGACCCGATCTTCCCCGCGCCCATCAAACAGATTCTGGATGCCTGATTCCGCTCGGTAGATACCCACCAGCACAAATGCAGCCACAACCAGCCCGCCCACCAGTTGATAGGCGATCAGGAGCCTTTTTTTAGTTCCAGGGGGGGACATTCAGTTCCTTCCATTGGATCTGCCAGCTATCGCCGTCTATTGTACAATCCAGCAGCACCACCCCGTAACACCCAAGAATCACCGTTTCGCCACGCTGCTGCTGGAAAGTCTGATGAAAATGCCCGTGCAGCGCCAGTTTTGGCTGGTGCTTATCAATATACCCACCCAGGGCAGGGAGTCCTGAGTGGCGGTTATCGGCAGGATAATCAGGAGGTGGTTCGGGAGCAGTGTGTGTGAGTAAGATGTCGCAGGGGGCAAGATTTGCCAGAAGATTTTCCGCCGTCCTGTTATCCCACTGCCAGTGCCCATCAGGTTTGTAACGCTCGCTCCCGCTGAAGCCACCAAAGATAAACTCCCGCCCATCTTTTCGCATGGCGGCCAGGTTCAGGTGGAGATGCTCAAACTGATAGCGCGGCAGCCAGTCTGACCAGTGTTCACCGTCATGATTGCCCAGCACACACAGCCCGCGCATCGGAAGTTGAAATTCTTCCCGCAGGGCTGGATAGGCCTGGGCGGGCAAATCACCCAGCAGCAGGAGGGCATGACAGGTGTGAATGAGATCAATATTTTCCTGAATGGCGGTGCGAACCATCGTGGCGAAAGTATCCGCGATCACTGCAAAGCGAAGTTGAATCACTGAATTTTCCTGAGAAGATTTTCTCGCAGCGTCGGTTCTTTGAGTTTATTTGCGAGCGTTTGAACAATAGTGTGCACTCGCTCCTCATGATGCCGCGCTGTTTTTTCATCACCCAGCGCAGTGTACAAATCGGCCTGGGCTTGATGCAAATCCCACAGCAGGCGCGGACGTTTGATGGTCATTGCGATTTCCATGCTGGTTTCAAATTTGGCGCGGGCGTCTACCAGATTCTCACCTTGCATCAGAGCGCGGCCCCACCACAGATTTCCCCATGCCACCTGGACAGTCTGGTCAAGTTTGTCTGCGACGGCTGTCATGTTTTCTGCCCATTTAGTGGCGCTGCCAGGTTTATAACGTGCGAGCTCAAGCGCACACAGGGATTGGTATAAAAATGGTGTATACAGCATGTCGCCCAATGACAGGGTTTTTTCCAGGGTGTCTTGCAGCAGAGTGCCAACCTCTACATTCCCCTGCCGAATTTGCGCCAGCGACCAATTAGCGACTGTTGCTGCCTCCGACCAGCTAATCAGGTAACGCTGCACACAGTCCATGCCCGCAGAAAACGCCTCCAGTGCACGTGGCAAGTCTTCAAGCTCCAGATAGCAGCGTCCCAGATAATCCCAGATCATGGTCATCAGGACACCTTTGTAATGCTCCTGCGTACTGCGTTTGGCGTCCTCAAGGATTTGAATGGCGGCACTGTAATCGCCGGCTGCCGCTTTTGCCCAGCCATAAGAGGCCATACCAAACAAACGATGCCAGCGAATATCCGCCTGCTCACCAAGTTGGATCTGCCTTGCCAGAATTTCCTGCGCCCGCTCATAATTGCCACGATGCATTTCCGCCATGCCAAGAACGGTCAGATTTTCAATCTGGTACTCGATATTTCCAAACTGTCGAGCAAGCTGGTACGAATCTTCAGCCGCCTTTAAGATTGTGTAATCACTGCGGCGCATGGCACATTCACCGACCCCATGCAGCACCCGCATGGCAACCTCGTCCTGCAAGCCTAACCGGGTTACGATCTCGTAAGCCTCCTGCTGATGACGAGTCGCAATGGCGATATTGCTCCGGCTCCAGTGCATCGCGCCGAGGTAAAACAATGCATCGGCGACCAGTCGTTCATCGTTCATGGTGCGCGAAAGTTCTACCGCGTCCGTCAGCCGTTTAATGGCCGAGTCAAACTGTTCGCCACGCCGGTAAACCTGACCTAACTCCAAGAGGGCGCGACGTTTGCGGGCGGGCTCCTGATTAATTTCTGGCGTTTGCAGCACCCCTTCCAAGTCCGCTGCTGCTGCCTCAAAATGACCCATTTTTTGATAAACCATGCCGCGTCGTTCCCGGATCAACACCATCCGCTCATTCCGGCGCTCACTCACATCGTCCTGGGCCAGATCCAGTGCCTGGGTATATAAATCGACGGCGGTGGGCAGGGCAAAAATTTCCGAAGCCCGCTCTGCCGCTTGAATCAGATAATCCAGCGCTTTATCGATTTCCTCATCAGTGCGTGCGCCGAGGCTGTAATGGCGGGCAATGGCTTCAATGTAATCCTGAAGATTGTTACGGTAGCGATTTTCCAATGCTCTGGCGATCTTCAGGTGCAGACGGGCTTTGCGACGCTGCCCCAGGTCAGCCAGCAGCGTTTGCCGAATGGATGAATTTTCAAAAAGATAGACTTCCTCGCGGCTGCCAGGGCTTTCGTGGATCAGATGCACATCCATTGCTTCTTCCAGGGCCTTGAGCAGGGTATCTTCATCCTGCTCAACCACTTCTGCCAGCACATCAAAAGTAAACTGGCGGCCAATCACCGCCGCGGCGGTCAAAACTTCATGGGCAGCTTCACTGAGTCTGCTCAACTGCTGTCCGATGACCGATACAATGCTGCTGGGCAGTTCAACATCTGTCAGTGCTTTGTGTTTCCAGACTCCCTGCTCCTCGTAAATCGTTTCATCCAATACCAGGGATTTGAGGAGTTCACGGGCAAAAAACAAATTACCTTCGGTTTTTTCATAAAGGACATCCGCTAATTGGGTGCCAATCTGCTGCCCCAGAATCGACTCAACCATTTTATGCATCTCTTTGTGCGACATGCGGCGCAGTACAATTCGCTCAACCAGATTGCGACTGGTAAATTCGCGCAGCAGCGCGTCCAGGGGATGACGCGGATCCAGTTCTTCCTGACGATAGGTTCCCAGCAAAAAAATCGGCTGCCCGCGCAGACGTGGGGTGAGGTAATGCAGCAGAGCAATACTGTTGGCATCTGCCCAGTGCAAATCATCAATAAACAGCATGATTGGCTGGTCGTGGGCAAGGTCAATGAGATACTGGGTAACATGTTCAAATAAGCGCACCCGTTCCGCTTCTGGAGGTAGGGGAGGTAGAGGCTCGGCAGCATGTTCCTCCGTGACTTCCGGCACGATTTTCGCCAAATCAGCAGCGATGGCCGGACTGATGGCTACCGGACTATCCCGAAGGGCGTCGCGCAGCATCTCGCCGAAGGGGCGGTAAGGCAGAGTCGAATCGTTCTGATAACACTGACTAGTCAGCACTTTCGCGCCAGCCTGCCGTGCTTTGACCACAAGCTGGTTGGCTAATTGAGATTTTCCGCTGCCCGCTTCGCCTGTAATCAGTACCAGGGCGGGGGCATCCACAGCGCCAACCCGTGCTCGCTGCCAGGATTCACGCAGCTTGGCCCATTCTGCCTCGCGTCCAATGGTCGGGCCGTGGACAATGCGATTCAACAATGTGGCGCGTGTCGGCTTTTCCTGGGTATCGGTTTCCAGATTTAACAGCGCCTCTTTGACGGTGCCTGCGTCCTGAAAGCGGTCTTCGGGACGCTTCGCCAGAAGCTTTAAGATGATGGCTTCCAGCCCATGTGAAATACCGGGGCTAAAATTAGAAGGCGCAGTTGGCGCATCATAAAGATGCTGAGAAATGACCGCCAAATGATTTTCGCTGTAAAAGGGCAGCCGTCCAACCAGCATTTCATATAACATCACACCGAGTGCATACAGATCAACACGGTGGTCACTGGCTTTCCCTTCGGCGACTTCCGGTGCCATGTAATAAGCCGAGCCGGAGATAATGCCGTCACTGGTGATCCGGCTCTGTCCGCGAATATACGCCAGTCCGAAATCCATCACTTTGGTGTTGTACTCATCGTCCACAACCATCACATTTTCCGGTTTGAGGTCACGATGAATGACGTTGCGCTCGTGAGCGTATTCGAGCGCATCCAGGATATTGACAGCAATTTTGAGGCTGACTTCCTGAGGCAGCAGACCCTCTCCCTCGTACAGCAGCGACCATAAATCGCGGCCTGTCACCAGTTCCAGAGTCAGATAGGGGTAGCCGTCGGCTTCGTCGAAGTCGTAAATGGTCACAATACCAGGATGAGACAGCCGCGCAATACTCAACGCCTCCCGTTTAAAGCGTTCCAGTCCAGGGGCATCCATTTCATCAGGGGCAAGCACTTTAATCGCAACATCGCGGTTCAGGCGTGTATCCAGCGCCTTAAAAACGGCACTGCTGCCCCCTGTTCCAAGCAGTTGCTCCAAAAGATAACGCTCTCCAAACAGCGTACCCAGCTCCGGGTAAGTGGTTGGGCGTTTACTAAAGGGCCGTCTAGCACGTTTCAGCATCGTTGTCCGGCAGAATAACTTCGGTGACTATCGCATTGATCGTTTCAAAGCCCGCATCTTTAGCAGTTGCTACACGATGATGTCCATCAATCACGTAATACTCGGTTTCGGTTTTGTCACGTTTGATTTTGACGACCTGGATCGGGTCAGAAGGCCGCCCCGCACGCATCGCCTCGTGCATTGAATGGTAACGCTGAGTACTCGCACGTTTGCGATAATGAAAGGTGTTGTTCAGCTCATGTGCCCGCCCCACACTACCGACGATTTTCCCAATTGGGATCGACATGAGTCCGCGTTTTTCGTATTTCACATCTGGCAGAAAAGCGATCTCTTCCTCGAATGATTTTACGCCCTCATCCGCTGACCCCTGGAGGAGTTTTTTAAGCCATGTCCACAACGCTGCCACCTACCTTTATCCAAATGGGTTGATTCCATTATAGGGGACAAGTGCTTGATTTGGGTTCTATCCGTGTATTTCTATTGTGAATTTAATCCTCAATTTTTATGATCAGCGTCTTGCCGTCGGTGATGATTTCAATCAAGCCCTGTTCATCGGTGCGGAAGAGGCGACTGCCCGAAAGGCGATCAACCACGGTCGGCGAAATGTTCTGGCGGGCTATGTCCGTCTGAATGACGGCAACCTGCGGCTGCACAGCATCAATAAAGGCACTGCTTGAAGAGTTCCCCCCGCCGTGATTGGCGACCTGCAACACAGTCGCCTGAATGAGATGGGGATTTTGCAGCAGCACAGCCTCCTCATCGGCGGTTATATTGCCGGTCAGCAAAAAGACGGCCTCGCCATAGGTCACCCGCAGCACCAGGCTGGTATTTCCAGCAGGGATTTCAGAAGGATACAGGACTTCCAGGAGCAGCCCGTCATCCGTCTTCAGGGTATATCCGGCAGCGACGGTCACCACAGGAATATTTTTCTCCTCCAGCCGTGTCAAAATTGCCCGATATTCCGGTACGTCAGAGTCCTGTCCAGTGGTTAGAACGGTGCCAATCTCATAACGATCAATCACTTCAGGCAGCGCGGCAATGTTTTCTCCACGAGGCGAAGTCATGACCAGCACATCAAGATGACGGGTGCGCGGCGGAAGCTGGTCGCCAAGCTGATTCAGCAAACGGGATGGTAAATTCCCTCCATCGACCAGAATCACCGCCCCGTCAGGCGATTCGATCAGAACACCGTTGCCTGCTCCCACATTCAAAAATATGACGTGCAGACGGTGGTCAGGCCGCCGTGCCAATCCACTGACCAGCAGCGCCAGCGCCACCAGCGCCGCGAATTGAAGTGTACGCAGCGGAACCTGCGAATTTAGATTTCCGACAATCTTCAGAGCCCAGCGAGGGCGGGTCGATTGATATAACATCCACAGAGTCAGCCCGCCAAAAAAGAGAATCACCGGAGGCTGACCGATTTGGAAAGCGTGTTCAGCGAGGGAGATTCCCGCGAAATACTCAATGACTTCGACAGTGAAGGTCAAAAACAGCCATGCCCCGCTCAGGATCAGTTCGCCCACCGGAGGAATAAGCAGACCTACGACGACGCCCAGCGCCCCAAACAGCAATATGAATGGCTGGAAAGGAATGATGATGAAATTGACAAGGGGGGAAACCAGCGACAGTCGCCCAAAATAATACAAAATCAATGGCAGCGTAGTGATCTGCGCGGCGGTAGTCACAATCAGGGGGTCAGATAAAACACCGAGCAGTTTTTTCACAGTATCACGGCTGGCAATCCGGTTCAGAAGATTTGCCAATCTTTTTTCCAGTGGTGGTACAAAAACCGCCATGCCAGCAACTGCCGCAAAACTGAGTTGAAAACCCACATCCCATAATGTCCAGGGATTGAGGGCGCTCATAACAAGAGCTGCAAACGCCAGTGAAGAAGGCACATGGGTCTTACGCCTGAGCGCCTGCCCGATAATCAACAAGGCACTCATGACTGCTGCCCGAACAACCGCCGCACCCGCACCCACAAAAACCGTGTAAATCGCAATGGCGGCAACACCAATTGCTGCCGCGTGTATCTCTTTTTTCATGAACCGCCGCAGCACCGACATGAGCGTCTGTGCCAGAATAACCATATTGAAGCCGGAGATGGCGATCACATGCGATGTTCCTGTGGCAATGAATGCCTCTTCTACGTCGCTGGATAACCCGCTGTCGTTCCCCAGTAAAATCCCGACCAGCAAGGAGGCATGTGGCTCTGGCAGGGAAGAAGTAATCAGCTTGCGGGCATCCTCTTTGAGGTCAAACAGAGTCGCATAAACGCCAGTTCCCGAAGAAACTATCTGGACATCCGCTCCCGGCATCAGGCTGAAGATTTTCTGGCGGGAAAGGTAGTTCCGGTAATCAAAGTCATCCAGGGTGGGTGGTGTACGAAGGATACCGAAGGCCTGAATTTCATCCCCGTAGCGGATGTCACTGGTACGGTCTGCATAGATCAGCACGCGCCCATTCGCGGGCTGGCCTGCTGCCTCTTCCACCTCGACCAGTACCTGCAAACGGGTATCCAGCATACGCGGTTCTGCCACCACCACACCACGCACACTTAACTGACCACGCCGATCATTCAGACGGACGACATGATCGTGTTGGGTATCCGGCTGTGCCAGCTCAAACCGGAAAATTCCCAGCGCGAAAAAAACGACCATAAAACAAACGAGTCGAATAGTTTTGTCAGCATAAAAAAACCAAACGTTCAGTAGTGCAGCAGTGACCGCCGCTGCCAGCGCCGCACGCAGGTCGATTTCTGTACGGGAGGCCAGGATAATTCCAGCTACCCAGCCAAGAGTCAGATAAATGAGAGTCACAGAAGGTTCGCCCTTCAGAATAGTCTCTCTTTATATTAAACTGTCGATAACAAAATCGCAATTTGCCCCGTTAAGTCGATTTGTTTAAACTGGTACATGTTTTGCCCGGTCAATTGAGGTGATTATATGCAACAGCTTCCCCCTGAACTTACTCGAATCCCGCTAACTGCCCTGGATGTACTGCGCTTTTTGGGACGCAGCCAGACCGACGGCGTCGATAAAGACACACTGGCTCAAGGAACGGGTCTCAGTGATATCGGTGTCGGCAAAGCCATTCGAGGCCTTGTCACCAAAGGTTATCTGAACATGGATAACTATGTGTATTTCCTGACTGAAAAAGGGCGTCAGGCCATTAACGATGTGCTGGCTTACGATGCAGCACATCAGCAGGGGGGCAGTCAGGAGCGGCAACATCACGGACTCCAGGCTGACCTCGTGGCAGTTGCGCCGCAGTCCCTGGGAACCCGAAAACCTGGGCGTATTCAAATCGGTCTGGATAAGCTCTCCGGTGTGCAGGAAGCTGTTCAACTGCTGCTGCGGTTTTCCTCTATTGGCGGTTCCCTCAATCGGGGCGACGCGACTCTGACCATTGAACCAGGGCGCGTGCCCGCGCCGATCAGTGTCGATGTGACCCCCGACGGAAGTTATAACGCCGTGCGTGTCCGGGTTGAAGGACTTCAAATGCTGGATATGGATGAAGTCCATCCAGCGGGCGGGATTTTCTTCGATATTCCGGTGAGTCAGGCATCCACCAATGTGCAAGCGTGGTGCGGCACGCTCCATTTGCAGCCTTGATACACATTCTGTATGCAGACTCCCATTACGAAGGTGCCCACCGTGACTGGATAGACAGTTACACCGCCCGTTCCCAGCATCACTTCACGCGGCTGACCATGCCGGGTGGGGATTGGCGCTGGCGGATTCAGGGTGGTGCGATCCATCTAGCCAACCAGTTTTTAGCCCGTCGTGAAACACTGGCGCCGATTGATCTGGTGCTGCTCAATGGGATGGTGAGCGCGCCGGTTTTTCTGGCATGTACCCGCCCTTATTTAGATACCTTGCCTGTTGCCATCTACATTCAGGAAAATCAACTCAACTACCCGCAGGAAGGGTTCATCTGGTCAAATGGCGCTATTGTGCAGGTCACATCTGCTTATATCGCGGATCGGGTGTTGTTCAATGGGCCCTATCTCAAAGATGACTTTTTGCGCTCCCTGAAAGTATTCCTTGATGAGCGCGGCGATTACACCGATGATATTCTGGAACGGGTTGCGGCGAAATGTGGCATTCTGCTGCGTGGGATCAATCTCAAGGATCGCTTTGGTGATCCTGTCTTAGACCCGCCCCCCCCAAAAAAACCGGTTACTTTTTTGTGGAATCATCGTTGGGCCTACGAAAAAGGCATTGATGATTTTGCGATAGCTCTGCGCCAGCTTCATGCAGAACAGATACCGTTTCAGGTGATCCTGGCAGGTCATCCCTGGGACAGAGCGGAACTGGTTGAGAATCTGTTGCAGGAATTAGGTGAACGTGTCATTCTCTCTGGCCTGCTGGAAGGTCAAAATTATGGGGACGCCCTGCGAAAAGCCGATGTAATGGTTGCCTGTTCTAAAAATGAGCCGCTGGGTGTGAGTATGATAGAAGCAATTTATATGGGTTGCTTACCCCTCCTGCCCGCACGCGGCAGTTTTCCGACTTTGCTTCCATCAGAACACCACGATCTATTATATGATGGAAGCGTAGAGCAGTTGATTGACCGGATGCGGATGCTGGCACTCAATCCGGCTGCACGGCCCGGTCTTGCCGCCATCGCCGCCGCGTATGACTGGTCGAACGTCACTCGCCAGTACGATCAGACATTTGATAATCTGACCGAAAACATGCGACTTCGTTCGCAACTACGTTAAAATTGAGTCACGAAGCGAGGGCACGGGTTGTTCAGCGAACTTGAATTTTACGTCCGCTATGCTGAAACGGATGCAATGGGCGTGGTACATCATGCAAGTTATCTGGTGTATATGGAGGAAGCCCGCAGCCACTTTGCCCGTGAGCGCGGTCAAAGTTACGCGGATTTTGAAGCCAGCGGCTATTTTCTGGTGGTTTCCGAGGCTGAAGCACGGTTTATCGCCCCCGCACGCTATGGTGATAAGGTAAAAATTCGGATTGAAGTTGAGGAGTTTAAAAGCCGCCGAATTACTTTTTCCTATAAAATCTACGAAACCGGAAAAAATACGCTGCTGGTCGAGGCCCGTACCCGTCACATTTGCATCAACAAAGAAGGCCAGCTTTCTGTTATCCCGGAAACTTGGCGGGAAGTGTGGTCAGAAAAAAGTGATTAGTTATTCGTTGTTAAGCAGGAGATACAAATAATGGTTACCTATGCGGATAAGCCCTGGTTGAAAAGTTACGATCCTGGTGTTCCTCATTCGCTCCAACCGTATCCAGAATACCCTGTTCACGTAACACTGGAAAACAGCGCGAAAAATTACCCGGATCGCACGGCGCTCATCGCCTCGGCGCACTTACCAGTAGTAGGAAGGGCTGCCAATGAAATCAGCTACAAAACCCTGAATGAATATGCGGATGCCCTTGCCGCTGCGCTGGTCGCGTTGGGTCTGCAAAAAGGGGATCGTGTGGTCATTGTGATGCCCAACTGCGTCCAGTTTGCGATTACGTTTTTTGCGATATTGAAGGCGGGCGGTGTAGTCGCTGCCACAAATCCAACCTACCCGCCGGACAAAATGAAACACCAGATCAACGACAGCGGGGCAAAAGTTGCCATCACGCTCAGTTTGTTCTATAACACGATCACCAGCATCCAGCCGGACACCCCGATTCAGCACGTCATCGTCACGAATATCAAAGAATATTTGCCAGGGCTGGCAAAATTCCTTTTTACGGTTGCGAAAGAGAAAAAAGACGGGCACCGGATCGAAAAACGCCCCCAGGATCACTGGATGCAGGATTTGCTGGCACAGCACAAGGGTAAAAAACCAAATGTACAGGTTTCCGGCGATGATCTGGCGCTGTTCCAGTACACCGGTGGCACCACTGGCGTTTCCAAAGCAGCGATGGCAACACACAGGGCACTGGTCGCTAACGCTTTGATGATTTCAGCATGGTTATTCGGAGATAGCGATCCCACGGAAGAATCGTACCTGGGTGCTATTCCCATGTTCCATGTGTTTGGTCTGGTCGCAGTACTCATTTCAGCGGTGAACATGGCGAGTAAAATTATTATCGTGCCCAATGCCCGCGACATTGACGATGTGCTGGATAATATTCACACCTTCCGACCCACAATTTTCCCCGGTGTGCCTGCCCTGTATAACGCCATTAACAACAATCAAGGGGTACGGACAGGCAAATATAACCTAAGCAGCGTCCGCGCGTGCATCAGCGGGTCAGCGCCGCTTCCCCCTGCCACCAAAGAGGAATTTGAGCGGATTACAGGCGGCAGATTAATGGAAGGCTTCGGGATGAGCGAAGCGCCGACCGCCACGCACTGTAACCCGGTCAAAGGCGAAAATCGCACAGGGGCAATAGGTTTGCCCCTGCCGGATATGGAAATGAAAATCGTGTCTCTGGATAATCCGGATGAGGAAGTTCCGGTTGGGGAAGTGGGTGAACTCGCTATGTACGGCCCACAAATCATGCGTGGCTATCATGGAATGCCGACAGAAACCCAAAATGTCCTGCGTGAGGACAAGGATGGCAAAAAGTGGCTGATGACCGGTGACATTGCCCGCATGGATGAAGACGGATATTTTTACATCGTTGACCGTAAGAAAGACATGGCACTGATTGGTGGCTTTAATGTCTATCCGCGTGCCGTCGAAGATGTCCTGATGGAACATCCTGCGGTGCGTGAAGTTGGTGTTGCGGCCGTTCCGCATCCAGAAAAGGTGGGGCAGGAAGCCCTAAAAGCCTGGGTGGTTCTCCATGAGGGGCAAACGCTGACCTCAGAAGAACTCATAGAATTCGCAGGCACGAAGCTGGCTCGATATGAAGTTCCTACCCGGTTTGAATTTGTAAGTGATTTACCGCGCACCACGGTCGGCAAAGTGCTGCGGCGCGAACTGGCACGGATGGAGATGGAAGCCCGCGAGAAGGCTGCTCGTTGACACCCCGGCTGGTTTTTTTTGATGTGGATGGGACTCTCATTCCCGGTCATACCTGGGATGGCATCTTGGCGTATCCCGGAATCAGCCGCAGAAAGGTCATATGGCTGCGGCTGTCCACCCTTCCCATCAGAATCCTGCGCCGCCTGTATTTGCTCGGTCAGGCACGCTTTTACCAGATTTCCATGCAGCGTCTTGCCAGCCTGATGAAAAAATGGACGCAGGTTGAACTGGATGAAATGTTTGGCTGGGTCGCTGGCACTTACCTGCAAGAATCCTATCGTCCTGATGTCCTAAAAATCCTGAACGAATACAAAGATCAGGGCATACAGGTTGTTCTGGTCAGCGTCCTCTTTGAAGGAGGCGTCAGGAAAATTTGTGAGTACCTGAACGTTGATGGAGCCATCGGCACACGGTTGGAAATCGTAAACGGCAAAGTGACGGGTAAACTCCTGGGGGATGCCTGCATTGGGCCGCGCAAACTCAATTTTCTGCGCCAGTATCTGGCTGCACAGGGCATTAGCTTACAGGACTGCGCCGCCTATGCTGACAGCTATTATGATGATGCACCCATGCTGGCAATCGTTGGGATGCCTGTTGCGGTATATCCTGATGAAAATTTACACTTAACCGCAATTGAACAGCAGTGGGCAATTTATCCCGAACCCTGGGAAACAAGGGGCACAAAAAAACAAGGGGCCGAAGCCCCTTAATCTTGTTCTCTACGCTGGCGTTGGTGCTGAACCCAATTTCGGTGGGTTGTCCGCGCCGACGGGCGGTTCTTCCACTCTCACCTCACCGCTGGGTTTGGAGGAGGGGAGCGTGACCTTGCGGCGGTTGGACTCGTCAAAGTCATCCGGGTTTTCACCCATCAGCACCAGAAATTCTTCACGGCTGAGAGTTTCAACTTCCAGCAAACGCTGGGCAATTAAGTCCAGTTTTTCGCGCTGTTCGAGCAGAATTTTCTTGGCGCGTTCATACTGTTCCTGCACCAGGGCATGAACTTCTTCGTCTATCATTTCCGCTACGCGCTCAGAATAATCGCGTTCCTCGGAAATCTCGCGCCCCAGGAAAATCATTTCCTCTTTGCGCCCAAAGACTCGCAGACCCAGCCGTTCGCTCATCCCCCAGCGTGTAAGCATGGTTCGGGCAAGCTGGGTGACCCGTTCAAGGTCATTGGCTGCGCCATTAGTGATGCGCCCCAGCGCAATCTCCTCTGCTGCCCGCCCGCCGAGCATTCCGGAGATGTTATCACGGTACTGTTCATACGTCCCCAGATTGGCATCATCAGTGGGCATACTCCAGGTCACACCCCCGGCCATCCCGCGAGGAATAATCGTGATTTTCCGCACCACCATTTCCGATTCCGGCAGCATGTGCATCACAATGGCATGACCGGCTTCATGGTAGGCAATCGTTCGCCGCTCCTCTGGAGAAATCACGCGGCTTTTACGTTCGGGGCCAAGCGCGACGCGCTCCGTCGCTTCTTCTAAATCACGCATGGAGATGCTTTTGCGGTTTTTACGTGCCGCCAGAATCGCTGCTTCGTTAACCAGGTTTTCCAGATCGGCACCCACAAAGCCCGGTGTCGAACGCGCCAGAGTGCTAACTTCCACGTCGGAAGCCAGGGGCTTTCCCCGCGTGTGGACTTTAAGGATCGCTTCTCGTCCACGCATGTCAGGGCGGTCAAGCACCACGCGGCGGTCAAAGCGTCCGGGGCGGAGCAGCGCCGGGTCGAGGATATCCGGGCGGTTGGTGGCGGCAATGATAATGATGTTCGTATCCGTATCAAACCCATCCATTTCAACCAGAATCTGGTTCAGGGTTTGTTCGCGTTCGTCATGGCTGCCGCCCAGACCTGACCCCCGATGACGGCCTACCGCGTCAATTTCGTCCACAAAAATGATGCAAGGGCTGTGACGTTTGGCCTGGTCAAACAGGTCGCGCACACGGCTTGCCCCAACACCTACAAACATTTCCACAAATTCTGAACCGGAAATACTGAAGAATGGCACACCAGCCTCACCAGAAACCGCCTTCGCCAGCAGGGTTTTCCCCGTACCAGGGCTGCCAACCAGCAGCACCCCTTTGGGAATGCGTGCCCCCAACTGGATAAATTTGTCGGGTTCTTTGAGGAACTCCACCACTTCACGCAGTTCTTCTTTAGATTCGTCCGCACCCGCCACGTCATCAAATGTGACCGTGGGATGGTCACCAGTGAACATACGAGCGCGACTGCGTCCAAACTGCATCGCCTGGTTGTTGCTGCCCTGCGCCTGCCGTACCATGAAGTAAATGAACCCGGCGATCAGGATCAGGGGCAGTAGAGCAGTTAAAATCCCGAACAGACCGAACAGATTGCTCGGCTGCTTATAGACAAAATCGATGTCTTGCAGCCGTTCAGCGTTTGCGCCATGCGTTTCAAGAATCTCTGGCACGTTCGCGGCGTTATCGTTCAGCCGGGTTTCTTTCTGGGTATTGTCATCATAAACAACGGTCAGTTTGTTTTCATCAACTTCGATTGTGTCCACCCGGCCACCGTTTATGTCCTCAACCAGTGGTTTGATGGAAATATTCTCTGAAGATGTCCCGTTGGCTATTGTAAACAACAGGATGCCCAGCCCCACCACCACCAGGAGCGAGATGAGGACATTCTTGTATCGTGAATTATTCAATGACCGACCTCCATATTGGGTTCATCCCGTGCAAGAAAAAACACAGGACTTTCACCTATGAGTGTATTATACGCTAGGGCTATATCGTCACCAAGACATGGTACAGAGTTCTAAGATACTTCATACAAAAGGCTGTTTTACCCGTAGTACGCCTGAAAAACGATGACCCAGAGGATTATCAAGCCGATAACCGCCAGAAAAACGATAAACCCAAGCGCAATCGTAACCAGATCAAGCTGGGGTGGATTGACGGGGGTGTAATAGCCCGTATCGCGCAGATATTCAGGGCGTGTCCCCTGGGTACTCTGCGGGGGCAGCGGGGGTTGGGTATAGTAACCATGTGGC
>WBUL01000019.1 GCA_008933735.1 Anaerolineae bacterium | reverse complement strand
TGGACAGTCGCCTCTTGGTCCGCTAGGGGAAACCGCTGCCATTCAATGTTATACATATCGTGCCTTCTCCATACCTTCTCAAGTAGCTTAGATACCGTAAGTATATTCCACGTAACTTATAACCCTGTCGTCCGACATTCTTTTCTTCCACCACATCGGGATCAACCAAGTGCAGCAGAGGTACACTCTGTCCCATCTGCCCACTCTGCCACAGGATGCGGGCGGTGATGTGCGCGAGGGACGACCCCGTACCGCCCACCCCCACAATGAGCAGATGGTCAATCTGCCACGCGCCATCATAGGCATACAGTTTCATCGGCGCAGTCCTTCCAGTACATCTTCCAGGGTGCGGTTGGCAGGCAGCAGATCAGACTTGGGATAAACCCGCGTCTTGGCAGCTTCCATCGCTAGGTATTTCTTACGGATGTCGTCGGGATGGCTCTTGCTGCGCCTGCCTGCATTGTGTGAGCCAAAGCGTGTCCCCAGCAGGACTTTCCAATCTTCGGTGAGGTTGGTTCCCGTCAACTGCTGTGCCTGCAAGTGCTGGACACTGCCCCAGCACACCCGTCCATCCTCATACAGATTGGGCAGCGGCGCATGGAACAGCTTGGCGGTGAGGTCTGCTGGTCGGGCTTTGACCGCAAACACGCGGTAGTCGGGTAGCCCCTTGTCGGTGGTGCGGCGGAACAGCAGCAGTTCAGGCAGCGGCACGATCACAGGCGCATCTGTACCTTCCAGAAAGAGGGCCGTCTTCTGGCGGGGACGGTATTCCACCACCAGCTTTTGCACCCCTTCCTGTGAGATGTAGATGGTGTTGGGGGAGAGGATGCCTGTTTCTAAACGGACGGTGGATGCCAACTGCAAGGCAAGCTGGGCGGGATCAATCAAATACTCCATACAGCCCTGTGGTGTTTTACGCTGCATCAGCACCCCGAAGGGATAGAGTTTCAAAGTCAGGGTTGGCTCCGCCCGCATCAACTGGCTCAGGGCGGTCAGCCCATCGGAGGCGTTGTGCAAAGCGGTGGGCATCGGCATCATTAAAGTCATGGTGTTTTACCTTTCGTATGGCTTGGGTGGTTATCTGGATATGGGTGCAAAGAGCCGCTTGCAGGTCTGGATCACTCAGCAGCGTGTCCAAGCCTTGATAGGCAAACTGAAGGATTTCAGCGGCTTCGCTGTGCATCAGGGCATTGAACTCGACTTCAGCGGGTTCCCAAGGCAGCGGTTCAAGTCCCATCTCGTACAGGTCTTCATCGGTGTAATCGGCAGCAGTGTTGCCCGTCTGGGCGAACAGCCAATCCAGCAGCCAAGCCAGATTGGTGTAGTCCCTCTGATCTGTTTCACGCAGACTGAGTGCCAGCACCTGCGCGACCCGTGCCGCTTGGTGGAAGTTATCGGGGATGGAGTAGTCACCCACTGCTACTCCAAATAGGTCGTAGACCTGCACCAGCGGCGCATTGGCAGGATGAGCGAAAAATTCAGGCGAGGTGAGATCTACCCCCACTCCGAAGAAGGGCAGACCGAAGTGCAGTTGTTCAAGATCATGTATTTCACCACCCACCAGATGCTGGTTGATGCCCTGACACATCAAGTCGGATAACTGCGGTTCAGGTGTTCCGCTGCGGAGTGCCAGCGCGGTGCTGGCATACACCGCCGGAAAGCAGCGGCGGGAGATGTCCCACCCCAAAGCGATATTCATCCACGGATCGCTGGTATCCATATAGGGATACTCAAAGGCATCCAGAAAGGTGTCATCCTGTGTGATGAGGGGATCGAGCCACGCCAGACTGCTGCATAGTGCCAGCCAAGGGTCTGCCAGCGTCGCGGCACTCAACAGGGCGATAGCGGCTTGCAGGTCGCTGAGGTTCATGGTGCAGGCTCCACCACTGGCACATCGCGCAGGGGAATAGGCGGCAAGTGCGAGAGCAGCCGCACCATGTTTGCACTGCGGCGGGTGTAAGCCACCAACTCAACCGTGGCAGCAATGACCTGCTCTTTGGTTTCAGGTGTCAGCGTGGTGGGCAGCCATTCGCCTGTTTGGGGACGTAAAGTGTGCAGTAGGGACACGGCTTCCAACTTCAGCGGCTCAAGGTTTTCCAGTGTGGTGATTAGCTGGTGTAAAGAGGTGTTGTTCATTGGCAGTTCTCCAAAGAAAAGCCTGCTATCCACAACTGAACAGCAGGCACTGACACATTAGCCTTTGCGACCTGGTTTGGGAATCCACTCGATGATGGTCATGCTGCTTGCCTCATCGGTGCGTTCGCGCACCGTCGCATTTTCGACCTGCGGGTAGAGCGACGTGAGCATTTTCTGAATCTCGGCGGTGCTTTTGCCCACCATCGAAGCATCTTCGGTGAGGCGCACCCCACCAATGACAAAGACACGGTTTTGAGGTGTTGCAGGATTATCGGACATGGTTATTGCTCCTATCTTCGGACTAAAACAAGGACATTTGGGCAGTATTGGCAGGGATGACATCCCCAGTGGTGGGTATCAGCAGTGTTGCACTGGTGGTGTGTTCTGAAGGTTCAGCAGCAGAGGTTTCAGGGTCGTCACTGAAGTTCGCCACAGCCGGTGCAGCGTCAGCGTCGTCATCCACCTCAGAGGGACTATCACTCTCCTCAGTTTCCTCTACAGTGCTGGTATCCGTTTCGTCATCCCCTTCAGAGTCGTTTTCATCAGTGGATGGGTCAGGTGGGGCATCTGTTTCTACCTGAGCAGGTGCAGGAGTGGTGCTGAACTTGGGTGGTGGGGCGGCTTCCAACTTCGCCAGTGCGATCAGGGCAGCCTGCACCGCTTCGGCGATATTGCCCCGCAGGGTCAAGCCTGTGTAGTTGAATTGGATGAGATGTCCTAAGTCGCCGCGCTGAATGGTGAGCGAGGCTTCACCACGCCGCGCTTCGGCATCGGGGATGCGGATCAGCAAGACGGTTTCTTTGGGCTTACTTTTCGACTTTGCCATGCGAAATTTCCTTTCATTAGCTACGTTTTGCGATACAGTCCGCCGTAAGAGGCGGGGTCTACACCGATGAGGGTGCATAACTCCTTCAACAAAATCTGTCCATGCCGCCCGAAGCAGCGGGCGACACCATGCTGAGGTGAAAAGCCGAAGTGACGACCCGGCTGATCGCGGTTGTGTCCACAGGGACACAAGGCTCCAATCCAGCCATTGTTCTGGACGAAACCTGCGTAATCCCGTAGGAGGATATGCACGACTGCCTCGACCAAATCAGGGTTGAGTTCATCGGAGAGAAGCGTGGGCTTGTCCCCACGCAAAGTCGGCGGAGGCGCACGCCAGCGGATGGGTAGTTTAGTCGGCTGGCGTGGTGGGGGGGCTTCCGCTTGAAAGGGGATGAAGTCGGCGAGGGTATAACGCCGCTTTTCAGCCAACCACAGCAGTTGGCAGGGACGGTTGACATCAGGTTTGGTATTACGGCTGCCCGGCAGTCGCAGGGCATTGGCGGCTGTGGTCACATCGCCACCCAACCGCTCTGCCAGTCCTGCCAGCACCAGATTAGCCGTGTGGAAATCGGTGGTCGGTGTGATAAGCCAGTAAAGATGCAGTCCACGTCCACTACCCACCATCGCAGACGGGGCAGGCATTCCAGCGATTCCCGCTGCCTGAATACGCTCAAAGCTGGTGGATAAATCGCCATCCAGATCGGCAAACAAGGCAGGCAGCACCAGCAGATCAGCCTGCCCGCCGCGCTTCCAGCGATCTAAAGGATGTTTACGGAGTGCTACCGAGAAGTAGGCTCCCCAGCCCTGAGCATTGGCAGCCAGAAGGTCAGCCAATGCCTGATGCACTGCTGTCTTATCTGTGATTGGGATATGACGTGAGGGCGTGGGGAGACGTTTGCTGGGGTGGATAGCGGTCAGCGTCAGATACCCTGCCTGCTGACCGCGGTAGACTGCCCGCAGAAGCTGAAGGGTCGTGTCGGGGATCATACGCCCTCCTACACATCAAACAGAGCCAATTGGCGCACCTCACCGGCTGGGGCAGGTTCACGCTTGGGTAGAGGCAGTTTGGTAGACTGCACGGGAGGTGCGAGATCATCCGGCGCAGCAGATAGACTCACACGGCGGCGGCGTTGAACTCTGGGTTTGGGGGGCAGCTTGGCAGGCGGTTGGTCTGCCATAAGCGGCGGTGTGTCGAGTGTCCCCCCTAACTCAATGGCGTACTGCTCCAGAGCATCGTATGTGGCGTAGTCGGGCAGGCTGACTTGGGCGGTCTGCTCAACGAGTTGCCGTTCCATCCCTTGATACTGGATGAAGTGCGCCTGCGGGTCAGGATAGCCCATGATGCGATAGCGTTGTCGTGTTTGAGCCGCTAACTGCTGTGCCATCTGTTCCGCTTCGGCGCAAGAGGAGAACACATTGACCGGGATAGTTCCATTGACATGGCGCGAGATGATCTGCCAAGTCTGGGTCTCTGCCAGCCAGCGTTCGATGACAAATGACTGAGCTTCAGGATGAGCTTCCTCCGCCGCTTCGACAGCCCACAAACTTTCGCGCCTTTCTTCGGCACTGGAAGCGGCTTTGAACAGGTCACGCAGATCGGTCACGCCCGCATCTTCATCCAGCGATTTTGCCAGTTCCGCGATGAGATCGTTCGCCTCATCCCCACCATCGGTGAGTTCGCTCAAACCGATGTCATTGTCGCCATACAGCAGTTTGGCTGCCCGCTGTTTGCGTCCAATGAGGGCCACTGCCCGCGCTTCCATCGAGTCGGTGTAGTAAGGGTAGAAGGTCTTGCATGGTTCACTCTGGATGATGCGCCATGCCCGCCGTGAGGCTTGAATGGTGACATACAGCGAATAGTTGATCTCGTAAAAGATCAAGGTCGGGAACGCTACTAGGTCGAGTCCCGTCTGGACGAGTTTGGGGTTGGCGAGGAAGATATTGCAGCCCGCTTTCAACTGTGCCTCTAACACCGCTTCGCGTTTCTTGGGGTCAACCTTGCCATACAAGATGAAGGGTCTGGCGTGGGGAACGTGCTGTGTGAGCAGATCAGCTAGGCGCGGTTGAATATCACGGGTAGCACTCTGTTCGACGAAAATGCCTACTTTGCGCCCTTGTGCCAGTTCAGACCGAACGGTGTCAATGAGCCACTGCTCTTTGGCGTACAAGCGGTCTTCACCTAAGTTCGGCATCGCCCAGACACTTTTTTCGAGCGGCATGAACGTCCCATCCTCCCCGCGCAGCTTGCGACGGTGAATAATGTTTTCAGCGCGGAAGGGGGCATTGGGGTAGCTCAAGAGGGTTCGCAGATAGCGACCTAAAAAGGAAGCATCGCCTTCCAAACGGCATTGAAAGAGATACTCACCCAACGCCTGTTTGGTGTCGTCATAGATTTCCCGCAAATCTGCATCCATATTTATCGGTACAGGGATTTCTTCGTAAGGTGGCATGTCGCTGATGTCAGTCAGTCCCACAAACAGGGCATGATCGAGGATTTCGCGCACCAGCAGGGGCGATGTGCCGGGAGCCTCACGCGGCTGATGCTCAAAGCGGGCTTTGCCAGTATAGCGTCCTGACTGGTCATACTGGGGTTTGTACTCGACGATGCGCTCCAAAGACCCCATCTGATCCACCCAGCGTGCTAGCTGTTTGCCTTTGTCGGTGTTGTGTTCACCCCAGTTGTGGCGGCGTGTCACTCGCGGATTGAGTTGATATTCCAGTCCAAAAATGGATGACGCGACCCCACCATACAAGGTCCCGGTCAAGCCGATGACTTTCTCCGCCGCATTGCACAGGACGGTGAAAGCATCACCTTGATCGCTGGACAAACTCTTGAGTTCATGCACCTCATCGGCAATATAGAGGTAAACCCGTCCGGGATGGACACGGGCGATGTAATCTGCCAGTGCCATGCGCGGATTCTTGCGCGGGAATTTCTCACCGTTTTTAGGTGCGCTGAAGGTGCGTTTGTCCTGCCAGAGTGCGTCGCCGCAGGTATAACAGGTGCGGGGTGCATCATTCAGCCATGCTCGTGTTGCTACCTTTTCGCCCTTCTGGTCTTTGGTGACGACTGCGCCGCAGGCTGGGCAGAGGGGGATTTCCTGCGTGAAGAGGCGTGGTTTGCCTTGGAGGTCGTCAGGCGGCTCCGTTCCCAGTTTCCACAGGGCAGTATGGCGTTTATGCCAGCAGACTGCCGCTTCCCAGCCTTCACCGAGTTTGGCACGCTCCCGGGCGATGATACCCACCTTGAGGGTATGCGGCAGCAGGCGGCAGCACTTGTCCATGAAAGCACGTGTTTCGTCCACATTTTCGAGGATTTCGACATAGCTGCTGGACGTAACTTTGCCGATCTCGCGCTTCCACTTTTCGACCAGGTGCGGCGGACACATGCAGATGACCACCTGATCCGAGCGCATCTGAGGCTGCATGGCAGCGGCGAGTGCGGCTCCCATCACGCTTTTTCCGACTCCCGGCTCACCCACCAGATAGATGCCTTTGCGCTGTTGCAAAGCAGTGTAGGCAGCGGCGATGACGTGTTTCTGCGTCGTGAACAGCCCTTTGCCGATGCGAACGCGATTCAGGATGGGCGCGAGAGGGGTGTAGTTGAAGTCGTAAAGCGGTTTGAAGTGCCTATCGAGATAGTCCAACAGGGCGGCTTTGTGATCGGCGATGAAGTTCACTAGGGCGGCATCACCTGTCATGGGCAGCATCTCACCCTGCTCCGTCAGCAGTGTGATGGTTACGACAGGACGGGTGCGGTAGACTTCACGTTCGGTGGTAGTGGGATCGTCTTCATTGATCTCTTCGGGAGCTTCGCGCAGTTCTTCGACGGTGCGAATGGTGCTGCGGACAGCGGCGCGTTCGTGTTCAGGTGTGTTCAGAATTAAGCCGTTGAACATCCCAGCGGCCAGCACCAGACCGATTTGCATCCCTCTGGGCTGCACGATGGGGCGGATTTCATCTATAGGCGGGGGTGATTCAAGCAGGCTCTGAAACTGTGCCATTCCGTGGGCACTGCCTGTTTGCAGCGCAGCTAGGGTGATCTCAGGAGTAAGGATTTTGGGGGCAAACAGGAAGCGGTTCAGCGGCTGCGGTGATGAGAAGGTATAGGGGGGTTCAGCCTGTATTGTGAGCGGATGCGGCTGCTGGACAGTGTGTAAGATCATCTGAGCGAATGCCGCTAATTCCTGCTCGGCTTTGCCGATGCGTCCGATGACTACCACTTGGCGATACTCCCCTAAGTGCAGTTCGGGCACTTCCCAGATGTCCACCTGCGAGCAGTTTTTCGCCAGCACTGCGGCGGCTTCGGTGGTCACATGCTGGGCATAGACCACCCAAGCGACGTAGCCATTGCTTTGGACCCATTTGAGGCTGTGCTTTAAGAAGCTCAATTCTCTGCGCTTCTCGTCGCTCCCCATATCCCAAGTGTAAGGCGGGTTCACCCACGCCATCAGGAAACCGTTGGTCGAAGCCCGCAGTTGGAAGAGGTCGCCCTGCACCGCCTGCGTTGCCCCGAATTTTTCCAGACAGGCAGCCGCCCGTTCGGTGTCCAGTTCGTTGGCATAAGGGGTAAGCCCCCACGCTTGGGCGAGGTGTTGTAGGGCATCCCCCTCACCAGCACAGGGATCGAGCAGTCTGCCACCGTTGGCGGTGGGGGCGAACAGGGAGGCGACATGCGGTAGATACGCCGGGTTGAAAACGTAAAAACCGCCCTTTTCGAGTGACGTTAATCGTGGCATTACAGTCTCTCCATAAAACAAAAAAGCCCCGTTTTTCACAGGGCTTCATAGATGTGTACCGATAGGTTCAGGCAGGCAGGCTTAGGCTGTGCTGGCTGACACCGCGGCAGATGAGCCGCTGCCAAGCAGTCTTATCCAGCACCAGCTTCCAGAGGCTGACTCCGCCGTAGCAGGTCAGCGGGCTGATGAGTCCCTCCACCCGTCCCTGTTGGACGAGATACGGAAACCAGTGTGGGAAAACCGCGATGTCCACCAACTGCTGGATATGGGAGCCGAGTTTGGAGGTGGTCTGATCTTTGTCCGCTAGAAACAGATAGGTGGTGCTGAGTTCAGCGTAGGTGGGGGTGAGGATGTCCTGATGAACGAGCAGCAGGTGGTGAATGCCAAGTCCTTCAACCTTGCGTTGCAGACGTTTGAGCAGCCCTTCAGCCGTGCGGAGGATGATCTTTTCGCTCTCGCGTTCAGGTGGGATGACATAACACTCCTTTGCCTGCGCCAGCTTTGCCCAGACTGCTTCCACTGATGTAGCGGGTCCCGCTACGTCCAGATAGACTAACTGCTGCCCATCCAGCGCACAGCCATAGCAGAAGCACTCACCGACGACGGTGATCTGCCCCACAAAACTCTGTGTGATTAGGTTTTTTGAGGATGTTTTTTGCGACATGCGTTAGCTCCAAGGATCATCTAATGGCGGTGTGGACTGGGCGGGCAGTGCCTTGAGGGAGGTCAGATGATGCAGCCGTTCCTCAAAGGTTTGGCGCAGTTTGAGCAGTGCTTGAAACTCATGGTAGGGTTTCATGGCAGTTTCTAGTTCTCGTTTGCGTTCCAGTTCGGCGAGATAGGCATGGTGACGTTCCTCAAAGACACGGCGGCGGCATTCAGCATCGGTGGGGATGCCCAGTTCGTCAGGCAGGAAGGTCTTCACATTGGCTGCCGTTTGCTCGATGGCGTGGCGCAGGGATTGGCGAATAAAGCTGGGATCGCGCTGAACAGAACCATCTGCCAGTTCGTCCAAGAAAAGTGTCAGCCACTCGCCTGTCGCTGTATCGTCTTCTAACGTGAGCTTGTAGCCGTGCAGACTGCGTTCGGTCAGACTGGCATTGGCGACGAAGAACAGCCACTTGTCACTACGGTAGAGTTTGCACCACACGTCGGGATTGCCGTGATTCCAGTCATACCGACCCGCATGGGCGTTGTAGAGTGACAGGGGAATAAGCGGCTCTCGCTCGGCGGCATCATCGGCTGCCAGCACCGCTTCAATCTGCTGACTGAGTTCGGGCGACATGGTGGGTGATGGTGTATCAGGATAGCCAACCAGTTCCAACCACTTTGGGGGTGGCAGCGGCCCGCCCGTGTAATACCAAGCCGAAAAACCTTTGCTCCAACGGGCGTGAGGAGTGGCTTTGAGGGCGGCATAGTGGCGGTAGGTTGCCGACTGTGCTTTGCTGACACGATGTTCATCACGGATCCACCAGCACGGCGGTTTATCGTCGTAGCCGCGCTTCCATTCCAGCACCATGCCATTGCCTGTGATGGTCGTAGGTAGATTGGCAGGCGCATCAGGCAGACTGTTGGGAGCCGTGTGCGCTAGGGCAAAACCCGGACCCTTCGAGGGTTCGTAGGTAGGACGGATTCGCAGCCCTGTCCTTTCAATCTGATGCTCGCGGGTCTCGTGGACATTACCGAAGATGTCACCCATCGTGGTGCGTACTGTGGTCATCTCGCCTGTGTTATACAACTCCAACTGGGGGAATGACCACCACTGCCCGTCACGCCACAGGTACACGGGCGGATTACGTTCCGTTTTGGTGATGGCTTCAAGCTGGGCAATCTGATTCTCCTCGACGGGCAGGATGAAGTAGTTCCCCTGCTGGCGCACGGTATCCACCACCGTGACGTAGTGATACTCCATAATACGTGAACGGGGGATGTCGCTGACCTGCTCGCCTGCCAGCAGCTTGAGAATGCGATAAGCGGGTTTAACGACCTGATAGCCAGCCACTTTTGGTTTGCGGTGACTGGTGGGATCGGCATGGCTTTCATAGCGTCCCTTGTCGTGAAAACGCAGGGCAAGGTGGAGCATCTTAGCCCTCCTCCTGCCGGAACAGGGCAAGATAAGTCTCCACTGCCGTGAAGGTGCGCTGTAAAGCCGCGAGGTCAAGCACCCCGCGCTCAAGCCGCTCTGTACCAAGTTGGTGTAGTTTGAAAGCCAGCGTCCAGCCGCGCCCATGATAGGTGGGGTGTCCGCACATCTCTAAGGCGGTATCGGTCAGCAGATTAGCGAGTTCAATATAGTCAGGCGTATCGGTCACACTGGTAAGGGTCTGGGGTGTCCCCGCCAGCAGCAGCCAGCCTATCGCACCGCAGGTTGCTCGATAGGCTGCATTGTCATAGGCAAGATGGTACTGTGCCAGAGCTTGTTGGGTAGTCATCAACATGATTCACGTCCTTTCATTAGAGAGCATTCAACAGACGCAGTTGGGCGGTCTGCGAGTCAGTCCGCAGCAGGTGGGCTTCCAGCGTCAGCATCCGTCCGGGCCAGAGTGCCTTAAGTAGATGCTGACGGGCAGCACTCCGCTGGCTGCTGAACTTGTCAGATTGGATTTCCAGCAGCAGATAATCTGTCGGCTGGCGACCCGCTGAGGGTAAGATCACCCACGCTAAGGTGAAGTGAAAATGCTCCCGGTAGGCGGCATCATAGGTATGCCACGCGACATTCCGCTGGTAAAGAATCCCCCATCTGTGCAGCCAGCTTTCCACTTGGGCTGCCGCTTGTGGATCAGGTGGGGGTGTACGCTGAAAACGCAGGCTAAAGAGGGTGTCATTCATGGGCAGAGTTCTCCCTGAGAAACAAAAAAGCCGCCTAGTGGGGCGGCTCTCGGCTACTGAGCAGTCATCAGCTTGGTGATGACTTTGCGTTCACGCTGCTCGAATTGCAGATGGGGGAAGCGGGCTGCCATTTTGTCCACGTAGCCTGTTAGTGTTTTGGGTAATTCAGCTTTACGGGAAGCGGCATCGGTCAGCCAAGTCTGGACTGTCTTACTCGACTGTACAATGACCAGATGATAGCGGGCTTTGCCCTTCGCAGGCAGCTTATTGGTTAGGCGTTTGAGCGTTTTGATGATAGCGATCATTTTGGCATGATCGCCTGTGAGATTGGCATCGTTGAAGGTGAAATCCTGCGCTGCCAGTTCGACAGTCTGTTCAGCGAGGATGTTCTCCCAGCCGTGCAAGGCACGCAGGACAACCTTCCCACCCTGCGGGGTGGCATCAATCAGCACCAATACACGGTTCACTTTGGCGTTAGCAGCAGTTGTTTTAGACATGAGAATTACTCCTTATGCAGATAAATGGCTTGCGATAAGAACAAACTACAAGGGGACTCCCACGCTGACCGAACAGGCTGAAGGTGTTAAAACACGCGGGGAACACAAGCGAACGTTGTGCCTTCTGTCTTGATCGTAGTAGGAGTCAATCTCACCATCGCTATCCTTCCCAAATAGGAAGTGCTTCCGCCCTTGCGAGCGTCTGCCGTGGAATGCCCGGACGTGGCTTTCTGGCTGTGTGATGAGGAGCCAGACCGCAGATTCAGAGGTCTTTCCGACCTATCCCCCAAGCGTGCTAAACCCGAAGGATAGAGTCCGCGACATGCGATAGCATCAGATTCTGTAATCGAGGTGGATTACTTCATCTGGGTGAGGATGGCATCCCCGCCCTCGCGCCGCCCGCTAGAATACCCGCCTGCCTATTCTCTGAGTCAGGACGGTGAGTTTTGCACGGGCATCCGTAGCGGCGTAAGGGAGGGTCTGCTTTTGTTAAAGGGCATAGATTGGCTTGCAACCCAGCGCGAGCAAGCGACCAGTCAATTGGGGCAATTTGCTTGCAAATTGCGCCGGAGGCGGAACCCCTTGACGGGTCGCCGCGCTGGGTTAGCATCTGCCAATGCCCTTTAACACGCCCAAAAGCAGACACCACCCCACGCGACAGGTGATGCCTGAAACCCTCACCACCTTCGGAGAAATATTCCAATTTACTTATTTTCTGTTCTTCCTTATAAAATAAATTAAAAATTTCCATGATAGACAAAATTTTCATCAAGTTAATAGAAGATAACTTGTTTTGGAGCGGGTGGTTCACAAGTAGAGTTACGAGTAAATCATACTATCTATAGTCGGACAGTTTGATCTGATATAAATTAGCTTGAGAATAGGGAACTAAGAACTACTGTCCTTAGCCTGTGCAATGACTGAATCTAATATGGATTTCTTCAAACAAATCAATAGCTGATAGTTGTCATCATTTCTCCATATTCGTAGGCATCATCTGGAAAATCTTGCTCAAAGTAATCATGCAGTTCATCTGGTTCAAACTGGCTAAAGATGCTGTAGCCATCATCAACATTAAATGCATCATATAATATGGAATCGTCCCCAGGATTTGGTTGATAACTCTGCGGGTCTCTATCCTTTATCTGTCGCAGAAGAAGAATAAAATTCTTCTTTAACCGAGGGGGCATATTTGTCGCAAGTATATTGACGATCCCAGCCCAATATTGGTCGCTGACTAAGATTAACTTACTTGCAAGGAGAGATTCAGTAGCCATCAGTCGTTCTTCCAACGATGCCTTCGACTGCAAACTAACATCCATCAGTAGTACAACAGGAAGTTCAACATGAAAACGCATTGCCCGTAGTAGTAGAGCCTTCATATATGTATCAGAATTCCTATGGTCAACATAATGGTTATAAACTTCTAGAATTGCCTTGGAATGACCTTGAATAGCCATACTATCCAAAACAAATGCAGGTTCTCGCAATTGATTGGGTTCACGTTTCAATAGATCAACGACCACTTCAAGTAGGTCTTCTGGAAATCCAAGTTGACAGAGACGACTGATAGCGAAACGTAAACGACGGTTGTCAGACCGAGTAAGCTTTTCATAGTTCATATTTACCGAACTAAGCAAGTCGTGAACAATCGTGCCAAGCTGCTTTCTAAGAATGTTTAGTTTCTCAATCCACCCAAGATTCTGATAAGAAAAATTTCTCGCCCATATATTAGCATCTTCACCATCATTTTCGCCAAATTCAGGGAGTTCAATAGTGTCGTCTAGTAGCCGACCTTGAAATGGTGTGTTTAGATATTTCATTATCTTGCGACGCAGCGTTGGTAAAGACACAACAAGCCCCAATGCCTGCACTCGTTTTTGGTAAAGACTGAGGAATTCATAAAACGTCTCAGGTGTAATTGCAAGGTATTCATAATAGTGACACCCAACAACCCAGATTGCCTTTAGATGTTTATTGCAACTATACCGTAATGCTCGTAAGTCGTCGCTCATTCCCAACACCAAGTTAAAATCCATTGCAGATACGAACTCGGTCTTCTCTGGATTACGAGCAAGATTAAGCAGGTGCAGTTGTTCGTCCAGTTCAGCTAAGAGGTGGTCTACTTGGTCTCGATGTGCAACGACCAACACCATATCGTCTACATAGCGGAAGAAGCGCACTCGGTCCGGAAGTTGTTGCACAAAGTGGGAATCCACGTCAGAAAGATACACATTGGCGTAATAACCTGACCCAACACCGCCTTGAGCAAGCCCATGTCCCAGGCTGTGATAATTCGGATGCAGATGCTTCTTTAGGACTTTAGACAAGAGCCATGCAATACGTGCGCTATCGGCATTAGTTTTCTCTTGCAGCCGCTGGATGAGATACTCTTGCCGAATATGTGTGTAGTAAGATGAGATATCTGTGCGAATAATCATCGCATCTGGTATTTCATGTGCAGCTTGGTTGGCATCGGCAACATAGCGATCAAATGCATTGCCCCAAAACTCGTAAAGGAACTCTGACTTTTCTGCTAGATTCAATCTAAATGCATATAGATAATCGGGTTGTGGATAATTTACCCCTACTGCTTGAATAATTGCGACTGAAAGTATTTCTTCTTCAAGCCGGGATAAGCTTTTTGGTCTAAATGAGGTCTGGTTTTTGGGAACGGTGTAGTTGATATGGTCATGTTCATGCGCTAAATCCTCAGCATAAACAATAAGTTTCCGTTGCAAACGATTAAGTGCTGAAATTACATCGTAGTCAAATAGCCGAATGTCTACTTCATCAATCAAGGATTCGCGTAGCAATGCAGCTCGTGTTCGTGCCCATGCACGCCGTAGATTGTCAGAGTCAATTATTCTTAACCAATCCTGATCACGCTGCCATTCTGCACTGTGGATTGTAGTGTAAGCAGAGCGGAACTGCATACGGTAAGTTTCCTTTTTTTGATTTGAAGTGGTTCTTGCCCAACTACCAACAGGATTTACAATTTCACACTCCATCTTGTGATTAACTTGAGAAATTACGGTGTGATCTTGAAATCGTTCCTCAAGTGCTTTTTGCATCTGCTGAAGTTCTGTTTGCCTTACGGTTGCCTTATCAGCCAGTGTTAAAGCATGTATGCGATCCATTGGTGTCGATACAAATATTTGATGGTATGCGTTAGCGATGTCTTGCGCTTGTGATGCAAGGGAGCGTACTACATTGACTTGCAGCAGTATAGTATGCGGCAACGACGGCTGATCCCAATCTGTTCTCTGCCGCTTTAACCTTGTATTGATTTCAGAAGCTGCATCCAAGATTGTTGAGCAAAAACATTCATGAGTAATCTGTAAGTGTTTGGGAATAGTTAGGTGACTTACGATCCTTGTCAGCACGGCTCGATTGACTTCCAGAGCAGCTTTGATTGGGTCAATCCCAATGATATGGATATGTACCTTTCGATGGGAGTGTGTAGATTCAAGAATTTGGCGAACTGCCTCGATAAATGCTGTCGAACCCGCTCCCCCACCGCAACCGACATCAATGACGCAAATTTTATTGTTGTCTTGAATCCACGAGGCAACTGTGTCATGTGTGACAACTTCCCTTAGAGCAACTAATGTCTTAAAGTAATGGGCAGCAAAGTAACGATGGTATTGAGTAGCGACCCCTAACAACGTATCGGAATCGAGGTCAACTTTTGCCCTGCGATACCCAGTAACATCGACTTGGGTATCAAGCCAGTCATGAACTTGAGAGTAGACTTCCTGTAGATGGGGTGGGAATTCGAACATCTGGGGTTATTACCAGTTCTGCATTGCGGCAATTTTTAGACCTACAACATTATATCAGTCTTCTCATTTTGAATGTAAAGTCATCTTTCTTCCTCGATCCTGTCCTGACAAATTGGTATTCAGCATTGAACTCTCACCTAAAAATCAGTTCAACAGAAGTTTACTTATTGAACAATATTTTTTCTGCCCCCTTTTACCCTATACAGTCATTGATATGGTCGAGAGGAACTTCCATGACAAAAAGACGCTTTGTTCTGTTATTGGTGATTGGTTTAGCAGTGCTGTGTTCGTTAGCTGCCGCAGTCATGGTGGCGACAGGTGGGCATCCGCCGCGCCCGCTTCCGCCGCTGACTCCCATTATTTCCCCAACTCTCTTTTTCGGGCTTACCCCCGGCTGTATCTGATGAACAAGGAACCATGACAACGCCCGCGGCTGTCCCGATCTTTGCCACTCGTGCGGCGGTAGAAACGCAGTATGCTGCAACGGTGACTGCCCTCACCCCTGCCCCACCCTAGTGCGAAATTTTGACAAATTTCTTGCCTTCCCGAAGATGGCTTTTTCGCGCAGGATGAAGGGGTTTAAGGAGGTACAGGTATGAATGCAGTCAAACACCCGCTGGTCATTGCCGCAGCAGGCTATCCCTTACATGGAGATGCTATTCGTGGGTACTTAAGCGGCTTTTATGAGGTCGAAACCGTAGGGCATACGCTGTGGCAGGATGGCTTGGCAGAGATAGATCGGTATTTGCTGCTGTCCAAACCTGTGGCAGTCATCGTGGATGATACTTTCCCCTATGAACCGCAGATGGTGGCGCGGCGGGTCAAAGCCAAACTGCCTGCCTGCGGCTTGATCTATGTGGATGCGGCTCCCAATATCTTCCGTGTGCTGCACTGTCTGGAACAGGGTTTCGTGGCTTACCTATTTCTGGGCGATCAGCTTGGGGAAAGCCTCAAATTGGTAGTAGATATGGCGCGGCGTGGGGAGCGTTTCCTTAGCCCGCATATCTTGGGCTTATATGACCGCTATACGATGTATCGGGGGCTGTTTACGGACATGCCTAGAGCTTTAACCAGCACTTTCAAGCTGATGGGTGAAGGCTTGAGTGTGCAGCAGATCGTGGGTCGCACGGGTCTGCGCCCTGAGATTATCTATCGGCGGCAGTATCGGCTGCGCCAGCATTTTGGAGTGGAAAGCAATGAGGCTTTGCTGGAAGTCATTCAAGGGATGTTTGAGAACGATATGGTAGTCCCGGCAAAGCCTTAAGCCTGTCAAAATGGGTATATTCGGAACTAGCTGAGGTCTAACAGAGTTATATCTGTTTCACCTCATAACTTTCTAAATAAAGTATTTCAAAAGTCCCTTCTATACCAGCCTCACCGCCTATCATTATCCTAGTAGCTGCCTTTAAGGTACTCTTTACTGCGAGTTTAACTATGTCTATAGTTGCTTCTTTTTCAAAATCTCTGCCCCATTCACCAGTTAATTCACCTTCTCCGTTTACTTTGACAGCTATTTTAACCGTCTTTGTCTTGAGTGTGGCTGTGCCTTTAAAATGCAGAATAGGTGATTTAGGATCTACCTGAATTTTGTTCACCGTATATTTCATTTCGTCAGGAAGTTTTGGGGCATTTGTACGTAATGGTATGCTGTAGTTTTTAGGTACAAGATGCAGATCCTCAACTGCCATTCCAGGTACAGTCACTTGAAAGCTACCATCAATGGGTGTTATCTGCTTGGCAGAAAATGTTGCTGATAATGGAACTTTTTCATGTTCTACCTGCCATACAATTTGCTCATCTGTATACTGCTCAATCGTATACTGCACGTCGTCAACTAATACTCCAAATACAACCTTTGCAGAGTACGAAGCTAACATAGGTTGCCCGATTTCCCCAACCCAGTCTGATGAGAACAATATAGTCCAGACTGTTTTCTTCTTTGTGATTTCTTGGGTAACGTGTTGTCGTACTGTGTCTCTTTGCTGTTTTGGTAGCTTAGATGCAATTTCTAGTTTCTTGTCTTGATTTTCAAGATGCTGTTTTTCCTGCTGTGCAGATGTTTGCTGCTCTGGTTGTCCTGTTTGGGCTGGTGTGCCAGTAGGTCGCGTAATAGCTTCAACGATTCGGGCTTGTAAATCTTTTTCATTCTTATCAAGCTCCGTGCCGTATCTTGTTTGAATCTCCCTAGCTCGATTTGCAGCTTCTGGAATGTCAACGGATTCTTCGGCGAGTTTCTTCAGCAGGTCAGCAACTTCCTCTCGTCCTGACATATCCCGGAATATGTTAGGAGTACCCAGCAAAGAGAGTGCGGCACTTAATCCACTTGGATCAGGTGCTGCGGTAGGATTTACGATGTTCACCAACGATTGAGGGAATGCAGTCGGTGTGGCACTGATTTGCTGTGGTTGCGGTTGGATTGGTGTAACTGGGTTAATATCGGGTGCTTCAAACGGAATTGGATGCTCTTCCCATTTCCAAAATCGGTCATCGTCTATTATTTCTGACACACTGTTATGTCCTAGCTTGCCCTCAGCAAAGATGCCCCTTGTAGGTAGCGTAATGAGCCGTTCATCAATGGGTAGAGGAGCATCTTGATCTTCCCTGTTGCCCTGCTCTTCAATTTTAGCGCGAATTTTTTCCTTCCAAATTTGCTTTGCACAAGGGAATACCATGTAGCCGCCAATAACATCAAGCACACGATTTTCTACCTTATCCAAGGCAGTAGTACCATCTGGAAACTTAAGGTTATTGAGCATATCTTCACGCTTTTGCGTGCTTAGATTTAAGAGCAGTATGCGTTCATAGTAAGATTCATGATATCTCAAGTGGTCAATCAATAGGTTCTTCTTAACTTCATCTTCAATGTATTCACTTGGAGTGACTACTTTTGATGGTGATGGTGCTTTTTTAATTGGAAGTGGGAGTGTTGTTGCGGTTTCTGTCCGAAAAAACTGGTTTAAATTGGCTAGGTTTATTAGTTCTCCGTTGATCTCATGTGCATTAACAATAAAATGTGTAAAACTTATGTCATCCAGTCCACCACCCAGATCGACCTGTAGCTGTAGGCGGTCAATTTCTCTCCAGTTAATAGATTGATAATTAGAATCTACTATTCCTGTCAAAGTTTCGTCGACATCTTTATAGCAAAATGAGCCTATAGAATTTAAGACATTCGTTTTAGGCTCAGGTCTAGCATTAGCAAATAGTTCAATCTTACTACCATCTAACATTTCAACTCTGACACGAATGTCTATGAACTCCCCTGAACTTGGATCTGGATTACAAACCTGTCCACCTGTGGTTATAATAATCGAAAACTCCTTAAAGTTCTTGTCACCAGGATCTGCTATCTCAGTAGGGGACTCTATTTTCGCCCTTTCCCGACGATATACGATGCGTTCTAGTGCATCGAAACCTTCTTTATGGCGTTGGTCTAGCAGTACTGGTTCCAAGATTCGCCGATTCTCAAGGATATTTTGTTCCTGACTATGGATTCGATACGGAGGTATGTTGAAACCTCTAAGTTCTGTCAGTGTGCCTGTATGAATTTTCACCAGAACTACAGGACGCTGTTCAAACAGCTTTGTGAGAATCCGAAAATGCCGAAGCACCTCGTAGTATAAGATAGTTAATGTATGGCTGTGGTTATAGTTGGTAACTGTTCGCGTTTCAATTGCTTCTGATTCGCTTTGAACTGACTGCAAAACAACTGTACTCTGGATTTCACGCATCGCCGAGCTAGCTTGGGTGATACTGTCATTCAATCGCTGCACTGTTGTAGCAGAGATGTTGCGGCTACCTTGAGAGTCTGATGACGCTCCTCCCAGTGATCCTGTTAATCCGGCTGCGACTCCGAACTTACCGATTACACCACTTAACCCAGTAGATTGGGCAAGCCCAGCCATGAAACTGCTTCCTTCTTGAAACTCTTTAATCGCAGCATCAACAGTTTCACTAATTACGCGATCACGGGACTGATAATGGGAAAGGCTTTCAAGGAGACTTGTATCCTCAGTACGTTCTGCCTCGTCGTGACGAATCCAGTCAATGACTGCCAGCTTAATTGACTCCCCTGGAGCCAATGGCAAACTATATAAAATTTGACCTAACGAATGACCAAGGGGATACCATGCCATCTGGAAATCATTAGCAATTCCGAGTACGACTCGATTTGTCAGATCAGATGGGATTCTATCTGATTCTGGCAAATCAAGATTATCTGTAAACCGAATTGTTTGATAAAAGTGGAATTCGTGCAGCGGAAGATTGGGTGCGGGGAGTAACGTCTCAGTACCATCCTCACCGATTAGCAAATGCGGACTCGCAGCAAAGGACGCAGGTGATAACTGCCAATCAGTGAGGCTCGGATTTTGCAATGCTCGTGGTCCCAAATTAATTAAGGCGGGGGGTAGAGCATGTGCTTTCACTGGTAATCGTGCCACTATTGCATCATAGGCGAAACGTGCTTGGCTAAGCGCATCAAATTTTCCATCATAACCGTAGGGATGAATCCAAATCGCTACCTTTGAAGTCACACTGGGGTCGTTGCGGCGTGCCTCAATTGCCTCCACAAGCATAATTTGCACTTCAGGGTGAAGTCGTTTTAAGTCAAACGAAGCATAACCAACATGATCTGTTGTTAGAACACCCAGTGGATTAGCCCATATAATATCCTGCTCTCTATTCTCAGGCACTAAACCAAGCCCCATCTCGTTTCCGATGCGGCGAAAGGCAGCTATCATCAGTGAACGGAGTTCATATGGGGGAATATCTGAAATATGCTCTCGATTGGTTGCCGTGCGTATCTCTTCAACTTCCTCTAGCATGGCTGTGAAAAGTTCAAATGCTTGGTCAGAATCATTTTCGAGTTGATGGAGACCATCTGAGGTAATAGATGCTCCTAGAGCCTTTAGTGCTGTGTCAACAACATATTGAGGGTCTGGAAGGTGAAAGTTAGCGATAGGTCCTTGGAGGTTCTCCCAAAATATCTCGTTGACAGGTGGCACTGGCGTGATACGTGGTACGGTAACTTCGGCGTAAAGAGGTAGATGAGCTACCGGAGTGCCACTATTCGGGTCGGTTACAAAAATGCTTAAGTGTGATGGCATCAACAATTTAGATGACATAAATAATCCTCTGTTTGTATCCTTGGAAAGTCTCATATTATATCGTTAAACATTAAGTAATACCATAAGGTCAAGCTGGAAATTTGACGTAAAAGAGCAAGGATTGGTAATTTAGTAACTCACGTTACGCACAAAGACGTTGAAAATAGGCTAAACTAGCCGCATGAACGATAAAGAACTGCTCGATATCTACACCGATTACCTCATTAGCTCGTTTGGCTTGACCACCGGAACGGGACTGTCGATGTTGTTGAATGGGGCAGTCAGCCATGACCGCCTGCAACGCTTCTTGAGCAGTCCCGCCAAAAGCGGCAAAGACTTGTGGTTGATCGTCAAACCGTATGTGCGGCAAGTCCAAAGGGAGGATGGCGTTATCATCCTCGACGATAGTATCGCCGAGAAACCCTACACAGACGAAAACGAGATTGTCTGCTGGCACTACGATCACACCAGCGGTCAAACCATTAAGGGCATCAACTTCATCACGGCTTTGTACCATGTGGCTGAGGTTTCCTTGCCCGTGAATTATCATTTGTTGGCAAAAACCGAGGTGTATGCGGATGAGAAAACGGGTCAGCAGAAACGCCGTGCGGCTGTCACCAAAAACGAAATCTATCGACAACTGCTCAAACAGGTACTTCAGAACCAAATCCCTTTCCGTTATGTCCTCAATGATGTCTGGTTTGCCTCCGCTGAGAACATGCTGTTCGTCAAACATGACTTGAAACGGGACTTTGTGATGCCTCTGAAGACCAACCGTAAGGTGGCACGGAGCCTTGAGGATAAGCAAGTGGGTCGCTATGTGCGCGTGGACAGTTTGGAGATCGAAGCAGGAAGGGTCATGACCATTTATGTGGAAGGGGTCGATTTTCCCCTCGTTTTGGTCAAGCAAGTCTTCACAAACGAAGATGGCAGCCTCGGTATCCTGTACTTGGTCACCAGCGATCTCAACCTCACTTTCGATCAGATCACCACACTCTATGGCAAACGATGGAAGGTGGAACCTTATCACAAGTCTCTCAAGCAGAATGCTGCTTTGTCCAAATCGCCTACCAAGACTGTCACCACACAGAGCAATCATGTCTTTGCCTCCTTGTGTGCCTATATCAAGTTGGAGATGTTGATGGTTTCCACTCACACCAACCATTTTGCGCTTAAGTCCAGACTCTATTTACGGGCTGTCCGCACCGCTTTCGATGCCCTTCAAGAATTGCAGCCTATTCGTTTGGCTGCGTAACATGAGTTAGTAATAAGGACTAAGCGGCAGTCCCGGCAAAGCCTTAAACCTATCAAAACTGCCGCATTAACCCCAAGACTTTGCCCACCACCTGCACCTCATCGCGCCTGCATCTTACAGGCTGCATCACCGACATCAGCGGTTCAAGACACACCCATTCTCCATCATATTTTAAGCGGCGGATGCGTGTTTCATTTTTGGCAGGCAGCACAATCACCCCAATCTCCCCATCATTAAGGCGGTTCTGCCGCTGAAGCACCACCACATCCCCATCATTCACCATCGCGTCATACATCAAGTGGGTATTAACTCGCAGCGCGTATATTTCATTCATTGGCTTCCCTGCCAGCCACTGCGTCGGAATCTCATACACATGCCCATTGCTTGGTACACTCTCAGAAAAGTTGGTAACGACTTCTTTCAGCACAGGCACGGTGACAGGTGAGGGTGTTTCCAGCAGATGATCTGGGATACGCAGTCCGCGTGAAATGCCTTTGACTTTTTCTAAGAAGCCTGCCGCTACCAAGCGGTTGACATGATAAGCAGTGACAGAGGTAGAACTGATTTTAAGCTCCGCCATGATCTCCCGCAGCGTAGGACTATAGTGGTGCTGCTGCATCATGGCTTTGATGAAATCGAAAATCAGCTTCTGCTGGGAATGCAGTTGATCGTAACGTGTGGGTTCTATTCGTTTTACCATTGGTCTGCTCACCCTTCCTGCCCAATCCAGCCGCGTTTCATGGCTTGGATGAGGATTTGCCCGGTGGTTTTCACCCCCAACACCTGTCGAATGCGATGCTGCAAGCTGTAGATGGAGGAGGCAGAAGTCTGCATTTGCATGGCGATTTCCTGCGGGGTCATATACTGTGCCATGTAGTGAATCACCTTCATTTGACGGGGATTCAAGGGGGTAGCCTCATCTTCCTGATTGGTTTTGATTAACACGCTAGCGACTCGCGGTGAAATGAATAACTCGCCGCGGGCGACAGGACGGATAGCGAACAGCAGGGTATCGGCAAGCTGCTCATCTTTGCAGACGAAACCCAGTGCGCCTAAGTTGGATAATTCTTCAACCTGTTCAGCACTAAAGCTGTTTGCCAGCAGCAGGATTTTCAATTCAGGAGTCTGCTGGCGCAGTCTGCTCAGGTCTTGCACCAGCTTGGGATAGGTGTGGGTGTTACCCAACACCAGTACATTAACAGGGGTGGTTTGCAAAAACCCATCCACGTCTTCCAGTCGGGTAAATTCTCCTACTAACTTTACTTTATCAGATGATGACACGATTTCACGAATGCCGATGCGGATGATTTCGGCGGCATCCACAACCGCCAAGGTGGTGGTCATACGCTTCTCCTTATCATACTCAACACAGAATGGTTAGATACAGAACTTTTGTTCTGTTTGTCATTGTAGGGAAAAGCTGAAAAACACGCCAATAAAGAAAAACGAAAAATGGGTATAGTTTCGGTAGGAGATGGTTAATGGAATGTTAAGATGCAAAAAAATGCAAAAGATTTGTCGTGCCGTGACAAATTTTGATACACCAGCGAAGCATCACTCCTGTGGTATTGTAGAGAAAGAGGCGCACAGAACAAAAGTTCTGATGCCGTTAAGTGACAAAAGTATTTTGCGAGGACTGCACCATGCGTGATGAAAACCCACCCGACCCACCGCCCGTGTTATACTCCCCCCCTGCCCCTGAAGCAGTCGATGCTTTTGCGCGGCAGGTCTGTCAGCGGCTGGGAACCGACTACATGGAACATGAGATCGTGGATGGGTTCTCAGCCTTTATTAAAGTGGTGGCGAACATCCAGACCAAGCACCTGAACAAGCAGGGCAAAAGTTCGGAATCGAGTTGACAATGGCTAACAAGCGGGATAGTCTTAAAGGCAGAAATGCGAGTGTCAGGATGCAGGAAACACCCCGACACTCTGGCCGCAGTACCAACGGTGATGGCACAGCGACCCGTGACAGACTGTACCGCGTGGGCAAACCGCCCGTCAATTGAGAACTTTTTGAGAGAGTCTGTCATGTCCTCATCCATTACCCCTGAACTCCGGTCAAAGAAAATCGCGCTTTGCTATGTGCGTCTCTCGCAGGCGCGAGATGGTGATGACGCTGTTAGCCCTGAACGTCAGCGTGCCAATATCTTGGCGAAATGCCGTGAACTCAGTTATGAGCCAGAATGGTATCAGGACGTGGACGGTCACAAATCGGGTCGAGACGTGAAGAACCGTCCGGGCTGGCAGGCACTCAGCCGACGTTTGGGCAACCCTGATGTGGTCGCCCTCATCGGCAATGATCTGGCAAGATTTCATCGGAAAGGCTGGCGTGTGGGCGACCTCGTAGAGTTCGTCGAAGAACATAATATCGCGCTGATCCTCGCGGCTCCGGGGCGACAGATTGATACATCGTCGCCAATGGGCAAGGTCTTCGTTTACCTCACCGCCATTTTTGATGAATTCTATGCCGATGATATTTCGCATCGCGTCAAAGACAGCATTATCCATCGTAAACATCTGGGCAAGAGTATTGGCAAACCACCTTTTGGCACGACCCGTGATAAGGCAGGTTATCTCATGCCCAACAACGATGACGGAGCGTGGTGGCTGCTGGATGGTCGCTATGTTTCAGGCGATCCATCGGCTCCCCCTGCCCCTGATGCGGTCTGGCGCACCTACTACGAGAGTTCCTACCGCGCTCTAAGCCTCTTCGCGGAGGGCAATATCGGCGTGGAGAAGCTCTCCTATACTTTGAATGAGGAAGGCTTTCCTTTCTGTGATCGCACGGGTGAACCGCGCCGCTGGTGTCGGGATGACGTGCGGCGGGTGATTGCCAACTGGCCTGAATACGGCGGTCTGGTCTTTGACCAGCCTGCTAAAGACCGGGCGGTGCAGACTCGTGCTGAAGTGGATGCCATTCATCTCGATGCGGATAAGGCGGTGTTCTCTGTCGAACTGCTCAAGAAAGTCGCCTATGTGCGGAGCGAACGCACGCTCCTAGCACTGGATCGTGGCAAGAAATCGGCAGCCTATCCCTATCCCCTCAGCCATATCACGCGCTGCGCTCATTGTGAGGAGCAGGTGCAGCGGGAAAACGACCCGCGCCTGCGAACCCACTTGGCAGGTACAGGGCGCAAATATGGGAGAGTCTACCGTCACAAACCCGGTGTCAACTGTGGTTGTGAGTATCGTTCCGTGACATGCGAAATGTTGGAAGAAGATTTCGGCAAGCTCATCAAGGGCTTGGTGGTCAATGAAGAAGCATTGGCACTGATGGTCGAATTGGCGGAGCAGAATGGTGACACCAACGACCAGCAGCAGCGGGTAGATCATGCTCAAACCCGCCAGCGCAGCATTCTCAAGCTCAAAAAGAAGATTGAGAACCTCAAGACCTTATTCCGCGAAGCCGAGATTGATGAAGCCGAATATCGCACCCTACTGGCGGATTATCGCACTGAACTCGCCTACTGGGAGGCATACACCACCCAACGGGAACAGGTCGCCTTGCAGTTATCGTTGTGCCTAGAAGTCATTGATAAAGTGGCGCGGCTGTGGGACATCGCCGAAGCCGAAGAACGCCGCAGCATGGCACACAACTTGTTTGAGTACATCGTATATAATTTGGATACGCAGCGGATTGTTGATTTTCGCTTGAAGCCCTGGGCGAATAGATTTTTGGTGCTGAGGGCTGCGTTGTATGCTGAGGAAAATGTGCAAAAAAAAGCCTCCACAAGTGGGAGGCGTAATATGCCCCATACGGGCTTATGCGGCAGATGCGTATACATGCCTTTAACGACTGCTGCCTGATCGTCTTCCTCACCCTTTCCTTTATATACAGATGTATTCTCGTTCATTGTGCCTTCGTTTCCTCCTGAATTTCCGTTGTCGTTGTCTGAATCGCCATCATTTTCGTCAGTTTCATACTCGTAGAGCGCGGCTCGAATGGTCAAAAAACGATCCGCCCAGGGTTTGAGCTTGAAATCGGTGATCCGCCGGGTATCCAGATCGAACACGATTTCGGTGAAGAGTGAGCGTGCCATCGCCTGCTGTTCGTCCGGCGTTCCCCACTTCCACAATTTTCCCAGCTTCTCGACCATATCCACACACATCGCCAGTTCGAGTGCCGCTTTTTCGGTTTCGGAGGTGCGTGCCTCCCAGTGAGCGATCTCGCGTTCGTTGCGTTCCACATCCGCCAGATATTCCTCGCGGGTAATGACCCCGTCCCGGTACAGATGCACCGCCGCGTCGATCCGTCGCCGACAGCGGGCAATCGCCATTTTCTTTTCTTCCTCCAGATTGGGATGCTCAGCCGCAAAGCCTTTATCAGACTGGATTGCCAGTTCGATCATCAGATCAGCGGCATCGGGCTTGATGGTCAGCAGTTCGATCAAACGTCCGAAATCATATTCCAGTTCATGGCACAATACCGAGCGATTATGCGTGCCGCAGTCCACACCTGCCTTGTGACGATAACGCCGTTTGCCGCCACTGCTCGCGCCACCCAACCGCGTTCGCAAGCGGGGATCATCCTCTCTTTGCGTAAGTGCTTCACAGTGAGCGCAGTAGACGATACTCGCCAGCGGATAAGGATAAGTCTCCTGATTGACCCCATGATCGACAGGCTGGATTGAACGTTCCTTGCGGGTACGAGCGACCTCACGTAGCAGATCAATCGGGAACACCGCCCGTTCTTCAATGAACGAAATCTCATCAATGTTTTGCAATTCGTAGGCTTTGCGATCTTTGGCGGGTTCATCAAAAACCAGCCCACCGTACTCACCCCAGTTGGATAAAACTCTGCGTATATCATCTTCGGTTATTGGACGTGGACGTTTCTTGCGATCTCGAAAACACCAGCCCTCGCGGTTCATCTGGTAGGAAAGCCGCTGCATCCCGATGTCTTCGGCGACATAGCGGGTCAGAATCTGGTGGACACATGCGTAATAACCGCGCCACACGGCTTCTTTATGCGGGGGTTCATCACCAACCTTGCCTGCCACGAATGAGCCATCCGGCAGCAGCCACGCACCTCGTTTAGATGGAATGAGATAGCCTTCCTCATCACGCTGCGTACCGAAGGGCGGCATTCCGATGGTTTTGCCCTGCCCCTTACGATATTCGATATTGTCTACGGATTTGACCGCTACGTCTTTGGCATAGAAGGCATCCATCAAGCCGCGAATCTGGGCATAAATCTGCCCCGTGAGCGTGGTCACATCAATGTCATTATTGGATGCCGCCAGCACTAATGTGACATTGTTCTTTTCGAGGGCATCGATCAGGTTGCTCAGTCCGGCGAGGTTGCGGTGCAGGCGCGACAGATCATTCGCTACAACGGCTGTTACATCGGGGTCGCTGATACGGCGCTTCAGCGCCAGCCATTCGGGACGTTTGTCTTCACTGGTTCCTGATCGGTGTCCGCCGACATCCTCATACCATTCCGGTATCCAGCCGTTTTGCTCACACACGCGCTGGATATTGTGCCGCTGGCGTTTAGGGCTGTTGTTGTCGTCTTCATCACGGGTCTGGGATTGGCGAATGTAGCACAGCGCGACATTCCGCACTGCCAGTTTCGGGGTTTGCTTACGGGGCATGACAGACTCCTTTTTTGAAGCTCAATTGACGAAAGTGTAGACAGCCGCCAATCGACTTGTTAAAGTCTGTCGTCAGGCGCTGCGCTACTAGACCTAGTGCATCGCTTAGAATGGCGAGATGTTTGCAGCATCTCGTCATTCGCTTTATAGCCTTAAACTTACCCCTGATCGGACGCATTGTCAAACCCTTCTCCATTCAAACGCCGCTCGATGATCTGAACCGCCACCTTCACGAACTGGGTGAAACCGTGAATGATCTCTGGCTCGGCAAATTCCTCACCTAACCTCCGGCAAACCTGCCTTCCGTAGTCTTCGATGTGTTCAGAGGGCGGTGGGATGTACTCAATGCGGACATTATCCTGTGATTCTTGCATTAGTAGCTCCCTGTCATACGTAATTTGATGGAGCCAGCATAGTCTGCCCCATGTTGGGAGCGTGTTTACTGAGTTGACAAAAGTCGGGATTTTGAGGAGCAATTTTGGAAAAACAAAAAAGCTGACCATTGACTGCAATGACCAGCTTCGTAGGCGAAGGTTCAAAAGCGAACGTTAAGCAACCAGACCCATGCTCGCCGCCGTGACTGATTAAATATCGAGATACTCACTCTCATCGTGAAACCCATCGTCGGTCTCGGTTTCAATGTCATCCTCAGGGATGTCCAAAATCACAGCCCCTTGTTTCTTATATGCCTGATAACTTTTCAAGTTGGTATAGGGCGGTTCTTCAAAACCATCTTCGCGTGCCATTGCTTTAGTCCGATAATTCATCCAGAAATCATCAAAAACTTCTATGCCCAGCTTGGCAAAAACACCATTTCCGTTAATCAAGCGATCTTGGTATTTTGTTGAGCCAATATTTTTGGTATTGCCGCTACCCGGACCGTCCGAGGCAATCCGGTATTTCTCTTGCAGAAAAAACTGAAAGTTTCGGGCGACAGAAGGAATATCCGCCAAGTCGCCAATATCATAGACTTGACGCTCATCAATACCATTCACGCGATCATAGATCACCCCCAACACATAATGGCGCATATAGCGATTGTAAGGAAACGTGCTGCTCACGGGACGATCACGAGTACGAAAATACCCACCAAATGTTCCCAGGGTCATGCCACTGATACGCATATGACCCTCCCTATCCTGCCCTGTTCGATAGGTTGTCTTGACATCAAGTGCATAGCAGATCGATTCATCTGTTTTTGAAATTAAGCTCATATCGGGATACTGGTTTTGGGCTTGTGCTAGCACAATTTCATAACCTTGTTCATCGGCAAAGCGCCCAATGACTGGAAACATCAGCAGTTCAAGCACCTTCGATAGCACTTTGGTATCCAACGATATGATGTAGATACGTTGGTAAACATCAATGAAGCCCTTGACCGTCCATTCACCATCTTGTGTCGAGACGCGCTGCTCAAGTTCATCAAAGTATTGAAGCAGTCCTTCACGAAAGTCATCTCGCTGCATCATTGTGCCACCAGCAGAAGTTCATGAGATTTTTTATGAGAAAGCACATACTTTTTGGGTTGCGCTGCTTCGTACACATGTGCTTTGTATTTCAATAAGATTGACATTAGCTCATCTCGTGATGGTATTCCATCATCTCGATAGGATACAACAAGTATGCTATTTTGGTGCCGCTCGATAAGTTTATCGAAAACCTCACCAATTTGCGCAGGATCATTCCAAAGCGACTTCTGTGGAATTAGCCGCCGATGTTTACTGTCATAATCGATTTCACCTACCCAAGAGTCATAGCACACTAAACCCTCCAAAAAATGGTAGAAGTCACGATAGTCTACACCTGTTCCTTTGCTATTCAGGTAGGGCGGATCAATATACACTAAATCGGCTCCAACTGGGGTTTGCAGAGCATCACATTGCAGTGCTTGGTTCAATTGACCATTATCAAAAACGGCTTGGTTCGCTTCCTGGATGAAGTTCCTAAAGTGTATTTCAAAGTGGGTATCCCATGTGGTTTTGTTACCGAAACTGCGTTCAACCTTTGCTGTCCGCATATAGAGATTCGCCCGATGGAACAGATTATAAGGTCTTTTGATGATACATGCCTGAAACAGCGCAAAACGCGCCAGGGCTCTTTTGTAATTACTCTGTAAATGATGATCAATATTGTGAACGACAAAATCCAACCAAGCATTCTCTTCATCTGTGAAGTAAATATCATTGAAATTCTTCTGAATAAAAGTGGGATACTCGATGACATCGTTTGGTGTCAAAATAAACTCTACTTCATCTTCCGACAAAATTTCCTGAGCATTCTCAATGAGTGCCAAACCGATATTCCAGTTAAAGGTGAGATAGTCGTTGTAGGTAACTTGTTTGCCTGCGTTCTTGAACATGTGGCTGACGACACCTGTGCCACCGAAAACATCTAACACGGACTCAAAAGGTAATTCACAGACAGACTCCCATATCCAGTCTACATGCTTTCGTTTGCTACCCTGGTAGCGTGTTGATGGAAATGGGTAATTATATTGTCGGACGTGTTCTGGCGAAAATAATGGTAATTGCTGTGGTTGCATCGTTTTATCTTATTCGTTTCACCTTTCCACAAGCATAGTGGTTTCGACGTAAATTGTCTAACTGGATTACATGCATAAGTCTGCTCCAATCTGACAAAACGCCCTGTTTCGTAAAGTTTTCATGGGAAAACAAAAAAGCTGACCATTGACAGCAATGACCAGCTTTGTGAGTGATGGTTCAGAGGAGGGTGCTAAGCAACCAGACCCATGCTCGCTGCCGTGATCAATTGAATCCCGTACTCGTCCAGTGTTTGCATCAGCGCATCCAGTTCATCCGGGTTCCGATGCAGGCGGGTGAGGTCGTCCATGACCAGCGCGGTTACATCCGGCGCACCGAACCGCTCTTGCAGTGCTTCCCATGCCAGTCGTTCAGATGCCGCTGCTTCGATACCGGGTTCATCAACATCCTCGTACCACTCCGGTTCCCAGCCCAGTACCTCACTTACATGCAGGATGTTCACCTGCTGGCGTTCGATGGCTGCCTGGCTGTTCTTGCCGCTACCAGACTGGCGTACATAGCACAGTGCGATTTGGGGTTCGTTTATGTTTTGCATGATGTTTCTCCTGAAAACTCAATCGATAATTTCAGGATAGCCCGTCCTGAATACCCAGCATGTTCAAAAAGTTGACAACAGCGGCGATTCGGATAGGGAATTTCTGATAAAATGACCTCTGAATAAAATGCCCTGAATTGAAAGTATAAAAGGATGCATGAACCCGGCTTATCCCAGTGGAAACAGTTGTATGAGGCAGCCAGTGCAGTAAAAAAATTGGCTCCCTGGGAATGGATGGCGGAAACCGATATTTTCGGTGTCAAAGACCCTCAAAGTGATCAAATCGGATTTGTGAGTGTGATGGGCACTCTGGGTGAACATCTGGCAGTTGCCGTTTATATGGGAGCCAAAAACGTCCACGCCTTTTGGGATTTGCTGAGGCGTCGAGAAAGTGCTGACCCGCAGGAACTGTTGGAGTTATATCAGTTGCAAGCCTCATTCGAAGATCGAGAATTTGTGCGCCCGGAAGATCGGCGGGTGATGAAATCGCTCAACTTGAAATTTCGCGGACGACAGGCGTACCCTATTTTTCGTGCTTATCATCCAGCCCAATTCCCCTGGTTTTTGAGCGTGGAAGAAACCCGCATTTTGACGCTGGCTCTGGAACAAACTTTGATTGTTGCCTCGTGCCTCCAGCAAAACCCTGAATTATTTGATGACTATGATGCTGAGCATTTTCTGGTGCGTGTGCAAACTGAATCGGGATGGCAGGATCAGGATTTACATATCCCCGCACCGCCACCGGAACTGATTCCCCTGCAAACCGATGAAGCACTTTTCAAAAGCTTCAAAAAAATCCCGCAAAGCAGACTTGACCTGGAACTTGATCTTTTCATGACCCGATCTCCGGTTCAGGATAAAAGCGACGAACGCCCCTATTATCCTTATGCGCTTTTGATGATGGATCCCCTACACGATCAGATTGTCGTCATGGAATTGCTGATTCCACTGCCCGATTTGGCAAGCATGTATAGTCAAGTCCCCCTGACCATCATCCAAAAGCTGGCAGGAACAGGCTTGCGACCCCGCCGCATCACGGTGAAATCACTCCGTTTGTTTGGATTGCTCAAGTCGCTTGAGCGCGAATCAGGCTTTGTTGTCCAATTCAGTCCTCACCTCCCCATGCTGGAACAGGCAAAAGCCAGTTTCATCAACTTCTACCGGAATCGGTTCTGAGTACCGAGAGAATTGCTTATGAAAATCACAGAAAAAATGATCCGCGAACGCGCTAACGAGCAGAGTTTTTCCAGAGGTCAAGGTTATTATCGCAGTGGTATGATCCTCAACACCATCAAGCGCGGAAATATACTGGAAGGCTTTTGCGAAGGCTCGGAAGCGGTACCCTATCACATTCAGGTGATGTGTTCAGATAAGGGTATCGACTTTGCAACCTGCACCTGTCCCTACAGCTTTGAGGGAGATTGCAAGCATATCGTTGCCCTGCTGCTTACCTTTCTCAACGAGCCGGAAAAATTTGCTGAAAAGTTACCCCTTGAACAATCGCTTCAGGAGCGCAGTCGGGAAGAATTGGTGGCTTTGATGATCAAAATGATCGAAAAATATCCCGATTTACAAAATCTGGTTGATCGTCCTGTGCCCGGCAAGCGCCAGATAGAAGTCGATGTAGACAGTTTTCGCCGCGAGATGGATTATGCGCTGCGGCATTATGGCGGGTGGGGTGATACAACGGCTGCCCATACAATCTGGTCCATTGCCGACACTGGCGGAGAATTTGCCGAACAGGGTGATCTGCACAATGCCAGTCGAATTTACCGGGTTATCGTTGAGGAGTTCCTCAAAACGCATGACTATCCCGCCGATGACGAGGGTGAATTTGCTGATGCGTACAACAATGCATTAGAAGGTCTGGCAGGCTGCTTGGACGATACTGCTTTCGCCGATGACGCTGCTGAACGCCAGATGGTTTTGAGAGCTTTACTGGACAGTTACATCTGGGATATGGATGAAGGTGGTTATGGCATTGCGGAGGGAGTGCCAGAACTGCTGCTGCGGTATGTTCGACCTGAAGATATATCCGACCTGAGAAGGCGCGTTGAGATTGCCCAGAAACGCAAAAGCCAATCCTCATACCCTGAATGGGGTGTACGGGCTTATGCCAGTTTGCTGATGCAGCTTGATGAACTGGATGAAACCAACCCGGAAGAAACATTGCAACGTCTGCGCGAACAGGAACTTTTTGGGCTGGTGTTTGATAAACTGCTGTCGCTGCACCGTATTGATGAAGCTATCAGCATTGTGGAACAGCATTTACACGCCCTCCATGAACGGTTGGATGCAGTCGAAAAACTTGCCAGTGCTGGACAAACTGAAACGGCAATCCGACTGGCAGAAGCAAGCAATGGGCAGGAGGCAGACACCCGATTAACCGACTGTGTCATGACGGGTTAAATCCCAGAGTCCTCAAATGCCTGGAGAAGCGCGTCCAATTCAGCCGATTCACACGATGCAGGCGAGTCATTGAAAACATAATTCGTTATCTGAAAGGGGGAGATTTGGAGCAATGGAAAACCCTGAACTCGGACAACTGGCAAAAGTCATCCGCCAAGAATGGTTATGCACACCCGGCGATAAAGCGGCGCGATATGTGGGCAAGTTTTTCGATACGACTTACCGGGGCAGCAAAATCATCGGGCGGGTAGTTGGCAATCATGGAACCTATATTGTCTCCATCCAGCTTGACGGGAACAAACTCGACTCGACCTGTAGCTGTTACATCGGCAAACACGGCTACTGTCATCATGTCAATGCGCTGGCGGTGACGTTTCTGAAAGACCCCGGCATATTTAAGGAAATCGAAACCAGGCAGTGGGAAGATGTCCGGGGATTGGATGATCTGAAAGCCTATCTGGATGGCATGACGCTGGAAGACCTGTTGAAGCAGCTAAAATCCAAGGGTATCACGGCAAAATCCGCCGCTGAAGCAATGGGCATGAGTCCACAAAAACTGGGTGCGATCAAAAGAAGTGAATTAAGGAACCGGCATTTCAATGAACTTGGTGCGACAAAACTTGCCTGCCTCTGGATTCTAGAGCATTTTGGTCGATAAGCTGCCACCATGTCGCGGCTAAAATGAATCCCCCATCCTTCAAAAGCTGTGACCCTGTCCAACCCAATAATGCCAGTCTTCAACAGCTTCCTGAGTTTGTGCGCCTACCTTGATGGGCTTAAGCTGCGCCAGTGGCACGCCGAAAGTTCGTTCCATAAACTCGACCATCACAAACATTTCGCTCAAACAGTCATTCTGATCAGCCATGCGAATCACTCTGACATGTTCGCCATTTTTGAGCGGTGAAATACTGCGTATGCCAACACATTCTGCCTCAAATGGAAATGTGAGCATGTCATCCAGGTAACAGTGCCACCCGGCAGCCTGCTCGTATTCACCATAGCAGTCCACAATAATTTCATTCTGAATACGTTCTTCACGAATTTTATCTTCATCGCGGTCTGTCATTTCGGTTCCTCCAACTCGATACCTTTTGCTTCTAACCAGCGCATGGCTCGCCGGCGCATTTGTTCCTCTTTGAAGGCAAACCAGCGTTCGCGCTCGTTGGGATAGTTGTGCAACGCATCCTTAAAGCGACGAAACGCCCCTTTGCCCCGAATCGCGAGCTCGAGCAGCTCGCGCCTATGAGCGTCCTCTATCGTAGCAATAAAATCCGCCATATCTCGATAATCCTCAAAAGAATCGACCTCCGGGATTTTGAGATAACGTGTTCCTAATCCTTCTTGAATCGGTATGGCTTCCCGTAGAATTTCCTGCTGCCAATCCTCGACATGCTGCAACGCTGCTTCCAAATCATCATCGTCAACAGGCAAGTTTTCAAGAGCAGAAAAAGCCTCGTCACTGACCTGAACAATCGCTCCCGTTTCCAGATCAAGATAGGCTTGGATGCCCTCGGCGTATTCAAAAGCAAATATCAATTCACGACTGTCGATTGCCAATTTTCGTTTCATCGCGGTTTACTCGCTTGCATAAGTATTTATAGCCATAACGATATGGCAATCTCTCATGAATGGCAATTGTTAGGTGCAGGGGTAGGTTGCGAATATTGATAAGAATTTGATTTAACTTAACCCCTTTTTCTCGTCCGACTCCGCGATGGTGTTTGAGAGCAATTGACGATGCAGCGTAGCACGGCACGGTCACTGTCTCCCCGTAAAGGGGACTGCTACGAGTTTCTTCCGGGCTCGTGCCATTTGCTTTTGCTATGCAAAACCAAATTCACCAGAAACTCGTGCAGGGCTGCGCCGACAGTGACCTAACGATGCCGTGCTGTGAGAGCTGCATCAATTGCTCTTTACCAAACACATCGCTGCGGACTACCAGACACGACCAGTCGTGCAAAGCCAACGCACTGCGGAGATTATCGCAGTCGTCTGGTCTATCTAGTCTGGAAGGGTGCCACGATGTCATAGTCCATCATAGGAGTCGTAACATGTACACGGATCGTTTAATTAAGTTCGCCTTGAAACAGACCGCCATCATTTTGGCGGTTTTGCTTTCTATACCCATCTTTGGCGGAACCGCCGTGCTGCTGCTCAGCACGTTGGCGGAATTTCTCTGTTCCCAGATGTCCTCCACGATGATTTTGACTGTCGTCGTGACCGCTTCGTTTCTAGCTGTAAAGCAGTTCCGCAGTGGAAGCACAACGTCCTGAATCGGCAAAGCCCGACCGAGTTTCCAGACACAAGTCGGGCATTACCTGCTTTTTCAAGCAAAGGAGATTTTACCATGACCGTGACTTATCTCACCGGAACGCGCTATCCGAGTTCCGCACTGAAATATTTCTTGCCGGAGTACCTTGAAATTCTGCTCCAGCGTGGCGAATCACTGCTGACGACCAATAAACCGGGCGTGGATGCTTTGATTGTCCGCCACTGTGACCAGCACAACCTGCCGCTTCAGGTTTATGAATTCGCCTGCGACAGTGGTGACGACTTCCGAAACCGCCGTGTCAAAGCCAAATCTGAAACGGTGCAGGTGCAGCGGGTGGTCTCCCCCTCGTGGCAGCGTTTTCGGAATCTGGCAGATCGTGCCGACAAGATGATCTTTTTCCATGCGGGCAAAACGAGAGGCACATGCTACGGAATGCCTACTCTGACTGCCTTTGAACTTGCCTGCCAGAAGCGCGGAATCGACGGTGAACAGTTGATCGTCCAACGTCAGCAGAAAGCCTGGGTCAGCGAAACAGAGCTACGTAGCTCGCCCACCATCGGAGCAGCACATATCTTTGTCAACAGCCGATTTGTGCCGGGTTTAGAAGGCAAGCGGCACGCGATTGGGCATTTCCGTATCGAGACCTGGCGCAGGATCGGCGAGATTATCCAACCGGGTGAAGGACGACGCGAATTTGTGCTGCCGGGGGTAAGCAGCCGTGAACAGGCACTCCTGCACATGCTTCATCAGGCATTGCTCGAACTCGATACAAACCGACCCCAACGGATCACCATTCATCATTGGAGCAAGCGGCTTCAAGCTGCGGCTTATGCGAAGAAGGGTGATTATCCCGAACTGCGGGCACAGGTCCGCGACTTACTCGACCCGTACCCGCAGGTCATCTGGCAGTACGAAAACCAGACGGACATTCTCCATCGTATCGGCAAGCCTATCAGCCAGGGACAAGAACTCTGGTACCACAAACGTAAAATCCAAGCATACAGGGGGCTGTATCAATGAACAAACTTCGAGTTATCTATGGACTGCTGCGTGAAGAATACGCGGTCAGTCGTCACATTTTCTGGCTGGATGAGGAATCCGGCAAGCTCGTAAATGATGTGGTTCACACCTTATGGCTGATTCGTAAAGCCGCTGAATGCGTCCGTCGCGGCGAGGAGGATTGCTGGTGTGAACTGGCAGCTTATGCCGTTGAACGCTCGATGTCATACGTGCTTGTCCATGCCATCGGAGACTATCTGCTGGATTGCGGTGAACTTGATCCCTTGCCACTCATCGATCTTACGCCGGAAAAGTACCGCAACTGGCGCGGTGGAGAGGTTCCATTGATCGATGAATCTGATCCGGTGTTCATCAAAGCACCGACCGAGAAACCTGAACCGGATCGTGAGATGGCATTCAAGTATGACCATCGTTGGTCACGGTACAAATCGCGGATGCGCGACGAGCATCCCGCGCCTGAAGCAATCCAGACGACCAGTAAATCCATCCACTGGTTGTTCGCATAATTTCTGACCATACAGGCTGCTCAGGTGAATCTGGGCAGCCTTTTTTATTGCTCGTCATAAGCTTGGAATCCGCATAAAATTCCTTCAGTTTTTGTAAAACCTTATGGAGGACATTTTTTTCTTTGCGTTATGCAGCTTGCATCAAAATCTGGTGTAATATAGGTGCCATCAGTCATACACCTCTTCTGAAAAAAGGGTCAGCATACGCTGACCCTCGCACGCCATCCGGCGTGCCGACACGCGCAAAAAAGCACCACCTTGATGCGTGAAACACGTCGTTTCACGCTCCCATAAAGACCTCTCAATTTTTGCGCGTGGAGCAAGACTAACGTCTTGCCCCTGACGTGCGTCAGGGTGGGCTGTGCGGGTCTTTGTCACGCACCACCGGGCTTGTGAGTGCACCGCCCAGTGGACAGGCGTCGGATAGGCGATGCCTCATGACGCACCCCTCGGGCTACGGGTGTGGACAGCCTGCGGTGAGGAAACTGGCAAAGTTGATCCTGTTATTGACCGCATCCCCCGAACCCGGACCAGACCCGGAGGGGCCATCGGCGGCACCCCACCAGTTGCCTGTGAAGTCCTGCATGGTGGTGCCTGTGTGCCCCACACTGGTGGCGGTGTTGTTGCTGAAACAGGAATTGTGGGCGGTCGTGGTCGAACTGCTGGTCAGATACAGCGACCCATAGTTGCTGGTGGCCGTGTTGTTGCTGAACACACTATCCGTGATCGTCATTCCCTGGCTGCTGCGGATCGCGCCGCCCGAAGCGCCAGCGGTGTTCCCCGACAGCGTGCTGCCAGTGATCGTGACCTGACTGCCGAGGCTGGTCGTGTAGATCGCCCCCCCATCTCCGGTGGCGGTGTTGTTCACCAAGGCACTGTTGGTGAGAATGATAGTGCCACCCGCGTTGTAAATCCCCCCGCCACGACTGCTCGCGCTGTTGCCTGTGAGCTGCGTGTTCTCGTTCAGGGTCAGGCTGCCGTGATTGCGGATGCCTCCACCCTGAATGGCCGCATTCTCGCTCAGGATGCTGCTGCTGATCGTCGCTGTCCCGCTGCTGGTGTTGTAGACACCCCCTCCCCAGCCTTCGTTGTTCTCACCGAGCGTAGCTGCGTTATTCTCAAGGACACTCCCATTGTTGACCGTCAGGGTATTTGTGTTCCGAATGGCTCCCCCTGACCAGGATGCTGAATTCCCAGAGAAAGTGCTGCCGCTGATCGTGGCCGATCCGGTGTTATCCAGCGCACCTCCATAGCGGCTGGCGGTGTTGGATGTGAAGGTGCTGTCGGTGACGGTCAGCGTGCCACCGTCATTGTGGATCGCCCCGCCGTCCAGAGCCGCTGTATTTGAGGTGAAGGTTGAGCCTGAGATGGACAGCGTACCCCCTGTATCATTGTCGATGGCGCCTCCGTAATCTGCCTGGTTGTTCTCGAAGGTGCTGTCGGTGAGGGTCAGGCTGCCGCTTTCGCTGTCGATTGCCCCTCCGGTGTTGGCATGGTTATTGCTGAAGGTGACATTGTTGAGCGTGACCGTCCCCCCCTCATTGACCAGCGCGCCGCCCGTATCATTCCCCACATCCCCGCCGTTGAGGGTGAGATTTTCGAGCGTGAGACTGCCCCCCGCGCTCACCTCAAAGAACCCAAACAGCGGTGCGTCTGCCTGGCGGGTCAGAGTCGCTCCCTCGATGCTGCATATCGTGATGTCACTGGTGATGGCAGGTAGGGCATTTAAGGGAATGTAGGTGGTGGTGAAGGTGTAAGTGCCAGTTTCCAGTCCGATGACATCCGCATCGGGATTAGAATTGGCAGTATTGATGGCATTGATAAAACCTGTCACGTCACCAGATGAAATGGTTTGGGAAGGGATGCAACCTGTGCCAAGAGGTTGCAAATTTACGCTTTGTGGTGGGAATCCTTCCACACTGTAGACAATACGTGTAGCATCAGGACTAAGAACAAAAGTGGAAAAGATACCGTTAATATTAATTGTCTCGACTAACTCTCCTGTTAATGAGTTCCATCTATGAATTGTTGTACCCGATAGGGTTGAGTTTTCACTAACTATAGTTTCACCCTCCCAATCAAGATTATTGGTAAATGCAATAGACCCTTCTAAAGATATGACTAGTTGCGGGGGTTGGGTCTGCATGTTCCAGATGTGGATTGAATTTTCAAAAGGTATAGCCAATTTTGTACCGTCGGGACTCCAATCCATTGGCTCAACAAAGGACACTTGAGGAATGCTCGTTATCAGTGCCTTTGAGTTGCCGTCATATATACGTACAATATCACTTCTACCACTAGCGATCTGTTCCCCATCTGGTCTCCATAACAACGAAGTGATTACTTTCTGTTCGTCTTGAATAGTAATTATGTTCTCTGTGTCGATGTCTAGCACTTTTATGAACATTCCACTATTGAAGGCTACCTGGTTGTGATTTGGACGCCAAGCAACAATAGCATCACTAACCTCTTGATCGTCTTCATAGTGAATAATTCGTCGAAACGGTGTGGTGGCGACATTCCAAACTTCGATGATAGGGTGTCGGGAAACGGTATTTACTTTTGATATGGCAAGAAAGTTACCATCAGAACTCCAGTCAATATTTTCCAGCACGAGGGAATATAATCCTGTATCATCCGTGAGCAAAGTTGGAACAGTAGCTAGTTGCTGTAATGTGTCAGCGTCATATATTCTGACCTCATCATCGTCTCCACCAATATTGCCATTTCCCACATGTATTGCGGCTATCTTATTCGCTGCCGGATTCCAAGCGAAGCGCCTAACAAAATCTTCCGTTTCCAGGTAAGGACGAAAACTTATTAAGGATCCCAAGGCAGAAGCCAATGTATTAACTTGAACTCGTACCATTATTAGGGCTGCTACCAAAAAGATAATAGCAGCTTTATGCTGGCCAGATCTCATAAAATTTGTCTCCTTTAGGGTATTCCATATAATCTATTCATCGGAATAGAAACGTTGTCAGGCATCCTGAAAAAGAACCAAGCATGACCATCAGAAAAAAAATCCTGTGTTGCAGTATCTGGTTCATTGTAACGAGAACAATAAAATGGCCTTGGCGCAGACGTTTGGCGACGTAATGCAGGAGAGCCTGAAAAGTCTACAACATATGGAACAGAATTATTTGGAGCAACGTTAACATCAGGATAAAGGGTTCTATGGTTGGAAGATGGTATCAATGAAAAAGTAAACATATCTCCATTAATCGCTTCTTCACAGGATTGGATAATACCCCATCCAATTACCAAGAAGCCATGATCGTCAGCCTTTGGTGGGTCATTTTGTTGTTGAGGATCTGGACGGGCAGAATTAATCCATACATAGTCTCCAAATTTCACGCCACCCAATTGGATTTCTGACCAACTACCAAAATCATCAATTTTCTGAGGTATAGGTTGACCACTATCTAAGATAACATACGTTTCCAGATCTTCAACGTCAAAAAACCAATCCGAAGAGGAAAAACTAGTTGTCTGGACTCCCATGGTATCATAAACGAGATTACCCTTTTCCGATTCTGGCATGATTTCGCTGTCTCGAGAAACAAAACTTGTCTTATTCACAAAGACAGGTATACGCACACCAAGAGCATCAAAGCCATCAAAGTAATAACCAATAATCCCATGATGATTGCGCCATATAATGGATGCGTTCCGTCCATCGTCATCAGCACTACCCTGTTGACAATATCTCCATCCGCCACCGTTGTAATCACTGCCAGCATTGCATGAGGTTAACGGTGGTTCTTCAAAGTGAACACCACTAAGGTCATATCTATATGACACGGTTGAAGGTAAACCGCCTATCCAAATGCTTTCGGATACAAACATCGCTGAACCTGTATGCCCAACGTTTGAATTAGGGTCAGGAGGTTCATTATCCACTTCGTTTTCGTTGTAAATAAAGTCGTAAAAAGGAATAATGTTCCCGTATGGGATGGCAGTATTGGAAATAGCATCGGTAACTTGGTGCCGCCCAGGAGAGTTATCCTCATTCTCATAGCCGTGAGCTATTCCGTACTTAGCAGATGTTTCACGATTATAATAAAAGGTGATTGGAAACTCAGGATTATACTCAGGATCATTGGGGTTATTCACCGTTGGGATATAGCCCTTGCACGGATCCGTATCGTTGGGCATCACCCCGCTTATATAGGGATAAGCGCTGCCTTCAACGCCTACTCCCTCGATATAGAACCTGTCTTGAGCAGCCTCAACCGGGTCATTCATACGCACAGCAATCCAGACCCCCGAAAGGGCTATGCTGGTGCCGGGTGGGGTAAAGAGTTCATCAAATGCCACGTAATACCAAATCTGGTCAGGATCGTCTGTATCAGGGGGATACTGAACCCGATAGAGAACAGGCACATGCTTCGTGTTCCAGGTCAATCGCTCTCGATCTTCATGGAAAGGATGGTTTACCAAATCATCTCCTCGATTGATAGGAGAGTTAATCGTTGGTCCGTAGTGACCGAGCAAGCCTCCTTCTGCGGGGCCGGTGGGATCAATCACTGAGCGCATATCTTTCAAAACCTGAGTTCGGCCATCCCCCTGTTCACCTGCATAGAGGACGGCATTCAACGAAAACAACAGGGGACGAACGTAACAGGCATTAGACATGAAATCTTCGAGAACTGACGGAACAGTGCTTACACAGGGTGGGTTGGCACTTGTGATCGCCACGGAATCACCATCCAGGGTCATTACTAGATTACTATCAGCCTGGATGCGGCCTTTTGCTTCGGGGGTAGCTTGACCCGGTAGCGTATAAGCATTATTCTCCATTTCCAGGAAATCGGTCACAATGGCAGCCCCCAAAGGTGCGGCATTATTGAAGATACAGCTGTCCTCAATCTTGTGATCATCAGTACCACTCTGGGCTTCATCGTAAATCCCACCCCCTTTGCCTAAAGCGGTGTTTTGGAAGATTTGGCTGTCGTCAGTGACAGTGAGGACAGCGCCAGCAGCGTTGTAAATCGCCCCGCCATTCCCCGTGGCACGATTACGATATAGCTTTGTACCTTCAACAATCAAAGTGCCTTCATTGAGGGCAGCTCCCCCATTGCCATCTACCCGTCCCCCAGCGAGGGTCACATTTTTGAGCGTGAGAGTCGTGTTGGAATAAATATGGAATAATCGTTTTCCGTTTTGATTATCAGCATGTATTTCATAAAAATCACCCTCTATCGTGACCGCTTCCTCTGTCGATCCTGGGCTGGTCACACACCACAGCGAAGCGGGGTCTTGAACAGGGTCACAGGGCGGGGTGTTTGCTGGCTGAGCGGCAGCATCGAAAGGGGCAGAGAGGAAACCACTTCTTGCCGCATAAGCAGGCGGAAGGCTGGCAGTTTCAAATACGTCCCCATCCTCAGGCGCGAGAAGAATGGTATCTTCTTCTTCAGCCGACCCTGACGCGCAGTTATCCACAGGCTGGTTGGTGTTGGCAGCATGGATGGCTTCACCAAGCGTGCAGTTGCCGTTGGTGAGGAACGGCGCTTCATAGGCAACCGTATCCACGACAATGCCCTCAACCGCCACCGCTCCCCAATCGGGATAGTGTGCCAGCGGCGCAGGGATAGAACTGCCGCCCTGGTAACCATCGCCTACCCACTGACTGATTGTGATGCCAGAAGAGGATGCCGGGGACTGCCAGGTCCGCGCAAA
>WBUL01000008.1 GCA_008933735.1 Anaerolineae bacterium | reverse complement strand
ATGACAAGGTGCTGGTGATCGCGGAATCGGCCCCGATCCCGAACGACACGCTGAGTTTCTCGGCGGAGGTGCCAGCGGAGATGCGGGAAGCGATTGTGGCCGCGTTGGTGGAGATTGCCGCCGATGAAGAGAACGTGGCGCTGCTGGATGCCGTCTACAGTTGGGGCGGCCTGGAAGCCGCCGACGATTCGTTCTTTGATGACTTCCGCCAGCAGTTGGATGCCGCTGGCATTGACATCGAAGACCTGAATTAGTTTTGTAGTTAGGCAGCATCACATTAGGTACAATCTTGGGGCGGCTGCAAAGTCGCCCCAAGTTTTATTTATAGGATAAGTATGATTCTGAATATCAAGAACCTGACAAAAATCTACGATACCGGCACAAAAGCCCTTACCGACGTGAGTTTTGACGTTACAGAAGGCGAATTTCTGGTAATTATTGGCCTGAGCGGGTCAGGCAAATCCACCCTTCTGCGCTGCATCAATCGTTTGATCGATCCCACTTCCGGGGAAATCTGGTTCAATGGCAAGGACATAGCAAAAGCCAAGGGACGCCAACTGCGCGAGACCCGTCGTCAGATCGGAATGGTGTTCCAGCAGTTTAATCTTGTGAAACGCTCATCGGTATTGACCAATGTCATATCCGGGCGGTTGGGTTACATGAACCCAATGTGGAGCCTGACCAATTATACCCCCCGTTCTATCCGCCAGGATGCCATGCGAGCCCTGGAAAAAGTTGGTATCCCTGATAAAGCTTATAACCGGGCTGATGAACTGAGCGGCGGCCAGCAGCAGCGTGTGGGAATTGCACGGGCCCTGATGCAAAATCCGCGTATTATTCTGGCTGACGAACCGGTCGCAAGTCTTGACCCTGTATTGGCACATTCAATTCTCGGATACCTGGAAAAACTCAATAAAGAACAGGGTGTCACGATCATTTGCAGCCTCCACTATCTTGACCTTGTGCAGCGATATGCCACGCGGGTGATCGGCCTTCGGGATGGAAAGATTGTTTATGAAGGTGACAACACCTCGATCCGCAAAATGACGGATACCCAGTTCAAGGAAGTTTATGGCGAAGAGGCCCAGCGGATGGGCAGTGGTTTACTGGGAGAATCAGCATGATGGAAGAAACCGCTAAATCAAGATTTTCTGTTCCGCGCATTCCCATTGTAGGTGGAGTCCTATCAATCATTCCGGGTTTAGGTCAGGTTTATGGTGGGTTCATCATGCGAGGGGTGCTGCTTTTTTTGTTCATCGCCTCTCTGTACGCGCTCTCCTTATGGCGCATGGACAATGCCGGTATTGATATTTCGACTTATCCTTCCTACAACGCTGATGACCTTAACAAAAAACAGGAACAAGCGTTTATTTTTGCCACCCTTGCCATTTTGCTGACCACCGTTGGCTATGTCTGGAATATCTACGATGGCTATGTCAGTGCAGGTGGCAAACCTTCGCCAGCGCTGGTGCCGGGTCTATTTATTACTATTGCGACCCTGATCATCGGCGCTCATATCACGGAAATTGATATTGCAAAGGCGGTCAACGAAATCGGGGATGTCAGCCCTCGCCTAAAACAAATCTTATGGCCCTGGAATCCCGATGACTCCGCGTTTACGCGCGAAGTGGAAACCTTCGATGGCGTGGCAATGTGGGAAACACCCTGCGACGATACCCCCGTTAAACAGCCAACACATACCGAGGGTGAGTCTTATATTGAAATTGATTCGGTCTGCGGCAGTATTTCCGGCTTAAGAAAACCTGATGGATCGCGGGATGAAGGCACCACGATTAACATCAAAGGTTATGACTTCCGCCCCGGCGAAGAAGCGGAACTCGTGCTGAAACCCGGCAGCGTGCCGGAATTTCGGGTGGTGGTGGAAGGTGAACGGGTGCGCGTAATTCCCGATGAAAATGGCGAATTTGAGCTGAGTTTTGTGATGCCCAACTTCACCATCCCCGCTACGGCGACCACAAGTACCCCTGTTGAAATTACTGTGCGTCAGAAGCAGGAAGTTGGGTCGCTCAAGCTCAGTGAGGATTTCTGGCTGTCTTTTGAAGGCATCATTGAAACGCTGTTTCTGGCGCTCATGGCGACGATTGCCGGTCTTGTACTGGCTGTACCTGTGAGCTTTTTGGCGGCGCGTAATCTGATGTCTACATCGCGGATTACTATTGCTGCCTATTACATCATTCGTGTGATCCTAAATGTTGTTCGTTCCATTGAGCCAATCGTCTGGGCTTTGATAGCGATTATCTGGGTGGGCGCTGGGCCCTTTGCGGGTGTGCTGGCACTGACCATTCATACCATCGCATCGCTCGCCAAGCTCTATTCGGAGGCCATTGAAAGTATTGACCCCGGCCCGATTGAAGCGATTCAGGCGACAGGGGCAGATCGATTGCAGACCATTATGTATGCTGTGGTGCCGCAGGTCATTCCGCCGTTTGTGTCTTTCACCATTTATCGCTGGGATATCAACGTTCGTATGTCCACGATTATCGGAGCGGTTGGTGGTGGTGGTATCGGGCTGGTGTTGATTCAATGGATTCGCCTTGCCAAATACGACTCAGTGGGCATCGCAGTATGGATGATTGCGATTGTTGTCACCATTCTGGATTACGCCAGCGCCCGCATTCGTGAGCAATATGTCTGATCCACAAGGGATCATGTTACAGACGGGTTACACCGCTTCCGGCAGCGGGAACACACACATAAAATTCCGGGTGTTTACCTGTTTTTTCGGTATAGCGCGGCTGAAGCGCGTTGAGAAAATCATCAATCGCATCTGCGTTAACTAACCCGACCGCGCAGCCGCCAAACCCGCCGCCCATCATGCGTGCTCCATAACAAGCCGGATGTGATTGAGCGATTTCGCTCATCACATCCAGCTCATAAACCGAGACCTCGTAATCGTCCCGTAAGCTGATGTGGCTGGCGTTGAGGAGTTTACCTGCTCCTTGCAGGTCATGGCTTTCCAGAATGGCTTTCATCTGGAGGGTGCGCTCGTTTTCCGTAACGACATGCTTGGCACGCCGATAGCGAACATCCCCTAGCTCTGTGCGTTTGGCGTCAATCATGTCCATGGTCGCATCACGGAGGGCTTTAACCCCCAGGAGTTGTGCAGCAGATTCGCTTTCACGCCGGCGGGTCGCATATCCCGAATCTCCCAACTCGCGGCTTTTCATAGTGTTCATGACCACGACACGCACCGAATCCGGTATTGGGGCAGGGGTGCGGTCAAAGCTGCGGCAGTCCAGCAGCATGGCTGTTCCTTCCAGCGCGGCGGCGGAAGCCATCTGGTCGAGAATACCACATGGCATTCCCATAAATTGATGCTCAATTTCTACCGCTAACAGCGCTTTTTGCGCCTGCGTGTAGGATGAAGTTTCCCCCAGCAAAGCCAGCGCCGCTTCGATCATCGCAACCTCAATCGCGGCTGAAGATGACATACCCGACCCCATCGGAATATCGCTGCCGATAACGATATTCACTCCGGGAGCCTGTTTGCCTTCCTGATGTGCCACTAGCCACCATGCCCCACGTACATGCTTTGTCCAGTGCGGCAGGCTGCTGTCCTGGAGCTGGTCAAGCCCAAAAGAGATCATCTCATTTCCAAAATCGAGGGTGTGTACACTGATGTGGTTATCACTGCGCGGCGCTATTGCCAGCCAAACCGCCCGGTCAACTGCCAGCGGCATGACAAAACCATCATGGTAATCGGTATGCTCGCCAATCAGATTAGCCCGGCCCGGTGCACGGACAAGAAACTGCGGCTGTTCGCCGAAGATTTTCCGGTAAGTTTCAATGACTTTTTCTTGTATCATGGGTTATCTTTCTAAGCAAATCTCACACCGGGCAGTTCACGCAGGCGTGCTGCCGCGATTTCCGCTGTAATATCGCGCTGCGGTGTCCCAAGCATTTCATAACCGACCATGTGTTTCCGTACCGTTGCGCTTCGCAGCAGCGGCGGATAGTAATGAGCGTGCAGATGCCAGTGTGGTTGGTCGCCGCTGTTCACCGGCGCTTGATGGAACCCCATACTGTACGGGAAAGAAATCTTAAACAGGTTGTCGTAGCGAATCGTCAAGGCGGAAACCGCATCTGCCAGTGCGCGTCGCTCAGTCTCATTGAGTTGATACAGCCACTGTACCGGCCGGTGGCAAATCATCAATGTTTCAAAAGGCCACACTGCCCAGAACGGAATTAGAATTGTCCAGTGTTCATTAGCGTACACGATGCGCTCCTGGCGCTTTTGCTCCTCCGCCAGAATATCCGCCACCATCGTTCGCCCGTATTTTTCAAAATAGCTGCGCTGCGGGGCTTCCTCTTTTTCCACTTCACGTGGCAGTCGTTCGGTCGCCCAGATTTGTCCATGCGGGTGCGGATTCGAGCAGCCCATCATCTCGCCTTTGTTTTCAAACACCTGTACGTAGTGCATCCAGGGAGCGTTCGCCGCCAGTTCCTGAGTTTCTCTGGCCCAGGCATCCACGACTCTTTGAATATCCAGTACAGGCATGTGGGCCAGAGTCCAGTCATGACGTGGCGAAAAACAAATGACGCGACAGATTCCTCGTTCAGCCTGAGATTGGAACAATGGATTCGTATCATCAACGCCAGGTTCCGTATCGGGCAGCAAGGAAGGAAAGTCATTGTTGAAAACAAAGGTTTCTTCATACGGCGGATTCTGGTTGCCGCCGGCACGGGGGTTGCCGGGGCAGAGGTAACACGTCGGGTCATATTCAGGGCGAACCTCTTCCGGTATGGTTTCGACCTGTCCCTGCCAGGGGCGTTTGGCACGATGCGGACTGACCAGAATCCATTCATTGGTGAGAGGATTGTAACGGCGGTGCGGACGTTCAGTTAAGTCAATCATAATTTTAGCCTAAGTATCCCAGGTCTGCGAGATGCTGCGTCATCTCGGCTTCTTCTTCAGCACTGTAGGGTGAACGGGCAGCAGGTAGTGATTCATCCACAACATCGATATATTGTACCGCGTGTAAATCGGGAGTCAGGGCTGATAAAAGCACTTTTCCATCCATGTCTTTTGGCACTGGAACACCCAGCAGATGCAGAACCGTCGGCGCTACATCCATTAAACTCGCTTCACCCAGATCAGCCTGCTGTATACCGTAGCCATTCATGACGAGGATTCCATTAAAGCGGTGGTCGCCCGTATTACCAACAGCGGCTTCCGCAACTGTGTTGGCGGGAAAATCGGCAGTGCCAAGCGGCACATACGTTTCTTCCTTCATGAAAACCGCAATATCGGGGGCACGATTGAGATAAGCCCCATTGAACAGGGCGTCGCGTTTTTCCGCCCGTGCAACCAGCGGCTGACCCGTTTGAGGGTCTTTTAAATTGGGGAGGCGTTTGATAATTTCCCAGACCGTTTTATCATAATCAACGCCAGGCTCAACGATGCCCTCCGGTTCACGGCCCTTAACATTCAAAAAAATCTGCCCAAAATTGCCGCGTGCATAGGCTTTTGTTTTTGACCAATCGACATCGCGCAGCGAGAGGAACAGCATATCCAATAGCTGCTGGCGTTTGCCCATGTCCATCCCGCCGCGCACACCACCTAGACCCAGCATTGCCACCAGTTTATAGATATTGGTTGGTGAAAATCCAAGCCGGAAGGCCAGTGATTTGAGCCGTGTCAGCCCATTTTTCTTCAGCACAAGAAAACCTTCGGCAAGCAGCCAGGTGTTGAGATAGACAAATTGATGCAGCGGCCCAAAACCGTGATCTGAAATGACAAATACGCTGGTCTTTTCGTCCGTAAGATCAAGAAGACGGTGCAGGTTACGGTCAATCTCCTGATAATATTCCAGAATCGCATTTTTGTACCTGGGTGCTTCCCCCGTGTGTTTAGGATGGCTTTCATCCATGCAGTGCCAGAACTCGTGTTGTATCCGGTCGGTACCGAGGATGTGTATCATCGCAAAATCCCAGTCCTGCCGCTGCATGAGGCGTTCAGCAACCGTTAAGCGCTGGTTCAATTCACGGCGAATGTCGTTCAGAAAATCCTCTGCTCTGCCACGAATATACACGCTGGTCGCGTTGATGCTGTAGTCAGGAAACCACTGCATGATTTCCTGCGTTAGTTCCGGGGGATGTGCAAAATCCCTCCGGTTCGCTGGGACGGGCATTCCGGCGACCAGCGACCCATTGACGGGCTCTGGAGGATAGGTGACAGGTACGTTAACAACAATTACATTTTTGCCCGCGTCACTCAGAATTCGCCATAGAGTACGTGCTTTTCGATGATTGGCAGTCATGGTTTCAACATCATAACTGCCCTCCCGGCGCTGCAAAAATTCAAAAATGCCGTGTTTAGCGGGGTTTTTGCCAGTCGCAAACGAATTCCATGCCGCCGCTGTAATAGGCGGAAAGGTGGTCATCAGAGAGGCTTTTGCCCCTTCATCATGCAGCTTTTTGAGGGTCGGCAGTTGATCTAACCAGGGGGTCAAAATATCGAAGGTTGCGCCATCCAGCGCAATGACCAGGACACGCATTGTTGTTTTCTCCATTCACCAGCGCCGATTCAACTCGCGCCGAATCACCGCCAGTTGTTCTGCAACCAACCCGAATAGAATAATAAACACACCTACCATTACCACCATTGCAGCGCTGGGTTCAAGGATACTGCGACGGATGGTGAGGACGGACATATAAATGCCCAGTGCCAGCACCGCCGCTCCAATCGGGAAAAAAACACGCTGCGGGCTGAACAGCATCGTAATCCGAATCATGATGGATAAAAACCGTATCCCATCACGCAAAGGTTTAATCCCGCTGGCGCCAGAACCCCGCCCGCTGATTTCATCCATCGGCACCCAGGCAATCGGATACCCTTCTTTCAGCAGACACATGGTCAGTGTGGTTGGATAGGAATACTTGTTCGGCAGCAGATGAATAAATTCCAGCGCTACATCGCGGTACACTGCCCGGTAGCCGGAGGTTAAATCCGCGATGTAGGCATCAGTCAGGTACATGGCGAAATAGCGCATAAATGTATTCCCAAACGTGCGGAAGCGTGATACCTTGGATTTAGGGGTTCGTGATCCCACAGCCATCTTGTACAGATCCAATTTGTCAATTAGTTGGGGAATGCTTTCCGGGGGGTGCTGACCGTCGGCATCAATCATCAGGATCACGTCATTTCTGGCTTCCCGAATCCCGGTTTTGACCGCCGCCCCATTACCGAGATTATACGGATGAGAAATGACCCGTGCACCTGCCGCCTCTGCCGCTTTGGCGGTGTTATCACGAGAACCGTCGTTTATTACGATCACTTCAAAATCTGACCGAACTGCCAGAATCCGCCGCACAATATCCCCGATTTCCTTTTCCTCATTGTGAGCGGGGATAATGACAGAGACCGATAAATTTTCCGGCAGCATAAATTCTCCTTAACTATCACAAGCGATCATGAGTATAGCGACGAAGTTGAGTGTTATACCAGACACTAACCTGACACGACCCGGTATAGCCGATAGAAGCCTGGAAGATTATCTGACCATTCAGCGACGAGTTCATAATGCGTGGACAGTTGAAAAACATAATATTCATCGGTTGTCAGATATGACATCCACAGATCATTGACCAAAAGATAATCGATGCCCAGTTCAGCCAGATAACTTGAATAGCGAGTCGCTTGCCATTCCTGAAAGATGGCAGTTTTCTGTGGGTTTAGATTCAAGGTGTCGGGGGTAAGGCGCTGCTCCCAGAGGTGCATCAAATCATAGAAAAAATGACGTTGTTCGCCCGGTAACTGTGCCGCTTCAACAAGCCTGCCAATATCTGAGGCGTTTTCAAACCAATCCAGGCCGCGCATCGGGCTGAAGATAACGCTGCCTGGTTCCACCAGGGTAAATGGATAAGCGAGATAATCCTCATAATTTGCCTCTGACAGTCCCATCGTCGCACTGTTCGAGGTGGTTGGCGTTACGCCATCCTGCACCCGATATAAAAGCCGAGCATCATTTTCGTACAATAATTCATAGTAAGCCGGATTTTCCAGAGCAAGTCTCTGGAAGGGTTCCTGCTTCTCCAGCCAGGAGCGCTCCAGAAACATGAATTCTATATTTGCGGTTGTCAAAAATTCAGGTGATCCGGTTTCCTGCCACTGTCTTACGTAACGTGCCAGGTTTATGTCGTCAATCTCTCGATCCGGCACTGCCCTCCACTTTTCAGCATACAGCAGCGTCATACGTCCTGGCTCTGTGGACATCGAACTGACCAGCACCGCATCTTCCCCTGTCCATTTTTCTAGGTTGTCTTCGTAAGCAAAATACACCACGTCATGTACATGCCAGGGACTCAGAATATTTTGCTGAGAAGAGAGCGCGGTTGCAGCAGGTAAGATGAACGTATCACGGGTAAGCGGTAATCGAAAAATAACTTCCAGGATCATCAAAGGCACAATTCCAGTGAGCAGCACCGTTTGTATCCGGTGCGGTGATGCCCAGCGCCATGCGCGTTGCATCGATCTTAGTTTCAAAAAGGTATCCATGCTAAGAAACAAAAAGAGCAGCACGGTCAATCGCAGTTGGAGATTCACAGTGAGCGCATGGCGATCTGTGTGCCCCCCACTGGAATACCAGATCATAAAAGTAAGCGGATAAAGTAGGATGAGCAATATCAGGGGAACAAGCCAGTATTCGGTATAAGCTGCCTGTGAGATTAAGTAGCTAAGAAGTAGGATGGTGACGAACAGAAGGCTGATGAGCCAAAAACCGGTAGGCGTGTAGACATTTTCGTCAAAAAACTTCTCAAGAAAAGCCGCCTGAATTTCGTGTTTTCCCCAACCCTGTAAATCTGGCGCATAGATTAGACGCCAGTGTTTCAGGGGGGTTATTAAACTCTCTGGCGCTTTCCAGAGCAAATATTCCAGATAAACCTGTCTCGCTTTTCCGCTGTTAACCCACTCATCGTATGCGGTGGGCCATGCACTTTCCCAGGGGGGGAGGAGTCCCTCAAACTGACGCAATGAGTCAGGCTCAGGCATTCCATGATCCACAAAAAAAGCAGTGCTTTCAGGGTCAGGCAGGATGAATTGAGCGGTGACGATGTAAATACTCGGTTTCCAGCGCCCAACGATTGAGGCCGTGCGGTTAAGTCCCCAGAACATTGCGATGAAACCGATTATGACGGTTATCAAAAAGGGAGTATATGGGCGAAAGGTACGCCATTTCCACCATGCTCCCGCAAGACCGATGGCGATCAAACCTGCACAGCCAAGCAGAAAGTAACCGTTGGGGTCGCGGATAAATCCCCAGGGAAAGAAAACCAGCAGCAGCCCAGACGCCAGTAGTATCTGATAGCGCCAATTGAGGTCAGGTCTTTTTTTCAGATACCAGATCGAGAGCAGGGAACTACCGACTGCCAGCACCATGAGCGAGTTGGACAGACTTTCCGAGAGCATGATGGTATGCCATAAAAAAAGACTAACGCTTAGACTCAGGCCCAGCGCCGCCAGCAATGCCAGAACTTTAAGCAGCCGATTTTCAAGAATGAGCGTCAGGGTAAGCCCAAAGAAAATCCAGCTAATCATCGAGACAGCCAGTTGAAAGTTGGCTATCTGCTGATCGTCATTTCTAAAGAAGCGGTAGACCAGGGGCAAGGTTGGTGGCTTCTGGCCGACCCACATGGCTCTATCGGTAAAACCTGCCTGAGAGATTTCGTCATAAACATCGGTATCTCCCCATCGGATAAGCGGTTTCCCGGAAAAACTTTTTATATTGACAGCCACATAGAGGACGATAATCAACAAAATCAGCAAGGAAACCCCATGCCGATGGAGCGCATTTTGCATCCTGACCTTCCTCATAACAATCCACTATATAGCTTGAACACCGGGGTTATCAATACTCAATTATCGCTTTGTCTGGTAAAACATAGACTATGATCTCAAACTCATTCTGGCTGGAAACCTGCCTGTGGGCGATTTGCCGTCTTGCCCGCGAATATTACGCGGCGGGTAGTTTGACTCTCGCTCACCAGACTTACCAGCAGGCGTTAAAACTGGTTCCTGATCGTAGCGACCCTCCCGGACTCGGTCTGGCTTATCTTGGATTAGGTCAGCTCGCCTATGAATGGAATGATTTAACACTGGCCTCTCGTTATCTAAACGATGCTCTGAGTTTTCCATCTGATGACATCAGGATTGAGACACAGCTTGCCCTGGCGTGGGTAAAAATTGCCGGACAACACCCTTCAGGCGCGTTCGATCATCTGAAAAAAGCTGAGGAATTAGCTCCTCCTGACTTAAAGACTCAGTGTGCGGCGTTTCGCGTTCTGATAGCTCTGAGGCAGGATGATTACAGCATCGGCACTGACTGGTTTGACACTGTCGAATTAAAAAATGCCTCGGCGATTGAATTTCTAACTTATATTAAAATGCTGCTGGTGCGCGGCGAGGCTGAGGAAGTATTGGATTTGCTCGACGCGCAGCTTGGGGTGGCAGAAGAAAACAACCATTTGGTATACCAGCTTAAATTAATGCTCCTTCAGGCAGAAACATTTCATGTGTTTGGGGAAACCGCACAGGCGGTCAGTATTCTAAGCCGTGTGTTGGAAATGACCGAATCGGAGGGATTTATCCGGCTTTTTACGGATACCGGCCCCCCCCTGACTGATCTGTTGAAGGGTGTGCTGACGACACGCTCTCCGGTTTCGGCGATGTATGCCAATAAGCTGCTTGATGCCCTCAATAACCGAACCCTATCGACCCCACCCGCCATATCGACACAACCGCTCTCTGATTCTCTGACAGACCGGGAATTAGAGGTTTTGCAGCTTCTGGCGGCGGGTTATTCTAACCAGGACATCGCGCAAATTCTGATTGTATCTCCTGGTACCGTCAAAACCCATGTGAAGAGCATCTATCATAAAATGAGTGTTCACAGCCGGACTCAGGCCGCCGCCCGTGCCCGCATCCTCGGATTAATTCAAAATTGAGCGGCTTTCGGCTAAAATTGGCCTAGACTACGGGGAATGACCAGCGCCAATGCACATTCTCTTTATCAGCAATTATTTTGAACCGGACTCGGGGGCTGCCGCTGTTCGCCTGACTCGTCTTGCACGCCTGCTGAATCAGCGTGGGCACCAGGTAACGATCCTGACCAGTCTGCCGCATTACCCCCAGGGCCACATTCATGACGGGTATCGTGGCAAGTTCATTGTGGCTGAAAACCGGAATGGTATGCGCGTGATCCAAACCTGGCTGCTGCCTACAGCCAGCTCGCGTATCAGTCACAAACTCATCAGCCACATTAGTTTTATGCTCACCGCGTTTTTGCGCGGACTGGCCATTCCCAGGGTTGATGTGATCCTGATTGAAGCCCAGCCGGTTTTCCCGGCAATGGCGGGGGTTGCCCTGGCTCTCCTGAAGCGCACGCCTTATGTTCTGAACGTCTCAGATTTATGGCCTGATCATTTGCTGTCAGTGGGGGCACTGACGGAAACAAGCCTGATCTACCGCCTCTCCCGCAAAACGGTTGACTTTGCCTACCGCCACGCCAGCCAGATTGTCGCCCTTAGCCCAATCTGGGCGGAGAAAATACAGCAGTACAGTGGGATCAATAAAAAGGTCAAGGTAATTTATAACGGAGTGGATTTAAATGAATTTAATCCCACGTGTGAGACCGATGCGTTTCGCCAGAAATATCAGCTTGGGCAAAAAAAAATCGTCTCTTTCATTGGCACATTTTCCACACAGTATGATTTTCAAACGATGATCGAGACTGCTCGCGCTTTTGATCATCGTGAGGATGTTCAGTTTGTATTCATTGGGCAGGGCAGCCAGAAAGAGCTCGTGAAAAAAAACCTGTCCGACGGGATGAAATGGATTCACTGGCTGGATAGAGACGAAATTCCCCAGGCATGGAATGTATCGCAGTTAACCTACTGGGCGATGGGCGATCATGATCTGTATCAAGGCACTATTCCTGCCAAAATCTATGAGTCGATGGCCTGTGGAATTCCGGTTGCGGCCTGTATGAACGGATTAGGAGCGGCAATTATCAAGGAAAGCGGGGCAGGTATCACTGTGCCCTGCAAGGATGTCAGCGGCCTGGTGGCTGCAATAGAAAAACTGCTCGATGATCAGGACTTTCACGACCAATGCAGCCGCTCCGCCCGCCGATACGCAGAGCAGCATTATGACCATCAACAGGTAGTCCTCGCCTATGAAAAAATCCTTCTGGAAGCCCAATAGCTCATGCAGCGTTTTGCAATCCTAGCCGCCATTTTATACATTACCTTTATCGGGGGAACTGCTTACACTGCCAATAACCTGGTACTGCGGATTTTTTTTCACGTCGTAGTCACAGCGGTTGTTCTCCTCTGGTTAGTCCGGCGTGACTGGCCCCGCACACCATTTGACCTGCCCCTCCTGGTGTATGCGTTGATTCTGGGGCTGACAACCGCCAGCTCACAAAACTGGCGTATCAGCCTGGAGCAAAGCTGGCCTTTCTGGATGCATGTTGTCTGGTACTACCTCCTGATCGATGTCATGCAGCGAGGGCGGCAGCGCTGGGTCTTTGAGGCGCTGTTCATGGCTGGGGGCGTGCTGATCATTGTCAGCATTGTCGAAATTCTCTCCTGGTATTTTGGGACCGGATTCGCAGGTCTGGAACAGGGATGGTTCCCGATAGGGGGGGTGAGTATTCCCCCAGAACTGCATAAGCTCTCACTGGCCTTAAATGTCTCAACGATTGTCGGCAATTATGCCGCTCTGCTATTGCCTGTTGTTTTTGCCTGGGGGCTGACGGCTCGCCAACCTGATCATCGGTTAGGGCTGCATCTGCTCGGTCTGGGTATCCTGTGGGTGCTGGTCGGAAGTGGATCACGCGGGAGTCTGGTTGCTCTGGCAGGGGCAATTAGCGTGATGGGGAGTTTCTGGTTAATACGCCGTAGACTGTTCCCCAGAAAATTCATTCTAACCGGCCTGGTGGCTGTTATTTTTCTGCTTGGCGCCATGGTGATGTTTTTCGCGTTCCGTTCCAGTTCCACCAGCGACCAGCGCCGAGTCGATATGTGGGAAAGCGCCCTGAGGATGGTTGAGGATGATCCCATGACCGGGGTTGGTGTTTATCAGTTTGGGGCGGAATATCGCCTGGTCCGTGACAAAACGCTGATTCAGGACAAAATTGTTGCGGCTCACAATCTCTGGCTGAATACGCTGGCAGAAATTGGTTTACCGGGGCTGATGGTGGTGTTCTGGCTTGGTGGTATTTTTTTGGTGCTCTGGTGGCGCACATGGTCGGACGAGGGCACAGGACGCCAGATCCGGTTGGAAGGAATACTGGCCGCGCTGGTTGGATTTTGCCTGCACAGCCTGATTGACACCTTTACCCTTTCCGCCTCGGTGCTGCCGATCCTCATTTTTTCCGCCTATGTGGTGGCGGGTCACCATACCCCGTTTCGGCGTGGCGAAACGACCGACAGATCCCGATTGTGGAGCTATGGTGTAGCCGTATTTGTGATCGGATTTTTTGCCTGGCTGATAAGAGTTGATGTTGCCGGACTGCGCTATATGAATGGTCTTGTTCAGATTGGCAAGGAAGAATACACCCAATCCCGCGATTATCTCAGTGGGGCGCAGTCACTTGATCCTGATTTTGGGCTTTATCTGTTGCAGGATGCCTATGTGCTGGGTTTGATAGCGGAAAACGAGCCGGAAAAATACCTCGACGCGGCGGTGGCTGCCCATGTGGATACATTGAAAGACAATCCAACTTTTGATACCGGATTTGCCAATCTCGCTGCGCTCTATGCTCAGAAAAACGATTACGCCAGCGCTGTTGAGTCGATGCAGCAAGCGCTTGCCATTCGTCCCGACCTGTGGCAGTACTGGCTCCTACTGGCCGACTACCAGGAATCGGCAGGCCAGCCCGATGCCGCGATTCAGTCTTATGTGGAAGCCCTGGATAAGCGGATTGAAATCACCCGTTCCGAATACTGGAATGCCCTCACGCCGACCCGTGAAGCAGCACTTGAGCTGGCTTATGCAACGCTTTCGCCCGCGCAGCGCACCCTTCTGGCGGTGAATCTGGATTGGCCGGAAAGGGCGGAAAAAGCCGTCGCTGACATCGAGCCGGAATCTTATCTGGATTATCTGGCGTTGGCCCATTATGCGCTGTACAGAGAGGATCATGCTGCCGCGCTCCAATGGTACACTGAGGCGATTGAAAACAACGTGGGAAATCTGCCAGTGCTCTATGCGGAGCGGGCTGAAATATCGCTCAGCATGGGTCAAAGGGAAGACGCTGAAAAAGATGCTCGCACCGCGATTTTTCTCAACCCTATTGATGGGGCACGGGCATATTATGTGCTGGCACAGCTTTCCGGCGAAGACGAAAAGACAATCAATCAATACTTGATTCGAGCGGTTGTGCCAGAAATCAGCGTCCAGGAATACGCTTCGGCGGTGTATGCCCGTCCTGCCCGCTTGAATTACCTGCCACAGTTGAAAGTACCAGGGCAGGGCAGGACCGCTTACGAACCCTGGTTCTGGCTGGCGGAACGCTACGCGAGCGACGATGATGACGAGACTGACCCCGCTGATGTGTACGAGGCAATCCAAGCCAGCGAACCGTATCTGAAACTGGATTAATTGTTAGAGTTCGCAAAAACCTATAAAAACATGTGAGGAACCGTCCAGCGTAGCGTCTTGTTTCATGCTATACATGAAGAAAGTATAGATAACACGAGGCTTTTACCATGAAAGCTAAGGTTCTATTCATTCTTCTCGTCGCAGTTCCAATGCTCGCAGTGGGTATCTCGGCCTCTGTCGCCTATCAAACGGCGAACATCAGCATTAATCCCACTTCCGGCCCCCCCGGAACAGTGATCACCCTGAGTTCCAATTACCCTTATGAACGATGTTTTGGTGGGGGCATCGCGCTTGGGGGGCTTTACTACACGCTGAATTACACGATTCCTGCCAACGCGCAGGGACGTATAGAGTTTTACTGTGAATCCGGATCCGGTGAATTCTACGTTCGCAGTAACAGTGTCTTTTTTTCCGTTTCTCAGATCGATTCTGATCAGGATGGTATCCCTGACGGCCAGGATAAATGTCCGCAGCTCCCCGCGCCAAACACCTCAGATGGCTGTCCACTTGTCGATTCAGACGGTGATACCGTGCCAGATGGTCAGGATGTGTGCCCCAATGAGTTTGGCATTCCCGAATGGGGAGGATGCGCTGACGCAGATGGGGATGGGCTGACCACCCAGTACGACCAGTGCCCGAGTCAAGCGGGCCCACGTGAAAATAACGGGTGCCCAACCCCGGTCACGCCCACACAACCGCCAGCGACAGACATCCCATTGCCGGAGCTTCCCACCAGCGGTGCATGTGTGCTGGCGACCCAGGGGCAAACACGGGTCAATGTGCGTTCTGCCCCCTCCACGAATGACGCGATTGTTGGTCAGATCGAGCCAGCAGGCGTTTACAACGTTATAGGTCAAACCACCATGCCCGATGGCGCATGGTATCAGATCAGTTCGGGCTGGGTAGCCGGATTCGTTGTGCGGTTGGGCGGTGACTGCTCAACCCTGCCTGATCCTTTCCAGGTTGCTACCCCCATTCCTGACTCGGACGGAGACGGCCTGCCCGACAATACGGATGCCTGCCCACAGGAACCCGGCCCAATTGATAACAACGGCTGCCCTACTGGGGAAGTCGTACTGGTCGATTCGACGATTGACCTGAGCGGCGCACTGCAAAACTGCCCTCAGCTTCTTCTGGATGCTCAAACGCTGCCCATTTTCATTCAACTGGACATTGCCAGTGGCAATCGTCTCAACCCCTGCCAGTATCTTGAAAACTTACTGGGGGAACTGGTTTTTGGGCAGCCCGACCCGACACTCTCTGAAGAAAACGCACAGGCAATATTAGAAAACTGCCCCGAAGTTTTGCCAGCGCTTACGGGAATGATGGACAGGCTGTATGGCATTAACAGCAATGCGTGGCAAATTCTGGACAGCGTCATGACACCAGAAAACGCCTGCCAGATTGCTGGCTCGGTGGCTAACGGTGTCATACCACCAGAGTTCGCCAATGCACTTTCGGCATCCAGTTTCCCGACGATGACACCACTGGCTAAACCGTATACGGGTTCGATTCTGAAACCGCTCTATGCCCCCGCCAGTGCAGCGCTGATCGATACGGCGATTTCCATTTGTATTTTGACGCCTATCAGCCCGCAGCGTGCGGCCAAAATACGTGAGCGAATGCAAACGGCAGGGGTGCAGGATACAGATATTTTTACCTACGGCTGTACGCTGGTGGAATTTTTTAACATGTATGGTGATTTAACGCCGGATAAACAGGCGATGGTGACGACGCTGCAAGGAGAATGTGGTCTCGGCATTTACGAGTCCTATTATCTGGTTTATCTGGCGGATGCTGCCGGGGTCAATTTTGCGGCGGTTCTGGCAGTAGACCCAGTCACCTTCTGCGCGGATATTCTGGGGACAATGGGGGCAAATCTGAAAGACCCAACCACCGACCCGGAGGTGTCACCTACAATGCTTGCCTGTCCGGATCTGGCGTATTTTCTCAAGAGCTATGAAGCCGAGCTCAACCTGTATACCCTATGGGTGGTATTGAGCGCAATTAATCCTTGCACGACAGCCGTCAAGTTCATGGAGCAGGGTATTTTGACCCTGGCCGACCAGGATCAACCCCTGCCCGCCTGCCTGGGGATTGGTGCCAGCGAAATGACTTTAGCCGATGGTCAGGTGATTACTACGTCCTCCCCCTGGGCACAAAAAATCGCGGTGCTGTCGCGGGCGGACGTTTGTGCAGGGCTGACTCTGCCACCGGGGGACAACGATGGGGATGGCAAAACCAATGATGTGGATGCCTGCCCGGATGAGTTTTCGGTCAATCCGGATGGCTGCCCGCCTGGGGCGCTGGTCAATACGCCGCCAGTGATTAACCCGATTGCAAATCAGACTCTGCTTGTGGGATCGTTTATCAATGTAGGGGTAACCGTCTTAGACGCGGAAGGTGACCCAATCACGATCACGGCGGCAAGCAGCAACCCGGCAGTCGCCAATGTAGTCGCCGTTGGCAATCTGCTGACCGTCACAGGAAACGGGGTCGGAACCGCCACTGTGACCGTCGAAGCGAGCGATGGAACCGATACCTCCACCACGACCTTTGAGGTGACCGTAAACGCACCCGCGCCGAATACGCCGCCCATTGTGAACCCAATTGGCAATCAGTCAGTGCAGGTAGGAGCATCAGTGAATGTGACCGTTACCGCGACAGACGCCGACGGTGATCCCCTGACCCTGACCGCAACTTCGGCTGCTGCAAGTGTTGCCAATGTTTCGCTGTCGGGCACGACCCTGACCATTTCTGGAGTCAATGCGGGCACCACAACCGTGACGATCATTGCCAGCGACGGCAGCACCACCGCTGGAACCGCTTTTAACGTGACGGTCACATCGCCTGCTCCACCTGTACCTTCCGGCGGTGAGGATGCGGGCACGACGGGTGATACGCTGGTCAGCGAGGAACTTCGCAATGAGACAGCAGGTTTAGTGACTGACAACATTGAAAAATTCGGCTTGTTAGAACTGCCGACACAGTTCACACCTAATGCCAATGCAGTCTTCCAGGCAGACATTGGTGAACAGACGACCATTTTCATTGTCATTGGACAGGAAATCACGCAGCCATTTGAAGGTACCCCGGAAAGCAATTTTTACCCGACCCTTGATCCTACAGGAAAATTTGTCGCCTTTTTGACCGTTGATCTGACTTCAGGCGCGGTTACTGTGCGTGTCCTGAATATCGAGCGGAATATTTCGCTGCCAGTTCTGACCGATACCAGCCTGAAAGATACCAGCAAATCGAATTTCAAAATCGCGCTGTTCCCGCCCTCCTGGTCACCAGATGGCAAGCGTCTGCTTATCACCCTCGTCGATGAAATTGGTACACCCAGCATTTACGGGCTGGACATCAGCGACCCGACCAATATCCCTGAACCGGAGCTTCTGGTGGATAACGTCACAGCGGGTGCATTTGCCCCGAACGGGCGTTACGTGGTCTTTGAACATCTCGATAAACAGGGGACTCAGAATATCTATGTGCTGGTTGAAACACCGACCGAGATTAAAGTACATCCCATCACCAACCAACCGCTGGACTCTCCCTGTTTTGCCCCAATGTTTGGCCCGGATTCGCTTTCAGTGTACTTTGTTTGCACTGTCAATGGTGTCCAAACGCTCTATCGCTATGGGATACAGGGGTTGGACGCGGTCGATATGGGTGTGAGCAACATTGACAACCCTGCTCCTGGCCCCGGTCATGGATTTCTCGGTTTTGATGACGGCTCGGTGATCTACTACGGCTACGAAGATGGATCACGGGTTGCGCCAATGATCCAGCTTCAAAACCAGAATGTTTCCCATATACGCTGGATTACACTGGCAGAAGTTGAGGAGGAAGATCAGCAAATCGCCTCTGTTGGTGGATAATCTTTTTCCCCTCCTTGAGCAGTCAGGGAGGGGATAGGATTCATCCTTCTGGTACCAAGACCACCGCTTCGCCGTCCAAAACCAGCACCCCGTCCTGATTCGTGCAGGTGGTGCGAAAGGTCGCAATGCGCCTTTCTTCTCGATATTTGATTAATTCCACCTGGGCGGTAATTTGATCCCCGATAAAAACCGGAGCTTTAAATTGAAGAGACTGGCTCAGATAAACGGTACCAAGCCCGGGAAAATCAATGCCCAGAATCGCGGAAACGACACTGGCCGTCAGCATCCCATGAACGATGCGCTTACCAAAACGGGATTTTGCCGCGTACTCGTCGTCCAGGTGGATAGCATTAGTATCGCCGGAGACTTCCGCGAATTTGCGAATATCCTCATCAGAAAAAACTTTGATGCGGGTGGCTTTCATGCCGATTTCAAGTTTCAAGAAAAGCTTCCTTTCCCTTGTGGGTCTTGATTATGATACCAACAGAGGTGGAATGCTAATATAACCGCTTCAAGAAGATCGAACCTGTTTATATCGAAATCGCGTCAGATTAGCTACAATCAGAAGAGCTAGTCTGAACTGCGAAGGCAATGATTTCTGAAGAACAAACCCTGATTGAAAATCTACAGGCGTTGAATAAAATCGCGGATACGCTCAATCGGGCAGCAGACGTACAAACGGCTCTGTCGTCGGCGCTGGCACAGTTGGTGGAACTGCTGGGGCTGGAAACTGGCTGGATTTTTTTGGTGGATCCTGCCGCCCAGAGTCGTTGGGCAGGACGAGGCTATCGTCTGCTGGCTCACCATAACCTGCCTCCCGCTATGCACCCTGACAACCCGGATGCGTGGGATGGTGGGTGCCAGTGCCAGACGTTGTGCAACAAAGGCAGCTTTCACGAAGCGTATAACGAGATCATTTGCAGCCGATTGTCGGAGGTACATGGCAATAAAGCGGGGCTGATTGTTCATGCGTCAGTGCCGCTCCTTTCCGGCGAACGGAGGCTGGGAATTATGAATGTTGCCGCACCAAATTGGGAAGCGTTTACCCCGCGTGCACTGGCGTTGCTCACGAATGTCGGCAGTCAGATGGGGGTTGCCCTGGAACGCGCCCGTTTATACGATTTGCTTCAGGAAAAGCGTATTAACGAACAGCTAGCCCTGCTTGACCTTTCCAACCAGCTTCTGAGCCGTCACAGTCTGGATGATTTGATGAAATACCTGGTAGAAGAAGCCCGGACTCTGCTGCAAGTAGATGCCTGTGCCCTGCTGCTGCCGGATAAAAGCGGTAATAATTTGTACTTCAGGGCGGAAAGCGGCTGGCAAACCGACCCGGTGAGCAAAGGGCGGCATCTCCCTAACAACGAAAGCACGGGCCCTGGTCTGGTGATGAGAACACAGCGCCCTCTGATCATTGAAGACCTGGAAATGGATGACCGTGTTCCCTGGATGACCGACTGGCTTAGGGCGGAACGCTTTCGTGGTCATGCGGTAGTACCGTTGCTTGTCGATGGGGAATCTATTGGAACGGTCGTCGTTAATACCCGCCAACCACGTGCCCTAGACGACAATGAGCTTGGCTTCTTGCGCCTGCTGGCGAATCAGGCAGCTATTGCCCTGCAAACCGCTTACCTGCACCAGGAGGACTTAAAACTACACCGCATCGAAGAAGAACTTGCTATTGGCAAGCAAATTCAGCTCAGTATGCTGCCGGAATGCTGCCCGATTATTCCTGGCTGGGAAATTGAGGCATTTTACAAAGCCGCACGCCAGGTCGGGGGCGATTTTTACGATTTCTTTTACCTTCCCAAAGCGTCTCACCGTCTGGGCATGGTCATCGCAGATGTGTCCGATAAAGGCATTCCCGCCGCGATTTTCATGGCGCTCAGCCGAACTTTGATCCGCACAACAGCGCTCACGGGGCGTACCCCGGCAGCAGCACTGATGCGTGCGAACGAACTACTGCTCAAGGACATCCAAACAGATGCCTTTCTGACCGCGTTTTACGCAATCCTCCACACAAAAACAGGACGACTGGACTGGACTAACGCAGGACACAATCCGCCCATCTGGTATGAAGCGGCCACAGACACATTTCACAAATTAGCGCTGCCAGGCATTGTCCTGGGAATTTTTGAGAACATCACCCTGCACGAAAGCTCAACGCAGCTTGCCCCTGGAGATTTTGTTGTTTTTTACACCGACGGCGTCACCGAGGCAATGAGTGCGGACGGCCATGAATTTGAGGAGGAACGCTTTATCGAAACCCTGCGCCGCCACGCCCACGATAACGCTGCCAACATTGTGCGTGGGGTCATCGATACCGTAAACGAGTTTACCGCGAATACACCTCAGTCCGATGATTTTACGTTGTTCATCATCAAACGGAAATAGTGTCAGCGCGTTAAGAAAATTTAATCCCATTTTTGTGTGTATTTTCCCGCACACGATAAAATCTTGGCGACGAATGAGGAGAAATAAGCCTTGAGAAAAGCTGCATTCTTGATTCTATTGGTGGTATTAGGGATAGGGTTATTCCCGGCAGCATCTGCACAGAATACGGTGGAAATCACGTTCACGCACATTTTTACCGATGATCTGAGAAAAGCCGAAGTTCAAAAACTGGTTGATGAATTTATGGCACAAAATCCCGGCATTGTTGTCAACGTGCAGGCCGAGAGTGACGATTATGGGCAGGTGTTTGATGCGGCGCTGCTGGCTGCCAGCCAGGGCAATGCGCCGCACGTAGTACAGGTTGAAGATACCCTCTCGCAGCTCGCCATTGACTCAACATATTTCATCAAACTCAGCGATTATGCGACCGCAGATGAACTGGCAACGGTCAGCGATATTTTGCCCGCGATTCGCAATTACTATGGTATGGATACCAATGAGTTCTGGGGGGTTCCCTGGAATTCCTCAAATCCCCTGCTGTATTACAACCGCGAAATGTTCGAACAGGCTGGTTTAGATCCGGACAGCCCACCCACCACTTTCGCGGAACTGATGACCGCCTGTGAAGCCATTATGAGTGCCAATATCGAAGGTTTGACCGCCTGTGCTAACTGGCCGGTCACAAGCTGGTTTACGGAACAGTGGCTTTCTATGGAAGGCGTGCTTTTTGCCAACAATGACAATGGGCGCAGTGGCCGCGTGACCGAAGTTCTGTGGGATACGCCGGAAATGCTCGGTATTCTGTCCTGGTGGAAGGACATGGCAGATAAGGGCTACTTCACTTACACGGGTTCTACCGAAGCCTACACAGGCGAAGCGATCACTTTTCTGAGCAAAGGAACAGCCATACACATTACCAGCACCGCAGGGTTAACCAACCTGCTCTCCTTCAGTCAGGCACAGGGGTTCACCCTGGGAATCGCGCAGTTGATCAAGCCGACCGAAGAATCCAACAATGGGGTTACAGCAGGGGGCGCGGCCTTGTTTGTCACTGCGGGGCATCCCGATGCGGAAATTCAAGCCGCTGTTGATTTTGTGTTTTTCATGACCAGCACCGACAGCATTGTGCAATGGCACAAAGGCACGGGTTATCTGCCCAATCGCCAATCCGCGGTCGATATTCTGGAGGCCGAAGGTTGGTTTGAAGCCAATCCCCCGTTCCGCATCGCCCTTAACCAGCTTTTAAGTGCTTCTGAATCCAACCCCGCTAACGCGGGCGCAATTATGGGGCCGTATGGTCAGGTGCGTGATGTCCACAATGAGGCCGTGCAGTCGATGATTGACGGTGGTAGCGCCCCCGAAGAAGCGTTGGCAGCCGCCAAAGTCCGTGCCGATCAGTTGATTAAGGATTATAACAGCGTCATTGGCGAGTAATACAGCCTTCACACTAATTATGGGATGGGTGGCCGCACTCATCCCATATTTTTTAAAGAGGGGAATATGCGCTCTTATAAATTTGAAGCGACCTACCAAAATCTGATTCTCTTAATCAGCGCTGCCATTCTCGTTTACTTCTTCGGGGTCGAATTGGACGGGCTGGCTAAACTCTGGGATTTTTTATGGAATGCTCTGATCTCGCTTCCGGACTTTATTGAAAAACTGATTGATTATTTTGAAAAAATTTCTTATGGCCGACTGTGGCGTTCGCTGCTGGTGGGGGCAATTTTTGGAGCAGGGGCAACTGCTATTGTCACGCTCTCGGCTGGTGGGCTGCTATTGTTTCCTCGATTTTCAAATCGAGCTGTGTGGGGCAGTCTTCTGGCAGGGGGCGCGGCCTATTTTTTCATGGGAATAGGGTTCTGGAATGCGATAGTCATTGTCCTGGTTGGACTGGTTCTCATAGAACTGGTGATAGGGAAAGAACTGCGGCGCTTTCTGGGTGCCGACACCCTCCGCCGTCTCAATAACCGTCCGGCCTTCAATACCCTGGTGATGAGCCTGGTCGTAGGTGGTGTGATTGGAGCGGCAGGCAGCCAGATTTTGATGTACCCTATCCAACATTGCACTTATGGATCACAGGCGACCCGTTTTGAATATCGTGCAGGATTAGCGGTTACAGCCGCCAGCACCCTGTTTTTGCTCATCCCAACGTGGACTTGGCTCAACCGCCGCTACAATATCGCGGAATATCGCAGTACAGCCGGTTATTTTCGCAATCGTGGACTGCCTTATCTATTGCTGCTGCCAACCCTGCTCCTGTTGGTCATATTTCTGTACTATCCCGCCTCTCAGATGATAACCTTATCCCTGCGTGCCAGGATTTTTCCGCTGCCGCAGGAGCGTTTTGTTTGCCTGCAAAATTACACCTTGTTAAAAGACAACGTCATCTACCAGAACAGTTTCACTACGACGCTGTTTATCACGGTGGCGATTGTTCTGTTGAGCATTGTGCTGTCGCTGGTGGTCGCCGTGCTGGCTTCTCAAAAGGTAAAAGGGGCAGACTTTTACCGTACCCTGCTGGTCTGGCCCTACGCCATCTCGCCGGTCGTGACGGGTGTGATTTTCCTTTCGCTGTTCCGGGAAGGCGGCGCAGGTGTGATCAACTGGGCACTGAACAACACACTTGGTATTCAGCCGAAATGGTTACGCAGCGAAGACCTTGCGCCCTGGGTGATCATTCTCGCATCGGTCTGGAACGTGATGGGGTTTAACATCCTGTTTTACGTGGCAGGGCTGCAAAATATCCCTCAGGATTTGTTGGAAGCCGCCGCGCTGGACGGCGCGAATCGGGTGCAGCGTTTTGTCCGCGTGACCTTTCCTTTGCTTGCGCCATTTACCTTCTTTTTGCTCGTCACCAACGTGACCTTTTCGTTTTACGGGATTTACGGGGTCGTGGATACCCTGACGCAGGGTGGCCCCCCACTTGGCCCGGCGGGGTCAGAAGGCGGCGCGACGAATGTGTTGATTAACAAACTCTACCAGGACGGCTTTCAATCCGGCTCTCCGATTGGGCAGGCTGCCGCGCAGTCGTTGATTTTGTTTTTGCTGGTCGGGATCATGACCATTGTACAGTTTCGTTACATTGAGCGCCGCGTGACTTACGGGGGATAGCCAGATGCCAAACAGGAAAACCCGCTATTGGACACACCTTGCTCTGATTGCCGTGTGTATTTTTATGGCCTGCCCTGCACTGTATGCCTTGCAGGTCGCAACCCTGACGGTTGAGCAGGCGTTTGATGTGCCGCCGCGCCTGTTCCCGCCAAGCAATGACTTTTTTGAAAATGCCAGAACCCTGTTTAATACGCAGGATTTTGACCGGCTGTTGTGGAATACCATTACGGTGGCGGCAGTCACGGTGATCACCAAGACCGCCCTGGCGATGCTGGCAGGGCTGGCTTTTGTTTACTATCACTTTCCGGGAAAAATCTTCCTGTTTTTCCTGGTGCTGCTGACTCTGCTCATGCCGACGGAAATTATTCTCGTACCGCTGTTTAATCTGGTCGCGGATCTGGAATGGGGCGCAAAACATCCCAAGCTGGCGCTGACTGTTCCCTTTTTGGCGACCGCAACCGGGGTGTTTTTATTCCGCCAGCATTTTAGCAATATCCCGCGTGAACTTGTCGAAGCCGCGCAGATGGACGGGGCATCCCCGCTGCGTTTTTTGTTCTCTGTGCTGCTGCCGATGTCATGGAATGTCATTGGGGCACACGTGGTCATTCAGTTTATCTATATGTGGCACCAGTATGCCTGGCCGCTGTTTGTGGTTGAACCCGGCGAACAGTTGATTCAGGTCGGGGTGCGGAACGCGGCAACCTCCGGTTCACAAACCGACTTTGGCCTGCTCATGACCGCTGGTGTGATCGCGTCGCTACCGCCGTTGATCTTGTTCTTGCTGCTCCAGCGCCAGTTTATGAACGGCTTCGCCCTCACGCGGGATAAATAGACCGGATATAATGCTGAACGACCTTCACCGCCTCACGCGGGTAATCGGACAGGCGGTGTTGGAATTCCCGTTCAAACAGCAGGAGCAACTCTTCAGCGGCCTGGGGCGGTTCGAGCAGCAGCATTGCATTCAGTTCCGCGCCGATGTCTGGCAGGACAAATTCAAAGCGGCGGAAAGGATCAAGGTTATCCAGAAGCGATTTGTCCGGCTGGTATTTCGCCATCAGCGAAAGCAGATCGTCAATGGCATGATGCTTGATAAAAATATGCCCACTGAGTTTTTCACCACGTGCAAAACGCCCGACCCCTACCTGTAAGTGTGCGAGAAACTGTCCCACATAGTAGGTATCGTCACGAGGAGCGCTGTCAGAAGCAAGGCGGATTTTTTCCAGATCCTGTGTAATGTCCCAGCGGGAAAATAACACACGGTAGCTGTTGACCCGTGCAAGATACAATTCCTTTTTATCAAATACTGCGAACTCAATGAGATGCCCATATTCATACAGCACCTTCAGGCCATGTTCGGTTTCCCGATGAGAAAAAATGATCTTCTCCGCATCGGGCAGCCAGTTTAAACTCTGGCGGAACCTCTCTTGCTGTCCGGTTTCCACAATGACCATAAAATCATGATCCGACCACTCGTCCGGTTGGTGATCCGTGTTTGCCATCGAACCGACTGCCACGAGGCCCAAAACGTGGGCATTTTGTTCCAGATTTTTTTGCAGATGCTGCGTGAATTCTTGATAGGCTTCTGGCTTCATCCTATTAATTTCCTGTATAAGTTGATCTGTCGCTGACGGGCATGGAACAGTGCTTCGACCTGTGCTGGCTGCGGAAGCAGAGTCGTTTCAATCTGGGGGGGAAACTGTGCTAAGCCCGCCCCATTCAGCGCATGAAGCACCATCACTGCGGTGCCGCGTGCCGTAATTTCGGCCTCGTCCAGCAGGTGAAGCGGTTGATTAAGCGCGTTTGCAAAAATCTGAGACCAGACTCGTGATTTTTTCACCGCGCCGCCGCTGACCATCAGATTCACGTTATCGCCTGTCATGGGGCGGAGTTGTTCAGCGATCAGCGCTAGGCGCAGCGCGACACCCTCCAAAGCCGCCTGTAATAGATCGGTTGATGTGGTGCTGAGTCGCAGCCCCACCACCGCGCCGCTGGCATGAAGCGACCAACCGGGGCTGCGTTCGCCTGCCAGAAGCGGCAGAAAAGTTAATCCGTGACCATCGGCTGGACGGTTGGCGATGTCCGCTTCTGCGGCGGTTAAATCAGCGAGGTTCAGGGTTTCGCGCACCCAGCTAAAAATATTCCCGCCCTCGGTTGTGGCCCCACCAATTAAATGCAGGGACTTATTGACGCGGTAGCTCCACAATCCAGTGGGCACAGGTGGGAGTTGTTCATCAGAGATGATACGTAATGCGGCAGTGGTACCAACTGTCAGCGCCATATGCGCCGATGTCACCGCGCCTGAACCCACATTCGCTGCTGCGCCATCACCCATGGGCAAATAAAATGGCGTGTTTTTCAGCGCAGGCCAGCGGGCCGCATAATCAGGGCGCAAACCGTGCTCAAATTCGTCGTAATCGACCAAAGGTGGAAACTGCTGGACCTTCATTTCCAGTAAATCCAGCCATTCGCTGTCCCAGGCCAGTGTCTGGCGGTTCAGCAGCCCGCTCCAGGAAGCGACGGAGTAGGTTGTTGAAACCGAGCTAAACCACCGCGAGTAGAGATAGGCCCCAAAATCAATCCATTTTCCAACGCGGTTAAACAAATCTGGCTGCGTCCGGCGGAGCCAGCGCAGGCGACCGGGCAGATAAGCCGTGTGGTGAATACATCCGGTGCGCTGGTGAACGGCTTCCAGGTCGATTTTTCCGCGTAGAAAAGCAACATCATCCGCGCTGCGAGTATCGGCATAGCTGTAGCCAGGCGTGACAGGCTGCCCTGCTAAACCCACGCCCAGGATATTGCCAACAAAGGTATCCATCCCTACCGCTTGAATGTGGGCAGCCTCCGGGTGCCGCAAAATCTCGTCCACACAGGCTTCCGTCAGTCTTTGCAAATCCAACGGATGGAAAGTGGCACTACCAGGCGGCAAAGTTTCAAATTCATACAAGCGGGAAACAACTGCACCAGGGATCAACCGTGCGTTTTCATCAAAAAGCAGGGCCCGCACTGACGAACTGCCAATATCCAGAACCAGAATACTCATAGGATGGCTGCCAGAAAACTCAGCGTAACAACACTTGCCACTGTGCTCAGGAGAATGACCGAAGCGGTAAATTCGGAATCGCTGCCGAATTCTGTTGCCAGCACCCCGGCGATCACGGCGGTGGGCATGGCAGACTCCACAATGATGACGTTGCGGGTCAACCCCTCCAGTTGAAGCAGCGTCACCAGAATCAGCCCGACAAGAGGGCCGATAAATAGTCTCAGGCAGGCGGCCATCAGCATCGGTTTCGGATTCCCCCGGAGTGACAAATGGGACACCTGAAAGCCGAGCATGACCAGCATGACCGGAATCGCCCCATCTGCCAGTAAACTAACCGCACGCATAATGGGGAGCGGCAGATTCATATCGGCCAGATTGAGGGTAAAACCTACCACCATCGCGTAACCGGTTGGTATTGTAATGATATTGCGAAGCGCCTGTGGGGTAGAAACATTTCCCCGCGAGGCCACGTATACCCCCAACGTGTAATTGACCATCATGGTTGCCAGCCAGAAGATGACGGCAATCTGGCGGGCATCCTGCCCAAAAGCGAATTCGTTAAACGGGATGCCATAATTCGCTGCATTAATGAGCATCACGGAAAGCATAAAGGCGCTTTCGCGTGAACGGCTGAACTTTAACCCTTTCGATACTGTCCAACCTACCCCCATCATGATAAGGTGCAAAACAACCACCAGCAGGACAATCTTGCCGATTTTTTCCCCGCTAATGTTTGTTTTGATCAGACTGTCTACGACCAGACAGGGGTTGAACAGATAGATGACCATGCCGGAAAGCATTTTGGTATCTGGCTGTTGGTGACGGCTGAACGCCGCCGCCACCCCGACCACCAGGAAAATGGGTAAGATGACATTCAGCGAAACTTCGGCTGCTTCCAGAACAAAACTCATGCCCTACCTGGCCTTCAGACGGTAAAGCATTTCACCCGCTTTCGGCACGTACAACATGCCCTCACGACCCTGCCAGTCAGCAGGGTTTATGGTGCGGTAATCCAGATAACCCAGATTCAGGCGTTCGCAGTCCTCACGAGACATTTTTGATGCCAGTGTGACCTTGATACGTGGGTTTTCGATGCCATTTTCAAAAGTGCCGCTTCCCTTGAGGTGAGTGCTGTGTGCCAACACTCCAAGTGGCACATCCTGAAATTGTTCCCACTGTTTGAGGAAATAATCCCGGACATGATAGCCGATTCGGTGCAGGAATTTTCCGTGTACGTCACTGACCTTTTCCAGATGCGGCGCATAGACAATCACTTCTCCCCCGTCAGCTATCGCGGGTTCGAGTTTGTACATGGCCTTGGCCGCGGTCCACAATTCGTCATACATCGGCGGCGCAAATGATAACACCTGCTGAAAGGGTTCGTCCACCCAGGTGATTTGCAGCGCGGAGGAAAGCTTTACAGCCTCATGAAAGGCTGTCTGCATATCCCCAATAAACATGCCCGCCAGACCCACTTTTTCTACCACCACGCTGACCAGGGTTATGGGAACGCGCACCATCGCTGCTGCCGCATGGATCATCTCTCGCATAGGGGTATTCTCAATGCCGATGGTATCCAGAATCGTGATCAGTGCCCCCAGCCAGTGAGTCACATTAATCATTTCTGGCCCGGAAATGCCGGGGAAGAGGTATTTTGCCCCTCCCGAAAAACCAACCACCTCATGTGGAAAGGTCGGGCCCAGAATGATTATCTGGTCATAGGTCATGGCAAGCTGGTTAATCTGCACCGGAACATCGCCTCCCAGAGAGGGATGCCAGTTATCACCTGCAATGGTCTGAATCTGTTCCAGAGGCAGCACCCCCAGTTGGAGCAGCAGTTCGGGGTCATTCCAGATGTGGTTGAGCAGCCCAACATGGGCATATTCTTTCTGGGACTCTTCATACGAGATACCAACGAGATGAAGCAGTTGCTCATGGGTAAGCGGGGGATGTGTTCCCAGTGCCACCATAAAATCAAGTTGGGAAACATCATGCAGGGTATTTACCATCAGCCGGAAAAGCTGCGGTAAGGGCATGGTGCGGGTATGGTCAGGAATCAGGACCAGCACCCGCGCTTTTTGAAACTGCCCGCCTAAGCCGGCTTGGAGCGTTTCACGAATTGTTGATTCATCCAGCAGTTGATGGTCAGCAGCGACAGCTTTAGCGAGTAGTGCCATATCAAGCGCCTTTCATACACGCTCTTATTCTACTATACGGATGAGGATTGCCAGAAAGTGTAAATTCGCCAATGAAATCTTAGCGCTGTCTTCGTGGAAAAATCGCGGATGACCTCACCTTAAACTCCCCTCCAGACATGAAGAAGATTTAAGGTGAGGCAGAATTCCATTATAGGATTTGAGACAGGAACAGTTTGGTGCGGTCATGTTTGGGGTCAGAGAAAAATTCCTCCGGTTCGGCAACTTCGACAATCCGTCCCCCATCCATGAACACCACGCGGCTGGCGACCTCGCGGGCGAAACCCATTTCATGCGTGACGCACAACATCGTCATGCCACCGTAAGCAAGTTCCAGCATCACGTCCAGCACCTCTTTAATCATTTCCGGGTCAAGGGCGGAGGTTGGTTCGTCAAATAACATGATTTTGGGATCCATCGCCAGTGCCCGCGCAATGGCAACACGCTGCTGCTGACCGCCAGAAAGCTGCCCCGGATATTTATTGGCCTGCTCAGGGATTCCTACACGGTCAAGCAGCTCCATCGTCCGTTCTTCCGACTCTTTGCGTGGACGATGGCGCACATAACGCTGGGCGAGGGTGATGTTTTGCATCACCGTCAGGTGTGGAAACAGATTAAACTGTTGGAAGACCATGCCCACTTCGCGCCGGATTTCGGCGATATTGCGTGTGTCGTTGGAGAGCTCGATCCCATCAACGGAAATCTGTCCCTCCTGATGTTCTTCCAAACGGTTGATACAGCGAATGAAGGTGGACTTTCCTGACCCGGATGGACCACAGATGACGACCACTTCACCTTCCATCACATCCAGACTGACATCTTTCAGCACATGGAAATCGCCGAACCACTTGTTGACGGCTCGGCAGGAGATAATTGGCTGCCCGGAGTGGTCAATCTTTGGCTTTTCTCGTTTGGCTTTTTCAGTCATACATACTTCCTATAAATCTAACGTCGTGCTGCGCCCGCGCCGGTTTCTTCCAGACGGCGGCTGACTTCTGCCAGTACATAACACAAAATAAAATAAACGATGCCGATGTAGATATACCCTTCGCGTTGGAACAGGGTGTATCCTGTTTGTGTATCGGACAGCAGACGCCGCATCGCGCCTGTGACCTCAAACAACCCGACCAGGGCAACCAGCGAAGTATCCTTCAGCAGGCTCACAAACTGCCCCATGATGGCAGGGATGACGGCACGTAGTGCCTGCGGCAGAACAATCAGAGTCGTAATGTAAACTTCACTTAGCCCAAGTGCTCTCGCAGCTTCGGTCTGCCCTTTGGGGACAATTTGCAGCCCTCCGCGAATCACCTCTGCGAGATACGCTGCCGTGAACAGGGTCAGCACAATGGACAGGCGAATTACAAGGTCAGCATTTTGCAGCGCGTCTGCTACAAACGGCAGGATCAAGCGCCCCATAAAAAGCAGTGTAATCAGCGGCACACCGCGTACTACCTCAATAAACAGCGTGCAGAGCAAACTGACGACAGGTAAATCGCTCTGACGTCCCAGTGCGAGCAGGATACCAATCGGAAAAGAGGCCAGGATTCCCGCAATGGACAGCAGAATCGTCAGGTAGATTCCCCCCAGGTCAGTGGTACTCAGGCGTGGGAGAAAATCTTCGCCGCCAACCCCACGGATCACAAAAATTTGTACCGGCACTGACAGCAGCCACAACCCGACCACAATGCGCGACATGAGTTTTCGATCAAGCTGAACTTTACCCGCCTGCCCAAATCCGTATCCCACCAGTCCGACCGCCAAACTGATAAAAAGGAACATGCGAATTTCGGTCAGGTACGGCGCAAGCTGTAAGCTAAACCACTGCGCCAGGGTGCGTTCGCCGTTAAAACGCAGATCCGTCCGGTTCGTGCTAATCGCGCACCCTTCACAGTTCAGCCTGGGGGGATCTCCAAAACGATCCAGTCGTTTGCGGGTTTCGGTGCGTGTGCTGTAAAACACCTCTAAATCATCAATTTTGAACCAGGCGATCCCGTTTTCGCCGGGGGCGTTGGGGTCGCGCACTACTGTGACCGTATACCAGTCCTCAGCGGGGGACTCCCATTCCAGCACAGTCGACTCTGATGTGCCCTGTGAGAAATCCGATTGGGCGATAACCTGACCTCTTCGATCCCAGATTTGGATGGCAAGATTCAGATCGTAATTTGCCGGGTCAATCGCGCCGCGATTGACTTCTCCGATGGCTGCCGCAAAAGCATCCATCGCTGGATTCGGCAGCTTTTCGTTGCCATAATAGCCCTGGAGTTTGTCATTGTCAAAATCCGACTTATCCGTGACCGGGTCAAGGGTAAAGGTCAGCACTTCGCCTTCATCCGCTACAAAATTGACCTGCCGGATGTTGTAATTGGCGTCAATGTAGTAATGGATGGTCGGTTCTTCTACGGCGTCGGCCACAATGGGTACCACAATCGTAACGACTGCAATGAGCGCCAGAATCGCAAACACAAACCCGCGCACCCGTCCCCAAAACCCGACGGACAGCATCGCCAGGAAAAACAGGATATATATAGAGAGTTCAATACGAGGCACTTCCTCCGGTGGGAATTCGGGCCCTGACCCCAGCGGACGCAGATTCAGGAACACAACCTCCCACTGCGCCTTAAAAATCGCCCAATCCAGGAACAAATACCCGGCAAACCCCAGGATCGCCAACATGGTCAGCGTGCTGATGGTATCTACCAGACTGCTAAAGAGATTCACCCGCGCCCAACCAATTATACCGGAGTCACGGATGGGGGGATGCCGTGAGGGAGGCGGTTCTTTGGGTGCAGTATAGTGAACAAAGAATTTCTGTTCGTCGGTCATCAGCGTGTCCTCAAGCGGGTAGTCGTATTAAGCAGATTAGTCAGCAGCGAGAACAATAAACTGAGCGCGAGGTAAATGATCATCATACCCACAAACAAGGGTACGGATTGACCACTTTCATTATTCACAAGCTGCACGGCCTGATAGGTGTCCGCATAACCTACCGCCAACCCCAGGCTGGAGTTTTTACCGATATTGACATACTGGTTGCCAAGGGGAGGGATAATCAGGCGCAGAGCCTGCGGCAAAACCACCATGCCCAAGACCTGCGGGCCGCTTAATCCGAGTGAACGGGCTGCTTCTACCTGCCCTTTAGGAACCGATTGAATGCCGGCACGCACAATATCCGCAATGAAGGCAGTTGTATATAGGGTGAGCGCAGAAAACAGCGACATAAAGGGGGTGGAAATCTGCGTGCCACCTTCGATATTGAATCGTCCGAACTGTGGATATTCGACATTAAATGGCCCGCTGGACAGCGGCCATCCACCCGCTATGAGCCATCCGGTGATCATACAGACGATAAAAAGCGGGATCACAAACAACCAGGTACGGGAGGGCGTTCCGGTCAGTTCCTGAACTCGAATGCGCCAGCGACGCACAAGGTAGCCCACGATCAAGCCAACGATGAGTCCCCCGTAAAACCAGGCTGCGGTGTCGGTAGGGTTCAATTTGGGAAAGGAAAAGGCACGAACATTAACGACGTAGAACTTCTCATAGAATCTCAATGGGCCGATTTTATCGGGCGAAGTCATAGAATTGGCAACAATGGGCAGGATGAGAAGTGCTCCCTGGTAAATCAGTACGAGCTGCACCAGTAGAGGGGTGTTACGGAAGATTTCAACGTACACATGGGAAACTGTACGAACCAGATAATTTGTCGAAAGCAGCCCTATCCCTATCAGCACCCCCAGCAGGGTCGAGGCAAACACAGACAGCACCACGACCCGCAGGGTATTCACAATGCCGCTGATGATGGCACGCGTATTGGACTTGGGAAACAAATAGGGCGAAACGGCTTTGTCCAATTCTGAAATGATAGTTGGGTGCAGCGGAATCAGCAGCACAATGACCGCCGCTGCAATGATGGCTAACTGGCGGTTACGCTGTCGCAAGCGCGTGTAAGCATAATAAGCGATCCCCAGCCAGAGTACAATCCAGACCGGAAAGATGGTCGAGTTTGCGAGGTCTAAGTTACCTGCCCAATCCCATTCCGTGTCAAATGGAATACCTTCTGGAAGCCCTGCTGCAAAGCTGCGCTTATAGACCCCAAAATCCAGCGCAATCTGCGATTGTTCCAGGTTGGTGGTCAGGCTGATCCAGGTTACCGCCAGGGTTCCAATGAAAAGCACGGCAAACACGATTTGCGCCACCAATCGCAGCACCCGCACATCCCGATAAAATGGGATTCCCGGCGTAAAAATCTGATAGGCACGCCGACGTTTAGGAGGAGGACGGTTCTCAATCGGGTCGTTATAAACAGTCATAAATACCCTTCGCAACAAAAATATAAAAAACTGCCTCACATGGAGTGAGGCAGAAGCTGTACTTAACCTGCAATGATCTTAACGCCATGCAGGCGCGTAAATCAAACCACCGTTGGTGTAGAGTTGATTAATGCCGTTAGAGCTGTCTCGCGGAATACCCACTGGAGCAACGTTACGTTCGTAGATTTCAGCATAGTTGCCTACCGCACGGATAATATCGGCAGCGAAGGTGTTGGAAAGTCCCAACAACGCACCCAGACCTGATTCATCCTGTCCGAGGAAACGAGCAATCACAATATCTTCTGTTCCGGCAAATTCATCAATATTCTGGCTGGTAATGCCCAGTTCTTCAGCCGTGAAGGTGGCATAAACTGCCCAGTCCACAATGTCGCCAAACTGGGTATCATCGTCCAGATACATCGGGCCGAGGGGTTCTTTGGAGAGTGTATCGTTCAGAATAACCAGATTCGAGGGGTTGGTGGAGGCAGAACGCAGACCTGCCAGCTGACTCTTGTCCGAAGTCAGCACATCGCACGCGCCGTTTTCAAAGTCACGCAGCGTTGCGTCGGAGGTTTCCGCCAAGACAAGGGCAGGCGCAACACCGAACAACTGGGTATAGGCATCGACCATATTCTTTTCGGTGGTCGTTCCACTCTGGCTGCAAAAACTTGCCCCTTCGAGATCTGCAAGCGACTGTACACCCGAGTCAATCAGTTCCTGTTTGACCATCAAACCCTGACTGTCATAAAAGGTGGTAGGGCCAAAATTGGAGTTCAGACTGGCGTCACGGGTCAGCGTCCAGGTGGTATTGCGAATCAGCAAATCCACCTGACCGGCCTGAAGTGCATTGAAGCGTTCATTGGCCGTCAACGGGACAAAATTCACTTTGCTGTCCACATCATCGGGGCCAAAAATCGCTGCTGCCACCACCCGGCAGAAGTCCGCATCAATACCTTCCATCCGGTTGGTATCGGGATTTACTGAGGAAAAGCCGGGGAGTGCGCCGCCGACACCGCAGTTCAAAATGCCACGTTCAACAATTTCTGTTAATTTAGGGCCGGGCTCCGCTTGCCGGGCTGAGGTAATGGATGCGCTAGCCATTACAAGCAAGAGCAAAGTCATTACTATGAGAATGCGACGCATAATAAAAAATACTCCTTTATCACTTAGGCTACCTTAATGCAGCCCCATTTTGTAACACAGGAATAGCAATCAGGCAAATAGATATGTGAATAATGCCGCAATGAATTTGTAGAAACTACCAATCTATCGGGTAATTACATCTCCTTCTGAGAAAATGATGATGTTCATAAAAAGGGCAAACCGTCTCACCCCTTCGATGCCACATTCTCCCTCAATCGGTTCAATCACACTGTCCCCATCCACATCCTGACCCGGGCCTAGCGGCACAATCGCGTCGCGCCAGGTCTGGACACTGGCAACCATGTTCGTTATTTCGCTGTCTTGAACGTTAGCAAACTGCTGTGCCTGCTCTACCAGCGGACCCAGGGCAAACAGGGAATTTTCAGCGCATGTCTGGACAGTCACAATCTGTGCCTGCTGTTCCGGGGTAATCCCCGGCGCATTCAAAGCAGCGATAAGCAAATTGTCCAGAGCCGTCAGAGCAGGCAGCAAACCCACCTTGAGGTTGCTAGGGTTATTGCCAGACGAATTATCGCCGTTAATGTCGTCCACGGTGCCATTCAAAATATTGTAAACATGCTCCGCATGGACACGGGTATTTGGCCCCGATCCTCGTGTTGCACCGCTTAAGGCGCGGTCTGCGTGGTCAGCCGCAAAACTAAATTCATCTCGTGCTATATCTACCAGACTAAGAGCACGCGGGTTCAAATTGGGGTCATCCGGAATCCAGGCGACCAGGATTTGCTGCAACGCGCTGCTCACTTCGGGCAGCAGCACCCCGCTGTATAGAATCTGGCTGGGTGCAGCAGGGGTTGTCCCGGAAGGCTCTAAAGAAACAGCAGCGCCATCATAGCTCGTGTACAGATTTTCAGAATCCGCCGAAGTAAATGTCAGCACAGCTTCCCCAAATACATCAACGGGAAGGGTGCCCAGCGCCAGCCAACGATTGTTCTGACTGCTGTAAAGCCAGGCCTGATAAACCTGGTTAGCCTCTGGCTGCTGAATCTGCTGTGTGCTAAAAACAACGGTATCCCCTGTAACATTCGTTGTGTTGAATCGCACCTGTCCAAAATTGGCGGACGCCACAGGTACGGTTGTTTCACTCGCGGATGGGGTTTCTGTGGCGGACTGTCCTGTTTCATCGGCTTCCTCACCATCTTGCCGATTGAGCAGCAGCCCCGCCGCGACCAGTGCGATCAGCAAAATGACGGATATTACACCGATGAAGAATCCACTCCGCCGCTGTTGACCTGAAGCGGTGTAGTACTGAGTGGGTGGGATCGTCTGATCTGATATGGACTGAGTTGGTCTTGGGCTTCCTGTGGGAGTATCAGTCACAAGCAGCGTTTCAATATTTTCTGCGTTATCATACGCAGTGGATACGCCAACCGCCGTATCAATCTGACCTGCCAGTGCTGACGCAAGCGCTTTCGCAAATTCCGTAGCGGTCTGGTAGCGTGCTTCACGATCCTTGGCAAGGGCACGCTGCAAAACTCCATCCACCGCAGGCGGATACTCTGGGGCTACTTCCAGCAGCGATGGGACCGGGTCACTCACATGTTTGAACATGACCATCATGGGTGTTTCGGCAGAATAGGGATGGCGCCCGGTGAGCATTTCAAAGGCCAGCACGCCAAGCGCGTAAATATCTGCCCGTCCGTCTATATCCTTGACCCCGCGTCCCTGTTCCGGTGCCATATAGGCGGGTGTCCCCAGGAATCCCCCGGAAGCCGTAAACTGGACATTGCTTTCGAGCAGTTTAGCGATGCCAAAATCGGTCAGGATCGGGTTGCCCTCTTTATCTAATAAGATATTGTCTGGTTTAATATCACGATGAATAATCCCCTGGCGATGTGCATAATCAATCGCAGAAGCCACGTCCGTAATCACCTCAACAATACGTGAAGGCGGTAAGCGGCGGCCCTGCATCAGGTTTTTTAATGAACCACCACCGACATAGGGCATGACCAGATAAAGAATCTCATTTTCTACTCCGAAATCGAAAACGGGTAAAATGTGGGGATGCTGTAAACGGGCAATAGTACGGGCTTCTTGCTGAAAACGATCCATGAATTGTGGGTCTTGTCCGGGGTGAGGAGGCAGCACCTTGATGGCAACTTCCCGGTCAATATCTGATTGATAGGCAAGATAGACGGTTGCCATGCCGCCCTGACCAAGCAGAGAACGTATTTCATATTTACCGAGTCTCTTAGGTAAATTACTAGCGGTTGTCACGCAGCCCAACTCCTTAACAGCAGTTAACACTATGATACTGAGAAGAAAGTATCTCCGAAAGTTTTACATGATGAGATCAGATTTTGAACAGACATTAATCCCGCTCCTATACAGTGCCCTCCATCACGGCCATGCTCCATCGGTGGAGTATTTGCACGGCAAAACGATCCCTTATGCGGAACAGCCCCAGCGTATTGAAAATATCCGATCCGCACTTGAAAAAAGCGGCCTGGTCAACCTGGAGGAATGCGGAGATTCCGTACCGAAAAGCGCCATTCTGAAGGCCCATGATGCGGGGATGGTTGAATTCCTGGAAACAGCCAGCGACAGACTGAACCAGGTCATGCACAGTGATGCCGCCGCATATCGGCCCAGCCCTGATCAGAACTACCTTTATCCTTCCGTGTTTCCGGTGCGCTCTTCGATGAACCGCCTGCGTGAAAATGCACGTGGGCCGCATGGCTTCTATTTTTTTGATACAGAGGCACCGATTGGTAGAGAAACCTGGAAAGCGGCGTCAGGGGCGGCATCGTTGGCCTATGCCGGGGCAGAGTTGATCCTTTCGGGCCAGACCCATGTCGCTTATGCCTTATGCCGTCCCCCAGGGCACCATGCGGGGATTGATTTTATGGGCGGTTACTGTTATGTGAATAACGCTGCAATTGCCGCCCATCACTTACGAGCAGCAGGTAAAGTCGCTCTGATTGATATTGACTACCATCATGGAAATGGAACTCAGTCGATTTTCTGGGAGGTGCCGGACGTGTTGTTTATTTCCCTTCATGCCGACCCGGACACGGATTATCCTTATTATTCTGGTTATGCAGATGAAACCGGCCCACATGGCACCATCATCAACAAGCCCCTGCCACCCGGAACAGGAGAAACAGATTATCTTGCCGCATTTGATGAAGTTACTCCGAGCATTCGCGCTTTTGAGCCTCGCAGTGTCGTGGTTTCGCTGGGTTTTGATACTTACCAAGATGACCCACTGGGCACTTTTCAATTGACCGCAAATACCTACCATAAAATTGCCCGCAGGGTGGCTGCTTTTAAACTGCCCACGCTGTTGATTCAGGAAGGCGGCTATGCAGTTGAGTCGCTTGGTAAGCTGGCAGTCAGTTTTCTGAGCGGATTTATTGTGCCATGAAAGCATCAACCTCAGCCCGGGTTGGCAGGGCAGGTATCGCGCCACGTTTCGTGGTGGTCAAAGCGCCAACCGCACAGGCACGCTGCAAGATAGGCTGCAAATCGGCTTGAGGCCAATTCACGCCGAGTTCTAAAATTCCCGTCAGCAGCCCTGCTACAAACCCATCCCCAGCGCCGATAGTATCTTCCACTTTGACCTTATATCCTGGCACTATCCAGTGTTGGTCTTCCGTAAAGGCTTCACAACCTTCCGCGCCACGAGTCACAACCATTAATTTCGTTTTCTGTGTCCACAATCGGCGTACCCCAGTTTCCAATACATGGGTATCCGTGAGAAAATCGAGTTCTTCTTCACTGAGCTTGACCACGTCGGCAAATTCAAATCCCAGCTTTAAACCTGTTCGGGCCACATCCAGGTCAGGCCACAGGGGTTCGCGCAGATTGGGATCGTAGCTGATGAGAGCTCCATTTTTCTGGGCATAGTTGACGGCAGCAAGGGTGGTTTTTCGGACAGGATTATCAATCAGCGTAATCGAGCCAAAATGGAATAACCCTGCCCTTGCCAGCAGGTTTTTATCCAGATCGGTTTCACGCATCAGCATATCAGCGCTTGGTTTACGGTAAAATACGAAGCTGCGTTCGCCACTGGCCTCTATTGACACAAAAGCAAGGGCTGTCAGGGCTTCTTCTGAAAAACGCAGGGCAGAAATATCAACCTTTTGTTCTTGTAAAATACCCGCGAGATAATGCCCAAAGGGATCATTGCCGACCTGCCCCATAAAAGCCGTTGGAACTCCCAGTTTTGCCAGCCCGACAGCGACATTCGCGGGTGCTCCCCCCGGTGCTTTGACAAAACCAGGGGCGTCTCCCACACTGACATCACGTTGGGTTGACACAAAATCAATCAACAGCTCGCCAAAACAGATGGCTGTCATCGCATCCTCCCTTTTGGTTACAACTATACTCCGCAAACGCGAAAAATACGATTTGCCTATTGTCTTTGGATAATACTTTCAGGTTCACTTCTTTCCGCTATAATGCGTGCAGGTCATAAAAGTATCCGGTTGCGATGGGACAATGGTTTTGGCGATGGTTATGTTTTTTTGTGGGCGTGCTTCTTACTGCCGCCTGCGGTCAAAGCCCATCTGCTCGTTCCGAGACGCCACCCCCCACATTGCTGCGCTTTACCCCAGTGACCGCCAGCCTGCCCATCGGATCGTTGATCCGTCCTCCTATGACTTCTACGCCCTCTGGCCTGCCTGCATTAAGCCTCATTGGGCCAACCTGCTACGAAACCCCGGTCCAGTCTCTTGTATGTCTCGGCTGGATTCATAACCCCCTTGACCATGCTCAGGAAAGTATTTTGCTCAATCTGAAGTTAGTGGATGATAACGGCGATGCCATTGTTTCACAAAATATATCGCCTGTTAGAGAATGGCTGCCCCCACAGTCAGGCACACCTTATCGCTTTATTTTTGCTGACCTCCCGCCCGTTCCCGTCACACCCCAGATTGGACTGATCACGACCAGACCTGTCCGCGAAAACACTCACATTAGCCTGGAAGTCCGCCGGGTAACAATGGAGTGGGATGGTAAGGTGTATCGCGTTTCTGGTCAAATACATAATAAAAGCCCAGTGATTGTCAAAGAGGTTAAAATTGTGGTCACGGTACAGGACGCGGCAGGCAGCGTTATTGGTTTCCGCACGTTGATTCAAGCAGAACCAGAAGCATTTGAAACCACCTTGATCTTGTTAGAACCCTATGCAGAGACCTACCGAGTGACAATCACTGCTGATGGGATCAAAGGAGAATAATACTTGCGTGTTTGTTATGTCTCGCACGAGGCGGTTAGTAAGGCCGGATGGGGGCGATACACCGTTGAAGTTGTGTCCGGAGTACGAAAATTGGGGATTGAACCCGTCCTGGTGACTGCCGATTCGGGCAAGGATCCGGCGCTGGCAGATGTGGAGCATCACCCCATTTTGCCGCCTGTTCTGACACGCCGTCTGGAAACGCCCCGCAACTTACTTACGATCCCGTCACTTCGCCGCATTTTGCAAACCTGCGACGCTGTTCACTGTATTGTTGAACTCTACGCGCCGGTCGTGGCTGCCGCACTCCCCCAGAACATGCCGTTTATTCTCTCCGTATTTGGCACCTGGGCGATCCGCCCGCTTGAAAATCCAATGCAGCGATTGTTTTTTGCCCCTGCGTTCCGTAGAGCCAGCAAAATCGTCAGCATCAGTGGCTTCACCCGTGACTGGATGGCAAAGCTGATGAAACTCCCGCCAACGGAAATTCTTCCCGGTGGTGTGCATCCTGAGCGTTTTCAGAAGACTATCGAAGCTGATCTGCCGGAATGGGTTGGCAAGGAACCCGTTGTACTGAGCGTGGGTGCTGTCAAACCGCGTAAGGGAATGCACATATCAATTGAAGCCGTCGCGCTTGTACGGGAAAAGATACCCAATCTGCACTACGCCATTGCAGGAAATTTTAATGAGATGCCCGATTACACCGCTGCTCTGAAAAAACGCATTACCGAACTGAACCTGAATACACAGGTACATTTTCTGGGGCAGCTTCCGCCGTACAGTACACTGGTGGCGTGGTACCAACGGTCAGATGTGTTCTTGCTGCCGTCGGTGAATCAAGGCAGCAGTTTTGAGGGCTTGGGATTTGTATTTCTGGAAGCGGCGGCAGCCGGAACACCTGCCATTGGCACTTACAACTGTGGCGCAATGGAAGCGATTGTTCATGAGGAAACCGGACTGCTGGTGCCACAAAATGACCCGCAGGCTACTGCCGATGCCCTGGTACGTCTGTTGACAGACGAATCGTTGTACAAAAAAATGAAAGCGGCGGCACCTCATCATGCTGAGCGCCTGTCATGGTCGAATCTGGCCTGCCGACTGGTACAGATTTACGAAGACGCCGCCAGATAAGATTGAATTGTGCCTAGATTTTCCTGTATCCACTCGGTCATGCGCCGCACCCCTTCACGCGGGGAGATCGTTGGCTGCCAGCCAAAATCCTGAAAAGCCCGGCCGGTGTCGCTGATGTATATCTTCTGGTCACCGGGACGCCACTCGCTGTACCTGACCGGAATTCGCAGGCCAGAAATTTCTTCGAGCAGGGGGGCAAATTCCGTCCACACCGCCAGTGAGTTATCCAGTCCACCACCAATGTTATAGATATTTCCGGCGGTGTGGTCTATGTTTTGAACTGCGGACGCGACGGCCCGAACCAAATCTGCCACAAACAGCACATCGCGCACCTGTTTTCCGTTGCCGTAAATTGTAATCGGACGATCAAGCAGTGCGGAAATGACAAAATGTGCCAGCCAGCCTTGATCCTCGATTCCGAACTGGCGCGGGCCATAAATACAGGACATGCGGAAAACAACGTTCCGCAGTCCATAAATCCGGGCATAATCACGCACATACTGGTCACCTGTTCCTTTAGAGCATCCATAAGGAGAATGAAAATCCAATGGGTAATCTTCTGTAATGCCCTTCAGATTGTGATCGAAAGCATAGCGCGTCTCCTGCTCCACTACTGGCAGGTAATCCAGATGCCCGTAAACTTTATTCGTCGAAAAATTGAACAGAATGGGTGGATTTTTCGAAAGCCGCACTGCCTCCAGGACATTCAAGGTGCCAAGTGCATTAATTTCAAAATCCGAGCGGGGGTTAACCACGGACGTTGTGACAGCGACCTGCCCTGCCAGGTGCAGCACCAGATCAACACCCTGCATCGCCGTGCTGACCGCATCAAAATTGCGTACATCACCCATAATATGGGTCAGCGTGGGAAATTTCTCGCGCAAGGCATCCAGGTTGTGCTTCGCACCGCGCCTTGTCAGATTATCAAAGACGATCACATCGGCGCCCTGTTCCGCCCAGTAGGTAGACATATGCGACCCGATAAAACCCGCGCCGCCGGTAATTAACACGCGCATTCAGTATCCTTCATTTTTATATGCTCTGGTGAGCGCCGCCCATTCTTCTAATCTCATTGTTTCAGCGCGGCGCGTCCCGTCAATTCGAGCAGTGTTCAGTAAAGTGGTCACCACCTCATTGGACAGCCCGAGTCCACCCGCCAGTGAATTTTTAATTTGTTTACGCTTCTGGCTGAACCCTGCACGCGCCATCTTGAAAAATGTATCCTCATCCGGCACATCAACAGGCGGCGTATCATACACCTCAATATGCAGTACTGCCGAGTCCACATCCGGTTTGGGCCAGAACACAGCGGATTTAACTTTTGCGACGATGTGTGGTTTGCCATAAAACTGCACACTAACGCTCAACAAGCTCATATTATCTGGCTGAGCAATGACTCGTTCAGCCACTTCTTTTTGGACGGTCACTGTGAGGGTTTGCGGTCTGGGCACAGATTCAAGCAGTTTTCGTAAGATCGCGCTGGTAATGTAGTATGGAAGATTTGCCACGACTTTGTAAGGGCGATTTCCCACCAACTCAGCAAGATCGACTTCTAAAATGTCTCCCCAGTAAAATTCAACATTGCGATAACTGGCAAATTCGTGGGCCAGTATCGGCTGCAACCGTTCATCGAGTTCAACCGCAATCACCTGAGCGGCCTGCCGGGCCAGAAGGGCGGTCATGCCGCCTGTTCCCGGCCCAATTTCTAATACGGTATCGCTTTTTTGAAGTCTGGCACAGTCCACGATCTTTTGAAGGGTGTTGGGGTCAAACAGAAAATTCTGCCCCAGCCCTTTTTTAGGCTGAACAGCATATGCATCTAACAGTTGACGGGGATTAGTCATGGTGATTCCTGCAATAGATAGGGAATGAACTGGGGCGGTGGGGTGAGCAAATAGACTTCTACCTCACCACTCCAGGGCTGAATATGATCATCTTCGTAGCCGAGCATGATCGAAAGCCCGCTGGCTTCTGGAAGTACATCGGCGGCGACAGCCTGACCATAGCCCTCGATATAAACCCGACTGCCCAGCGGAATCACTGCTGGATCAACAGCGACAACCCCTTTCCGCAGAATTTCACCGGTGCTGGTCATATTTTTACCAGCAAGTGCTGGACTGTAAGCACCGACGTTCATGGTCAGGACACGCCAGTATTCGATTTGCCCGATTTCCGTCGGGCGTGTACGGATTTGAATTTGCGTGCCATAGACGACAATTTCGTCTATCGGGTGTTTTTCGATCCAGCTATCGAGCTGCACGTGGCTGATCATCTGCCCATCTTCCAGACGGGTACGGTAGCGTCTCCTGAAGACCCCCTGCTCACCAGGTTGGAGTGTTGCTCTGACATCCAGCGGTAGGTTTCCATCGGGGCGCAGGATCGTGCGGTATGGTAAGGCTTCTTCAATAATCTCAAATGTTTCTGTCACCCTCACCACCTGAATCTCGGCAGCAAGGGGGGCGGTTTCATTCGGAATCACATAATCGAGGCCGGAAAGGGCAATCCCTAACTCAACCAGTGCCTCCTGGACTGTTTCTGCTGTCGTGCGTGTTATGATCATGCGGCCATCTATACGAACTGTTACCGGACGAGAACGGTTAATTTGAACCCTCATTCCCTCCGTCAATGGTGCATCCAGCGGTGGGATCACCTTATCAGCTACAAACAACGATAAGTTGGCGTTGGTTAACGCCCCCCCTACCGTCTGCGCCGTCGTACTCACTGTTATCGACGTGTTATTGTCCTCTATTGTAACAACCATTGCGCGGAGGACTCGCAAAACGCGAGGTGGGCGTTGGGTAATTGTATGCTGTTTGATAGGGATACCATCGACGATCACTTCATCATTTTCACCAAGCTGGATATTGGCTTCTGAAAGAATAATTAATGGGTCGGTGGCATGGGTATACACTCGCAGAATCTGACCATCTGCTTCAACGGCAACCTGCTCCGCTTTCTTGATATTGATAGTCATCCCATCGGAAAGAGGTGTACTCATAGCTGGTTCAACGATATCGGCAGAATCAACCAGCACCTCCGCCATTTTGATGGCATCACCAACAGTTTCGCCATGAAGACGCGCCGAAAAAGTTTTTCCGTTGATACTAAAGGTGATTTTGTCCAGGGAAAACCAGTACAGTGCTGCCACTGCCAGAAAGACAAAAAAAACTGCGCCTGCAAAACGCAGTGTTCGGAAACTCATGCGCGGGGAAATTCCTACAGGCCAAGTTCTCTGCATAGAGGTCAGCCCAGGTGATCTTGCAACACCCAGGGTATTCCCCTTAATGCTGCTACCGCTAGGTCCTGACATGGTTCGGAGACCCTGCCGTGCAAGGCCCAGACCGACCTCTATGCAGAGAACGCATCGTGTTTGAAATGTTAGCCCAGGTTTACTCGTTGTTCAAGATAGAATTGTGCGAGAGCATAATAAATGAAAATTTCATGTCAGGCCGGAGTCAAGTTTTTTATAGGTGATGTTGGCTTTTTAGCTTCTGGCAGATACAAATCTGGCGCGTTCTGGAATGCTCCCTGGCAAACCGGACAGCAGAAATAGAAACGTTCGCCTTCGTAGACAAGACTGTAGTAAGCCTCATGCGGCTCAATAAGGGCATGGCAAATCGGATCACGGACGGTGTTAGGCGGTTGGATGGCTTCGGCAGTGGGCAGTGAAATGTGCAGCGTGGTGCCGTGTTCAAGTGTACTTTGCAGGTCAAGCGTGCCGTTCAGCCGATTCACTCGTTCTTGAATGCCCAACAGCCCATAATGACCGTGTGAGGCATTGGCATTGATCTGCGCCAGGACATCGAATCCCGTGCCATTATCCGAAACAATTAGCCGCACACACTCTGGCTGGTAGATAATCTGCAAAAAGATCTCCGTCGCCCGACCGTGACGCTGAGCATTAGAGATTCCTTCCTGGGCGCAGCGGAAAAGCGTTAATTCACTCACCTCATTCAGGCGGCGCTGTGTTCCATGAATCTCAACATTCAACCGAATATCGGAAAGGTTTTCTGCCCACATTTGTAACGCAGGAACTAAACCCAGTTCTTCCAGCGCCGGCGGACGCAGATCAGCAATAAGGTTTCGCAAATTCATTACTGTTTCCGTGACCTGCTGCCGGGCCATCCTGAGGATGTCTACTGCTCGTGAGGGGGTGCTTTCAATCCACTGACTTGCCAGGTCAACACTCTGCCCAACCACAATAAATGACTGCACGGTATCATCGTGGAGTTCGCGGGCAATGCGGCTGCGTTCCGCTTCCTGCGCCGTCGTCAGAGTCTCAATGAATCCCTGGCGCTGTTCATGACTGTGACGGATATGACGCACCATGCCGGAGAGTGAACAGCGCAGGTGTTCAATTTCTGCAATTCCACCAATGCGAGATTCAAAAGCCACAAAATCGCCATTTTGCAGGCGGACAGCCTGAGTGGCGAGACGTTGAAGCGGATACAGGACCCGCACCACCAGCCAGATATTGAGCAAAGTCAGCCCAACGAGAACAGGAGTCACCAGCAGCGCCAGCCAGAAACATAAATGAATCAGCGTATGCCAGTGGGCGGGAAAAAATATCATCGATTATCCTCCTCATCTAAAGTAATATAACCCTGGCCCAAGGCGGTGGTGACCGCTTCTGTACGGGTGGTAACATTCAATTTGCGGTAAATTCTCTGCAAATGCCCCTGCACAGTGCGATCTGAAATAAACAGGATTTCACCGATTCGCTTGTTCGTTAACCCCTGCGCGGCGTGTCTTAAGACTTCAATTTCACGGTCAGTCAAATCTTCCACAAAAGCAGGCAGTTCCTCATTGAGGCGGGCCGCTTTTTCCACGATTTGGGGGTCAAATGCCGAGCGTCCAACATAAACCTCCTTCAAGGCACGGTGAAGTTCAGCAAATTCTGCTGTTTTGAGGACAAACCCATCTGCCCCTGCATTGAGCAAGGCCTGGACGTAGGTGGGGTTGTCGTAAGCAGTCAGCACCAGCACCCGCACATCCTCATTTTCATGACGAATCCGCCGCGTGGCCTCTATGCCGGTTAGGTCTGGCATATGAATGTCCATCACAACCACATCGGGCTGCATCTGACGCACCAGTTGAATCGCCTCATGCCCGTTAGCCGCCTCGCCTACTACTTCAATCCCAACACTTTCGAGATACAGGCGGGTTCCCTGTCTCACAATTTTATGATCTTCTGCCAGCAGCACCCTCATTGCCATTTCTCCTCTTAAATTTACATTAGGATAACCAATTGCAGAAGCTCCTCAAATCCGCCAGATGGCGTGTTACAGGATTCGATGTTTGTCTTATAGTGCATGAGAAGAGAGGGAGTAAACCATCATGCACAAAAATCATATGGAAGACCATTCCAGCCACGCCCATCACTCAGCCGACCATACCGGGCATGAGTTGATGTTCCGCAACCGTTTCCTGGTCAGCTTAATCCTGACTGTTCCTGTGCTGCTGTATAGTCCGATGATTCAGGATTGGTTCGGATTCTCGATGCCAGAATTTAGCGGCAGCCAACTGATCGCACCCATCTTTTCCATCATCATTTTCCTCTATGGCGGTGTACCATTTCTGCAAATGGCTGTCCCCGAACTTAGAAACCGTGAGCCGGGTATGATGCTGCTCATTTCCTTAGCGATCAGTGTCGCTTTTGTATATAGCCTTGCGGCGCTGTTCTTTGACCCGGAAAGCGGTTTTTTCTGGGAAATGGCGACCTTGATTGATGTGATGCTGCTTGGTCACTGGTTTGAAATGAGGAGCGTGCGGCAGGCGTCTGGTGCCTTAAATGAGCTTGCCAAGCTTATGCCGGACACTGCCGAGCGCGTGAAAGACAATGGCGAAATTGAAGTTGTGCCGGTTCATCAGCTTCAAACAGGCGATCTTCTGCTGGTACGCCCCGGCACCAGTGTCCCCGCCGATGGGGAAGTTGTGGAAGGTAAATCTGAACTCAATGAGGCCATGATTACCGGTGAATCACGACCGGTCTCCAAACTACCAGGCGATAAGGTCATTGGCGGCACCATTAACGGCGACGGCAGTCTGCGAGTAAGGGTCAGCAGCACCGGTGACCAGACGACCCTGGCGGGTATCATGCGACTGGTTAAGGAAGCGCAGGAAAGCAAATCCCGTGCACAGCTTTTAGCCGATAAAGCGGCAGGCTGGTTGTTTTACGTGGCGCTTGGTGTGGCAGGTATTACGGCGGTCGCGTGGATTATTGCGGTAGGTTTTGAAGTGGAAGTGCTTCAGCGCGTTGTGACCGTACTGGTGATTGCCTGTCCTCATGCACTGGGGCTGGCGATCCCTCTGGTGGTAGCGATTGTCACTTCCCTGTCTGCCAAACGCGGCATTCTGATTCGGGATCGTCTGGCGCTCGAAGAGGCGCGTCATGTCAATGTAATTGTTTTCGATAAAACTGGCACACTGACCCGAGGCCAACAGGGTGTGGTTGGAATTGCCGCTGCACCAGCGTGGGATGAAAACCAGGCGCTGGCACTGGCCGCAGCGATTGAAGGCGACTCGGAACATATGATTGCCAAGGGCATCCGTCAGGCCGCAGAGGAAAGAAGACTTTCGCTGCCGGAAATCAGCGGCTTTGAAGCCCTCAAAGGGCGCGGCGCTCAGGCAAACTTGAACGGACATACCGTATATGTGGGTGGGCCACGCCTGCTGGAAATGCTGCAAGCTGCTCCAGACGATGGGATTAAACAATTCGCTGAGGAGGCCGGGGAAAAGGGCCAGACAGTGGTCTACTTGGTACAGGATCAACAAATCGCGGCGGTGTTTGCTCTGGCGGATGTAATCCGCCCCGAAAGTAAACAGGCGGTTCAACAACTCCACAAGATGGGCATCGAAGTGGCGATGCTGACAGGCGATAGTCAGGCTGTTGCGAAAGCGGTGGCTCGTGAACTCGGTATTGACCGGGTATTCGCGGAAGTCCTGCCCGAACACAAAGACCAGAAAATTGCAGAATTGCAGCGCCAGAACAAAAAAGTGGCGATGGTCGGCGATGGTGTCAACGATGCTCCTGCCCTGACTCGTGCGGATATTGGCATTGCCATCGGGAGCGGGACCGATGTAGCCATTGAATCAGCGGGACTGATTCTGGTACAGAGCAACCCGCTGGACGTGGTCAAGATCATTGAACTCAGCCGCGCCAGCTACCGCAAGATGATTCAAAATCTGCTGTGGGCAACTGGATATAACGTGGTCGCGCTGCCGCTTGCGGCAGGGGTACTGGCACCATTTGACATTGTGCTCTCGCCCGCTATCGGGGCACTTTTTATGTCGGCGAGTACAATTGTCGTAGCGCTGAATGCTCAGTTGTTAAGGCGCTGGTCATGATCATCAATTGGGCGAGGGCAGCACCTCGCCCAGTGCATTACCGATCTCTCTGGAAACCCGTGATAAAGCTATAGGGATATGGGGCATCCGGTTCGCTGACCTGGTTCAGTTTTTGCATCTGTGCCTCGTTCAGCAGCCACCCCACCGCGCCCATGTTATCCTTCAGGTGTTCCATTGACCGGACCCCAATGATCGGTGCAGTCACCCCTGGCCGCCGTAACAACCAGTTTAGCGCAACCTGCGCGGGTGTTTTCCCGACCTCTTTTGCCACCGCCAGCAGGGTGTCAATCACCGTCCAGGTGCGCTCGTTAGCATAGGCGCTCCAGGCTTCGCTCCAACCCTGTCGTTCTGCCTCTTTGATGCGGGTGTTTTCCGGCGGTTTTTCCATCCCACGATGATATTTACCACTCAGCCAGCCCCCGCGTAAGGGACTCCAGGGAATAATACCGATGCCTTCATTTTCACAGACAGGAATGAGTTCCCACTCGATAGTGCGGTCAAGTAGGTTATAAAGCGGCTGTAAGCAGCTAAAAACCTCCCATCCGTGCTGGCGGCTCAGGTCAACTGCTTTTTGCATCTGCCAGCCAGCATAATTGCTCACGCCCACATAACGCACCTTACCACTTTGTACCAGGGTATTGAGGGTGCTTAAGGTTTCTTCTAACGGAGTGCCTCTGTCCCACCCATGAATCTGATACAGGTCAATGTGGTCGGTTCCGAGGCGGCGCAGACTGGCTTCCGCGCCCGCCAGAATGTGCTTCCGGCTTAAGCCAACATCATTGGGGCCGCTGCCCATTGAAAAACGAACTTTTGTCGCAATAATAAACTGGTCACGCGGCTTATTTTTTAGCCAGCGCCCAACGATTTCTTCCGATACGCCCAACGAATAGACATCCGCCGTATCGATGAAATTCCCGCCGTGTTCAGCGAAATAATCCATCATTGGATAGCTGTCCGGTTCGCTGGTTTCACGTCCAAACGTCATCGCGCCCAGGCACAACTCGCTGACTTTTAAGCCGGTGCGCCCCATGTATCGATATTCCATTCTGAACTCCTAACGAACTAATCGACTTCGCAAACGACCCGGTATCACCCGCCCCAGGCGTTCGGCTTCTTCTGAAGTGAGCGGTTTGAAGATAATCAATACTGCCGGATAAACAACGATAGAAGCCAGCACCGCCAGGAGGGGACTGAAATTCCAGCAGAGCACTATCGCGCCGAGCATTGCCCCCCCCGCCAACGTAGGCCGCCACAAGACCTGTACAAAATTGATGCTGCCCAGATCGCCACGAATCAGACGATAAAACCCGACCAGCAGTGCCAGTTCACTGAAAATCGTAATCACTGCGGCGGCACGATAGCTGTACTCTGGCAGGAAGATCAGATTGGCAAGGATGTTGAAGCTCACCGCAGCGATAAATGCCCATGTAATCAAACGCTGACGGTCAAGGGCAATTAAGACATACTGCGTCAGGCTGTTAATCCACCCGACCAGAATGGACCAGATCATAATTTGCAGCGCGATGCCACCATCCGGCAAAAATTCCGCCCCACCAAGAATACCAATAAGAGCGGGCGCGATGAAGGTCGTGACGATGGCAACGGGCAGCGCCACCATGTAAAGCGACTTAAAGCCGAAGATGTAGTTGCGGCGCAGGGCGGTTTTGTCCTCATGCGCCTGCCGAGACATGAGCGGCAGCAGCGCCATCGTCAAAAACGCGGGAATGATGTTCAGTGCGTCAAGCCATTTGTACGCTGTGCTGTAGATACCAACGATTTCAACCCCATTGATGGCTTCCATCAGAATGACATCGCTCTTAAAGAAGATCGTCGCCAGCAGATGGTTGAGCATCAACGGCCATGATTCATGAACCATCCCGCGCATGAAAACGGGTGAGATGTGCCACACCGCTTTTTCTACTTCCGGCTGCATCAGCGGCCATGCGAGGTACAGCATCATTACGAGCGTCATAACGTTGGTGAGGATGCTCGCTCCAGCCAGGCCAACCACGCCCCAGCCCATCAGCAGCGCCCCCAGACCTAATGACACTTTCGCCAGCGTGCTGACGGTGGTGAGCGCGGCGGGATATTCAGCTTTCTCAAAGGCATAAAACAGGGCAGTAAGTCCGGTGCTGAAGCTGTTTGGGATCAGCCCAATATACAGCAGCACAATGGCCGCAAGCGCGGTTTCATCCAGCGTGGGGGAAACCGCAGCATTACGAATAAACAGAAAGATCGCCAGCGCCGGAATGCCAAGTAAGGCCAGTGCCAGCCGCAGCGCGGTCGTATTGAGCAGATAGTTCCGGGCCTGGGATCGGTTGCGGGAAACATCACGGGTGAGCAGCGTATTCAACCCAAAGTTGGTCAGGATTTCAAACCAGCCAAAGATGACAATCGCGTAGTAATAAATGCCCGCGCCTTCTGGCCCCAAAATGCGGAGCATGATAAAAGCGAAGGCAAAATCAATCCCCCGATTGAAGAGGTTCAGGATAATCGGCGCCAGACTGTTTTTGATCACACGGCGGGCGGAGTCCGAATCAGCACTTTCTCTGACGAAGGTTGTCCACAGCCACAACAGCGCCAGAAAAATTACCACCATGCCGCTCACAAACGAGGTGAATGCTCCCAGTTGGAAACTCTGTGGGCTGTAGCGGAAGCGCACCGTCCATGCACCGGGTTCAAGCGCGACACCTCGGAAGTTTTCCAACACGCGCTCAACATGAATTTCCTTTTCCTCGCCCTCATCGGCTCCCAGGGGACGAACAAAGGCCCGCCAGCCGGGGGCATAAGTATCGCTGAGGATAAGCCAGCTCTCCTCGGTGGCCTCTATATCGACAAAAACCGTTGAACTTTCGTAGCGGGTGATTTTTGCCGGAATGAAGTCCGCAGGAGCGAGGGTCTCAAAGGCCGGTTTTTCGCCTGCAACACTATACGCACGCGGCAGCGCATTTTTGTTTTTATAAATCCGCGTGCCCGTACTCTCATAGACCTGTTCCAGCCCAATTTCCTCCAGCGATTCTACGCCAAACTCTTCTTCAGGGCGGATGATCCAGTCGGTGATGATATAACTGACGTTCAGCGCGTTCAGACGACTATCCAGCAGGGCCTGCGGATTGTCATAGAGGATCGGCGCGATGCGGTTAAAATCAACTTCCCCCTGTGGTGCGATCCGGCGCATGTAATCGGCATACTGTTTGCTGAACAGGCTGTCGTAGCCACGCACATCCTGTAATCCATAGCGCCATCCGGAATTAGCGTCCAGCGGACGCTCACCCCAGTTAAACGCCTGAATTCTTATGGGGCCGTTGGCGGAATCCAGGCTTTCCTGATTCTTCTGTTGTAAAAAGGCAACTTCGGGTGGGGTGAAGTTCAGCCAGGTTTTCTCAGCACGGGTATTAAAATCACCGCTGGCAGCATACAAATCAACCACAATGACCAGAATAGCGGCCAACTGCCAGACCGGCGATTTGCGCTGGCTGAGCCAGAGAACCAAGCCGGCAGTAAAAACCATAACGCCGAAAGTGTAAATATTGCTGGCTTCATAGCTGTAGAAGGCTTTTGCATTGGGGAAGGCTTCGCTGGCTTTTGCCAGCCCATTGTAGAGATGCTGCACAGGAGAATCAATCGAGTCATAAAACTGGCGGCTGGATGCCATGAGCAGCATCAGGGTCAGGCCAACGACCGCCAGCCCGATTCCGGCGCGTGTCAGCCAGCGTGATCTGTTTTTCAGCAGGACATCTGCCCCGTAAGCGGCAAAGATACACAGCACGAAGGTGATGAGCCACGCCCACCGGAATGGGGTGTGAAGCTGATTCACACCAGGGAATAAATAATACAGGACCGCGTACAAGGGGGTGCCAAATGCGAACGCCGCCGCGATAAGCCCTAAAATAAAAAATACCCAGCGATAAAATCCGGCTTGCCGGTTGAAGAATAAACCAATGAAGGCCAACACCAGAATCAGGATGCTGACGTAAACACCGCCTTCCACGTAATTCTTGATCCCAAAATCAGTATTCGTGACGCGGATCTCATTGCCATTGGCATCTACCCGAATCCAATCGTGCTGTGTTTGCTTATCGGTAAAAATATCTACATATTCATGGTGGGCAGGATTGCCGTAAACATTGGGTATCAGCCATTTGGCAACATGCCGCAGTGGCAGGGCATAATCCCGCACCTCTTCCAGGCTGGATCGCTCGGTTCGGAAGCTGTCGCTGGCGGTTTCAACAAAGGGGATAAACTGGACTGCCCCCAGTCCAAACCCCAGCAGCACCAACAGGATGAGCATAAAAATAAGTTGGGCAAAAGGTGCTGCCCCTGCATCCCCACGTGTTAAGGGAAAAGAGAATCTCCACTTTGTCTCAACAATCAGGCGCATCAGGGCATACATTGCCATGATAAGCAGGGTGTAGTAGGTAATTTCGACATGCCCCGCTAAAAAGCTCATTCCCAGGGCGATGCCACCGATGAGCACCCAGGGTAAGGTGGAGAAACCGCTTTGGCGGCCAGCAAAAAACGGGCGGCGCTGGATGATAAATTCCAGCATGAGCAGAAGGAGAGGCAGCCACGCCGCCCCCGCCTGAATCATCGGATGCACGGTAGAAACGATGAAAAAACTGCTGAGTTGGTACCCGACCCCTGCAACCATACCTGCGAAGCGGCTTAGGCCCAGGCCGCGTACAAACAGATACATGAACAATCCTGCCAGCCACAATTGGCTGACGGTGAACCAACCGTAAGCGGTTTCCAGCGGCATGACATAATAAATGATGCTGAAGGGATACAGCGCGGAATGCTGCCCATTCGCTAAAAATGGTGTGCCGCTAAACTGATTCGGCTGCCAGAGAGGAATTTCCCGCTGGTCAATGCTCTGCCTGAGAAAGGTTTTCCACTGGTAATTCTGTAAGATCAGGTCAGAAAGCAGCCCGTTAAGTGGGATTTCTGGTACACCCTGACTCTCTCGGTAACTGCTCCAGGGCTCTACCTGATACAAGTTGTCCGCTGGAATCAGGGTTTTGCCGCCCAGGGTGACCGGAAAAAAGAATGCCAGCGGCAGAAGCAGCAGACCCAGTGCGATCAGCAGGTCTGGAAGCAGGCGGCGAACTTTCATGAAAATCAGGCTTTGACTTGATCCATGGCAGGCGTCTCAATGACGCGGTGTTCTGGGCGCAGGTGTCCATGTCGGCGGCGAACTTCCAGCACGCGCAGGGCGGCCTCACGCTGGATATAAAAACTCATTTTGGATTCGCCTTGTTCACGGTCAGGGAAGTAAATTGGGATTTCCTTGATCTTGTAGCCGAGTTTCAGGGCCACGTAGGCCATTTCCACCTGGAACACATAGCCGTTGGAATGAATCCGATTTTGAATATCCATCCCGATCAACGTTTCGCGCCGCCACAGCCGGAAACCTCCTGTTGAGTCCCGTAGATTAGTGTTCAGCATGAGACGCACATACACACTGTTGGCAAACCAGCTCAATAATTTGCGCCACCATGCCCATGTTTCATCCACTTTACCACCGGGCGCAAAGCGTGAGGCCAGCACCATGTCGGCATCTTCGGCAGCCGACACCATCTCAGGAACATACTTTGGTTGATGCGAAAAATCGCAGTCCATCTGGATAATTAACTCTGCCCCGTCTTCAATGGCCTGCCTGAATCCCGCGAGGTATGCTTTCCCCAATCCTTCTTTCCCTTGTCGGTGCAGCACCTTGACCCGACCCGGAAATTCGCCGCAAAGACGGTCGGCAATCTGACCTGTGCCATCGGGCGAGTTGTCATCGACCACCAGAACTGAACAGGGGATCGTAAGAGCGAGCAGCGCCCTCACCATCTTTTCTAAGTTTTCGGCCTCGTTATACGTGGGCAGCACGATTGTTAATTGCAATACAGCCTCCAAGAGCGCATTTGCGCGTGGAGAATACTATACCAGTATGGGGGACAGCGTAAAGACATTAGTTTTGCGTATGCGCCGCGATTTTTCGCTGCAATTCTGCACGGAGTTCCTCACGGCGGGTTTCCGCAGCCTGTGTGCTGTCAGCCAGGAGTTGGTGATACCAGCCACGGGTGCGCTTGCGTAGATTTTCACCGGAATCCGGGGTCAGAAGCAGGACGACCACAGTAGCCACCGCCGCACCACAGGCCAGACCAACCATTAAAGATGAGACTTGACGCAGCATAAGGCGTTCCTTTAGAACTAAGTTAGGGAAATTATAACCCAAGTTCCACCGAAAACTTTAGGACAAAAACGTGTCTCGCCTGCAAAATCAATCCTGGTGGTTCTTTCTCGCGCTGAATGCACCGGGTTTCAGTCTATCCATGGTGCATCTGATCAATAATCCAAATCTGTACCATTATGTTTTAAACCGCTTTATTGATCGAGGACTGTTGGATGAACACCGCCTGAATACCGCTCTTGGCACACTGGGTATTGTAGGGCTGCTGGTCGCCACAATGATCCAGCCTGCGGTCGGTTTGCTCAGTGACCGCACCCGCACCCGCTACCCTTATCTGTTTGTGGGAATTTTGATCAGTACCCTCGCCTTGTTGATCGTTGCAAATGCGGAGACCTGGGGTATTTTGATTTCCAGCATCATTATTTTGCAGATTGGGCTGAACACCATACAAAGCCCGATGCAGGCATTGATCTCTGATTATGTTCATCCGTCGCAGCGTGGTGTTGCGGCCAGCCTGAAAACTGTCCTTGAATTGGCTGGTATTGTCATGAGCGGCGTAGTGGTTTTTCTATTTCTGGGGAATCACACGCAGCCCACACTGGCGGTGGCTGTCTCAGGTTTCGGGCTGCTGGTCGCTGCGCTGATTTCGATACGAAGTATAGCGGGTAAAGTGGCTGCCTTTTCTCCGCGTCAAAAATCCAGTTTAATCAAGCGTTATACAGGATGGTATGCTGCATCTTCAGGCAGCCGCACCAGTGCCCAAATCAGTCTGTACAGGCTTTCCGTCTGGCATATTTTTCGCCGACGCCCGTTGTTATGGTGGCTGGCCAGCCGTTTTATGTTTTATTCCTGTTTCAATACCCTGGGGAAGTTTGGCATTACTTACCTCACGGATGTATTTGGTTACAGCGGCGAAGAAGCCCGCTCACTTCAGGGGATGATTCTGCTGGCGACAGGGATTCTGGTTTTCGTGGTTACCCTCATCGGCGGCTGGGTCGCTGACCAGTTAGGCAAAAAACAGGTGGCGGCGGCAGGCAGCATCGCTGCCAGCGCAGCGACCCTGGTACTGATCGACGCACCGGGGCTGACGCTGGCAGTGATTGCGATTTGTGTTATTGGCATGGGGTCAGGGATATTTTTCAGCGCGGGATGGGCGCTGATTACCAATATCGTTCCCAGCCGGCGGGCCGGGTTTTATCTTGGGCTTGCAAATGTGGCGACCACCCTCGGTGGAATTTTTGGCCTGTTGGGGGGCTATCTGATTGACGCAATTAATGACCGTGCCAGTGAGCCTGCTGCCGGATACTCCATCCTTTTCGGGATTATCATGGTATTATTTGCTTTCAGCGCTTATGCCACGATTCGGATCCGTGAGCCGCAGTCACAATGAACCGTCTGCAATATCGGCTGATCGCCGCTTTTCTTGTTGTTCTCGCTGTTACCCTGTGTATTATCGGTGTGATCTGGGTACTGGTACTTCGCACGCGCCCTGTCCCTATTGAAGAAACTGTGAATGATCTGACGGCGACATTACTGGACTTGAATTTCGTCAACGAATGGCAAACCTTCCGCCAGCAGAATCGCCTGCCACGCCGGGATGAAATTGAACAACTGGCGGTACACTTCACTGAACAGGCAGACGGAAACCGGGTGCTCTTGCTGCGGGGTAATGGCCTTGTGATTTACGACTCCGCTGGGGAATTCAAGACCGACGAACAACTGCCCATACCGCCGCCCGAACGCCGCCTGGTCACCCAGCGCGAACGACTCAACACAATATTAGCCTCTGGCATTTTCAGGGATAAGAACGACGTGGAATGGGTGTTTTCCAGCCAGCGTTTTACCCTGACGACCGAACAGAGTCCGGGCATTGAAATCATGGTTGCGACACCCCGCCCTGAGCCAACTATTGGCTATCTTTTTGACACTTACGGTGGGACATTTCTGCTGCCCCTGTGTCAGGCAGGAACAGTTGGTCTTGGGATTGCCCTGCTGCTTTCCTTCTGGGTATCCCGTTCCGTAGCACGCCCCTTACAGGCGGTTGCAAGGGCAGCAATCGCAGTCGCCCACGGAAATTACAATTTGAAAGTCCCGGTCACGGGCCCTTCAGAAGCGCAGATGGTTGCCCAGGCCTTTAATGAAATGACCGAACAGGTGAAATTAGCGCAGCAGTCACAAACTGATTTTCTGGCGAATGTCACTCACGATTTACGCACACCCCTGACCAGCATTCATGGATTTTCTCAGGCACTCATCGATGGCGTGAGTTCCGACCCGCAAGATATTAAACATGCCGCACAGGTTATCAATGAAGAGGCCAATCGCATGGGGCGGCTTGTGGCCGACCTGCTGGACATCGCCAGGATACAGGCCGGTAAAATGCAGATGCTTCGCCATGCCGTTGAATTTGACCGTGTATTAACGGCGGTTGGCAGCAGTCTGGCGATTAAAGCCCGTCAGAAAGGAGTGGAACTGCACCTCGAAGTGCCGCCGTTGTTCCGTATCGCAGGTGACGGTGACAGACTGACTCAGGCGTTTACTAATTTAGTAGATAATGCCATCAAGCATACGAATACAGGCGGACATGTCTGGCTGCGGGCAAAGCCCCTTGATGGTGGCATTCAGGTGGAGGTACAGGACACAGGCGAAGGCATCCCGCCGGAAGATGTATCACGCATTTTTGAACGGTTTTATCAGGTGGATAAAAGTCGCAACCGTGCCAAGCAGGGCGGAACAGGGCTGGGTCTGGCGATTACTTACGAGATTATCAAGGCCCATAATGGGCAGATTCAGGTCGTCAGTCAGATTGACGTAGGGACAGTTTTTACGGTATGGCTGCCCGTGTTAGGCGGAGATAGAAGCACCATTCTTACCCGAAAAGTATGAATTAAAAAAAACCTATTTGCCGAGCCGTGAAACTTGTGCTATCCTGTAGAGCAGCATAGACTATTCCCACAACGTTATATCGTAAATAACACCCAATACAAACCCCCTGAGGCAAACACCCTTTCAGCTATAGAGGCATACCCAATGGATCTGGACATCTCACAACTAGAAATCATGAAGTTGGATGAACTCCGTGTGATTGCACGCGAGAATGACATACCGCAGTTCAGCCGCTTGAAAAAAAGCGATCTGGTGCTGCGCCTACTGCGAGCCAAAGCCGAAAAGCAGGGATTTGAACTGCGCGGCGGCGTCCTCGAAATCATTGATGATGGGATCGGTTTTCTGCGGGCAGCACAGAACTTTCTGCCCAGTTCGGAAGACATTTACGTCAGCCAGACTCAAATCCGTCGTTTTAATCTTCGTACCGGGGATATGGTCATTGGGCAGGTGCGCCCACCCAAGGATTCGGAAAAATATTTTGGTCTGCTCCGGGTTGAAGCCGTCAACGGCATGTCACCGGATGCCATCAAAACCCGACCGAACTTTGATAAACTGACCCCGATCTTCCCGCTAGAACGGTTTGATCTGGAAACATCCGGTCACATCATTTCAACACGACTGATTAATCTGGTTGCCCCAATAGGCAAAGGGCAGCGCGGGCTGATCGTCAGCCCGCCTAAAGCTGGCAAAACGACCGTGATGAAAGAAGTTGCAAACGCCATCAGCCGCAACTACCCGGATGTCCATTTGATGGTGGTGCTGATTGGTGAACGCCCGGAAGAAGTCACCGATATGGATCGTTCGGTGGAAGCGGAAGTGATCAGCAGCACGTTTGACGATGTTGCCACGCACCATGTCCGAGTGGCGGAAATGGCTTTGAACCGCGCGAAACGCCTGGTTGAAAGTGGACGTGATGTCGCCATTTTGCTGGACAGCGTTACCCGTCTGGCACGGGCATATAACCTGACCGTCCCGCCCAGCGGACGCACCCTGACAGGGGGTATCGACCCGGTCGCCCTCTACCCGCCCAAACGATTCTTTGGCGCGGCCCGCAACGTAGAAGAAGGTGGCAGCCTGACCATTGTAGCAACGTGTCTCGTCCGCACGGGCAGCCGTATGGACGATGTAATCTACGAGGAGTTCAAAGGCACGGGGAACATGGAACTACATTTGTCCCGTGAACTGCAAGAACGCCGTGTCTTCCCGGCCTTCGATGTGCGCCAATCTTCGACACGCCGCGAAGAACTGCTGCTGGGGCCCGATATTATTCAGCGGGTATGGACGATGCGCCGGATGCTGGATATGCGCTCAATTACCGATGAAGATTCGTTCCAGGCCACCGAAGACCTGATTAGCCAGATGCGGAGAACAGACAGCAACGAAGAATTCCTGCAAATGCTGGCGCCAGCCTAGTACGCGCCTGTCCCGAACAAGATCTGCGGCGCGGTTTGTATCAGAATTTGCAAGTCTAAACCGATTGACCAGTTCTCAATATAATAAATATCCAGCAGGCACTTTTCCTCAAAGGGGATCTCGCTCCTGCCTGACACCTGCCATAGTCCTGTGAGTCCGGGGCGCACCATCAGTCGCTGCCGATGCCAGGGTTTGTAGAGTTCAACTTCTTTCGGGAGTGCAGGGCGAGGCCCGACCAGGCTCATTTCCCCCCGCAGGACATTAAAAAGCTGCGGCAGTTCGTCGATGCTGGTACGCCGGATAAACCGTCCTACACGGGTAATACGAGGATCGGCGTCTTTGTATTTTCTTTTGTAGCCTTCGGGGTCATCTTCATTCAAACCGATGACTTCATCGTGCTGCTGCTCCGCACCTTCCACCATCGAGCGGAATTTGACCATCTCGAAAAGCTGCCCATTAAGACCCACGCGCCTTTGATAGAATAAAATTGGCCCGGGGGTGTCGAGTCGAATCGCCAGGGCAGCTAAACCCATTATCGGCAGGGCAAAAGGCAGCAGCAGTGCTGTCGCAATAATATCGAGGGCACGTTTGAGAACCAGATTGCGACGAGGAATTTCCCCTTCTTTCTGACGACCCAGCAGCGGCAGTCCGCCCAGCATTTCTACCTGCACCTGCGACAGGTTCAACTGGTACAGATCAGGCACAGTCAGGACGGAGACTTTTTTCAGAGCGTGATTCTGCATCACCTCCATCGCGTGGCGCTGCTCATCCCAGGGCAGTGTTAGGATTACCAGGTCAACATGCTCTTTTTTGACGATTTTTGGAATATTTCTGATCGCGCCCAGGGCCGGAACCCGTCCCAGGTCTTTGCTGCCAAGCTCCGGGTCGTCATCAACAAAACCGACTAGTTTGTAGCCAAGATCAGGCCGCGCTACGATAGTGCGAATTACATAACGTCCGGCTTCACGGCAGCCCACCACCAGCACCTGTTCGACACCAACGCCTCGCCTATGCAGAGTATTTCGGAAGGAACGCAGTGCCAGACGCCAGACAAGCTGCAAAAAAACATTGATAAACGCGGCCTGGATAATCAGCAAACGAGAAAACACAAGAGGGCGAATCAAAAAACTCAAAGCCATGATGAGTAGGACAGCGTTGCTCGTAGCATTCGTAATTTTGAAAATTTCACTGACCAGACTGCGCCCGCGCATATCCTGATATAAGCCCGCCGCCTGATGCATCGTCAGCACCCATACCATAAAAATCAGAGTATAGGGAATATAAGGGCGGAAAGGGGCCGAGTTGATTTCGTCAACCGGTCTCAGGAACTGCACTTCGTAGCGCAGCAGGTAGGAAATACCAAAACTCAACCAGACCACCAGCGCATCTATCAGCGCGATGTGCCAGCCCTTCCAGGGATATTCTGTGCGACTCACAATTTTCATCTCAGCGCTTTTTCGTAAGCACGACCTGTCGCGGCGGCAGTTGCCTGCCAGGTAAACTGTTTTGCTCGTTCAATGCCTGCCTGCCTGCTGTATGCACGCCATGTGGTATCTGTGATGGCATGTCGCAACCCTTCCACCCAGGCAGTCTCATCATCTGGCGGAAGGCGCAGTCCCGTATTTCCCGCCGCTTCTGGCAGTGAGGACACATCCGATACGAGAGTCGGGCATCCGCACGCCATTGCCTCAACCACTGGCAATCCCCATCCCTCGAAAACCGAAGGATAAACCAGCATTTCGGCAGCATTGTACCATAGTGGCAGTTCGTCTTTGGCTACATATCCAGGAAAATGAACGACCCTTTCCAGATTGCAGGATTTTACCGTATCGAAAATATCCGCATATTCCCATCCTTTGCCGCCTGCCAGGATCAGATGAACTTCTTCGCGCTGTGATTCTGGCAGGGTGGCATACGCTCGCAGCAGCATCGGCAGATTTTTGCGCGGTTCAAGGGTGCCGAGATGAAGAATAAAACGATCTGGTAATTGATTTTTCTCTCGAAAAGCCTGGATTTCAGATGGTTCGCGTGGGTAAAAATCCTCACTGACCCCCGGTACTGCAACGGTCACTTTCTCCGGATGCACACCCAGCAGATCAATAATATCTCGTGCCGTGCTTTCCGAAATGGCAATCACCTGAGCCGCTCGCTGGCAGCTCAAACGGGTAAACGTTTGCAGGTAGAGACGGCGCGAGGCACTTAACGCCTGCGGATAGCGGATAAAACTCAAATCATAGACGGTCACGACCGAGGGTACACGCATCATTACAGGTGAGACAAATGCCGCTGCGTGATAGACATCCGGTTTTAAGTGGCGAATCACCCCTGGCTGCACAAGCTGTTCCCATACAATGCGCTGCACGGGATGACGGGTCGAAAAGCGAGAATGTCGAATCTCCATCCTGGGATGTTCGGCTGGATTCCCCTCGCCAACCAGCACTGTGTAATGCCAATCCGGTGTAACATAGGGTAAACAGCGCAACGTATTATAGATATAGCCATGAATACCTGCGCTGCGATAGCCTGTCTGGGCAGAGAGTAAGTGGGCGTTGATTACGATATGGATCATACTGCCTGCTATAATAAAATCGCTTCTCTAGGATAATTGATCTTAATGTCCTTCTCAGATCGTCGCTACAGCCAGCACGCCCGCCGTTCGCTTACCCAAGCACGGATTCTAGCGGAAAAATACCGTCATTCATTAATTGATACCGGGCATCTGCTGGCGGGTATCTGGCTGGCAGAAGGCAGTATTGGTCACCGCGTCCTGCAAGATTTTAGGATTGAACGGGAACAACTGGAAGCGAAACTTGCCAATCTGCATCCGTTTGTGGAAGAAGCTCCCAGAAATCCGCCGTATACAGCCGCGTTCAAAATCGTCTTTGCCTTTGCGATGGACGAAGCCTACTGGTTGGGACATCACTATATTGGAACAGAACATCTGCTGCTTGGGCTGGTGCGTTCCGGTGCAGGTGATGCATCCCAGTTAATGCGCCAGTTAAGTATCAACGAAATACAGATCCGGCAAAAAGTAAAACGTCTGGTTAATGCAGGCATTCTGGAAATCAACGTCGAATCGGCCCGCCGTATGGCTACACTAAGCGAACTTTCGCGCCGTGTGCTGAACGCTTCCGCAAAACTTGCCTCCGAATACACCCATCCGGCGGCGGGGTTGGAGCATTTACTGATGGTGCTGGCACAGGAACGGCGCAGCATTGCGGCCCAACTGCTGCTGGATACGGGTTTTAAACAGGAACGGCTGGCAGAAGATATGCGGAAATTGCAACCGGATGCCGCGCTTTCAGTAGCGACGCTGGATGAAGTCATTGACCGTGCCGTTGAGCAGGCTGAAGCGATGGGAACACATTACACCGGAACCGACCATCTGCTGCTGGCAATGACACTGGAAAAAACCTCACAGATGCTGCTGGCCCGCTGCGGTGTCGATTTTGTCGAGTTGGAGATCAAACTCAGAGCCCATTTTAATACATAAAACTCATGACCATTGCCCCGAAGCCAAGCATTAAGGTCATAGCGACCACTGCGGCCATCAGTGAAATCAGGATACGAGTTACGGTTTCCACTTTGTCCCCGGAACTAGCCGGTGCTTGATCCAGAAACGGGTTCTGGGGCACCGCACCGTATTCTAAACGAATGCGCTGACCTTCAGTAAGATCAATAACAGCAGTGTTTTCGGTAGTGGCTGTGTGGTTTGGGCTGGATTCAAAACGCACCGTATAGTTACCGGAGGACAATCCTTGAAAACAGAAAAAATCACTGCCCGGCGTGGTAACATGGCTGCCAACAATAACCTCATCCGGCACCAGCAAATTCACACCAATTCCGGCAAATGATATTTCTTCGGGTTCATGCTGCCCATTTTGATTGGTATCTTCGTAAGCAAGCAGGCAAATTTCCCCACCCGATTGAGCGAGCAGCGGTGTGGCGTAAATGAAGCAGAAAAGGGCGATGATCAGGCGTCGCATGGCGTCTTCCCCGTGAGAAAAAGGGCGATTCCAGTCAAATCGCCCTTCGCATTATAACATGGCCGCCTGTGCCGTCAATCAAACGTGGGCAAGGCGTTTATCTCGCAGTCAGGTCTTCAAGACGATCAACGTAACTGGCAAGAATCTCAAAGGTACGGGTCACAGCTTCCGGCTGACTCATATCCACCCCGGCCATTTTCAGCGCGTCAATGGGATAGAGCGAACCGCCCGCACTCAGGAATTTGAGATAATTGTCAACTGCGCTCGTTTTCCCTGTCAGGATGCCATCTGCCAGGGCGTGTGCCGCCGAAATTCCAGTCGCATACTGGTAAACGTAAAAAGCCGAGTAGAGATGCCCGAACTGTGCCCAGGTAATCCCTACGCTGTCGTGGTCAAAGTCGACTTCACCGCCGTAGCCTTCTGCAAACAGTTCGGCCATGAGTTTAATCATGGCATCCGCAGTCAGACCTTTGCCCTTTTCTGCCCAGGTATGGACTTCCAGTTCAAAGCGTGCCAGTGTGGGCATAATAAAAAAGTAGCGCAGGAAGTTTGACATAGCTTCTTCAATAACCGCAATCTGGAATTGGGGGTCCGGGTTGTGTTGAAGCAGATAAGCACGGGTCATTGCCTGGTTGAAATTCGAGGCAACTTCAGCAGCGAACAGGGTATACCGCCCGTAGACAATCGGCTGGTGCTGACGGCTGAGATAAGAATGCATTGAATGGCCGAGTTCATGTGCCAGGGTGCTCATGGATTGAAGCGTATTCGCAAAACTCATGAAGATAAAGGGGTGGGTACCATGTGCTCCAAAGGAAAAAGCACCCGCCCGCTTGCCCTGATTGGGGTAAATATCAACCCAGCGATCCTCTAAACAGCCTTTCCGTACTGCCGAGACATAAGCTTCCCCAAGGGGCTGCATCCCCTCGGAAATCCAGTTGACCGCCTGCTCAAAAGTTACATGAGGTTGATTGGTCAGGGGTGCCCAAAAATCGTAAGGCCGCAGCGTGTCATAGCCAAGTGCTTTGCGGCGTACCCGCCAATACCGATGCCAGGTCGGGAGATTGTTCTTGTAGGTTTCAATCAGATTATCATACACGCTGCGCGGAATATTATTCTGGTAGAGGCTGGCCTCCAGCGCTGAATCGAAACCCCGCACTTTTGCCATAAACACATCCTGCTTGACGGAGGTAGCTAGAAGGCTGGCGAAAGTATTTTTGAAAGTTAAATACCCCTGGTTGTAATGCTCGTAACTGGTACGGCGGATTTCACGATCAGGATTCGACATGAGCGTTGTAATAGTACTTTGAGCAACGGGTAATTCTTCATCACTGCCAGTACGGGCAGCTTCGAACGGCAAATCCGCGTTATTGAGCAGGCCGTAAGTGGTCGTTACATTGCCAAATGGGTCTGCCAGCAGACCTAAAACTGCTTCAACTTCGCCAGAGCGGGTGTATTTTTCCAGCCGGAACAGGTCATCAAAATAATGAGCATACAATGCCAACCGTTTATGCTGTTTCATCCATCCGTCCAGTTTTTCCCTTCGGAGGGAGAGGATTTCCGGCTCAGCAAACGCGCTCGCGGCCTGAGCCTCACCCTGTAAACTGCGAACCTGGCTCATCATGGCAGCAGCATCCTGATTAGTGGTGTCAACGCTTTGTTCCATTGTGGCGTAGAGGTAGAGCACTGTCACTCGGTTCTCGGTTTCGTGAACCAGTTCCAACCAGTCGGCCAGAACATCCGGGCTGTCCCCCAGATGACCAGGATATTTTTTGACTTCGGCCAGCACACCTTTTACCGCTTCTAACTCTTTCTGCCAGCCATCTGGCGTAGCGAAAACACTTTCCCGATTCCATGTATGTTCGTGCACTACAGCGCTGCGAGGAGGTAAGGTCATGACGCCTGTCCTTTGAAAATTTTCTTCAACGAAATCATACCCAGAAATTCCAACCCCTGACCACATTTAATCCTTTTTTCGCTGCTTGACTGCGATTATCCTTAAGAGGTTCTCTCAGAGGTTTCTGATGCGTATCTTGATGCTTTCGAAGGCGTGTCTGGTCGGGATTTACCAGCGGAAGCTGGAAGAAATCGCCAAACATCCTTCTGTCAAAGAGTTAAAGGTGTTGGTGCCGCCCTCCTGGATTGATGAACGCGGCGAGGTTTTCCTCGAACGAGTCCATACCACCGGTTATGCACTGCAAGTCACCCCGATTCGGTTTAACGGGCATTTTCATCTGCATTATTACCCTGAGTTTCCAAAAGAAGCTGCTGCTTTTCGACCTGACATTTTGCATATTGATGAAGAACCCTATAACCTGGCAACCTGGCTGGCCCTGCGTGCTGCCCGGCGAGTCGGGGCAAAATCCTTGTTTTTTACCTGGCAAAATATCAACCGGAAGTATCCTTTGCCATTCCGCTGGATGGAAAAATGGGTGTTTCAACATATTGATTATGCCATCGCAGGGACTCAAAGCGCAGCGGATGTATGGCGCGAAAAAGGTTATATGGGCCCGATGCGGGTGATCCCCCAATTTGGTGTCGATACACGGTTATTTTTACCCGTCCATAAATCGAACCATATCCTGAAAATAGGCTATGTCGGACGGCTTGTGCCTGAAAAAAATATTGATTTGCTGCTGAAGGCACTGGCCTCACTGAAGGAATATCAGTGGTCACTGCAAATCGTCGGCGGAGGGCCGGAAGAAACCACGCTGCGAAATCAGGCGGAGAAATTGGGCTTAAAGGACCGGATCCGATTTACCGGACAGCTTCCGTCTGTAGAAATGCCTGGATATTTTCAAGACCTGGACGTGCTGGTGATTCCTTCACGCACTATGCCCAACTGGAAAGAGCAGTTTGGACGGGTCATTATCGAAGCCATGGCAAGCAAAGTAGCAGTCGTGGGGTCAGACAGCGGCGCAATCCCTGATGTGATTGATGAAGCAGGATTGATCTTCCGGGAAGGCGATGCGGCAGACCTGGCTCAGCAGCTCCGAAAGCTGCTGATTAATACGGAACTGCGCTGCCAATTGGCGGAAAAAGGCCGCCAGCGTGTACAGGAGAATTTTACCCAGGAGCAGGTTGCAGCACAGACGGTCGCGGTGTATCAGGAAATGCTGAACTGATTGTAATTTATTAGTTTCAATTTAAAATAGAACTATTTCATAGTTATTACAGGTAGATCTTCATGGCAGACGTCTTTATTTCCTATTCACGTCGAGATAAGATTTTTGTCCGCCGTTTTTTTGATGCTTTGGAAAGAACAGGCCGTGATGCATGGGTAGATTGGGAAGGGATTCCCTATTCCACCGAATGGTGGCGTGAAATTCAAGCCGGCATTGACCAGGCCGATACTTTTATTTTTGTCATCACCCCCGATTCGCTCGGCTCCAAAATTTGCCATGAGGAAGTCACCTACGCTTATAAGCACAATAAGCGGATTGTGCCCATCGTCCGCCAGGAAATTAACGAAAAGGAAGTGGCGGGTGTCTGGTTTAACAAGGATTGGGAATTTACTGCCCGCGACAACTGGGAAATCCTGAAGCGCATTAACTGGCTGTACTTTCGTCGCAGGCACGGATGCACCTGTGAGTATGATCAAAATAATGAGGTGATCAACCCAGAATGTGACGGGCCTGGCTGTGACTATGATTCATTTGACGAAGCCTTCCAGGCACTGCTCAAAACCATTGAAACTGATATCGAACACGTGCGGATGCACACACGCTTACTGGTTCGTGCCCGCGAATGGGAAACCAGCGGACGGAATCGAAGTTTTTTGCTGCGCGGTGAAGACCTGGATCACGCCGAAAAGTGGTTGGCAATTGCGGCAGGCAAAGACCAAAAACCTGATGAACTCCACACAGAATATATTCTCAGCAGTCGTGCTGAACAGCGCCGCCAGCAGCGCAACTTATTGGCAGGCATGGCGACAGGTCTGCTCGTTGCGATTGCCCTATCTCTGTTATCATTTTTGCTTTTCCGACAGTCGGAAGACAGACTCTCGCTGGCACAGTCGCGTGCCACTGGAGAAGCAAATCAGGCGCGAACCAGCGATGCCAATGCCCTCACCGCAATTTCTGCACAAGGAGAAGCAGAAAATCAGGCGACGGCAGCGTTTAATGCCGCCCTGACCAGTGATGCCAACGCCCTCACCGCCACCATTGCCCAGGGAGAAGCAGAGATTCAGGCAACGCTGGCTTTTAACGCAGCCCGCACCAGTGACGCTAATGCGGTTACTGCAACAGTTGCAGTGGCAACTGCGCTGATAGCACAGCAGGAATCGGAAGCCCAGGCGACTGTTGCATGGCAAAACGCAGGCACAGCAATTGCTGCCCAAAGCACCTCAGATGCTAATGCACTGTTGGCGCAAAACAATGCCATCACCAGCGATGCCAATGCCCGTCTTGCGATTGACAATGCTGCCACCGCGACCGTTGCTCAGGGGGAGGCAGAAAACCAAGCGACGGTGGCGTGGCAAAATGCAAGTACAGCAGGAGCGGCCCAAATGACTGCCGATGCTAACGCCCAACTTGCCTTGAACAATGCTGCCACCGCGACCGTTGCTCAGGGGGAGGCGGAAAGCCAAGCGACGGTGGCATGGCAAAATGCGAGCACGGCAGAGGCCGCCCAAATGACTGCTGACGCTAACGCCGTCCTCGCCCAAAATAACGCCGCGACCAGTGATGCGAACTTGCGGGCCGCATGGAATTTGCAATCGCTGTTTTTAGCGGACCAGTCCCGTCAACAATTGCTGGCGGGTGCGCCGCAAGAGTCACTGCTGCTGGCGCTGGAATCGCTGCGTCATTACGAAGATGGGATTTTCAACCCATCCAGCCAAACGGCGCTGCTCAACGCGGTGACCTATCCGGTCAGTGAGGCAGCCTATATGCGGCACGATGCGGATGTCTCATGGGCTTTCTGGAATCAGGATGGAACGCGCGTGCTCTCTTATTCATCTGATGGGACAGCCCGCTTATGGGATGCAACAACCGGCGAGGCGCTGCTGGTACTGTGGCATGATGGCGCGGTCAGAGGTGCTTACTGGGCCCTCAACGACACACGGATTCTCACGGCCAGCGCGGATGGGACGGCCCGCTTGTGGGACGCATCGACAGGCGAGCTTCTGCTCACAGTACGCCATGCGGCAACCGTTGATGGTGTCACCATGCACCCGGATGGAACGAAAATCCTGACCTATTCAGACGATTTCACAGCACGGGTGTGGGATATCCAAACAGGGGAAGAACTGCTGCGCCTTACCCATGAGGATCAGGTAAATGCCGCTTACTGGGACGAAACTCAAACACGCATTCTCTCCTGGTCAAATGACGGCACCGTCAGATTGTGGGATGCTGCTACAGGTGAAATCATTCACATCTTCCGTCATTCCGACCAGCATGGTTTAGTGATAGCGGGCTGGAATCCTGATAAAACCAAGCTGCTGTCATGGGGCGACGATGGCACCGTTAAAGTATGGGATGCCAGCACCGGCGAACTTTTGCAGACGATGACCCACCCCAGTTGGGTCACAAGTCTCAGGTGGAGCAAGGATGGCAACCGCATTCTGACTCACTCCAATGATTCATCATTTTGTGAAGACTGCGTTCATGCAACCTATGTCTGGGAAGTCAATACAGGCGAAAATCTACTTCTGCTCCCGCATGATAGTTTTGTGAATGGGGAAGCCTACAGTCCGGACGAAACCCGCATCCTGACCTGGGCGCAGGATTACGCCGCCCACGTTTGGGACGCGAATACGGGTGAAGAACTCCTCCGGTTGGACCATGACGAAATCGTTTGGACTGCGCTCTGGAACAAGGATGGCAGTCAGATTCTGACCGCCTCGCGGGATGGCACTGTGCGAATATGGAATGCGACAAATGGGGCAGTCCTCGCTCAAATGCGGCATCAAGATGAGGTCAATTCAGCCTCCTGGAGTCCTGATGAAAGTCGTGTTATGTCGTGGTCGGAAGATCAGAGCATCCGAATTTGGGAAATTACGGGTGGAGAAATTTTGCCCACCGTCCATCACCCTGACCAGGTCAGTTCTGCTTCCTGGAGCGCCAGCCAGAATCTCGTTCTCTCGCGTTCCAGGGAAATCGCCTACGTATGGGAGGCGACTACTGGGGACATTCTCAAATCATTGGAAGGCTACGATATTGTGGCGTGGCGTCCTGATGAAGAAATTCTTGTTCTGGTCGATAATGAACTCACAGACTGCCATCGTGACTGCGATCCTCGGATCAGGTTTTATGATCCTATGACCGATACCATCCTTCAGACTTTCTCCCAACCCGAAGAAATACAAGCGATTGAGTGGGAGGAAAACGACCTGATCACCTATGGGTGGGACGGCAGCGTCCGCGTGTGGGATATTGAAAACAGGGTCAGTATGGTGGTTGGTACATTCGGCGAGGTCAACATTTTAGATTGGCACCAGGAAACTAATCGTCTGCTGACCCACACGAGCAGCAACACGGCCATTCTCTGGGATACCATCACCCAGAACCCGCTTTTCACATTCCAGTGTGAGGGTGAACTCTATGGGGCTGAATTTAACCAGGATGGTCAGCGCATTTTTACCTATTGTGCCGACGGAACGGTGCGTTCATGGGAAACATCCTCCGGCCAGGAACTGCGACGCCTGACCTTGCCGGGGTCGGTTTATGGGATCGAAATTAATGAGGATTACAGCCGTATTCTGGCATGGTCACAGGATGAAACCGTCTACGTCTGGAATACTGAAACAGGCGAAACGATCATGACACTGCCGCAGGCGGGGGGAAATTTTGTCCTCTGGAGCACAGATGAAACCCGCATTATCGCTGGTTCCACCAAAGGCCCGGTCTCAGTTTGGGATGCGAATACAGGCGAGCGCCTCCTGCTGCTGATTCCGGAAGGGGCGCCCGAAATCTTTGGTTCGATCTGGGAGATGGAGCTCAACAGCGATGACACCCGTCTGGTCGTTGCTTATTTGGATAACGACATCACTGATCTACTGGGCGGGACGGTGCGCGTGTGGGATTTACAGACGGGCGAACTGCTGGTCGAATTTCACCATCAGGGAGATGTTCGCGGCGCAAATTGGAGCCAGGATGACAGCCAGATTCTGGTATGGTCGAGTGATGGTATGGTACGGATCTGGCCTTTATCCCTGGAGCTGCTGATCGACATCGCCCAGGAGCAGGTGACGCGGCAACTGACCAACGAAGAACGCGCCAGCTTTTTCATCGAAACGCTTGTCCCAACACCGACCCTGCCGATTACCCCCAGTGCCACACCCCTTCCAACTTTAACGCCGTTCCCATCGCCTACGCCTACTGCCACCCAAAGCCTGATTTCTCTTCTGGGTTTCGCTCCGCTTCCAGTGGAAGATATCGCAGGATTTGCATTTGGCAGTGAGCGGATTTTTGAAGACGCCGCAGCCGAATATGGAAATTCCGCGCCCTTACTTGCCCCGAACAGTCCGGCCTACCAGCGGTACTATATCGGCGCGGGCGATGCGGTCTTCTGGGTCATTCAAAGCTCCAGTGTTTATTCAACCGTCGAGGCATGGAAAAACGATGTGCGGTTTGCAGGCGACATTCAGGTGCTGGATGGTATTGAAGTTGGCTTTTTTGAAGGAGAAACAATTACGCTCTGGGTGTTTATCTATGATGGCGTTTTTGTGTCTGTTTTGACAGATGGCATTGACCTGCCCATGAGTCAGGCGGTTCTGGATGCTGTGCTGCCAGATTAAGCTGCCGAGATATAAAATCATCGACCCTTATTTCAATGCAGTCGCTTGGCGGGTCACGCCGACGTTTTTGCAGATTTTCGAACATGACCGTTTGGGTCACATGAGAATTGGTTACCCAGCAGCATTAAATGTTCTCAGCGACCTCTACCAACTGCTGCCCACGTTCGACTGTATCGCCCTGTTTAACCAGCAGTTTGACCACTATACCTGTCATCGGGGCGGTTACCCGGATTTCCATTTTCATGGCTTCCAGAATTAGCAGCGGCTGCCCTTTTTCCACTGCATCCCCTTCCGCTATCATCACCTGAATCACCTGCCCAGGCATTTGTGCCTTCAGACTGCCCCCCTCTGCTGAAGTGCCCCGGCGACGGACTGCGGCAGACTGCGCGGTCGTGAATTCATAATGCTGTGCCTGGGTATCGACCAGCGCGACATGATGGTGCTTAACGCCGGTTTTGTCGCTTTGCTGGCTCGCCGTATAAGCATGGAAGCGCTGCCCGTTCACCACCAGATTCATTTGTCCCGGCAGCGAACGCTGCACCTGTACCTGATAAGTGTTGTCCCCAACTCGCGCCAAATACGTACCATCCGGCTGGGGTTCTAGCTGCACCACATATTCAACGTCGTTGTGTTCGTAACGAAATTCCATAGTTACATCCGAAAACCATCCATCCGTGACCAGGGCGAGTAAACATCTCCCTCAGCAGGCGTTGCAGCAGGGAGTATTGAAGCCGCTTGGGCGATTTCACTCAAGGTGGCGGCAATCAGCGCGATTTCAGAAGGCTCTGTGTCCGGTGGTACCCAGGGGGTAAGAAATTCATCAATAAAATGAGTGGTGGCTTCCCCCAGCATAAACACCGGATGCTGCATGACATCTTTCAAAAATGCCAGATTCGTTGTCAAACCGAGAATCACATACTGTGCCAGCGCCCATTCCATTTTTCGAATCGCGTTAATGCGGTTTTCTGCCACCACGATCAGCTTGGCAATCATCGGATCGTAATGGATCGTAACCTGATCGCCTGTCACCACACCCGCATCCACCCGAATCCCCGGCCCGGCCGGCTCTACCGTCCGTAACACCGGGCCAACAGCGGGCAGGAAATTATTCGCAGGGTCTTCGGCGTAAATCCGGCATTCGATGGCGTGCCCACGCTGGAAAATATCTTCCTGCTGGAATGGAAGCTCCGCACCCGCTGCAATATTCAACTGAGCATTGACAATATCAATCCCGGTCACAAGTTCGGTAATGGGATGTTCGACCTGCAAGCGCGTATTCATTTCCAGAAAATAAAACTTTTCATTCTCATCTACGATAAATTCAACCGTTCCCGCGTTCACGTACTGGACGGCCTGTGCTGCATTGACTGCGGCCCGCCCCATCTCGTCGCGGATTTCATCCGAGAGAAACGGTGATGGCGTTTCTTCGATGATTTTCTGATGGCGGCGCTGGATCGAGCATTCACGCTCATACAGGTGAACCACATGCCCATATGAATCGGCCAACACCTGTACTTCAATATGCCGCCCATTTTCGATGTATTTTTCCAGAAAAACGGTAGGGTCATTAAACGCATTCAGCGCTTCTCGCCGTGCCGCTGCAATGGATTCTAGGAGTGTTGCTGGCTCATGAACGATGCGAATTCCTTTGCCGCCGCCGCCGCCTGCCGCTTTTACCATGACCGGATAGCCAATATGATCTGCCGCACGCTGAAAATCATCGTCGGAGGCACTGCTGCTTTGAAAGCCCGGAACCACAGGCACACCCGCCTGCTCCATCAGGGAACGGGCTTCGGTTTTAACACCCATTTTTTCAATAGCTTCGGCGGGGGGGCCGATAAATACAAGGCCGGCATCTCGCACCGCCCGTGCAAAACCCGGTGCCTCCGAGAGAAAACCAAAACCCGGATGAATCGCCTGACAGTTGTTTTTTTTCGCCGCCTCAATGATAGTTTCACCACGCAGATACGATTGAGACGGGGCTGCGGCCCCAATGAGCACCGCCTCGTCGGCCAACCGTACATGCAGCGCGTCCGCGTCCACATCCGAATAGACAGCGACCGTGCGGATCCCGCGTTCGTGACAGGCTCGAATAATCCGCGCTGCAATTTCTCCCCGATTAGCGATTAGGATTTTTTTGAACATCGGCATCACATCCTGAATACGCCGTACTGAGTTTCTTCGACAGGGGCGTTCAGGCAGACGCTTAACGCTAATCCGAGGACACGGCGGGTTTGGGTTGGGTCAAGGATGCCGTCGTCCCACAACCGCGCTGTGGAATAATAGGGGCTGCCTTCGCGCTCGTATTTGTCCAGAATAGGCTGTTTAAATTCTGCCAGTTCCCGCTCCCCCATAGGAGATAGTCCCTGCCGCACCAGTTGATCCTGTTTGATGGTTGCCAGCACATTGGCCGCCTGTTCCCCACCCATTACACTGATCCGGCTGTTCGGCCACATCCATAAAAAGCGCGGATTATACGCCCGCCCACACATGCCATAATTTCCCGCGCCAAAACTGCCGCCGATAATAACCGTCAATTTGGGGACATTCGCGTTAGCGACAGCGTGAACCATTTTTGCGCCGTCTTTAGCGATGCCACCTACTTCATAGTCTCGCCCGACCATAAAACCGGTGATGTTTTGCAGAAAAAGAAGGGGAACCCGGCGCTTTGTACACAGTTCGATAAAGTGCGTTCCTTTCAAGGCGCTTTCGCTGAACAGTACGCCGTTATTCGCCACGATGCCAACCAGATACCCCTCGATTCGAGCGAATCCGGTGACTAAAGTGCTGCCATAGTTGGCTTTAAATTCCTGGAATTTACTGCCATCCACTAACCGTGCAATGATTTCGCGTACATCATAGGTTTCGCGGAAGGTTTTCGGGATAATACCGAGGATTTCTTTCGGGTCATAAACGGGTTCTTCTGGCGGGGCAACGTCCAGATCAATTTTTTTGTGGGTGTTCAGGGCAGCAACGATGTTCCGCAGGATTTCAATCGCATGGTCATCGTTTTCGGCAAAGTGATCCGCTACACCGGATAAATGGGTGTGGACATACGCGCCGCCGAGCTCCTCCGCCGAGACTTCTTCTCCGGTGGCGGCTTTGACCAGCGGTGGCCCACCCAGGAAGATCGTGCCGGTTTTATTCACGATGATCGTTTCATCACTCATCGCCGGGACATACGCACCGCCCGCCGTGCAGCTTCCCATCACGGCAGCAATTTGTGGAATACCTGCCGCGCTCATGATGGCCTGATTGTAAAAAATCCGCCCGAAGTCATCATAGTCAGGGAAAACCTCATCCTGCATTGGCAGAAACGCGCCGCCTGAATCGACCAGATAAATACAGGGCAGCCGATTTTGCAACGCAATTTGCTGTGCACGAAGGTGTTTCCTGACCGTCATCGGGTAGTAACTGCCACCTTTGACGGTCGCGTCATTGCCGAGGATCAGGCACTCTCGCCCGGAAACCCGCCCAATTCCAATCACGATACCTGCCGAAGGCACATCATCGTCCCCGTATAAATCCCAGGCGACCAGAGGGGCAATTTCCAGGAAAGGAGAACCAGGATCAAGCAGTTTATCAATCCGTTCACGGACGAACAATTTGCCTTGTTCCATGTGTCGCTGACGATAGCGTTCGCCCCCTCCTTGCCGTACCAGTTCCAGCCGTGCTTTGAGTTCATTCAGGAGAAGCAGGTTATGGTGATAGTTGGAGTGAAAAATCTCGTCTTGCGTGTTAATCTGCGATTCAATCAGAAGCATAATTTAATCTTTATCATCTACGCTAAATAGACCCTTTGCAGACTTAACTCTATATTAAGCCATGATCCTGCAAGGCACGGCGCGAAATGACAATCCGCAGCACTTCACTCGTGCCTTCGCCAATCGTCATTAAACGCTGATCCCGGTAAATGCGCTCGACCGGAAATTCCGCGCTGTAGCCATACGAGCCGTGGATCTGGATCGCATTAAAACAGACTTTTTCCGCTACTTCCGATGCCTTGAGTTTGGCTATCGCCGCCGCTTTGGTGAAGTCACGCTCCTGGTCTTTCAGCCATGCTGCTTTCATCACCAGGGTACGGGCGGCCTCAATCTCGACTTCCGCGTCAGCAATCATCCATTGAATGGCCTGAAATTGCGCGATAGGCCTGCCAAATGCTTCACGCTGTTGGGCATATTTCATGGATGCTTCAAACGCCGCCTGTGCCAGCCCTACACTTAACGCGCCAATGGTGATGCGCCCACCGTCAAGCGTTTGCATGGTCTGGTAAAATCCTTTGCCTTCCTCGCCCAGCGTGTTGGACAGCGGCACACGCACATTTTCAAAGGTGATTTGTTGGGTGGGCGATCCTTTCAAACCCATTTTGGATTCTGGTTTTTGTATTGTTACGCCTTTACGATCCGGCTCGACCAGAATCATGCTGAAACCGCGTGTGCCTGCCTCCGGCTCTGTCCGTACCAGCACATTAATCACAGGTGCGAACTGAGGATTGGTGATCCAGGCTTTGTGGCCGTTAATCACCCAACAGCCGTCCTCCTGATAGGCATTTGTCCGTACACCACCTGCCAGGTCAGACCCGGCATTTGGTTCGGTCAGTGCCAGCGCTCCTAAATATGCCCCGCTGGTCAGCATCGGCAGGAATTTTTTCTTCTGTTCGTCGGTCCCCCACCGCATAATTGGGGCACAACCCAGGCCGTTATGCGCTGCAATCGACAGACCCGTTGAGCCGCAGGCCCGCCCGACTTCCTCAATCGCCAGCGCCGCGCTTACCGTATCCAAACCGGCTCCCCCGTAGGCTTCATCCACCATCAGGCCCGTAATGCCCAGTTCAGGCATTTTGCGGATGGCTTCCCAGCGCATTTCTCCGGTTTTATCGACATCATCTGCGTAAGGGGCAAGTTCCTTCTGGCAAAAATTTCGCACCGCGTCACGGTACATGCGCTGTTCTTCGGTGAGGTCAAAATTCATCATCAATCTCCGAACAAATTATTTTTCTGCTGCCGCAAATATTTGTACAATTTGCCTGAAAGTGTAGCGTACAAAATCCAAAGTGAGTAGAGAGCCGATCCCTAGTTCGATGATAAACGACAAGCAGACTCAAGAAAACATTCTTAAAGCCCGCACCCTGACTGGTATTCCCCCCCACCAGTATCTTGTCCCCTACCGCAGCGTCAAACATATGCTGGAAAACCGCGTGCAGGAAACACCGGATAAGGTCTACCTGATTCATTATGATGCTGATGGCAACCGTGAAGAATTCACGTATGGACAATTTAACGCCCGCGTTAACCAGATTGCAAACTTTCTGGTCGCACATGGGGTGAAACGGGGCAGTCGGGTTGCTACTATGGCTCATAATCACGGCGACACCGTGATGATTTACTTTGCCTGCTGGAAAATCGGGGCGGCAGTGGCCCCCCAGAATGTGTCAGAGGACGACCCACGTATTGCCTACATTCTGCGGAACAGCGAATCCGTGATTGCCCTTGTTCGCCCCGAATACCTGGAGCGTGCGGAAGCTATTGTCTATGGCAAGGATGAGGGGCTGGGGGCAGATAATATCCGTGAAATTGTGCAGGTAGGCGGTGACCCTCATCCGAAATATCAGCAGCTTTATGACGAACTCGCGGCCTTTTCCTCTGAATTTACGCCCGAAGCCGAACCCTCTTTAGACGATGAGTGCCTGCTGGTGTACACCAGCGGTACAACAGGCGCCCCGAAAGGGGTGGTTTTAATGCAGTACAACATGCTGGTGGATGCGCTGTCGATTTCCAACTGGCAGGGTATCACAGGGAATCAGCGGATGATGTGTGTTTTGCCGATTCATCATGTGAACGGCACAATTGTCACGCTTATTACCCCCATGTTTGTAGGCGGCAGCACGGTCTTGAACCGCGCCTACAGCTCACATCACTTCTGGGAACGTATCGCCAGGGAAAAGGTGCATGTTGTAAGTGTTGTACCGACGCTGCTGCAATTTAGCTGCGAGTTTGCCGACAAGCAGGCGGCTGAAGGCAAAAGTATTTTTGGCGATGGCGTCAGTAAAGACGATTTAAGACACTTCCGGCACTTTATCTGCGGGGCGGGCACGCTGGCGGTGGCGCTGGCAAAACGTTTTGAAGATCAGATGGGCTTCCGTATTTTACATGGTTACGGTCTGAGCGAGACCACCTGCTATAGCTGTCATCTGCCCATTGACCTTGACTGGCAAACCCACCAACACTGGATGCAGGATTATGGCTATCCAAGCATCGGCTGCCCGATTCTGGCGAATGAGATGGCAATTTTTGACCCCACAGGCAGCGGCCAGCAGCTTGGGTCTGGCGAGCGCGGCGAAATCTGCATTCGGGGACACAACGTAATGAAATATTACTTCAAACGCCCCGATGCGAATGAGGAAACCTTTAAATTCGGCTGGTTCAGAAGCGGCGATGAAGGTTTTTATGAAGTCGATGAACGCGGGCGGCAGTTTTTCTTTATCACTGGGAGGATCAAGGAACTTATTAATCGCGGCGGAGTGAAATTCAGCCCGTTTGATATTGAAGAAGTTCTGCTGCAAATTCCCGGTGTGAAAGTGGGGTTAGCGGTTGCCTTTGAAAACGTTTATTACGGCGAAGAAGTGGGGGCCTACGTAGTCCGGGAAGCAGACTCAGCCGTAACCGAGGAGGAAATTTTAGCCTACTGCCGTCAGCACATGACTTTTGAGAAAAGCCCCAAAGTGGTCGTTTTTGGCACAGAAGTCCCGGTGACCACAACGGGTAAATATCAACGGCTTAAGCTCAAAGCGCTGTTTGCGGATTGGAAGGAAACCCAGTTCCGCAAATGACGATTGGAATGACAGGAATAAGTTTCATCCTCTGGAATCAAAAAGAGACTGGCTGCAAACCGGTCTCTTTTTTGTCTTTAGGGACGCTCCCCACGAATCAATTCCAGGGCTTCTGTTGCACGCTTGTGGCAAGGCAACACGGATGGATCCCATCCAGCCCTACCAATGTCGTATTGCACGACATCGAATAGTATATCCAAAAACTGTGGCGCACTTTAGTAAACGCGCTTGCGGTATTTGTCCGGTAGAACACTGACCGAACGAATATACTGCGCTCGTTCGAACGCTGCCGGGTTGCCGCTCTTGAGATGGCTCATGCTGCCGCGCATCTGCGTGACCGACTCGTATTCGTGTTCAGTCAGCCACTGCACCATGTCGGTTTCGACTTTCCTGATGTGATCAACCCCATTTTTGATGAGGATGGAGGCCATCATCGTGACAGAAGCCCCGACCATCAGCATCTTGAGAGCATCTTCGGCCTCATGAACACCACTGGTGGCTGCCATATCTGCTTTGATCCGTCCGTAGAGGATGCCGATCCAGCGCAGGGGCAGACGCATGGCCTGCGGCGTACTCAGAATCACATGCCGACGTACTTCCAGCAGCTCCAGGTCAATATCGGGCTGGTAGAAGCGGTTGAACAGCACCAATCCATTCGCGCCGGCATCGTCCAGCTTCTTTGCCATGTTCGCCATATTGCTGAAGAAGGGGCTGAGCTTCACAGCAACAGGAATCTTAACCGTTTCCTTGACCGATGTGAGAATATCAAGATAGGTTTGTTCCACATCCGCCCCGCTTAAGTCCATACTTGTCGGGATGTAGTAGATATTCAATTCCAGGGCATCGGCTCCGGCTTCTTCAATCTGTTTGGCGAATTTTGTCCACCCCCCCAGCGAAGTCCCGTTCAGGCTGGCGATCACCGGGATATTGACCGTTTCTTTGGCTTTCTGGATATGTTTCAGATACCCTTCCGGTCCGACATGATATGTTGCGGGATCGGGGAAATAGGTGAGCGCTTCTGCGAAACTCTCAGTGCCAAACGTTGTATGATGATGCAGGTCAAGCTGATCCTGAACGATTTGCTCCTCGAACAGCGAGTACAGCACAACGGCTGACGCGCCTGCATCTTCCATATGTTTGATGGTTGAAATTTCCTCGGAAAGCGGCGACGCCGAAGCCACCAGCGGAGTACGTAATTTCAAGCCAAGATAGGTGGTACTTAAATCAACCATGACTTATTCCCCCTTATGCCCGTTGTGTCCGTTCGAGAAAGGACGGGATGCCAGATAATCGTAGTATGCCCAACGGGTATCGACATCTTCCTGTGCCAGTTTGAGCAGTTCCTTGGCGACATCCGGGCTGCTCTTGGTCAGCATCTTGAAGCGGTTTTCCATGTACAGGTAGCGCTCCACAGGCATCTTGGGTGCCCGCGAGTCCAGGATGAATGGATTCTGACCCTGATGGGACAGCTCAGGATTGTAGCGGTAGAGGGGCCACTGTCCGGAGTCAACTGCTGCCTTCTGGCTTTCCAAACCCAATACCATGTCAATCCCATGCGCGATACAGTGGCTGTAGGCAATAATCAGGGATGGGCCGTCATAGGCTTCGGCTTCCAGGAAGGCTTTCAGGGTGTGCTCATCCTTCGCGCCCATCGCCACACGTGCCACATAGACATTGCCATAGGTCATCGCCATCAAGCCCAGGTCTTTCTTGGGCGCGGGTTTGCCGCCTGCCGCAAATTTGGCAACGGCTGCACGCGGAGTCGATTTGGACATCTGCCCACCCGTATTCGAGTACACTTCCGTATCCAGCACGAGGATATTGACGTTGCGACCGCTTGCCAGCACATGATCAAGGCCGCCGTAGCCGATGTCATATGCCCAACCGTCACCACCGATAATCCACACGGTGCGTTTAACCAGCACGTCGGCCAGCGCGAGAAGCTGCTTCGCTTCTCCAGAGTCGAGCTTTTCCAGTTTTTCTTTGAGCATGGCAACCCGCGCACGCTGTTCATAGATGTCGGCTTCATCGGCCTGCGGGGCTGTCACAATCGCCTTGACCAGTTCTTCGCCCACTTCGCCAGAGAGCTTCATCAGCAGTTCAGTGGCAAACTGGTGCTGTTTATCCAGCGAAACGCGCATTCCCAAGCCAAATTCAGCGTTATCTTCAAACAGCGAATTCGACCAGGCTGGGCCGCGTCCCTCACTATTAAAGGACCAGGGGGTGGTTGGCAGGTTGCCGCCGTAAATGGACGAGCAGCCAGTTGCATTCGCCACAACAGCCCGGTCACCAAACAACTGCGTCATGAGTTTGATATAGGGGGTTTCGCCGCAGCCCGCACACGCGCCGGAGAATTCAAACAACGGTCGTTGAACCTGCTGCTGACGGATAGTATTCACCTTCATATTGCGGCGGTCAATGTCAGGAATGCTCATGAAGAAGTCCCAGTTTTCGCTTTCCTGTTCCCGGATAGGCGGCTGCGGTTCCATGTTAATGGCTTTGAGTGCTGTCGCAGATTTATTCTTGGCGGGGCAGACCTGCACGCAGATACCACACGCGGTGCAGTCTTCTGGCGCGACCTGGATGGTATATTTCAGTCCTTCCCAGTTTTTGTCACGGGCGTCCACCGCTTTGAAGGTTTCAGGGGCAGTTGCCAGCACTTCGGGTTCGTAAACCTTGATGCGAATAACCGCGTGCGGGCAGACCAGCGCACATTTGCCACACTGGATACACACCTGGGGATCCCAGACCGGAATTTCCGAGGCCAGGTTACGTTTTTCCCACTGGGCTGTCCCGGAAGGATAGGTGCCATCAACCGGCATGGCGCTCACGGGCAGCAGATCACCTCGACGAGCGATAATTTCACCCAGGACATTGCACACAAAGGGCGGGGCGGTTTCCGGCACCGGAGCGAGCAGTTTGATCTTGCTGGTCACGGCAGTAGGAATCTGGACTTCAAAGAGATGTTCCAGAGTACGGTCTACAGCGGCAAGGTTCATTTCAACAACTGCTTCGCCCTTTTTGCCGTAGGTATGGATAATGGAGTTCTTGATTTCCTCAATGGCCTGGTCACGGGGCAGTACACCAGAGATAGCAAAGAAACACACCTGCATGACCGTATTGATGCGCCCACCCATGCCGCTTTCGCGTGCTACTTTGTCAGCGTCAATGATGTAGAACTTGACATTCTTCTTAATCAGGGCTTCCTGCATGGATTGAGGCAGGGTATCCCATATATCATCCGGGCCAAATGGGGTATTAAGCAGAAAGACACCACCGGGTTCGAGTTCTTGCAGCATGTCGTAACGTTCCAGGAACACCGTCTGATGGCAGGCGACAAAATTCGCACTGGAGATCAGATAGGGTGCACGGATCGGATTCGGGCCAAACCGCAGGTGCGACACGGTAACCGAGCCGGATTTTTTGGAGTCGTAGACAAAATAACCCTGGGCATAGTTCGGTGTGTTTTCACCGATAATCTTGATCGAGTTTTTGTTCGCGCCCACCGTTCCGTCCGAGCCAAGCCCATAGAAAATCGCCCGGACAACATTATCGGGTTCAATCGAAAAGCGGGGGTCAAAATCCAGGCTGGTGTGTGTGACATCATCAATGATACCGACTGTGAAATGATTCTTGGGGTGTTTCTGGCTCAGGTTATCAAAGACGGCTTTGACCATCGCCGGGGTGAATTCCTTCGAGGACAGGCCGTAACGCCCACCCACAACTTCCGGCATGGCTTTCAGTTGCCCCCACCCATTCCGCAATCCTTCATACAGTGCGCTTACACAATCAACGTAGAGGGGTTCGCCTGCACTGCCGGGTTCCTTAGTGCGATCAAGCACCGCAATCGATCGGGTCGTCCCAGGTAGGGATTCGATGAAGCGCTTCATATCAAAGGGACGATACAACCGCACTTTAAGCACACCCAATTTTTCGCCGCGTGCATTCAGGTAATTCACGGTTTCATGAACGGTTTCCGCGCCCGATCCCATCACAATGATGACACGTTCCGCGTCCGGGGCACCGTGATATTCATACAGTTTGTACTGGCGACCCGTCAGTTGGGCAAATTCATCCATCATATTCTGAGTGATGACAGGACAGGCGGCGTAATAGCTGTTGACGGTTTCGCGCCCCTGGAAAAAGACATCCGGGTTTTGCGCTGTGCCGCGAATGACAGGATGTTCCGGCGAAAGCGCCCGCGCCCGATGATCCATGATATGCCGCTCATCGATCATGGCCCGCATATCATCTTCGGTTAGCATTTCAAATTTATTGACTTCCGACGAGGTGCGGAAGCCATCGAAGAAATGCAGGAATGGGATACGCGATTCCAGCGTGGCCGCCTGTGCGATCAGGGCGAAGTCGTGGGCTTCCTGTACAGAGTTGGAAGCGAGCATCGCCCAACCAGTGGCACGGGTTGCCATCACATCGCTGTGATCACCAAAAATTGAAAGCGCCTGGGCTGCTAATGAACGCGCCGCAATATGAAATACCGTCGGCGTCAGTTCCCCGGCGATTTTGTACATATTCGGAATCATCAGCAGGAGGCCCTGCGAAGCTGTGAAGGTTGTCGTCAGTGAGCCAGTTTGCAATGCGCCATGCACTGCACCCGCCGCACCACCTTCACTCTGCATCTCGACAACGGATGGCACTGTACCCCAGAGGTTAGGCTGATTTTCTGCCATCCACGCATCTGCCCATTCGCCCATCGAGGAAGACGGGGTAATCGGGTAGATGGCAATGACTTCATTCAGTCGATATGCAACGTAGGCTACAGCTTCATTCGCGTCAAGTGTTTTATATTCTCTTTCCGCCATCTTACAATCCTTCCATAAGAAGCTGTGTTGTCTCCTTATCTGTTTTACTAGACTATGGTAGGCTACACATCTGAAGTTACTCAGGCGATAGGCGGCAGAATGTCACCTATTTTTAACAGATACGGGGAAGCTGCTCCCCGCTCAGCATGTCAATGATACGAGTCGCGCCGATTTTGCTCTTGAGGGTGACTCTGCCAGGTGTGTTTTCTATAACCCTGCCGATCAGCGCGGCGTTTTCACACACAGGATGAGCGTGCAGCACCGCGAGAGCCTTCTCCGCATCCGATTCCTGGATAAATGCTGCGAAGCGCCCTTCATTCGCCACATACAATGGATCTAAACCGAGAATTTCACACGCGCCCTGCACATCTTCCCGTACAGGGACTGCGTTTTCGTCCAGGTGAATCTGGGTTTGTGAGGCTTCAGCAATCTCAATCAGCGTGCTTGCCAGCCCGCCGCGTGTTAAGTCACGCAGGCAGTGCACCTCGATTCCCGCCTGGATGAGGTTTAAAACAGGTTCGGCTACCGGCGCGGAATCGCTTTCAATGGTGGTTTCAAAGGCCAGCCCTTCCCGTGTCGCCATAATAGCGATGCCATGCCGTCCAATATCCCCACTCACGACCAAGACATCGCCTGTCCGTACACTGGTTGGATGAATGTTTAAACTGTGCTCAATCAGGCCAACTCCCGCCGTGTTGATAAAAATCCCGTCTCCCTTGCCTCTATCCACAACTTTGGTGTCGCCAGTCACGATCTGAACACCGGCTTTTTCCGCCGCCTGCTGCATGGTCTGGACAACCTGCCACAGGGTTTCCATTGGCAGACCTTCCTCCAGGATGAAGCCTACACTCAGGAACAACGGACGTGCTCCGGACATGGCTAAATCATTCACCGTGCCATAGACGGCTAATTCCGCGATGCTCCCGCCGGGGAAAAACAGCGGCTGCACCACATAGGAATCCGTTGTGAAGGCCAGTTGGGCGTTTCCTAAATGAAACGTGGCGCTGTCATGCGAATTGGTATTCCCAAAAGCCGGTGAAAACATCTTTTGAATCAGGTTGTGCATCAGTTTCCCACCACCGCCGTGTGCCAGCAGGACATGTGGGTACTGGGAGATCGGAATGGGGCAGGTGGCAGAAAAATCGATCATGACTGGACTTCCTCAAAACGGCGGTAGCGGTAATAAGCGGCGCACGCCCCTTCAGATGAAACCATGGTCGCGCCCAATGGCGATTCTGGCGTGCAGCGCGACCCGAAAGCGGGACATTCATGGGGTTTTTTCTCGCCCTGCATAATAAGACCGCTGATACACTCGGTTGCCTCTTCAGCCGTCAGATGAACCACCCCAAATCGGCGCTCCGCATCGTAGTCAATGAATTCTTTCCGCAAGCCAAGGCCACTGTATGGGATTTCCCCAATCCCGCGCCATTTGCGTGGAATCACTTCAAACACTTCCCCAATCAGTTCCTGCGCGTCCCGGTTGCCAATCCGATTCACCGCACGGCTGTAGGCGTTTTCAACGTCGGCACGGCCCTCTTCCAATTGTTTAACCACCATGTATACACCCTGCAAGATGTCCACTGGCTCGAATCCGGTCACGACAATCGGCACATGGTATTTGTGGGCAATGGGTTCATATTCGGTGAAACCCATTACCGCGCAAACATGCCCGGCTGCCAAAAATCCCTGAACACGATTGGTCGGCGAGGTCAGAATCGCTTCGAGTGCGGGTGGTACCAGAACATGGGAAACCAGAATGGAGAAATTCTTGATCCCCAGCAGATGCGCCTGGTAGACCGCCATCGCATTGGCAGGAGCGGTCGTTTCAAAACCTACCGCAAAAAACACCACCTGTTTATCCGGGTTTTCCCGCGCCATTTTGAGCGCATCCAGGGGCGAATAGACCATTCGGACATCGCCGCCGCTGGCCTTGACGGACAACAAATCGGTTTTTGTACCGGGGACACGCAGCATGTCACCAAACGAGGTAAAAATCACCTCCGGATGAGCGGCAATTTCGATGGCCTTGTCAATCAATTCAACGGGGGTAACGCACACCGGGCATCCAGGGCCATGCAGCAGGGTAATTTGCGGAGGAAGCAGCGTATCAATGCCAAACTTCACAATGGCGTGGGTCTGTCCGCCGCAGACTTCCATGAGTGACCAGGGGCGCGTGGTGATTTTCGCAATCGACTCGGCGTACTTTTTGGCAGCTTCGGCGTCGCGGTATTCGTCAATGAACTTCATGAGACCTCATCTACTTTCAATTCTTCGAGTTCGCCGATTTGTTCCAGATATTCAAACACACGATTGGCTTCCTCCTCATCGACGGTGCTGATGGCAAAACCAACATGCACGATCACATAATCGCCGATGTTCGCTTCCGGCACGTAGGCCAGATTGATTTCCTTGATGATGCCTCCGAAGTTGACCTTGCCCAGCCGCATAATCGGGTCATCATTCAGGATGCTGATAATTTTTCCGGGTACTGCCAAACACATCGTTACAACTCCTTTGACGCCGCTATGATCTGTCCCAGCGCGATTCCCCCATCATTTGGCGGAATACGATGATGCCAGTAAGGGTGAAAATTCGCTTCCTGTAATCGCTGAACAGCCCGTTCGCTTAAATACTTATTTTGAAAGCAACCGCCTGATAAAACGACTGTTGTTTCACCTATCTGCTGCGTGATGTTTATCATCATTTCGACGAGTGTATTGTGAAACCTGGCGGAAATGACTTCAATCGACTCTTGTCGCTGGAGGTCTGCCAGAATACCTTCGACCATAGGCTGCCAATCCAGCACGGAACCGGTGATAGAAAACTCATAAGATACACTCGTCTGTGCTTTTGCTGCTGCAAATTCAAGCTCTACGGCGGCTTCTCCTTCAAAGCTGACATGCTGGCATACACCTAAAATTGCGGCAACGGCATCAAACAGCCGTCCAGCGCTGGAGGTACGCGGCGTGTTGATTCCTTTTGCCAGCATGGATCGGAGAATGCTGCGTTCCTGCGGGGTAAAGGCCTTGACAGGGGCAAGCTCCTCTCTGTCAAAAAGCGCGTCGCCGTACATTTCATGCAAAAGTCCTAACGCAGAACGGCGCGGTTCTTTGATCGCTTTATCGCCACCGGGTAACCCAAATAGGCGCAGATAAGCGACTCTTTCAAATGATTTTTCGGTAATCCGTAAAAATTCCCCACCCCAGACCGTACCGTCCATACCGTAGCCCGTGCCATCCCACGAAATACCGAGGGTCGTTCCTGTAAGGCCATGCTCCGCCATGCAGCCCAACACATGGGCATAATGATGCTGCACTGAGATCACTGGTAAAGGTATCGCTCTGGCAAACTGCGTGGAAAGATAATCCGGGTGCATGTCGCAGGCGACAGCCTGTGGCTGAAGCTCATACAGACTTTGGAAATCGCGGATCACCTGCTGGAAGGCGTTAAACGACTGTACGGTTTCGAGATCACCGATGTGCTGGCTGATAAATACCTGATTTCGGGAAGATACAGCGACGGTGTTTTTCAGATGAGCGCCAACCCCAAGAATCACAGGTAATGATTTCTCCAGCAAGATTGGCAGGGGAGCATAGCCTCGTGCCCGGCGGAGTATTTGCTTCTGACCACTCATTACCCGCTCAATCGAGTCATCAACATGACGGTGGATGGGGCGGTTATGGACGAGGAAGACCTCGGCCACCTCGCTCAAACGATCAAGCGCCTCATGTTCATCGATACAAATCGGCTCATCGGAAAGGTTGCCGCTGGTCGCCACAATCGGAAAATTCAACTCCCGCATCAAAATGTGATGCAAAGGGGTATAGGGCAGCATCACACCGAGATAATGATTACGAGGCGCAACCGATGGCGCGATTTGCCCTGCTTCTTTGTTTCTTAGCAGCACAATCGGCGCCTCCGAAGCGGTGAGTAATTTTTCCTCCAGTTCGGAGACCTCACAGTCGAATTGGATATGCGCCAACGTCGGATACATCAGCGCCAGAGGTTTTGAAGGACGATGTTTACGTTCGCGCAGCACCCGCACTGCATTTTCGTTGCGGGCATCGACGACCAGATGAAAGCCGCCTAATCCCTTGATCGCAACCACCTGACCATCCCGAATCGCGTTTACTGCCATCAACAGCGCTGCCTGTTTTTCTGCCAGAACATTTCCACTCTTATCCCATAACTCCAGACGAGGGCCACACTCCGGACAGGCATTGGGTTGTGCATGAAACCGCCGATCCGCCGGATTTTCGTATTCAGCGCGGCAGTCCGGGCACATGTCAAAGTGTTTCATGGTTGTGTTGGGGCGGTCATAGGGCAGGGCTTCGATGATGCTGAAACGCGGGCCGCAGTGGGTGCAGTTCGTAAACGGATAAAGATAACGGCGGTCGTCTGGATCAAAAAGCTCGCGCAAACAGTCTGGACAGGTCGCCAGATCAGGCAGAATCAGCGCTGTTTTTTCGCCTTCGGAATCACTGTGGCGAATTTCAAAGGTGGTGTACCCATTGGCGGGCACAAATTCGGTAGACAGGGTTTGAATGAATGCGTGCGGGGGTTTGTCTGACTCAAGGCGCTTCAAAAAATGGCGCAGGGTGCCCTCTGAGCCTTCTGCCTCAATCCAGACACCCTGCGCCGAGTTAACAACCCACCCCGTTAACCCCAATTCGTTTGCCAGTCGGTAAACGAACGGGCGAAAGCCAACCCCTTGAACCACTCCCTGGATGTTAACTTTAACCCGTACATCCATATCCGGTTATTCCGGGGTCGCAGCGTAGATTTCTCCAACGATTTTTTCGAGAACTGCCTGCACGGCCTGTTCTACGATCGGTGAGAGGCCGATTCCTTCCGAAAATGCTTTCCCTTCCACACCATAAACAATCAGCGTGGGCGGAAGCTGGCCCAGGGTACGGGCCATTTCTACTGCTTCCGCCACACTGAATGCATGAGTCGTGTAGGAGAAAAAATCGCGTGGTACTTGCTGTTCATGAGCGTTAATCCGGTAGATGGTGCCGGGTTCCTGACCCGACAGCACTGCATCCACCAGAATCACTTTTTCTGCTCCTGCCCAGGCATCCATCAGGGCAGCGCCTTCCCCGGTTTGCTCGATGACGCGGACATGGGGCAGCTTCATAGTCTTTAATACTCGTGCGACTTCGACCCCCACCCCATCATCCCGACGGAATTCGTTGCCAATGCCAATGCAGAGCACAGAATCAGTCACGCTCAATCTCCAATTTTAGATAGTGAACTGAACAGGAAATGCATGGATCGTAATTGCGAATGGCCTGCTCACACTGCCAGGTCAATTTGTCTTTCGGCAGGTCAATCGCCTGTTCCGCGAAGTGCAGCAGGTCGTTTTCAATCGTCTTTTGATTTTGCGACGTGGGCGGCACTATTTTCGCGGTCATGATTTTGCCCTGGTCGTTGATGCTGTAGCGATGATACAGGATACCACGCGGTGCTTCTGTGCAGCCATAACCCGTCGCTTTACGCGGTTCAGCTTCGACATAGGGCTTTTCCGGGCGTTCATACTGCCCGATCACACGCAGTGCTTCTTCAACCGCGTACAGCGTTTCGAGGCTGCGAACAATGATGCTCTTAAACGGATTACGGCAGACTTCGCCCAGCCCGGCTTCGCGGGCAGCTTCCTGTACACTTGGCGGCAGTTTATCGAAGTTCAGGCTGTAACGCGCCAGCGGCCCTACAAAATACGACCCCCGCTCGTTAATCACCGAATGCAGCGCGGTAGAGTGTTCCATGTGCTGTTCCGTAAAATGCTGTTCGTAGTCGGCAACGTCAATATTCAATCCCCGGTTGGAAACCAGATGGCCTTCATTATACGGATATTCGTCGGGATGTCGCAGCGCCACAAATTCGTAATCCTGCTCAAAATCCGGGAAGGGCAGTTTGGCGGTAAAACGCACCATATCCAGGGCTGCATCCCGCGCCCATTTCAGATTTTCCACCATTTTGAGCAGTTCAGCTTTAGTCGGTACACGGTAAAACCCACCTACCCGAACATTAATCGGGTGAATTTCGCGCCCACCCAGCAAATTGACAATGTCGTTGCCAATTTTCTTGAGCCGGAGCGCCTGCTTGACCACATCAGGGAAGTCTGCCGCGAGGGCAATCGCATCAGGATAGCCCAGGAAATCTGGCGCGTGCAGCATATAAACATGCAGCACGTGGCTTTCAATCCATTCGCCGCAGTAAAGCAGCCGCCGCAGTTCACGGAGCTGCCCTTCCACTTTGATGCCGAGGGCATATTCCATCGCGTGGACAGAACTCATCTGGTAGGCAATCGGGCATATACCACAGATTCGCGCGGTAATATCAGGGGCCTCAGTGTATTTTCTGCCACGCAGGAAACTTTCAAAGAACCGTGGTGGCTCAAAAATCCTCAGTTTGACATCCTGCACCTTGTCGTCTTTGATTTTCAGATAAAGACTGCCTTCACCTTCGACACGGGCAAGGTAATCAACTTTGATCGTCTGGCTACTCATGCGCTTCGCTCTCCCGCCGGAATATTTCGGCATAGGCATTAAATGAACGGAATGCCCGCAGGATGTCGTCATCGGAGGCACCGAGTCGTTTCCACCAATCACTGAGTGATTTTGTATCCGGGCTTTCCATCGGGCCGAAACAGCCGTAGCAGCCCCGGTTAAAGGCCGGACAAATCGCACCACAGCCTGCATGAGTGACTGGCCCCATACAGGGGGTTCCCTGTGCAACCATCACACATACCGTGCCGCGCTGTTTGCATTCCACGCATACACTATGCGGCGGGGTATTGGGCTTACGCCCATGCAAAAACGCGCTGATGACTTCGACCAGTTGATATTTATTGATCGGACAGCCGCGCAGCTCAAAATCCACAAAAACATGATCGGAAATTGGCGTGGATTTGGGCAGTGTTTCGATGTATTCCGGTGTGGCGTAAACAAAGGAGATAAATTCGCGCACATCCTTATAGTTACGCAGAGCTTGAATCCCGCCCGCTGTCGCACAGGCACCAATCGTCACCAGATAATCTGACTCTTTGCGAATTTTTTGAATACGCTGGGCATCGTGCGGCGTCGTGACCGAGCCTTCAACCAGCGACAGGTCATAGGGCCCTTTGACCATTGCACGGGTTGCTTCCGGAAAATAAGCGATTTCAATTTCGCCAGCCACATCCAGCAGTTCATCCTCACAATCCAGCAAACTTAACTGGCAGCCATCACACGAGGCGAACTTCCAGACGGCGAGTTTGGGTTTACGTTTTGGGGGCATCTTCTATACCTCCCACAGGGATAACAGGGTTTGCATTTGTTCGTAGGTGAACACCGGGCCATCCTTACAGATAAAATAGCCACCAAGCTGGCAGTGTCCACAGAAACCAATCGCACACTTCATGTTGCGTTCCATTGTCAGATAAAGCGAGGTTGGTGAAACACCACGTTTCAAAAACTCGATTGCCGTAAAGCGCATCATCACCTCAGGGCCACAAACCAGCGCAACCGTATGCTGAGGATCGAACGGCGCCTTGGGGATGAGGTTCGTCACTACCCCCACATTGCCCCGCCAGCTTTTATCGGCATAGTCCACAGTGACATATACTTCCAGATCAAAACGCGCTCGCCACTGTTCCAGTTCATCGTGATAGAGGATGTCATCGGGGCTGCGTGTCCCATACAGGAGGACGATCCTGCCGTATTTTTCACGCCGTGCAATGATTTCATAAAGCGCAGGGCGTAAAGGCGCGAGGCCAATCCCACCTGCCACAAATACGACATCATGATGCTCAGCTTCCTGAATCGGCCAACTGCTCCCGAAGGGGCCGCGTATTCCTATCACATCTCCGCGTTTAAGCTCGCTCATCGCTTTGGTGACGGTCCCAACCGCACGGGTCGTATGAACCAGCATCTCCGGCTGATTTGGGTCGCCGCTAATCGAAATAGGCACTTCGCCCACACCGTACACGTACAGCATGTTGAACTGCCCCGCTTTAAAGGGAAAACTCTCTCTACCGTTGGAGGGTTCAAGAATCAGCGTAAAGGTATCATAGGATTCGTGTTTGACGCGCTGAATCCGAAATACCTCAGGCAGCATCGGTTCTGCAACCGTAGGTTCAAACACCAGTTCCTGTTCAAGCATAGAGATCAAGCACCTGCATTCTAGTGGCCTGTAAACGCTCAACCATAATGTGAGCAAAACGACGCATTAACTCATAACCAAGCGTGTGGTCATGGTCGCACTTGGTACGCAGGCAGCGCCCATCCAGCGCCACTGCCCGCACCATCGAAATTGCATGGGCGTCATAGGTCCATCGGTAGGGTTCAAACAACCATGACCATCCAAGCACATCACCTTCTCGCAGTGTCTGGACAGTGATAATGCCGCCTTTGGGATTCCGCAGCTCCAGGCCAACCGTTCCATAACGAATGATGTAAAAAGTGTCCGCGTTTTCACCCTCGCGGAAGATATATTGGTTGGCTTCAAAGTGCGTATTGAAGGCACAACCTGCAATGAGCTTGTGATCTTCTTCCCGCAGGCCTTCAAAAATCTTTTGTTCTCTGAGAATGACATCAAGGCTTTGCACTGGCTGGTTTCCTTCCTGGTTTAGGCGCTGCCCCCTCACTTTCACGGATGGCAGCCATCTCTTCCGTAAGGTCAATGCCAACGGGACACCAGGTAATACAGCGGCCACATCCTACACAACCCGCCGTGCCAAATTGGTCAAACCAGGTGGCAAGTTTATGTGTCATCCACTGCCGATAGCGTGATTTCTGCGAGTAGCGGATGCTGCCACCATGAATATAGGAAAAGTCCATCGTGAAACACGAATCCCATCGCCGCACACGTTCCGCGTGGCTGCCAGAAAGATCGGTGACATCCTGAATGGTGGTGCAGAAGCAGGTTGGGCAGACCATCGTGCAGTTAGCACAGCTTAAACAGCGTTGTGCGACGCTGTCCCAGCGTGCATTTTCATAATTGCGATACAGGATGTCTTGCATCTGTTCCGTATCCAGAATCCGCCCCATTTGCTTGCTGACTTTTTTCAGCAGATTGTCAGCCGCTTTAACTTCAGAATCTTTGGCGGGGCGATGCGGGAGTTGATGCAGCACTTCCTGGCCTTTTTCCGAACCCACTTCCACCACAAAATAATGCTGGCGAGATTCGACGATTTCGGTAAGGGCCAGATCAAAGCCACCCTCGGCCTTTGGCCCGGTGTTCATGGACGAGCAAAAACACGTTCCTCCGGCCTGCCCGCAGTTGACCGCAACCACAAAGATTTTTTCACGGCGGGATTTATAGGTCGGGTCAAGGTAATCACCATTCATGAACACTTTGTCCTGGATGGCAATGGCGTGCAGGTCGCACGAACGCACCCCCAGAAAGGCCATGCGTGGGGCTTCGATGGGTTCATGTTGAAGTTCAAAACCTTCGTCAGTACGATGCGCCTGCCACAGTCTGACTGATGGTGGATGCAAAAACCGTTTCCACGACTGTGGGCTGGTATTAAAACCAAATAGGGCATCGTCGTCCCGTCTTTCCAGTCGATACTTCCCTCCTTCCTGTATATCTGTCCATCCAATAGGCATTTGCTCAATGGAAGTAAGTTCGTCGTAAATGACTGCTCCTTCACCGAGCGTGGGGCCGATGACTTGGTAGCCGTCGGCGCTCAACACATCAATCAATTTCTGGAAGTCTTCACGTTCCAGAATGCTGAACTGTTGGGTCATTCAAAGACCTCCGCTAAATTTTTCTGTAAGCCTTTATTTCGGCTTTTATCCAGTCTAACCACGCATCCAATCCTTCTCCTGTGCGGCAGGAGAGCGCAAATGTCTTCAAACCGGGGTTGAGTGTTTCGACGCCGCGCTGGAAAAAGTCCATGTTGAACGGCACGTAGGGGAGCAGGTCGATTTTGTTGATGACCAGTGTATTCACCCCTCGATACATCCCCGGATATTTATAGGGTTTGTCATCGCCTTCCGGTATGGATGCCACCAGAACGCTGCGATGTGTTCCCAGGTCAAAATTTGCCGGACAAACCAGATTGCCGACATTTTCCACAATCAGCAGGTCAATTTTGTCAAGCGCGATCTGAGGCAGTGCCTGACTCAGCATGACAGCATCCAGGTGGCAGTTGCCACCCGTGTTGATTTGCACGGAAACCGCACCCGCCGCCGCCGCCCGCTCCGCATCCAGGCTGGTTGCGATATCGCCTTCCACCACCCCGATTCGCAGTTCCCCGGCTAATTTGCGGACTGTTTGCTCAATGAGCGAGGTTTTGCCTGCCCCCGGAGAAGCCATAAAATTCAGGGCAAATACCCCTGCTGCGTCAAGGCGGTTGCGGTTTTCGTCGGCAATGCGGTCATTCGCGCTTAAGATTTGTTCCACAACGGGAATGTGATGTGTCATACGTTTCCTCTGTTGATTCAATATCGATAGCTTCCACGTAAAATTGGTCGCCAGAAATAAACTGCGTGGTCTGGCTGCCGCACACGGGGCAGGCAAAATCCAGGGCATCTTCCAGACTGTATTGATGATCGCAGTGTGTGCAGCGCAGTTCGGCTTTTACCCGCCGGAAGTGCAGAGTCGCGCCTTCTGCCAGTGTCCCTTTGCTGATGATGTCCCAGTAGAACTGGACAGAGTCATCGATGATGGAAGAGAGCTGCCCAACAACGAGATACAGGTGGGTAATCTGGGTCGCTCTGGCAGCTTCGGCATGGCGAACTGCGATGTCAAGGATGCTCTGGGTCACAGACAGTTCGTGCATAAATTCCTCAAATTCTACTCAAATCGTACCCTGAAGGAGCCTTCAGAGGGCTGATTGTGTTACAGCTTACAGCAAAAATAATGGCATATATCAGAGGGACGATTACGCGAAGTGTGGAAAAATGGGACTGTGAAATCATGACTGATCATAGAAGGAACAAAGCGCTGTAGTGCTTTCTTAAGGAGAAATAGCTGATATGGCAACAAAAACCGCACCCGTTGCGGAAACCCGGAAAAATGGAAAGAAGTTCCCTGCCCGGAAATGGGTCTATGCGTTCGATGAAGTCGCTCTGGCCGAAGAAGCGGTAGGGGGCAAATGGGATGATGTGCGAGCCCTGCTGGGTGGCAAGGGTGCAGGTCTGGCGGATATGACCCGGGCCAACGTGCCTGTCCCGCCCGGTTTCACGGTCACAACAGAAGCCTGTAATGCGTACCTCGCCAATAACGAAACCTTCCCCGAAGGATTATGGGATCAGGTGCTGGAAAAACTGGCCTACGTGGAAGCGCAGACCGGTAAAAAATTTGGTGACCCCAACAACCCGCTTCTGGTTTCTGTGCGTTCCGGCGCAAAATTCTCGATGCCTGGTATGATGGACACCATCCTCAACCTGGGGATGAATGATGAGGTTGTGGAAGGCCTGATTAAACTGACCGGGGATGATCGCTTCGTTTACGATGCGTACCGCCGTCTGGTTCAGTTGTTTGGTGCCATCGTCATGAAGATTGAAGATGAAGCGTTTGAAGATGTCATCACGGAAGTCAAAGAAAAGAAACACGTTGCTTCCGATACCGAACTGGAAACCTCCGACTGGAAAGCCATCACCGAAACATTCAAACAAATTTATGCTGAAAGAGTTGGCAGTCCCTTCCCGCTGGATCCGATGGAGCAGTTAAATCTGGCGGTGCAGGCGGTCTTCAAATCCTGGAATGGTAAACGCGCCGTTGATTACCGCAATGCGGCGGGCATTTCCCATGACCTCGGCACCGCGGTCAATGTCCAGACGATGGTGTTCGGAAACATGGGCAATACCTCCGGTACCGGGGTAGCCTTCACCCGCAACCCTGCCACCGGTGAACGTAAGCTCTTCGGCGACTATCTCATGAACGCGCAGGGGGAAGATGTGGTCGCGGGTATTCGTACCCCCGAACCGATTGCCCTGTTGGGTCAGGAGAATCCTGAAGTCTACCGCCAATTCGTTGATATTGCGGACAAACTCGAACGGCATTACCACGAAATGCAGGATGTGGAATTTACGATTGAACGCGGCAAGCTCTGGATGCTCCAGACCCGTGACGGCAAACGTACCGCTCGTTCCGCCATCCGGATTGCCGTAGAAATGGCCGAAGAAGGCTTGATCAGCCGTCAGCAGGCCGTCCTGCGCGTGACCCCCAGCCATGTAAGCCAGCTTCTGCACCCACAGTTTGATATTTCTGCAAAAGAAAAAGCCATGCAGGAAGGCCGGATGTTAGCGACAGGCGTGAATGCCTCACCCGGTGCGGCAGTGGGTGTTGCAGCTTTCGATGCTGACCTGGCGGAAAAGTGGGGCAAAGCCGGACGTGCGGTTATCATGGTGCGCCCGGAAACCAAGCCTGATGATGTGCATGGGATGCTGGCCTCAAAAGGTATCCTGACCAGTCGCGGCGGCGCGACCAGCCACGCTGCTGTGGTGGCGCGTCAATTTGGTGTGCCCTGTGTTGCTGGTGCGGAAGCCCTGAATATTGATGTGAAAAACCGCGTGATGCGCGTGAATGGGTTGGAAATCCACGAGGGCGATGTCCTTTCAATTGACGGTGGCACAGGGGAAGTCTTCCTCAATGAAATTCCTACCGTAGAACCTTCCTTCGAGAAGGAAATCTATCTCCAGAAAATCCTCGGATGGGCTGATGAATTCCGTAGACTGGGCGTCTATGCCAACGCGGACTACCCCGCCGATGCCCGCCGCGCCCGTGAATATGGGGCACGTGGTATCGGTCTGTGCCGCACAGAGCATATGTTCTTCCAGGAAGAACGGCTCCCAATTGTGCAGGCCATGATTTTGGCGGAACCCAACAGTGAAGATGAAGCCCGTGAACTGGAAAAACTTCTGCCTTACCAGCAGGACGATTTCTACGGCATCCTGCGGGCGATGGACGGTCTGCCGGTTATCATCCGTCTGATTGATCCTCCTCTGCATGAATTTATGCCTGACCACGAACAACTGGCCCTGCGTGCTGCGGGTCTGCGTATTCTCGGTGATCGTCCAAACGAACTGAGCAAGATCGAAGACCTGATGACAGCAGTCAAACGGCTGCGCGAATTTAACCCGATGCTGGGTCTGCGCGGGGTTCGTCTGGGGATTATGCGCCCGGCTATTAATGCGATGCAAATCCGCGCTATCTTCAAGGCTGCATGTCAGCTTGCGAAAGAAAAATTTGATGTCAAACCGGAAATCATGATCCCGGTCACCAGCCACTTCAACGAAGTTCGTATCCTGCGCGAAATGGTCGAAGACATTGCGAAGGAAATCTTCGAGGAGATGGGGGTTGAGGTTCACTACAAAGTCGGCACAATGATTGAACTGCCGCGTGCAGCTATCACTGCTGATCAGTTTGCTGAATACGCAGAATTCTTCTCATTCGGCACCAATGACCTCACCCAGACAACGTATGGCATTAGCCGTGATGATGCTGAAGGTAAATTCCTGCTGGATTACGTCGAACGGGGCATCCTGCCGGAGAATCCCTTCCAGGTGCTTGACAGTGAAGGTGTCGGTTATCTGGTGGCGCTGGCAACGGAAAGTGGCCGCCGGGTTCGCCCTGACCTTGAGGTGGGCATCTGCGGTGAGCATGGTGGTGATCCCAAGAGTATCCACTTCTGCCACAAGACTCGTCTCAACTATGTAAGCTGCTCCCCGTTCCGGGTTCCGATCGCACGTCTGGCAGCGGCTCATGCAGCGCTTCAGGAAGACGGTTATACCGCCAAATAGATCACTTTGTCCTGCCGGGGGTGACTCAGGTCACTCCCTGTCATATCTCACAAGAAGTACGCCTCAGAAGTTCTGAGGCGTATGTTTTAGGGATCGATGACTGGGATCAGATTCGGGTGCGATCATGCCCCCTTTGATTTCCAGTATTTTGAGAATTCGTTCCAGATGTCTACCCATGTATCCCGCTTGGATTTTGTTTTCCGCAGGAACGTGACATAGTAAGTTTGATGGCAATTGTCGCAGACATAATCACATTCTGTCGCCTTATCCTCAAGCTCTCCAAAGAGTCTGCGATGAGTATGGGCACTACAGAACCAGAATCGTTCTGTGTCTACCTCGAAGGTGGTATCGTGATTGCAGTGAGGGCATTTGGCCGTGAGTCTATCTACCATTGTTCTGCCTCCTTTCCCTTACCTAAATTATAAGGGATAACAGCAGAAACCCTGATGTGATGAAAATTATGAAATGGCCTGTTGAAAGACATTTGCGAATCGCAGAAATAGAAAACAGGGGGGCTTCCCCCTGTTCAAACGCAAATTATGGACCCGGTAGACCTTTTACGTGATAGGTTTCAAGCCGACATGGTCTTTCAGGCAGCGTTCCAGCACTTTACGCGATTCGCGCACATTGATTTTAGGCGTGGCATCATTGTAAAACTGCTTGACGACCTCTTCCGCCATATTCACCGTCTTGATGTCCGTCTGACTCAGGTCAATCTGGTAATTTGCCTCGTCCAACCCATCAATCGGTTCCAGCGTGATTTCGGTGACATCCCTTGTTCGAGAAATTTCGATTTTTTTCCTGCGCTTGCGAGCATCCTCAGCCCGCTGTTTAAATTCTGCCGTGTGCGGTGGGTGATCCTGTGCCGCTTTTTCGTAAAATTCTGCAAGCCGACCTTCCAGCTCAATCGCAAAGGTCATGACTGCACCAAACTGGTTTAATGCCATTCTTATCCCTATTCCTATTCAAACCAGCGTTCGACAATGACTTTATGGTCAGTGAAGAACTGTATCGAGTCCGGCCCCTGCCCATGAGTATCCCCGAAGAAAGAGTCTTTTTGACCACCGAAGGGGAACCACGCGGCGGCGGCGGCGACACCAATATTCACACCAATGTTGCCAGCATTCACACGATATTTAAATTCGCGGGCATAGTGACCATTGTTGGTAAAGATACTGGCGGCATTACCATAGCGGCTGGCATTGATGGTATCAACCGCTGTTTCAAAATCCGGGACGTGCATAATGCTCAGCACCGGGCCAAAAATCTCTTCTCTGGCGATGCTCATCGACGGAGTGACCTTATCGAAGATGGTAGGGCCAACAAAATTGCCATCTTCAAAGCCGTCTATTTTAACGTTACGTCCATCTAACAGAATTTCCGCGCCTTCGTCCACGCCTTTCTGGATCATCCCCTCGATGCGGTTTTTCGCCTGGGCAGACACGACTGTTCCCATCTGGGTTTCCGGATCAAGGCCGTAACCTACCTTGAGTTTGGCGGCAGCCTCTTTGATGGCGTCGCGTAAGGGCTCGTACACATCCCCAACCGCGACCAGCACCGATCCCGCAAGACAGCGCTGCCCCGCACAGCCATAGGCTGAACCCAGAATATTCGCTACGCTTTTTTCCAGGTCGGCATCAGGCATCACCGCCAGATAATTTTTCGCGCCGCCCTGCACCTGTACACGCTTGCCATATCTGGCACAGGTTTCGTACACAATCTTGCCAACATGTGTTGACCCGACAAAGGATACCCCCTTGATGAGCGGGTGTTCCATAACGGCAGTTGCCGTTCCTGCGTCGCCATGGACCAGATTCACTACGCCTTCTGGCAGACCTGATTCTTCCAGCAGTTCAAACACCAGATTCATGCTGAGCGGGGTCATCGGTGAGGGTTTGACAATATAGGTATTGCCGCAGGCAATAGCAGTGGGTAAGAACCACAACGGCACCATCATCGGGAAGTTAAACGGAGTCAGCGCCGCAAAAACACCAAGCGGCTGACGTTCGGCAGTCTCGTCAATGCCTGCCGCGATATCTTCAACCTTAAACCCTGTCATCAGCGAGGGCACACCGAAGGCAAATTCCACGCTTTCAATGCCACGAAGCACTTCCCCGCGTGCCTCGTCCATGGTTTTGCCATTTTCCTTGACAACGGTTTGGGAAAGTTCTTCAAAATTCTCTTCGAGCAGCGTTTTAAAATTGTGCAGGTAACGCACCCGTTTCACCACCGGGGTCTGCCGCCATTCCAGAAAAGCTTCGTAAGCTGCTTCTGCGGCGGCATCAACTTCTTGGCGGGTTGAATGCGGGGTTTCTGCCATCAGTTCACAGGTGGCAGGGTTGACCACTGGCGTTGTGCTCTCAGCACTTGACTCCACCCATTCGCCGTTCACATAGTTCTTCACTCGCTCAGCCATACAATTTCTCCAAAAAACGCTAAAATTGGGATTTTGCACAATATGATAACCTCAAAATTTGAAAAAGAACACACGCTTCGGGGAGTTGTGTGTGTGAAAATAGTTTTGCGCTACAATAGGCAAACCGAATTGTTTAGAGTGCTTATGCTAAAGAATTTATCCAATCGGGATAACTTGACGACGCTCGCCTATATGATAGGCATCTTACTTTTTTTGGTGGCCGCGTGGGAAGGACTCAAGTGGATCGGACAAGAAAGTGATTACCGCCTGCAACTTGGCCCGATTGATGCTGATCTGAAAGTCGCCCGTGACCTGAACATGCCGCATTTACGCGATATTTGGGAAGCCTACCGTGAACCCGCCCAGCGTAATGGCCCGCCGCTCATTGAAGTGCTGCTTGAAGCGGCGGTATTTACCGGAAAAGAAGCCCTGCTGGGGTTCACGATGGGAACCGTGTTGGGGCTGGTGCTGGCAGTCATTTTTGTCCATTCTGCGATCTTGCAGCGAGGCCTGATGCCGTTTGTTGTCGCTTCGCAGACCGTTCCAATTCTGGCAATTGCGCCGATGGTGGTGATCTGGGCGGCTAAAGCAGATATTTCTGATCTGGGCGTACCTCTTATTGCAGCCTACCTGGCGTTTTTTCCGGTCACGATCTATGCGCTGCGTGGGCTCTCGGATGTACCGCAAACTGCGCTGGAGCTGATGCAATCTTATGCTGCCAACCCATTGGAAATATTGTTCAAGCTGCGTTTTCCCAATGCTGTTCCTTATATTTTTACTGCACTGAAAATCACTGCTCCAGCGAGTGTCGTGGGCGCGGTAATTGGTGAACTCCCCTCCGGTATTCAGGATGGGTTAGGCGGCGCGATTATCAACTACGCTCAATATTACACGTCTGCGCCGCCCCGACTGTGGGCAACGAATATCATTACCGCCCTGCTGGGCATCCTCTTTTTCAGCGTCGTTGCGCTGGTCGAAAAACTTGTCGTTCGTTGGAAAGCAAACGTTAACTAATCGAGGGTTTTGTGAGCAATACAAACAGCCAGGACACACTTATTGTTATTCAAGATTTGAACAAAAAATTCACCAGTGCCGATGGCAAGGTGGTTAATGCGCTGGAAAACATCAATCTGGAAGTCAAACGCGGCGAATTTATCTCTTTGATCGGGCCGTCCGGGTGCGGCAAAAGCACGCTGCTGCGGTTGATTGCGAATTTGATTGAGCCCACCAACGGCATATTGACCGTTAACGGGCACTCTGCCGATGTCGCACGCCGTAACCGGGAATATGGGTTTGTGTTCCAGAGCGCGACTCTTTATGAATGGCGCACGGTCACCAAGAATGTTCAGCTTCCCCTGGAAGTGATGAAATACTCGCGTCAGGAGCGTGCCGAGCGGGCAAAAAAGATGCTGGAACTGGTCGAGTTGAGCGACTTCGCCGACCATTACCCCTGGCAGCTTTCGGGCGGAATGCAGCAGCGCGTGAGCATCGCGCGGGCGTTGGCTTTTGAGCCACCCCTTCTGCTGATGGATGAACCATTTGGGGCGCTGGACGAGATGACCCGTGAACGTCTGAACAATGAGCTGCTGTCGATCTGGCACAGCATTCCGAATATGACCGTCATTTTTGTGACACACAATATTTCTGAAGCGGTCTATCTCTCATCGCGGGTCGTGGTCATGTCGCCGCGTCCGGGTAAAATATACAAAGTGATCGATGTGGATTTGCCCCGCCCCCGCAGCGCCGAAACCCTCGATAGTGATGGCTTTTTCCACTACAGCAGCCAGATTCGCCATCTGCTGCGCGAGGTTATGGCATGAGTGAGCAGTATGTTGTGAAGTCGGTGCAAGCCGAAGAGCCGATCCAGCCAACCGCTGCCAGGATAGCAGACACACCGGAAGTTGTCCTGCGTCCCAACCTCAACCGGGATATTGCGGGTTTCATGACGCTGCTGTTCATCATCATCGCTTATCATATCCAGCACCCGACACTGCTGCTCCGCGCCCAATTTGGGCGTTCCTTCCGGGGAGAAAGCTTGCAGGAAGCGGTCTCCATCGCCCTGATCTTCTCTGGAGCATTCCTGCTCTTTTCGGGGCCTAAGTTCTGGCAGAAACGGCATGAACCCGCCTCACGGCTGGATATGGCGCTGGTGGTTGGTCTGGCGCTGTTTGCCATTTACTTCTTTATCTTTATCTGGCAGGACACGAATCTGGTCTTTGACCTGTATGGTCTTGATGCTGAAACACTCGCCGACGAATTTCGAGAAGAAGCTTTCGTGAATCCGGTCAAAACGCTGAACATCACGGCAGTGTTTACCGGAGCAGCATTGGCCTCTGTTGTTTTGTTGTGGTCTCCCTGGGATTACAAACGCCAACGATTCTGGTTACAGACTGGCGCTGCGGCAGTCGCGCTCATCATGGTTTTTGCCGGGTATATCGCCCAGCACCCGATTTTTTCTGAACGCATCCGTTTTAGCGGACTAGTCGTGAGTCTTTTGCTGCTGGCTTCAGTCGTTGGGCTGGTTGAACCCTGGAACCAATCCCAATCCCGCGAAAAATTGCTCGGCAACGGGAAAAAATCGTTTGAACGCCTGCGGCTGGCAGTTGCCCTTGTGCTCATGCTGTATGTGCTGCACGTGCTGACAGTCGTCGTGGCAGATTACAACTTTTTTGCCAGCTACTACGATGTCAAAACCAGCACTTTCACCGAACTACTCGGCGGGGATGCCCAGAACAAACCCCTGTGGGCATTTGACTTAGCGGCAATGCTGGCGGGCGTGGCCTTGATTTCAGCAGTTTATCTCATGGCCCCCTGGGAACGGTTGGGGTTGTACCTGACTGTGATACGTGGCAATATCGCGCCGATTCTGGTGGCTATCACCACAATCATTGTGTGGGAACAGGCGATTCATATTTTTGAAATCGAAGAATTCCTGCTGCCTAAACCCACGGTTATCTGGGACACCTTTAAGGAAGAATATCCCAAGCTGGTAGCGGCAGGTTGGTTTACTTTCCAGAATGCGCTGTTCGGGTTTCTGGTCGGTTGCGGATTAGGGATTTTTACCGGAATCATCTCCGCTCGCTTTACCCAATTCAGCCGGGGGATTTTACCTCTGGCGATTGCCGCCAACTCAGTGCCGATTATCGCGTTTGCGCCGATTGCGAATTTCTGGTTTGGTGTTACCAGCGCCAATTCCAAAGTGGCGATTGTAGCGGTGCTGTGTTACTTCCCCGCGATGATTAGCACTGTACGCGGGCTGACCTCGGTTGAGCCAATTCAACTGGAACTCATGCGTTCCTATGCGGCAACCGAACTGGAAATTTTCGGGTCGCTGCGGTTGCCCAATGCACTGCCATTTGTATTTAGCGCGTTAAAACTGGCGACAACCCTGGCGATGATTGGCGCGATTGTGGCGGAATTCTTTGGTGGGTCGCTGGCCGGATTAGGCTATCGGATTCGAGAGGATGCAGCCCTGTTCCGTTTTCCGGAGTCCTGGTCAGCAATCCTGGTCGCCTCATTTTTTGGCATCGGGTTTTATATGCTGGTTTCTTCTTTAGAACGTGCAGCCATGCCCTGGTATCGGTCTTTCCGCAGCGATTCTCACTAAGGAGGCGCTGCGTGTAATGACAACTGCTGAAATCCAGCAGTTCAAAAGATAGAGTTTTAGTAAGGGGATTTTTTCTATGCTTCGTCGAGTGGTGTTCGTAGTCCTTGTTGCGCTGTTAGCGGTAGGTGTCCTGCCGTCGGCTATCGCGCAGGAAGAAATGGTCGATGTCCGTTTGCAGTTGAAATGGGTGACTCAGGCGCAGTTTGCGGGTTATTATGCCGCGCTCAAAGAAGGTTACTATGCCGAAGAAGGGTTAAATGTAACCATCCTTCCTGGCGGCCCGGATATTGGTCCGCAGCAGGTGGTCGCAGCAGGCGGCGCGGAATTTGGTATTGACTGGATGGGCAGCCATCTGGCGGCACGCGAATCGGGCTCAGGCGCGGTCGTGATTGCTCAGATTTTCCAGCGCAGTGGGATGCGTGAAGTGACCTGGGCAGACAGCGGCATTGAAACCATCGCAGATCTGGAAGGTAAAAAAGTGGGTGTCTGGGGCTTTGGCAATCAATTTCCTTTGTTTGCGGCGCTGGTCAAAGAAGGGCTTGATCCGGAAGACCCAAATGATGTGGAAATTGTCAATCAGCCCTTTGATATGAACCTGTTCCTGAACCGCGAAGTGGATGCCGCCGCCGCCATGACTTACAATGAACTGGCGCAGGTGCTGGAATTTGTCGGTGAAGATGATGCGTTCCCGGTTTACACACTGGATGATTTGAATGTGATTGACCTGAACGAAGTCGGCACGGCGATGCTGGAAGATAACATCTTCGCCAACGAAGAATGGTTGGCTCAGGAAGGGAATGCAGACATCGCGGTCAAGTTCATCAAGGCCAGTCTGCGTGGGTGGATTTTCTGCCGGGACAATGCGGATAAATGTGTTGAGTATGTGCTTGAAGAAGGCTCAACCCTCGGTGCTGGCCACCAGGCCTGGATGATGAACGAGATTAACAAGCTGATCTGGCCTTCCGAAACACCCATCGGCATTATGAATGCTGACCTGTACGCGCAGACAGCGGAAATCGCGCTGAACTATGAAGTCATTACGCAGGAACCTGATGAGGGAGCATGGCGCAATGACCTGGCTGAAGCGGCAGTTGCCCAGCTTCAGGAAGAATATCCTGATCTTGATCTTTTGGGTACCGATTGGACTGCGGCAGAGGTGGCGATCACACCCAACGGCGAGTAATTCTTATCCCGCCTGATAAATCTGACTCCCCTCGTTCAGCCACGAGGGGAGTCAGGCGGTGTTAAATATCCAGATTCCGCACAGTGCGGGCGTGGGTTTGGATGAAGCGTTTGCGCGGCGGTACTGCGTTGCCCATCAGCATATCAAAGGTCTTATCCGCCTCCGAGGCGTCCTCAATAGTGACCTGTAATAGAAGCCGATTCTCAGGATTCATCGTGGTTTCCCACAGTTGATCGGGATTCATCTCTCCCAGACCCTTATAGCGCTGGACATGCGCTTTTTCAGGATTCTTGAAGTCCTTTAGTGCCCGTGCCAGGGTCGCCGCGTCGTTTTCCCCCGGTTGGGCATAGTAGTAGCGGGCATCCTTGCCCTGTGCAAGACGATAAATAGGGGGTTGGGCGATGAAGAGATGCCCTTCAGTAATCAAGGGCTGCATGTAGCGGAAGAAAAAGGTCAGCAGCAGGGTGCGGATGTGGGCCCCATCAACGTCAGCATCTGTCATAATGATAATGCTCTGGTAACGGAGCTTAGTAATATCAAAATCAGGGTGGATCCCAACACCAAGAGCCGAAATCAGCGCCCGGACTTCGTTGTTATCCAGGATTTTGTGCAGGCGGGCACGTTCCGTGTTCAGTATTTTCCCGCGCAGTGGCAGTATCGCCTGGAAATGACGGTCACGCCCCTGTTTGGCGCTGTTATGGACAAACACGCCGCTTGCCAGCGCGAAATTGTGCGTGTTGGGAACTTCGATGTCATAGACATCCAGGGTTTCTTCAACGCGCTCGATTGCAGTAATTCGATGGTTGTAATTGCTGATAGCATCGAGCGCTACAGTCTCTTTACCATCGAAATAACGCTGACAAAAAGTATCGAATTTCAGCAGCGATTTGTCTTTCTTCTCTAAGCGGTAGGTATTGTAAGCTTCTAAATCAAGCTCTCCCTGCGCTTCAAACTGTTTTAACGCTGCTATCGTTTTATCATAGTAGGTACGCTGTAGAGCAGCCTTACGCCTGGTTCTGAACTCGTCTGTCCACTGTTCACGAGTTTTTCCGCGTCGCCATTCGAGAAGTCCCTCATCCTGCCACTGTTTAGCAGCTTTCTGAGCCGCAGCTTGCATCTTCCGATCTGTTTCGTTATTCCAGTATTCAAATTGGGCCTGGTAGAGATTTTTTCGGTTCTGCTCCCGGTATTCCTCATTTGAGGTATAAAATTCACGCCATTTGTCTGAACGGTGCAAGGTGTGCTGGATATGTTCTCGATGTAAAGCTAGATGTTCTTCCGCAGGTATCCGCACAATATTAGTGGGATTGTTATTGTATTTATTGAAGTCTATATGATGATAATGGTCACCAGTGACTTCATCATAAACCCCTTTCCAGCGATTGTACCAATCTGCTAGCAGATGTGTGAAAAGCCAGGAGTCTGAACGTGGACACCATACCATTTCATAGCCGTCGATTGTAGTACCTGGTTTTTCTTTGCTGGATAACTTACGGTACAAAGGCATGAGTGAATCGGTAGGCATCAAATCCTGTGCCTGTTTATAACTGCCATCCCTCAGCATAAAGAGATGGTCAGGGGTGCAGGTAATGGTTTCACCATTATCCAGCGTGATCCGGATCACTTCCGCATTTCGGCGAGTCATGCGTGGATTGATAATCTGTTCAATACCGATGGTTTTGTCTGGCCGGAGCGTGTAACAAAAATGAACTTTCCCCTGGGCCTGTTCCGCGATGATTTCTTCAAAACTCAAATCGCGTCCATCCGCCAGTGCAATTCGAGTGTCGCCGGAAAAACAGCCGCCCGCCGAATCTCCCTCAACTATGTAAAGCTCTGTGCCGTTGGGATCACGGCTGGAACAGTCTGCCAGTTTACCAGGGAGTGTCGTATTCTCCAGCAGATTTGAGCCGCGCCGTACCAGTTCGCTGGCTTTCTTGGCCGCATCCCGTGCCCGCATGGAAGTCATACATTTTTCAACGATGCGCCGTGCTTCACGGGAATTGGTTTCCAGAAATTCAGCGAAAATATCCCCCACCACCTGAGAAACCGCTCCATTAACCTCAGCGTTCATGAGTTTAACTTTGGTCTGGCTTTCAAACTGCGGGTCAGGGTGCTTGATGCTGACAATCGCGGTCAGCCCTTCCAGCGTATCGTTACCAGAGAAATTTGGTTCCTTTTCCTTTAGCAGCCCGGCTTTGCGGGCATAATTGTTGATCGTGCGGGTAATAGCCGTCCGCATCCCGCTCTGATGCTGTCCCCCATCCGGAGTATTGATCGTGTTAGCAAAGGCTAATTCCGTCGTAGTGGAGCTGTCAGTATACTGGAAAGCGAATTCCACCCCAATCGTATAGGATTTTTCAGAATTGTCACCATTGATAACAACATCCCGTGACCCGTACACAATCGGATGCAGGGCGTCCCGGTTGCGGTTGAGGTAGTACACAAAGGAACGCACACCCCCTTCAAAATAGAAGGTCATTTCTCTTGGGAAGGGTTGGGTCCGTTCATCACGTAGAATCAGCGTGACACCACTTGCCAGGAACGCCATCTCGCGGAAGCGTTGCAAGAGGGTGTGATAACTAAATTCGGTTTCTTCCATGATGGTGGGGTCAGGTAAGAATGTTGTGCGGGTGCCACTCGGTTCCCCTGGCTCCAGGGGGCGTACTTTTTCAACGGGTGTCACCGCGTGTCCACGGGCATAGGTCTGTTGGAAGAGATGTCCATCCCGTCTTACCTGGACTGTCACATGCTCCGAAAGCGCGTTTACTGCCGACACACCAACACCGTGCAAGCCACCCGACACTTTGTAGGCGTTGTTATCGAACTTTCCGCCGGCCCCGATTTTGGTCATCACGAGTTCCAGAGCAGAAACCCCGAATTTGGGATGTACGGCCACTGGAATCCCGGCGCCATTGTCATTCACAGTGACGGCGTTGTCGGCGTGGAGAATGACCTCAATGGTATCACAGCGCCCCGCCAGCGCCTCGTCAACCGAGTTATCCACCACCTCATAAACCATGTGGTGCAGGGCTTTGATGTCGGTGCCACCCATGTACATACCAGGGCGCTTGCGAACGTGCTCAACACCCTCCAGGTAGTCAATATTCGCTTCGGTATACGTGCTCGGCTGTTTCTGGTCAACCATTAACTCTACTCCTCAGTAGGGGATTTAAACTACACATCCATCGCATCATCAGGGGTATCTCTACCTCGTCTATTTTACCTCATTAGACCATATCGAACAAGTGTGCAGTCCGATTATAACAAATAAGGCGTCAAGTTTTTTCGCTGTCAGAAAACCGCCTTTTGACCGTCGGAAAATTCTCTTGAAATAGCCTGCTACAATGTTGTGCTTGAAGATGAGAAGGCGCGTATTTTGACACGATTAGTTGTGATTACGCTGATTTTGCTGGTGGCGGTGTTTGGTCGTCTGTGGCAACTGGGTGAAGCCCCGCCCGGTTTGCAGCACGATGAACTTTTTAAAGCGCAGGAAGGCCAGTCGATTATCACTGAGGGGAATTTCCGCGTTTTTTACGAAACTAATCAGGGACATGAGGGCGGCTACGTGTGGCTGCTGGCAGTGTCATATCTGTTGTTCGGCAGCTCGCTTCTCATGGTCAAAATACCCGCTTTCTGGTGCGGAATGCTCACCGTAGCCTTACTGTACCGTCTGGCACGAGAGATATACGGTTTTCGCGCAGCGGTTTTTGCATCCGGGCTGGCGGCGGTTTCCTTCTGGGCAGTGTTTACAAGCCGGGTCGGCCTGCGAGCGGTCTTGCTGCCACCAGTGATTCTGGTCGTTGCCTGGGGACTTTGGCGAATCAGCAGCTCATCTCGGCGTTCAGCGGCATTCAATTGGAAACTGGTTGGTTTCACGGGCATTGCGCTCGGTTTTGCGATTTACACATACACCGCGTCTGTTGCGCTTTATGCTGCCTGTGCAGGATTTCTGCTGGCGCTTGCCCTCTTTGACCGTGAAGCCTTCAAAAAATGCTGGCGCGAGCTGCTCGTGGTCACGATTCTGGGGGCAGGGCTCACCCTGCCGATGATTTACCACCGGGTGAATAACCCGATGGGGCAAAACCGTCTGAATTCGATTTCTCGTCCCTGGGATGAGTTCAAAAAAGGTCATCCTGATGAACTCCTGGGAAATGCTCGTAAGCTGCTTGGAATGCCTTATTTTGAAGGCGATCCGGAATGGCGTTATAACATCGCAGACCGTCCACTTTTTACCACGCCAATAGGCTGGCTGGTTTATACTGGATTTTTGCTGATGCTCTGGCGAAGCCGCCGTCAGCCAATCAACATCCTGTTTTTAGTGCTGGCGGTTGCTGGCCTTGTTCCAAGTCTGCTGACCGTTTCTGCCCCGTCGTTCTTGCGTTCGATAGCCACCCTGCCCAGTCTCATGCTGTTCATCGCCCTCAGTCTGGATACTTTAGGAAATATCAAACCGAGTCTAAACAAGATGATCTGGGGTCTGGGTATCGCAGCGATTGCCCTGACAGCAGCACTGGATTGGCCCGCTTATTTTAATGAGTGGGTGGAAAATGACGATGTGCAGTCAATTTACCGTGATGATCTGGAGCAGCTCGCCCGCTATCTACGGGAACAGGATGAACAACTGGCACTTGTTTCAACCAGCGAGCCGGAATACCTCGACCCGTTGATTTATCTGTTCGCCAACCCACCCGAAAATACAAAAGTCGTCTGGTTTAAGGGTGAAGTTGATATTGCCTTAAATGACAAGCCGACACTGCTGTTTGTCTCCCCGCTAGAGCCCATCGTTCCTTCTCATAAGGACTGGTTGACCGAAGCGATGGGTACTTCCTATGTTGATACGATTTACCGTCAGGATGGCGAAATTGCGTTTTGGGTGTATCGGATTTCTGCTGAAGGAGATATGCTCGCACAGCGGCTGACGCAGGTCAGTCAGAGACAGGCTTATCTGGGGCCGCCAGATAGTTTTCCATCGGAAAATCTGACGGATTGGGCCCTACCGTATGACTATCCGGTGAATTTTGGGAATGTATTGCAGTTTGTGGGGATGGAAATCCCGCAGACGACGATCCCCAATGTGGATAATGGTGTGGATAACGGCCTGAATTTACAGCTTTATTTGCAGCCGCTTGTTGATGATTATAACGTCCCTCTGAGTCTGTTTGTGCATTTCGTTGCGCTGGACGGGCGTGTTGTTTTCGGGCGGGATTTTCTTGGAGTTCCGGCGAACTGGTGGAGCCGTGACATCGTTTTTATTCAGGATAATTACATGGGAAGCTACAATATCCCCAAAGGGCGCTATTTTCTGACCCTGGGCTTGTACCGAACAGATACGGGCGAACGCTATCCAATTCTGGATGAAAATGGTGCCGTGTTAGGCGAACGCATCATTTTAGCCGCGCTGGATGCCCAGTAACCTTTTGCCAATTGTGTGACATGATCGAAGGACATAAACCCATGCGTTTTGACATCCTGACATTGTTCCCGGAAATGTTCGCCGGACCGATGACCGAAAGTATTCTAAAACGTGCCCAGGAAGCCGGATTAATCCAGGTTAATCTTTTCAATATTCGTGACTATACTACCGACAAACACCATGTTACGGATGATACGCCTTTTGGCGGTGGAGGAGGAATGGTCATGAAGCCTAAGCCGCTGGTTGCCGCGATCCGAGATGTCAAAAAGACTGATACTTGTCCTGTGATTTTGATGAGCCCGCAGGGGCGAGTGTTTAATCAAAGGGTTGCCCGCGAGCTGGCTCAGTATGAGCGGTTGATCCTGGTGTGTGGGCGTTACGAAGGGGTCGATGAGCGGGTAATCGAATTGTGTATCACAGATGAAATCAGCATCGGGGATTTTGTGTTAACGGGTGGTGAACTGCCCGCGATGCTGCTGGTGGATGCGGTATCACGGCTGCTGCCGGGGGTGCTGGGAGCAGAACAGGGGGCGGAACTTGATTCCCACGCGACGGGTCTGTTGGAACACCCCCACTATACCCGTCCCGCCAACTTTGAAGGGCTGGAAGTGCCATCTGTTTTGTTGGAGGGGCATCATGCGAAGATCGAAGCGTGGCGGCGGCGAGAGGGCATTCGGCGGACATGGCAGCGCCGCCCTGACATGCTTGCCGATGCGCCGCTGAGTGAGGAAGAGAAGTGGTTCTTGGCGGAGCTTGCTAAACAGCAGCCGCGACAGCCGAATACAAATCTGACAGATTAATCGGCTTAGGGATAAACTTAACTTCGCTGGACGAGAGCGAAAACTTAAATGCGTCGTCGCAGCTAATCACGATAATCGGCAAATCCGGCATTGGGCTTTGTGTACGAATATAGTCCACGACCGCCGATCCCGGCAGCCCTGGCATGGACATATCCAGCACGGCGGCATCCGGTATAAACTGCCCAGAGCGCAGAAGTTCAATCGCCTTTTCGGCGTTTTCGGCAGATTCGACTTGGTACCCTTTGAACTTCAGGGCACGGGTATACAGGTTACGTAAGTCTTGGTCGTCTTCCAAAACAAAAATGATCGCCATGTGTGATGTCCGCGTCTATCTCTAATCTACACCTATTTTAATGGAGCTCTGCGCTCTGAGCACAGATTTTCATAGAAAATTCGTATATAATGCCCAGTGGTTGTTGTGGGGAGAATGTGGCAGTGCCAAAACCTAGCATAATCGCTATTGATGGGCCTGCGGGAACAGGGAAAAGTACAATTTCCGAACGGTTAGCAGAAAAGTATGGCTACCTGTTTGTAGATACCGGGGCGTTTTACCGGGCGATTACCTATGTAGTCTTAAAGGGCAATGTGCCTTATGAGGATGTCGATGCGGTGACAGCAGTTTTAAGCACGCTCAATTTGCGGATTGAACATGACGGGGTTTCGAGTTATCGCATTATCGCTAATGGGGAGGATGTGACCGATCATTTACGCAGCAAAAGTGTGGAAAGCCATGTGTCTCCGATTTCCAAAATGACCGTCGTGCGTGAAGCGTTGCTCCCGCTTCAGCGCAAAGTTGCGGCTCAGGGAAATGTGATTTTAGCGGGACGAGATATTGGCACTGTCGTCCTGCCGGAGGCTGACTTAAAACTGTATATTGATGCCTCGCTGTCGGAACGTGCACGACGGCGGCATCTGCAAATGATGGATGCTGGCAAAGAGGCCGACCTGGATACTGTTGTTAATGACATGCAGCGCCGGGACAAAATCGACACCGAACGCAGCCTTGCTCCCTTAACCAGGGCAGAAGACGCCATTTATATTTTGACAGACAACAAAACCATTGATGACGTCATGCAGGAAATAATCCAGATTATTGAACACTGGACGGCAACCTGAAAAGTCCCTTAGTCATTGTTGATAAAGAAAAAAAAGTGCTACTATTATAGGGAGATTATCTATACAAAGTTTATCCAACAGTGGCTCGCATTTTTGAAATTGAACACTTCTATTTCGGAAACCTGATTCTCAACGGTGCGCCAGTCGGTTCGCCGGGGATCCTCGCCAGTACACCGGGGATAACACTCCCCCAGGTACAGGAATGTTTAAAGTACGCGCGTATCAGCCCGCCCCCTCTCGACCAGGCCTCCAATGACCTGCCAAGTTCCATTGGCCTGTTCAGGGGTGAAACGCTCGAATACATTTTTCTGAAATCCCAACGCACAAAGGAGGGTCATCCTCAGCTTCATTATCAGATTGTGCCGGGAATCGCGCTGCGCTGGCTGGGAGGCAATTACCGATTCTGGGAAGGACTGGCGAAAAAAGACATGCCTTCCTTCGAGCAGCAGCATCGTAACCTTCCATTACTGACCCTGGAAGACCCCCAACCGCTTGAGGACGATTTTCAGGTAAAACTGCTTTACGACCTGTATTTCTACTGTGGTGATAATGTTAAAAATGTTGAAGGGCTTCTGGCCGGGCTGATTCAACGCCAGTCAATAGCGATCATCAATGCGCCTCCATCCCTGGAAAAACGGATGCGTTTTATTCACGGGATGCTGTGCCTGCTGCCCGCGCCCGCCCGTCTGGGGGTGACCTGGGCTATTTCCGTAGAAAAAGTAGAAGATACCCGTGTCCAGTTGAAGTTCCTGGCGGCAGGTAACCCTCCTGCTGACCATCTGGTCTATGATTGGCTGGCAGGGCAGATGATCGGTGAACCACCTCAGGACAAATACAGCAAATTTATCACATCGCAGCTTCGATTGGACGCTTCGCTGGTGGTGGAAAATACGACCCGTATGGCTCGCACGGCGGTCTGGCGAGCCATGCGGAAAGAAAGTCTGGCCCAAGCACTGCATTTTGCGTCGCGGCGGGCCGCGATTGATGCGGCGGTGTTAAATAACCAGCCAGCCGACAGGGAAATCATTGCAGAAATTTTGCAGCAAGACCCGACCCTGCCAGAAGATTTAGCCCTGCGCTATGCCCGTCATCTGCTGGCGTTTACCCTGGTACTGGATACCAACATCGAACATGCTGATGTGCTGCCAGTAGTCGCCGCAACAAATCGCCCGGTGGCAGAGTCCATTTACCAGCAGTTGCGGACAGCGATTGAAGATGAAGGCCGCGACCTGAAAGTTTTGCAGATTGTTGAACACTGGCTGACCTCAGTACCGCAGGCCACCAGCCTCCCCTGGCACCGGCTCGGCTACATTGCGATTTTCAAACATCTGGATGAACTGCTCAAAGAGCGGGATACACCGCGGATTAACGGCTTTTTGCAGCAGATTCAGGCGCTACCGAGCGCGATGCAGCTTGAGAGCGTTCTGCCGCAAATTATCGACCGGATTCGCGCATCAGCGGTGTATGATCAGGAACTTGCGCGGGGGTTGTTTACACTGGCGACTCGTCACATGCCGCTGGCAGGTTTTCAAAACCTGACCACCGACCCGGCATTCTCCCAGTATTTACCGCCTAAACTGCAATATGCGCTGACCTTTTTGCATCCCCAACCGCGTGCAAACCCTCCTGAAAGACTGCTTGTGGGAGCGGTCAGTGAGCTTGAGCCCGAAAACAGGATGATCGTCATGAGCCGCTTGATTGAATGGGCGGTGACGCTGGAACGGACAGAACTGGTTGACCAGCGCACTCTGGAAGGCGTGGTTCGGGCGGCTCAATCCGGATATGCGGAGCAGTTTGACCAGCTTATCCAGTATTTTACAAAATATTACACCAGCGCCAAGCAGCTACAGAGCCTTTCTCCCACCACCCTGGAGATGCTTCCCGCGCTGTATTTCACAACCGGACGGCATGAGGCCGGGGTCAATTTGCTGCAAGTGTACCAGAGTGAGCTTTTTGGGCTGAACCGCCTGCCCGAATTTGCAGAAGTCGCCGGGCGGATTTTTCTCGGCCTCAAGCTGCCCATTGAAACCATGCAGCAAATCTTTGCCCTGCTGGAACAGAGCAAGCTGCGTTCTGAGCCGCGTGCCAAAATCTACTGTTCCATGCTGATTGCGAGTGACTGGAATCATGCCTATCGCAACCCGGCCCGCCGCCTGTCTACCCTGATGAATCAGGAAAAGGAACTGGTCGAGACGATTGGTGTGGAGAATGTCATGAAATTGATGGAGTATCTCGCCGCGAATCGTGACGCCGTCAATGTGCTGGAATGTGGGCAGATTATGCTGGACGTTGCGTTGAAAAATGGCGAAGAAGGCCGCCGCCAGATGGTCAAAGTCTGGGAGCATCTCAATTGGGATATGCAGGTCGCTTCGGCAGGAATGGCCCTGATGCGAGTCTACGTCCGCAAAGCTGATGAGACCGTTGCCCATACGCTACCCGCCTTTTTTGGGCGGCAGTTAGGGGAAAATATCGGCCAGAAATTGCAGGCCACCTATCTTTTCCGTCAGATTCTCGGCGAAGATACCGACCTGCTGAAGTATACAGAGGCACTGCGGATTACGTCCCAACTCTTGTATGACATGGGATCAACGTATCACGAAAACAAAGATGTGCCGCCCCCCCATCGTATCCGCGCCAACCTGGATGCAATGGTTGGGCACTTGACCGATGATGAACGCAGCCATATCGGTGCCAATATTGATTTTATTGCCCGCCATATTTTTCAGTTAGGGACGCAGCGGGCCCAGAATCGGCGCACTCTGGAACGGAACGAACAACTGTTACTGAATCAGATTCCGCCGGAAACCGGTCTGGAAATGCTGATTTACCTCGGTGGGTATTTTTCTGGCAAGAAAAAGTTCACACCCGATCTGTCTCGTGAGGAGATGGCGCACATGTTCGGGGTGCGAGGTGCCCAGGAGCTCCTGCGTGAATCCGACGCCATGGAAGGGTTATTAAATCGTCTTCTGCAAGCCTTCCCTCCGAACAGCCCGCCCAAAATTGATCTGGAGACGCTAAACGAAGAGCTTGAGAATCTGTGGAAACAGATTTCCCTTTTTAATCAGCGGCAGTGCCGACCTATTCTAGCGGAGGATACTCAGCATATTGCGGCACTGATCCCGATGATGGCAAACCGGACAAAGAAAAGCATCTTCGAGAATAAGACACTGGACACAGGCAGTTTCCAGCCGCAAAACGAACTGGAAGCGCTGCGCTGGGTGAGTGGGTATTTCAACCGTACCCACAAACGCTAAGAATCATGTGGCGTGGTGTTTTGATTGTGCTTCTGATGCTGCTGGCAGCTTGCATACCAGAAGCACAACCTCCTACTGCTCTCCCTGACCGCCCTGCCGACCGCGAAATTCTGCACATCAGCGCGGCAGGGCAGGAACTGCTGTCGGTTGCCATTCTGGAACTGACTCTTTTGAACGATGATCCGAATCCTGATACGCAGGTGCTGGTTGTGCTGACGGATGGCAACGGCAATCCAGCCTACCTGGTATATCCTTCGAATCAGCCGGGGGTGCCGGAAAAAACCTTTGATTTTTCTGATTATCCACTGCTCATCAATACCGAAGCATCAGAGATCGGATTGTGGGTGCTGGCTTTTCGGCATCGAGCCTATCCAGTGACCGAGCTAACTCACATCAGTTCGCAGCTCGCCCAGGGGTTTGATCTGTTGCAGGCTCAGGCGGTTGTCGTGGGCAGCCCATTGGCCTTGGTTGTCAGCGGGGGCAGTGACAGTTTACTGAGGTGGTTTGGTGAAATCGAAGTGCTTGGCGAATTATGGCTGCCACTTCGGAAAACAGATCACTATTCTGAAGGCGAGAATCGGTTTCAGTCACAGGATGGCGGTTTCTATATCGTTTACCGAGTAGAAACCGATGCAAAATCGCCCACGCCAACCCCCATTAACACCGCCCTACCGATCTCCTCAGATTGAAAAGATGTTCTGATATAATTCCAATAACATTTATTCCGCGAGGCTGCCATGAATAATCTGATTCAACGCCAACGGCTGCATCAGCGGCTGGATGAGGCTAAAAAACTGACGGTCGTTGCCGCGCCACCGGGTTCCGGCAAGACGATGCTGCTGTGTGACTGGGCGGAGGGGAAAAATGTCATCTGGGTTTCGCTGCATGAAACGGATAACACGGCGGACTGTTTCTGGCAAAGCCTGATCGGTGCGCTTGGGGAAGATTTGCTTGATCTGGTTCGTACCAGCATCATGCCATCATCGCCGGAAGCGGTGGTGCTGACGCGGTTAAGCGAAATCCAGGTACAGCCAACTTTTCTTGTGCTGGACAATTATGAAGTGCTGACTTCGCCAGATGTTCTGCGTGCAGTAGCCTTTCTCCTGGAACAGCTACCAGACCATGTTGGCTTGATGATCGCCAGCCGCAGCGCTGTCAAACTGCCGATTGCACGGCTGCGTGCCCAGAATCAACTGCTGGAACTGCGTGCCGCAGATTTGAATTTCACGCTCGAAGAAACGGCATACCTGCTTCAGGATGAAATGCAGCTTCCGCTGTCTCAAGAAGATGTTCACACCCTGCACACGGTTACAGAAGGATGGATCGCAGGTTTGCAGCTTGCGGCGGCGGCGCTGCACGGAGCGTGCTGCGATTTGCAGACCACGATTGCCGCGTTTAAAGGTGACCACCGCTACGTTGCAGATTATCTCTCTGAAGAGATTTTCCAGAATCAAGCGGCGGAAATCCAAACCTTCCTGCTGCAAACATCTATCCTGAGCCACTTGAATGCGTCTTTATGTGATGCGGTTACGGGTCGCTCGGACAGCCAGTCAATTCTTGAAAAACTGGAAGCAGCCAATTTGCTGGTCATTCCGCTGGATGATCATCGCCAGCAGTACCGTTACCACTGCCTCTTTGCTGATTTTCTGCGGGACCGTCTCAATAGGACGCAACCGGCACAGGAATTACATTGTCGGGCGGCGCTGTGGCATGAGCAGCAGGGAAACGTTCATGATGCGATCTTTCATGCGCTGCTAGGTGACGCACCCCTCGCGGCACGATTGATTAAAGCCCACGCACGGGCAAAAATCGCACGGGGCGAGGTGTACACCGTGAAAAACTGGCTGTCAGCGCTGCCGGAACCCCTCGTCTGGGAAGACAATGACCTGCGACTGGTTTATGCCTGGGCGCTGGCACACAGCGGAGAAAGTGACCGAGCCCTTGGTTATTTGAAAGGTATTGAGGACACCTCGCCACAAGTTGTCGGGGAAAGTGCGGCTATCCATACCCGTATCGCGGCGTACCTGGGAGATCGGGCTAAGATCATCTCATGCGGCGAATATGCGCTGCAACACTTACCTGAAGAGGCGCTATCGCTGCGGGCAGATATTTTTCTGAATCTGGGGCACGCCTACCTGGATAATGGCGATTTAAAACGGGCGCGGCGCGTCTTTACTGAAGCCCAAAATCTCAGCCGTGCAGCCGGGAATCAACGGGCAGAAGTGTTTTCTACCTATTTCATTGGCAAGGTACAGCAGGCACAGGGCAGGTTGCATCAAGCATTAGCACATTACCGCGCAGCACTTGATCAGATCGACACCACCTTACCCGTTACGGGGATTCTTTACCTCGGCATTGCGGAAGTGTTTTACGAGTGGAATCAACTCGACGAAGCGCGGGACTACCTAGACAAAGCGCTCAAGTTAGGCGAGCAGGGCGGCGAGATGAAAATTCTCGTCTATGGCAACATTCTGTATGCCCGCATCTTAGAATGTGAGGCAGGTATCGAACGGCTTGAACAGGCGCGACGATTCATTAACTGGTGTGGGATGCAGGCATGGCAGGCGCGGCTGTGGCTGGCAAAAGGCAAAACTCATATCGCTGGTTACTGGCTGGAGGATATAGATGCGGGGTCAGATCAGGCATCCGATTTTGAAAAGCTGACCAAAGCGCGGGTGCTGATTGCCCAGCGTAAAATAAATGCCGCACATGATCTGTTGAATGACCTGCACCAGCAGGCTGACGCCTATGGGCAGATCGGGAATCTGATCGAAATTTTGATGCTGCAAGCGCTGGCCTACTTTGCGGCGAATGATCATGAACGGTCGATTTATACGTTGCAGCAGGCATTGGAGATGGCAGAGCCGGAAGGTTATGTGCGTTTGTTTGTGGATGAAGGACGCCCAATGCAGCAGCTTTTAAACCAGCTTCCGGAATCCCCTTACCAGGAAAAGCTGCTGGCGGTCTTTGGTGAAACACCAGCTTCCAGCGAGTTTGTCGAAAACCTGAGCGACCGCGAACTTGAGGTGCTGGAACATGTGGCCGCGGGGCACTCCAACAGAACGATTGCAGAACAGCTCTTTTTAACTGAAGGAACGGTTAAATGGTATCTGCACAACATCTATGGCAAGCTGAATGTGCAGAGTCGGACGCAGGCCGTGGCGCGGGCAAAAACGCTCCGCCTCCTATCGTAAAACCTATCTTTCGTTAGGTCACCGCCTATCATTACTGTTCTACAGTTAGCTTGAAAATACAAGCCGACTGGAGAGCAGTAATGATTGTCCCGGTAACATCCCAAGAAGCTCAGTTTGAACTGACGTTTGATAATTTTGCCCTGTCCGGTCTGCTTAAGCGTTTCGCCAAGCAGATTACAGGACGTTCATCCCGATTGCAAAGTTTGACGGAACTCATGCACCATGCTGCGATTGAAAATCGTCATGAGGTAGGGCTGAGAACTGTCCCGGTTCATCAAATTAAAGGCACCCTGGATAGAATGGATGATTTTGACAGCGATTTTCATCCGATCCGGGAAGGCAGCAAAGATCGCTGGGTGCGGATCGCAAAGGCGTTGTATGACGGGAAATCTCTTCCGCCGATTGAACTGATTCAGGCAGGCGATGTGTATTATGTGGTGGATGGGCATCATCGAGTGTCCGTCGCACGAGCGATGAAACAACGATACATCGACGCCGTCGTCACGGTCTGGACACTTCGCCCGACCGAGGTATTAGATACATGCCGCTGTACATATGTCTGTTAATTCTGCATATACGCATGGGCCAACGAACTGGGGTAACATTAAAACTCACAGTGAAAATGATCATTCAAAGGTGTAGTTATGTCACAACAACCCCGGTTTGCTGTCGAGGAAAAATACTTGATCCCGGTGTGCGACTATCCAGCGAACCAGATGGAAATTCCTCCTTCACGGATGTTCCTTATCAAAAAAGGGTTAAAAGCCTATCTCGATAAAATGGGGACAGACGCGAAAACCTATGATGCCTCGCAGGGAGATGGGGGTGAAAGTTTGGATGGCATTCCTGCCGATATCCTGATGAAAGCAGCCGAAATGCAGGTCAAACACGGCACAGGTTACGACCAACCCTATGGCTACGATGGTTTCCGTAACGCGGTTGCAAATGCCTACTGGAAAATCCACCCTGCGACGGGATGGGGGGCTAACAATGTTGTTGCTGGCATTGGTGGGCGAGATATTTTGCTAAAAGCCTATGATGCCATGATTTACCTGGGAACCGGTCGTGTCGGTGATGTGCTTTTGACCTCGGCTGTCCCCTGGATCAGCTATAACTGGGGACCCTATGCGATGGGGTTGAATGTTCTCCAGGCCCCAGGTGATGAGAATGCATCCTGGGTGCATACGGAAGAAGGGTTAGAAGAGGCTGTGCGGTACGCCAGGAAATCCGGGCGACGCATCGCAGGGATGTTGATGACTTCGCCTGATAATCCAACGGGATATTACTATCCTCTGGAACGGCAGATTGAACTGGCGCACAAGGCACTGGATCTGGGAATCTCGTTTGTCCTGTTTGATTGGATGTATCACTGGATCAGCGAAGAAAAACCATACAATATTAATCAGGTTCTGGAATCCTTCTCGCCCGAAGAACGCAGCCGCCTGATGTTTCTGGATGGGTTGAGCAAATCAATGGGCGGCTCAAATGTCCGAAGTGCCCATCTGGTTGCCTCGCCTGATGTCTGCAAATTCATTGTCAGCCGCGCCTCGCATGGGGTTTTCCCGAACTTCTACAGTCAGGCAGTAGCGGTTGTAGCCTACGAGATGGGCTTTGAGAAGGCCGCCGCCAGTACCATTGAACCGACCAACGCCAGCCGCAAAATCCTGCGCCAGAAATTACAGGAAACTGGCTACCGTCACATCATGGGGCAGGGCTACTATGCCTTTATCGACCTGAGAGACTGGTGCGACGAAAACACCAGCTCGATTGAACTGGGGGAAATTCTGGCCCGCGATTACGGGATTGCAGTTGTACCCGGCGCTTTCTTCTCCGAAGCAGGGCGGAACTGGGTACGTTTTTCCTATGCGCTGCCGCCAGAACGCACCCAGGCTGCGTTTGATCGTTTTCACGAGTCGCTGACTTCATTGGCGAAACGCTAACGCCAGCACCGCTGGACACAGGCAGGTCAGATAAAATCCGTGCAAAACAAAGGCATATAATAACAGCCGCCGTCCAAGCTGCCGGGTGGCGGCGTTTTTTCGCAGCGAGTAGTTTCCCCCGATGACAAATCCCACAAAGGGCAGCAGGGAAACCAGGTAAAGCGCAAACCGGATGCCACCGCTCAATCCAATAGCATCCAGCGGCAGATCATCAGGATGATCAAGATAAAACTTTGACTTATGCATTATTCCAGATAATCGCGCAGGGGACGGCTGCGATTCGGCTGGCGGAGCTTCCGCAGGGCTTTCGCTTCAATCTGACGAATGCGCTCCCGCGTGACCCCATAAAATTTACCGACTTCTTCCAGTGTGTGTTCCTGCCCGTCTTTCAGCCCGAAGCGCATTTCCAGCACTTCGCGCTCACGGTCATTCAGCACAAAGAGGGCGTCCCGGATTTGTTCTTTTAAAAGCTGGCGGGTAGCCGCATCCACTGGGCCGACCATTTTGTCATCTTCGATAAAATCACCCAGCATACTGCTGTCTTCCTGGCCTACGGTCATTTCCAGTGACATCGGCTCCTGCGAAATCCGCAGAATCCGGCGAATCTTATTAGCTTCGCGGCGCAGTTTGCGGTACAGCCCCGGATCGACAAACTCCAGCTTTTCACCGGAATCACGCAGCCCTTTGATTTTTCTGACCTCCTCGTTCGTCAGGAAGTTCATTTCTAGTGCCAGATCCTCTGCCATCGGTTCTGCACCTTTTTCCTGGGTTAAATCGCGCTGAATTCGCATCAAACGGTTGATGGTTTCGACCATATGAACAGGAATACGGATGGTGCGTGCCTGGTCAGCGATTGCACGGCTGATGGCCTGTCGTATCCACCATGTCGCGTAGGTGCTGAATTTAAAACCCTTGGTATGATCGAATTTTTCGACCGCCCGAAGCAGGCCAATGTTGCCTTCCTGGATTAAATCCAGAAAGCTGATGCCGCGTCCCATATACCGCTTAGCGACACTAACTACCAGGCGCAGATTGGCACGGGTGAGGGCTTCTTCCGCCTCCTGTCCCCGGTACAGCACATCCCGGATTTCGTCGCTGATCTCTTCTAGGCAGTGCGGATTGTTGTCTATCCATCGGGTGAGCATTTCCGGCGATGGCAGGTCTTTTTTCGTCCGGTAAAATTTCAGGATTTCCTGTTGAAGGGACAGCGGAATCAGGTACAGGATGTGATACACGCCAAAGAATTCCTGTGCCACCGCACCCCATCTGTCATCTTTCCCCCACTGGTGTTGAAGCAGATAGTCTCTTGCATATGAGGTGCCATCGATGCGCCAGGTTTCGCGCAATGACTGTGTTTCGTTAATCACACTTGCCATGTCAGGCATGTCCTGCCCTAGGCGACCAATGAGCTCCTGGGTACGTGTCCAGGAGATATACGCATCTTCGTACAGGGAAAGCAGGATGTCCCGATCTTCGGGCATGACCTTCAGTTTTTTTTGCAGTTTTTCCTTTTTACTCAGATAAAGTATCTTTGCGGCAATCTGGCTGGAAAGCCAGGTTTCTCTATCCTGATTTAATAAATCGACCTGACCAATTTCCTTGAGATACATCCGAACCGGATCGTCAGAAATGCCGGCGGTCCCCCGTAGGGGAAGTTCATCCAGGTCATCGTCGGCATCGTCATCCTCTATTTCCAGATCATCCTCATCCGGCTCAATATCTAAATCGTCAAGATCATCTAAATCATCTACTTCAAGTTCGTCTTCATCAGAAAAAATGACTTCTATTTGTTCGGCTTCCAATTGTTCCATAAAATGCTGGGCCTGTTCGCCCTCAGGATCGTCGAAAATACTCAACACCTCGGACTCATCAAGCTGCTTGGTACGCCGCCCTTTGGTCAGCAGGGCTTCCATGTCGGCATTCAATTTCTCTTCCGATGTCGGTTTGCGTTTTACCATCGGTTTCATCCCTCTTTGCCATTCATCTGCACTTCTTTGATGGCCTGGTTCAAAATATACTTCGTCCGCATAAGCTGCGCGTGAGCTGCGGTGACAATGACGGTCTCACCTTCCTCTTCCTGAAGAAAATAAGTTTCCCTGATCTTTTCTTCAATACGCTCCAGGCGCATCCGCAGCACCTGTTCCTGAAAATCATCACGCAGGGCGGAATGCCGGCGTTTCTGCTCTAACTGTACAGAATTTAATTCTGTAGTATAGAGTCGTTTTTTTCTCGCAAAAGTTTCCAAGGGTTCGGGCAGCACCTCATCAATCGCACTCTGCAAGCTATCATTCACGTTTTGCAGCAGATAATCAAGCGGGTCTTTTTCATCTTGCAGACAGGCGTCTTCCAGTAATCCAAAGATCATCTGAAAGTCCCCCTGAGAAAAATCAGGTAGCTCAAGTTTGGGGACGACAGCCCCACCCGTTTTTTCGCTGATTTGCCGCAGCAGACGATTGGCTTCAAACAGACGGTGTGGCTCTCGGATCAGTACCGACAGACAATACTGTTCCAGCCTGCGCCCTTTCAATGACATCACCATTGGCGGGGCTTCACTCAACTTTTTCTGTTCTGCCATTTTGCCCCTGCTCCCGGTTTTGGGCGTACCCTGCTGGGTACGGTTAACCGCCCAAGCAACCATAGACTTTGGATCGAGCTTCAGACGATGGCTTAGGAGTTGGACGTTATTCCGCTGGTGAAGATTATTCTCCGTCGCGGTGAGCAAGGGTAAAAGTTCCCGCGCCAGTGCTTCTCGCTCAGCAACCGAGGCATTGGGCGGTAGATTTGCCGTGCCAGCTTTGATGATGTATTCAGCGAGCGGCAGGGCACTGTCCACCTGGGGCTGCCAGTGTTCCGGCGACTGGCGGATAAAGTCGTCTGGGTCTTTGCCTTCGGGAATTTCCAGCACACGAATATCCAGATTCAGTTTGCCCGCCTGCTGCATGATTCCCTGCGCGTCTAACACCATGACCCGATCACTGCTGAGGGTTTCGCGTGCGATATCCAACCCGCGCATGGTGGCTTTAATACCTGCGATGTCTGCATCGAGCGCCAATACCAGCCGGTGGGCATATTTGCTCAACGTTTGCATGTGCGAGTCGGTCAGGGCGGTTCCCATCGTCGCAACGACATTGGTGAATCCGGCCTGGTGTGCCTGGATCACATCCATATACCCCTCAACCACCACGACGGTTTCCGTTTCTCGTATCGTCCGCCGTGCCATATCAAACGCAAACAGGGTATGGCTCTTATCAAAGAGCTCGCTTTGCGGCGAATTCAGGTACTTGGGTTCGTCGTCCGGGTTAATGGCCCGCGCTCCAAACCCAATGGTACGCCCACGGCTGTCCCGAATTGGGATGATGAAGCGGTGGCGAAAACGATCATACACGCGCCCCTGCTCGTTGCGAATACATACACCTGCCTTGATGATTTCTTCATCAGTGAACCCCAGGACTTTCAGGTGGTCATGAGCAGCGTGCCACTGGTTCAGGGCATACCCCAGGCCAAACAGTTGCGCGGTTTCGTCGGTCAAGCCGCGTTGTTTCAAATATCGGTGTGCGGGGCTGCCAGAGAGTTGGTCACTGAAAAATTCGGCGGTTATCGCCAGCAAATCGTAGAGGCGGTTTTCGGCGGCTTCCTGCTTGGGGTTTTCACGGGGCTTGAGTTCAACGCCCGCGCGTCTGGCAAGTTCTTGCAGGGCTTCAGTGAAGTCCCACCCTTCAGCTTTCATCACGAACGAAAACAGATCACCACCTTCGCCGCACTGTCCGAAGCAGCGCCACGTCTGGGTATCCGGAAAAACAAAAAACGAAGGTGTTTTTTCGCTGTGGAATGGGCAGTTTGCCTTGTAGTTCCGCCCGGCTTTTTTAAGCGGTGCATAGCCTGACACCACATCCACAATGTCAAGCCGCGCCTTAATGTCATCTACCGCCGACATGGGAACAGCCCTGCAAGCCTACGATAGGAGCATTATACATATGTGCAATTGTTCATGCAAACGGTTTAGCTGCGGTCAACCCAGAGATTCATAAAGCCGTTGATATTGTCGCGTTCTTCTTCGCGTTCGTAGCCACGTGTGACAACCATAATCATGTATTGGCCGGGCTCATCCAGGGGAACGCCCTTCAATTCCGCACTATAGTTATAACCACTGCTGTCATCGTCAAGTGCGATTCGTTCGCCCTTCGTATTGAATACATACAGGACGGTATCCAGGGTGTCGCTTTCCGCATACAGATTCACCGCCAGGGTGTCCTGAACCGTGAGAGTCGCCAGAAAGACCGGGGTGCTGGCATCCAGGGTGATTGCCTCGTAAACATTATCCGGCTCTAGTGGCAGTAGATCGTCATCGGTTGTGCTGTTTTGAGGGTCAATGGGGCTGACACCATTCAAAACAATCTGGTAGTCGCCCTGGAATTCCCCCTGTTCATACAAGCTGCGGAAGGTGGTCGCTAATACAAAATAGGTTCCACTGTAAGGCAGTTCAGCGTTGATGGTGGCATTCAATTGATTGTTACTGTCATCATTCCAACCAACGATGCTGCCATCAATGCCCAACAGCACCAGCGCCGGATCAAGATCATTACTGAGAGCAATCATCTGTATAGTGACAAGATCATTGGCCGCGCCATCAAATTCAAACAGGTGCATGTCAATGCCCGATTCAAATGTGCCGCCAAGCGGATTATTATTGACCAGCGTCCCATACACCCCCAGGGTGTCAGCACGCTCCTGTGCCATTGTGGGCACAACCATAAAGGCCAGAATTATGAGGGTCGCAATCAATCGCTTCATCTTCCTCTTATCCTTCTCTGGAACATGTTTCGCCAGCTTTCGGCAAGTGGTTCTAAATTTACAAATTCTTCTGCCAGGGCAGGGTTGTCTTTTTCGTTCAGAGCACGGTTCAGGCGTATGATTCCGGCTTTAGGATAAGGACGTTCAAGCCTTTGGATCGGATCACCCGGCGTAACTACGCCTTCCTGCAAAACGCGGAGATAAAATCCGGTGCGGTCGGTTTCTTTCACTTTTTTCTGGAAGTTTGGCACCCCCAGTTTATTGTCCTGCTTCCAGCAGGGCACACGTGGCTGCGAAACCTGAAAGCGTGCACTCCCTACCTGCCAGATGTCCCCTACACAAACATCCTGTTCCGTCAAACCTGCCAGCGTGAAGTTTTCCCCGAAGGCACCTGGCTGCAAATTCCACTGAAAGTAGGTGTTCCAGTATTCATGATGCTGCCAGGGATGGCAACAGACGGCTTTATCCGGCCCGCCGTGATTTTTTGTGTCCCCTACGCCATCACCTTTCAGACCGAGGGTACTCACCGCAATTGCGCCCGAAACCGGCTGTTTAAAAATGCCTGTCTCCCAGGTCTTTTCGCCGTCACCGTGCATTTTGGGCGTAGCAACCTGGATTGATTTAAGCATCCAGTCCATTCATTTTTCTCACGTTTTCCTCTTATTTTACTGAATCCTACCGGCTTTACACGATTTGTTCAGGTAAGCGTCAGAAAGTTGGTACTCAATTAGATTATCTGTTCTACGGTCAGGTTTGCACATCTCCTAAAATTTAGGAGTATTTTAAATAGATAACGAGAGGACGCCTGTCATGACCGACTTTAAGGAACTTGCTGCCGCAACTGAGGCCAACCCCGTTGGCGCCGATTTTGCCGCGCTGCGGGACGCTTACCTGAACTACGAACACCGTGCTGTCAAACATATCACCCGGCAAAAATTGATGCAGATTACCAACCATGTGACGGATTTCAGTGAGGTAGAAACCATTTGCCGGAACATATTAGATACCAACCCGCTGGACCTGGAAGCACGGATGATGCTGGCGGTAGCACAGGAGCGTGCTGACAAAAAGGCGGATGCCGAGAAGAATCATCTGTTTGTGGAGCAGATGATTGACACGATTTTAGCTACAGGGAACGGTAAGTCTTTTGAAACTGCCTGGAAACTTGTATCGGAAAATGAGGCTTGGACTATTATGCGTGTGTTTGGGATGCGGGCCAAAAGTCATACCCGCCACCAGCGAGAAGATGGCATTTTTGATGTCTACGAAGGGATCATCGGCGATAGAGAAGCGACGATGTATTTTGATGTCACCAATCCCGTCCGTTTTGTCGATCACAATGTCATTGGCGATTCGTCAGAATAAATTCAGGTGTCCGGTGGGTATTCATGCAGCAGGTGGCCGCTGTTGCCTTCTATAATTAATAGAATGGGAAAAATGGAATGTTCATGTTGAAGACCCTTCGCCGCGTGTTGTGGATCAATCGGCGCTGGTGGCAGCGCTTTCTGCTCATCAGTGGAATGCTGTTTGTCGCATCAATCCTATTTCTCTATTTCTGGTTGTTCCATGATCTGCCAGATATAGGAGAAATTGAGGCAGGGTTAGCGCTCCCCAGCACCCGCATTTACGACCGCAATGGACAGCTTCTGTATGAAATTGTGGATTTGTATGAAGGCAGTCACGAAACTGTCACGCTGGAAAACCTGCCGCAGTGCATGGTTAACGCCACCGTTGCGACCGAAGATGCCAATTTTTACAAACATCCAGGCATAGACCTGGAAGGCATAGTCCGTGCTGCGTGGATCAATATTCGCGGCGGGGAAGTACAGGCGGGGGGCAGCACGATTACCCAGCAGGTCGCTCGTACCCTCCTGTTAGGTGACGAAAAATCGGAACGCACCATTCGACGCAAACTGCGGGAAATGATCCTCGCGGTGCAGTTGAATCAAAATTACAGCCGCAATGAAATCCTCGAACTGTATCTGAATCAGACCTACTACGGGAACCTCGCGTATGGGGTGGAGGCGGCCTCGCAGGTCTATTTCGGGCATTCCGCGCAGCATTTGAGTCTAGCGGAATGTGCGATGCTGGCCGGGTTACCACAGACCCCCGCCCAGTATAACCCTCTGACAAATCCAGAAGCGGCAAAAGAACGCCAAAAAATCGTGCTGGGGCTGATGGTCAAACATGGCTACATCACCCGGACGCAGGCGGATATTGCCGCTAATGAAGTTCTGGTTTATTCCTCTGCCCCGTTTGAAATCCTTGCGCCGCATTTTGTCGCGGCCGTGTGGACTCAGCTTGAGCGTGATTACGGTGAAGAACTGCTTTCCGGTGGGCTGGAAGTGACCACGACCCTTGATCTGGGTTGGCAGCGAACGGCAGAAGAAATCGTGGTACGGCAGATTGATCTGCTGAATAACCCGATTGATGGAACACCGCCCAAAAATGCTCATAATGCTGCTCTTGTTGCCATTGATCCGTACACGGGACAGGTCTTAACGATGGTAGGCAGCCCGAACTATTTTGACGAGACGATTGACGGGAACGTCAATGCGGCACTGGCATTCCGTCAGCCGGGGTCGGCGCTCAAACCGTTCACCTACGCGGCTGCCTTCGACCCCAATAGTGATGAACCGATGACTCCGGCAACCATGATTCTGGACATTGGGACGCCGTTCGTCACGCGGCGGTTGGAAAGTTATACACCGTCCAATTTTGGATTGGTCGAGCATGGCCCGGTGCGGATTCGAGAGGCGCTGGCAGGATCATATAACATTCCGGCGGTAGTGGCGCTGGATCATGTGGGCATGGACTCCCTGATCAGTCTGACCACGAGGCTGGGCATTTCTACCCTGACCGACAGCAGCCGTTTTGACCTGTCATTGACACTGGGGGGCGGAGAAGTACAGCTCGTAGAACTGACTTCAGCGTATGCAGCGTTTACCAACGGCGGTCAGAGGATTGATCCGGTGTATATTCTCGATGTCCGCAATAAAGAGGGAGAGATTCTGTACCAGTGGAAACCAAAGGCATTGGGAGCCTGGGAGCTAGACCCACGCATCGCCTTTTTAATCACCGATATTCTTTCTGATGAGGATGCCCGCATTCCCTCCTTTGGGCGGGGCAGCGCGTTAAGTATCGGTCGTCCGGCAGCGGCAAAAACCGGAACCACAACCGATTTCCGCGATAACTGGACCATAGGCTACACGCCGAATCTGGTGGTGGGGGTATGGGTTGGCAATGCGGATAACACTGCAATGAAAAATATCTCCGGCATTAGCGGCGCAGGCCCCATCTGGAATCAATTTATGCGGGCTGTGCTGCTTGGCCAGCCCGAACTCACCTGGACACCACCTTCCGGGTTGGCGCGAATGCAGGTCTGCGCGATGAGTGGATTACTACCCACGCCAGAATGCCCACAGCGTGCCTGGGAATGGTTCCTGGAAGAAGTCGTCCCAACAGAGAAAGACAATCTATATCAGACCTTTGTGATCGATACCCGTACCGGATTACTCGCGGACGAGAATACACCATCTGAATTTCGCAAAGAGGAAGTTTTTCTGGTGCTGCCGCAGGAAGCACGAACCTGGGCAGCACAGCACGGCATCCCCGCACCCCCGCTGGGGGCGGTTCCTGTGGGCGAGAATGATATTCCCGTCAGACTCCTTTCCCCTGACCCGTATACCGTATTTCAGTTGACCCCATTCACCCCTCTGGAAACACAGCGGATTTTGCTGCGTGTTACCACCCCTGCCAATACAGTCCGGATTCAGTATCTGCTGGATGGTGCCCTGTTAGGGGAAGTCACCGCTTATCCATTTGAAATGTGGTGGGTACTGACACCCGGCGAACATTTCTTACAAGCTGCTGCCACCCTCGATTCCGGTGAAACTATCCAGAGTGAGGACATTTACTTCCGTGTCAACTCCTGGATACCACCTGATGAGCGTCCCATCAGCGGCGAGGCAGAATAACCAAACAGCCTCGCCACTTGTGTTCTATTCTCCGGTTGGCACCCAGATGTTTTTCACCTGGGTCGATTCGCGCAAGAAGTCATCCCCTTCGCCCTGATGTGAATCGAGCCAGTCCAAGGCTTCACCATAGCTCACCCAGGTGCGCTTCATGTTTGAGGCGGACAGGTATTCAATATAAAAACTGCCTTCCGCACCGCCGAAATACCACATCGCATCTACGTCATCATGTTCTACGAGCGTTTTGGCAAGATGATCCCGTCCCCCTGTCACGATGTTCACGACTCCGCCGGGTAAATCAGAGGTTTCGAGAATCTGATAAAAATCCGTTGCGCTGAGGGGGTATTTTTCAGATGGAATAATGACGACGGTATTGCCACGTGCGATGGCCGGAGCAAGCAGCGAGACAAATGCCAACAGGGGGTATTCATCCGGACAGGCGATGCCAATCACGCCAACAGGTTCGTACAGCGCAATGGTCACACCGCGAAGTGTCGTTTCCTGTACCACACCACCATATTTATCCGACCACGCCGCATACGTAAAGAGGCGCGAAATCGTCAGTTCCACTTCCTGCTCAGCGGATTCCTGCGTTTGTCCTGTCATCGTGACCAATCGGCGTGCAAATTCCTCGGCACGTATCGCCAGATTTTCCGCGATATAATACAAAATCTGAGCACGGCTGTGACCATTCTTAAATGACCAGCCCTTTGCTTTATGGGCGGCTTCAACGGCATCCCGAATATCTTTGCGATTGCCATCGCTGACCTGCCCAACTGATGCTTCATTCGCGCCCCATATGGTGCGGGTGTAATTGCCATCAGAGCGAACCTGCTTACCCCCAATATATAACTTGGGTGTACGGTCGATTTTTGCGAATGCACCGTTGTGTCCATTCAGCGGCGCAGGGCGTCCGGGAACCAGTTTGCCCCATTTGGGGTCGGGTTTTTCTACCGCAATCTTGGGCTGGGGGCGATTCTGCCATTTCGGGCGAACATATTCATACAACCCTTCCCTGCCGCCTTCCCGACCGAAGCCGCTTTCCCGATAACCGCCAAAACCGGATGCCGCATCAAACAGATTAGTCGAATTGACCCAGATGCTTCCGGCTTTTACCTTGTGGGCAATATCCAGCGCGAGATTAATGTTTTCGCTCCAGATGCTAGCTGCAAGGCCAAAGCGGGTGTTGTTGGCGAGCTCTACCGCTTCAGACGGGGTGCGGAAGGTCATCGCTACCAGCACCGGGCCAAAAATTTCCTCCTGTGCGACGGTTGCGGCAGGAGCGACATTAGTGAGCAGGGTGGGCGGGAAAAAACAGCCATTCTGCGGCATGGAAATCTCTGGTTGATAGATTTCCGCACCTTCGGCCAACCCTTTTTTGACCCAATTCTCGATGGTCTGGCACTGGATCACATCCACAATCGCGCCAAGATCAATCCCCTTGTCAAGTGGATCACCTACACGGAGTTTGCCCATACGACTGCGGAGTTTGTTCAGGAAACTATCGGCAATATTCTCCTGCACCAGCAAACGCGATCCGGCGCAACAGACCTGACCCTGATTAAACCAGATCGCATCGATAATGCCCTCGATTGCGGCATCCTGGTCGGCATCGTCAAATACCAGAAACGGTGACTTCCCGCCTAATTCCAGGGAGAGGCGTTTACCGGTGCCAGCCGTTGCGCGGCGGATTATCCGTCCAACTTCGGTTGACCCGGTGAAGGCGATTTTGTCAAAACCAGCGTGTTCGACGATGCCCGCGCCGGTTTTATCATCGCCCGTGAGGATATTCACAACCCCAGGCGGCAGTCCGGCTTCTACGACCAGTTCCGCAAAAAGCAGCGCTGACAGGTTGGTGTAAGGAGCAGGTTTGATGACGACGGTGTTTCCCATTGCCAGGGCAGGCGCAATTTTCCAGGCCAGCATCAACAGGGGAAAGTTCCAGGGAATGATCTGCCCGACCACTCCCACAGGCTGGTAATCGCGCAGTTCTGAGTCCATTAACTGTGCCCAGCCTGCATGATAATAGAAGTGGCGTGCGACTAACGGCACATCAATATCCCGTGACTCACGGATCGGCTTTCCGTTATCCATAGATTCGATCACTGCCAGCAAACGCTGGTGCTTTTGCACCGTCCGTGCCAGCGCGTACAGATGCCGGGCCCGTTGATGCCCGGACAAACTGCTCCAGGGCCCAAATGCTTCCCGTGCTGCACTGACCGCATCCTCAATATCTGGCTGACCGGCAATGGCAATCTGGGCCAGTGTTTCGCCCGTCGCCGGATTTTTGCTGTCCATATATTTTTTCGATTTTGGGGCGGCCCAGTGGTTTTTGATGAAAAGATTAAATTTGCGCTGGTGGTCATCGAGCCAGGCAGTGGCTGCATCATTCGCTTCAGGCGCAGGGCCGTAGGTCATTGATTCAAAAATTTCTGCTACGCTCATTGTGCTGCTCCTTACGCCATTGGCATATGATGACGGGCGGCATATCGCCCGGTGACATGATGGGAAAGCTGGCGTTCAATATCGCCCAGCAGCCCACTTGCCCCAAAACGGAACAGTGCTGGTGTCAGCCATTCGTCCCCCAGTTCCTCTTTGATGAGGATTTCCCAATTCATTGCATCCTTAGCGGTGCGAATCCCTCCGGCGGGCTTAAAACCGACCTTGTACCCGGTGCGTTCATAGTAATCACGCACCGCACGCACCATTACCAGACCAACCTCCAGGGTGGCATTCACTGGTTCTTTTCCTGTCGATGTCTTGATAAAATCCGCACCCGCCATCATACACACCAGACTCGCCATACGGACATTTTTCAAAGTGCCAAGTTCGCCTGTTGCCAGAATGGTTTTGATGTGGGCATCACCGCAAGCTTCGCGCATTTCTTTTGTTTCGCGGTAGAGCGCTTCCCAATCGCCGCGCAAAACGTGTTCGCGGGAAATAACAATATCAATTTCCTTCGCGCCTGCCGCAACGGATTCGTGAATTTCCTCAAGGCGCTGTTGGTAGGGGCTTTGTCCGGCAGGGAACCCTGTTGAAACCGCCGCCACTGGAATACTGGTTCCCTGTAAAGCTTCAACAGCATCTTTCACACGGCGGTGATAAACGCAAACAGCACCAACCGTGAGGTTTTTGTCCCTCATGCCAAGCGCTTCCAACAAATCAGTCCGGACCGGCTGGCGGGCTTTCTTGCACAGGCGCAGCACATTGCCGGGGGTATCGTCGCCGGAGAGGGTCGTCAGGTCAATCATTGTGATGGCCTTGAGGAGCCATGCTGCCTGCCAATCCTTTTTGACTGAACGTCGTTTGGTGAGGGTTGAGGTACGCCGTTCCACTGCACTCAGATTGACCCGCGAAGCGTAGACCCAGCCGAGGTCTAGAGGCATTCCGGGGTTGCGTTCCAGGGTTGTCATAGGCAAAACCACCTTAAATTTTTGCCTGAATTATAGCACGCAGGCACGATGAACAGCGCAATTTGGGATAAAAATGTGTTAATTTGGGAAAAATTCCTTAACCCCAATTGCGAGAAGGGCGGAATCACGCCAGAATCAATCCCATGCGGCGGGGATGGCTTCTTTGGTTGATTTTTTCGACACTTGCGTGCAGTCTGACGCGCGTTTCTGACGATTCCGCACCAACTCCCATGACTGATGTGCTGCCCACCTTCACAGCATTCCCGGTGCAAGATGCGGGGTGGCTGCTGGATACCACTTGTTACGAGGCCCTGGCAGCACTGCACAATCAAGTGATTATTCTGTCTGATAACGCCGCGCTGGAAGGATTCTATAACACCCTTGATTCTCATTGTAAAGAACCTGTCCACAGGCAGAATTTTGATTTTGCCAGTCAGATACTGGTGGTGTTGGTCATAGTAACGCAGGGCTGTGATGCTCAGTTTATTCCTCAAAGCTTAGAAAATAACAACTTGATGTTACAATTTGTCCAGGACGGTGACTGCTCCTATGATGTGATTGCAACATATGCAGGCATCGTCACCCGACCCGCCGCAGGTGAATTGAAGGTAACGGTCACTGGTGCGTAGACAACTGCAATTTTACCTGATCCGACAGTTTATCCAGTTTCACCAGGCGTTGATTGAACTGCGGGAAAGCACCCGCCAACCGCTTCAGATTTTGCGCGGCTTTTTCCTGATACGGGGGCTGATTTTCGCGGTTGCGGGGGTGATTGGTTTCGGGACTGCTGGATATATTGTTCTGGAGGGCTGGAATCTCTCCGATTCTTTTTACATGACTATGATTACCATTGCGACCGTCGGCTATGGGGAAATACGCCCCCTTGATGATAGCGGGCGTTGCTTTTCGGTGCTGTTGATCGTCATGTCGATCACCATTATCGCCTATGGTATCAGCAGTTCGGTGGAATATGTCGTGACCGGGGAGTTAATTAAAACGGTGGAAGAAACACAGAAAACCTCGCGCCTGCAAGCGATGAAGAAGCACTTTATTATCGCCGGATTTGGCCGGGTAGGAGAAGAAGTTGCGCTGGCCCTGCGGCATGAGGAAATTTCCTTTGTGATCATCGAAAACAAACCCGACGCTATTGCCCGTGCACAATCTTACGGGTATCTGGTCATTGAAGGCAGCGCAACCGAAGATGAAGTCCTTCTCATGGCGGGAATTGAACGGGCCAGAGGTATTATCTGTGCAACGGCGAACGATGCCACCAATGTCTATGTTGTTCTGAGCGCAAGGGGCTTGAACGAGAATCTGTTTATTATCTCGCGGGCGTCCGATGAAAATTCCGAGGCCAAGCTTATGCGAGCCGGGGCAGACCGGGTCATTTCTCCCTATGTCTTAAGTGGGCGCAGAATGGCAAATCTGGCGATCCGACCTTACGTAGTTGACTTCCTCGATGTCACTGGGACGGCGGGGCAGCTAGAAAAAACTTTGGAAGAAATTATCGTGGAAGACGGTTCAATTATCAGCAACCGCACCCTGGGCGAAGTTGATTTACGCAACCGCACCGGCGCACTGATTCTTGGCTTGTACCGCTCTACCGGCGAACTGCTCACCAGCCCTTCCGCCGATACCCTCCTTGAACCTGGCACGCGAATGATTGTTATGGGAACACGGGACGAACTGGATGTGACTGAAGCGCTGTCCCGTAATTTTATGAATTTAAGAAGCGGCGAGGATGACGAATCATGATGGAATTAGCCTGTCATGCGTGGGCGTTTACCGACCGTTCACTGGAAGATATGCTGGGCACCGTAGCGCGGTTAGGTTTTCGGAATGTGGATTTCGCCAGCGGCCCGCATCTGGATTTTGAAAGTGCCGCCGCACAACCCGGTGTCGTCGCGCAGCATATCCGGTCGCTGCTGCAATATTATCATCTGAATGTGACTGACCTTTACCTGATGCTGCCCTATATTAACGCCCCAGAACCCGAACGCCGTGAGGAACAACTCGACCGGTTCAAAAAACTGCTGCCTTTTGCATCGGCGATGGGAACACCCGGCATCACGATTTCACCTGGAATCCTGCACAAAGACGGGCCAGACCATTCCCTGGCACGGAGCATCCCGGCACTGCTGGAAATTGTGCAAGCGACTGATGATCTGCGGATTTCGTTTGAACCGCATATGGACTCGGCAGTCATGTCGCCAGAGCAGGCTCTTTTAGTGGTTGAAGCCGTGCCTGGGTTGAGCATTACCCTGGATTATGCCCATTTCATTGTGCAGGGATATTCGCTGGCGGACATCCGACCTCTCTTGCAGCACACATCCCATATCCAGATTCGGCAGGCGGTGAAAGGCCGTTTGCAAACACCATTTGACCAGGGGCGGATTGACTTGAATGCGCTGATGCACGATCTCGCCAGAGAAGATTATCACGGGGGCATCAGTATTGAATATATGACCACCGTTGGCTGGCACGGCATGATGCCTGTTAACACCATCCGCGAAACGGTCAAGACCCGCGATGCGCTCAGGCAGATTCGCTCGGAACTGGTCACTGTCAGGCAGAGATAATACAAACATCCGCCGAAAGTTGGGTAAGAAACAAACTCGCTTATGCTACAATGAATTGGAAGCAGACTAGCAGTCCTTGAGGAAGAATGCAACCTTATCGCTCTGACCCCAACCAACCAACTGTGCCGCAGCCTTATCCAGCGCCCCTGAAACCACGCCAGTCTACGCCGTTTATAGGGGCACGCAAGAAGCCCAAAACGCCGCCCAGTCCGGAAGCAATCAAACGGCGACGTTTGGTACTGGCATTAGCGCTAGGAACACCTATCGGGTTAGGGATGCTGATCCTTTTCATTTTTGTGCTGGTGCTGGTTGTACTTTACAGCTCTGGAGATATTTTGCCGGGGGTAAGTGCGGCGGGAGTCGATATAGGGGGTAAGTCTGAATCCGAGGCTGCCGTGCTGCTGACGAATAGCTGGAGCGCAGAGGGTATTTTGCTGCGTGACGAGGATCGCATCTGGCAAATTAACCCGGCTGAACTGGGACTAAGTATTGACGGCCCCGCGACCGCTGCCTCCGCGAAAGATTGGGGGCGGGGCAATGGCAGCCTTTTAGGGGGCATCGAAGCGCTGTTTTTGGGCGTGGATATTCGTCCTGCCCTGGTCGTGGATTTGCAGACAGCCGCCAACCGATTGAATGAAATTCGTGGGGTGGTCGAGCAGCCAGCGATGAATGCGGGGGTGCGTCTGGTCAATGGACAGGTGCAGGCAGCTCCGCCTGTACAGGGTCGCGTACTGGATGTTGATGCAACACTTGCAAAATTGCAGAACGATGCCGCCAGGGAAATGGCAGATGGGGCGCTGGATCTGATCATGATTCCGGTGGCACCCGCCGTCACCGATGCCAGCGCGTTAGTTGACCAGGCAAGAGCACTGCTCAGCAGCCCGCTCTCCATCGATGTGTATGATCCCATTACCAATGAGTCAACCATCTGGTCGCCTGGGCCGGAAGAATGGAGCCAGTGGCTGGTTGCCAATTCCGACCCGAACGGCGGACTGGTCTTGAGTCTTGATAATAACAGCCTGAGTAATTATCTCAATGTGCGGACAGGCGAATTGACTGGCAGCCGCTACCTGAAAGTTGATGAAAGCGTCCAGCGAATAAATGCTGCCTTGAGTCAGAACAGTGTCAATTCGTGGGTGCAGGTCTACCACCACCCAACGACTTACACCGTACAGGGAGGCGACACTATATCCAGTATCGGATATGATCTTGGCATTCCTTATCCCTGGATTCAAGCGGCAAACCCCGGCGTGGATGCTCTCAATCCGGGAGACACCATTACGATCCCCTCGGTGGATGAACTGATTCCCCTTCCGGTCGTGCGGAACAAACGGATTGTCCTCAGCATCAGCCAGCAGCATTTATGGGCATATGAAAATGGTGTGCTGGTCTACGATTGGGTGATCAGTACCGGGATTGCCCGCAGCCCTACCTCGCCGGGCGTGTTCCAGATTCGTTCTCATGAAATTAACGCCTACGCTGCACAGTGGAATCTGTACATGCCGCATTTCATGGGGGTGTACAACCCTGGCCCCAATGCCGGGGTGATGAATGGTTTTCACGGCTTCCCCACGGATGCCAACGGCGGTTATCTGCTCTGGACAAACAACCTCGGCAGGCCAGCGACCTATGGCTGCATCCTGCTGAGTCTGGAAAATGCGGAAATCCTCTATAATTGGGCAGAAGAAGGGGTCATTGTTGAGATTCAGAAGTGAATTTCTGTTGCTTCTGATGATTTTCCTGAGCGTTTTTTCCGCAGATGCTCAGGAAACCATAGTCAACGACACCGTTGCCAGGGTCAGACAGGGGCCTGGTTATAACTTCCCGACGCTGTTTCAGATCACTCCCTTTGAGCCGGTCAGTCCGGTAGCAGTTTCCCTGGATGGGCAGTGGACTTATATCACCTATAATCAACAGGCTGGGTGGCTTCCATCCAATCACCTGACGCACCTGCCTGCTGACTTAACCCGATTCGATACCAGCCAGATTGCCGAACCTCTGCTGCCTGTCGAAAACTGCATCACCCTGGTGGGAGACTCAGTTCCACACGGGGAGGTCGTGTATAAAATTGAAGGTCATGCGTTTGTAATTCTTCGGAATACGCCCCTGGGTGTTGTCTTGGAGGAACACCTGCGCCGTTATGGACTGGATTACCTGACCGTTCGAGATCGGAGCGCGAACAAAGCGTTTCTCAGCAGGCTTGGCTGGTTTCCCTATTTTGACACACCCGAATATCAAGATCTGCTCGGAGATCAATGTCGTTTCACTGTGATTATGCCCTGGATCAATGACTTGAGTGTGGAACGTCCAGACAAAGCACAGGGCTATGTTGCGGATTTGACTGCTTTTGTGCAAGACCTCCACCAGCGCAGCCAGGAAACCCATATTTTGATCTTGGGATATTACTACGGACAGCGTGCCGAATTTGTGTCGATTTATGCGCCAGGGCATACTGACGAAAATATCGCGCATTTTAATACGCTCATTTTTGCCGCCTGCAAACCGGATGGCGGCCTGGGCCAGATTCCTAATGTGTCCTGTATGGAAACCGCCAGCTTATTCACAGGCATGAACAATCAGCATGTGGTGATCGGCGGGTTTCGTGAGGATATTTTGTCTGGTTTATACGAGCCCATCCCAGAGGACCTATTGCCATATTTTGAGGTCTTCTGGCACGAAAATCCCGATGGATGGATTATTGGGGACGGTGTGCATCTCAGTGAACTAGGGAAAAACATCCTTGCGGATGCGCTGATCCAGCAGATTTTGCTGATCCAACCCAATTTATAGACCCCGTTTTTTTCCTCTTAGGCTGTTCACGTCTATAATCATGGGCAAATTGGTAGGACATTTTATGGACCCTGTGCTTGCGCTGGCTCTCTTGTCGTTAGGGGCTTTTGTGTGTGTGGTCGCTACTGGCTTGGTGTACGTCTGGGCAGTGCGACCTCGCTTGTTGAAAGAAGAACACAATCAATTCAGCACTCTTGAACAATTAAAGCAGCATGATGTACTGCTGCGCGAACTCAGATCTCGCCTCAGAACACCCCCACCGCGCCCGCCCGTACCGCCTACCCGTCTGGCGGATATTAAAGGGATCGGCCCGGTATACGAAAAGGTACTACACGAAGCAGGCATTAATACCTTTGAGAAATTGGCGGCACTCACACCGCGACAGCTCCAGGAACTCATCAATGCCCCGGATTGGCGTACTATTGATGCGGAATCATGGCTGGAGCAGGCTCGGTTATTTGATGAATGGCTCAAAGACGCCGGGGAGGAGGCGTGAGACTCGTTCGAAGGCTTGACAGCGCACTGATTATCACGGCCCTTGTGACGGCGGGGCTGTCCACCCTGCTTTTCTGGTGGGCATGGGATGATTCGGAAAATGAGGATGATGAGAATTTCAGCACACCAACGGTCATGCCATCCGATGTTTTCACCATAACCCCTTCGGCGACTCTGACCCTGACTTTCACACCCTCACCAACCAGTACCGAAACGCCAACCCGCTATCCAAGCAATACACCCACGCCCACCTCCACCTGGACATCAACACATACGCCGACCCTGACCTTCACGCCAACGGCGACGAGGACAGCAACGCCGACCGCCACCTCGACGCCATCTGCGACAAATACGCCTACCTTTACACCCTCGGCGACCCCTACCGCTACCTTCACACCAACACGTGCATTTACAGCAACACCTTACCCTGAACCAACGGTTAACCCTCCTGAGATTCCTGAACGGTATGCAGGAGAACCGATTGAAATCAGTGGACGGGCTATCGCGGGGGATACTGTTACCCTGTTAGACAACGGCCAGATGATCGCGCAGGTCGCAACCGATAACATCGGTAACTGGCGAATCGTACTTGAAGCGGGCTTGGAAGCAGGGTCACACCGGTTGGAAATCTACGCCACTTCCCCGGATGGTGCTCAGAGTGAATCTGTACCTGTCGCGTTTGTTTTTAGCGCCAAGCCAACTCCGACGGAAATCGGGTGGGTTCCATCAAGCACACCGGGGCAATTTCTCATAGTAATTTTGCCCCTATTTGCTTATCCTTAAGTCGTAGTATGGTCGTAGGGTGAACGTTTGGATGAAATTTTCAATTGAACGCTAGTATTCAGCTTGAACTATCGAAGGTGCTAGTTATTTATGGGTATTGAAATTCCCGTGCGTCGTCGGACACGCGATGCAAGCTGGTTATGGCTGATTACGGGTATGGTATTGGGTGTGGGGTGTTCAGCGGTTGTGTGTTTATCCGCCTATGTGATGAACATTGTTGAAATCGGTGACATCGACAGCACAGCGGGGGGGGAAGAAGCCGTTGTTGTGACCAATACAAGTGAACCGAGCGCAACCTACACGGCCACGACTGTTGAAACTGAGGTAACCGAGACTGCCGCAAATGTGACACCGACCGCCAGTGTCCCAACCTTCACACCAACAGCGCTGCCCTCAGCCGGGGCAACTCCGCTGCCAGGCGGCAACGGGCAGGGCGGGTCAGGCGAAGATGTGCCGCCCGTGGATGCCAGTGCAGAAGCAACGCCTGTGACTCCACAAGCCGGCGCAACCCGTACCCCGCGCGGGGTAGGGCCAGAAGCGGTTGTGCCGGATGCTTTGCTTTCAAGTGCAACCACCTTGGTATCCATTCCTGGTGGGACGTTTACGATGGGCACAACTGCTGAAGAAGGTGAGGCAGCCGTCCAGGCATGTATTGACCGAGACGGCGGTACCTGTACAACGGCTATGGTATCGGACTCTACGCCTCCGCATTCGGTGAGCCTGAATAATTTCCAGATTGAAATTTATGAGGTCAGTGTGCGGCAGTACATTAACTTTTTAAATTACCTGCTGCAACAAAATCCCGAATCTCGACCTGACAAAAGTGGTTGTGGCGGCCCCTGTGTACTGACCAGAGATGTCGAACCCAACAGCTATATCGAATTTGACGCCGCCAATCAGACGTATAGTGTCGCCGGGGCAGAATTTCTGATTGACCATCCTGTCATTTATGTAACATGGTCAGGGGCAGATGCTTACTGTCGTGCTATCGGTCGCCGTCTGCCGACGGAAGCCGAATGGGAACGTGCGGCACGCGGTCCCGCCAACAGCATTTACCCCTGGGGGCCGGAGTGGATCCCTGCAAATGCCAAAACATCACGCCCGACCCAGGATGGTACCATGCCAGTTACCAGTTATACTCAGGGGATCAGCGCTTATGGGGTCTATAACATGGCGGGGAATGTCTCCGAATGGGTCGCTGATTTTTATCAGGAGAATTACTATACGCTTCCGGAAGCAGCAGGCCCTAATCCTAAAGGCCCGATCAGCGGGTTGGAGCGGGTTGCACGCGGCGGCGGTTGGGATAATGTGCCGATTTTCGCCCGTACTGTTCACCGGATGAATGTAAAGCCAAACGAGCCGCGTGCTTCGCTGGGTTTTCGCTGCGCCGCTGACACGCAGTAAAATCGGGAAGGGTCATATACCCTTCCCGAAAGCCTGATTTGTGAAAATGCCGTGAATCAGGGTTGCCAGTATCCCGCAATCCCATTACACTGTTTGAGATAGGTATAAAGGAATGAGCTTATAAGAAAATCATTCGAGGGGCAAAAGCGCTTGGCCCTTCCCCAGGGTGACGAGGAGGCGGGTTGTCGAAAGTTTCAGCGGATACCGCCAGGGCGCAATCACCGTCCTTATTGTTCCCTCTTCCAAATAAAGTGAGGCTCAAAACTGGGCGGTAACGACCAGCACAAAAGCCGCACTGTGATCCCAGCGAACTGTGAGAGTTCACTGTTTGCTTGTTGTTGTCATAGTAGAAGCTGAAGAGGAGAATCCCCCAATGTGTGGAATTGTTGGTTATATTGGCACACGTGACGCTTCGTCGTTGATTTTGAACGGCTTGCAGCGTCTTGAGTATCGCGGTTACGACTCCGCAGGTATCGCGGTATTGCAGGACGACGGCAACATCAGTATTCGCCGCAATGTGGGCAAACTGATTAACTTGCAGGTATCGGTTCAAAATAATCCCCTGGATGGAAAAATCGGCGTGGGGCACACCCGCTGGGCGACTCATGGCGAACCCAGCGAGCGCAACTCCCATCCTCACAGCAGCATGGATGGAAGCGTGGTGGTGGTTCACAATGGAATTGTGGAAAACTTCCTGGAACTGCGCGATGAGCTACGGGCGGAAGGCGTTCAGTTCGTATCCGACACGGATACTGAAGTGATCGTACATCTGGTTTCTAAACTCCTGTCGAATTGTAATACAGTCGCCGAGGCAACCCGGCAGGCGGCAAAAATGCTGCGTGGTTCGCAGGCGATTGTGGTCATGAGCAAAAAAGAACCGGATAAGCTGGTAGCGGTGCGGATTGGCAACGCGGGCGGCGTTGCGGTGGGAATTGGCCGTGACGAAATGTTTGTGGCCTCGGATATTCCTGCCATTCTGGAACACACCCGCAATATGGTTTTTCTCGAATCTCGCCATATGGCGGTTCTGACCGCCACCGATTACACCATTACGGATCTGGACGGCAATCCGGTTAAAACCGAGGTGTTTAACATCCCTTATGACCCGGTAAGCGCGGCAAAAGGGGAATATCGCCATTTCATGCAGAAAGAAATTTTCGAGCAGGGGCGGGCGCTGACGGATACGATTCGCGGACGGCTGAATTTTGAAACCGGAACGGTGAACCTGCCGGATTTGCACATCTCTCCCGAAGATGCCAGGAAAATGAGCCGCATCGTGACGGTGGCGTGTGGCACCAGCGCGTATTCCGGTCTGGTCGGTAAATTCCTGATTGAAGGGCTGGCGCGAATTCCTGTCGAGGTTGATTACGGGAGCGAATACCGCTATCGGGAGCCAGTGCTGGACGAAAATACAGCCGTATTGGCGATTACACAGAGCGGCGAAACGGTTGATACGCTGGCGGCCATGGAGGAAGCCCGTGAAAACAAGACCCGCGTGTGGAGCATCGTCAATGTCATTGGCAGTCAGGCGATGCGCCTTGCGGATGGATTTATTACCATGCAGGCAGGGCCAGAAATTGGCGTTGCATCCACAAAGGCGTTCACCACCAGCATTCTGGATCAGTATCTGCTGGCGCTGTATCTGGCGCAGCAGCGCGGTACCCTGAGCAAAGCGGAAACCGCTCAGCATGTCCGCGATCTCGCCCATTTGCCCGACCTCGTAAGCCAGGTGTTGGAAAAACATGCCGAAATTGAAGAATTAGCCCATTCATTAGCGCATTTCACCAATTTCCTTTACCTCGGACGCGGAATCAATTATCCAATTGCGCTGGAAGGGGCACTCAAGCTCAAGGAAATCAGCTACATTCATGCGGAAGGCTATCCCGCAGGCGAGATGAAACACGGCCCTATTGCGCTGATTGACGAAAATATGCCTGTGTTGACGATTGCGATTCAGGACCGGGTGTACGAGAAGATGCTCAGCCAGGTGGAACAGGCCAAAGCTCGCAACGGTAAGGTCATTGCGATTGCAACCGAGGGCGACACCCTGATTGCGGAAAAAGCTGACCATGTGATTTACATTCCACCTGTACCGCATTACGTCAGTCCGATTGTGACTGTGCTGCCGCTTCAGCTTCTCGCCTATCATATTGCGGTGTGGCGCGGCTGCGACGTAGACCAGCCTCGGAATCTGGCGAAAAGTGTCACTGTCGAATAAACGGAATTGATTTTCCGCCATATTGGGTGCGGTCGTTCGCGGCAAAGACGACCGCACTTTTTGAAAAGACATAACAGTTTTCTGAATGATCTCCTACAGACCCGATCTCAATTTAGGTATGAAGCAGCAGCGGGACCGTGGCGTTGGCAATGGGCATCACCGCGATTCGTTCCCCGGATACCTGCGCGAGGGCATCTTCGATTTGATGGACAGGTTCAAGCAGCAAACGCCGCACCAGATCGTCAGGCATTTCGGACATCAAAAAGGTGCGAACCTTCGCTGCATCACGTGCGATTTGATAGGCTTTGTGTGGCCCGACATGAAAACCCTCCGCCGCAAATCGTGCAAACACCGCTTCATAATCTGTCATTTCATCGTTCGTGGTCATCCACTTTTCGTAACTCTGGCTGCCCGTCCCTTCCGGACAGGCTGCTGCCAGAATCACCGATCCGCCGGGGCGTGTGATAAGCGCCGCGTGTGCCAGTGCTTTTTGTGCCTGATACAAATTAAGGTCTTTCGGGCTGCCACCAGGCGAAGCAATCACAATGTCGTAGGGTTCACTCACAGGTACCTGATACAAGGACTTGACCAGCGGGATTCCGGCCTGCATAACGGCACGCGGGTCACCCGCCACCACCGTAACGATTTGTTTTTCCTGGTTCAGGATGGCGTTAAGCGCAAAATGAATCCCGATGAGCCGCCCAATGTCCTCAACATCCTGCCGGGCTGGATTGAGTTCATATTCACCAAGCTTCGCGTTCGGGTCAGTCATCATGGCGTGGTTATGGTTGATCGTGGCCTTGCCCGTCAGTCCGACTGCCGCACTTTTGACGCCGCCAGAAAATCCCATAAACTGATGGGGTTCGATATTCCCCACCACGATTTTCAGTGCTGCTTCGGCATACTGTCGGTTGATGTGGACAGGCGTACCGCGCGGGGTTTCTCCTAAATAAACCAGACTTGCCAGATTTTCGGCATCGTGCGAAATGACCGGGTAGCGATCATAAATTGGGGTTGGCAGGATTTTATGAAATTCATCCGGCGTCATGGGCGGATGGGTGCCAGTGGCGATCACCAGAGTAATAGAGGCAGGTGATAATCCCAGTTTTTCCAACCGTTCCAACAGGGGTGGCAGCAGTTGGTCATGCGGCACAGGCCGCGTCTTGTCATTGATGGCAATGGCCGCAGAAGGAACGCCCCGAAATTGCTCTAGCGCAACATCTGAGTGATCCAATGCTGTCTGGATCACCTGCGTCGGATTCCTGGCAGCCTCTATAGACCGGGGAGCTATCAGATCAGCGTGCGGCAGATCAATACTGATAAACGTTTTGCCATACGGTATCTTGAACATGGTGTGCTCTTTCGCCGAGTTCACTCAGGTTACACACACCATCGACCCCGGCAGCCTGCAAGCTCCCATGATAGGTTTCGGCAATCAGGCCAATGCCCACCGCGTGGAAGCGTTCGACCCACTCACGGGTGATTGATTTCCCCGTTGTTCCGCATACATAGTCCGCGGGCTGTGACTGCCTCAAAGCCTGCTGGCTGAAAATCTCATGCACTTCCAGCGCCGTCATCGCATTCGGGGCATGGTGTTTAATTTGCTGCACACAGTCTACCGAACGACTCCCAAAAATCAAGTGACCCAGCACCCCAAGCTCACGGACTACATCCAACAGGCGAGTAAGTGTTTCTTTGGGAAAAGGCTCAAGCTGCAAGTAGATATTCATCTGCGCTTCCATCAAGGGGTGGAACACCTCTTCCGGTGAGAGTTTTCCATGCGTGCCAGGAATGGCAAACCCCAGTTCGCCATCTGGAACCATCGTTATTTTGATGCCGTCTGCACTGGCTTCTTTGACACACGCGGCGAACTCAGACAAACTGCCAAACTGCCCGCGCAAATCCACAATACGAAACATCCGCTGGTCAGCAATCGGGTACCGTGACCGCAGCTCAGCTAACACCGTTTCGACCCGCTGAGGAATCCAGTTTTTCAACTCGTACCAGGATACCAGAGGAAGATAGCGCAAATCGACAACCTTAGAAAAATCGTAACTGGGTTCGAAACGCTGATCTTCACAAAAGGTATGCACCAGACGGTTGTTAAATGCATTCCGGGCACGAATGATGCCCTCAAAAAGCGGTGTAATCAGCACCCCACCCCTTCCGGCGGCAGCGGTACAGGCAGTCCTAGTGACGGAAGCACGTGCCAGCAGGGGCTGCGGAGACTGCGCGAAGGCATGTTTGCCGGGTTCGCTATAGGCAACCAACCGCCCATCTGCTGTTGTCAGACAGCTATCCCCCAAGACATGAAAATCTCCGTGCCAACTCCCTTCAAACCTTATTACCTTTTCATTCCTATCCAACCATACCCATAGATGTTCCAGTTCATAGAGATGCTGGATGTCCCAATCCCACCAGATGGCGTATTCAATGACCCGATAGGTTTCGGAGGTGAAGACAATCCGCCTGGGAAAAGATGGCGATGGGGCAGACTCATGAAAAACTGTGTACCCAACAACCAGGGGCAGGAACGGTTCGTGCAGGTCAAAACGGAGAAGTGGAAGGTGGCGCTGCGCGAGATGGTGGTCACGGGATGATGGAGCAGAACAGACGAAAAACAGGTATGGAGTGTCCAAGTTACTGCGCCTTTCCATTTTCTATGACATCCATAGTGTAGCTTGAGAGGGTAAAAAGCTGTTCAGAGGTCTTTTAAACCTTTTTTACATGATGCCGACGCGCACCCGGTAGTTAAAATACCAGGGGATTGATTGATTCCCCATGACTTTTTGCGCGACCTCACGCAGGTGTTCCAAACCGAGATCCGCGCGGCTGTGACCATGCTTCAGCGCGGTTGCAACATGGCCCTGGCTGACGGCTAAACCAACAATCCGTTCAGCATCCCCAGCTTCAAGACTGTGCAGCACCACTTCTCTCACATAGCGAAACCGCCCACTGGCACGGATATTTTGCAAATGCGCTTCTTTTGGGAAATAGATAACCTGGGGGGCATCGTTGAACTGCTTTTCAATTTCTCGTGATTTCTTCATACAGTCGTTATAAGCCATTTCCACATCCGGGTGAATCGTGGGCGGCCAATCGCAGTCCACTGCTGCAAAAACGCCCCCTGGTCGCAAAATGCGGGCGACTTCCTGAAAGGTGGGTTCAGGCTGCATCCAATGGAGCGCCTGCGAAATAGTCACAATGTCCGCGCAAGCATCTGGCAAGCCCGTTGCAGAAGAAAATCCGGCCTGGTAGTGAATATTGATGGCCTGGGTACGGTTTTCCGCGATCCCGCGCATATCTTCGCTGGGCTCAACCCCGATGATCTGGTCAGCTCGCTCAGCCCAGATGCGTGTCGAAAGTCCTGTCCCACAGCCAATATCCACCACAAGACCGGGTCTTTCCATCCCGGTATAGTGCGTTAGAATGTCCATATAAACAGTAGGGGGCGCGGGTCGATAATCATCATACAGGCCGCTAAAACCTGACCAGCGTTCAATATTGGCGGGAATATGGCTCATAAAGACCCTGCTTTCAATTGATGACGAACACGGATGTTGACCTGCTGGCGCACCTCTCTCAGCAGTTGGTCACGCTGGTAGACCCCCTTTTGCAAAATTTTGTAGACCGATCCATTGAGTTTTTCACGATCTTCAGGTGTCAGCTCCATCGCGGTAACGACCACCACCGGGATGTGCTGCCAATGTGTATTTTCGCGCAGTTTTTGTAGAAAAGTAAATCCATCCATTTCCGGCATCATCAAATCCAGCAAAATGAGAGCCGGACGATTTTTCTGCACTTCTTTTAATCCACTGTGCCCGTTGGCCGCCTCTGCAACCGTCCATCCATCGGCTTCCAAGGCATCCCGGATTAACTGCCGCGTTGAGGTGTCATCTTCTACAATCAGCACCGGGCAGGGTGGACTTTCGCAGTTGTATTTACTCAGGATATTGCTCAACTGCTGCCAGTTAATGGGCTTGGTGATGTAATCGGACGCACCCAGCGTATATCCCTTATTTTTGTCATCTACGATGGTCAGCATAATCACGGGAATGTGGGCCAGTTCTGCGTCGGACTTCAGCGCGTTCAATACTTCCCACCCATCCATTTCCGGCATCATCACATCAATGGTAATGAGGGCGGGACGGATTTCTCGTGCAAGCTGCAAGCCCTGAACCCCACTGGTGGCAACCACAACCTGGAAACCATCTTTTTCCAGATAATCCTTGAGCAGATGACCAACAGTTGGGTCATCGTCAATGGTCAGGATGGTACTCAAGCGCGGTGGAAGTGGCATTTCGCTTGTCGTTGCCATAGGTTCAACCTGCGTGACTTTGTCGGCATTCACACGGCGCGGAAGCATGACTACGAACGTTGAACCTGCACCCGGTTCACTTTTGACGGAAATGTCCCCGCCCAAAATCCAGCAGAAGCGTCGTGTAATTGCCAACCCCAATCCTGTCCCCCCAAATTCGCGGGTGGTGGACGAGTCCGCCTGCGAAAATTCGTCAAAAATCCTGGCTAGCTGTTCGGAATTCATGCCGATGCCTGTATCCTTGACCTCGAAATACAACGTATCTTTATTCTCCGGATCGGGAAAGGCTTTAAAGGTAATAGTGCCATCTCTGGTAAATTTCGCCGCGTTGCTCAGGAGGTTATACAGAATCTGGCGCAGCTTGACCACATCCGAATACATCATGCCAAGTTCCGGAGCACATTCCACAATAAGCTGGTTATTGTTTTTCTCCGCCATTAGGTTCACCGACTCCATGATGGCATTGAGCATGTCGTTGATCTGAAAGTTCTCCAGATACACTTCCATTTTGCCCGCTTCGATTTTGCTCAGGTCAAGCACATCGCTAATAATACCCAGTAAATGCTGCCCGCTGCCCATTACGCGGGTCAGCCGGTCTTTTTGTTTCTCATTGACTTCTCCATAAATACCTGACAGCAGCAGGTTAGTGTAGCCAATAATTGCATTTAGCGGGGTGCGAAGTTCGTGGCTCATATTCGCCAGGAATGTGCTCTTTGCGCGGCTCGCGGCTTCGGCAGCGTGGCGTGCCTGCTCCATTTTTTGAGCGTATGCCAGTGTCTGCTGGTAAAGCTGGGCGTTAAAAATGGCGGTCGCAATCTGCTCTGCGAAAAGCTGGGCGTTCGTACCATCCTCTTCGCTGTAAAAATGATCATCATACCGTTTATCGAAAGTCAGCAGCCCCAGACTCTTACCCCGTACCACCAGCGGCGCACCAATCCAACTGCGTATCGAATCACGACCCTCGAAGTTTTCCATATGAGCGTTCCATTCGGGAATTTGCTGCACATCGCCGATGATACGGGTTTTTTGGGTCTGCAAGACCAGTAAGCCCAGATTGGGCTTTTTAATATTGACCGCAATGCCTTTCAGCCCTTCGTTGGCGGTAAACCCGCTGCTGGCAACCAGGGTCATCGTTTGTTCTTTGAGCAGCCAGATCGATGCCGTATCGTATGTGATTACTTCGCCAGCCCGTTTGAGCGCGAGCGCCAGAATTTCATCAACTTCTAACGAGGCGTTGACCGTCTGGGCAATTTCTGCCAGTGCCGCCGCGATTTTGCGCCGCTTTTGTTCATGCTCATACAGGCGGGCATTTTCAATGGCAATGGCGAGGCTTTCCGCCAGCGACTGAAAAATAGGAGTGTAAATCGGTTGGAAGGCATCGTGTTTTTTGCTCTGCAAATCCAGCACGCCGATGACTGTTTCGCCAATCTGGAGGGGAAACGCGGCTTCGGATCTGGTTTCTGGCAGCAGTTCGTTAGGCCGATGCACGGTATCCGGCGCATCAGCCCAGGCAAAAATGGTTTTTCCATGGGCCGCCGCCTGACCAACCACGCTGCGTTCCCCGATTTTGAGCGTATGATGGCGCTCAACCAATATTCTGCCGACTTCCCCTGTGCTGGCGACCAGTTTTGCCTCGTCTGTGTTGTTAATCAAAAAAATCTGGACATGGTAAATGGTTGGATACTGCTGGCGGATCTGCTCAACCGCTTCAGTCAGCACCTCGGAGAGCAACGTGCGGCGGGAAATCTGCTGGGTGACCCGCGTGGTCATCTGTGCCAGCTTGAAGCGGCTTTTCAGGGCTTCTGATGACCCTTCATCACGGTGCAGACGTGCATGGTGCTGCACAAAATACGTCGCTGCCCCGGCAACAAGAATCTGTAAGCTGATCATCACAAAGTCGTAGCGGTTTTGAAATCCGGTGAACTCTGCGGTCTCGCGGGAAAGTATTCCAGCGGCAAGGGTGATAATCGCCACTGGAACCGCGATGAACAGGCTGCGTTCATTTAACAAGAGACCCGTCAGCAGTACAAAGGCAATAAAGGCGAATCCATCCACCGGTGAACTCACCTTTTGCGATACTGCTGATGCCAGAATCGCGCTGGTATACCACATAACAATCAGTGCCAGCCCGCCCTCAAAAAGTTTCCCCCTGCGTGTCAGCCAGATACCTGAGAAAGCGGCGGCGTAAAAAGTGCCCATCAGGATAAAATATGCTGGATTATCCAGGGTTCTTTCTAACAAACTCACGTGTTCCGGCGGCACCTCTATCAGGGCATAAAGACTGTAACCAACGGCCTGTATCATCGTGATTAAATACACAACACGGGCGCGGCTGTGTTCTATGGGACTGTCATAGGGCGTAAGGTCAAAAAGGGCTCTAATCAGGCGCTGCATGGGCTGTCCAAAATCTACTCCGGGATGTATTCCCATTGTATAAGAAAACTTACGTCCGTTTTAAAAGGAAAACGAGGCCGCAGCCTCGTCTGCAATCTCTTTACCCTTTTATCATAGGAACTTGTGGAAAGTCGTCCGGCAGCAGGACATCCAGTGGCCCTGCAACCTCAGGGTAGGAACCCAGCAGTTCGGTCTGGTCTGGGATGTTCCCTGGAGGCCAGATGATGTCCAGCAGGCGGGTCTGGTTGATTGCGCCCGTGCCGCCTCCAAGCCGCCACTGTGAGGACTCGGCTTCTACATCACGGATACGGAGCACCCCCGCCGCCGGGAAACCTTCCTGGCTGGCAACTGTCACCGCATATGACCATGCCGCCGGGTCACCGGACAGGACGCTGCGCGGAACACGGATGGTGACACGACGCTGCCCCGGATTGGTAATGATGGTCAGATTACTGTTTTCAGCAACAACCGGGCCTTCATCGGTCGGAACGTAAATATCCGGTGTCCAGCCCTCCGCAAAAATCGCATAATCCCATGCATATTCTGAGGTGAGCGCGGCGTTGCGCCCAGGAAGCAGGAGTCTGGCACCGTTTTCCGCCCCGTCCACGTCAATATAAATATCCAGTGTGAGGATGCCCATCCCGTTGGGTGCGCCCCAGTCATTAACCAGCGGCCCACGCAGATTCACCTGGAAAATCACCTCTTCGTCATCGTAACCCACCGTGAACCCGACAGCATCATAAGCAGCAGGGCGGAATACGGCATCCGTAGGATAGGTATAGGTGCCAGGGCCATAATCATCCCCGGCAGGATCCTCGACCTGCAAGAACACATTCGGCACCGCCTGATCGGGCAGAGTCGCCAGAACAGGCCCCTCAGATGGATACAATGTGGTATTGTCTACCAGAATACGAATATTCAATCTGTCGCCACCGCGTGCCGTCTCCGACACCCCCCCTAATGGCGCGGCCAATTCCAGCAGTTCTCCACTGGATTCCATGATGATGCTGCTGGAATCAAGAGCCTGCCAACCGCCGTCTCCATCGGGCATATAGGAGGTGACCGCAGGGGTATTGCTGCTCAGGCCAGCCACCTCGATCAACCGTTTCGCCCCAAATCCGATTAGTGGCAGATTATCCTCCTCGCCGCGTGGATAGGCATTGGAATCACCGGGATCGGGCCCGCGCACATAGAAGCTAACGGTATCGCCCGTCACACCTTCGAGGCGCAGGTACAGATTGTTGTCGTCAAATCCATAGTAGAAACCCGCAGCGTCCCCCAAGTCGTAAAATCCGGCGTCCTTCCATTCGTCCGGACCGGCGACTCCATCAATAACTGGGGAAAATGATGCGATGAAGGGGCGGGTAGGTTCCACTGCCGCCTGTGGGATAATAGGCACGGACACAAAATTGGGAACCTCTTTACCTAACAGCAGATAAATCTGTTCCAGATAAAGGCGGAACTGTTCATCAAATGATGAATCGAGACCGGAATTCTGGTCAGCACCGTACCACCAGAACCAATCTGAGCCTTCGGCGATATACACCAATTCCATGACCTGTGCTAATACTGCCTCGTCAAGTTCCTTTGAGGCTTCCTGCACATCCTGACGCATTTGCAGCAGATACGTCCACGCCAGATTTTCCTCTTCTTCACCAATCCAGGTGTTGAAGGTCGGGTTGATCCACGAGCCCGGCCAGAGTTCATCTAATGCTTGCGGAGTTCCAGTCATCGCCAGATATTCTGATGGGGTAACCGTGACTAATGTCTCGGAGTCGGACAAACCCTGGTACATGCCGTTCAAAAATGCCTTGCCATCGTTGTCGTAGTATTCCCAGGCATTTTCACCATCCAGCAGGACGGTTACCACATGCGGGCCTTCCGCGCCTTCTTCAATCAACCGCTGGCGGATGTTCTCAAGGCGCTGCAAGAAATCATCGGCGGCTTCCTGACCAGTCATGCCTGAATATTCAAAGCCAACCTTATCCGAAATCAGGTGGTCACGGAAAAATACTGCTACCTGGCCGCCGCGTCCACCTGTTGCCAGGTAGGGTTGGTACATGACATCGGCCTGCTGCACCGTATCCTGACTGTTGCGCGTAAAACCGTCAAAACCTTCCAGGCTTCGGGCGAGGATTTCTTCGTCGGTGGCAATCCATTGGATGTCCTGATTGGCAATCATCTGGATCACCCCTGGCGAAACTGACCCCTCCGCAGGCCACATGCCGCGCGGTTGGGCACCGAAATGCTCCTCATACAGTTTTACGCCAAGTTCGACCTGCGCGACCGCATCCTGACCAAAGGTAAAACGCTCCGGCAAATCCTCATCAGGCATTCCCACCGCCGCCACATTACTATCGACCAGCAGCGGCAGGATCGGGTGAGCAAACGGAGTCATGGTGACTTCAATTTGGCCGGTCTGCTGCATTTCGGCATGGAACGGAATCACTTCCTGTACAATCCGTAAATGTTCCGCAAACAGAACCGCCTTATCTTCCTCGGTATAACCCTGCTCTTTCTGAGCCAGACTTAGCAGGGGTTCCTGCGCCAGCCAATCCGGGTCTGTCCAGGCAAGGTTAAACAGGATTTGCAGGTCACGAAAATCATCTGCTGTCCAGTCTGCAACGACACCATCAACACCCATTTCGTCGCGCTGATTCGCCAGCTCCTGATAGCGAGGGAAACGCCTAATAATGCGCTGGTTCGTATCAAAAAAACGCTCGGCAATAAACTGCTTGTCGGAATCGCTTAACTGGTCAGCAGGAATTTCGGCCATGACCTGATACAAATCTTTTGTGCCGCTGGAAAGATCATCCAACTGGCGAATCAGACTTGGCGTGATATTAAAGGTGGCTTTGATGTCGGGATAATTTTGCAGCATCGCCGCCATGTCAAGATAATCCTTAGTGGCGTGGACACGCACCCAGGGACGAATATAGACATTGGTTTCCGGGTCTTTGAAGTACACAGGCTGGTGTTGATGCCAGATGAGGGCAACATAGAGAATGGGATTATTCTGCTGCGCTTGAGTTGGCATCGCAAAGCTGAACAACGTTATTAACAAGGTAAGTACCAACAATTGACGCATTGGCAAGATCCTTAAATAGCTCTCCTATGGAAAAATTATCGCTCTAAAACGATTTAGAAACAAAAACCTGCGGTTTCCCACAGGCCACACAGAAGGGAGCGAGGATGTCATATCCTCTAGGCTGATTAGAACCCTGTTTGTTCTTTAAACGGGGTCGAAAGTGATTTTGGATTGGATTTCAGGAGAAGTGCTCGTAAAGCGATTCTAAAACGTCCTCGCTGACAAAGCCCTCTGCCGCACCTGCCGACCCGATTTTATGCGCGGCAAACACAATCGCCTTACGAATAGCGGTATAAGGGTCGCGGGTTTTGTGATAATCATGGATGAAGGCAGAAAACAGAGCGTCGCCCGCGCCAATGGTATTGATAACCTCGCGGACTTTGACGGCAGGAATGCGCTCGTTGAAATGATCTTTTTTGACCCCCAACTGTACACCGTCCGCACCAAGACCTATCACTACAATATCGTTTTCAAACCGATTCTGTACCTGCTTGATCCATTCGTGAGGTGGGCAGGGCAGGGCCTCATGGCTCATAAAAAGAATATCGGCATGTGCCATGTAATCGCGATTGTAATCGTCCTCCAGATCCGCAATCGTATGGACATCGGTCGCTACGATTTTACCCGCCTGTTTCGCTTGAGCGAGGAAGGACCGTGAGAAATTGATATTACACAGTACCACTATCGAGCAGTCCCGCACGGCTTCGGCGTAAATTTCAAGTGGATACGTGCGCTCCTGAACGTCCTTCAGGTCAACATGAATCTGCCGCCTGCCTGATGGGTCATAGATGATGACCGACTGCGGGGTTTTTTCCAGCAATTGCAGCACGTATTGGTCGGGGATGCCCTCCTGCTGGAGGGCAATTTTGACCGTCTGAGCAGCGTTATCCTGACCGATCAGGGACATAAAATGCACATGATTCCCCAACACAGTCAGCGCTTTGGCGATGTTATATCCAACCCCAGAGACGGTGCTGTTTACCCCGAAAAAAGGGTAATTCACCGGATTATATTTGATGGGAAAGCCATCTACTTTAAGCGTCGTTTCGATATTGATGAGGCCAGAAACAAGGATTGTCATGGGCAAAAAGGATAATGTAAGGAGATCAGAGGGCGCAAGAGAGGGACGAGGAGCCTGTGCCCCGCGTCCCCCCGATCTGTCCGCTATTGTACGCTTGCTGCCAGCGGCCCGCAGGCAGGGCAGCTTCCATCGGGACGGATAATCGCATAACCGCCCATCGGGTCATCCCCAAAATTGCGGAAATCCACATTCCAGATAATCATCAGACGGACTCGCCCACTATCCCGCGAGAGACGAGAAGCACGGCCTAACCATTCTGCGTGCTGTGCCAGGGTTGTACCACCTGCCCAGCCAAACGCAGGCGGAAGCTGACCATAGCCTTCCGGCGACAGATACCCCAACTCCGTCCAGCAGACCTTACGCGATCCACCGAAGGCATTGTAGTACAGATCTAACATGCCCCAGAAGTAGCGCGTGTAATGCCCACCGCGTGGGTCACCGCTGCGATTATCCGGGCTGATAATGCCTTCGTTGTAATGAGCACCAACACAGTCCATATATTGTGCTGCACCAGCATTCGCCATTTGTGCCAGGAAGACATTATCATCGCACCCACTGGCTGTACATGACCCGCCGAAAAATCCGGTAGGCGCGGGCGCACCACTGATGACCATGACACCGGAATTGTTTGCTTTAATCGCATTGTAGGCCTTTGCAAGCATCTGCGTGTACGAACCGCCGCTGATCGTGCCGGCAGGCCATTCCCGGTCAATGTTTGGCTCGTTCCAGACTTCAATCGCCTCCGGCCCCAGTGCGGCAACCTGGCCTAAATAGGCGGCAAATTCATTGGTGTAATTTTCAAAGTCGCCCATGTCCTCACGGAAGCCGACAATACCAAGCAATATCTTGAATCCGTTGGCGTGGGCTTCGCTGATGGCTCCCGCAGCAGCACCTGTGCCTTCCCCTCGCCGCCAGCGTATCTGCTTTTTCACCCAACTCATGCCCGCCGAACGCATTTCATTCACAAAACCATACCCGTTGACATGTCCGCCGATTTCGTAGCCTCCGCCAGCACCGGCTGCTACCACTGGCGCAGGGTTACCACTGTTGGCAGGCGCGGGCTGCTGTGCCTGATTGGGGTCTTGTGTGGGCTGTGGGGCCTGTGTAGGACGCGGCGTTGGGGTGCTGACTGTGCCGCTAATCGCAACGACAGCGGCGGCTTCGCTCAGGGTTTCATTGGTTGCCAGATCCACCAGGCGCAGCCTCAGCACAACGGTGTCATCACCCTCTGGATAGACGGGGCGGATCGCACCTGACCCGCTTGAAGATACCCATAAATTGCCACGAGGAAGCTCTACATTGACGCTCGTCCCATTCGGCAAAACCTGTTCAAAAACAAGATTCGACGTTGAGGTGCGATTCGCCACCTGCCACGAGACATTAATACGTGGGTCACCATATACCAGGTCATTAGCGGCAATGCTGGATTCAACAGCAGTAAACGCCAGCAGTTCCGGCTGCGCCACGACCGTAACAGGTGGGGGTGTTGTGGTTGTCGTACCTGTCGGTGTTGGCTGGGCGGCAGCTTCGATTTCTTCGCCTGCATAGGGAATGGTGACAATCTTTTCACTGACAGACTGGTCAAATTCATCCACGATAATCAGGCGATAGGTGGGAGGGTTGAAATTTAAGGGGTGCCGCACCGGAACCGCAACAGAACTGTTGGGTTCAAGGGCAAGCGGTTCGCCATTTTCATCGACCAGCCGCACCCATGTACTGATTTCATAGGCATAAAGCTGCAACTCATCCGTTTCACGGACGCCAAAGGTTTGCCAGCTCAGGTTGGTCGTGACCGTTCCGGCTTCAGCTTCCGCCACCGTGACTGTTTTTAATTCGCTGGTGAAAGTAACGATTACTGGTGGAAGACCGTCCTGCTGAAAAACGGGGCTGCGGGCACTAACCATCTGGTAACTTGCCGGGATTAACAGCAAGAGGATAAACAGGAACAGGATTTTTATTTGTTTCATGGTCTATTCTCAGGGTCTATTAAATACACCATAGAACGGGTGAGCGAAAATGTAAAGCGAAGTCAGGTTACGTTTGCCTGACGGGTAGCTGACATGCTATCTTTTATCCCGAACTTATAACGGAGCAACAACCGAAATGCAACTCAATCTTGCGGGCAAAACCGCTGTGGTAACGGGCGGGACAGGGGTGTTAGGGCGCGTGATCTCCCGTGCGCTGGTTGAAGAGGGTGTTAATGTCGCTGTCGTAGACCTGTCGGCGGAGCACATCCGTATGGAAAACCAGATTCTGACGATTCCAGGGGATGTCCTGAAAATCGAAACACTCCAATCGGCTGCTGAAAAAATCATCGCTGAATTTGGGAAAGTGGATATTTTGATTAATGGGGCGGGAGGTAACAAACCAGCCGCCACAACTGGCCCCGACCAGACTTTTTTTGATATACCGCCGGATGCGGTTCAGTGGGTTTTTAATTTGAATTTTCTGGGGAGTCTGCTGCCTTCGCAGGTTTTTGGCAAGTACATGGTCGAGCAGAAAAGCGGAAACATCTTAAACATTTCTTCGATGGCATCCTGGCGACCAATGACTCGTGTGGTCGCCTATGCTGCGGCCAAGGCCGCTATTAATAATTTTACGCACTGGTTAGCCGTTTATATGGCCCAGGAATTCAGCCCTAACCTCAGAGTAAATGCTATTGCGCCGGGATTTTTCCAGACGGAACAAAATCGCTACCTGCTTACGGATAAAGAGACAGGGCAGCTCACCCCGCGCGGGCATCAGATTTTGTCTCACACACCGATGAACCGCTTTGGACAGCCAGAAGACCTCGTTGGGGCTGTCCTCTGGCTGGTTTCGGATGCGGCTCAATTCGTAACCGGAATAGTCGTTCCCATTGATGGCGGCTTTAGCGCCTATTCCGGTGTTTAGGGCAAATCCAATTCAACGCTTACAGCACCTGCACGGTCATGGCGGGCAGTCACTTTGACTTTGCCCTTACTCGGCGCCTGGACAACCCATTCAACTTTGGCGCGGTTATCTGTGCCAGAGTCCAGGGTAAATGGTGTAGGAGTAGGGGCGCTGTACGCACGGCCCTCTAGCTGGCTGAGTTCTTCACGAAGTTTGCCGCTCTTGAGGACGGCTCCTTCCGGCAGTTCGATTTCGGCAATGACCCCGCGCACGATTTTCTTGTCAAGCGCTTTTTTGGAAACATAGGTGGGCAGCCAACCAGAGTTATCAACCACCAGCCGGATATGGTAATTGTTTTCGCCCAACGGGGTGACGGCTGCTTCGTGCAGCTCCAGCAGCGGCGAGATTAATAGATGCCACACCAGCCAATCCGCAAACGGCGCGATTTCCTGCTCCAAATACGCAGTTGGCGGATTGCGCCATGCATAGAGCATATCCCATCCCCCCAGCTCCACTTTGCCCAGTTGGGGATGGTCAAATTCGTACCAGGTCACAAAACCTTTGCCATCCAGTTTTTCATCGCTCCATTTCAGCAGCATCAGATCGTCTTCAACCGGATGCTCACGATACCAGTCGATATATTTTTCGACTTTCACGCCTGCCTGACGCTGTGGACTCCAGATTTCCACCGTCCATGCGTACATTCCCAGATGATCGTACTGCCAATCATCTGAAGTCCCTGTGATCACCTCTTTGGGATGGTATTTAAAGTCATGGAATACGGAAATATTCGGATACCCCGTCAAATCCGTGCCCTTTTGCCCAATTTTCTGGAATGTCCACAGGTCTTCAGCAGGCATTGTCTCGTCGCTCTGGGTGCCATAAGGCCGCAGAATGACTCCGCTCCAGGTATGGAAAGCCACTGCGCCCACAATATTGGGATGGCGGGTGATAAAATCCACTATCGTATGAACTTCGGGTTCAGAGGTAGGATACTGTCCTGCCCCAAACTGCTCATTTTCCTGCCGCCAGTTCGAGGGGAAATTACGATTCAAATCCAGCCCTTCTTTATTTTTCTGGCGGAAAAGGGTAACCCCATCATAATCTTTAACCAGACCTTCCGGCAGAACGCGGAAATATTCACCGCCTGTTTCGGTCGGGTCCCGGCGAATCATCAAACGAGGATCATCAGGATGTTTTTTCCAGCGCCCGTTTGGATCAGGGATTCGCATATACAGCATACGCCCGTCCCCATCAGCATCTTCATAGGTCAGGCCGTTAAGGGGTTCTTCATCATAGGGGTAGGGTCGGGTGCTGGAACGGATAATTTTCGGATGATCTGCTAACGCCCACTCCGCCCCATCCGGGTTAACACGCGGACAGACGTAAAACACACGAGTATCTAAACACCGGGTAATCTCAGCATTTTTCCCATATTCTGAAGTCACTTTGTTTAGCAGATAAAGACACGCGCTGGATGGTGAGACCTCCGAAGCGTGGATATTGCCATCAACCCATAAGGCAGGTTTATCTTTCGCTCCCCCTGTTTCAAAATGGGTCACGGTCGCCAGCCAGATGTCGCGGCCTTCATAGCTCTTGCCAATACTTTCGACCTGCACCAGCTCTGGAAATTCTTTTGCAAAATCATGCAAAATCCGTGTCAGGTCATCATAACGATAGTAACGATCAAATTTCACATCAGGCACAATCTGTCTCCTCAGGATTTGCTATCGTTTTTATCTCGTTTATAAACTTTTTTCAAAGGCCGCCTAATTTGGTTTTGGGGAAGGCAGGTGTATTTTCCGGCCATTTTCCCCCTGCATCAGCATGGCACGTGCGTTTTCAACATATTCCAGGCTTTGATGGCGGAAGTACGTGTTATAGAGTTCCGCATAGTGCCCCCCCTGTGTCATCAGGACATCGTGGCTGCCTTCTTCGATGATGCTGCCTTCACGCAGGACGATGATTCGGTCAGCGCTGCGAACGGTACTCAAGCGGTGGGCGATCAGGATCGAAGTAGATTGCGCCAGAATCATTTCAATTGCTTCCTGAATCTGAGTTTCCGTGAAGTTATCGACACTGGCGGTGGCTTCATCCAGGATAAAAATGGCGGGCTTTTGCACCAGCACCCGCAGCAGACTCACCAACTGCCGCTGCCCCAGGCTCAACCGTGATCCGCGTTCACCGACATCACTTTGCAGGCCATCCGGCAGTGTTTCCAGCCATTCGCCGCTTCCGATGCTGTAGGCGATTTTTTCAATTTCAGCAGCGGAAGCATCTGGTTTGCCATAGCGAATGTTATCGGCAATCGTGCCGCTGAACAAAAACGGGGTTTGCGGCACAAATCCGAGCTGGCTGCGGTAGTGTTGCAAGTCAAATGTGCGTATATCCTGGTCATCAATGCAAATCTGCCCCTGCTGGAATTCGTACAGCCGCAAAATGAGCTTGGTAATAGAGCTTTTCCCCGCGCCCGTATGCCCCACAAAAGCTACACTTTCGCCAGGTTCAATGTTCAGGTTGAAGTGCCGCAGCACCGGCTGGCCGGATTTGTACTCAAAAGTTACCTCTTTAAAGGAAATACGGCCCTTGATATCCGAGATTTTCCGGCTGTCGGTTTGTACAACCGTATTTTCGGCATCAATCAGGGCGAAGATGCGCTCCAGCGCACTCATGGCCTGCTGGAACTGGCTCCAGTAGGTTGAAATGTTAATCACCGGAAACCAAAAGCGATCAACAGATTGTATGTAAAGATACCAGATGCTGACACTCATAATGCCATCAGTCACCGCCAGCGCCCCGCCATACAGCACGGAACTGGTCGCAAAACCCGCCAGCGCATTTAAGACTGGAAAAACCGCTGACAGCACCATCCCCCGCTGCAAGTTAATACGGTAAGACTGGGTATTCACACGGACAAAATCTTCATAGATCATGGCTTCCTGGCGAAAATTCTTGGCTATGCTGATCCCGGTGACGGTTTCCTGAATGTTGTCATTCACCTGTGCCATTGCACGCGACCCCTGGCGGGTTATTTTGCGGGCGAGCCGACGGAATACGTAGGTTGCCGCAATCATCGGCAGCGTAAAAATAAACAAGATGACAGTCAGAAGTGCGTTGCGACTGAAGAGCACTCCCAACAAAATCGCCACCTGAATCACTTCGCTTAACAGATCAGTGCTGATTATCAGCACCTGACCAAACTCCTCCGTATCATTGGTGATACGGCTGAGAACTTTGCCAGTTTTATTTTCATCGTAAAAGGCCATATCACGATCAACGGCGGCGGCAAACGCATCCTTCCGCATCTGCATGACCACACTGCCCACAACGCGCCCAACCAACCGCCGCCGTACCCAGTTTGCAACATATTCAATGACGACCGAGAGGAACAGGGCACCCACGATCAGCAGCAGGATATTTGTGCTGCCCTCATTTTCGAGTTCATCCACACCAAAAGCGATCAGAATTGGGACAACCGCCAGAGCAAGCGACACAATGACACCCATAACGGAAATCACGATCACCTGTTTTACGAACTTACGAAAATAAGTTGCCAGACGTTTGAACAGATAAAAGTCAGTGTACTGTCTGTCGTAGCGGTCTTGATCGAGTCCTGCAAACATGCGCTGCTCCTGCTAATGCTCGTAACGCGCAAAAATACGGCGATAAGAATCGGATGTTTTCATCAGGTCTTCGTGGCCGCCCTGAGCCACAATATGGCCTTTTCGCAGCACGATGATATGGTCTGCCCAGCGAATCTGAGACAGGCGATGGGTAATCAGAATGGTGGTGCGCCCTTGCGTAGCCGCCCAGATTGCCTGCTGGATTTTATCTTCAGTTGCGCTGTCAATGGCGCTGGTGCTGTCGTCCAGAACCAAAATGCGGGGGTCGGTCAAAAAGGCGCGGGCAATCGCTAACCGCTGACGCTGCCCCCCGGAAAGCGTCACACCACGCTGCCCGATGATCGTCTCGTAGCCTTCCGGAAAACGCATGATAAATTCATGCGCCTGAGCACGATGGGCGGCAGCTTCAACCTCTTCCATCGATGCCTCTGGTTTGCCAAACCGGATATTATCAGCAATGGAGCGGCTGAACAGGAAAATTTCCTGCTCGATGATGCTGATTTGTGACCGCAGCGAGGCCAGATTCCAGCCGCGCACATTGACCCCATCGACCATCACCTGTCCGCCAGTGGTGTCATAGGTGCGGTTGATGAGTTTGGTCAGGGTACTTTTTCCCGATCCTGTCTGACCGACAATAGCAATTGTCTGACCTGGATGAATCGAAAAGGAGAGATCATGCAAAATCGGCTTATTATCCAGGTAACCAAAGGATACCTTGTCAAATGTCACTGACCCCTCGATTCGCGCTGTATACCCCTGTTCATTCTGATCAAGATCGGTTTGGATATTGATGATATGGAGAATCCGTCCCGCGCTGGCATGGCCAGAAGCCAGCCGCGAAATCGAAAAAATCGAAGTGAACACAGGAAAGGCAAACAGACTGATTTGGCCCATAAACCCGACGATATTCCCTGCTTCAATTGCCCCGGCCCGGTAGAGATAAGCAGCGTGCAAAAAACCGCCCACAAAAGCCAGACCCAGCAATAGAATCGGGTAGTAGCGGGCTTCAACATCTCCCTGGATCACGAACCAGTTGCGAACCGTGTCTACCAGAGTGTTAAACTTACGAATTTCCTGTGATTCTTGCGCCGTCCCTTTGACAACCTCAATCCCATCCAGCGTTTCTGCAAGATGGGCATTCATATGTCCAAAACTGGTACGAACTTGCTGGGCGACACGATGCAGCGATGATACGTAATGAAACTGCGCCACGATATACAAAATTACGAAAGCCAACGGGGTGGCAATCAGCGCCGGGTGAATAGTCGGGGAGACCAGCAGTGGCAGCAGTACAAACATTCCTGACCCAATAATCAGATTCAGCCCCGGACTCATCATCAGGTTCACTTCGCGTACATCATTCGTGACCCGCGCCATAATTTCACCCACAGGCTGAAAGGCATGAAAGGTCATGCTTTTGCCAAGCAGACTCACATAAAGCTCGTCACGTACATCGCGTTCAATCCGTTGGGCAAAGATTTCTGATGAAAAATTCCGTATGAACTGGAGACCTCCCCGTGCAAGCTGGCTGAGGATAATCGCCAGTGCCATCCACCGCACTGCTGATAACCCCTCATTTTTAATGATGGCATCGACCGCTTTTCCAGCGAACAGCGGCACCGCGGAGGCCAGCGCCGCGTTGCAGAACGCGCCAAAAACCATCAGCACCGCAATCACTTTATGGCGGCGAATGTGCGACCAGACATAGCGCCCCGGGCTGGAATAATCACTCTGTTCAAATGTGCGGGCAACAAACTCGGCTGACATGGCACCTTCCGGCCTGACGATTCAAAAATAACAGAAAAAACTCCCCCTTAGTCAATGTACCATACCAATGGACAGGTGACTATAGGGTATTAGTCGGTTTACCCACTCAACAGGGTTGGATTCCAGCGTATTTGATTTGCGCCAAATCGTGTAAGATAAGCCGCGAATTTTTGGAGATTTGATGACGACTGGTTTCACTGACGAAACCCGCAGGTTTTTGCGCCTGCTGTGGGCTATTACCGGACGAGATATTCGCGCCCGTTATCGCCGCACGATCCTGGGGCCGCTGTGGGCAATTTTGCAGCCGCTTATGCTGATGGTGGTTTTCACAGCCCTGAGCGGGGTGCTGGATATTCCCAGTGACAATATACCCTACGTGATTTTTAGCTACAGTGCCCTCACCCCCTGGACATTTTTTGCGAACAGCGTCAGCCGCTGCGGGCCAAGCATTATCAGCAACGCCAGCATCATCAAAAAAACTCCGGTTTCCCGTGAATTGTTTCCTATGGTGGCAGTCACAACGGCTGGCTTCGATACCCTTATGGCGGGAATCATCCTGGCGGTGATGATGGTCTGGTATCAGGTCAGCGTGGACTTATCACTGGTTTTCTGGCTGCCTGTCCTGACACTCCTTACCGCTGTGTTTGCGTTAGGTGTAGGGATGTTTTTTGCGGCGCTGGGTGTATACAAGCGCGATCTTTTGCAGGTTAATGCCTTCGTGTTGCAGTTATGGATTTACGCCACCCCGGTGATCTATCCGCTCAGTGAAGTACCAGACAAATGGCAGGCGCTGTATAAACTGAATCCAATGGTTGGGCTTTTGGAAGGCTTCCGCAGTGTGCTGGCACGCGGCGAAACCCCTGATGTCAGTCTTTTGCTGTGGGGACTACCGGTCAATGGATTGGTGCTGCTCATCGCCTGGCCGCTTTTCCGGTATACCTCGCGTTACTTTGCAGATGTGTTGTAATGAGCAGTGACATCGTGATACGAGTCGAGGGCTTATATAAACAATACGGGCTGCCGCTCATGCCGATGCTTCGCAGTGCCGCCGCCCGGTTACGCGGCAGACCTGCTGTTGAACCCAGATGGTCGCTCAGGGATATTAATTTTGAGGTCAAAAGCGGCGAAACGCTGGGGATTATCGGCTACAATGGGGCGGGCAAAAGCACCCTGCTCAAAGTGCTGGCTCGCGTGACCCCACCAACACGCGGCAGTGTGGAGGTACGCGGCAGAGTTTTTCCGATGATTGAACTCAACGCAGGCATGAACATGGAATTAACGGGACGCGAAAATGTCCTGCTGCTGGGAATTCTAATGGGCATGTCACGGGCAGAAATCCGTGCCAAACTGCCGGAAATCGAAGCTTTTTGCGAACTGGGCAGGTGGTTTGATGAATCCGTCTGGAAGTACTCCAGTGGAATGCTGGCACGGCTTGGATTTTCTGTCGCGCTGAATGTGGACGCTGATATTCTGCTGGTTGATGAGGTGCTGGCGGTGGGGGATATTACCTTCCAGCGCAAATCCTTAGATCGCATGGAGCGGATGCAGCAGTCCGGGAAAACCGTCCTGTTTGTCTCTCACAGCATCCGGCAGGTGGAGCGGCTGTGTGACCGTGTGCTGCTGCTCAATGAAGGTCGCCAGGTCGCTATCGGCAAAGCGAACGAGATTGTGTCTCAGTATTATGAAACCGCTAATACCCGCATCCTGGAACATTATGCGGCCAATGGAGAAAAACATACAATTGTACAGGAAAAACTCCAGAATGCTGTTATAGACATCCTGAATGTTCATCTGCTGGATGGCGGCGAAAACCCGAAGAATCATTTTCATACCGGGGATATGGTCATTATCGAAGTGGAGTATGAAGCGCATCAACCCGTAGAGTGCCCGATCATTGGATTCGGAATCAATACTGTCGATGCTCTGTATATTTCCGGCTTTGCGAATAAAGGTTTTGAATCCGAGATGTCTCTCCATGGGCGGGGACGATTTCGATGCACAATTCCACGCCTGCCTTTGCTGAATGGCATTTACCAGCTTGATGTCAAAATCAAACATACCAATGACAGCATTCTGGGCGGGGGACGCGGCCTGGCGGTATTCAGTGTGACCGTTCCGGGAGAGGTGAGGCTTGCAGTGGATTATGGATTGGTCATGATCGAGGCGGAATGGGGAAAATAACAAATTTAGGAAAGACCTGGCTGCATAAGGCACGCCTGTACTGGTTGCAGCGAGGAGCAGATGAAAGTTATCGTGCTTATCTCACGGAACAGTTTGAACGTTCCCTCTCAAAAAGTACAACTCCCCTGCAATCAACACGGTTGATCGACCGCCTGTTTGAAGCAGTACCCATCACATCGGATATGTCAGTGCTGTGTATTGGCAGTCGGAATGCTGCTGAGTTGGACTATATGAGAAGTAAGGGGGCAAAACAAGTAACAGGCATTGACCTGCACAGTGAAAGCCCGGATATTCTGGTCATGGATATGCACCACATGAAATTCCCTGACGCCCATTTCGACATTGTCTACAGCTCGCATTCCCTTGAACATGCTTATGACGCGGCGCTGGTTATCAAAGAGATGATCCGGGTATCGCGGAATGGCGCAGCAATTGCTATCGAGGTTCCTATTCAATATGAAACGCGCGGTTCTGATCGCTTCGATTTTGAAAGCGCGGAAAAACTGCTTTCTCTGTTTGCCCCCTTTGTGGATCAGGTGCTCGTCAGCGAAGAACACCCCCCTTTTAGCCCGATGAACCGTTACAGCACACCGATTGCCCGTGTGGTTTTTACCCTCAGAAAGCAGCCTGCATGACACCCCAGCGACATTTAACCCTACGGATTGTCGTAAGTATTGTTGGAGCTGCCCTTCTTCTTGGCGGGCTGTTCGCGGATACGCTTGGTCTTAGCGCTTCCGGCACCAGCACTGGCCCATTTCTGATTATGCTGGTGGGTGGGTTCATGCTGCTGGTAGGATTGCTCGGTAAAAACTTTGCGTCCTTTTACAAAGGACTCGGCTTAATTTTATTAAATACGCTGGTATTTATCCTGCTGATTGAAATCGGTTTTGGCGTGATTGCCAAACTCATCAGCGCCGAAGATGAACCCGAAGTGACGGGTTGGCGCTCCCTGAGTTACTATCATGATAAGGAGTGGGGGAATGCCTACTGGGATGAGGACAATATTTCCCGTGAGTTTGTCTATGATCCTTTTGTAGGTTGGAAATCGCCTATGATGCAGGGATCACAAATCACGGTGAATGAGGCACGTCATCGTGTGACGCCAGGCGCCGACTGTCGGGCAGACTCCTACACGGTATTTGTGTTTGGCGGCTCAACAATCTTCGGCACTGGGTCACCGGATTGGGGAACGATTCCCGCTTATCTACAGGAGCGACTATCCACCAGAACTGACCGCCCAGTGTGTGTGGTAAATTTTGGGCAGTTGGGCCACGTCGCTGCACAGGAAGAAATCGAGCTCATGCGGCAGCTTCAAGTGGGCAATATCCCTGACGTGGTCATTTTTTATAACGGCGTGAACGATGTCTATTCAGCTTATCTGTATGGGACTACCTACAGTGTATACGGATTGGAAGATATTGCGGCCAAGTTCAACGGGACTATTCCAGAAGAATCGCTCTGGGATAAACTGGTGAATGAATTGCAGGATAACAGCTATACGTATAAAGTCATTAAGAGTTTTTCTGACAATACAGAAGAACCATCTGCACGAAGCGAAGAAGAAACCCGCAATACTTACACCAAACGTGGGCTGACTGCTGATGTCCTGGCAGATGAGATCGTCGAGAATGTGAGTGATATTCACAATCATGTCCTCCGGCTCTCCGAAATTTATGGTTTTGACTTTATCCATATCTGGCAGCCACTTTTGCTGCTGGGTGAAAAACCCCTTGCTGAAGAAGAACGTATCCATATAGAAACGGCTGAACCAACAATGCTGGCGCTGTATCACGCTGTCTACCAGCGCATGGAAACAGCCTCCCTGGAAAATTTTTACGTCGTGACCGATGTTTTTGATGGGATTGAAGCGTTTATCTACATTGACCGCTTTCATCTTGTTCCAGAAGGCAACGAACTTGTGGCCGCAAGAATCCTTTCGCTTTTGCAGGATAAGCTGCCATGAAGCTGAGGATTGACGGGCAAACCTATCACCTGAAGGTTACGCGCAGGCTTCAACAGCCTCCCGATGCGCCCCGGCTGGTCATTGTTGGGTTTCAACCCAACGCACAAACCAGAGAAATTTTACAGGTGTGCATTCAAGCGATTCAACGTTACACCTCTGAACCGCATGAGCTCTGGGTGGTAGATAACTGTTCGCCCGAAGAAAATACCCATTGGCTGCTGGAAATTCCGGCGCTTAACGTCATTTTGAATCGCACCGAACCGATTCCACCCGCCGGACGCCGCCTGTGGAAACCCGAAACACGGGATTTCTCCTGGGGCAGCTATAGCAATGCGGCCGCATTGGAAATCGGCGTCCGTCTGATTAACCCGCAAACCCATTTTTTAATGACGCTGCATCAGGATATTTTACCCTGCCGAGAAGGGTGGCTGACCTTTTTGCAGTCCAAAATTCAGAAAAAAACGGCGGCGTTCGGGGTGCGAATGGATACACAGCGCACGCCGGAAGGGGTTCTTCATGTCCTGGGGTATATGGTTGACTTTCAGATTTTCCGGCAGTTGAAGTTGAGTTTTTTCCCGCAGCTTCCACAGTATGATGTGGGTGACCTGGTGACGGTGAATCTACGAAAAGCGGGATATGAAGTCGCCGCCTGCCCCAATACCCTGCACCAACCCGAATTGATTGAAACCCTGCCTCCCCTTTTCCAGAATCTGCACGTTGATCGTGCGCTGGATGACGAGGGAAACGTGATTTTTTTACATCTGGGACGCGGTGTGCGTAAATCAGAGGGCGTTCATATGACCGGAACAACGCCTGAAGCGTGGGTGCAGTTTGCAGAGGAGCATCTGCTTGGTTGACCTGCAAACGCAAATCAACGACCTGAGTTATACCATGCGGCGTTACTATGTGGATGAATTTTACTTTCGTCAGGTCACGGCCTTTCCCGCGGACAGTTTTGTGCTGGATTTGGGAGGAACAAAAATTGCCAAGCGCGGCCTGTTCGACATCGAAAAGTATCCCTTGCGAGTAAAATACGCAAATTTAACCACGCAAAAACACCCTGATGTTCAGTCGGATGCAGCACATCTGCCATTTCGTCAGAATGTTTTTGATGGCGTTGTCTGTGCTGAGCTTTTGGAACATGTCGCCAACCCGCCTGACATTCTGCATGAAGCCTTCAGGGTATTAAAACCGGGCGGGATTTTGCTCATCACCGTACCGTTTCTCTACCAGATTCACGGTGATCCCTACGACTACGGACGGTATACCGACTTTTACTGGTTGGAAAATGTGGCCCGGATAGGGTTCACCAATATTCAGATAGAAAAACAAGGCTATTTCTGGAGCGTTTTGGCAGACATGATCCGTAGCTGGGTGTATGAACGTGCCAAGGTCGGTCGGCCTCGCCCCAAAGCGGCGCGTTACCTGCTGGCTAAGATGGTCACCTGGGGGCGTCATCAGGCCCTCAAAAGGGATGCCCTCCCTGGTTACAAAACAGACCGCTTCTACAGCAGCTTCACCACCGGTTTCGGGATTCGCTGCACTACACCTTCTGACAAATAGCCATAATCATGTGGCCGAAATGATTTTCTGCATAGGCTGAATGCTGCAAGCGTTGTTTTAACCGAATCCCCAGGTAACGCTGGCGCAGTAAGAACGGTACCAGCGAGATTTCATCTTTGATCCCTTTGTAGCCATCGTAACTTTCATAGGCCAGCACCTTGAATCCGGCGGCCTGCAAAAAACGCCCAAGTTCTTCCTGGCTGTAGGCATACTGATAAAAATCCAACCCATCGATCTTCCCTCGGTAAAACCCTAACCGGCTTTTGAGTTTCCGCAGGGAGTGCAGGTAGGGCACAGAAATAAGCGCCATCCCGCCGGGTTTGAGGATGCGATAAGCTTCTTTCAGGAAAGGTTCTGGCCCCGCCTCGCGGTGCTCAATCACCCCAATCGAAATATAACCTGCGTAGTAACCATCCGGGATATCCAGCGCCGTAACATCCCCTTTGCGAATGGGCAAATCTGGCAGAAGACGGTTCACCATCTCAACCGTTTGTTCTGCCCACTCGATTCCTTCAACATCATACCCCCGCACCCGCAGCGCCAGCACCACCTGACCCAATCCGCAGCCTGCTTCCAGAATTTTGCCGGACTCCGGCAGATAGCGGGTGTAAATAGGCTCCCACTTCCAAAAACCGAGCTCACCTGCCTGCGCCGCCGTGTAAATATTCGCGTCGAAGTGTTTGACCCAATGCTGCTCCCAATAAGCAGCGTCGGCGGCTTCCCGATAATACACAAGCCGTCCTGCTCGCATGATTCGTGCTGTTTTCATGAGGTCCCTAAGATTGATTGATATAACAATCGGTCATATTGTTCGGCAACACATGACCAATCCAATGGTTTGACTGCCTGCACACCAGCGCTGGCAAATTTCCGGCGCAAGTCCGTGTCTTCGATGAGGCGCGTCATGTGCGTGGTCAACACGTTGGTATCTTCCACTTCCGCCAGAAGCCCGTTCTCCCCGTGCATAATGAGGTCGGCAGGCATTCCTACCCGTGTCGAAACCACTGGAATCCCCGATGCCCAGCTTTCCATCAACGCGATGGGGCCGCCTTCCACGCGGGAAGTGATCAGGTATAAATCTAATGCCTGATAATATCGCCCAATTTCAGCCGGATTTTCCAGAAAATGATGAATGTAGGGTACTCCAATTTTTTCCAGTCCTTGTTTCACATATCCCCGCGAAGGCCCGGTGAGTAATACCATTAAATTAGCATAGCGGACGGCCAGGTTGGAAATTACTTCCAGGAAAATATCCGGACCTTTAATCAACTTCGGAGTCATCCCATCCCCCCATCCTTCGCCATCCTTCTGAAACGACCCGATGCAGATAGCATTGTCCGGAATACCTAATTCAGCGCGGATGCGCTGGCGCTCAGTTGGGGTCGGCAGTGAGAACCGGGATACGTCAACTCCGATAGGAATTTTGATCATTTTTTCAGCAGGCATTCCCCATTCCAGCAGATGCTGGCGGGTGATTTCGCAGCTTACAACCAGTGTCTTAAAATAAGGAACGGCAGCGGGAAGTTTTTCAAACATCTGCTGCATACCAACATTGGGGTCTTTCGGGTCGCCATGATGCCAGGTCAAAAAAACATGGTTGGAGGGATGCAGACTCTGGAACGGGCCCTGTAGGTACGCATAGCGATCTCCAAAATGCAGAATCTGGTGCTTTAGCGGCCAGGGATTATGGGTAATATACGCGCGGCGGCCTCTTTTTTTGAGTTCTTCTGTGAGTCGCACAGCAACTTGATATAACACCCACTGCCCCTGGTCAACGGTGACATGGTAAATACAATTCTTTTGGCGAAAACGGGAAAATATCATGCTTCTAAAACGGCCCAAATTTCGCCCCATCGGACTTCCAGATGTGTTATCTTTAACTGCGCTTCTACCATTTCTGCTGCAAAGGTTTCCAGCGTGTACTCTATTTCATGAGTGTCGTCTAACCGCCATTCCAAACCAAGCTCCTTTTTCAGTGGCACGCGCCAATCTCGCTCAAAAAGTGGTACCCGGATAAGAAACCGCTTAGGCTGGATGACCTGCTGTAAATGGTACAAAAGTTGTGGCCGATTGGGTAAATGTTCCAACACGTTCGACATGAGAATCACGTCAAACGACTGCTCTTTAAGTAAGGTAGATAGATCCCCAAGGATATTCCCTATCACATATTTAATGTTTGGCAGATTATGATGCTCAATAGCTTTAGCAATATTTTTCTCATCAATATCAATCGCTGTAATATGGGCATCTACTTTTAGCGCGATGGTATAGGCAACTGCCCCGTAGCCGCAGCCAATATCCAAAACGTGTTCCTTTGTTTGAATATTTTTCACGAAAAAATCGTGATAATTCATGTGACGGTGTTTGGTATGAACACCATTGCCGTAAGCTATCGCCTGTTTGCCCTGTAATTCATACAGCCGATTGTCCAGTTTGAGCAGCAGAGTCAGACTGTCTTTTGGATTTAACATGTGAGTCCGTTCTGCAATTGTTTCTGTAATAATTTTTTCGAAAGTCGTAGTGGACATTAAACGCAAAAAGGTGGCAGTCAGACGCGCTAGTGCCAATCCTATTTTACTCTTGAGGGAATACATTCAGTTTCTCCATTTTTGTGGGCAACCATGATGGAGATTTTACGCCTTCATCACATGCCAATTTTCAGAGTCAGCCTCAAGGAGTTTTAAGATCATTGCGGCTGCCCATGTAAGCAAAACGGTCCCATGTAAATCACTGACCGGGTGCTGGTGTGTAATCCGTACTTCGTAATAAAATGGCTGGCTGCGACCCAGGTAATAAGAAAAGCCACCGTCCAGCGGGTTGAAATGGTTAACCAGAAGATCCACAAGTTGAACAGCATACGCTTGAATGTCTGTTTTGCGGTAATCCGTCTGTAACGTGCATCGATACAGCACATAAACTGCATCGACCAGGTAACAGCCCTCGGCTTCCGGCAGGTGTGACAGCACGGTGTCAATCAGTTTTTCCGGGCAGTGGATGGGGATTTCCAACCACTCAAGAGCTGTCAAGATTTTCATCGCGCCATTGACCATCTGCCCATAGTCGGGCTTCTGCCCCCGAAAGTAGGCGCCCGTTCCTTGATCGATCAGACTATTAATAAAGCGACGGCAGATTTCCTCAAGGATATGGACTTTGTCTTGAGGCAAAAAACGCGGCGCTTCTGTTCTTAAATAAACCGCAATCGTAGCGATGTGTGCACCAGACTCCCAGGGATTTGACCAGTTCAGCCCCTGCAAATAACGCATTAGGGCGTCTGGAGAATGTGGGAAACCTGTATATGGATAGGCGGTTTGTGCGCCAACCTGTGCCAGGCTTGCAATCGCCTGTTTGGTTTCGGCACTCACCACAGCCTGCAAGTGGGTGAAGCGGCGCGGGCGGAAAATCCGGTCAAAAAGACGCTGACGGCGCGGCCTTGCCCAGACAATATGTTTGATAAGCACCGGATCCAGGAACGCATTCCTGGCAAAGGGCAGGTGCAAAGGATTGCCATTGACCTGAAATAACCGGATAAAATTTACCAGCTCATCCTGCCCATCTTTTGCCCCCAGCATGTAAAACATTTTGAGCGCCCAGCAGCTAAATGCCAGCCTCATCCCCTGTCCGGCTTCCGTCATCCCCTGGGAGGCGACGGTATACCGTCCATCCCCTATTTTGAGTGATTGGACATAGTTCATCAAAGGGTCACGCAGATTATGCAGCCAGCGAATCGCCTGATTTTTGTTCTGTTCGATGACTGGAAGGTGCTCAGGCCATTGACGTTGTGCCAGAAGCGCGTCACGGTTTTCTAACAAATTGGCAAAAAGCTGGAAGTAAGCATCCGCCGTGCGGTCAGCGGTGTGCGGATAGGCAGGCATTCTGTCTGCCCAGACCTCGTACTCGGCAAGCATCCTATCGAGTTTTTCCTCAAAATCCTCTGCCTCAAATCCGATACCAAAACCCGCGCAGTATTCTGGCAGGCTGCCGCTTTCCCGATACAGAAGCGGCAGTCCACACAGCGCCCCCTCATTTTGATGGTTGCTTCCCGGCTCAAATTGAGACCCGGTCACATAAACGTGATGCTGCCGCAGAATGTCGGCTAGTTCTTTGCCACTTTTTGGCATGATATAGCGGGCGTTTTTAAGCTGAAATCCATCTGGCAGCTTGCCAATGTACGTGAATTCGATATTCTTCTGTAGGACGAGGTCATCAATGCGCTGGTAAATATCAAAACCCTTCAGCCAGTGATGACCCCAGTGATGAGTCACCAGTTTGAGGGGTGATTTTCTGTTCCAGCGTCGGTGCCCATTGGCATTAAAAATTCGAGTATCTGAACCATTCAGGATAACACTATGGGATTGCGGTTTCATTCCTTGCGAGAGATGCAAATCCCTCAGCCATGATGAGACAAAGACGGTGTGATCTGCCGCAAGGGTGCCCTGCCGCAGTCTGGGATTCACGTGATTGGTTTCGCCCTTACGTTCGTCACATTCATTAACCCGATGCACCACCAACGCACGCGAATTGACCCATCGGAGATATTTTATAATGTCGTGATGCGTATAGGCAGTGATCTGGAGTTCAGGACGAGGATCAGCCAGCAGAATCACATCCAGGTCAGGGGCGTTTAAATCAAAACAGACTTCCACGCCGCGTTGTTTCAGCAGCGTTACTAATGCCTGACCAAACTGGTTGCCACCACCCCAGGGTGCGGTGGTCAGATTCATGCCAATGCTAACTTTCATTCGCCCAGCCCATAGCGTGGGGTCACGCCCTACACATGATTAACGAAGCGAAGTATAGTTTTTTTGCGTTGGAGAAGGTAGATAAATTTGGGAATCCGCCTGACATTATTTTTCACACGCGGTGTTTCGCTGCAAGAATGGGCGCAAAATGGGATGTTAGACCGCGAAGTTGCGCTCTATCATGCCTTGCAGGAGAGAAATGTTCAAACGAATTTCATCACGCACGGACTGGCTTACGACTTGCAATATGCAGACCGTCTAAAGGATATTCACATTTATTGCAACCGTAAAGGCCGCTCACCGGAACGCTACGAAGGCTGGCTGCCATTTCTCCATGCTTTGCCCCTGCTGAGAAGTGATGTGATCAAAACCAATCAAATGAACGGGGCGGATCTGGCACTGCGGGCTGCCAGATTTTATCGTAAGCCGTTGATTGCCCGCTGCGGGTATCTCTGGTCGGAGTTTTCAGAAATTGAGCATGGCGTGGGGTCGCCGCTCGCAATTAAAGCTCGCAGAATCGAGGACGATGTGTTTCGTGCCGCCCACTCCATTGTTGTGACCACGGCGATGATGCGCGACAGCATCTCAAAACGCCTCCCGGAAGCTGCCTCTAAACTTCATGTGATCCCTAATTTTGTTGAAACGAACCGTTTCGTGCCGATGAATCTCACGGCTGAGGTCGATTTGCTTTTCATCGGAAGACTGCACCCACAAAAAAATCTGGAAAATCTGCTGGCAGCGATTCGACCATTGGAGGTTACACTGCGGGTGATTGGATCAGGACCGCTAGAGCATGACCTGAGGGCGCGTTTCAGTGATTTGAATGGGCGAGTTCAGTGGCTGGGCAATCTGCCGAATGCCGAACTGCCGGCCCAGATAAATCGAGCCAGAATGTTCATTCTCCCCTCACATTATGAGGGCCACCCCAAAACCTTGATCGAAGCCATGGCCTGTGGCAAAGCGACGATAGGCGGTCGTTCACCGGGAATCCGAGAGATTATTCAACACGAGAAAAATGGCTGGTTGTGTGAAACTCATCCCGACAGCATCCGCGCTGCGATACAACATCTGGTGCAGCATCCTGAGCTGCGAGAGGTGCTTGGCAAGAATGCGCGGCAGTTTGCGGTAGAAAACTACGCGCTCGATCCTCTCGCCGAAAGGGAATATCGCCTTCTATTAAAAGCTTCTCAGAAAGTTGGGACTTTTCAGGGTTGATGTTATGCTCTAAATTAGAGACTGACCAGTCGGTCTGTTAAAGGAGGCCAACATGGACGATACCAGAAACGCCCGCGAACGTATTCTGGATGCGGCACTGAACATCTTCTCCATCAAAGGCTACCACGACACCAAATTGGATGAAATCGCAGAAGAATCACAAACATCCAAAGGCGGAATCTATTTTCACTTCCCCAACAAAGAACGTCTATTCCTGGCCCTGGTGGACCAATTTGCCGATCTATTGGAACGGCGCATTGTCGAAGCAATAGAACATGAACAAGAGGGCATTCGGCGAGTGCGGGCGGCGCTGGAAGCCTGCCTGCAAACATTCGGCAAATATCGTCTGCCTGCCAAGTTACTGCTGGTGCAGGCGGTAGGGCTGGGTGCGACCTTTGAAAACAAGCGCATGGAAATCAATGACCGCTTTGCCCGCCTGATTCAAACCTATCTGGATGAGGCGATTGCGGTTGGCGACCTTGAACCGGTGGACACAGAAATTGTGTCGTATGCGTGGATGGGTGCAATTTATGGCATCGTAATTCGCTGGGTGTATACAGGGGAACCGACCCCTGACCGGATTCTCGATGCACTGCTTCCTGTCCTTCTCAAAAGTGTCGGTCATGATGAAAAGGTCTAGGGCTCTATGGAGCGCTTAATGAGTTACAGCCAAACCTGTACTGGCCTTTCAGCCCAGGCATTTTTGCGGCAGGCACGCGGCGCTGAGCGATTTTACTGGAATCACGGCGAGGTCATATTTGCCGGATTCGGGGTGGCGGCGGAACTGATGGCCTGGGGCAAAGACCGTTTCCAGACTATCCGGCAAAAAGCGAAGGAACTATTTCGGGATTCAGTGGTGGTCGGAGATGAGATTTTAGCTGCGCCACGCCTGTTCGGCGGCTTTGCTTTCCGGGATGATTTTGCCCCGGATAATACCTGGTCGGTATTCACGCCCGCGCATTTTATCCTGCCGCATTATCAGCTTGTCCAGCATGACGGAAAAAGCTGGCTGACCATCAACGCCCACATTCAACCGGATGACGATCCGCAGGAAATTCTGCCACAGTTGCAGGCAGCCTTACAGACACGGTATGAGATGCTCGCTGCCCATACACCCCTTCCTAACAAAAACGCGCTTCATATGTCGCATATGAATTACCCTATGTCATATGAAACCTGGGAACGAATTGTCACTGCCGCGACTCGTGAGATTAAGACGGGACCGCTAGAAAAAGTGGTACTGTCGAGGGTATGCGAAATACAATTCGCTGACCGGATTGATGTGGACAGCGCTTTGGATGACCTGAACGACCGCTACCCGGAATGCTACCGTTTTCTGTTCGAGCCAAGGCCCTACCATGCATTTTATGGTGCGACACCCGAACTGTTAGTAAAAGTCAATGGGCGCAGGGTCACGACGATGGGGCTGGCAGGATCCATTCGGCGCGGAAACTCTCCTGAAGAGGATGAAGGCTACGCGCAGCAGCTCCTCAGCGACCCGAAAGAACGACATGAACATGCGCTGGTGGTGAAAGCCATCAAGGAGCGTTTAGGAGAGCTGACTACTGAACTCGATGTGCCTGAGATGCCCTGCATTTACCGTCTAAGCAACATCCAGCACCTGTATACACCCATTGAAGGTCAACTGAAACAGGAGATGGGGGTACTGCCGCTTGTGGAAACTCTGCATCCGACACCCGCATTGGGCGGCACGCCGCGCCATCTGGCGATGGAGTTTATTCGTCAGGCGGAACCTGTCCCTCGCGGCTGGTATGCCGCTCCCATTGGCTGGATCGACTATCATCTGGACGGCGAATTTGGTGTAGCGATCCGATCGGCGGTCTGCCAGGATCGGCGTGTGTGGCTGTACGCGGGGGGTGGCATCGTGGCGGACTCTATTCCTCAGAAAGAATGGGATGAAACCGCACTGAAGTTTAAACCGATGCTGAACGCTCTGGGCATAGGAGAAACAGTCCATGTCTAACCGCACAACGGTCTGGTCAAAGGTATTTGTTGATGAGCTGATACGGTGTGGTGTGAGCACAGTGTGTATTGCGCCTGGGTCACGCTCCACGCCATTGACTCTGGCCTTTGCCGAGAATCCGAATGTCCAAATTTACTCCCATCTGGACGAACGCAGCGCGGCCTTTTTTGCGCTCGGATTAGCACTGGCTGACGATAAACCTGTCGCAGTGGTTTGTACTTCAGGAACCGCCACCGCCAATTTTTACCCGGCGATCATTGAAGCCCATCAATCCAATATCCCCCTGCTGGTTCTGACTACCGACAGACCGCCGGAGCTGCGTCACAGCGGCGCGAATCAGACGATTGACCAGATCAAAATGTATGGTGATCAGGTGCTGTGGTCGGTCGAAGTCGCGCTGCCAGAAGCCGATCCGCCCGATGTGGCGATTCGGAATTTGCGAACGCTGGCCTGTCGTGCTTATGCCACAGCCAATGGGCTGGTCAAAGGGGTTGTCCATCTTAATTTTCCGTTCCGTAAACCGCTGGAACCGACTCCGGTTGAATCTGACAACACGGATATTCATATTGAGGAAAACCGCCCGCTGACAGCATTTTCGCGGGGCATACTATTTCCTGATGCGGCTCAGGTTGACGCGCTTGCCGATGTGATCAACTCGCATGAACGCGGACTGATCATTTGCGGGCCGCGCTGTCCGGAAGGAGCCTTCCCACAGGCGGTTGCAGAACTGTCGCGCAGAAGCGGTTATCCGATTTTTGCCGACCCGCTTTCCAATGTGCGCTTTGGGGAACATCAGAAAGACACGGTTATCGTTGGCAGCTACGAAACCCTGCTGCACAACAACACGATGCTGCCCGAAGCACCGGAAGCCGTGATTCGCTTTGGTAACATGCCAACTTCTAACTGGTTAAACACCTATCTGGACAGGATTTCGCTGGCACACCGCTTTCATATCAAAGAAAATGGGTTATGGGCAGATGACAGTCACCGCACCACGCATTTTATGCAGGTTAATGAAACCATTTTGTGCGAACATGTTGCGGGCAAACTCGACACTCGCCTTGATTCCGCGTGGCTGGCACAGATTGCAAGGCTGGAAAACACCAGTTGGGAAATCGTTGAGCAGGAAATGAGCGGTGAGTATTTTGATGGAGTCGTGCTGGCGGATATTCTCAATGCACTGTCACCGCACTCGACCCTGTTCGTTGGGAACAGCCTGCCTGTTCGCCATCTTGACCAGTTTGCCCGACCAATGAGCAAGCAGATTCGTGTATTTGGCAATCGCGGGGCGAGCGGGATTGACGGGGTCATTTCCAGTGCAGTAGGGGCAGGCGCGGATGTGCTTGTGATTGGGGATATTTCGTTTTACCATGATATGAATGGGCTGCTGGCAGTCCAGCGGTGTGGTAGAAAAATAACCATCGTGCTTTTGAACAACAATGGTGGTGGGATTTTTTACCGCCTTCCCATTGCAAAATTTGATCCGCCTTTCACCGATCTTTTTGTTACACCCCACGGCCTGAACTTTGAACATGCGGCAAAAATGTACGGGCTGGATTTTTTCAGCGCAGCAGATGATTTCCCGCAGACTTTCAAAGCCAGCCTGGACAGCCCACAATCGACCCTCATCGAAGTCAAAACCGACGCCCAACGTGATCTTGCGCGGCGGAACGCACTCATCAGTACGGTTAAAAAGACGATCTATCAGGGAGTAGAATGAGCATGGTTGACTGGAAACAGGTCAAAGAATATGAAGATATTACTTACCACAAGGCGGACGGCATGGCCCGCATCGCCTTCAACCGCCCGGAAGTTCGCAACGCTTTTCGTCCAAAAACCATTGACGAAATGACCGAAGCCTTCCGCGATGCCTGGGCGGATACCCATGTTGGTGTGGTTATTTTGACAGGAAACGGCCCCGCGAAAGATGGCAAATATGCCTTTTGCTCTGGTGGTGACCAGAAGGTACGCGGCGACGCCGGATACGTGGGGGATGATGGCATTCCGCGCTTAAATGTGCTGGAATTACAGCGTATTATCCGCACCATGCCCAAACCTGTGATTGCACTGGTCGCCGGTTATGCAATTGGTGGAGGGCATGTACTCCATGTGATTTGCGATCTGACGATTGCCGCCGAGAATGCGATTTTCGGGCAGACCGGTCCCAAAGTCGGTAGCTTTGATGCCGGATATGGATCAAACTATCTGGCACGCATTGTCGGGCAGAAAAAAGCACGCGAAATCTGGTATCTCTGCCGCCAGTATGACGCGCAGGAAGCACTGGAGATGGGGCTGGTCAACAAGATCGTTCCGGTGGAACAGTTGGAAGTTGAAGGCGTGCAGTGGGCACAGGAAATCCTGGAAAAAAGCCCGATTGCGATTCGTTTCCTGAAGGCTGCCATGAATGCCGACTGCGATGGGCAAACCGGGCTGCAAGTCCTGGCAGGTGACGCGACCATGCTCTTTTACATGACAGAAGAAGGGCAGGAAGGTCGTGATGCTTATGTGCAAAAGCGCGAGCCTGATTTCAAGAAATATCCCTGGCGTCCTTAAGCGATGGATTGGTTAGCTGCCAGCATTCAGGCTCACCCTCATAAAATCGCCCTTATCATTGGGGGGCAGCAGTGGACATATGCCGACCTGGATAAGCATGTCATGGAATATTGTGAACCCCTGAAACAGATCGGTGTTTCCTCCAGGCAGATGGTCGGGGTGCTTATGCCAAGCTGTTTTGAGTATGTCTGCCTGATCCATGCGCTGGCACGGTTGGAGGCAGTGCTGGTTCCGCTGAACACCCGCCTGACAGTGACAGAACTGGACTGGCAGCTCCTCCATTTGAACTGCACCTTACTGATTTGTTCCTCAGCTACGGAAATTACCGCCAGCGCATTTGTTTTACCAAAGCGTGAGGTAGTCTCTGTTCATGAACCACAACACCCAGTAGTAAAGTATCTATTCCAGGTTTCGCCGGGGCGGATTCGCCTCCGTCCGCAGCCGCTTGGCCTTATCACAGATGGTGTGAACCTTCCTGCACCTCACCGGAATTTGACTGACGAGCTGGAGGATTCTCTTCAGGCCGTTGTGTTTACCTCTGGAACGACCGGAAATCCTAAAGGGGTAATGCTCACTGCCGGGAATTTCTTCTGGAGCGCGGCAGGATCCGCTTTCCGGTCAGGAACGCTGCCGAGTGACCGATGGCTTTGCTGTCTGCCGCTGTATCATGTTGGCGGCCTGAATATCCTTTTTCGCTGCTGTCTGTACGGAACCACCGTTGTTTTGCAGGACGGTTTTGATGTGGATGCTGTAAACGAGGCCCTAGATACACAAAATATCACCCTGATTTCGCTTGTGCCAACCATGCTCTATCGCCTGTTGAATACTCGGACAGATTTTCCAACTAGTCTGAGGCTGATTTTGCTCGGCGGGGCGGCGGCTCCGGCAGATTTACTCGAAAAATGCCAGAACCTGCCTGTCGCGCTGACTTATGGCCTGAGTGAAGCCTGTTCCCAGGTCGCAACTGCGCTACCGACAGAGACAAAACCGGGCAGCGTCGGGAAACCATTGATGTTCACCTCCGTGAGAATCGTAAATGCACTGGGTGAAACCTTACCGCCAGGGGAATATGGCGAGGTGGTGGTGTCTGGCCCAACCGTAATGCGCGGCTATTTTGGACATCGACCGCTTTCCGGTGAACTGGCTACAGGCGACATTGGATACCTGGATGCAGAGGGTGATTTATTCCTTGTGCAGCGCAGGAGTGATCTGATTGTCAGCGGTGGCGAGAACGTCTATCCGGCGGAAGTGGAACAGGTCTTGCGCGAGCATCCCGCCGTTGCCGAAGCCTGCGTTGTTGGAATTGAGCACCCCGAATGGGGGCAGCAGGTCGCCGCTGCGGTTGTCTTAAAATCACCTGCTGCTGAGGATGATATCCTGACATTCAGCCGCCAGCATCTTGCGGGATACAAGCAGCCGCGCCGGATCCGATTTGTGGAGGCTCTGCCTCAAACCGCCTCCGGCAAGATTCACCGTAAAGCAGTGGCAGCGCTTTTTGATGCCGTCGATTAATGGGGTGTTTTATCATGTAGAAATTTACGGCAGCGGAGTCCCCCTGGTCTTGCTGCATGGGTTTACAGGCAGCAGCGAGAATTGGCTGCCCCTCGCTGGAGCAGTTTCAGAATCCTATCAGCTTATCGCGCCGGATTTACTCGGACACGGGATTACCGATTCTCCCCCCCTTCCTGAACGCTACCGCATGGAGAATGTGGGACAAGACATTATCGGAATTTTACAGCAGATTACCACCGAGCCTGCCCATTTGCTCGGTTATTCAATGGGGGGGCGGCTGGCGCTGTATCTGGCGGCAGTTTATCCACACTTTTTTCGTTCGCTGATTCTGGAAAGTGCCTCCCCCGGATTGGAGTCGCCAGAAGCACGACAGGAACGTATCGCCAGCGATGAACAGTTGGCACAAAGAATCGAATCAGAAGGTGTTGAAAAATTCGTCGTTTATTGGGGAAAAAACCCATTGTTTGCCACACAAAAGAACCTGCCTGAAAACATTCGTACCCAACTGCATCATCAGCGCTTGAAAAATAACCCCATTGGGCTGGCGAACAGTCTTCGTGGAATGGGGACAGGAGTCCAGCCTTCGTTGTGGAATCAATTGAGGGATATTCAACTGCATGTTCTGCTGATCACGGGCGAACTGGATACAAAATTCACGCAAATCGGCAAAGCGATGGGAGAAAAACTGCCGAAGGGAGAGCATGTGATTGTGCCCGATGCTGGCCATACCATTCATCTGGAGCAGCCAGACAATTTCGCCCGGATCGTCCTGAAATTTTTAGGCTGACTTGTCTGCGTAGAGCTTTATGCGGGCCAGACGATCCGCTTGATTCTCTGCCAGCCATTCATCCTGTGACAGTTTTTCGTATGCCTGCTTAAAATAGGGCAGTGCGGCGGTTTCATCCCCCATTGCTAGTAAGCACTCCGCGATTTCCTCTGAAACGTAACCATCTTCCGGATTTTTTTCCAGATCACGCTGAATTGCCAGCGCTTCCTGAAGCCGATTCATCGAGCGCAGGGTGCGAGCAATACACCATCTGGCAATGTGAATGGGACGTGCTGCGTTCTGTGACTCGCGGAAGGTCAGGGCTTTCTGGAACAATTCCAGCGCTTTGTCATAGTCGCCCTGGTCGTGATACGTCCAGCCAATGTTGTTATATAACGATCCCAACCACTGGCGAGCACGTGGATTCTCGGATTTTTCTGCCAGGGCGACCGCTTTTTCATTCCAGGCCAGTTGATCTTCCGGCTTTGCTTCAACAATACCAAGCATATGCGCTGCATCGACTGCATAAAAATCCTCCCCGGCCTGCAACGCGGTTTCGTAAGCATCAGCGAAGAGTGGGCGTGATTTTTCACGACTGCCTGACGAATTGAACACCCGCCCACGTTCCAACAAATATCGGATTTTGACAACCGGCTCATTAGAAAGCTGTACTTCCACCTGATTGAGGGTTTGGTGAGCATCGTCAAAGTGGCGCTGTAGTCCTTGGGCACGGGCAATTTGTGTGAGCAGTTGCAGATAATAGCTTGTGTCGCCGGACTGTTGAGCCGAGGGCAGGAGTTCACGGAAACGTCGTTCTGTTTCAGCAGGCTGGTCATAATCCCACAGCGCATTAAAATCCGACATCGGCAGCTCCATTTTGCAAAAATCATGATCCAAATTTTGTCACGAACGCTGTTGACGAGAAGTTATCTGGTAAGTGGGGAGATATCAAACTGTTGGGATTGGGGTTACCGTAGTCGGGGTACTCGGACTCGAACCGAGGACCTCTGCGTCCCAAACACAGCGCGCTAGCCATCTGCGCCATACCCCGAACTTTTTCCCAGTATAAACAATTCAAAGGTGAAAATCCAGCCACAACTTACTTCACCATATCCCAGGTCTGGAAAAACTGCTGGCGAATGGTTTCTGTCTGAGTGTATTGTTCTGGCGGCAGCTTACTCCACAGATCTCGCGGTGTGGCAATTTGGTGTTGATAGGTCGTGGCATAGCTCATCAACCATGCAAAAAATAAATCGTCCCCCAACTCCTGGCGGGCGGCGTGCAGCATCTGTGCACCACGCAAATAGACCGCATTGATATACGGACGAACCTCACCGAACTGATAGACATTTGAATCCACCGAGCCATCCAGCGCATACCGATTCACACGAAAATCCCACCACCAATTGGCACGTTCGGGGTAATAATGTTCAAAATACAAATACTCGCTGTAAGTCGCAAAGGCCTCGTCCAGATAGGGATAGGCGGCAGGATCGTTGCCAATTAAGACATACCACCACTGATGCGCCACTTCGTGGACAGTAATAACCGTCAGCCAGTCGTTTTCCCGACCGTTCCAGACGCGAAACCATGCCTCACTCACAAAAACCAGACCGGAAAATTCCATACCATCCGGAAAATCCCCTTCCACCACCACCAGACGGCTGTAAGGGAACGTCACGCCAAAAAGCTCTTCGTACAAGGCAACCGCCTGCACTGTCGATTGCAGCACATGATTGGGTGAGGTGCTGTTCTGACCGTTTTCCGAGAGAGAATAAACCTCAATGACTTTGCCCGTATTGGTAAGCTGACTGATGCGCTGGAACCCAACGCCAATCGAAACGGATAGATCACGCGCCTGCTTGAGGTTAAATTCCCAGGTGTTGTCGCCGGAAAAACGAACACTCCCCGGCCCGGCAATATCGACACCCGCCGGCGCGTTCTCTATCGTCAGCGTGACCGTGAAATCTGAAGATTCGGTCAGAGTCTGTTCGCCCAATGGCGATGGCGCAGGCGTATACCATTCTAACCCACGATTATAGATTCCTACGGTAGGAAACCAGTGTCCGAGGTTTATTTGACGGGCGGTATACCCAAAATACCCTAATCGACCTGCCGCGTAGCCATCAGCAATTACCGGCAGATGCAGTTCAAAGTTGATATAGAGGGTAAGCTGGCAGTTTTCCGGTAGGGGTTCGGGCAGGGGGACCGTCATCCGGTTGCCAGCCAACCCCACCTCATCAATATTATGACCGGCAGTTACCGACACCCTCTGTAAAAAAAAGATGTTCGGCTGGCGATTGGGTTCAACCTGAAAAGCCAGCGTTTCCAAGGCAATCGGCTGCAAGTTTGCGTAGATCACCTTTTCCGCAACTTGAACAATTTTCGTGTTCCAATCCAGCGTGGCGTTGACTTCATAGTGTGTGGCCGGGCGCTCACTGGCAAAGCAGGTGATCAAGGGCGGCTGTGCGGTGGCGGTTGTCTCGATCCGATTCACATTGACAGTGGTATCTGCTGTTGGAAAATCGGTTGGTGCGTTTACCATTGTCGCCAGGGAATCAGCGGTGGCGGTCACAACCACAGCTTCAGGCGAGCCATCAGACCCTATACACCCTACCAACAAAAAAGCAAATAAGAGAATTATCCACTTGAGCATGGGTTACCCGGTTTGATTATCCGCCAGGATTTTATCACGAGAGTTTGCAGTGAAAAGTACGCGCTTGGCCTACGAGGTGCGGTAGAGGAGGACGGGATTGTCTGATTGTTCGATCTCATCCAGATTACACACGGCCAGTTCACCATGCTCGTACAAATATTCTATGTGAGCGCCGATCTCTTCCAGCGCCAGCAAAACCTGATAGCCATGAACCTCTGAGTACATGGCTTTGCTCACGTCACTGATCGTCACGGGATTCTCAGCGCCGCGAATAATATCCAGAATCCGTTCCAGCTTACGATGATGATCCTCCTTTATTCCCTCAATGCGGGCATAAATATCTGTAATCGGTTCTTCGTGTCCTCCCAAACCCAGCCGAACCCCATCCAATCTTTTGACCTTCTCCAGGGAGTCCAGATAATGCCCCAACCCTGTGTAATGGGTAATACTCTCTGGCGCTTGGTGCGGCGTAATACGGCTCAAAATATGATCGGCGGTCAGCAGCACGTCTCCAATCCGAATACAGACCTGCCCGGAACAATGGCCTGGGGCATGGATAAAGGTCATCCCATCGATTTCCGTGCCTTCCTCCAGAAGAAAATCGACCTTTTCCGAGGTAATCAGGCGCTTGGCAAAACCGTACATGTTCAGCAAATCCTGTACACGTTTTTCGGAGACTCCTGCCCGTTGCAGATAGACCCGCAGATTTTTGGTCGATACCACCACGCGCTCCTCATAGGCCACCAGGATACGACGGTCAAGCGGATGGATACCGACCTTCGCCCCGTGTAATTTCTGTCGAATAAACGAAAGTCCTCCGTGATGGTCAATGTGCCCGTGGGTAATAAAAATGCGCTGAATGTCTTGCAGCTCAAGTTTCTCGCCAAAATCGCTCTGAACGGCCTTCAAAGCAGCGATAAGATGGTCGTTGGAATCACCGTAGCCTGAACCGCAGTCCACAAGGGTTGGGGTGCACGCTCCAACCAGCAGATAGGTGTAGGCCAGCAGGGTTGGAAAAGCGAGAACTGGCATCCGGTAAATTCGCACGCCGATGCTGGAGTCAAACTTTTCAATCGGGGGCAGCACGGGTTTATCCTTTCACGCAACCCCGTACTTTACTACGCCGTTGGCAAGGTCGCAAAAAAATCGGCGTTCAGGCAGGGCAATCGCATTAAATCCGGGAAAGTACTTGAAGCATAAAGGCATCTCTGTTCAGTGATGTCGTGTGACTACCAAAATACGTTCAGCAGCATTGGACAAACTACAATCCGTCCAACCCTCATAAGGTGGCAGTCAAAACTGCCACCCGATTTGTCTTAGTATTCAATTTTAGGAAAGGTGCTCTGGCTACGCCTGCTGATGGGGCTTGTCCTGAGAAAGCACCATGATGTTGCCGCTGTTATCCTTGAAAATGGCTTCGATAGTCCCATACGGGCGATCGGTGGGAGGTTGCACAAATTCCACGCCTCTGGCCTTGAGTGTTTCGTAGGTCTTCTGACAATCGTCGGTTTTCCAAGGGCCGCTGCCGATCTTGCCCGCTTCCACCAGTTTGGTCAGTTGATCCACATCATCTTGAGTAAGCCTGCCACCTGGTTTCAGCGCCGCCAGTTGAAATTCGATATCTGGCTGGCTTTTCAAGCCGACTGTTAGCCAGCGATAATCGCCCGCTGTTATATCAGCGCGGATTCCGAAACCGAGCTTTTCCGTATAAAAGCGCAGCGCCTCATTCTGATCCGTGACCCAAATGGTTGCGACCGAAAGTCTGTTGATCATCAATCATCTCCTCCTCGGTATATTTCGAGATATTGACACAGCATAGCACAAATGTGCTATGCTGGCTTCTCGAAAATTGCTCTGTTTTCAAAGCTCTGGCTGATCCTTGATGCCATGGAGTAAACATACGCAAAGCGGGATATAGGTGGGGTTTGGTGTGGGCTGACTGTTGATGCGATAAGCACTGGGAGATACCCCGGCCACTTTGCGAAACAATGTACTAAATGATCCCAGACTTTCATAGCCAACTGCCACGCAAATCTCCGTTATGCTAAGATCTGAGTTCCGCAAGAGTTCTTTGGCCCTGGCAACACGCTGTCCCACCAGGTATTGATGCGGTGTTTGCTTATAGACGTGCCTGAATGCCCGGATCAGGTAATAAGGCGAGAGGGCTGCCTCATGACTCAAATCCTCAATGGTAATTGGTGCATCGTAGCGCTGATCCAGTAAAAGGCGGACAAGACGAAGTTGTTGATGAGAATCCAAGCGCACAGAGAATTTCTCCTATTCTCTCGATTGGTATTATATCGGTTGATGTTCGCTTCGGAGATATTGCGCCGTGTACGATGTTTCTGCGTTCAGCAGGTCTTTGGGTGTACCTTCAAACAAAATTTGCCCGCCCTTGTGTCCGCCTTCTGGCCCCATATCAATAATCCAGTCGGCATTTTTGATGATGTCGCCGTTGTGTTCAATCACAATAACCGTGTTGCCGTTGTCCACAATCCGATTGATCACTGCCAGCAGGTGAGCAATATCGGACATATGCAAGCCCGTTGTTGGTTCGTCCATCACATAGACACTACCTTTTTTATGGAGTTCGCTGGCTAATTTAATACGTTGACACTCTCCGCCCGAAAGTGTACTAAGGGGTTGTCCAAGCGAGAGATAATTCAGTCCGACATCGCTCATGGCTTGTAGCGTATTCATAATCTTCTTGTTGGTGAAGTAGCCAAGTGCTTCTTCAACAGTCATACTGAGAACATCAGCAATCGACTTGCCATTCAATTTGTATTCGAGAACCTCATCCTTGAAGCGTTTTCCTTCGCAGACCTCGCAGGGTGTTTTGGCTTCATCAAGGAAAGCAAGACTAACATAAACAACCCCCAAGCCCTGACAATTTTCACATGCACCTTTGGAATTGAAGCTAAAGAGGGAGTTGCTCACGTTATTGGCTTTGGCGAAGTCTTTGCGGATTTCGTCCATAATTCCGGTATAGGTCGCCGGAGTAGAACGACTATTCGTGCCAACTTCCGCCTGGTCAATGACGATGGCATCGGGATGTTGGCGCAGCAGGGTTTCATGAATCAGAGATGACTTCCCCGAACCTGCGACGCCAGTTACAACTGTTAGAACCCCTGTCGGAATATCGACATTTAGATTTTGCAGGTTGTTGACTTTCGCATTCTTGATAGACAATTTCCCGACAGGTTCGCGGAATGTCTCTTTAAGGCGCATCAAATGAAGCAAGTGTTTTCCAGTGATGGTATTGGCATTCAGCAAGCCATCGAAGGAACCCTCAAAAACGATGGTCCCGCCGTGGGTTCCTGCCATCGGGCCAACATCGACAATGTGGTCAGCAACTTTGATGACATCAGGGTCATGCTCAACGACGATAACTGTATTCCCTTTATCGCGGAGTTTCTGGAGCAAGTCATTCAGACGGTGTACATCACGCGGATGAAGTCCGATACTTGGTTCGTCGAAGATGTACATTACATCCGTTAGGCTGCTGCTCAGATGCTTCACGATTTTTACACGCTGCGATTCACCCCCGGATAGCGTATCGGTTTCACGGTTCAGGCTGAGATATTCTAAGCCGATGTCAACCAGATGTTGCAGTCGTTCGCATAATGTATCCACCATTGATTGGGCAGTGGGGTTGTTAATCCCGCGGACGATGTTAATCAGGTCGCCAACTTCCATCGCTGCCATTTCAGCGATATTGTAGCCGTTAATTTTGCTGCTGAGGGTTGAAGGTCTCAAACGTGTGCCTTTGCAAGCGCGGCAAGGGCCTGTTGTGATATAAGGTTCTACTTGTTTTTGGGTGCGCTCAGACATCGGTCCCCATTTGGCATCGCGGGTGATATATTTGCGCGTGAATTTGTCGATGATGCCTTCAAAAGTGAAATTGACCGTTTTTCCGGCGACTTCTGTTTTCACTTTGTAAGGTGGACTATAAAGGAGTCGTTCCATTTCTTCTTCGGTGTAATCTTTGAGCTTTTTGTCGTTATCGAATAAACCGGATTGTGTACAGATACTCCAATCCCAACTGTCAACGGCATACCCGCTGAACAAAATCGCGCCTTCATGGAGTGACTTGGACATATCGAGAAATTTCTCCAAATCAACACCTATTTTGCGACCAATCCCATTACATTCTGGGCACATACCCTGCGGGTCATTAAATGAAAAAACGTTGTAATGACCAACATAGGGCTGACCAATCTTCGAGAAGAGCAAACGTAAGACCGTGTAAATATCAGTGATTGTGCCGACAGTCGAATGTGAGCCACCGCCCATTCGTTTCTGGTCAACGACAATCGGCATACTTAAATTTTCAATCGAATCAGCGTCCGGTTGTGCGTAGCGGGGGAGGAAGTTCCGCACGAACATACTAAAATTTTCGTAAAGTTGGCGTTGTGCTTCGGACGCAATCGTATCGAACACAATGGAGGATTTACCCGAACCGGATACACCCGTGAAAATCGTGATTTTGCGTTTTGGAATTCGCAACGAGATATTTTTGAGATTATTCTCACGAGCGCCATGCAATTCGATGAATTCTTGAATCATTTCTTACTCCATTGATAAAAATGGTGATAGGATATGGACAGGTGAATGATGCAATCGGTTTATTATCTTATTCGGGCAGATCGAGCCATTTCGAGAGATGATTTTGCAGGCAGCATCAACTCCTAGACTCACTGATTGTACATTTGTTCTATTGAGAATCTAAGCATAATTCTTATTATTCAAAAAGTCAATTGCATCAAGTAAAATCTGTTTCCTGTGTGCTGAAAGCATTTGGCGGGTTGGCTTGAGGGGCGCCGCGAACGGACGGTGAAACCGTCTGGCAGTGCCAAGCGCCAAATCATTTGATGTGATTACCCTGCGCTTAGACCATAAGCGCCGATGAAAAGGATCAGAAGCGGAGATCAAACACGGGCAGCTGCCCGACGGTAGCTGTTGGTGTGTTCGATGTCTTCTATCACGCGGTTGAAGGCTCTCACAAACCGCCGCACACTGCTAAAACGCTCCTGCGGGTGTTTCGACAGCGCCTTAAACAGCACGCTTTCAAGCTGGTCAACCAGTTCTATATCCTGGCATATTAATGGCAGGCGCGGGGAATACGCCACCTGAATCTGCTGGACTGCGCGGCGTGGATTGTCTTCATAATGTTTAACCTGTGGCAGGTAATGTGTTCCTGTCAGGGCTTCGTACAGAACCGCAGCAAAGGTATAAAGGTCAGACTGCATCGTGACTCGTTCATTGCGTGCCTGCTCAGGGGACATATAAATTAGTGTTCCGGGCTGCCCATCGTTCAGGGCTTCAAATTCTGGACGGTTAGGGTTAAATGCCAGTCCAAAATCCGTCAGCTTGAACCAGCCTGTTTCCCGTGAAAAAAGGATGTTTTCGGGCTTAATATCACGATGGACGATGCCACGCTCATGCAAATACGTCAGCGCTTCACCCACCTGATGCGCCAGATTCCAGATCATTTCCAGATCAACAGCCCCATGATGGTCGATCATATCACGCAGCGTGCCGCCGTCCATGTACTCCATGACCAGCACAGCGGATTGGTTTTCCTCGTCAATTCGCAGGCTGTGAACGGTGATGAGACCAGGATGAATCAGGGAAGCGGTGGTCTGGGCTTCATTCACGAAAGCATCCCACTCATCCTGGCTGTCGCTGAGTTCCGGGCTAAGGTTCTTGAGAACCACCTTGCGGTCTAGAACCTTGTCGTAGGCCAGGAAGACATTAGAGAATGCACCCGTGCCGATTTTTTCGAGAATCTTAAACTCATCGAAGGTATCCCCGACTCTCAGCTCCACGCCCACACTCACCTCCGCGATTTCCGGGTTGAAAATATTGAAATTCACAATGTACCCTTGATTTCGTCCTGCACATAGTTTAATTACTTTCAGCTAAGATTAGCAATGGCTTCTGCTAAAATTTAATAAAAAATTTGGATACGGTTTGATAAAGGTTTAACGGATTGGAAATTCTCATCACGACTATTGGGATCGTTTTTGTTCTGGGAGCAATTACGGTTCTGGCAAATCTGGTTGATATGCGGCGTGAACCTGCTGCCCAGGTACTGCTCATTCTGGCGATTCTGGCCGTGAATGGCGTGGTCGCACTGTCCGGGTTATTGTCTCTGCTGGCGGTTGAGTCTGATGATCTGGCAAACGCAGCGGTTGGGGCACTGATCCTGTTCATTGCGGCAGTCATCGCGACTCTGCTCCTGGTTCCTGGAGTGCGAAACTGGATTGCCCGCTTTCTGCCTGAGCCTGCCGTACAGGGACAACCCTTCCTCATGATGAACACACTTAATGATGGGGAAATTGAGTTCGGTGGCCTGTATGCCCAGGAAAGCCGCAAAGAACGCCCGAAAGAGCTTCTCGGTTTCCGTCCTGATAGCTGGGTGCATACCTGGGCAACGGTGATTGTCGTGATGGCACTGGGCTGGCAGGTCGCCAGTTATTTTCTTGCAGGCGGATTAAGCGGTGTGGCGGAAGACATCGGAATCGATTACCTCACCCTGCTCGCCAGCCTGATCCAAAACGCGATCATTCCCTTTGTGGGGGTCGGGCTGTTTTTGCGGCGAGATATTCGCGCCACCCTCAAACGTTTGGGACTGGAACCCATTTCGTGGTCAGGGTATGGCGTATCGTTGGCGCTGGTGTTCGGTTTACTAATGCTGGTCGTCACCTTCAGCGCCATCTGGGAAGGCCTGGTTTCAGAAGAAACCTTCAAAGAACAGACCGAAGCCAGTTCTGCTCTCGCAGAAAGTGTTGATACTATCGGATTGGCTTTTGCGCTGGCGCTGACTGCCGCTGTCGGGGAAGAAATTGCGTTTCGGGGAGCCTTACAACCTATTTTTGGTTTCTGGGTGACCGCCTTTGTGTTTGCCTTCAGCCACGTCCAGTACACTCTGACACCTGCTTCTCTTCTGATATTTCTCGTGGCCCTCGCGTTGGGTTGGGTGCGGCGGCACTTTAATACCACAACGGCTATTCTCGTCCATTTTCTATACAATTTTATCCCGCTGCTTCTGGTCGTTTCCTTCCCGGAAGAAACAGCCTCCAGTGTACTCAGGCTGCTGTTCTGATGCTGAATATTGAAACCTCATTTGGTAAAACTGGCGTTTTCCAGAAAACCTATCCTCTGGATACTTTGCATGGCCACTGGCCGTTTGAGGCATGGTTAGGCTGCTCGACGGCTTCCCTCATGCGTGGAGAAGCCCTTGACCCACGCGGCTGCCTCTTCCTGGATATTGAGACGTGTGAGATGGGTGACACAGGCATACTGCCCTTTATGGTGGGGGTGGGATTTTTTAACGACGACCACTATGAACTGTGGCAGTATTTTTTGCGTGAGCCGGAAGAAGAACCTGCCATGCTGGCTTCCCTGAGTGACCTGATTCGCCGCCACGTGGCTCTGGTCACGTTCAACGGCAAACACTTCGATGTTCCGGTGTTGGAAAAACGCTACCGGATCAACAACCTGGGTTTTTCCCTGAAAAAATATGCCCATCTGGATTTGCTGCCGCTTGCCCGCCAGCGCTGGAAAAACAGTCTACCATCCAGGCGGCTCATTCATCTGGAGCGTGATGTCCTGAGCATCACTCGCAGCAGCGAGGACATCCCCGGCGTTGAAATCCCCCTGATTTACTCTGCCTATCTCAACAGCAGCGATTTTGACCCCATCCAGCAGGTGTTATATCACAATGAGATGGATGTGATTTCGATGGTGAC
>WBUL01000018.1 GCA_008933735.1 Anaerolineae bacterium | reverse complement strand
GGGGGCGTCACAAAGCCTTCTTCAACGGCTACCGTCCTCAGTTCTACATCCGCACCCTGGATGTCACGGGCACGATTGAACTGCCTGAAGGCGTGGAAATGGTCATGCCTGGCGACAATGTCAACCTTATCGTCACCCTCATCAGCCCGATTGCCCTCGAAAAGGGCTCCAAGTTCGCTATCCGTGAAGGTGGCTTGACTGTCGGCGCGGGTGTTATTACCGAAATTCTCGACTAAACGAGGGCATGATGGCGAAGCAGAAAATTCGTATCCGGCTTAAGGCCTACGACCACCGCGTGCTGGATCAATCCGCCAGACGCATTGTAGAAACGGCAGAACGGACAGGGGCAAGGGTTGTGGGCCCTGTCCCCTTGCCCACCAAAATCGAACGGTTTACCGTGAAACGTTCGCCGTTTATTGATAAGGACTCACAGGAACATTACGAAATCAGAACCCATAAACGGCTGATTGACGTTCTGGACCCAGACAGCAAGACGATTGATACCCTGATGCGGCTGAACCTACCGGCTGGCGTGGACATCGAAATCAAAATCTAAAATCTTGGGATGATGCCGGGGAAAAGCGGCAGTCCCTCTGGAGGCACGGTTAAATGAAGGGCATTATCGGCAAAAAAGTGGGGATGACCCAATACTTCGAGGAAGATGGCAGCGTTGTTCCGGTGACCGTCATCGAAGCGGGACCCTGCTATGTCACGCAGATTAAGACCCCTGACCGCGATGGATATTCGGCGGTGCAGCTTGGTTATGATGAGGTTAACCGACGAAGCAATGGAACCCCCCGTCTGAATAAACCTGAATTGGGACATCTGAATCGCGGCGAGTTACAACTGCCTGATCTGCGTGTCCTGCGCGAATTTCGGATAGAGAATCCGGACGTTGCGGAAGGCGAGCAGATCAAATGCGATATTTTTCAAAAAGGCGACCTGGTTGACATTGTAGGCATTAGCAAAGGTCGTGGTTATGCAGGCACGGTGAAGCGTCATGGCTTCAATCGCCAACCAAAAACACATGGTCAGTCTGACCGTGAACGCGCGCCGGGCTCGATTGGTGCGTCTGCGATGCCATCTCGCGTTATCAAAGGAATGCGGATGAGCGGTCACATGGGCAGCGATCGGGTCACAATCCAGAATCTGGAAGTGGTTCTGGTGGACGCGGAAAAGAACTTGCTGGCAATTAAAGGGTCAGTCCCTGGTGCGCGGGGTGGAATTGTGGTCGTGAAGGCTGCTCGGAAGCAGCGCAGAGCGGAGAAGAAGTAACCATGCAAGTTCCGGTTGTGAATATACAGGGTAAACAGGTTAATACGGTGGATTTGCCTGACAGCATCTTCGGTGTCGAAGTCAATGTTGGGTTAATGCACCAGGCATATGTGCGTCAGATGGCAAATGCCCGTCTGGGAACCGCGCACACGAAAACACGCAGCGAAGTCGCCCTGACGACCGCTAAATGGTATCGTCAAAAAGGGACAGGTCGTGCGCGTCACGGAGCAAGAAGTGCTCCCACCTTTGTTGGTGGGGGACGGTCTCATGGCCCGCGTAACGAACGTAATTATAAGCAGGATATGCCGAAAAAAATGCGCCGTAAGGCACTGCGCTGTGCGCTGTCTGCCCTGCTGCGTGATAACCAGATTGTCGTTGTGGACGACCTGGCGCTGTCAGACAACAAAACCCGCGTGGCGGAACAAACCCTCAACGCGGTAGCGGGAACCAGCAATGCCCTGGTGCTGCTGACCCCCGAACAGAAAGAAATGGCACAGGCCTTCCGCAATCTGGCGCAGGCAACCCCCCTGCATGTCGGGTATTTGAATATTCGTGACCTATTCAAACACGAGAAAGTGGTGATTTCACTCGCTGCTCTCGACCGAATCAAGGCTCACCTGGGTTAGGAGTGCAGGCATGGCTGGTGAACTCCATCTGTATGATGTTATCCGTCGTCCGATTATCACGGAAAAGGCAAACCTTGCCAGTGATACACGCAACCAGTACACCTTCGAGGTGGACATCAACGCGAACAAGATTCAAATTAAGGACGCGATTGAAATCATCTTTGATGTCGATGTGATGGGCGTGAATACGATGGTGATGGCCCCTAAACGTGGGCGTCGGGGTCGGAAGTTCTACATCCGTAAGAAGAAGTGGAAGAAGGCAATCGTGACGATTGCCAAGGGGCAGCAGATCCCCCTGTTCGATAATGTTTAGCCGCAGACAACCGTATCTGCCGGGGTTATTGCGGGCTAAGAGGTAAAAGAGATGGCTGTAAAGGTATACAAACCCACCTCTGCGGGTCGTCGTGGAATGACCGGGTACAACTTTGAGGAATTGACCAAAGGTGTTAAACCCGAAAAATCTCTGCTGACGGAGCTCAAGAAACGGGGTGGACGTAACAACACAGGGCGCGTGACCGTGCGCCACCGGGGAGGTGGTCACAAACGCCGCTACCGGATCATTGATTTCAAACGGAACAAACTGGGGATTCCAGCCGAGGTGGTGTCCATTGAGTACGACCCCAATCGTTCGGCGCGTATTGCCAAGTTACTCTATGAAGATGGTGAAAAACGGTATATCATCGCGCCGCTTGGCCTGAAGGTCGGGATGACAGTGATGAATGGCCCGGATGCGGAATTGACGGTGGGGAATGCCCTGCGTCTGCAAGATATTCCGGTGGGTCAGATGGTTCACAACATCGAGCTTCAACCTGGGCGCGGCGGTCAGATGGTTCGCTCGGCGGGAACCTCCGCCCAACTGCTGGCAAAAGAAGGCGGTTACGCAGTAATCCGTCTCCCTAGTGGCGAAATGCGCCGTGTTCATGACCAGTGTATGGCGACTATTGGGCAGGTCGGTAATACCGATCATAGCAACATCAAGCTGGGTAAAGCGGGTCGTCGTCGGTGGCTGGGCTGGCGTCCTGCGGTACGTGGTTCGGCGATGGATCCCAAGAGCCATCCGCACGGTGGTGGTGAAGGTCGTTCTCCGATTGGTATGCCCGGACCAAAAACGCCCTGGGGTAAGCCTGCAAGAGGGGTTCCGACCCGTACCAATAAAGTCACCCAAAAGTATATCATCCGTCGTCGTGGCAAGAGACGTTAGACCAGAGGGGTTTAAAAGATGTCACGTTCTTTGAAAAAAGGCCCTTATGTGGATGCCAAGCTGCTCAAGAAAATTGAGCAGATGAATGAACGCCGCGAGAAGAAGGTCATCCGGACGTGGAACCGTGCCAGCACTATTTTCCCTCAGATGGTCGGCCATACTGTTGCTGTCCACGATGGACGGCGGCATGTGCCGATTTACATTACGGAAAATATGGTCGGTCATAAACTGGGTGAATTCGCGCCGACACGCACCTTCCGGGGTCATATCCAGGAAAAGAAGACCAAAGGGAAGTAAGTACTATGGATGTCCGTGCCAAAGCGCGATATGTATCAATTTCCGCGCAAAAACTTCGTCTTGTATGTGACCGGGTGCGCGGCATGGATGCTGACCAGGCATTGGTGGTTCTGAAATTTATGCCCCATAAGGGGGCTCGCTACCTGCATAAATTGCTTGAGTCGGCTGTTGCCAACGCCGAAGAAAATTTTGAACTCAACCGCCAGGACTTATATATCCAGCAGTTGTTTGCTGATGAAGGCCCGTCACAGCGCCGGGTCAAGGCCGGAGCGAGAGGACGGTACAAACCGCGTGTGAAGCGCTCGTCTCACCTGACTCTCGTGCTGCGTGAGCGTGAAATTGAGGAGTTAAGAAGAGATGGGGCGTAAAATTCACCCAATTGGGTTCCGCCTGAAGATTAACCGGGACTGGGATGCACGCTGGTACGCGGAAGGCAATCGTTACCGTGACCTGCTGCTGGAAGATTTCGACATTCGCCGCTTTGTGGAAAAAGAACTCAAGCCGGCGGGTGTTTCCAAAGTCGAAATCGAACGCCATCCGAATCAGGTGCAGGTGACTGTGTTCACCGCTAAACCGGGGATCGTGATCGGGCGCAAAGGCGAAAGCGTGAAGAAGCTGCGCCAGACGTTGGAAACCCGCACTGGCAAAAAGGTCAAGGTTGAGGTTGAAGAAGTCGAAAAACCAGACCTGGATGCACGGCTGGTCGGCGAAAATATCGCAATGCAGCTTGAAAAACGCATTGGTCACAGCCGTGCCATGAAACGTGCCATCGGGCAGGCCCTCCGTCAGGGGGCGCTCGGCGTCAAAATCATGGTATCGGGTCGTCTGGGTGGGGCGGAAATGTCCCGCACCGAGTATCAGATGGAAGGCCGGGTTCCGCGCAATACACTGCGTTCTAATATTGATTTTGCCAGAACCGAGGCATATACCGGATACGGCGTCATCGGCATCAAGGTGTGGATTTACAAAGGTGACATCCTCACCGAAATGGAAAAACCTGAGCCAACTGACGTATACGTGAGTCAGTAGGAGTAAAAACCATGTTAATGCCAAAACGGGTAAAATACCGCAAGCAGATGCGTGGTCGTATGCGGGGAATGGCGCACCGGGGAAACACCGTCAACTTTGGTGATTATGGCCTGCAAGCGCTTGAACCCGCCTGGATTGACAGCCGCCAGATTGAGGCCTGTCGTCGTGCGGTGGTGCGCTATGTGCGCCGCACCGGGAAAGTCTGGATTCGCATCTTCCCCGACAAACCTGTGACCGCCAAACCTGCCGAAACCCGCATGGGTAAAGGAAAAGGGTCAGTCGAAAAATGGGTCGCTGTGGTCAGACCAGGACGTGTCATGTTTGAAATCAAGGGGGTTCCCGAAGATCAGGCCCGTGAAGCGATGCGACTGGCAGCATTCAAACTGCCGATCAAAACACGCTTTGTTAAGCGAACCGATCCTATCACCGGTGAGGAGATTGTCTCATGACGACTGCAAGAGAAATTCGGCAGCTTACTGAGAGCGAAATCAAGGAAAAACTGGACGAAGCCAAGGAAGAACTGTTCAAGCTGCGTTTCCAGAAATCCACCGGTCAATTGGAAAACACCGCCCGCCTCAGAGTCGTCCGGCGCGAAGTGGCACGCATCAAGACCGTGCTGCGCGAACGTCAACTGGCGGCGCAAATAGTCCAGGAGGAAAAGAATGCCTAACAAGCGCCGTCGCCTTCAGGGGCGCGTGGTCAGTGACAAGATGGATAAGACGGTGGTGGTGCTGGTGGAACGCAACCGACGCCATCCGATCTACCGTAAGGTCGTGCGTGTGTCTAGCAAGTACATGGCACACGATGAGAACAATGCGTGCCGGATAGGAGATGTGGTTCGGATTGTCGAAAGCCGTCCCATTAGCAGGCACAAACGGTGGGCGGTCGAAACGATTGTCAGCCGTGAGGATGTGGTTGAGGAAGTGGTAGAATGATCCAGAATGAATCACGGCTTGTTGTTGCCGATAACACAGGGGCGCGTGAGCTGCTGGTCATTCGCGTCATGAACAGCTCCAATGCCAGATATGGTCATATTGGCGATGTTGTGGTCGCTACCGTCAAATCAGCCCGCCCTGATGGTCAGGTCAAGAAAAGTGACATTGTGCGGGCGGTGATTGTCCGTACCGCGAAGGAATACCGCCGGGTGGATGGGTCGTACATCAAATTTGATGACAATGCGGCTGTGATCCTCAAGACGGACAGTACCGACCCGCTGGGGACTCGTATATTTGGCCCGGTTGCGCGTGAACTGCGTGAAAAAGGGTTCATGAAAATCGTTTCGCTGGCTCCCGAAACACTTTAAGCGGAGAAAAAACGATGCAGCGCATTAAAACAGGTGATACCGTCGAGGTAATTGCCGGCAAAGACAAGGGCGAGCGCGGTGAAGTCCTGCGGGTGGACAACAAAGCCACCCGTGTGGTGGTGGAGCGCGTCAATGTGGTCAAAAAACACCAGCGTGCCCAGCAGAATGTTCGTCAGGCTGGCATTATCGAATTTGAAGCGCCTATTCATGCCTCCAACGTGATGTTGGTGTGTACCCAGTGCAGTCAGAAGACGCGCGTGGGTTTCCGTGTGAATGAGGAAGGCCGGAAAGTCCGTGTGTGCAAAAAATGCAAAGCGGACATTGACTAAGAAGAGAGTGTGAAATGGCACATCGCTTACAGGAATTCTATCGAAGCGAAGTTGTACCGGTGCTCTTCAAAGAGTTCCAGTACGCAAACATCATGCAGGTGCCGCGCATTGTGAAGTTGGTCGTCAACATTGGCGTTGGGGAAGCGATTGACAACCCCAAATCGCTGGATGGCGCGGTGGCTGACCTGACCCTGATTACCGGGCAAAAACCGGTCGTCACGAAGGCCCGCCGCAGCGTTGCGAACTTCAAACTGCGCGAAGGCCGTTCGATTGGCGTCAAAGTCACGCTGCGTGGTGAACGGATGTGGTCGATGCTTGACCGCCTCATCAACGTCGCGCTGCCGCGTACCCGTGACTTTCAAGGGCTGGCGGTGCGTGGGTTTGATGGACGTGGCAATTTTACGCTGGGCCTGCGGGAACAACTGATCTTCCCGGAAATCCAGTACGACAAAATTGACAAGGTACGTGGAATGGAAGTCTCCATCGTAACCACCGCTCAGACCGATGAAGAGGCACTGCGCCTGCTGAGACTGTTGAAGTTCCCGTTTAAGGAGTCGTAGTTGTATGGCTAAAAAGAGCCTGGTCGCACGCGAAAAAAATCGCAAGTACAAGGTGCGGGTTCGCAATCGCTGTCAGTTTGTGGATCCAAATTCCGGGAAAGTCTGTGGGCGTCCCCATGGGTATATGCGTCGATTTGGACTGTGCCGGATTCACTTCCGTGAACTTGCCCTGCAAGGCAAAATTCCGGGTGTTGTGAAGTCGAGTTGGTAAGGGGACATCATGGTTAATGATCCTATCGCGGATATGCTGACCCGGGTACGCAACGCCCTGCTAAGGGGTAAAGCCGAGGTCTCAATTCCGCGTTCAAAAATTAAGGTTGAGATTGCGCGTATCCTCAAAGAAGAAGGATACATCGAAGACTATACAGTGACCGATAATTTTCCGCCGGAAATCGTGCTGAAGCTCAAGTACTACGGCCCGCGCCGCCAGCGGCGTGCGGTGATTACGGGGCTGGAGCGCGTGAGCAAACCCGGACGCCGGGTGTACGTAGGGAAGCAGGATATTCCCTGGGTGCTGAGCGGCATGGGCATTTCCATCCTGACGACCAATCAGGGGGTGATGACCGGACAGGATGCCCGTCGTCGTGGTACTGGCGGCGAGGTGTTGTGCTATATCTACTAGGACAAACGGCTGCACATTGACGTACTTCCGTGCCTGCCTAGTGGCAGGGATAAGGCGTCAAGCGTGCAGCTCATGAAAGGTAGAGGATTATGTCTCGTATTGGTAAAAAACCGATCCCTTTGCCTGCGGGTGTGACCGTCAAAATTGACGGCCATGCCGTGACTGTGAAAGGACAAAAGGGCGAGCTGAATGGTTCGTTCGACCCGGACATGAACATCCGTCAGGAAGGGAATGAACTTGTCGTTACCCGCCCCACCGATGATCGTCGTCACCGTGCGCTGCATGGACTGACCCGTGCACTGCTGAACAATATGGTAGAAGGTGTGTCCAAGGGCTTTGAAATTATCCTGGAGATTCAGGGTGTGGGCTACAAGGCCGAAGTCAAAGGCAAAAACCTTGTCCTGAATGTGGGCTATTCGCACGAGATTGTCGTTGAACCCAGGGCTGATATGAGCTTTGAAGTTCCGTCAGATTCTCGTGGGCAGGTCATCATCGTGAGAGGGATCAACAAGCAGGAAGTTGGCGAGATGGCTGCGTTCATCCGCAAACAGCGTCCACCCGAACCCTATCAGGGCAAAGGGATTCGCTATCGTGGCGAACATATCATTCGGAAGGCAGGTAAAACAGGTAAAGCATGAGCAAGGCAAGCAGACAAGAGCAGCGTATCAAACGTCATCACCGTGTGCGCGTCAAGATTCATGGCACTGCCGAACGGCCTCGCCTGAATGTGTATCGCAGCCTGGTGAATATTTACGCCCAGGTCATTGATGATGACAAGGGGCACACGCTGGTTTCCGCTTCGACGATTGACCCAGAAGTGGAAAAGCTGATTGAAGGCAAGACCAAACGCGAAGCCGCCCGCATTGTTGGTAAAGTGGTTGGCGAACGCGCCAAAACAGCGGGTGTCACTAGTGTTGTGTTTGACCGGGGTGGCTACCAGTATCATGGGCGCGTCAAAGAACTTGCCGACGGTGCACGTGAAGCAGGCTTAGAGTTCTAGCCGGAGAGGTTGAGGAATGGGAAGAAGAGAAGCACGTCGCCGTGAGGAACGTGAAGAACTGGATGAGCGCGTCATCGACATTACCCGTGTTGCTAAAGTGGTCAAGGGAGGTCGGCGCTTTGCTTTCCGTACGACCGTTGTCGTTGGTGACAATAACGGTCGAGTGGGTGTTGGCGTGGGGAAATCGCGAGGTGTCCCGGACAGCATCCGCAAAGGCAACGAAAAAGGTCGCAAGACAATGGCTCGTGTGTCATTGGCTGGCTCTACCATCCCGCACGAAGTCGAAGGGCGCTGCGGCGGCGCACGCGTTTTCCTGAAGCCAGCCGCCCCCGGCACCGGAGTGATTGCGGGTGGTGCGGTGCGTGCCGTGTTGGAAGCAGCAGGCGTGCGTGATGTTCTGAGTAAAAGCAAGGGCAGCAACAACATCCTGAATATCGCGTTTGCAACTTTCGACGCACTGTGTCAGTTGCAGGATATTCAGTCGCTGGCCGAAATGCGAGGTAAAGACATCAACGATGTCCGCCCCTTCTGGGAACGGAGACGTAAGAATGAGTGAACAGCAGAAAAAACTGCGGATTACGCTCACTCGGAGCGTGATCGGCACACTTCGGAAGCATCGTGCGACCGTCAAGGCGCTGGGTCTTCATCGAATGCACCAAACGGTTGAGCATGTAGATACCCCTGCTATACGCGGTATGATTCATCAGGTACAGTATCTGCTGACCGTTGAAGAGGTCGAGGGCTAAAACCATGAAAATCAGTGATCTGCATCCCGCAGAGGGATCGCGCAAACGCAAACGGCGCGTAGGGCGCGGCCCAGCCGCCGGGCAAGGGAAAACAGCAGGGCGCGGTACTAAGGGGCAGAAGGCCCGTAAGGGCGGCGCAAAAGCCCCCTACTTTGAGGGTGGACAGTTACCCCTTGTACGTCGTTTGCCATTTAAACGCGGGTTTACCAATGTGTTCCGCGTTCTGCATCAGGAAGTGAACCTGGATAGACTCCAGGAGCGTTTTCCTGAAGGTGGGGCCATCACCCCCGTTGAGATGGCGGAAAAAGGTCTGATCCGTGACGCGAATGAGCCAGTGGTCATTCTGGGACGCGGCGATGTGAGTGCCAAATTTGATCTCCAGGCGCACCGGTTCACAAAAAGCGCTCAGGAAAAAATCGAAAAAGCAGGCGGCAGTATCTCTAAGATGGATTACCTGCTGACTGGTGCTCAGGCAACGGTCAAACGCCCGCGCAAAGAGGTCATCGAAGCGCTTCGCGCTCAGGCCAGCAAAAAGTGAAAGGTGAACTCCGATGATTGAAGCGGCACAAAATGCCCTGCGGCTGCCCGATTTACGCCGCAAAATTTTGTTCACCATTTTCATTCTTATCATTTATCAGTTCGTGTCCCACGTCTCGGTTCCGGGCGTGGACCGCGAACTGATTCGTGATCTCTTTGAGAATGACGAGGGCGGTTTGCTGAGCGTGCTCAACCTGCTGTCGGGCGGCGCGGTGAGAAACTTTAGTGTTATTGCGAACGGCGTTTACCCGTATATTACCGCCTCGATTATCCTGCAACTGCTCATCCCGATTATCCCTCGCCTGGAAGCGATTGCCCGCGAACCCGGCGGACAGGACAAAATCAACCAGTACACCTACTATCTTGCCATTCCGATGGCAATGCTTCAGGCGTTCGGTCAGATTAACCTGTTCCAGTCACAGATTCAGGGCGGCGATTTAATTCCGGGGTTCGGGGATGATTTTCTGGTTACGGCCTCGGTGGTGCTGACGATGACCGCCGGAACGATGTTTGCCATCTGGTTAGGCGAATTGATTACTGAGCAGGGGATCGGGAACGGTATCTCGATCATCATTTTTGCTGGCATCGTTGCTCGTGCGCCGTCCTCCCTGGCGAGTCTGCTGGAAACGCGCTTTGTCTTTAATCTTGTATCCTTTGTGGCGCTGACCCTCATCACCGTGCTGGTGATTGTATACATCAATGAAGGGGTACGGCGTATTCCCGTGCAATATGGGAAGCGGGTACGTGGACGCCGTGTATATGGGGGGCAAAGCACCCATATACCGCTGCGAGTGAATCAGGCGGGTATGATTCCCCTGATCTTCGCGCAGTCAATCATCACCTTCCCCGGCATTATCGCCCAGTTTCTGCCTGATGGCAGCGTCACTAACTGGATCATCGATAACCTGAGCAGTCCAAACGGATTCTGGTACTGGACGATCTACTTCTTTATGGTGGTCGGTTTTACCTATTTCTACACCGATGTCATGATGCAGAACCAGAACCTGGCAGAAAATCTGCAAAAGAACGGCGGTTTTATTCCCGGTATTCGTCCCGGACGCCGGACACAGGATTACATTCAGTTGATTGTCCGGCGTATTACGCTGGTTGGTGCGCTGTTCCTGGGTTTTGTGGCGATTCTGCCTGGTCTGATGCAGATTATCATCAGCATTGTTTATGGGTCGGCGGCGGCGACGAACTTTTCCGCCAATCCGGCGAACGTGATTGGCCCCTCCGGGTTGATTATCGTGGTCGGTGTGGTGATTGATACGATGCGTCAGCTCGAAGCGCAGTTGATGATGCGTAATTACGGCAGTTTTCTGCGCTAAGGCGAGGGAACACACATGGGAATTTACATGGTTCTCATTGGGGTTCAGGGCGCGGGCAAAGGCACGCAGGCCAAATTCCTGGTTGAGAAATTCGGGATCCCCCATGTCTCAACCGGGGATTTATTCCGTGCTATGAAAACGCAGGATACCCCGCTCGCCCGTGAAGTGCAGGCGATTATGAACGCTGGCAATCTTGTCCCGGATGACATCACCAACCGGATGGTTGAAGAACGGCTGAAGGAGCCGGACACCCAAAATGGGGTCATTTTCGACGGCTACCCGCGCAATGTCGTGCAGGCTGAATGGCTGGATAAAAAACTGGCCGAACGTAATCAGCGAATCGTCATTGTCCCGGTGCTGGAACTTGACCGCGAAATTGCTATCATGCGTGCAGAAGGCCGCCGCTATTCACAGGATAAATCGCGGGTCTACAACATTTACTTCAACCAGCCCCTTAATAAAAAAGATGGGGTCTGGGTCGATGATGTGGACGGGCAGCCATTAATTCAGCGTGAAGATGACTACCGGGAATCCGTTGAAAAGCGAATCGACCTGTACTTCAAAGAAACGGTCCCGCTGATTGAATACTACACCGTCCAGGGGCTGGTGAAAAAAATTGATGCCAGCCAACGGATTGAAGCGGTCGCTCAGTCGTTAATCCAGGCAGTTGAAGAAGCGAAGTAATGGCGATTCACCTGAAGAACGCGGCGGAACTCAATACAATGCGTGAAGCAGGTCGTCTGGTCGCGCACGCGCTGGAAGCAATGAAGGCAGCTATTAAACCCGGTGTCAGCACCTGGGATTTGGACCAGATAGCGGCCCGCTTTTTTGAAAAACATAAAGCTCGTCCGGCCTTTTTAGGTTACCCTCCGCATAGCCCGCACCCGTTTCCAGCGGTGATTACCGCCTGTATTAACGAAGAATTGGTGCACGGAATCCCCAGCAGGAATCGTATCTTGCAGGAGGGTGACCTGATCAGTATTGATACGGCCTGTCATTACCAGGGTTTTGTAGGGGATGCTGCTTTTACGGTAGGCGTGGGGAAAATCACGCCCGAAGCGCAGCGGCTGCTGGATGTGACAAACCAGGCGTTATTGGTAGGGATTGAAGCCTCCAAACAGGGAAGCCAGACCAGCGACGTAGCGAAGGCGATCCAGGCCTACGTAGAAAGCCAGGGCTACAGTGTGATCCGTGAATACACCGGGCATGGGGTAGGTCGGGCGATGCATGAAGAACCGACTATCCCGAACTGGTGGCCTGAAAAAAGCCTGCGGCGGCGGATGAAAAAAGAGTGGCGCAGTGTGCCGCTCAAACGGGGTCTCACCTATGCGATTGAACCCATGGTCAGCATCGGCAGCCCGGAAACACAGGAATTGGACGACCACTGGACAGTGGTGATGAAAGATGGCGGTCTGTGTGCCCATTGTGAACACACCATTGCCATTGCGGACGACGAACCTTTAATCCTAACTCTTCCGTAATAGGTGAGTTGGATAAGCCTAGACAGTAAGCAGCACTTCTGATATGCTTGTAGGCCGCTTAACCGGTCTGGCATATCACCAGTTGGACTAAAAGGACAATAAATTAGCTATGGCACGTATCGAAGGTGTCGATCTACCCCGAAACAAGCGGGTAGAAGTTGCGCTCACATATATCTACGGTATTGGCCGGACGCGCAGCAGCGAAATTATGGCGAAAACCGGCGTGGACGCGAACAAGCGTGTCCGTGACTTGACCGAAGCGGAAGTCGGTCTGCTGCGTGATGCCATTAGCCAGTATCGTGTTGAAGGCGATTTGCGCCGCGAAGTGGAACTTAATATCAAGCGTCTGATAGACATTGGCAGCTACCGAGGGCTTCGTCACCGTCGCAACCTGCCGGTGCGTGGTCAGCGCACCCGTACAAACGCCCGCACCAAACGTGGTCCCAAAAAGACTGTTCCAGGGCGTGGCCGTCGTCGTGGCATGAAGAAGAAATAACAGGTAGGAGATAAGTAGTAATGGGACGCCGTTCACAACAACGTGGCGCGGGTCGGCGAGCGACACAGCGTAAAGTCAAAAAGAATGTCCCTTACGGGCAGGCGCATATCTACGCGACCTTTAATAACACGATTGTGACCATGACCGATCAGCAGGGGAACGTGATTTCCTGGGCCAGCGCGGGTACTTCGGGCTTTAAGGGCAGCCGCAAAAGCACGCCGTATGCGGCGCGTCTGGCAGGGCAGCAGGCCTCCGAAAATGCGATGGAACATGGCATGGTCGAAGTTGATGTCTTTGTCAAAGGCCCAGGGCCGGGGCGGGAAGCGGCTATTCGTGCCGTCCAGTCGAGTGGTTTGAAGGTTCGTTCCATTACGGATGTGACCCCCATTCCACACAATGGTGTCCGACCGCCCAAAAAGCGTCGTGTCTAATTTATAAGGAGTAACCCAGTGACTCTGACCAGCATGGTCTTGCCTAAAATTGAGAGGGACGCGATTACGCGCAAATATGGGCGCTTTGTGATTAGCCCTCTGGAGCGTGGTTTTGGTACCACGTTAGGCAATGCGCTTCGGCGCGTACTCCTGTCTTCCCTGCCGGGGGCGGCGGTGACTTCGCTGCGCGTATCAAACGTGCATCACGAATTTTCGGCCATTCCCCATGTCCGAGAAGACATGACACAGCTTATCCTTCAAATCAAGCAGCTTCGCGTCAAATTATATGATGGACGCGAGTCAGCTCGTCTGCGCCTCGAAGTTGGAGGGGCAGGGACAGTTACGGCGGCAGATATTCACTGCCCGCCGGAAATCGAAATTATCAACCCGGATCTGTATTTATTCACCGTTGACTCTGCGGAAGCCCAGCTTGAAATGGAGATGACCGTTGAAAGCGGGCGCGGATATTCCCCCTCGGAAGAACGAGGCCGTCTGCCCATCGGCGAAATTCCGGTGGATGCGATTTTCAGCCCCATTCGGCGTGTTAATTTTGACGTGGAGCGGGCGCGTGTCGGCCAGAAAACCAACTACGACAAGCTGATTCTGGAAATCTGGACCGATGGCACCATCCGCCCGGAAGAAGCGATGAGCAGTGCCGCCCAGATTCTGGTCGAGCATCTTGGCATTATCGGCAGCATCAACCTGGAAGATGTGTACAATCGCATCCCGCAAAAGACCGAACCCGAACCCGAACCCGATGGCCGTCGTTCGGAACTCTACGAGATTCCGATTGAACAGCTTGACCTGAGCGTGCGGGTGTTCAATTCATTGAAACGTACCGGAATCACAACAGTGGGTGAGGTGCTGGAAATGCTGGATCGCGGGCCGGATGCAATGCTTGCCATCCGCAACTTTGGGGAAAAATCGCTTGATGAGCTGGTTGAAAAGCTCAAAGAGAAGAATTATCTGCCCAACGAAGCCGAAGTCAAACGGGGTGACTAGGAAGAAGGTTTATCATGCGACACCGTGTTGCTGGAAAGAAACTAAGCCGCGACTTTGACCACCGCAAAGCCCTGCGGCGTAACTTGCTGGTGGCTTTGTTTACGCACGAAGAAATTATCACGACGGAAGCGAAGATGCGGGCCATTCGCTCGGAGGCCGAAAAAATCATCACCAAAGCCAAGCGGTCGCTGGCAAAGGATGATCCTGCTCAAGCCGTTCATGCGCGGCGGATTGTGCTGGCGAAATTGGGCAACAATCGCGAGGCGATGACGAAGGTCTTTGACGTGTATGCCCCGCGTTTCTCGGAACGTCCGGGTGGGTATACCCGCCGTTACAAGGTGGGCAACCGCAAAGGCGATAATGCCCCGATGGTGATGTTGCAGTTGTTACCGGAGGAATAAGGCGCTTCCCGGTAAGCAGCGTTTTCGTGGGTGCCTGACCTACGATGGCACGCGGTACGCGGGCTATCAACGGCAACCTCAGGGGGTCCCGACGATTCAGCGGGCTGTCGAAACCGCCATTGCTGAGGTAACAGGTCAGACCGTTGTTGTTCTGGGTGCTGGACGAACGGACGCAGGGGTACACGCCAGCGGGCAGGTGATTGCTTTTGATTGTGAATGGAAGCATTCTTCTGAAGATCTCTGGCGAGCCATTAATGTGTATCTGCCTCCGGACATCGCTCTGCTGAACCTGGAAACCGCCCCGCTGGGGTTTCATCCCCGATATGATGCGGTCAGTCGGCGGTACCATTACCAATTTTATATTTCGCCAGTGCGGTATCCCTTGCTGGATCGAACCCACTGGCATATCAGTTACAAACTTGACCTGGCAGTGATGCAGACTGCCGCGAACTTACTCATCGGAGTTCATGATTTTGCGACGTTTGGACAGCCAACCAAAGGCGAAGTCACCATCCGCGAAATCTATGAGGCGAACTTTAAGGGGATTGACACAAACCTGTACCAGTTTGTGATAGAAGGCAATGCGTTTTTGAAACATATGGTTCGCAGCATTGTCGGAACTCTGGTAGAGGTTGGGCGCGGGAAGAAAACCCTAGAGGAATTTGCAGACGCTTTTGCGGCGGCAGACCGCCGACGCGCTGGAACCACCGCCCCGCCACATGGATTAATACTGGTACATGTGAGTTATTCGGAGAAGGAAAAATGAGAGTAAAAAGCTGGACACCAACACCAAAAGACATCCAGCGTGAGTGGTGGGTGGTGGATGCTGAGGGAAAAACCCTGGGGCGTCTGGCGTCACAAGTGGCCCATATCCTCAAAGGCAAACACAAACCCTCCTACGCTCCGCATATGGATGTTGGCGACTTTGTGATTATTACGAACTGTGAGAAGGTTCATGTCACAGGCCGCCGGATGGACGACAAAGTTTACTACTGGCATACCAATTATCACGGGGGTCTGCGCTCGGCAACTCTGCGTGAAATGCTGGAACGCCGCCCGGAACGGGTGATCGAACTGGCCGTTAAACGAATGCTGCCGAAAAACCGTCTGGGTCGTCAGATGTACCGCAAATTGAAGGTCTACACAGGCCCGACTCATCCGCACGAGGCGCAGCAGCCCAAGAAGCTGGAAATTGAGGGATAAGTAGCATGGATACACAGTATTATGAAGGGGTAGGACGCCGCAAAGCCGCTACGGCACGGGTGCGGCTGCATCTGGGCGGAACGGGCAACATTACGATCAATGACCTCCCCGGTGCGGAATATCTGACGGTTCGTGGCTCGGTGGAAGATGTGCTGCGCCCCTTGGCGCTGTTTGGTCAAGAACGAACCTACGATATTACCGTCAAAGTGAATGGCGGCGGCATGGTCGGGCAGATGGGAGCAATCCGCCTGGGGGTGGCACGCGCCCTGCTCAAGATCAACGAAGAGCAGTACCGCCCTGAACTGCGGAAAAATGGATTCCTGACCCGTGATCCGCGCGTCAAGGAACGGAAGAAACCCGGTCTCAAGCGTGCACGTAAGGCTCCGACCTACACCAAACGTTAACGTTCATTCAAACAAAACAGTGACAGAGGCGGCTTCGTGAGAAACTGCCTCTTTTTGTTGCCGGCAATCATTTAGATTTCGTACACCGTGTAATCAACGGCCAGTTCAACAGGCCCGTCAAAGGTGCTTTTGGCTTCGGGCACGATCTTGGAAGGATCTGAATCCCATACGTTGTAATGCACCAGCACCAACTTATGCGCTCCAGCCTCCGTAGCGATCTCGCCAGCCTGTGCTGCACTGGAATGTCCCCTGCCTTCCCCGGCGGCCTCATGTAAAAACAAATCGGCGTTGCGCCCAATTTCTACGGAATTGGGAATGGGTTCGGTGTCGCAGGAATAACCGATGATCTTGCCTGACGATTTCACCTCAATACGCATTCCAATCGTCGGCAGGAAATGTTTTACTGGCCATGAGGTGATGCGGAAATCATCGTTATCCAGCACCAGCGCGTTGGGGCGTTCCAGAACGCGGTAGAAGGCGATTGGGAAGAATTTGGGCCAGGTGTCCCAGGAAAACGCCAGCATCATGTCTTCCGTCCGTTCCAGGCAGTGATTCAAACCATAGACGCGCAGAGGGTTTTCCCGTCCCAGCAGCCACATGTGCATTAACAAAATGGGGACGCCGTAGACATGGTCAGGGTGAAAGTGAGTCAAAATCATATCGGTCAGGCGTGTGTAATGAATTCCAAAACGCTTGAGCTTGACCACCGGATTTGAGCCACAATCAATCAGGACAACGCTGTTGTCCCCTTCTAACAACAGATGGGTATTATCATGATATTCATCGGAGACTGCTGCCGCAGACCCCAGAACAATGAGACGTGCCATACTATCCCTTTATTGAGAAATCAGCGCGTGATGACCCATTCAACGACACGAGGGGTCAACTGCACTTCCAGTATGGCGGCAATGATGAGTAAGGGCAAGATAACCGCAACAAATAGTTTGATGGCATCCGCCAGCATCCGAATCCAGGCTTCCATGACCGTAGTTTCTCTGGGGGGGCGGGTGATAATTGCGCCAAGCTGCAAAGCTGCTCCCCCTGCAATAATGATGGCGGGAATTTCCGCGACGCCATGTGGGATAATCGCCATTATAAAGGGCAGGGGGTCAAGACCGGCTTTGACGATGTTTCCCATGATCAATCCCAGAATCCCAAACGGCAGAACGGTGAAAAACAATCCCATCACCCCGAAGGTAAAAATGCCAATGAACATCGCCAGTAAAATCACACGTACATTCTGGCTCAGCGCGAACGCCACAAAGCGCGGATTTTGTCCCAGGTCAAAGATCTCACGCATGTTGTCCAGCACATTTTCATCGGTCAGGTTTTGACCTTCCAACGGCAGTTGATAGGTACCGCTCAGGTACCAGCCACCGATAAAACTGCACAGCGCACACACAACAAAAACCAGCATTGGACGGCGCAGATTCAAGAGTGCCGGAAAAACGCTCACGCGATACCATTGCAGAGGACGAAAACCCTGCACCCCACCGCGCCACTGGCCTTTAAATACCTGCCACGCCCAGCGAAAATTCAGATGGTCTATCGAACGTCCTAGCAGTTCCTCCCGGTTAAAAATGCGAGCTCCGGTTCGCAGCAGCAGCACAATCACAATCGCCAGCCCCAGCATAATCCACCACAAGGTATAACGGGCAGACGGTTTAATCATGATGAGGCTTTCGACCATTACCAGGAGTGACATCGGAATAATCACGAAGCTCGCCAGCAGATTGGCGGCACGGGTTGAAGTGGTCTGGCTGGAAATGACCACCGCTCCCGTGACCATGACCACCGCCTGAACCAGGGTTAACAGGAGAATTTGCACGATCAGCAAAGGGGCTGGCCGCCACTGTTGTGCACCCAGGATCAACCCGGTAAGGTAAATCGTAATGCCCAGATACCCTGCCGCGAGTGGGGGCAAAATCGCCGCCATCACCTTGCCAATATACAATTCAGTATTGGTCAGCGGCGTGGAAAGCAATGGCTCAAGACTCAGGCGTTCTTTCTCCCCGACGAATGTTTCCAGCGCGATCACCAGCGAAATCGAAATCGGGAAAAAGCCCACGAGCATAGGCATGAGGGGCAAAAAGGCTTCGGCAAATCCCTCTGTATCGGCATCCCCATAGCGCTCAAACAGACCCATGAAAATTGAACTGGCGAGATTGGCAAGAAAGGGGAAAACTAACGTCAACAGGAAAATCGGCACGACAATACGCCAATCACGGAAACTGTCACGAACTTCACGGCGGGTCACGATCAGCGCGTTGGAGAGAGTCATCCGCCATCCATAAGTGGGGGCTAGGTTGGCATTTTCAGCCATTGGAGGTCGTTTCAGACTGACTTCAGCCATTATCGTTTTCGCCCTTTTTCTCATCTTCCTCGACTATTTTTAAATACACATCTTCCAGAGTGAGGGAGACCTGACTCAAGGTGAGCACGCTGCCGCCTCTGTCCATCACACGTCGCAGTACCATCGGATTCGTTTCTCTGGGCTGCGGTGCAATGTATTCCAGCCAATCTGCCCCTATGTCTGTCACCTCAACCACTTCCCGCAGGTCGTCCGCAATCCCATTCACATAATCTATCAAGTGCAGCCGCATCATGGGTGGCCCGACAAAAACCTGAGCCAATTCATCGAAGTTACCAAAAGCGATGATTCGCCCATTGCGGATGATAGCGATTTTGTCCGCGAGCAGGGAGGCTTCTGAAAGGTTATGTGTGGTTAAAACAATCGTGCGTTTCTCGCCGCGCAGCTCAAGAATAGAGTCGCGCACCAATTTTGCGCTTTGAGGATCCATCGCGCTGGTTGGTTCGTCAAGAAGCAGGACAAGCGGATCGTGCAGCATCGCCCGGACAAGCGCGAGTTTTTGTTTCATCCCTTTGGAATACTGCCCCAAGCGTTTATCCAGCGCATGACCTAACCCGAAACGCTCCATCAGCTCTAACGAGCGCTGCCGCCGCATTGCTTCAGGCAGGTGATAGACACGCCCAAAAAAGTCCAGGTAATCCAGTCCTTTCATGCGTTCGTAGAGACCGTGCTGCTCGGTCAAAACACCTACAGTGGCCCGTACCTGAGCCGTTTGGGTAACAACATCATAGCCCGCGACCCGTGCCCACCCGGCGCTTGGCCTGAGGATACCGGTCAACATTCGCACCGTCGTGGTTTTGCCAGCTCCGTTTGGCCCCAGGATGGCAACTACCATGCCGGGATCAACATTAAGAGAGATCCCATCGACTGCCAGAAACGTATCAAAATACTTGGTCAGGCCTTCAGCTTCTATCATGCCCATGCTCCGCCAATGTGACTTTAGCAAACCTCATACCTGTTTGCGCTGTGACTTCGGCTTGCGTTCCGAAGGCCCTTTGAGGCGTGCTGCATTTTCGTCGTAGTGTTTGTCGGCGGGGATGGCTGCAATGCGATGGCGATAAGTAAAAAATCCTGCCGCAGCGACAAAGGCAATTGCGGTAATGGTTTGCGAAGAATTGATGCCGACTCCGGGAACTTCCGCAATTTCGACACGCAAAAACTCTAATAAAAACCGTACTGGAGCATAGCCCATCAGGTAAATGAGAAAAAAGTCCCCTTTGTAAAAGCGGTGGCGATGTTTGAACCATAACCACAGCAAAAAGCTGCACAGCGCCAGATTCCACAGACTTTCGTACAGGAATAGGGGATGAAAACCGGACGCCTCCGCATATTTGGCGGGTGGGTTATCAATTGAAATCGCCCAGGGTAAATCCGTCGGTTTGCCGTACAATTCCTGATTCACGTAATTGCCCCAGCGCCCAATGGCATGTCCGAGGGGCAGTCCTATGGCTGCCATGTCCACCCACGACCACAAATCGGTGAGTCGGGCACGGTACACGTAAATTAAAATCCCCAGGAAGCCCCCAATCACCGCGCCGAAAATCCCCAATCCACCGCTCCAGATAGCAATCGCGCCGTCATTAAGGTCAAAGAAATTTTTCAGCATCCAGACGGTATCTTTGCCGGCTTCGGCGGTTACTACTGGTGGGAAAAAAACGAACCAGAGTCGCGCGCCAATCACCCCCAGAGCCACCGCCCACATCATCCCATTCCAGACATGCTCCGGGTCTCGGTCTTCACGTTTGACCAGCCATGCCACCAGACTCGTCCCCGCCAGAATACCGATAACAATCAGCAGACCGTAAAAATGCAGTGTTGGATTAATGGTGGTGCCCCAAATATCAAACGGGCCGATTTCGATCCCTGTACGACTGAAGTCCATGAGTTTTTATCCTTCCGGGTTCTGTGTCAGTCGATGAACATGGAAAATGCGCTGCAAAGCAGTCACCTGCGTTCCAATCGCCAGGATAACGATCCCTGCCGCCATTAAACGCGCATCAAAGAGGGTCAGGAACAGCGCGGTAATCACCAGAATCAGCCGTTCCAGGCGGGTCAGCCAGCCTTCCTTGCAATCCAACCCCAGACCCTCAGCGCGGGCACGGGTATAACTCACGGTCAGAGCACCGTGCAGCGCCACCAGCGAGGCAAATACCATCCACATATCATGCTCATGGGCATAATGTAGGGAAAACGCGCCAAAAATCAAGGCATCAGAATAGCGGTCAAGCGTTGAGTCCAGAAACGCACCAAAAGGGCGGTTTTCCCCATAGGCGCGGGCAGTTGCGCCGTCTAATGCATCCAGCGGAAAGCTCATCAAAAAGATAATTGCCGCCACAACAAAGTGCTTTTCCACAATCTGCCATGCCCCAAATGCCACTAACACGACCCCACCGATTGTTAAAAGATTTGGATATACCCCCCAGTCCTTCAGGGTTTGTCCAATGGGAATAACCACCACATTCGCCGCTTTGCGGACCCGGTCCGTAAAAGTCAGTCTTCGCATTTTGCCTTTACTCTTTACAAGGTTTCTGAGCGTCGCTATACTACTCCCAAATTTATCGGGGCGTGGCGCAGTTTGGCTAGCGCGCACCGTTCGGGTCGGTGAGGTCCACAGTTCAAATCTGTGCGCCCCGACAGAAAGCCTGAGGATAACTGCCCAGGCTTTTTTGTTCCGACTCTTTTTATGATACCCGACAACCTCGTAAAGAGTAGGCCGCATTTTCCTTATATCACATGAAGAGATTTTGGGAAAAGCACCTGAGTGTAGTGCTTCATGGAAGGTATAGTATTTTGGGGGCTTGAATAATCATGGTATCCCCGTCCAAGACCTGATACAGCCATTGACGAATGCCATGCGAGTCTGTGGAATCTCTTTCCAGGTGATGTGCAAACAGCGCGGCAAAAATCAAGAGACCAACCACCAGCACCGCCGCCGCAGATCCGATCGTACCATGAAAATAACCCATGACAAAGGGGGCTGCCACCAGCAAAAACGTCGCAAACCCTAAAAACGAGGTTGAGTTTTCGATATGGCCGGATACTTTTGTACCTCCCCCTGATGTTGCTTCCAGCTTGCCAACAAAAGGCCGACGGGCGCGGACAGAAAACCCCAGCCGCTGCTGAAGTAAGAACGTGCCATCGGCATGGAGTTTCGCTTTATACAACTTTGCTGTGATTTGATATGGGATGTCCCAATCCGAGGCAGCAGATCGCAGTCGTTTGCGGCATTCCTCCGGGGAAAGAGCAGTATAAAATTCAATTGGCGGGCCAATGCGTTTATACCATGCCCAGAAGCGTCTAATCATGCGTTTTCCGCCGCCAGCCGCCGTCGATAAGCAATCGCAGTCATCAATATACTGAAGGCGTATAAGCCGAGCAGAGGCAGGATCACTAGGGTCATGTTAAACGGATCAACTGTAGGCGTGATGAGCGCAGCGGCAATCGTAATCAGCACCACTGCCAGCCGCCAGTTGCGAATCAAGACCCCTGGCCCGATAATTCCAATCCGCCCCAGCACGAAAAACACGACTGGCATTTCAAACGCTACCCCCATCCAGAACAGCAGCGAGGTGATAAACGCGATGTAGTTATCAGCAGTCCATTCGGCTTCCAGCACCGATCCCATAAAATCCTGTAAGAATGGAATCGCGGTGGGGATGAGGATAAACCAGGCAAACAGCACCCCGACCAGAAACAGAATCACAATAACAGGCAGCGCGGTGAGGACTATCCGACGCTCTTTACCTGTTAAACCTGGCAGGATGAACAGCAGCAGTTCCAGCGTAGCATATGGCGCGACCACAATTCCCGCTGACATCAGTGCCACACGGAAATAGACCACGACGCTGTCGGTCGGCTTGAGCGTCGTTAACTTACAGTCACATGGGACAATCAAGTATTCCAGCAGCGGACTGACAAAAAACGAGGCGGCAATAAGCATCAGGATGAGTAAAACAAATACACGAATAAGCCGCGAACGGAGTTCATCCAGGTGGTCGAAAAAACCCATCTGAGCGCCTGTGCCATCGTCAGCGAAGCGCGGCACTTTAGGTTCGTGGGGTTGAACAGCGCTCATGTCTCACTCTCATTTTCCACAAAGATTTCTCTATGATGGTCTGCCAGTGACCCCAGCACACCGTTCACAAAGCTCGGTGCATTGTCTGACCCAAATGCTTTGGCCAGTTCGACCGCCTCATTAATCGCCACTTTGATTGGCGTATCCCGGCTGACGCCAAATTCGTAGAGGGCAATACGTAAAATATTGCGGTCAATCGTGGCGATCTGGTCAACAGGCCATTCGGGGGAAAATCGTTGAATCAGCTTGTCTAAGCGCTCGCGGTTGGCAAACACGCCTTCTACCAGACGGTAGGCAAATTTCTGTTCCTCCAGGGAGAACAGTGGTGTTTCCTCAAACCGGGAGGTATCCAAATCTTCGTCGTCTTCAACGTGTAGGGTGTCATCGTAGTAAGCGCGGAGGGCAAGATAGGCTTTTGAACGGGCATCGTCCCATTTAATGGTCGAAGGCTCTCGGAAAGTGGTAATTTCTTTTTCCGAATGGCCTGTCGTATCCAGTTCGTAAAGAATTTGCAGTGCGATACCCCGCGCTAACCGACGAATATCAACCATTTTTATCTGACTCGAACATGACATCTTCAATATGTACATTGACAGCCTGAACCGACATGCCAACGAACTGCTGCATCGTGCGGCTGATTTCCTCCTGCACTTTCTGGCTGGTCTGGCGCAGATTACGCCAGTCATCCACCACAATGAAGATGTCCACTGTGATATTTTCTTCCTCTATCGTCAAATGCACTCCGTCTTCAGACGGCCCCAGCCCTAGGAGCCGGTCAAGCGTACCACTTGCATATCCCAGACGCGCCACCCCTTTCACATTCAGGGCGGCGGCACGGGCAATCGTCAGGAGTACGCTGGGGTCAACGCTGACGGTATCATTAGGTTGGCGCTGCGAATGGACTGTCATCGGTTTATCCCATCACCAGGCCGCCATCCACCGTGAGCACCTGCCCCGTGATATAGCCAGCCTGGTCAGAGGCCAGAAAAGCAACTGCGTAGGCCACATCTTCCGGCTTGCCACGTCGCCCTAACGGGATGGCTTCATCGACTTTTTTGAGCAGTTCATCACCCAGCACTGAGGTCATGTCGGTCTCCACAAAACCGGGTGCAACGGCATTCACGGTGATGTTACGGGCAGCCAGTTCTTTTGCCAACGATTTGGTTAGCCCAATCATACCCGCTTTGCTGGCGCTGTAATTGGTTTGCCCGCCCTGCCCAGCGATACCACTCACGCTCGTAATGTTAATAATACGCCCATAACGCTTTTTCATCATGACGCGGGCAGCCGCCTTGCTGCAATTCCAGCAGCTTTTCAGATTTGTATTCAGAACATCGTCCCAATCTTCTTCTTTCATCATCATGATTAAATTGTCGCGGGTGATACCAGCGTTGTTGACCAGAATATCAAGTTTGCCATAGGCATCTGCTGCCGCCTTAATCAGTTCCGAGGCTTCCTCTAAATGAGCGACATTGGCTTTTACCGCCTGTCCCTTACCACCCAGGGCTTCAATCGCTGCCACCACCTCGTTTGCAGCATCAGGACTGCTGTTGTAATTAACCAGGACGGCTGCCCCCTGACGGGCAAGTTCCAGCGCAATCGCCCGCCCAATGCCCCGGCTGCCACCAGTAACAACAGCAACACGGTCTGCTAAGTTTGCCATCAAAAAACTCCTTTTTCACCAAGTTGTATTATAACCCCTCAGGGGAAATGTTAAAGATTCATCCCTGGCTCAGAGCCAACGCAAAGGAAGAATCGGTGGATGTCGCCGAGCCGCTTGAATTCGAGAAAAGATACTTGTCGATGGATATAGTGGGAATTAGCGCTCGTCGTCTTCTGGTAGAGTTTCGCCGATGACAACCTCAAGTTCTTCTTCCGGCTGTGTTGGGGGAGGTTCAGGCGCGGGCAGCGACGCTATTTCGACATTCTCGGTTGAAGCGTCGTGGCGCACCATCGTCAGTTTGCCATCAATAAAAGCACCTTCCTCTGTGGTAATGGCGGAAGCACTGATGTTCCCCCATACGCGAGCCGTCCTGAGAAGCTGAACCTTGTTGCCGCTGATGTTTCCACGAACCGCTCCGGCGACAGAAATATTTTTAGCATGTATATCGGCGTTGATTTTGGCGGTTTCTCCTACCAGGATGTTCCCGTCAATTTCAAGTGTGCCCTCAAACGTTCCATCCAGGCGCACATTAGCCTGACTGCGAAGCTCACCAGATAAAACACAGTTGGGGCCGAGCACAGTTTCAAACCCAACCGGCTGACGCGGCACAGGTGCCGGGGCGGGTTGGTGCTCAGGTTCATCAAGATCGGATTTGGGGGAACGTCGTCCACTAAAAAAGGTCATCTTGCCTTTTCCATGATTTCCACCCATAAAATATAACACACTTATGAAATGAGAAAAGACTATGACGTTAGCAGATACAACCGCGATCAAATTTGGGCAGGGACAGATTGGCATCTACTATCTGGCAGATACCGATCAACCCGCACCATTTGCCCTGTTTTTGCACGGGTTTCCCGGCTCAGAAAAAAACCATGACCTGGCCTACCATCTGAGAGCCAAAGGCTGGCATGTCCTGGTGCTGCATTTCATGGGAGCATGGGGCAGCGCTGGCGACTACAATCCTCTGAATCATCCTGCCGAAGTTCGTGCCACGCTGGACTATATCTTAAGCAAACACGCGCCGCGTCCTGTTGACCCATCCAGGATCGTTGTATTGGGATACAGCCTGGGCAGCCGTGCCGCCCTGATGGCCGCCGCCGAAGATATACGCATCCAGGCCGTTATTTTGGCGGCGGGCATCTGCGATTTTTCAGATCTGATGCTGCCCGATGAACTCTTCACCAGCGCTGCCCAATTTTTAACCGTGTCGGATAGTGAAACGCTCAAGCGATTGTACCTTCGCCTGGGCGAAGGAATGCAGCCAACGGAGGCGCTGGTAAAAATCGCACCGCGTCCGGTGCTGCTGATACACGGCACAAACGATGAGATCGTGCCATTTTTTCATCTGGATGGCTTCGGGATGTTTGCCGGAGACAATGTACAGAAAGTCGCCATACCGGGCGCCGACCATCTGTTTGCGCTGCATCGCGCTGAACTGATCCAGGCTGTAAGCAGGTTTTTAGAACAGCATGTGTGAGCGCTGGTTGAGGGCTTCAATGACCTGACGGTCAGCCGCCGAAAATGCATACCTGCCGAGGTCAGCTTCTTCGACCCACCGCCAATCCGCACACTGAAGCGCCTGGGGGGCGCCGCCTTCGGGCAGGTATCGACATTCAAAAACATGCAGGGTGATTTTAAAGTGTGTATAGGCGTGGCGGACTTTCACGAAAAAAGGCCCCACTTCAATCTGAATTCCCAGCTCTTCCTGAAGTTCGCGTTGAAGGCACTCCGGCAGTGTTTCATTACCATCCAGTTTGCCGCCAGGAAACTCCCATAATCCGCCCAGCAGCTTGTCGTCCGGTCGTTTAGCGATCAGCAGTTCATTAAGTTCGTTGCGTATCAGGCCTGCTGTTACATCATAATGCGGAGTGGGCGCTTTTTTCTTTTTGACGGGACGGCCTTCCTGGACTCCACGTTGATACGCCAGACAAAAATCATGCACCGGGCATTTACCGCAGAGGGGGCTGCGCGGCTTACAAATGGTACGACCCAGTTCCATCAGGGCCTGATTGTAATCACCGGGATTTGCCGCTGGGACGAGCTGTTCCGCCTGTTTCCACAATCGGTTTTGCACACTGCTTTGTGTCACATCTTCGTCAATATCGAAAAGACGGGAAAAAACCCGGATCACGTTCCCGTCCAGCACCGGGGTCGGCTCGCCAAAAGCGATACTGGCTATCGCCCCTGCCGTATAGCGCCCGATGCCGGGAAGGGTCACCAGTTCGTCCACTGTCGTGGGAAACTGCCCCCCATGTTTTTCTACAACGGTTTTGGCGGCTAAGTGCATGTTGCGGGCGCGGCTGTAGTAACCCAACCCCTCCCACAGCTTCAAAACCGTATCCTGGTCAGCGACGGCCAACGCCCCTACCGTTGGAAAAACCGCCGTGAAGCGCTCATAGTAGGGGATTACTGTGGTTACCTGGGTCTGCTGGAGCATAATTTCAGACAGCCAGACACGGTAAGGGTCTGTAGAGGCACGCCAGGGTAAAGCCGCTGCCATTTCTGCGTACCAGCGCATCAGGGATGGGATGAAGGCGGAATCCATGTGGTTTTCTAGCGATGGGTATCTCGTTCAGGGATAGCAAAGTACATTTTGCCAGCCGCACTGCGAATGTAGCGGGTAATCACAACGGTCAGGCTGCGGTCAAGGTAGCGCTTGCCACCTTCCACCACGACCATCGTGCCATCTTCCAGATATCCTACGCCCTGATCCGGCTCACGTCCTTCCTGGATAATCCGAATATTCAATTCTTCGCCGGGTAAAAGCGAGGGCTGCAAAGCCAATGAAAGATCATTCAGATTCAGCACCTGAACGCCATGCACACTGGCAACACTGTTCAGGTTAAAGTCGTTAGTCATCAAGGGCATGATCCGCTGCTTGGCAACTTCCACTAACTTGGCATCTACAGCTTCGATGTGTTCAGGGTTGTCGTCAATAATCTGAACCGGGTTGACGCCCTCCTGTTTGAGTTTGTTTAAAATATCCAGCCCGTGTCGCCCCCGCTGACGCCGGATGGGGTCACTTGAGTTGGCAATATTATGCAGTTCTGACAAAACAAACTGCGGCACATACAACGTTCCTTGAACAAAACCGATTTTGCTGATGTCGAGGATGCGCCCGTCAATAATGACACTCGTGTCCAGAATCACCCCCATATCTACGGCTGTTGTGGACAGCAAACTGACCTGACTCACGCCGCGCAGGCGCCGCAGAAAATTGAGGATATCAAAGGCCCGTGATGAAAATAAAACGATGCAAAAATACGACGCCACTGCGGAAGCGATGATGGGCGAATACTGCCCCAACCACGATGGCAACAGCGACAGCGGCCATACCAGCAGCAGCGCGACAAACAACCCGGTTACCAACCCAACCAGCGAGTTTAACAGGATTTCGACAGGGGACTCAAGGAGAATCCGGCGCAGCGTTCTGGCGGGGCGGGTAGTGATCCAGGGGGAAACAATCAAACCGAACAATGCTCCCACCAGAGAAAAAAGCAGCCCATTGGCATCTTCTGGCAGGTTGACGGTATCAGCGGTAGACACGCCGAAGCTCGCCCCTATAACAGCAAAAACGATCATGCCCAGAATGCGGAAAACAAATTCAATTGACATTGCGTCCTCCAGCGCTGTGCAATCAGCCGTTGGGATAAAGAGGGACGGCGCGGGTCATGGAGGCCATTATGCGGCTTGGCATCAGGTATCAGATAAAAGAAGCTAAATCCTAATGTTAAGCCGATAACTCCTCAATGGATTGTACAACGCGACACAAGAGATTAGGATAATCACCCGAACTCTAACATGGATTCGCCTGCACCGTCAATGTTAAGTCGCCTTTCTCGCAATACTCTTATCCTGCTGTTCAGTAATGGGATCACGACTGGTTTAGCGTTCCTGCTGACGATCCTGATTGGGCGTGGATTGGGAGATGCTGGCCTGGGCCGATATGCAGCCATTATGGCCTGGATTCTCCCGCTTACGATTCTGGCAGACTTTGGCATCAGCACACTCATTACCCGTGATGTAGCCGAAGACCGCAGCCGTACCGAGAATTACATCCGGCAGGCGGTGCGGTGGCGCTGGCTGCTGGGGGGCGGGTTGGTACTGGGAATCTGGATCAGTGCCCCATGGATGGCTTCGGATCCGAAAATTGTCGTTGGTCTGCGGATTGCCAGTTTTCTGGTACTGATTGATGCGATATTTGGCGTTTACACGGCGGTATGGCGGGCATGGGAGATCATGTGGCCCATTCTTGTTCTCAATACCGGGTTGCTAAGTTTGCAGGTCGGTGGCGCGGCGCTGGCTGTGTGGCAGGACTGGGGACTCAATGGGGTGCTTGCCGCCGTTGTCCTTGCTGATCTCGTTCAGCTTGGCGCCACATGGCTGCTGTGGCGCTGGAGATTTCGGCCTCATCTCCAAGGCGGAACTCCTGCTCCCGCCCGATTTCTTAAGCTGGCCTTTCCCTTTGCCTTTGGTGGTCTGCTGGCGACTCTTTATGCGCGGATGATTTTCCTGATATTGGAAACTCACACCAGCGCGGAAGTCGTAGGATGGTTTGCAGCAGCCAGTCGATTTATTGAGGCCGCAAAAATGCCTGCGCTGGCGCTGTTCGGGGCCATCTTTCCTATGATGTCCGCCCTTTTGTTTGAACCTGCTCAACTGCGAAACCTGTTAAAAAAGGTGACTGCCGGGTTAGTACTCTATGGATTAATAGGCGCGATTGTATTGAACCTGCTCAGCGGCTTTCTGCTGGGCTTCGCCTTTGGAAGTGCATTTGAAAATGCTGTCCCTATGCTTATGCTGCTTGGCTGGTCGCTCATCCCATCCCTGCTGCGCCAAAACCTCGCGGTTTTTCACTATGCTTTGCACCGGGAACAGCAGGTCAATAGGATCGTACTCGCAGTTCTGCCTGTGCAGTTGATCGCGGGGACACTTTTGATTGAAAAATGGGGCGGGCGCGGCGCCGCCTGGACTCTCTTGTGCACGGAAAACCTGCTGATGGTATTTTTATGGCTGTCTTACAGGACAATGCGAGATGAGAATTGGCATTCTGATACCGGGATTCTCCGCGAGTGAGTCGGATTGGTCCATTCCTGTCTATTTGAATCTGGTGCGTGGGCTGGCGAAGCGCCATGACGTGCGTGTGTTCCCGATTCGTTACCCGTTCACCCACGACTCCTATGAAGTCTATGGCGCGAAAGTGTTTCCCTTTGGCGGGGGATCATATACATCCGGTCTTCAACGCTGGCGTTTGATACGTGCGGTTGAAAAAAGTCTGATCCGACATCACCAGATCGCGCCTTTTGATGTGCTGCACGCCATCTGGGGAGACGAAACAGGATACATCGCCAACCGTGTAGGCGGCAAACTCGGTGTCCCCAGTGTTGTGAGTATCGCGGGAGGGGAACTGGTTGGCTTTGCTGAGATCAACTATGGTCTGCAATTGGGCCGGTTTACATCATGGTTGGTTTACCATGCGGTCAAAAGTGCCACCCGTGTGATTGCCCCATGTACCTACACGGAACAGGTGCTTCGCCGTTATATGGGGAATATCGGCGGACAGGAACGGATTCGGGTTGTGCCGCTTGGTGTGGACACAGATTTATTCAAGCTGCCCGACAAGGAACAGCGCACAATGGAATTTTTGCATGTGGCCTCGCTAAGTTCCATCAAACGGCAGGATATTTTGCTCCAGATATTTACCCGGCTGCCGAATGTACAGTTGAACATCGTGGGAGATGGGGTGCTGCGGGAGCATTTGAACCAGTTAGCCGTTAATTTGGGCATTGCTGACCGGGTGATTTTTCACGGTGAGGTACCGCATGAACAGCTTCCAGCCTACTATCAGCAGGCCGAGTTCCTGGTCATAACTTCGCAGCACGAAGCCTTCTGTATGGCCGCGTTAGAAGCGGCAGCGTGTGGCACCCTGGTATTTGGCAGTCAGGTTGGTGTGTTACCTGAAATAGGTATCACCGCTCCGGTTGGGGATATACAAGGCCTAGTGGAACGAATTGTAGGGCGGCGGCGGACGAATTCTGATCAACGCCGCGCCCAGTTACGCTGGCAGGTGGAGCGGGATTATTCATTAGAGCGGATGACCAACGGCATTCTGGACGTTTACCGGGAGGTTGTACGTTAGAACCCCATTGTTTCTGGACGCCGATAGCGAATGACTCGCTGCAACGCTTTCAGTTCAAGTGGCCAGTCGTACCATTCAAGCTTGTACCGCACGCCGGACAGGGTTCGCAGCAGAGTACGCATTTTCCCGCTCAGGCGCATGTCTGTTACGGTCGGGTAATAGGCATTGACGACTGACTCAAAATTCCGCACCTTTTGCCGTACATTGTCTTTCAGAAAGGGCGTATTCGGGTCACGACGCAGCGCGAAAGTCTGCCATTCGTCACTTGCCCATTCATCAAGGGTCTGCGGAAAGCGAAAACCCAATTCCTGTGCGGCTTTGAGTAGTTCGCTGCGGTCATGCGGCACCGGGGTATAAATGTAGAGAATCAATTCAACCTGGGGGTTAATGTCTTTCACTTTGCGGATAAAGTGGATTGTATTTTCTGCGTCAGCAAGGGGGTCGGGTGGGTTGCCCAGGACAAACGAAAATTCAGGCACAATCCCAACCGCCTTCATCTTGCGGGCAATTTCAAGGGTGCGGTTTGTGCTGGATTTTCCGCCCTTGTTCATCAGCTTGAGGGTTTCATCCGAACCGCTCTCTGCCCCCATGAAAATCATTTTGCAGCCGGATTTTTTCAGCTTTTGCCAGGTGTGGTCGCTGTAGGTGCTGAGTTTGTCAATCCGTCCCAGTGCCCACCAGTTGATGTTCAGGGGCACCAGGCGTTCGGCAATTTCGGCAGCGCGGTCTTCCTGAATAAAAAAATCCATATCATGAAATTCGATTGCGTCCGCACCATATTTATCTACCAGAATCCGGGCCACTGTTTCAACACGTTCCGGTGATTCGGGCAGCCAGCGCTGGTTGACAATCCGCACCACTGCACAGAAATTGCACGCAAAGGGGCAGCCAAAACTGGTATGATGGCTCATGACGGCATTTCCAAGATAACTTTTGCCCCGGTAGGTCAACACATTATCCAGGCGTTCATAAGGCCACAGGGGAAGGTTATCCAAAGGGACAAGCGGCGCACGCAGATTCGACTTTACGGTGCCGTCGTCTACCCATATGAGGCTTGGCACATCGCGCAAGCTGCCACCCTGATGAATGGTATCAACGAGTCTGCGAAAGGCAACCTCACCCTGCCCCTCGATCACGTAATCCACGATCCCACTGGTGACACACACATCCCCATGATGTGATGGGAAATATCCACCCCAGACAATGATTAATCCCGGCAGAACGGTTTTAACCTGGCGGCATACCTCAATCGCCTGCATCAACTGTGGGCCTGGCATCGTCGAAACACCGAGCATGATGGCACCAGTGGCTTTTGCCTTTTCAATGATGTGTTCAGCCGGGTTATCTACGACATTACCGTCAATGAAAACGGGGATATAGTCGCCGTCAATCACAGAGGCAATTGCGAGCAGGGACATCGGCAAACGCTGCTTACCTCTGGTCACACATTTGGGGTTAAACAAAAGTATGGTTGGGGCCATTTTCCAGTTTCCGTTGCCCTATTCTAATAGAGTCGATGAATATCTTGCAAATTCTGTGAATGCCATAAAGATGTGGGCTGTTTCGTCAGAGTCGCAAGTGAGTGACCTCAGCCGCTGTGACGGATGTGCAAAATATCACCATCCTGCACAATATAGGTTTTTCCTTCCAGACGTAATTTTCCGGCCTCTTTGACACCGTGTTCGCTGCCAAGTTCCATCAGGACATCGTAGGTCATGACCTCGGCGCGTATAAAGCCCTTTTGCAAATCGGAGTGGATCACCCCGGCGGCCTCAGGTGCAGATGCGCCAATCTGCACACTCCATGCCCGAACTTCATCCTTGCCAACAGTAAAAAACGATTGCAGATGCATCAGTTCATAGGCGGCACGGATAGCACGTCTGGCGATGGGGTCTGCAATACCATATTCCTGCAAGAATATTTCGCGGTCTTCTTTACCGAGTTGAGCGATTTCAGCTTCAATTTTGCCTTGCAGGCTCAAGGTCTGTGTGTTTTTGTGGTTGTAAGTCAGAATCTCGCTGGCAGGGCGTAATTGGTCGCCCGTATTAAAGACCAGCAGAAGCGGCTTCTGTGACAAGAACCCAAACCCACGCAGAGATTTTTCTTCTTCTGTGTCGAGTTCAATATCACGCAGAGGGGTTTCGGCTTCCAGCGCTGTTTTAAGGCGTTCCATTAGCGCAAGTTCTTGCTCCAGCTTGTCGCGCCCGCCTTTGCTTGTGCGGTTGAGGTCGCTTTGCAGACGTTCGATTTTTTTCTCAATCATGATGAGGTCAGACAGGATAAATTCGGTATCTACCATTTCAACATCACGTTTTGGATCAATCGTGACGTAGGGATGTGGCACTGCATCATCGTCAAAAGCGCGGACGACATGAACAAAACCATCGACCTGCGCCAGTTCATTTTTCAACTGCCCGCTCAGGCCGCTTTCCCCAAAACCTTTGTCAATGCCAGCGATGTCGCTAAATGTCACAGTCGCATAGGTTGTTTTCTTTGGCTCGTACATCGCGCTGAGTTTGTCTACACGCTCATCCGGCACGTTAACCACTGCATTAAAAACTTCGATCTGCCCGCTGGAAACGGCACCGGTTGGCCGATTGAGTCCGGTCAGCGCATTAAAAATGGTCGTCTTGCTGCTGTTTGGCAGTCCAATAATTCCCAGTCGCATTCTATTCCTCTACAATTGTCTTCGCTACATAGTGTACATCGTCCACCGAAAGTTCAGGATATAACGGCAAGGAGAGAATCTTCGGCGTTACTGACATCAATGCTGGCAAATCTTCTGGAACTGTCCGCACCCGTCCATGATAGGCAGGCTGTCGATGAATCGGCTGGGGATAATGAATCCCGGTACCAACACCATGTTCGCGCAGTTTTTGAATCAAGGCCTCTCGTTCGTCAACCTGCACTACGTATAAATGGTAGACGTGCTCTGTACCCTGCCTGACTGCGGGCCGTAACAGCGATGATGAATTTAAGGCCTCATCATAAATGCGTGCCAGGTCACGCCGCTTCTGATTGTCATTTTCCAAATAACGTAGTTTAACTCGCAGGATTGCCGCCTGAAGTTCATCCAGCCGTGAATTCATACCGGTGTTGTCACTGATATATCGTGATCGCCATCCATACTGCCGCAGTGCTTTCATCCGTTCGTACAGACTCGTATCCTGAGTCACTACCGCGCCGCCATCCCCAAACGCTCCCAGATTCTTGGTCGGGTAAAAGCTGAAGGTGCCAATGATGCCTGTGCTCCCAACCCGTGACCCCTGGTAACGGGCCCCATGCGCCTGGGCACAGTCTTCGATCAGATACAGATGGTGATCTTCAGCAATCTTCTGGAGGGCAGTCAGATTTGCAGGCATTCCATAAAGGTGAACCGCAATGATTGCTTTGGTATGGGATGTAATCGCCTGCTCAACCGCTATCGGATCCAGTGTGTAAAATTCGGGTTCAATGTCCACCAGAACGGGAACCGCGCCAGCCAATTCGACCGCAGCAACTGTTGCAACTGCCGTATGCCCCGTTGTGATAACTTCATCACCCACACCAATATCCAAAGCCCGCAGCGCCAGTTCAATGGCATCCGTACCATTGGCAACGCCAACTGCGTGATTCACCTCACAGAAGATCGCAAATTCGGATTCAAAAGCCTCAACTTCTTTGCCCAGAATGTACCATCCATTTGACAGCACTCGCTGAATCGCTGCATCAATTTCAGCTTGATAGGCTGTATAAGTTGCGCCCGGATTCGCCTGGAAAATCACTTCTGCATCTCTTTCACTCGCATAAGCACCACAGCAAGGATGGCCTGATGAATGGTTTCAATATCCTGACTGGCATCAATCCTGACCCACCGTTCTGGTTCCGCAGCGATAAGTTTTTCGTAACCTGCCCGCACCCGCTGGTGAAATTCTACCGCCATCGCATCCATCCGGTTCCAATCATCTGCGGCATCTTTGCGTCGTTTCAGGCCATCTTCAACGGATAAATCCAGATAAAATGTTAAATCTGGCGTCAGGTTACCCGTTGCAAATGCCAGGATGGAATTTAACGCCTCAAGATCCAACCCGTGCCCATATCCTTGATAAGCCAGTGTGGAGTCCCTGTATCGGTCACATACGACAATTCCGCCCGATTCAAGATGGGGTCGGATAACCTGTGCGACAAGCTGTGCGCGTGAGGCTGCATAAAGCAGGGTTTCGGTGTGGGGATGCATAGCGGTATTTTTCAAGTCATGCAAAACCTGGCGTATTTCGTCACCTATCGATGTGCCACCAGGTTCCCGCGTCTGGACAACCTTATAACCTTTAGCCCGTAGTTTCTGGACCAGGAGGTCAATCTGGGTAGATTTCCCGCTCCCATCCGGGCCTTCCAGGGTAATTAGCATTTCTGTGCCTGTCTGACGATATTGCCGCTATGGTAGCGCCAGATGAACGCAATCACAACCTTGACCTATAGGACAGACATGGCTAAACTTTAAATGAAATTTTCGTCCCTATAGCTCAGAGGATAGAGCGTTGGCCTCCGGAGCCAGAGGCGCAGGTTCGAGTCCTGCTAGGGACACTAAACGAGAAGATAAACGAACCAGTGTCCGCTAGGGTGCTGGTTTTTTTATTGCCAACTTCATCCCTATTGGACGAGGTATTCCCCGCAAGCAGTGACCCACTGCCTGACACCTTATGATGTAAGTAGGCAAACGGTGAGCGCAAATCCACTCGCACAATCATACCCTCAGTGTTGATAACTACTCTTTTGATCACCTGGTTCAGCACATGCTGCTGCTGATATGGGTCAAGTCTTGCATAAAGTATACCAATTTTCGTGATTAAGTTCAGTGCCGCGTCCAGATTCGAAATATGAGCAGCGCGGCTGCGGTCAATGCCATCCAGCGAGATTCTGATCGAAGCGCGGCGGTCACGCCATTCGCGGCACTTACGATCCCATGCTTCATCGGAAATCCGTCCAGCGGTGAATAACCCCAAGACTTTGGTTTCTTCATCAGTGATGTCATTTAGTGCCTTTTCGAGCGCGGCCCGATCTACCATCGGCTTGCTGATGAACTGGTCAATATCTTCAATATAGGCTTGGCGCAAGGCAGGGGTTAAAGCACGATCTACTTGAATAGTGTTCATCAAACCCGGTATTTGCCCATCAACTTGGTAGCAGAGGAAATTGTAGCGACTGCTTTGGATGCAGTAGTAAGCCACGCCGCCGCGCTGCCGATTAGCATTGGGTGTGGAACAGATCAAGCGTTCCTCTTTGCCGTCCTTAAGCTGTAAGTAGACCAGACGTTGCAGCAGATAGAAATGCTTTTTCTTCCGTTCAGGGACTTGATTACGATGCTCCAGAATTGCCAAACCACGCTCAAATTCCTCCGTACTGACAAGAGCCTCCCATGTACCGCGCACTGTTTTCGGCGGGACAGTCCCTAGATCGCTGTCCAAAACTGCCCAACCTGCGTAGAACCAATTATGGAAAATCCGCGATACCGCCCCTACATTAGGTCGCCGCATTCCAGAAGGAGTGAGCCTGACGAACAGTGCGCCCGATTTGAGCTTATAGCCGCGCTGGTGCAGTGTCTCACAAATTTCTGCCAAAGAGTGTTTATCTTCCAGCAACAAATCCCAAGCATAACGCCAAACTTTTGCCTGCTCCGGGTCGAGTTCGACCCAGCGTTTATAACGGGCATTATTGAGACGGTCTGCGATGCTGTTACTCTGGTTGATTTTTGTTTCTCGATTGAGATAACCATCTGGGGCTTTGAAGGGCCAGCCGCCTTCCAACAGCTTGGTCAGCATCCCCTCTTTGCTGCGCTGCCCGGTACGATCTGACTCGAACCTTGCCACCGTGAAGAGAATGCCCACCACCATGCGCCCGTCCGGGGTAGTGGGGTCAAGGCTGGGATAGGTCGCAATACGAACGGTAATGCCCAAGGCATTCAGTTCATCAAAGGCACGGATACCTTCTACATCATTCCGCCCAAAACGATCTACAAAAGCGATTCCGACGTGCGAAAATTTTCCTAAGCGGGCATCTTTGAGAAGCTGCTGATAATTGGCACGATCATCTGCCCGTCCCGTATAGGTATCAGCATATTCGGCTAAGTTAGGCAGGGTAGATGGATTAACCAGATGATCCCGAATCAAGCGGCGTTGGCTAGCTTGGGAGCGTTCAGGAGCCTGCGCTTCTTCATCGCTGGTTCGCAGATATAATGCCCATCCTTGTTGGAGTGCTGGGCGTTTACTTCTACCGTTGCGTGCCACTAACTTGCTGACCTCATTAACCTTGATCTATGCCGATTATACGCCGAATTAGCGCGACCCCGTTTTTGCGGGGGGTACAATGCGATCTAGCAAATGCCAGAGAGCTTGAATCCCCTGCTGCTGCTCGTTGGACAGCTTATCTATGGTCTTGTCTAACATGCCATCCGGGTTGACTAACCAGTACAGTTTCTCCAATGGTTTAGGAATATCAGTGCGCGGCAGCAGTTGATTGAGAATGACCACTGCATCAGGATGCCCCAAAATTTCTTGAACACGTTTTTCATTAACGCCAAGCAACACTGGATCATCGGTGAATTCGTGCAGCCGCGACAGGATACCGTGCATGAGAATCGCTGAGGTGGTGGTATGGGTCCACTTCCCAATTCGACGACCCATTTCTCCCAACAAGCTGAAGTATCGTTTTTCAAACATGGGATGTTCACGGCGCAGGACATAGACTTCCTCTAAGAGCGATTGGATATGCTCATCTAGGGTCTCCTTGCCGCTGGTCTTCTCCATTGAAATAATCAAATCCATTACCATTCTTTGTTGATCGGGAGAGAGCCGATCAAAACGCATAGCCACATACTCGGCTCGCGGACTGATAGTGGACTCACGCGGGGCAGGGGGGAAGTAGCCCGCCATCTGGAAGATTTCAATTGTATCCAGTCCCAGAAATTGGCTCACTAAGGTCAGAGTTTGCGGCTGTGGCATTGGGGCATTGCCATCCACACCATAGCGCAGTAAGTTGCGTACTGATCCTTCAGCAATCCCTGCTGACTTCGCCAGCATATTGCCGCTGATGCTACGTTCATCCAGGATTTGCTTCAAATAAGCCCCTAAAGGCACTTGTGTAGGCGCATTCATCGCCTGTTTTCTCCTTGACTACACTTGCTTGACAACCAGCATAGCATAGATTATAGTGATACGCAATGGTTTGCGATAGTGTTCATGGTAATTCGTATTCGTTACGTTTCTCATGACAGCTCAAGCAGACCAAAATTTAGCACCGTATTTCGTATTGATATGCGATACCAATCAAGAGGAGAAGAGCAACCTTGCAAGATAACTATAAGGAGATGGTCAAACGGGTGATGGCACTCAGCGAGATGTTGGTGACAGTTGCCACCCCGCAAGAACTTGCCGAGGTGCAGCAGCCTGCACCGCCTAAACACCTAACACAGCCAGCAGGAGCCAGCGTTACCGATTTGTCCAATGGGAGTATGGTTCCTGTGCTGAAAGGAGAACCGCATCAATGATTGCAATCACGACCTCTTGCACAGCAGTATATGGCTCGCCTGGCAGCGAGCCAACGGCGCTCTGCGCCGACCACACCGCGCCCCGAAATATCCTTGTTTCGATTCTGCCCAGTGAACGGGGCGCGGGTGAGCCAGCTAAAACGCTGGCTCGCTGCGCGAGGGCAGGTCGGTGCAACGCGCTCTGCGCCTTTCACCGACGTATCGCTGCTGACCCGCAGCGACACGCATCCAGCACGGTACACCGCTGCTGGACATTGCAACAGCCCCAAGCTGGTGTGCCGCCGACTGCATCAGTCATTTTGAGGGCAGTTTGCCCTCTTTGCAGCAGAATGCCGCTGCACCATCAGCGCATCAATTGAAAGTGGAAAGGATAGCAATCCCGTGAATTACGATCAGATGGTTAATGCCGTTGCCCGACGCATGTATGGCAAGAGTCGCCGTGAAGTCCGCGAAGTGTTGGACGTTTTGTTTGACTTGTGGCGTGAGGAATTGCAACAGCCCAATGCCTCACTGCATATCCGTAATCTCGGTAGGCTGTACGTCGAACGACAGCAGATTCGCAGCACAGGGGTCATTCACCAAACCTTGAAAATGAAACATGGTGCATCTGCACCAACACGGCTCTATCGGTTGTACTTTCGGTTTATCCCAACCGACAAGTTTCGCCGTGAGGTTCTGAAAGCTCGTCAAGGAGACAACACCAATGGGTAGCCAAGCACTTTACAACCAGCGGCTCTCAGTCAGCATGACCGATAAAATGAATGACCTGCTGGAAGACATGGCAATTTCCCGCACCAAGAAAGGGAAACCCGTCAATAAGTCGGATTTGGTCCGCGAAGCCGTGCGTTTGTACTTGGATGAGCAGGCAGATGCCAGAGGCTCACGTAAACAGATCGCCAAGTCCCTCGAAGGGCAGATGGAACAGATCACGACCGAGATACAAGCACTCCAACAGCAGATCGAAACTCTCAGCCAGCACCTTGATGCTCAGGGTGAGTTCCTGATGAAGCTGGGCAAAGCCCTCAATCCCCTCATCGAAATGGCGGCTGCCCGTGCCAAAAAGCCTGGAGGATAAGGCTTGGATCGTAAGCAGCTGGTCATCGCCAATGTCAAATATCAGTCTCCCAAAAGTAAGGGGGCGGGGAAACTCAAGGGTGTTTTAAGGTATCTGCAATATCGTAATGATCGCGGTGGACATATTCCCCAGGAATTTGGTTTAGAGCGATGGATGGATCATGGTCTGGGAGGCAACTTCCAGACCATTGCCGCCAACTGCGAACAGTGGAAGTCTGACCATGTGCAAGCCTTTACCCTGGTCATCAATCCTAATCCCGACCTCATTGGCTTTGTTCCCGAAACACAGCGCGAACAATTCACCCGCGATCTGACCGAAAATACGATGACCACATTTTTTGAGGCACGCGATTTAGATATGGAGTGGAGCTATGTCCTGCATCGGCGTGACACCAAGGATAAATTCATGGCAGGGCGTGATAATCCACATACCCACATTATCCTACCTGGTACATATGATAGTTGGGCGGATGGAGGGCGGCTGCCTTTCTACATGAATCGCAATAAGCGGGAAAATCACATCGAACTATTGCATACCATTGCTGAAAGCCAGATGGCAACCCTCATGGAACGCTATGTAGGGCTAGATTGGGAGCAACGGTACGATGTCCTCCTTGCAGAACGTCACCAGCCGTTTGAAGCCCTGCGCCAAAGTCACACCACTTTCGAGGATATTTCGCTACTGACACCTGAAGGCGATCCGCATGGCAAGATTATTTTGGCTGATAGGACAGAAATGCAAGTCTGGATAGGAGTCCAGGATGACCTTTTTACCAATTTACAGCATGTGGGATTCATTTGTCGGTGGGAAGATGCTGAATTGGGGGAGCAACAGTCATTTATGCCCAAAGTAAAAAACGTAACACCTGAATATGCTGGGAGACTCTCAGATTATATGGTAAATATACTCCAAGCTTCACCTGAAAATGGAGTACAAACTGCCATCGCGTTTGCCGACACATTGGCTGAACAATCAGAGGAATCTTTTCCCGCTATCTCACCAGAGCAAAAAAGCAATACACCCTTTGCCTTAGATTTGTAACTTCGACTCATCAAAAGTGATTCGCCGCTTCGATTATGTGAAACCGGTATATTCAATCTAATCCCTTCTGTGATATTCAAACCCTATTTGGCAGTAATAGCAGGAGAGGTTAACCCAGATCACTTTATTTCCTGCTTATACAAATTCAGGTCAATTTCTCAAAGCAAACTTTTCGCTAGCCCGATACAATCATATACAGCTTTTGGCTTATCGGTTTTTGATTAGCCATGATTGCGTGGTTGTGTGCTTGGCAAATAGGCTTAAACTAGATTATGGCATTTGTGATACAAAAGCGGTGTGATTATGGGTGGCTTAGGTCATATATTTTTGAGCTATGCTCGCACAGATGGAAGTGAGTTTGTTCATAAACTCGACAAAGCTTTGCCTAAAGAGGGGTTTAAGACATGGCTGGATGAACGCGGAATAGATCCTTCGCAGGATTTCACAGCAGAGTTAGAGCAAGCAATAGAAGCAGCTTCCTATGTTGTAACGTGTGTTACCCCGGACATCAAGCGACCTGATAGCTTTGTTCGGAGAGAAATAGCCTATGCTTCGTTGTCAAGAAAGCCCATCATTGTTGCAAGATTTCATGATACTATACCCCCCATTAATGTTGTCACTCATACTTGGGTTGATTTCTTCAAAGAATGGGATATTTCGTTTAGCAGGCTTTGTGAAATTCTGTCCAAGCCGCCCAGCAGTTTTGTACCACCCACCCCAGCTCAAAAATTAGATGATCCTTTCAAGGCATATTTGGAAGACTTATATCAGCACATTGTTGATTTACTGGGCAAAACGGTCATATCCATGATTGATCTAGGTTCTGAATCCACCCCGGATGCAGTCCTCCGTCCTAAGCGGACAATGATGGAGCAACTGTTTCATTCGCATGGAATCTCTCAGAATGAAACTTTCAGGACGTTTGCTGAGGCTTTTCAGAAATACAAAGGACGAGTTCTCCTTCTAGGAGAACCGGGGTCAGGTAAGACAATTACCCTATTGGCGCACGCGAGAGACGCTATCGCATTGCGCCTCTCTGATCCCAATGCGCCATTGCCACTGTTTGGGCTTATACCCTCTTGGGGTGTAGAGAAACAACTATCAATTCCAGATTGGTTAATCGAGAATGGTGAATATTTGGATATTGTACACCTGAAGAATGCTATCCAAAACAAGAATACACTCTTGCTCCTCGATGGATTAGACGAATTAGCAGCTACTCAAACTACTATAACCGGAAGCATTAATGAAGTTCACTCCATGATTAACCAAAAACCCTGTTACGTATAAGAATACTTATCAGCATATCAGTGATTTTCAGTGAAGAAAAGCAGCATTAAAAACGAGGGTTTTTGCTTAACATACACCGCCCTGTGTCCCGTGACATTCGTCATCATTTTTTCAGCAGCCTGTCATGCTGTACGCATTTTGTGTCATAAACTCGCAAGTATTTAAATAAAATTTTCTTGACAAGACCATAAGGTTAGGATAATGTTTGTGTCGTTTTGACGTAATAGTCCGCGTGACACCGTCGCCTTCATCACTGTCGCATCACGTTTTGTGTTCAGCAAAATCCATAATGACTTCTCTGCCGCAGCGCCGCGGAGTAGTGCTGCCTGAAATGCGAGGGTAAGCCTTCATGAAACGCCTGTCCCAATATGGTTTCGCCATCTGGCTGCTGTTTTTCCAATTTGCCACCGTGGTTTTTACCAGTCCACCCCAGCCGGGGAGAGCGGCGGAGCTGACGCAACCCACCCCAGCCGAGATTGCGGCGGCTTACCAGGCGGGCTGGCTGACCTATGCGGATACCGATGCCCGCCTGGTGTACGAAGGCGGCAATTGGTCGCGGCTGCACGGCGTGGCGGGCGCGGAGGGGGGCAGCCTGACCAGCAGCGCGGATGTCGGGGCCAGGGTGAGCATTGCCTTTGAGGGACAGGGGATTGAACTGCTCTATGCGGCGGGCGCGGAAGGCGGTCTGCTGGAAGGGGTCCTGCTGGACGACGACCACCAGGAGGTGCAGTATCTCCAGGGCAGCGGCATGAGCGGCAGTCCCACCTATGGTCTGTCCCTGTCATTTGCCAATTTAACCGAAGGCCATTACACCCTGCGGATCACGAACCTGAGCGGGACGATCTGGATTGACGGCGTGCGGGTTTTCGGTCAGTTAGCCGATGTCAGCCAGGGACGGGTGCAGGCGCATGAAGCCACCTGGGTGACGTATGACGACACCGATGCCTATTTGCAGTACAGCGCCGGGGATTGGATAGCGGTGGATGGCATTGCCCAGGCAGAGGGCGGCGGCCTCACCTATACCACAACGCCCGGCGCGACCCTCCGCTTCCGGTTTCGCGGGGTCGGGGTTCAGCTTGTCTACTCCAGGGGACCCGAAGGCGGCACGTTTGAAGTGGACAGTGAAGCGGGTCCGTGGGGTGTGCAGAGTACCTACGCCGAGGCATACAGCTACCGCCACACGGTCATGAGTTACGAAATCCCGGATGGGGAGCATACCCTGACGGTGACGAATGGCAAGGGCGCAATCTGGATCGAAGCCATCCGCGTGGTCGGCGAACTGCTGCCGTATCCGGAGGCGCCGCCCGCCTGGACCTTTTACCAGGATACCGATCCCCGGCTGGCCTATGACGCCAGCGCATGGCATACCCTGCCGCTTGGCAGCGCCTCGGGCGGGGAACTGACCTACACCAGCGTGCCCGGTGCGGTCGTGAGTGCGCGGTTCGAAGGAACGGGAGTCGCGGTGGTGTATGCCGCGGGTCCGGATGGGGGTCGTTTCCAGGCTCAGGTAGATGGAGAAGTGTCTCAAACGGTCGATGCGTCCGCCGTCACCTATAGCTACGGACACCGTCTGGTGATCGACCAACTGCCTGCCGGGGTGCATACCTTAACGGTGACCAATGGGCAGGATGCGCTCTGGCTGGAAGCGCTGGAGGTACAGGGAGACCTGCTGGGGGAGGATCCCGCGGCTGGCTTTTCCCTCCTGTCGGGATCGGGCTGCGATTTCACCCCGACCACCCCGGCGGAGCTCGTCACTGCCGTGAACGATGCCAACAGCACACCGACCACTCACGATACGATCTGCCTGGAAGAAAGCACGACCTATCTGTTTACTAGCGGCGTCAGCAGCACGAATGCCCTGTCGGTGGTGACCACTCCCATCACGGTCGAAGGGAATCAGGCCACCCTGGAACGGCAGTCGGGAGCCCCGGTCTTCCGTTTCTTTGAAGTATCCAGCACCGGGGCGCTGATTCTGAACGACCTCACCCTCACCCGGGGAGCGACGATCCATGCGGGCGGCGCGATCCACAACGCGGGGGGTATTGTCGAACTCAACAACAGCACCTTTACTCTGAACACAGCCAACACAGGCGGGGTGCTGGATAACCAGACCGGCAGCGGGGTTGTGACCCTTAACAACTGTACCCTGAGTAACAATACGGCCAGTTATGGCGGTGCACTGGATAACGACCTGGGGACCAATAACCAGATGTTCGTCAATGACAGCACCTTCACCAACAACACCGCCAGCAACGACGGCGGCGCGATCCACAACGACGGCGGGACGCTGACCCTGACCGACACCACCCTCACGGGCAATACCGCCAGCTATTACGGCGGTGGGATCAGAAATGATGGCACGCTGACCCTCAACGGTGGGACGCTCAGCGGCAACATAGCGGTTCGCGGGGGAGGGGTTTACAACGACAGCAGCCTGACCCTGTCCGGTGGGGTCGTGATCGAAAACAACCAGGCGACCACCGGCGACGGCTGGGGGGGAGGGCTTTTTAATACCAGCACGGGGACGGTCACGATGAGCAGCGCAGCGCTGCGGGGGAACGCCGCCAGATACGGCGGTGCGATCCGAAATCACGGCAGTCTGACGGTGACCGGGGATACCCTCCTGCAAAACAATACCGCCACGCTGGACGGGGCGGGGATCTACAATGTCAGCAGCACCGGTATCGCCCAGCTGACAGGGATCGAAATCCGGGGGAACACGGCGACCCAGAATGGGGGTGGCATTTACAACACCACCAGCGCACAGCTGACCCTGACCGGGAGTGTGATCGAAGACAACCAGGGGGTCAACGGCGGCGGGATCCGGAATTCCAGCACGATGACCGTCACCGACAGCCAGCTCCTGAACAATACCGGCACGACGCAGGGCGGGGCGGTCTACAGCTCCAGCAGCGGCGTGATCACCACCCACAATACCTGTATCAGCGGCAACTCAATCACGGCGGTGTATGCCAGCAGCACCGGACAGCAGGACTTCACCGGGAATTTCTGGGGAGCCGCCGATGGCCCGTCCGGATCGGGACCGGGTTCGGGAGATTCGGTCAACAACAAGATCAACTATGCCAATTTCCTGAGCGCCTGTGCTGTGGCCACGCCCACCCCGACCGCTACAC
>WBUL01000035.1 GCA_008933735.1 Anaerolineae bacterium | reverse complement strand
GGTCAAAGTAGCCGTATCAGTAATGGTCGGGGTCGGCGAGTCCGGCGGCGTGACCGTTACCAGCAGTGAAGCAGACTCGGTTTGCTGGATGAGTGGCTGTGTCGGTGTTCCGATCCCAGCGATTGTGGGTGTCCTTGTGAGCAGCCGCAGAGGGGTAATCGTCGGCGGGGGAAGGGTTTCTTCATTAATCAAGCGCGGGGCATCTGAGGTTGGCGCGGCGGATTCCTCTGAAACACATGCCGCCAACAGGAACACGACCAATAAAATGCCCGCATATTTCATGAATTACATAGATCCGCCGTAGACGGGGATATGCGCTCCACTAATGTCTCTGGAGGCATCCGAGGCCAGAAAAGCCAGCACACCCGCCAGGGACTCTGGTGCTACCCATTTTTTGAAATCGGCGTCCGGGCTGGCTTCACGATTCTGTGGCGTATCAATGGTGGAAGGTATTACGGAATTTACATTGATCCCATGCGGTTTGAGTTCCTTCGCCATTGAGTCGGTCAGCCGGAAAACCGCCGCTTTGCTGGCGCTGTAAGCGGTATGGTTTTTGGTGCCTTCCAGGCCGGGTTTGGCTCCGATACTGATAATTCGTCCCCCATTGCCTTTTTCGATCATGACTTTTGCGACTGCCCCACTGACCAGGAACACAGAGCGGGCATTGAGGTTCATCATAAAATCCCAGATATCCTCCCCCGTCTCGTAAACACTGCTCCCCCCGCGATACCCGCCTGCGATGTTAATCAGCACGTCTATTCTGCCAAATTTGTTGACCGCTTCTGCCACTACGGTTGTAACAGAGTCTTTCTGAGTAATATCGGCTTCGCACAGCAGCCATTCAGCGGGAATCTCGCTGCCAAAAGTCCGTTGAAAGTGATCTTTTTTCTGGTCGACTAGCGCCAGTTTGGATCCGGCGCTGTGAAAATACCTCGCAACGGCGCTGCCCAGATTTCCCGCCGCGCCTGTAATCAACACCACTTTATCTTTTAAATCGGCGTACATGATGCTTCCTCCCAGGGTATTCTGCTCTCCATTTTAGCTAACTCGCAGTGTGAACGCTGTTGAAAGCAAACGGTCAATAGGTGAATCTGTGTGGCGGTAGCCGGGAAAAGGGTAATAAATCATAGCAGATTCAACTTTTGTTTCAGGGGCAAGCTCTTGCAGCATCTGTGCCAGCTTCGACACCTCGTAAGTATGCATGGTTTCGACATTAGGTGTCAGCATGTAGTACAGGCGGCGGACGAGGGATTCTTTGTTCAACGTCGTCAGGTAAAGCTGACCGTCCGGTTTTCGCACACGCAGCAGCTCCTTCAAGAAAGATGGGTGGTCGTCAATATGCTGCAACACTCCCGCGCAGATGATAATATCCATTGAGCTGCTTGGCACGGGGAGGCGCATCCCGTTCGCCTGTATCACAAGAAAACCTTTTTCCACGCAAAACTTCAACATTTGCGGCACAAAATCGACCCCAATGACTCGATTATGTGCCACCAGGGATTGTGAAAAATGCCCTGTCCCTGGTCCCAGATCGAGGATCGTTTTGCCCCGTACATCGCCAATCCAGTTGAGGACAACGCGCTGCTGGGTAAAAAAACTGCGCGGCGAGTCGTAATGCGATGCCTGTACAGTGTCGCCAAATTGAGAAACAGAGTCCTGAAACCATCTCGCCCAGTCGGTCATTTTTGCTCCATGAACTGCTGCCACCACAGCATGAAGGTAAGTATTCCCCAGAGTTGATAGCCATTGTCGCGTTTGCGCTGCATGTGCTGCTGGATCATCTTTTGAACATTGTTGGGCTGCCATATTCCTACCTCGACGAGCTTCTTAACCGAAAGCGTGTCTGTCAACAGGTCACGCAAATCCTCCCGCAGCCATTTTGCCACTGGAATGTTAAAGCCAGCTTTTTGGCGCGTGAGGGTTGTTTTAGGCAGGCGGTTTTCCATAGACTTCCGCAGGATGTACTTGCCTACGCCCCGCCGCAGCTTATATTCCGAAGGCAGGGTAGCAGCAAATTCAACCAGTGTGTAATCCAGAAACGGCACCCGTGCCTCTAAGCCATGTGCCATACTCATCCGGTCAACTTTCGCCAGCATGTCGTTAGGCAGGTAAAAACGGGTGTCCACATACAGCAGCTTATCCAGCAGTTCATCAGATGGACAGCGGGCATAATAGCGCTGGTAAGTCTCAAACAGGCGCGTGCTGCCATTCAAGATACCGCCTGCTAAAATGTCACGCTTTTGAGTTTCGGTATGAATTTGCCGCCAGATGGCATGAGCATCCTGCCAGCTATATCCAATGCCGTTCGTAAAGCGCTGCAATTTTTCCTGTCGGGAAATCTTCGCTTCGGATACTGGCAGCAGATTTATGAAGGGTTGCACGGCGGTTTCAATCACGGGACGTGGGATAAACTCGGTTATTCGCGCCCACTGCGTCGCAACATAGGTCGGATACCCGGCCAGAATCTCATCTGCACCGTCGCCTGCCAGGGCGACAGTCACATGTTCGCGGGTCATCTGGGAGAGATAATACACCGGAATCATGGATGAATCGGCAAGCGGGTCTTCACCGTGCCAGACGATTTTGGGCAGAATGGCGGCTAAATCCGGTGTGACGGTGCGTTCATAGTGCTGTGTGTCCAGGTGGGTGGCAACTTCGTGTGCATAAGGGGCTTCGTTGTAGCTTGGTTCACCGAACCCCATCGAAAAGGTTTTTACACTCCCTGTTGAAGTGTGTTTCATACATGCGACGACTGAACTTGAATCCAGCCCGCCGCTTAAAAACGCTCCCAGAGGCACATCCGCCATAAGACGGCGTTCGACCGCGGCGTGGAGCAGCGAGTCAAACTGCTCAACCGCTTCCGCGAAGGGCAGGGCTGTTTTACGGCTGTAATCCACATCCCAATAGGTGACGATTTCCAGCTTCCTTGACCCGGCCTTGACTCTTAACCACTGTCCCGGTTCAAGTTGGCGAATCCCGCGAATCATCGTCATCGGCGCCGGGGTGTAATTCAGGGAAAGATACAGATCCAGAGCTGCGGTATCCAGTTCACGCTGGCAGGCGGGATGCGCCAGAATCGCTTTTATTTCCGAGCCAAAGAGGAAGGTATCACCAAACAGTCCGTAGAACAGCGGCTTGATGCCCAATCGGTCACGCACCAGAAATAGTTCCTGCTTGCGCCCATCCCAGATGGCAAAAGCAAACATGCCATTCAGGTATTGGACCACGCCTTCGCCGTATGTTTCGTAACCGTGCACAATGGATTCGGTATCCGTCTGGGAGGCGAAAATGTGGCCCTTGGTTATCAGGTCATTTCGCAGGTCACGGTGGTTATAAATTTCGCCGTTGAAGGTAATCAGCACCGTGCCATCTTCGTTGGCCATTGGTTGGGTTCCGCGTTCAGAGAGGTCAATGATGCTTAAACGCCGATGTCCTAACCCAACGGCTCCTTGTACCCATTCTGCCTGACCATCTGGCCCACGGTGAGCAAGTAACCGTGTCATTTTTTGAACGATTTGATGGTCAGCCCGCTGACCATCAAGATGAAAAACACCTGCTATGCCACACATCGCTATTCAAAGCGCTCCTTCCGTAAGGCTGCAATCTGGTCACTCAAGAGTGCCATGATAAAAATTAAAACGCCGTTCATGAGGAGAAGTAAAGCGCCAATGCTGTATCCTGCCTGCATGATAAGGAAAGGGATAGTCCACACCAGGCCAACAATGATCAGAAAAAGACTTATTGGCAAGAAGAGACGCAGCGGATCCAATAGGGTCGCCAGCCGCAAAATCAGCAGCAGCGTATCGAAGCCGGTGGAAAGTCTGACGGTACTTTTTCCCACACGTTTGTTCACTTTGATGGGCATGAAGTCCACTGCATAGCCGCGATTCATAAAGATCAGGGTGCTGGTGGTAGAAAAAGAAAAACCATCCGGGAAAAGATGCAGGTATCTCAGCAGAACGTCGCGTCTGAAAAAACGCATCCCCGAATTTAAATCCGGGATAGACCGCCGCATGAGAAAAACAGACATCTGCTGAAGCGCCCATTTCCCCGGCATCCTCCACAGGGGGCTGTGAAAAACACTGTCTCGCTTGCCAATCAGCAAATCATAGTCCTGCATGTGTGCTGCCAGTGCGATCACATCTTCAATACGATGCTGTCCATCGGAATCCATCGTTGCGACAAATTCGGTTTGCGCGTGCCGGACACCGGTTTTCAGCGCCGCCCCGTAACCTCGGTTCACCCGATGGGTAACCAGCGTCAGGCAGGGGTTAGGTAAAAAAGCCTCAACTTTTTCTACCGTTTTGTCCGTTGATCCATCATTTACGACAATCACCTGCCACCCCTGGCTTTCACAGACAGGCAGCAGGGATTCCAGCAGTGTGCGGATGCCCTCTTCTTCATTATAAGCAGGGATGACAATCGTCAGATCAGTCATTGGGGTTAACCCGTTTTAATAGCTGGTACAACACGCTTGCCAGACTCAAAATGAGGAGCGGATGCAAAGGCATCCGGTAACGGTTTTCCGCAGCAACCATAGCGCTTGGCACCACGATGAACAACATCAGCATAAAATTTACCGCCAGAAAGTAACGTGTTTCTCCGCGATGCCAGAAAAATGCAAACGGCACCGAGGCTAACATCAGAAGCGGTGTAACCCCAAACCGTGTCCAGAAACCGGAGACCCATTGTATGGCTTCTTGGTGAGGTTTATCCTGAAGGATTGGTTGACTAAATTCAAGCACTTCATGGTTAACCCGCTCAACTGCTTGTGGATCTGGAAGCAGATTATCAGGCTGACTGGTCTGCCAGGTAGTATAAGGCCGCTTATTGACCAGGTAAACAACTTCATCGGTGTAGGCCGTATCTGTGGCGCCCACCAATCGGCTTTTGGCGACCAGTACATTTAAGGTGTTCCTGAAAAAATGCTGAAAGAATTTCAGCGGATGTGCCCGGATGGCTTCCAGGGCAACTTCGCGTAGCAGCGCATAATGGGTATCCCACCCCTTGACCCGATCCACCACACTGAGCGAATCATCCCAGGTACGGTTGGATGGCGTTGTCAGAAATTGTTCCAGGGTTATCCCCTCGTAAGTGGGTGTGGTCAGGAGATGTGCTTCGATAATCTGACTGAATTCCTGGGAAGCCGGGCCATTTGCCGGGTCGATGAGGGAAAGGGGTTTGACCGAGCTGTGAGAATAGACAGCAGAAAACCACACAAAGTTGCTCCCACGCGAAAGAGAATAAACGTCATAGCGCAGTCCGTTGTAGATCACATAGGGAACGAGGAGCAGCGCAATTGCCAATCCTGCTGCCATGACATTGACCGCTGCTCTGTACCATTGTCGCCATCCGAGCAGTAAAATCACCAGACTGGTTATCAACATCAAATAGGCTGGTCTCCCAAGAGCGGTGGCTGCTGTTAGCAGCCCCATCCCGAACCACATGGTTGGGCGTTGATACTGCACTGCAAGTCGAAAACTCAGGAGCCAAAGAGTCATGGTCCAGGTCACAACAGAATCATTACCCACCAGATGCAGATGAGTCTGATTATCCAGTTGCAGCCACCAAAAAACCACCACCAGCCACGCCATCTCGCGTCCCCAGGGGCGTGCCGACCAGTACATCGCTGCCGCTGCCGTCAATGCCTGGGTAAACTGTGCCAGTTTGAGCAATGGCAGCCCTCCAACATCCAGCAGACCGCCGTAGAAAAGCCCAGCCAGTGGGGTTAGATAGACCTGGAGGGAGTAATAGACAGGTTTTGCATCATTCAACTGAAGATAATATTTAAGATAACTGCTGCCATCAGAAGAGAAATCCGTTCCCCAACCCCACCATAGAAATAAAAACAGGAGGGTGCTGAGGGGTAGGATCCATCGAAGATCGGGCCAGCATAACTGCCATTCGAGCTTAAGGATTTGCCAGACCGTTTCTCCTTCAACCATCGGTTTTCCCAGCGGGTTCAGGTCAATGTGGACAGCAGGGTGAACCTTTACAAGAGACACGCTCAAAAGTGCAAAGATTATTAAACTGATAGGAAGGAGGATTTCGCTGGAAACTTCCAGAGGGCTGGATGAAAAATTGGCAAGGAGTAACGAAAACCAGTAGTTTAATATCAGGATGAGCAGGATGAGGCTAATCATCCAGCGGAGTTGGAAGCGCATAAATCACATCGGCTCAAATATATAGAGGTTGTTCATACCGTAAACGAATCGGGTGTGAGAGGTAAGCCGAAAACCTGCATTCTGACACAGTTCCACAATATGTTTTGTCCACATCCCCCC
>WBUL01000017.1 GCA_008933735.1 Anaerolineae bacterium | reverse complement strand
CGCCAGCAGCCACCGCCGCCCAATCCGAACCAGCCGTCGCCACCGCCAGCACCCCGCAGCCCGGAAAATTACTCACCAGACGACCGGTACAGACGGTAAAATCGAGGTGAATTGAGGAGATTTATTCATGCTGGTTGTTCACGTACATGTTCATGTCAAGCCCGACTGTGTGGATGCCTTTAAAGCAGCGACGGTTGAAAATGCTCGCAGCAGTGTTCAGGAACCCGGCATTGCACGTTTTGATGTGATTCAGCAGGAGGATAATCCGACACGATTTGTTTTGATCGAGGTATACCGTACACCAGAAGCGCCTGCTCAGCATAAAGAAACTGCCCATTACCAGAAATGGCGAGACACTGTAGCGGATATGATGGCAGAAGCTCGCTCAAGCGTAAAATTCACCAACATTTTTCCGGACGATACTGGTTGGTAAGGTTTGTGATTTTTATTTGAATTGCAGGAGAATTGCTGATTTCAGTGCCTGAAAGAAAAAACCCGTCGCTCCGACGGGTTTTTCCGGGTTATGCGGCTTTGCGTTCTTCATGAACATCCGCCGCTTCTTTCTGCACAATGTGGAGTTCGGGTTTCATCATTTTCCGTGCTTCCGCTTCACGTTTGGTCTGCCAGCGGTCAATCAGGATGCCCAGCCCGACCAGAAGCACTACCGGAATACCCACTCTCAGTAAGAACAGCCCGACGACACTTAAAACTACCAGAATTTCGCTCATTGTTTCCTCCAATTTGTTCTTTGTGTTTGTTGCTTAAAGCATATCACCACCAGCACAGAAACTAAATTCGGTAACACCCCCAGACCACGGTGGGGTAAATACCCCATAGGATTCATGACGGACTACCCTATCAAAGGTTGAATCTGTTACTTACGCAGTGACAGGATTTTGGGTTATTGTTGCAATAAAGGTTTTCAGGACGGGTATGCTCGACTGGGATAAAGCAATAGTTGTCATTTTCTTTTTTTACGGACTGGCCTTCTACTCAATGGGGCTGGCGCTGCTGGTCGAATCCGGGCGTTCGTCAGAACTCAGTCTTGCGCGTTCAATTCGTCTGCTGGCGGCCTTTGGACTGCTGCATGGCATCCATGAATGGATTGATATGGCTAAATGTAGCAACGAGCTTTGCCAGCAGGTGACTTTCCCGGAATGGCTCGTCTGGCCCCGTCTGGTAATTCTGGTCACTTCGTTCCTGGCGCTGCTGGCCTTTGGTGAAAATCTGCTCCAGACAACCTATCGTTGGCGTTTGACTCTGGGAGCATGGGGATTCTATATATTTTCGGCGGTCGCGGTCTATCTGGTCTATGACCTTGATGAAAAAACCTGGCAAGACGCGCTGGACGTGCTGGCGCGGTACATCATTGGAATACCGGGGGCACTGTTGACCTGTGTGGCTTTATGGCGGCAGCGTCCGGGTTTCAAAGAACGCGGCATGGAGCGCTTCAGTCGAGATTTAACTGTCGCAGCGATTTCAATGGCCCTGTATGGGATTTTTGGTCAGGTTTTTGTGACTCCCAGCGATGTTTTCCCCTCACGGGAAATTAATTCCAACCTGTTCCAGAATACCTTCGGTTTTCCTATTCAACTCCTTCGCGCGATCATGGCTGCATTCATCGCTGTGGCGATGATTCGAGTGCTGCGGGCCTTGGAGGTGGAAAACCAACAGCGCCTACAGGCGGTTGAACAATCCAAATTGGAGACTGAACAGCGCAGCCGCGAAGAATTGACCCGTCTAAATGCAGAGCTTCAGGTTGCCAATCAGGAAACAGAACGCCTGCTGCATGAACTTCAGCAGCATCATGCGCGGCGCGGCGAACTGCTTCAGCATATTACTGCCGCGCAGGAAGCGGAACGGCGTCGTATCGCACGTGAACTTCACGATGAAACAGGTCAGGCGTTGACGGGTCTGGCGATGGGACTGCGAGGCATCGTGATGGGGATTCAGGAAGATGGCAAGCTGTCTCGCCGCTTGAGCGATCTGGAAAGTATTGCGACGACCGCTTTAGGTGAACTGCGGCATCTGATAAACGACCTGCGTCCACCTCAGTTGGATGATATGGGGTTGTCTGCGGCCCTGCGATGGATGATTAATCGTTGTAATGAGCGAGGCCTATTACAGGTTGAGCTGGATATTCAAGGAACTCCGTCCTCACTGCCTTCCGAGGTAGAAACAACGCTATTCCGTATTACACAGGAAGGGCTGAATAATGTTATCAAACACGCGAAGGCATCTCATGCGTGGGTAACACTCCAATTTGATCCTCATGGAATCGTCCTGACCTTGCGTGATGATGGCATCGGCTTTGATCCTGTGTCGGCGCTGAATCCGAACTCTCTGCGGGCTTCGTGGGGGCTAGTGGGAATGCAGGAACGTGCCAGCTTGATTAATGCGAGGCTGAGCATTCAATCTGAACCAGGAAAAGGTACGGTGCTGACTATCGAACTCGATAAGACAGCAGTAGGAGTATGAAGGTGACCATACGGGTGTTAATTGTGGATGACCACGCAGTCGTGCGTGCTGGAATGCGGATGCTGCTGGAAAGCGACCCAACTATTGAGATCGTCGGGGAGGGCGAGAACGGGCTTGAAGCGGTGCAGGCCGCGCGTGATCTCAAACCCAATGTTGTAGTCATGGATGTGACCATGCCAGGTATGAACGGGGTTGAGGCCACACGCCAGGTCAAACGAGAAATGCCAGAGGTGGCGGTGCTGGCCGTCACCATTCATGAAGGGCCGGATTACTTTTTTCAGATGTTGCAGGCGGGAGCGTCAGGGTATGTGCCCAAACGCGCCGCGCCAGAGGATCTGCTGCGGGCGATTCATGTGGTTGCCGAGGGCAATGTCTTTCTGGAGCCGCGTGTTGCCAAAGACCTGGTATCCGATTACCTCAACCGGGTGGAACAGGGAGCAGAGCAGGACAGCTACGACGGCCTGACCGAGCGTGAGCGCGAGGTACTGACTCTGATTGCTGAAGACCGGACGAATCAGGATATTGCCAATCAGTTGGAAATTTCGGTTAAAACGGTGGAACGTCATCGGGAAAATATCATGAACAAACTGAACCTGCATACGCGCACTGAACTGGTGAAGTATGCCATTCGTAAGGGGCTTATTTCACTGAATGGCGAATAATCACCTAATTTTTGTGACATAGACGACTGCTATACAGATCAGCCCTAGGTTAGGATTGAAAAAACTTGATGTAAGCCAAAGGATGCCCCACCTACTGTGTAGAGAAGGTAGATAAATGAAAAGGTGGTTTTTGAACTGTAGAAATACGCTCTGTTGGTGTCTTGTCGGACTCGGAATCTGTCTGATACTGCTTGGACTGGTGAGCCTGGTTTCAAGCACAGCACGGCCCTCGGTTACGTATGCCCAGGATGATGAAGCTGAATATATCGGCGCGAGAGAATGCAACTCATGTCACAGCGAACTGGGGCGTTCACACACCGAATCTCGGCACGTCCTGACCCTACAAAAAGCCAGTGAAGACACGGTCGTTGCGGATTTCAGTCAGGGAGAGGATGTTCGCACCGTTCAGTTTCCTGGCGAAGATGCGGCCCGTCCTTTTACCCTCGAAGACGCGGCCTATGTCGTTGGCTCAGGCCGGTACGTGCAGCGTTTTCTGTTTGAAGCAGACCGTGACGAATATTACGTGTTTCCCGCAGAATGGAATGTGCAGTCTCAGAGTTGGCAGCCCTTTACCCTGGCGGAAAGCTGGACTGACCCTGCCTATGACTGGAATCAAAACTGTGTAGGCTGCCACACCACCGGGCTGAATACAAGACGGGGAACATGGGAAGATGATGGGGTGCAGTGTGAAGCCTGTCATGGCCCTGGCAGTGTTCATGCCGAAGAAGCTGACGATGCGGGTGACAGTCCCAGTGACCGCGAGCTGAGAAACATCCGCGAGTCGATTGTTCTCAGCCCGGATGCACAGGTTTGTGGGCAGTGCCATAGCCGGGGTACGACAAGTGATGGTGATTATGCCTTCCCGGATGAATATCTGCCGGGTCAGACGCTGGCGAATTCCTTCACCCTGGTGGCTGCTGATGACCCGGTGCACTGGTGGCAAACGGGTCACGCGATGATGCCAAATATGCAGTACAACGAGTGGCTGAACTCGGCGCATTCAACAGCACTTTCGACCCTCAAAGAAAGCCCGGAAGCAGAGGATAGCTGTTTAAGCTGCCACAGCTCGGATTATCAGTGGACTCAAGCGCAGATCTCAGCCGTAGAAGCTGAAGAGCGGGCGGGCGATGCGCCTGATGCACTGACTGTAGATACCGCCCAGTTTGGTGTGACCTGCACCTCCTGCCATAACCCACATGCTGAGAACAACCCTGACTTTTTCCTGACCACGAGTGATACCTATACACTTTGTACGGATTGTCATCAAAATACGGACGAAGGTATTCATCACCCGGTCAAGGAAATGTATGAAGGTGTCCAGATTGTTGACAATGTCGAAGGCAAGCCGTCCTCGCACTTTACGGATGAAAACGGCCCTGAATGTACAACCTGCCATATGTCCGAAATACCGATTGAATCTGACAGTCGGGCGACTCATAGTCTGAAGCCGGTCCTGGTTGATGGCAGTGAAGATACCCCGCCCGATACCTGTACAGGCTGCCACGCGGATCTGACTCCGGATTACATCGAGCAGTTTGTTGAAGGAACACGGGAAAAAACAGCAGATCGTCTCCAAACCGTAGAAACCAGTCTGGCCTCGGCCGCTGATGTACCGGAGTGGGTGCAGACGGTGGTGGATTTTGTGAAAGGGGATGGCAGTCTGGGTATTCACAACTATGCCTATACAGATGCGCTGCTGGATGCGGTGGAATTGCAGATGGGCTTAGTTCAGATCACTGTCCCCACAAGTTCCATGACACAGGCAATCAATCCTTCTGACTGCGAAGAATGCCACCGTAACGAATTCCGGCAGTGGGCATCCTCGCCACATGCAAATGCCTCCCTGACCAATGTCTTTCTGCGTGATTTTGCGAATCAGGGGCGGCCAGGGTACTGCATGAACTGTCATGGATCGGGTTATAACCCTGACACCAGCAGTCATGCGTTTGAGGGTGTGGTTTGCACCAGTTGTCATACGATGGAAAATGGCGTGGAGCATCCGCCCGCCCCGGTAGAAATCGGCAAGGCATCAGAAGTCTGTGGTCGGTGTCACAGTGGTGCCCATGCCCCAACCTACGATGAGTGGTTGGTCAGTGCACACAATAGTTCAGGCATTGACTGTGTTGATTGCCATACACCCCACAATAATGGGCTGCTTCTGGATGATGTAAACGCGACCTGCGGTAGCTGTCATCAGGAAGCGCTGACGGATCCGGTTCACATGGGCGAAGAAATGGACTGCGTGGACTGCCATATGGTGCGCCAGCTTGCCGATGACGGCGTGCACGTGGTGAATACGGGGCACTCCATGCTGATTAACCCCGGTGTGTGTGCCGATTGTCACGGGAATACGCATCTCCTCAGCGTTCGGGAATCGAACAGTTCCACTGAGCAGCAGATTGCCGAAGTTAATACGCTGCAATCCGAGATTGATAAATTGAAGGAGGAAGCCGATGAGGAACGTAACGCGGGCGTCGTCGGCGGTGCGCTGGGTGCGCTCATCGTGGTCATTATCTTAGGGATTATGTGGCGCATGAGGTCGTTTCTATGAGTGAGTTTACCCGCGAATTAGATCGTCGTGAATTTCTCAAACTCTTACTGGGGCTGGGGGTAGCCCTGGCAGGGGGTGAATGGGTCAGACGGAACTTTGTCGCCCACGATGACCCGGCTGGCGAAGCCGCACACAGTGAGGTCAGTCCTGGGGGGCCGTATTGGGCGATGGTGATCGATCTGCAAACGTGTATCGGTTGTGAACGATGTGCTTACGCCTGCCAGGCGACCAATGATACTGCCAGCGGGCATCTCTGGAACATTATTCTGCGGGATGAAAAAACGTTCGACAAGCCCGTTTATCTCCCCCGTCCCTGTATGCACTGCGAACATGCGCCGTGTGTGGAAGTTTGCCCGGTCAATGCGACGTATCACCGTGAGGATGGGTTGGTCGCAATGGACTATGACCGCTGCATTGGCTGCCGGTACTGCATGGTCGCCTGTCCTTATGGGGTGCGCGTTTTCAACTGGGAGAAAAACGAAGACCCCAATCCGCAGGTGCCGACGTGGGGAGTTACCGAGGTAACTCGCCGCCCACGCGGTGTGGTCGAAAAATGCACTTTCTGTGCTCATCGTCTGGATGCAGCCAAGGAACGTGGTTTAACCCCCGGCTACGATCCGGCAGCAACACCGGCCTGCTGTGTGATTTGTCCGACGGAAGCCCGGCGTTTTGGTGATCTGCGCGATCCTAATAGTCCGGCTTCACGGGCTATCAGAGGACGGCAGGCCATCGTCTTGCGGAGTGAGCTCGGTACAAATCCCCGCGTGTTTTATCTGCTGCCGTTGTGAGGTGAGTTATGAATTTTGTACGTCAAAACCTCTTCTGGATCTGGGTTGGCTTTCTGGGGATTGTGATTCTGGTTGGCCTATACGCGACCTTCCTGATCCTGACCCAGGGTCTGGTTGTGACGAATCTGACCGATGGCTCGCCCTGGGGATTATGGATTGTACTTGACCTGTCGTGTATTGGGTTGAGTGCTGGTGCATTCTCGCTCTCGGCCATGACTTACCTGATTGGGCGTGAACAGTACCAACCCCTGGCGCGAATCGCCGTATTTATTGGCATCCTCGGTTATAGCGGGGCATTGATGGCACTGGCGTTGGATATTGGGCGGCCTGACCGCTTTTGGCATGGGTGGGTGTATTGGAATGTCCACTCAATGCTGTGGGAAGTGACCATGTGCATCACACTGTATTTTTCGGTGCTGGTGCTGGAAGTCTTTCCGATGGTAGCGGAACTGCCTTTCCTGGCAAAATACAAATGGCTGCATAATCTTGCCCATCGTGTTCATCGGTTCGCGCCTGTGCTCGCCATTATTGGTTTGTGCCTCTCGCTTCTGCATCAATCCAGCCTGGGCGGGACGTATGGTGTGGTGATTGGCCGTGCCTTTTTGTTCCGTGCAACCATGCCGCTCCTGTTTATTGTGTCGGCGGTGGCGGCAGGGATGTCTTTTACTATTCACATGACCTTAATCGTACAGTGGCTGGGCAACCGCACGCTTGTACCAAAGGCTATCCTGCTTGAAGTCGGACAAATCGCTGGGCTCGTGCTGCTGGTGTACCTGTATATGCGTTTCTGGGACACAACAGCGGGGAATTATGGGTATGTACCGGGGAAAACAGAGGCCTTCACCGATCTTTCGGAAGGGCCGTTCGCGGTCACTTTCTGGGCATGGGAAATTGTACTGGGCGGGGTTGTCGCCGGGTTTTTGCTCATACGAGCGTACTTCCGCCAAAATCTGACCATGCTGTTCATTGGCTGCGGGTTGGTGCTGGCGGGCCTGGTGGCGAATCGCTGGCACACGACTCTGCTGGCTTTCACCCAACCGCTTTCAGAAAACCCACCGCTCACCTCGCCATTGGTGAGTGAGTACACACCCGCCTGGACAGAGTGGGCGACCACCTTTGCCGTTCTTTCGATTTTGACACTCGCTTTCAGCCTGGGGATGCGTTACCTGCCTGCATTTAAGGGTATTGAACCCCATCCCCTGCCGCCTGAAGTATTACCTTTTCCCACCTCGGAACTCAAATCTCCTTCCTCTATTGGATAACATCCCTTAATTCTGTGACTGCCCTGGGGGTTAACCCTGGGGCGGTTTGTGCCACATTCTAACCGGAGTCACGTTATACTTATCTTGATAGCAAGCTATAGGGATTTCTGGTGGTTAGTAATCCGATTCTTGACCCGTTAAATAAAGAACAACATGAAGCGGTCACAACGATCGAGGGGCCGGTGTTGGTGCTGGCGGGGCCAGGGAGCGGCAAGACCCGCGTTCTGACCCATCGTATCGCTTATATGGTAAAAGCGTGTGGTATTCAGCCGATACACATTATGGCGGTCACGTTTACCAACAAGGCCGCCGATGAAATGAAAGAACGCCTGGAACGGCTGCTTGGCAATCAACTGCGCGGTCTGACCGTAGGAACATTTCATTCCATTTGTGCCCGTATTCTGCGTAAGGAAGCTGAACATACACCCTATAAGAGCAATTACACCATATACGACACCAGCGACCAGGTGAGCCTGATTAAGGGCATTTTGCACGACCTGAAAAAAGACCCTAAGAAATACAGCCCGAATTCGCTTCTGGGGTCGATTTCTAACGCCAAAAATGAATTGATCCTGCCTGAAGACTTGCCCGATGGGATCGACCCACGTGAAAGGCTGGTCAAGCAGGTTTATAAACACTACATGGACAGACTGGAACGCAGCAATGCGATGGATTTTGATGATTTACTGATGCAGGTAGTGATCCTGTTCCGCGAACATCCCGATGTATTGTTTAAGTATCAGAATCTGTTCAAGTTTTTTCTGGTGGATGAGTTTCAGGATACCAACGTGGCGCAGTACGAGCTCATGCGCCTGTTGAGCCAGCGCGACCGTAATTTATTTGTGGTGGGCGACCCCGACCAGAGCATCTATAGTTTTCGTGGGGCAGATTACCGCAATGTACAGCGCATCCAGAAAGATTTTCCTGAACTCAAAACAATTCCCCTGAATGAGAATTACCGCTCGCACCAGTTAATTCTGGATGCAGCGATGTCCGTGATTCGCAAAGACCCCAGCCATATCAAGCGGAATCTGGTCAGCAAGCGAACCAAAGGGCCGCTTATTGAGGTGCATGAACTGTACACAGACAATGCGGAAGGGGGATTCATCATTGACAAAATTAAACGGCTGCATGAGGAAGAAGGCTACAACCTGTCCGATTTTGCGATCATGTACCGCACCAATTTCCAGTCCCGGATGATTGAAGACAGCTTTGTCCAGGCACGGATGCCCTATCGTATTGTCGGCGGCATTCGATTCTACGAACGGCGCGAAATTAAAGACATGATGGCCTATCTGCGGTTGGTGAACAACCCAAATGATGCCATCTCCCTGGAAAGGATTATCAATGTGCCGCCGCGTGGGATTGGTCAGAAAACCTATCAGGCCTTTGCCCAGTGGGTGCGGCAGTTGGATGGGGGGCAGGAAGAAGCCTTCCATGAACTCGTCAAAGGCACTCACACACCGTTTTTTTCCGGAAAGGCAGCCGCATCTCTGCGCGGCTTTGCTGAAATGGTTATCCACTGGGTTTCTGTGCGTGACTCCGATGAACACGGATTGGCGGATTTGTTTGATACCATCCTCAAGGATTCAAATTATGAATCGCACCTTGGAGATAAAAGACGGGAAGAGGATGCCGCCCGTATCGAAAATATATACGAACTGCGCCGTGTCGTCAGCGAATATGAAGGGATGAGCCTCGGCACAATGCTGGAATCGCTGGCTCTGGTGTCTGATCTGGATCAGGTGGATGATGAACAGGATGCGCCGGTTTTGCTGACCCTGCATTCTGCAAAAGGGTTAGAATTCCCGGTGGTCTTTCTGGTCGGGTTGGAAGAAAGGCTGCTTCCGCATGAACGTTCCCTGCTGGAAGCTTATCAACTGGCGGAAGAGCGTCGCCTGTTTTATGTGGGAATTACCCGTGCCAAGGAAAGGCTGTACATTACCCATGCCGTCACTCGACGTGGTTACTTTAGCGCGGAGTATACTGAGCCTTCCCGTTTCTTAGATGATCTGCCTGCTGATATTACGGTGCGTCATTCTCCCATGCAGGCGTCTCGTGATGCCCAGCGGGCTTACCGTGAGATGCGCTGGGCCACAACGCTTGAATCCATGCGAGATTATCAGCCGCCCGACCCTAAATTCTATCAGGGTGCGATTGTTTCTCATTCGATCTTTGGACGCGGGGTGGTCATTTCGTCCAAAGTTCTTTCCGACATCGAAGAAGTACAGGTCAAGTTTGAGACTGTCGGCCTCAAACGGCTGGACGGAGAATTCCTGAAATTAGAGTCGTGAAATATCTCCGCACCACAGAGATTGCCAGGGCTGTCGGCGTACATCCCAATACGGTGCGATTGTACGAGGAATGGGGTTTTTTGCCGCCGATCCCCCGCAGTCGTGCGGGATATCGGTTGTATACTGGACAGCATCTTGACCAGATGCGATTAGCGCGGACTGCCCTTCATGCCCCTTACCCTGGTGGCAAAGCGCCTGCTTTGAATCTGGTGGTACAGGCGGCACATGGTAATTTAGGGGAGGCGCTGGAACAAGCCTACCTTTATCTGGCAAATATCCGTGCCGAGACCGTGCACGCCGAAGCAGCGATTGCATTCCTGGAACGATGGGCCAGGGGCAGCGCAGCGGATACAACCAGTCAGCCGCTGCAAATCGGCGGTGTTGCGAAACTGCTAAGTGTAACTATTGATATGTTACGAAATTGGGAGCGTAACGGCCTGATCGAAGTGCCGCGCAGCCCGCACAACGGCTATCGCCAGTATACCGCCAGTGAGATTGGCCGTCTGCGTGTGATTCGAATGCTGCGGCAGGTGGGTTACAGCATGATGGCAATCTTGCGGATGCTGCGGGCCTTTGACGAAGGTCAGCGCGACAATTTGGGGCAGATGCTTGATACCCCGCGCTCCGATGAAGATGTTTATACGGCGGCGGATCAGTGGCTGACTGCGCTCAAAGCGCAGGAGCAGCGTGCGCTGGAAATCATCGCCCAACTGGAAACCATGATTCATAAGTGGGGCTAACCCTCCATTTGCTCACCAGGGTTGTGTTTCCTCTGTGTTGTGATATTGCCTGAATCCTCCAGTAATACACCAGGGTTGTACGATAGAGGGTGGAGCAAACGGAGGACACATGATTCAGGTTCAGAATCTCTCCAAAACTTACCGGGTTTCAGAACGGCAGGCCGGCTTAACCGCTTCTATCAAGAGCCTGTTTAAGCCGAATTATCAGGAGGTTGAAGCCGTCTGTGACGTTAGTTTCACTGTCGATGCGGGTGAGATGATTGCCCTGCTTGGGCCAAACGGCGCGGGCAAAACGACCACCCTCAAAATGCTGGCAGGGCTGTTGTATCCGACAAGGGGTACTGCTCGTATTGCCGGATATATCCCCTGGGAGCGTAAACCGGATTATCTCAAATCCATCAGCATGGTGCTGGGCAACAAGAGTCAGCTTTTGTGGGATATTCCACCGCTTGATTCATTCCGGGTGATCGGTGAAATCTACCGTGTACCTGCTGCCGAATACCGCCGTAACCTTGATGAATTAATCGATCTCCTGGACATGGCAGCCGTTGTGACCAAGCCTGTTCGTAACCTTTCGCTGGGAGAACGAATGAAATGTGAGCTGGTGGCGGCTCTACTGTACCGTCCGAAAGTTCTGTTTCTGGATGAACCCACTCTCGGCCTGGATGTGTCGATGCAAAAACGGCTGCGTCAATTTCTGGCGGCCTATAATCGCTCCAGCCATGTGACCATCATCCTGACCAGCCACTATATGGCAGACGTAGTGGAATTGTGTTCGCGGGTGGTACTGATTCATCACGGGAAGTTAATTTATGATGGAGATTTGCAGGCGCTTTCTCGCCAACTCGCCCCATTCAAGCAAATCCGTCTTACCCTGAGCAGTATCAATGGTCATCTTGATAACCTTCCTGCCGGGATCAATGTGCTGGAGCAGGAGCAAAATCAACTGACTTTGCGTGTCAGCCAGTCCGAATCCGCTGCTGTTACTGCCCACCTGTTGAAGACACTGCCAGTCGTGGATTTAGCGGTTGAAAATCCACCTATAGAGGCGGTCATCGATCAGGTGTATCAGGGAGCGCTGATATGAATCACCGGGGAGGGATCGTGCTGATTCAAGCTACATGGGCATCGTGGCTGCAATATCGCAGTTTTTTCTTCGTGCTGGCCTTTGGATGGATGATTCCGCCGCTGATTTACCTGTTTGTGTGGTCTACAGCAGCAGGAGAACAGACTATCGGGGCATTTTCCCGTGATGCATTCATTGTCTATTACCTGGCGTTAATCCTGGTGAATCAGCTCACCTACTCACAGACCAACTGGACTGTCGGGGATGTCATTCGGAGCGGCGGGTTGAATCCCATTCTCCTGCGTCCAATGCCGCCTCTGTATAACACTCTGGCAACTGAGATCGCCGGGAAAATTGTTTACATGCTGTTTGTCGTTCCGATAACGGCTGTACTGGCGCTAATCTTGCGTCCGGAAGTTGATTTTGAACTACAACACATCGTGGCATTTCTGCCCGCGTTAAGTCTGGCGTGGATGCTGCGCTTTTTCTGGGGTTACGGGCTGGCGCTGCTGGCGTTCTGGGCAACCCGGGCGGATGCCCTGCTGGCGGTGCAGGATTCGCTGTTATTCCTGCTGGCAGGGCAGGTTGCACCGATCCCCCTTCTGCCTGGGGTGATCCGACAGGCGGCGGTCTATCTCCCTTTCCGGTATATGATTGGCTTCCCGATAGAAATCCTGACCGGACAGTTGAGCGCAGCGGAAATAGGAGAGGGTTTTTTCATCCAGGGCTGCTGGTTGGCGGTGGCACTTGGGTTCAGCCATCTGTTGTGGCGCTATGGAATCCGGCATTACACGGCGGTGGGAGGTTAAGATGTACCATGTAAGGCTGATAGGTCATTTTATCCGGGCGTCGGTTCAGCAGGAACTGGCTTACCGTGCCAATTTTTTCATCAATGTGCTGCATACGGTTTTGAGTCTGATCACAGGGATTCTTGGAATCGTCGTTCTCTTTGAACAGGTCAACACGATTAACGGGTGGGATTTTGCATCTACACTGGCTCTGCTGGGCGTGTATCTGACCCTCAGTGCGCTGCGGCGTTTGTTCATTGGCCCCAGTCTGGATTCTCTGGCGGGCATGGATGGGGACATCTGGCGCGGGACCCTGGACTTTACGCTGCTGCGTCCGGTCAGTAAACAGTTTCTGGTCAGTGTGCGGATGTGGGAGTCCTTCGCGCTGGTGGATCTTGCGCTTGGTATCGGGGTGCTGGCGGCAGCAGTCATCGAGCTGGAACACACAGTTTCTCTGACGGACATGCTTATTTTTACCCTCACGCTGATTACCGGTGTTATGCTGCTGTACTCGATTCTGCTGATTTTTGTGTCACTCGTTTTCTGGAGCCCAGGCTTCATGTTTACCTGGGTGTTTGATGGGATTTTCCAGATGGCGCGTTATCCTCTCGATTTATATCCTGGCTGGCTTCGACTGGTACTGGCATGGGTGATTCCCGTTGGCATCATGACGACGGTTCCTGCCCAGGCGCTTACCGGAGGACTGTCAGCAGCTTTTTTGTTAGGTCATTTGCTGCTCACGACGGGGCTATTTATCGGAGCCTCATGGTTTTTTCGTTTTGCGCTGCGCCGTTATGCCAGTGCATCCAGCTAAGTCAGGATAGAGGTTTTTGACGGGTGATGTTATCCTTTCGGCGGTTCTGAAGGGATAACATCTTGAATTTCAAGAAATGGGGAATGCTCCTCTGCCTCGTCCTGGTCGCCCTTGCCCTGCGGATTCATGTGGCGCGGAATGTTCCTGTTGAAGTCGATGAAGATAACTATCTCTCGGCGGCGCTGGATTATCGGCGTGGACTGGATGCCAGAGATTTATATGCGATTACCCATGTACAGCGCAATTATGAGCACCCGCCGTTTGTCAAAATCCTGTACGCGCTGACTATGGATCAGCAAGAAGTCGATTCTCTGCCTCGGAAACTGTATCCAGGCTTCATGGAAAAACTGCCCACCAGCCTTGATCGTGCGCGGGGACAGTCCATTTTTAGCGGGGTGCTGACCGCATTTATTGTAGGTTTGATGAATCCTTTTGCTGGCTTGGTCATGGCGACCCAATCCATGCAGGTATATTACACCGGTGTGGCCTATCTGGATGCGCTGCCTGTATTGTTCATTTCCCTGATGGCATGGGCATATAGGCACAAACCGCCGGAAAATCGCAGTTTCAACCCGTATTTCTGGCTGTCAGCCATATTTTTTGGAGCGGCGGTTGCCGCGAAATATCCTTACGCGCTGGTAGGTGCGGTGCTGATTACCCATGCTCTGGTTTATCGCCATCACAGCCTCAAAAAGCTCGTTCTGTGGGGTTTGATTGCTGTTGCTGTCTTTTTCTGGCTTAATCCCTACATCTGGCCGGATCCAGTAGCGCGGTTGAAGGCACAGCTAACCTTCCATACGGATTATGGTTTGGGTCGAAATTATAGTGTGTTTACCCCCTGGGGGCAGATGCTTTATCCGCGTCAGGATATTCGTTACGATCAAGGTCTGGTGCTCCACCCGATTGTGGATCTTGTCTTTTTTCTGCTGGCGGTGCCGGGTGGGTATGTGCTGCTCAGACAAAAATCGCTGTTTGGCTGGTGGCTCGTCGCAGGTGTGCTTTTTCAAATGTTATGGCCTGCCCAGTGGATCCAGCACAATATGATTATGATTGTTCCGTATAGTTTCAGCGCAGCAGTTATGTTTCAACGTCTGGTACAGCAGATTCAGGAAAAAAGCCTGTGGATAACCTCGAACTCCAATTAACCGGTATGGCGCATGGCGGGAAGGCGGTAGGCAGGTACAAGGGCAAGGCCGTTTTTGTGCCGTATGGCATCGCCGGAGAACGGATTCGTGCTCAGATTGAGCAGGATAAAGGGCGTTTTGCTGAAGCCAGCATCGTTGAAATCCTGGAATCATCAGATGCCCGCACACAACCGCGCTGTTTGCATTTTGGTATCTGCGGTGGCTGTCACTGGCAGCACATCGCCTACAATGCTCAACTGGAGTTTAAACGACAGATAGTTCAAGACCAGCTTGTACGTATTGGCAGGTTTAAGGATGTGCCTGTGAATCCTACCCTTCCCAGCCCTGATCCCTGGTATTATCGCAGCCATATAAGCCTGCATACGACCGAAGCCGGAGAGCCAGGTTTTGTTGCGGCGAACAGTTCGAGCGTTATTCCCATTCACGAATGTCATATTATCCGCCCTGAACTGCTGGAAATGCTTCAAAATCTTCCCCCATTAAAACCGCGTGAACAGTTGCGTTTGCAGGTAGGAAGCCTGACCAGCAGCGACGCAAGAGTTCACTACAAGATTAAAGATCGCACCTTCCAGGTGACTGTCGGCAGTTTTTTCCAGGTGAACCTGGCGCAGGCTGAAGTCTTGGTGAGCCTGGTGCTGGAGAAATTAGCTTTGCAGGGCAGCGAGCATGTTTTGGATCTGTATTCTGGGGTAGGACTGTTCACGGCTTTTCTTGCGGAACGTGCCCGCCGTGTCACCGCGATAGAGTCCTCACCAGGGGCGGTTCGAGACGCAAAAGAGAATCTATCGGCCTGGAAACATGTTGAAATTCTGGAAGGCAAAGCCGAAGTCGTGCTGCGCCATCAGCGCTTTGATGCCGTGGTTACGGACCCGCCGCGCACAGGCATGAAGTTGAAAGTCTTAACAGCACTCAGCAAATGCCTCCCCCCCAAAATAGTCTATGTCTCGTGTGACCCTGCCACCTTTGCCCGCGATGCCCGCCATCTGGCAGAGAATGGCTATCTTCTGGTAGAGGTGCAGCCAGTGGATATGTTTCCCCAAACCTACCACATCGAACTAGTTGGCACTCTGGTACGCGCCTAGAGATTCACATGTAGGGCGCTGCCGCTTTCGTAGCGCCGCAGCCCCACCTGAAAAACGAAAGTCATCAGCAGTACACTGAAAATGGCAACGCCAATCATGCCCAACAGCAGTTCCGGGCTGCGGGTCTGTACAATTTCTACAGGAACCGCACCCACAAATGCTGCGGGGATCAAAGTAAAGAGAATCAGCCTGATCGTTCCTTGAAAAAGTCCTATCGGATATAGAGAGAAGGTGATCATTGTGTTCTGAAGCTGCATATGTACGAAACTGGCGTTGCCAAAATAAAACGCGAGACAGCCTGTAATGACCGAAAATGATACAAAAATCACCGCCGCCAGCACCGCACACACCAGATATAATATGGGCGAAAGAAGGTCAAACTTTCCAACGAAAAAGTACATCATCAGACCAAAGGTTAAATCTCCTACGCTGAACGACCCCATCCGGCTGAACAGCACATGGGGCAGCACGGGACGCGGTAGTGTCAGGTAATAGTCAAGCCGTCCCTGGGCGATGAATTCTGCCAGCCGCCCAGCGTTGCCCGCAAAGGTGTACGCGATACCAAAACCCAACGCTACAAAACCAAACAGCAGGAAAATCTGCTCTAACTGGTAGCCTTTGACATCCTTAAAGCGGTCAAAAAACAGCATCCAGAACACGAGATAGACACCGTTGTTGATAAACATGCCGACCGCTTGCATCAAAAAGCTGGCGCGATATTCCATCAGGCCTGCCAGACCCAATTTGATGAGATGCCCTATAAAGCGGAGTTCTTTGTTCAGTCGCTGCATGATTTACCCTCCGTTGATACTCACGCGCTGCGTCCCAAAACGAAAAAACAGAGCCAGCAAAAATCCAAGCGCTGCAATCCAGAATCCCTGCACCGCCAGAATTTCTAAGAATTGGGATGTGTCCCATGCGACAAATAGACGTGCCGGAGCATAGATCACGGCGTTGAACGGCAGCAGGCGCGCGACAGTCTGCACGCTGTCCGGCAGAAAATCCAGGGGCAGCAGCACCCCGCCCAGCACCAACAGCAGTTTTTGATAAATCAGGCGAAAGGCCATGGTATCCTCAAAAAAGAAGGCGGTCAGGCCAATCATCGCGCTCATGCAAAAATCCACCACCAGCGCCAGCACAGTAACCATCAGCAGCAGAGGCAGGGTTTCCCATCGGATAAAACTGGGTGTGCCAGCCTCTATCCACGCAATCACCATTCCGAACGCCAGGGTCGATGCCATACGGACAAATACTTCGCCTACACCGGAAAAAAAGTGATAAAGCAGGTAGTTATAAGGCCGCCCCAGCGTATAGGCCAGCGAGCCATCCTGGACTTCTTCTTGCATTTTGAAGGACGCATTCATCTTAGAAAGCTGAATCGCTTCTGCCCACACAAAATACCAGATGGTTTGCCGCAGGGTCAGATCACCAATGATTTCTGCACCCTGTGCTGCAAAGGTCACCTTCCACAGCCGGGCAAAAATCAAGATAAAAATGGCGATCAATATCCCCTGAGATACCGCATCCCAGGTATAAGCCAGACTGTTCTGGGTATTGATCCGCACCACCGCGTAATATTTGCGAAAATTCGCGCTGATGGTGCCGTATTTTGTTTCGGCGATCATCGGACGGGCTCTTTCAGGTGGATCGTTTCCTCGACCGCGTAGATTTCACGGATCACATCTTCCATAGGCGGGTCTTCCACATTGATGTCCATCACAGGCGCATAGTTCATGATCGCCTGGATTAAATTATCTACCGGACGTACTCGTGTATCGAGCTCGATTTTCACACCCCACTCACCCCGTTTGAGCAGGGTTGCGTTTTTTACTGAAAAATCTTCCGGTACTGGCTGACCAAAGCGTACAGAGATGATTTTTTTGTGCAAAAAACGCCGTTTAAGCGCCGAGGTCGTATCATCGAAAATCACCTGCCCATGATTAATGACAATGACCCGCCGGCACAGCGCTTCGACATCACCTACATCATGACTCGTCAGGAAAATGGTCAGTTTTTCCTGCTCATGCAGGAGCTTGATGGCCTCGCGGAGTTTCTGTTTGGCGACCACGTCCAGCCCGATGGTCGGTTCATCCAGGAACAAAATACGCGGACGATGCAGCAGACTTGCCGCCACTTCGCAGCGCATCCGCTGGCCGAGGCTTAATTTCCGGACGGGTACATGCAGCAGTTCCTCTAAAGAGAAGGCTTCCACCAGAAAATCACGGCGCTGGCGGAAGGCGCTGGGTTCAAGTTCGTATAGATGGGCGAACAGTTCAAAAGTATCAATGGGCGGCAGGTGATACCAGAGCTGCGGTTTTTGCCCGAATATACTGCCAATATGATAGGAAAGTTCGCGGCGCTGCTGCCAGGGAATGTAGCCCAGCACACTGGCTTCGCCTGAACTGGGGTAGAGAATTCCAGTCAGCATTTTGATGGTGGTGCTTTTGCCTGCGCCATTTGGCCCGATGAACGCCAGCAGTTCACCCTGTTCCATTTCCAGCGAAATGCCCTTGACGGCTTCTACTGTTTGGTATTCCGGTCTGAGCAGTGCCCGAAAGCTGCCCCGCAGGCCAGGTGCTTTTTGCTTGAGGCGAAACACTTTCTTGAGTTCCTGCAAGGTGATGATTGGCATAGTGTCTCCTGGTGGATAAAGAAAAGCTCACAACAGATGTGCATGGTCTGTTATGAACCTTAAAAACACTTTATCACTTTTAGAGATTTAGTCAACGGGCAAAAAACGATAGCTGACAATTCAGCTACCGCCTGATTGGTCACGATGAGACAGATAAGAGCTATTGAATGAGGGTTTTCAGCCGCCGTGCCGCTATATCGATGTCTTCTGAACGCAGCGCGTGGCGGTCTTTCTGAAAGATATGGAGCAGAACATAACGTCTTTCATCTGTGCGCGTATAAAAAACCCTAAAATGCCGCCGCCAGTGACGGACACGAAGCTCCCACAGGTCATGATGGCCTTGTAATTTTTTGCAGTGGGGTTCGGTGAGGATGGGGCCTGCGGCTGCCAGCAGACTGATTGTCCACATAACGGCATCAATTTCTTTGTCATCGAGCGTGGCGAGGTATTCTTCGATGGGGTGCTGCCCCCGGTTGTTTGTGTAGAAGTCTACCTGATAGGGTGCTGCCATAGAACGCCTCTTTTCGATTTTACATAGACGATACCTTATGTACTACCGATATGCTTACATTCTATGGCAATTTAATAAACAGAGGGTTGAAAAATTTGTGAATTATGACTTACGTCGTTAAAACGTTGAGCAACCATAGGGCAGTGGCGGTAAAAAGTGTGCTATCAACGCGGTCAAGCAGACCGCCGTGCCCTGGCAAAAGTCCACCAGAGTCCTTTTTCCCATAATGGCGTTTCAACCGTGATTCAGTCAGATCACCCATGACCGCCAGTGGGGGCAGCAGAAGGGCCGCCAGAACCACCGTCAATGTGTATTTTTCCAGGAGACCAACCAGCGCCCCGGCAATGAGAATAGCAACTGCGCCTGAAACGATGCCTATTGCTGTGCCTTCGCGGGTCTTACCGGGAGAGATACGCGGAGCGAGTTTGGTCTTACCGAAAGTCTTGCCGCCAAACAGCGCCATTGTATCGGTTGCCCATGTGCCCGCCAGCAGGATGACCAGCCATTCCTGCCCCTCATCCAGCAGACGCAGCGCAACGACACATGCCAGACCAATTCCAATATACATGGGGGCAACTGCTACCCAGGGGCGCTGCGCGAAAAAGGTCTGGATTGCGATCCCTGTCAGGATGATCAGAATCACAAATTCAACTTCTAACCATGCCGTCGATAAAAAGGCTGCAAGCACCACAATGCCAAGCACCAGGCCCACTAAAATCACTCGTGCTAACGGGCTGGTTTGTCCGGTCACGTTGCCATATTCCCAGGCCATGCCCCCTCCAACCAACAAAATAAAGATCTCGGTGAGAATTGGCGGCCCAAATAAGATCGCCGTTACCAGCGGAATCCCTACAACGGCTGTTAAAATACGACGTTTCAAGGTAAAACCCTTACACTGAATTCGGGGGATTTTAGCGTATGTTGCGAAACTTGGAACAGGGAACGGGCCAGGTTCAGCGTCAGGAGGGCAGCATTCATTTGCTCCGGCAAGCTGCCACGAAAAAGCAGTACATCAATGCCCAGGTCGATGATTACAGTGAACAGTTCCTTCATCAGGCCCCGCTGCGGATGCGTCTGACTGCTCGTTTCAGCCATTCGATTGACAGGCTCAAAGGTACGGCGGGATTTGGTTTCTGGAACGCGCCCTTTACACCAGGGAACTACCGTTTTCGATTTCCCAAGACCGCCTGGTTTTTCTTTGGCAGCCCGCCCCTGAACATCGCATTGGCAAAAGATGTGCCTGGGTACGGTTGGAAAGCAGCGACCATGGACGCTACTCAATGGCCTTTTTTTGCCCTGCTGCCCACTGCGCCTATCGGATTTTTGTTGATGCGGCTCCCGATTTTTTACCGCTATGTGTGGCCGATTGGTCAGCGTGCGATTAAGGTCAGCGAAGCCAGTCTGAATCAGATGGACATAACTCAATGGCACACCTATCAAATTGACTGGCTCCAGGAGAAAGTGAGCTTTTGGGTGAATGAACAGGTTGTTCACACCAGCCCGTACAGCCCCACCGGAAAAATGGGCTTCGTGGCGTGGATTGACAACCAGTATGCCGTTGTCACGCCACAGGGCAATTTTGGTTGGGGGCTTGTCGAAGAAGCGTCCCCGCAGTGGCTGGAAATTCAAGATTTCGAGATTCGCAGCCAATGAAATCCATATGGTGCCAATGTCACCTCCCCGTCAGGAAATGGCTTTCCGGTGAGGAGGTCAACGGCGGGCGGAATCGCGAGCTGGACGGCTTGCGGCTGGCCGGTAAAGTTGTATAGGGCAACAATCTTCTCCGTTTCGGCTTCACGCTCCAGCATCAACACCCTACCGTTGTGCAGTGCCGTCGCTTTTTGCTCCGCCTTAGGATGAAAAGCAGGGGACTTGCTTCGTGCATTCAGCAATTCGACGTGCATACGGAAAATCCGTCCCCGGAAGCTGGTAGGATCATTAAGTTCACCGCGAATCAGGCGGGCATCCAATCGGGCACGATTGATCGTGCGGTTGTGCCCGGTTCGCAACATCCCTTCAATGTTATTATGTGACCCTAAAAGACTGTGAATGTAGACAGCAGGCACACCTGCCAGCGCAAATTTCACTGCCTGAGACAGCATAAAACGCCTGATCTGTACATCGGAGGGGCCATCCACGCCGCCAATGGCATCCACATACGTGATATTTAATTCGTAGGGGCTGCGGCTGCCATCGGGGTTATTTTTGTAGGAGATACGTCCGCTGTTATTCTGAACGTGATGTACGAGTCGTTCCAATTCGGAGGGTTCCAGAATGCCTTCCACAGGACGCACACCGATTCCATCATGGGAGGCAGTGAAGTTAAAAAAAGTGGTCTGGGGCGAAGGTGTGGAAAGGGTATTCATCCATGCCGCCAGTTTATGCACACCGCCTGTGATGATGCTGTACAGCAGAAGCGGCGGCAGCGTGAAGTTATAAACCATCTGCGCTTCATTTGCGCCATTGCCGAAGTACGAGATATTTTCCTCATGGGGGACATTCGTTTCCGTAATTAGAATCACATGCGGCGCAACATGATCTAAAACAGCCCGGAACAATTGGATGATTGCATGAGTTTCTGGCAGATGAATACAGGAGGTCCCCACTTCTTTCCACATATACGCGATGGCATCGAGTCGGATCACCTGTGCCCCATGCTGGACGTAAAAGAGCAGCACATCGACTATCCGCAGCAGGGTTTCCGGCGAACGATAGTCAAGGTCAATCTGGTCGGCACTAAAGGTTGTCCAAAGATGCACTGCTGCTCCGCTGGTTTTGGTAAATTCGGTGAGCAGCGGTGTGGTGCGCGGACGAGTCACACCACTTAAATCTGTCCCCAGCGATTCGGTGAAAAACAGACCCCGATACGCCGGGTCATCAGCAAGAAACCCTGTAAACCAGGGACTCTGAGAGGACATATGGTTAATGACAGCATCAAACATCATTTTAAATTCGCGGCTGATCTGTTCAATGTCATCCCATGTACCCAGATTTTCATCGACTGCGTAATAGTCAATGACTGAAAAGCCATCATCGGAGGAATAGGGATAAAACGGCAGGATGTGTACGGTTGAAACCACAGATTTTAGATAGTCGCTCACAAAACGGCGCAGGGTTTGCAGGGGTTTTTCTTCATCCTGGTACAGGGTATCGCCGTAGGTGATTAAGGTAACATCGCGCTCCGAGAAGTAACTCTCAAAGGGCGTAACGGGCAGTTTTAGAGACCCCAGCACTTCCATCAAACGACGATAGGTGTTTTCTGCCGCATCGTGTGAATAAATCTGATGCAAGTGGGCATAAATACGCTCAGAAGGTGTTATCATCAAATGAATCCAATGCTGTAGCCAGAACTTTTCGTAAAACCGCAAAAGAAAAATGCTGTGCGGCAACTTCAAAATTGTGGTCGGTCATCTGATGCCTCAGCGCAGCATCATCGATCAGGCGGCGGACAGCGGCGATGACCTCAGATGTAAGATCGTAATGATATTCAACCGCCTGCACACCGCAAGGTTTAATATCCGCCAGATATACTGGATAGGTATGCACAACAACGGGTTTGCGAAAATATAGGGTTTCGATCAGCGCATTACCAAAGCCCTCGTAGTCGCTGGGGTAGGTCACCAGGTGGGCATGAGGATAAATATCCCACAGAGTATACACTCTATGTCCATCGGAGATGCCCCGTTCTGCCCCGACGTAATCGGCAATAAACCGGTAGCGAATTCCGGCACGCTCGGCTTCTTCGCGCAGCCAGACCCCATAACCTCCCGGTTCATCTCCTTCGTAACCGGTAATCAGGAGAATCAGCCGGGGATCGTTCAGTTTCCGGACGAGCTCAATTGCCTTTTCGATGACTTTGCGGCGAATCACGCGGGTTGGCTGCAATACGATCAGATCGTCAGCGCTTAGACCTAGCTCCTGCCGAAACGACATGGCGTAGGCATCCGGCGGCGCGGGCGGATTTTCAAAATCAAATACGTTGGGGAGATAAAACGCCCGGAGCCCCCGCCAGGTACGCAGCCGTTTTTGCATAGGTGTGCTGATAACCATATGCCGGATGGGATCAAGGGCGGGCGGGAAGGCATCATCTAAAATGTCCTGAATCCCATTGTTGATGAACCGCGGGCGTTCCCAGTAAAAATCATGGTGGTGGCAGAGGGTTTTGATCCGTGTGCGCCGGACGAGATCCGTAATTGCCACACCTAAAGACAGATTCATCGGAATCGCATTAGCATTCTGTGGAACAATGAGATCAATATTGTGTTCTTCAATAAAGGCCTCAAGATCGGCGCGAATTTTATCGGCTTCGGCATAAATGCGTTTGAATAAGTCAGGTGAAGGGTGGGGATTGGCGAAGGCCTCGTCATGCAGCGCTTTGGCCGTGGGATGTGTGAAGTGCATTTCCGGGACGAGTTGCCCCGGTGGGCCGTCCTGATCCAGTTCGCCCGCACAGTAAAAACAGGAATGCCCCATTTCTTCAAAGACCTGTCTCAGTTTGGCCGTTTCGAGGCTCACTCCATCGACGCCCGCCAGCCGGGTTGAAAGAAATCCAATATTCACCTTTGAAAAACTCCTAATTCCACACAGGCCAATGCTGCGTTCGGCCATGCAAACCAGTGGCGCGACACAACCTCGCCTGTTTTCACATCATACGCCTCTGGCAGTGCCCCGTCCCATTGCGCCACCCGTGCCAGCTTTTGCATCACTTGTTGTTTTCTGGCGTCGCTGCCCCTAAGCTGTGCGAACAAAAGTTCCTGTACGTCGCCCAAAGGCCAGGCTGCCGGGGTGTGAACGGATCCCAGCCCACGAAATTCATCTTCAGGTGTGCCGTAGAAGCCGCCTTTGTTTTCTTCTGAAAAGGCAAAATTCATCGTTGCCAGCCAGACAGGGTCATCCGCCGGGCAGAAGCCCCACAGCGGCGCAAGGGCAAGCGGCAGATCATTGGCATCATGGTAAAAATGATGCTGCCCTTTGCCGTCAGTCAGGTAGGCAAAAATGGGGCGTCCATTGTAGTCGGCCACAAAAGACCGCTCCACTGCCGCATGAATCTGATTGGCCAGCGCGTTCTGACCGAGTTTTTTCAGTGTTCGCCAGAATAGAATGTGGCTGGAGAGATGATAGGGGAGATGAACCGGATCATCTGCGGGCGTCTCATCCGTAGGAAGCAGGCCGGTTTCATGATCTCGCCTCGCCAGCAACATTCCCAAAATTCTTTCTACCTGCGGACGGAATTTTTCCCTGGCGGTTGTGTCCCCGGTTTTTTCGATGTATTCTGCGAGCTCAAGCAGGGGATATAGCTGCTGGTCGAGTTGGAAGACCGGATCTTTGACTCTGCCGTTGGTCAGATAAGCCCGTCCCCAGTGACCCTGCGGGCGTTCGGCTCTTTCGAACAACCAGTAGAGATGTTTTCTGACAGTATCCTCAAATTCCGGTTGCCAGTGCAGGAGCGGTAGGATCGTATAATACGCATCCCGTGTCCACGAAAGGGGCAGAAGTTGATGGTCGGTGATGACGCAGATCGCATTCTCATCAACGGGGACACAGCAGTGTGCCGCATATACCAGTGCCCGTCGTAAAAGCAAATCCAGGGGATGATCTCCATACCGCCAGCCTTCCCAGCGTTTTCGCCATCGCTCAAATTCGAGCACGCTTTCTTCTGTCTCGGAATGTTCCTGTCCTGGCCTGATGGTAAGAAGCAGTTTTTCGGGCGACAGCGGGCGGGCCAACGCCGGATTTTTAAATTCGATACTTCCGTCTTCACATGCTGTTCCATTAAAACCGGACAGTGTAAAAGTGGATTGGAGGGATTTATTTTCGACGGTGACGGCATTCTCATTTTGGGAAACAACCGTTGTTTCTGCGGCAGGCATGGGGATAGGGCCGCCTTCCGTAAGTTGCGTGTAGGCACTGCGCTGTATCCATGCCCTACCGCTCAGATGAGCGGAGAAGCCTGCCTCTGAAAAAGTCCAGGAATAGATCACACGGGATTCATCTGAGGGCACGAAGATGGTGACCTCGGCAGTCAGGCCGGATTCGAGTGTCAGTTTGAGGTGAGGAATCGCATCCTCGATCAACCAGGCTTCGTATTGCACTATCGTCGAATCGAAAAAACGCAGACCGTAACCTTCTTGAACGGCAAGGCTTTTGCGATAGGCACGCACCGCTGCCGGGTTATAACGCTGGGATTCATCAAAGGGTGGAGCGGAAGTCAGCGTGATGTACCCCTGATCGGGGTGGAAGGTGTTAATGGCGGTGATGCAGCCATCACGGTTTATGCTGCCCGTAATGCCGCTCCCGCCAAAATCCAGCGGTTTGTACCCCCGCCTGGGGTCAAGCCGACGGCGGTGATACTGTCCAATCATGCCATCACTTTTTCCAGATTCGGCGTCAAAGCTTTCCCTGAATCAGCATCCATCCAGCGAATTTTTTGTATGGGGAAACGTATCCACAGATCACCCCCCATTTTCGCCGGAAAATCAGGATGTGTGGAGACTTTCAGAACATCGCTGCCAATGTGGATAGTCAGTAAGTTATGAGCCCCCAACGGTTCAACCACATCGACTCGCACCTGAAGGGAATCCGGTGTCGGTTGTGCCAGCGGTTCCATATTTTCGGCGCGGATCCCCACAAAAATATCTTTCCCATCATAGACCCGAAGTATATCCTGCATCTCATCGGGCGGGTTAAGCTGAAACTCTCCGATTCTGACCTGTATCCTGTTACTGTCCCGTTCGACCCGGCCCATCAAAAAATTCATCGGTGGATTGCCAATAAAGCTGCCCACAAAATGATCGGCGGGCAGGTCATAAACGCGAGTTGGCGTGTCACACTGTAAAATTTTGCCCTGCCGCATGACCGCAATTCGATCCCCCATGCTTAACGCTTCAATCTGATCGTGAGTGACATAAATAGTAGTCACATTCAATTTGGTTAGCAGGGCTTTCAGTTCTGCACGCATTTCCAGACGCAGCAGGGCATCCAGGTTGCTGAGCGGTTCATCCATGAGCAGTACCTGCGTGTCATAGGCGATGGCACGTGCTACTGCCACACGCTGGCGCTGCCCGCCGCTCATTTGTCCTGGATAGCGATCCAGCAGATTTTCGATGTGGAGCAGTTTCGCGGCCTCATTGACACGCTCATAGATAACAGACTTGGGGGATTTCCTCATTTTCAGCCCAAAGGCAATGTTATCAAAAACGGTCATATGGGGGAAAATAGCGTAATTCTGGAAGACCATCGAAATATTGCGGTCTTTGGGGTTCAGGTAGGTCACATCCTTGCTGCCGATGACAACCTTGCCCGTATCCAACATACCCAAGCCGGCAATGGCCCGCAGAAGGGTCGTTTTGCCGCAGCCACTTGGCCCCAGCAGCACCATGAACTCCTGATCGTTAATGGTCAGGCTGACATCATCAATGGCCGTGAATTTGCCAAACCGTTTAACTGCATTTTGAACGACAATTTGTGCCATAGCTGATGTTCCTTTTACTTGTTAATGCCCCACATGCTGAACAGATAGCGGCGGATAAAGAAAATGAAAATCATCGCGGGCAGGAGCATGAAAAAAGCTCCGGCGAACTTAAACGGGTCACCGGATTTATCCAGTGTATACAGAATTTGTGCCGGAAGGGTGCGGTTGGAGATGGTCAGCAGGATCGCCGCAAAAACCTCATTCCATGACAGCACGAACGTCAGTATTGCGGCGGCGGCAATCCCTGGCAGTGCCAGCGGCATCACGACTCTGATAAATGCCTGGGTGGGTGTGCACCCGAAAATTCGGGCTGCCTCCTCCAGTTCGTAAGGAACGCCCGCAAAAACACTGGCAACGACCAGAATCGTGGTGGGCAGTGTCAGTGCAGTGTGCATCAAGGCCAGACTGTATACCTTGTCATACATGTCCAGTTCGATAAAGGTGACAGCAAGGGGTACGGCCAAGACCACAATGGGAAAAGCACGCACCGATAGTATCCCTAGACGGATGGCATCACGCCCTGGGAAAACATAACGGGCGATGGCATACCCCGCAGGTACGGCAATAATGGTGGACAATACCAGGGTGGTGATGGCCACGACAACACTGTTGCGGGCCGCTCTCAAAATACCATCCTGGTTCAGGAAGAATTCCATGGTGTCAGTAGACAGCGGCACGGGAACGATCTGCTTGGGAAAGCCGCGTACATCGGCGGGAGTACTGAAGGCCATTACGGCGACTAACCAGATGGGAAGCAAAATCCAGATGGCGATGGCGATGGCTAAAGCGTAAATGCTGGCACGGCGCAAGTTGTATTGGAACTTTGCCCGCCGCGCGATTTGTTCCTGTTCTGCCAGTGACAAGGAAGTTGTAGGATAGGTTTCTGTAGTCATTGTTGGCTCTCTCTTTCTTCCTGGGCACGGACGGTTCGCAGATAAAAGAACGAAATTCCCAGGGAGAGCAGCATGATGAAACCAGCGTAAGCCGCCGCGACGTTTGAATTGTTAAAACGGGCGGGGTCATACCAGCGGTAGGTTTCATTCGCCAGCACGGTCATGACATCGCCTCCAGTGATGGCAACTACAACCGCGAACACCTGGAAGGCAAGGATGGTTCGTAAAATCAGGGCGACCTGAAGGCTGGGCATGAGGCGTGGCAGGATAATAAATCGAATGCGCTGCCAGAGATTCGCCCCGAAAACCTGCCCCGCTTCAATGTAATCTTTCGGGATGCCTTGTAAACCTGCCACCACAATGACCATTACAATGGATGTTGCCCGCCAGACTTCCGCCAGCACAATCGCCAGGATCATCCAATTTTCATGACCAGACTGAATGAAGATGAAAGGTCGTTCGCGCAGTCCAAGTTCGACTAACCAGGAATTTAAGAAGCCTCGCTGGGTAAAAATGGAGTACCACAGAATGCCTGAAGCGAGGTCGGAGACTCCCAGCGGGATCGCGTAAATATATAAAAAGAAGTTAGTGAAGCGAATGCCGCTTTGCAGCACCAGCCCCATGACGATTGCCAGAATAAATTGCAGAGGAATAATCAGGACAATCAATAAAATTGTGGTTCGCAGGGCTTTCCCGAAGCGGAAGTCATTCACCATTCGTTTGACAAAATCAAAAGTCCATTCTTTCGCAGCTTCGCCTGTGACAATGCGGGCAGTGTCGGACTGAGTCCTTGACTCAATAAAGATATTTTCCTGGTTTACCCATCCTTCAACCGTCGTTCCCTCGGTGTCTTCCGCCTGCACCCGAAACCAGTAGATGGGGCGGGTGCGCCCATTCGGGAGTGTTTCCTCCAATCGCATCCGGTCAAGCACAGCGACAGCGGTTTGCATCGCCAGGGTACCCGTTTCGGCGGCGTCAGATTCCGGTTCTTCACGCAGTTTCAGGTACTGCACATCCTTTCGGAAGGCAAGCTGCAACGATGCCACCATCGGATAGGCGAAGAACAAGGTAAGGTAAATCATGGAGGGAAGTAACAGCAGGTAAGGAGTCCAATGTAATTTTCTCAAAATAAAACTCCTCTTTTTTAACCAGGCAGCGGCGGCCTTTGCAGGCCACCGTTACCCCAATAAAGGATGGTACTTATTTCAACTGGCAAGCGCCGTCACTGGGCGGATCTGGTGCCCAGCATGGCGCACCCGTTTCGTCCAACAGTGTCTGAAGTGCCGCGCCTTCTTCCTCCAGCACGGTCATCGGATCCTGACCTTCCAGTACCACACGGTTGAATGCATTGCGGAAAATCTGGTTGATTTCGCCACCACGATCACCCAGACCCACTGGCAGCAGCGCGGGGATACCGTCCGGTGCAGTGGTCAGCGCTTCGACAGCCGCGCTCTGAATGGCAACGCCTTCTGGTAGATTTGCCGTATCGACGCCGGAAACAACCGGGTAGAAGCCGAGATCACGCAGGATCGCGCCCTGGGTTTCTGGGCTGAGCAGGAATTTAATCAGTTCATCTGCGCCGTCCGGGTTGGGTGAGGTGTATGGAACTGCCAGGCCAACGACGACAGGCATATAGCCGCGCCCCGCCGGACCCGCCGGTGTGGGGAACGCCACAAAATCTTGAGGCTGTTCATCAAAAGCCGCTTTCAGTCGTGCTACATGGTCAAACGCAACCCAGACTTCACCGGAGAGCAGCGGTTCACTCATGAATTCGTAGTTGATCGACTCGGGGTTGGTGTAGGGCCACAACTGGTCACGCATAAAGACCAACATGTCGGCGGCTTCCTGGGTCTTGAAACCTGTTACCATACCACCCGTCCATGAGGGGAAGGCGTAGCCCTCCAGGAAGCGGTGGAACAGACCCGCAACGGGCAGACCCAGACGGGGTTCACCGGTAGCTTCCTGCATATTCTTTGCCCATTCCGCCAACTGATCCCAGGTCAGCGCGTTAATATCTGCGCCTTCGGGCAGGTATTCCAGTGCTTGTTTGTTGGCGGCCATCGTATAGGTAGCCTGCATCCAGGGGATGTAGTATTGATAGTCTTCGGTTCCAAGTTTACCAAGTTCAACAAACGAATCATTTACATCGACCGATTGTTCGATTTCGGCAAGCAGATCCGTCAGGTCAAACAATGTGTCATTGTTTGCCAGCGTGGGGAAGGTCCCATGCAGTGCACCGAGCAGGTCAACCGTACCCTCATCAGCAGAGGCTTCTGCCAGGATGAGATCAATCATGGGGCCTTCTTCAGAGGGGACAAAATCGGCTGTCCCACCAAATTCAGCCAGAATCGCTTTCGCTTTGTCGCTTTCCTCGACAACGTTAAACTGCGTGGACATGAAGGTCACTTTGTTATCCTGTGCCAACGCCCCGGTAAAGAGGCTGACCAGAAAGACAAAGGCCAGCAAAAGGCTCAACTTCTTGGTCATGAAACTAACCCTCCTAAAAAGAAATTGGTGTTTGGAACGAGCAATATTGCGGTTTAGTTCGCCTGCACACCTCCTTATACTCGTTTTCCTCCACTGGAATCCCGAACCATTAAGGTTGGCGTGAGCAAAATCTGGTTATCTTCCAGCGGGTGTCCTTTGATCAGACTGAGCAGCATGTTGACGAGCCGCTGCCCAATTTCATAAATCGGCTGCCGGATAGTGGTCAGAGTCGGGTGGCTGTATTCAGCAGACGGGATGTCGTCAAAACCTGCTACCGCGATATCGAGCCCGACTCGCCGCCCTTGCCCCTGAATCGCGCTCATCGCACCGAGAGCCATGAGGTCGTTACAGGCAATCACAGCGGTGATTTCGGGGTTTTCGTCCAGAAGTTGGGAGGTTCCATAGTAACCACCTGACCGCAGCAAATTTCCATGAACTACATAATCAGGCCGATAGATAATCCCCGCTTTTTCCAGGCCCTCCAGATAACCTGCATGGCGGTAATCCGTAAAAGCGAGCTCCGGCGGGGGCAGAATCAGCCCGATGTGGCGATGCCCCAGGGAAACAAAGTGTTCGACCAGCATCCGAATTCCGGCCTGGCTATCGACATCGATATAGGGGAAATCGGTTTGTTCGTCCGGGGCGGCACGGCCAGAAACCGCAAAGGGGTACTGCTGGGATTTTAGATAGACGATACGGGGGTCACTGCGGCGAGTCCGCGCCAGAATCATGCCATCAGCCCGGCGCCCCCCGACCATACGGCGGTAGGCCTGCATTTCTTCCTCGCCTGTACTCTGGGCACTAATCAGCAGGTCATAACGATGCAGCGAGGCCATATTCCCGACGCCCATCATGAGTTGGGTAAAAAAGTCGTTGGAGAAGCTCTCGTCATTGGCGGGAATAATCATCCCGATGGTGCGGGTTTCTTGAAGACGTAGCTGCTGACCGAGGGAGTTGGGTTCGTAGCCGAGTTGTGTTGCAATCTGAAGTATACGTTCACGAGTTTTGGGGCTAACGTCGGAGTATCCAGCAAGCGCTCGTGAAACAGTGGTGATGGAATATCCCGATTTCTCGGCTAAGTCTTTTAACTTCGGTTTCATAACAGTTTTAGATCAAAATTATTGCGCCCAAAACGTTTTGGACATTACTCAAATCTTAATCCAAAACGTTTTGGATGTCAAATCATTCCAGCATGTCAACGACAAGCGCTGACCAACTGTAAGGAGTAGAACCGAGGCCGGTTCCAGTTTGAGGATGGTAGTATTCCCAGAAACCCGTTTGTTCCACAAGCGCCAGACTGCGTTCGGCAAGATGGCTGGCAAGCCGGGTATAACCGTAGCGGCGCAGCCCCTGGTAAATCAACCAGTTGACCGACATCCACACATTTCCGCGCCAGTAGCGTCCGGGGTCGAATGCTTCCAGAGTGGTCGGGTTGGTGCATACCGGAAACTGCGTCCAGTTGCGGGGTTCTTGAAGGCGCTGGACTAATCTGGCTGCGTCAGATTCAGAAACACAGCCGCCAAACAACGCCACGTAATCGGAGGCGCTTTCGACCTCAATCGGTTTTTCATCCAATCCCTCAAGGTCATGAATCCCGGTTTCAATCATTTTTGCTCGCACTGCGGTCTGGACATCCGCCGCACGCTTTTTCCAGGAAGCTGCGTCTTTGCCCAGCGCTGCGGCGATCTGCGCCACTGCTTCCAGGTCAGCCGCTCGAATCGCATTAAAATCAATCGATTCAACATGGAAAAAACCATCCTGAGCAAGTTTCAGCGCATCGCCATCGTATTGAACGACTGTTTGTGCCAGCCTGAATCGTGCCTGTTTTGCTTCCTCGTGTGTTGGACGGCGCAACCCCATCGCTCTATCCCAGCGTGGTGAGGCATCCCAACCGGATTCCCAGGGGTGGATCAAACTAACCAGATGGTCCTTATCGGGATCACGGCGCCGGTCAAACCAGTCATGGAAGGCAATCAGACGAGGGTAGAGGAGTTCAAGCAAGTTTTTGTCTTTTGAAATTTCATAAACCCTCCAAGCGGCCACCGCGATCAAAGGCGGCTGGGTGATGCGGCTGGTGTGGGGATTATTCCACAGGGTCTGGGCACTGCCTTTCCAGTAGGAAAAATGCGGAATCATGCCTGCGTCCGCTCCTCCGGCAAGCTGGCGGGCTGTGACGGTCAGCAGTTCATCGCGTGCCATTTGAGGGTCAATCCATCGCCAGATAATCGCATGAAAGCATGAATCCCACAGCGCCTGTTCTTCGTATTCCGGCGGGGGCGGGGACGCAGGTTTGGTATATCGGAAACCCTCGCCCTCCATGATGTTTTTTGAGAGGAGTTTTTGCACACGATCTAACCAGATTTGTTTTGTCATTTTTTCTACTCTAATACAACTAGACGCTGATCCACTGTCAGCCAGGCCAGCGCCGCACTCAGCCACGCCAGAATCGCGGTAAGGATCAGCACCAGACGGAAGGTCTCAACAAACGCACTTCTGACCGCCGATTCGATTGCTGATTGGGCCGTTTCATCCAGCGATTCGGGTGGTCTGGTGTTACCTAAATCAGAGGCGTTTTTTTTCAGGGTATCTCGTTCTTCCTGCGAAAGCTGGATCGATTCCGTGCGGTCTTCCAGTGCGCTTCTAAAGCTGAACAGGGCCAGCGCTCCTAAAATTGCGATTGCCAGGACACCTGCTGTGCGTGCGACCGCGTTGTTCACCCCCGATGCGACACCCGCCTGGCGTGATGACACCGACCCCATGACTGCGGTTGTCAGCGGCGCAACGGTAATGCCCATGCCAATACCCATGATCAAGATGCCAGGGAAATATGTCGTCCAGAACTCGGCAAAACCATTGGTTAATCCGGGCAGTGTGACGGCAAAAAAACCAGTGCCCACGATGGCGGGGCCAACGGTCAGGGGCAATCGTGGGCCATACCTGTCTACCAGAGTTCCTGCCCAACGCGACAGCAGAGTCAGAGAGAGAACAAATGGCAGCAGCGCCAATGAGATTTCGATTCGGCGGTAGTCCTGCACCTGCGCGAAATTCAACGGCAGGAACAGGGTTGCCACTGCCAGCGCCCCATACAGAAAAAATGTCATGATATTGGTGCCGCTGAAAGTGGGCGACTCAAACAGTCTTAAGGGAACCATCGGATGCTGGCTGCGCGATTCGACCATCACAAAGAGAATCAGAGCGGCAAATCCGACGATCAGACTGGCGATGATACCCGGATTGTCAAAACCCTGCCCCGGAGCTTCGATAAACCCATAGGATAATCCCGCCAGACCCAATGTGACGAGCAGCGCACCGGGAAGGTCGAGTTTTTTAGCCTGCTCATCACGGCTTTCAGGAACATAGTTCACCAAAATCCACAGCGCGACCACCGCGAGGGGAATGTTGATAAAAAAGATTCCGCGCCAGAAATCGACCTCCGCCATTGCTCCTCCCAGCACGGGCCCCAGAACTGTTGTGACGCTGCTGAAGGCCGACCATGTACCAATCGCTTTGCCGCGCTCCCCTGGCGGAAAGGAGGCGGAAATAATCGCCAGACTTCCGGGAACCATCAACGCGCCGCCAACACCCTGCACCATGCGTGCCACGATCATCAATTCTGTGTTGGGGGATATGCCGCATAGGAATGAGGCAATCGTGAATAATACGATGCCAATCATGAAGATGCGTTTGCGCCCCAAATGATCGCCCAGCGAGCCGCCGACCAGAATCAAGGAGGCCAGAAAGAGTAAATATCCATCCACGATCCACAGCATTTCCGCGCCGGAAGCGTTTAAACCATCCTGAATGTCGGAGAGCACAATATTCAATGCACTGCCATCAATAAAGGCCATGCTGGATGCCAGGATCGTGGCAGTTAATATCCAGCGGCCTGTTTGCGGAGCGATTTTTTCCATATCCACCTGACAAACTCTGACAATTTTTTGCAACATTTTATGGGAAAAAAGGCATATGCTGATTTTTGCATCGGTCAAGGAGTAGGGCAAATGAAAACCGCTGTTGCAGAGTCAGCTTATGCACGGGATATTGCCTATCAGTGCCACCACGATTGGTTTGCGGAGGCCGGGTACATTCAGCCCAACGTCACTGGACGTTATACCGATCATTTCACCGACCGTTCCGTCTATTTTCTCGTCTATGAAGGCCACCTCTGCCGGGAACATGTCATTGGGATGGTGCGCGTTGTGACCCGTGCTCCCTTTCGCACCCTGGAAGAATTTACCCTCTACGACGAATTTCAGTATCTGTATTCCGAACCGGGGATCATGGAATCATCCGCGCTTTGCTGGCATCCGCAAAGTGCAATGCAGGCGATCCCTCACCTGTATCGCGCCATCTTTCAATTTGGATTCGAGAATGGGTATCAGCACATCATCTGCAATCTGGATGTCCGTGTGCTGGCCGTTTCTCAACGCAAGCTCAAACTGCCGTTCAGACAGTGTGGTTATGAGCAGGAATACATGGGGTCGCTCAAAGCACCGGTACATCTTTCGCGCTGTTTGGAGATGCCATTGCTCCCGCAGGTCAGTCCGCTGATGTGGGACATCATGTCGCAGCCGCTTGACCCCCCGGTATGAGATTTTTGTCAAAACTGACGAAATCATTGACAGTTTTCTGTTTTCCGTACACAATTTTGTGTAATTAGCTTATCAGGTCTTATCTAAACGTGAATTACGAGTTGTCTGTCTCCAACGCGCCTCGTTTGCGTCGTCGCCCACCGAGCAAAAAGAAGTTCGGTTGGCTTTATTTGGGTTAGCAGACACACGTAAAAGCCAGATCAGGTAAAACGCCCCGGACTTCTAAGCGTACAGAAGTCCGGGGTTTTTGTTTTTTGGTAAGAGGAGCAGTGATGAAAGCAGGTATTTATGGAGCAGCAGGATACACGGGGCTGGAGCTCATCGGGCTTTTAAATCAGCACCCGGAGTTTGAAATCTGCTTTGCGACTTCGGACAATTACGCAGGCCAGAAGTACCAGGGTATAACTTTTTCGACCAGTGCTGACGCGGACGCCAGTACGGTTGATTTGGTTTTCCTGTGTACCCCGCATGGAGTATCCGCTCCGCTTGCGGCACGGTCGCTTGACGCGGGCGCGAAAGTAGTTGATTTGTCGGCGGATTTGCGGATGAAAACGGCGGACGCCTACCAGCAGTGGTATGGACACACTCACCCCGTCCCCGCGCTTCTTCCCACCCCTTATGGCCTTCCCGAACTTAATCGCCCAAACCTCATCCGCCAGAACTGTATCGCTAACCCAGGCTGTTACCCCACGACAACACTGCTGGGTCTTGCCCCGCTTGCCAAAGCAAAGGCAATCCGGGCAGGGGCGAATTTGATTGTTGATGCTAAAAGCGGGGTCAGTGGAGCGGGGCGGCAGCCCAAAGTCGATATCCTGTTTTCGGAGGTGTTTGGTGACTTTAAACCTTACAATGTCGGGCGAAAACATCGGCATGTCGGCGAAATTGAACAGGAACTCCATGCCCTGAACCCGAATCTCGGTACCCTGATCTTTTCCCCGCATCTTATCCCGATTGATCGGGGTTTGCTGGCGACAAGCTATGTCCCTCTGGCGGAAGGATGGACACTGGAAAATGTGCGGCAGATTTATGAATCCGCCTATGCTGACGAACCTCTGGTGACACTGCTTCCGGCGGGCGAAACTGCACGGGTTAAGGAGGTTGCCAACACGAATGGCGCGATGATTTCTTTACACGCTGCTACTCCGGATACTGTGATTGTTGTTTCCGTGCTGGATAATCTGCGAAAGGGCGCGGCAAGTCAGGCCGTACAGAATGCCAATTTGATGTTAAACCTGCCCGAAACCATGGGCTTATTGATCTAGGGGAGAAAAATACATGAAAGTGCTGAAAATCAGTGGTCACGAAATCGACCAGCCCGGTTTTCTGGAGTCGCTGGCGCAGGCGGTAGCGCAGGCCGCTGAACCTGTGATCGTTGTTCACGGCGGTGGCAAAGAAATCACCCAGATGCAGGAAAAATATGGGGTGCAGGCGCAGTACATTGATGGGCTGCGCGTGACGGATGAACATTCTCTGCAAATCACCGAAATGGTGCTGTGCGGTGCGATCAACACGCGCATTGTCAAGGCCTTTCAACTGGCGGGCATCGAGGCGCAGGGACTTTCTGGCCTTGACCGAGGGCTGATTAAGGCACAAAAACTGGAACATCCCAAAGGCGATTTAGGACGGGTTGGTGAAGTGCTGGCCGTCCGGGGTGGCATTTTACTTGATCTGGTTCAGCAGGGTGTTACCCCGGTCATCGCGCCAATTTGCCTGGGGGAAGATGGCGCGTTTAATGTCAATGCTGATCATGTGGCGGGTGCGGTTGGTGTCTCGGTGAATGCGGAACAGGTGGTGTTCCTTACCAATGTCAAAGGGGTGCTGAATAATCAGGAACTTGTGCCCACACTGACGCCTTCCATCGCGGACGATCTTATTGAACAGAAGGTTATTTTTGGCGGGATGCTTCCGAAAGTTCGTACCGCACTGCATATGGTTGAAAAAGGGGCGAGAAAAGTTGTCATCACCAATTTAGATGGTCTGCTGGCAAATACTGGCACGGCAGTGGTAGGAGCGTAACCGGATGACTTCAGCCGTCGAACTGACACAGGAGTATGTCGCGCAAACCTATAAACGCCCACCGTTTGTCCTTACCCGTGGCAAGGGGATGAAGGTCTGGGATGAGACTGGTAAAGAATACCTGGATATGATCAGCGGCATCGCGGTCATGGCACTGGGACACAGTGATACACAGGTGGCAGAAATTATCCAGGAACAGGCGGAAAAACTGATCCACGTCAGCAACCTGTATTACACTGCACCGCAGGCGCAACTGGCGCAGCTCCTGTGCGAAAAATCTTTTGCTGACCGGGTGTTTTTCTGTAACAGCGGAGCCGAAGCCAACGAAGCCTGCATCAAATTTGCCCGGAAATATGCCTTTGGGAATAATGATCATCAGCGCCGTGAAATTGTATCCTTCAGCAACGCATTTCATGGGCGGACGATGGGAGCGCTGGCGGTCACTCCCAAAGAACAGTATCAAAAACCCTTTCAACCGTTGATGGGAGCGGCCAAAACTTTGCCGTTTAATGACATCGCTGCCGCCGAGGCGGGAATTTCCAGCGAAACCTGTGCGGTCTTGGTCGAACCGATTCAAGGTGAGGGCGGTGTCTACCCTGCCAGCGTGGAGTTTATTCAATCCCTGCGCCGTTTATGCGATGAACGCGGGGCGCTGCTGGTTTTCGATGAAGTCCAGTGTGGGTTGGGACGCACCGGAACCCTGTGGGCTTACGAACAGTATGGCGTGACGCCCGATTTAATGGCGCTGGCGAAGCCATTGGCGGCTGGATTGCCGATGGGCGCATGTTTGATGACCGAAAAGGTGCATTCCGCCGTTGCCCCTGGCGATCATGGCAGCACCTTTGCGGCGGGAGCGCTGGTCAGCGCGGTGGCAAAACATGTTCTTGAGCGCGTCAGCCAGCCGGAATTCTTAGCTCATGTCAATGAAGTGGGAATGTATCTGTGGGACCGCCTGCATGAACTCAACGCGCCGCAAATTGTCGAGATTCGCGGACGCGGACTGATGGTGGGCATGGAACTCAATATTCCAGTCGGCGACATCGTAAACGCGGGTTACGAGCACGGGCTGTTGTTAGTAGGAGCAGGGACACATACGCTGCGGTTTGTCCCGCCGCTGATCATGGAAAAACCCGATGTCGATACGCTCATTGAGCGGTTAGAACAACTATTTGTCAAAGTAACGGTCTAAGGAGCAACAATGTCAGATACCCCATATCCCCCGGTCAAAAAAGTTGTACTGGCGTACAGCGGCGGTCTTGACACTTCCGTCATTGTTCCCTGGCTCAAGGAAAACTATGGCTGCGAGGTGATCACGTTCACTGCCAATCTGGGTCAGGGCGATGAAATGGTCGGGTTGGAAGAAAAAGCCTTCAAAACGGGCGCGAGCAAAGTCTATGTGGAAGACCTGCGCGAAGAATTCCTGAAAGAATATGTGTTCCGTTGTATGCGGGCGGGTGCCATTTATGAACGTGAATATTTGCTGGGAACTTCTTTTGCCCGCCCTTTGATCGCCAAGCGTATGGTCGAAATCGCCGAAATCGAAGGCGCGGATGCCGTTGCACACGGCGCAACCGGGAAGGGCAACGACCAGGTGCGGTTTGAAGTTACGGTCATGGCCTTGAATCCCAAACTGCGAATTATCGCCCCCTGGCGTGACCCCAAATGGACGATTCGCAGCCGGGAGGATGCGGTTGAATATGCTGCCAAACATGATGTTCCGGTGCAGGCCACATTGAAAAGCATCTACAGTCGGGATGAGAACCTGTTCCACATGAGCCATGAGGGGGGGATTCTGGAAAATCCCTGGGCAGAACCGGAAGAAGACATGTTTAAGCTGACCAAAAGCCCTCAAAACGCCCCTGATCAAACGTCTACAGTGACAATCGGTTTTGAAGAAGGCTGGCCGGTGTCTCTGGACGGGGAACATCTGGATGTCGTAGAACTGTTCAGCCGCTTAAATCAGGTCGGCGCAAATCATGGGATTGGGCGCGTGGATATTGTTGAAAATCGACTGGTGGGGATGAAATCTCGTGGTGTGTACGAGACTCCCGGCGGTACCATTCTCTACAAAGCACATCAAGCATTGGAATGTGTCTGTCTGTCCAAAGAGGTGCTCCATTACAAACAGGTTATTGGCCTGCGTTACGCGGAACTGGTCTACGATGGTAAGTGGTTCAACCAACTGCGCGAAGCCTTCGATGGATTTGTGGATGTGACCCAGCGCTCGATGACAGGGGAAGTCAGGTTGAATCTGTATAAAGGCAACGTGATTGTCACCGGGCGGCGTTCCCCCTACAGTCTCTACCGCGAAGATTACGCCTCGTTTGGTCAAATGGATGTCTATGACCAGCAGGATGCGGAAGGTTTTATCAATCTGTGGGGTCTCTCGGAAAAAGTCGAAGCGCTGATCGCCATTGATGGCACAGGCAAAAGCCGTTACCGACAGCCGGATTATTATAAATTTAAACGGGATTAAGGCAGCATGACCGCTTTGGAAATGAGCAAACTGGAAACCTCCATTGATGCCGTACAGGGTTTTCTCACCGCAGGCGTGGATTGTGGACTGCGGAACAAACCGCAGCCCGATTTGTCGATCATTGCGTCGGAAGTCAACTGCAATGCGGCTGGAGTTTTCACCACGAATCAGGTGAAGTCGGCCCACGTGCAGTATGACATGGCGATCCTGAAAAATGACCCGACGAAAATTCGAGCCGTAGTAGTCAACAGCAAAATCGCCAATGTGTGTACAGGCGAGCTGGGCAAGCAGAACACCGCAACCATGGCGGCGTTGGTCGCAGAAAAACTCGGCTGTGAATCGTCGCAGGTGCTGGTCATGTCTACAGGGGTGATTGGCCCACAGCTCCCAATGGACAAAATTTCCAGGGGAATTGATGAAGCGGCTCAATCGCTGGCTCCAAACGGCTGGGATGACGCCGCGCTTGGCATCATGACGACCGATACACGTCCGAAAAAAGCCAGCATCAGATGCAAAGGGTACACCATTGCAGGAATCGCCAAAGGGTCTGGCATGATTGCGCCGAACATGGCGACCATGCTGTCAGTGCTTGTCACCGATGCTGATGTATCTGTCCCGGTATTAAATGACCTGCTCCGGAAAGCTGCCAATGTCAGCTTTAACCGCATCACAGTCGATGGGGATACCAGTACCAGCGATACGGTTCTGTTCTTTGCCAATGGACAAAGTGGCAAGAAAATCGAGTCTGAGGATGATGTCGCCGCGTTTGAATCCGCCCTGACGGAACTCTGCCAGCATCTTGCTGGTGAAATTGTACGCGACGGTGAAGGCGCGACCAAATTCATCACCATTGAGGTGGAAGGCGCACCGGACGATCATGCGGCATGGCAAATTGCGAACACGATTGCTTGTTCGCCGCTTGTGAAAACGGCCTTCGCTGGTTCGGATGCCAACTGGGGGCGAATTATGGCGGCGGCGGGGCGAGCAGGCGTCGAATTTGACCAGATGAAAGCTAATCTGTGGTTTGATTGCGGCGCGAATGGCATGACCGAAAACGCCCTGCAAGTGTTCAAAAATGGAATGCCAACGGATTATGAGGAAAATGACGCGGCGGCCATTTTTGCCGCGCCGGATATTTCCGTTAAGTTGCAGTTGGATGAAGGAAGCGGCACCTGCGTGGTCTGGACATGTGATCTCTCCCATGAGTATGTATCCATCAATGCTGACTACCGGACGTAACGAAAGAATAACGCCATGACCAAACTCTGGGGCGGGCGTTTTGCCGCCGAACCCGACGCCCGACTGAAGGCGCTCAATGACTCGATAGGTTTTGATGCTCAACTCTATGTGGTGGATATTGCAGGCAGCAGCGCTTATGCCGCTGCCCTGGAATCTGCCGGAATTCTGACCCCGGCTGAGGCACAGGAAATTCAGCATGGCCTGAGAAAAGTGCTTTCGGAATTTGAGCAGGATGTCTTTGTCCTCCAAGAAGGCGATGAGGACATCCATACCGCTGTTGAGCGCCGCTTAGGAGAATTGATTGGCGCTGCGGCGGGTAAACTCCACACCGGACGCAGTCGCAATGACCAGGTGGCCACCGATGGCCGGTTGTGGCTGCTGGATGCGTGCAGGCAGGTGCAATCTCAGATTCGCGGCGTGCAGGAAATGCTTATCAGTGCGGCGGAGCCACATTTAGAAACCGTCATGCCGGGATACACGCATTTTCAGCCTGCCCAGCCTATTACTGCCGCGCACTGGCTGATGAGTTTTTTCTGGATGCTACAGCGTGATGCTGAACGGTTTGCCGACTGTGCCCGCCGTGCCAATCAAAGTCCGTTGGGTTCCAGTGCGCTGGCCGGAACGCCCTATCCGATTGATCGCCAGTCTCTGGCGGAGCGTATGGGCTTTGCAGATATAACGGCGAACAGCCTGGATGCGATTTCGGATCGAGACGGGGTAGCGGAATTCATGTTCGCCGGGTCGCTCCTGATGACGCATCTGAGTCGTTTCGCGGAAGACATTATCATTTACAGCAACCCATCCCTTGGCTTTATCAAGCTGCCAGATGTGTACAGCACAGGGTCAAGTCTGATGCCGCAGAAGCGCAACCCTGATCCGCTGGAACTTACTCGTGGCAAAACAGGGCGGGTGATCGGGAATTTGAGTGGATTCCTGACAACTCTCAAGGGACTTCCCAGCGGCTATAACAAGGACTTGCAGGAAGATAAGGAATCTTTGTTCGACACTGCCAACACGCTGGCGCTGATACTGCCCGTGCTGGCGGGCTTCATCGGTGCGATGGAACTGGTTCCGTCAAAGATGCGGGCGGCATTGGATGAAGGTTTGCTGGCAACCGAACTAGCGGATTATCTGGTAGCAAAAGGCGTGCCTTTCCGCGAAGCTCATCACCTGGTCGGGCAGGCGGTCAGGGCAGCGGAGCAGCAGAATACCCCACTGTCCGGCCTGTCTTTGAACGACTATCAACAGATTTCACTAGCATTTGAGCGTGATGTGTATGGTTGGCTGGATTTTGACGCCGCCGTGAAAAAACGCACTGCCGCCGGGGGTACCAGTCCTCAGGCGGTCAAAGAACAGATTCAAAAAGCAAAGGAAATCCTATGGGCATCCGATTGATGCAGCTTACTGACTATGAGCAGTTGGTGGAATTGTGGCAGCCGAATGGCATGGCACATGAGTTCGAGTATCTGGAAGCTGTTCTGGCACGCAACCCAACTTCCTGTTTTGTTTACGAAAAAGACGGGCAGATTGTGGCCGCAGCGTGTGGTTTGTGGGATGGGCGGCGCGGCACCATTAATTCAGTAGCGACCCTGCCAGAAGAGCAGGGCAACGGATATGGCACAGCCGTCATGGAGGCGGTGATTGACGCGCTGCTCACCCTGGGGACAAATCGTGTGCGGCTGTTTGTGGTCAAGGGCAATGAAAAAGTGCTGCCGTTCTATGAAAAGCTGGGCTTTGAAGTCATCGAAGACGCCTATTATCTGGGGTTGAAGATTCCTCAGCTTGAGCATTAATCGGCTATAATTTATAGCCATGTTTAACTGGATCATTCGTCTTCACTTTGCTTTTGTGCTGCTGATTTGCGGCGAGTTGATTGGCTGGCAGCAGGCCAGTACCTACCGGATTCAGGATTGGGTGCTGGTTTTCCTTATTTATATGGCGGCTGGCTCGCTGCTTCTGGATATTATTTCACGCTGGAAGGTGGACAGTTTTCCAACGCTGCTGCTGACTGCGGGTTTGTTTGGCCTCATCGAAGGCACGCTTATTACGCTGGCTGCTCGTGACTCGGACAATGCTGGGGTAGGCATCGTCTTCCGCCCAATGGGATTGGAAGTTCTGATGTTTTTGCTGGCCTTCTGGATGTTTCGTCTTGCCTTAAGCGGCAGGCAGGTCGGGACGCGGGAATTTATTGTGCTGGCAGTGGTTGGTGCGGGATGGGGCATCTGGGTGCGCTGGTTTCCTGAACTGGAATATAATCGCAGCAGCCCCACATTAGAGGGAAGTTTGCCATTTGTCCTGATGGGGCTTCTCCTTGCCGGGGTTATCCCGGTTGGCTTTTCCCTTTTTAAAAGCCCTGGGGTACCCCGTTGGCAGCTATCGGTCTATGAACTGGCGGGAGTGCTAGGAGTGCTGGTCACTGCGCTCATTTTCCGGGCGGAATACCTGGACACGCTAACCTTAACTATGACTGCCGGTATTCTGATTTTTATCCTGTTCACACTCTATTTCACGCGCAGCAGCCGCGAAAAATCACTGCTGGATGAGCCTGTTGAGAAACCGCAGTGGCTGGGCAGGCTGATTTTGCTGTTTCCCTTTGCGGCACTGGCCTGGCTCGGTTATGACCTGTCTGATGCTGGAGAAACTCCCTTGCAGGCGGATATTTTGTTCGGAGCGGTGACGCTGTTTGGGGCGCTCTGGCTGCCAATCTTGTATCTCTGGCTCGGTTATACCAATATGGCCCAAATTTTTCGGGAGAGTTATTCATGAAAATCCCGATTCTGGAAAACAAACGGGTTGTTCTTGGTGTGACCGGAAGCATCGCGGCTTATAAAGCGGCTGACCTTGCCAGTAAACTGACCCAGGTCGGAGCGGAGGTGCATGTCATCATGACCGCCGATGCCAAACATTTCGTTGCACCGCTCACTTTTGAAGCAGTTACGGGGAATCCAGTTTTTGACGATCTGTGGCAGTCCTCGTCCGGAACTATGCCAACACACATCGCCCACATCGGGTTAGCAGAGAGTGCCGATCTGATTCTCATTGCGCCTGCAACGGCCAACACGATTGCGAAAATTGCACACGGCCTTGCCCATGATTTACTTTCGGTGACCGTGTTGGCGGCACGCTGTCCGGTTGTGGTAGCGCCCGCGATGGATGGCGGCATGTATGAAAACCCCGCTACGCAAGCCAACCTCAGAATACTTCGTGAGCGCGGCATAACGATTATTGAGCCGGAATGGGGGCGTTTTGCATCGGGGTTAGAAGGGCGCGGTAGGCTGCCTGAAACGCTGACGTTAATCGGCGAAGTCCGTCGGATTTTAGGGCGTAACGGCGTGTTAGCCGGGAGGCAAGTGGTTGTCACCGCAGGCGGCACCATTGAAGACCTCGACCCAGTGCGTTACATTACCAATCGATCTTCCGGAAAACAGGGTTTTGCAGTCGCTCAGGCAGCGCTGGATGCTGGGGCGTCATTGACCCTCATTACTACAGTCAAGTCCCTGCCTGAACCAGTTGGCGCGGAAATCATGTATGTGCGTTCGGCGGAAGAGATGCTCGGTGCGGTGCTGAAGCAGGCTGATTGTGATGTGCTGATTATGGCGGCGGCAGTGGCAGATTTTCGTCCGGCTGCCGTTGCCAGCCATAAAATCAAAAAACAGGATGCCGGGCTGACTATCACGTTAGAAAAAAATCCCGATATTCTCTTCACGGTTGGGCAGCAGCGCCTTCAGACGAAGTTGCCACGTATCCTCATCGGTTTCGCGGCGGAAACCGACGACCTAATTGCCAATGCAAAGGCCAAGCTGGATAAAAAGAACGCTGATATGATTGTGGCGAATGATGTGTCCGTGCCTGGTGCAGGGTTTGAAGGCGATACAAATGTTGTCACTCTGATCACCGCTGATGCGCCGCCACAAACCCTGGAGAAAATGAGCAAAACGGAAGTGGCGGCGGCAATTATCCAATGGGCAGCCGGAAAGCTGACCGCTAGCGCGGAATCCTGATTCTCATTACACTGACTGGTAAAAGTGTCATTCCTCACGGGGAAAAACATGGCAAAATCACGAGAAGAAAATCTTGCAGATGTTGATCGCACGCTGGATGAAGTGCGTGAAATGCTGACGCTCACCCGTGACACTGGGGAAATCAACGAGCTGCAAGCCCTGCAAATGCTGCTCAAGGTTACGAAAGAACTGCATAATATTCACGAAACACATGATCTCATCGCTAAAGTGCTGGACAGCGTCATCGCCTTTGCGGATGGCGACCGGGCTTTTCTGATGCTGCTCGATGAAAACAACATACCGCAGTTCAAAATGGGGCGTGATGCAAGTGGCGAATACCTCGCGCGTGATGCCTTTTCTCCCTCGCAAGGGGTGCTCGAAAAAACGCTGGCAGAAGAGCATACGGTCATCGTGCCGGACGCGCAAAACGATCCGGACTTGAGCAAAAGAGAAAGTGTGCAGGAAATGTCCTTACGGACGATTATGTGTTCGCCATTGATGATTAAACGTACCATTATTGGCCTGCTTTATGTGGATAGCAGTAAGAATCCCCTCACCCACTATACGCGAGCACATATTAACGTGCTGGCCTCCCTGGCTGACCAGTCAGCGGTAGCGATTCGCAACGCGCAGAAGTTTGAAACGCGCACTTAATTGGGAAAAAATTCACGAAAAATTAATCATTAATTACGCCAAAACAGCTAACTTTTGGTGTAGGATGTTGTTAAGTGGAGATTTATAGGTTGAGAGAAAGTATGTCATCTGGATTGTTTTCTCGCAAGGATGATACGCTAACAGCACGCAATATTGTGGATGCGTATGTATCCGCCTATAATAGTGTCCACAGCAATAAGCCCGAATGTTATGCACTGGACAGCAAATGGTTTGTGGTCAACGGAATTGAGCGTGACCGCAAATGGATGGTTCTCGAAGTCGAACGGCTTCGCCAGGAAGCGCTTTCCAAAGTTATCGCTGAAAATGATGGCACAACGGGCAGTATTTTTCGTATGATTCGCCGTCTCTCCCGCCTCTAAAACTGACGCAAAACCGACAGTCAACTAACGCACAGTTGCAAAACCCCTGTGTTTTCGGGTAGCATTTCCCCGCTAAGAGCGCCCGTTAAGTTCGGGCATCATTGCTATACGAGGAAGAGGAACCTTCACTGTGAGACAACGTAAGTTTGCTTCGATAAGCTCCGCTATTGCAGCGATGATAATGCTGCTTGGCGTGATTGCCGTCAGCTTTGGCAGCGTGACTGCTCAACAACCCCCAACTGCCACTCCTAATGATCCTATCTGGCTGGCTTTTGATGCCGCCCGTACTGCACTGGAAGAAAAGCTCCAGCAGGAAATCCGCTACGTTAAAAGCTATACCTACGAAGAAGCTGAATTCCAGGGCGGTATTAGTTCTTGCAAAACCCTGGGGGAAGGTGAAAAACCGGAATTTTTATTTTTTGGGTGGCGCTTTATTATCACACTGCTTAACGGTGCTGCCTATGAAGTTCGCACCAGCTTTAATTATCAGATTGTGGTGATTTGCGATCAGGTGACGGTCACGACTGGTGAACCCACCGCTGCCACGACGCCCGTTGATGGACTGCCCGCACCTGTTACAGGGCCGGTCGGCCCCGGCGGTCTGGAAGTGGGGGGCCAGGTTACGGGTTTGTTCCCTGACGCGGTCACCGCAATGACCAATGCTGGAATGCGCTGGGTGAAATTCCAGATTAACCCCGGTGTTGCGGAAGGTACGGCGACTGGTTTTATCACCGAAGCGAAATCTAAAGGCTTCAAGATTCTGCTGTCCGTTGTCGGTGACCCTGCACAGGTTATGAATGGGACTTATCAGGATGATTTTGCGGCTTATCTGGGGCGTCTGGCAAAGGCCGGCGCGGACGCGATTGAGGTCTGGAATGAACCCAATATTGAACGTGAGTGGCCCGCAGGCCAGGTGAGCGGTGGTAACTATACTGTTCTGCTGGCGAAATCCTTCAATGCGATTAAGAGCAACAACAGTGGAACCCTGGTTATTTCCGGCGCGCCTGCACCGACTGGTTTCTTTGGAACCGCAGGCTGTACGGCACAGGGCTGCAATGACGATGTGTTCTACCGTCAAATGGCGGCAGCAGGCGCGGCTCAGTACATGGACTGCGTTGGCGCTCATTATAACGAAGGCATCGTTAGCCCACTGGTGAACTCAGGCGATCCGCGCGACAACTACCCGACCCGTTATTATGGCACCAATCTGAACCGTGCCCTGGCGAACTTCCCCGGCAAACAGGCCTGTTTTACTGAGCTTGGGTATCTTTCCGGTGAGGATTACGGCGCCCTACCCGCGAACTTTGCCTGGGCGGGCGGCACCAGTGTGGACGAACATGCACAGTGGTTGGGCGAGGCAGTCGGCAAAGCCCGTGCTGAAGGCAACGTGCGTCTGCTGATTGTGTTTAACGTGAATTTTTCCTCATTCACTGATGACCCACAGGCCGGTTATGCCATTATCCGTAAAAACGGAAGTTGTCCGGCCTGTGCCAAAATCCGCGCGTCACTCCAGTAACTCACCCGAAAAGGCGTGGCTTTCACAGCCGCGCCTTTTTTGATTCCGGCCCCTGAAACTGTGCTATGCTTATCTTGAAGGGTATGGGATTTTGTCATGACAGTTATTCGACCTGAGTACAAACTCATTCTTACCTATGACATTCGGGCGGAGTATCAGGCGCAGTATAACCAGTTTATGCTGGGGGAATTTATTCCAGGGCTGCAAGCCCTGGGCTTATACATTACCGGAGTATATCATACCCTGCATGGGGACTATCCGGCACGGCTGACCGAGTTTGTGTCGGAAGGTAAAGAAACCATGCGGCAGTCCCTCGAAAACGAGCAGTTTGTCACGCTCGAAGACCGCCTCAAAAAATATACTCGCAACTATAACCGCAAGGTCGTTAAATTTCGCAACGGGTTTCAGTTCTGACGCACACCACCGGCCCGTGTCAGCAAATCTTCGACAGAGACGCCGCGATACGCCCAATCGCAGTTTTCCTCGCATAGGCGGACAAGAACATCCAGCGCCGGTCCAAGCGCTCCACCTTCCACATAAGATCGTGCCGACAGGTACCGCCGTACAAAATCCGCTTCGTAGATAAGCTCGCCTGAGTAGCCGAGTTCGGCGGCCCGGTCAATCAACTGTACCCCACGTGCAAGCAGGTCTTCCCCATCTTGATTCATTCCGCGCAGGTAGGCACGTCCCTGCACCGTCAGGGCCTCAACCAGCATCGTGTTCACATCTGTTCGACGGTAAGCCGAATCAAGCTGTATCAGTGCGTCCAGCCAGCTAATGGCCTCTTCGTAGTTGCCGATGAACATTGCGGTTTCGGCATTGGAGTATAACCCTTCGGGACTTGGCCCGCGCCGTGTGGGGGTTACAAGCTGTGT